>NZ_JBWKFA010000002.1:892154-1102471 GCF_056435185.1 Streptomyces sp. NPDC044003 | reverse complement strand
AACCACCCCCACACCCTCCCCACCATCGAGCCCCCGGTCACCACCCACCCCCCCCCCCCCCCCCCCCCCCCCCCCCCGCGCCGTGTGTGTGAGGGAGCGTCACCGCCCGCCGGCGGGGAGCCGCAGGCTCAGCAGGGCGGCGCCCGCGTAGGCCGCGAGGACCCAGGGCATCGCGGCGGAGAGGGAGAGGTCCGCGAAGTAGGCGGTGCCGATGGCGGCCGCGCCGAGGGCGCCGCCGAACTGCTGGGCGGTGGAGAAGACGCCGGAGGCTCCGCCCGCGAGTTCGGCGGGGGCGGCCGAGAGGACGATGCCGACGAGCGGGACGACGAGGAGGCCGAGGCCGGCGCCCGCGACGGCGAGACCGGGCGCCAGGGGCCAGGCGCCGGTGTGGACGGGCGCCGCGCCCTCCATCGCGTACCAGACCCAGCCGTAGCCGCCGGCCATGAGGAGGGCGCCCGCGGTGGGGACGTACCGGCCGAGCTTGGCCGCGAGCGGTTCGGCGGCCGGGGCCGTGAGGAAGCCGCCCGCCGAGAAGGCGGCCATCAGGACACCCGCCTGCGTCGGGGTGTAGCCCTGTCCGCCCTGCAGCCAGATCGCGAGGACCAGGAAGAAGCCCTGCATGCCGAGGGCGAAGAGCAGCTGGACCGCCAGGCCGTACGAGAAGGCCGGGACGGTGAAGATCCGCCGGGGCAGCACCGAGCCGCGGACGGCGACCCCGGCCACCGCGAGGGCGCCGGCCGCGAGGAGGCCCCAGCCCCAGAGCGGCCAGCCCCAGCCGCGGCCCTGGACGAGCGGCAGGACGACGGCGACGAGTCCGGCGGCGAGGACGAGGCTGCCGAGCAGCGGCGGCCGGGTGGCGGCGCTCTCGCGGGTGCGGGGGACGAGGACGACGGCGGCGGCGAGGGTGAGGACGGAGACGGGCACGTTGACGAGGAAGACGCTGCGCCAGCCGAGCCCGAAGAGGTCGGCGTCGGTGAGGACCCCGCCGAGCAGCAGCCCGATCGCGGAGGCGAAGCCGGCGACCGCGCCGTACATCCCGAAGACCTTGCCGCGGTCCTTGCCCTGGAAGAGGCTCTGGAAGGAGCCGAGCACCTGCGGCATGAGCACGGCGGCGGCGACGCCCTGCACGGCGCGGGCCGCGATCAGCTGGCCGGGGCTCTGGGCGACGCCGCAGGCGAGGCTGGCGAGGCCGAAGCCGGCGGTGCCGGCGAGGAAGAGCGCCTTGCGGCCGTACCGGTCGCCGAGCCGTCCCGCGACGACGAGGGTCGCGGCGAAGCCCAGGAGGTAGGCGGAGACGGTCCACTGGAGGGCGCTCTCGGAGGCGCCGAGGCCGTGCCCGAGGGAGGGCAGGGCGACGTTGACGATGGTGACGTCCACGAGGTCCATCAGGGCGGCGACCATCATGACGACGGCGGCGGCCCAGCGGCGCGGGTGGACGGTGAACGGAGCGCCGGTGGCGGCGGTCGTGACGGTCGTGGACATCTCGCCCCTCCCTCTCGAGATTCATTTCGTTCGAGCGAACGAAATAAATCTGACACGCACGGACCCTTGATCGCAAGTCTTTCGTTCGGCCGAACGAAATGAATTTTGCTAGGCTGCCGCCATGAGCGAGCAGGACAGCGAGCGGGACAGCGCACAGGACCGGGACCAGGAACGGGGCGCGGTCGTCGCCGCCCTCACCGCCGCCGGCCGGGACTCCAGCGCCGCCTCCGTCGCCTTCCACTCGGCGATCGCGGCCCAGCAGGACCTGGGCGCCACCGAGACCAAGACGCTCGACCTGCTCGAACGGCACGGCCCCCTCACCGCCAAGGAGCTGGCCGAGCACTCGGGCCTGGCCCCCGCCTCCGTGACCGGGCTCGTCGACCGCCTGGAGCGCAAGGGCTTCGTGCGCAGGGTGAAGCACCCGACGGACAAGCGCCGGGTGCTCGTCGAGCCCCGCCCCGAGAAGCTGGCCGAGCTCGCCCCGCTCTTCGACGACTGGGCGCGCGAAGTGCACGAGCTCTACGAGGAGTTCACCACCGAGGAGCTGGCGACGGTCACCCGCTTCCTGAGGGGCGCGACGGAACGCCAGCGCGCCGCGACGAAGCGCCTCACGGAGTAACCGGGGCGCACGCACCCCTCCCGTTCGGCCCTCCCGGCTGCTACCTTCCTCGCCAGCACGTCACCTAACTAACGTTAGGTGGAAGAGCGGCCCCGCGGGCCCGTCCGCCCACGGCTGTCCCACCCGAGTCCGTCTGCCGTACGGCCGTCCGCCGTACGTCCGTCAGTCCGTAAGGGAGTCCAGCCATGCCCCTGTCCCGACGCGCACTGCTCACCACCACCGGTGCCGCAGCCCTGCTCTCGGTGCTGCCCGCGGAAGCGAGCGCCCGACCCCGCTCCGCGACCGCCACGACGATCCGGCAGATCCCGCTCCAGGGCGCGGTCAACGTCCGCGATCTCGGCGGATACGCCACCTACGACGGCCGCCGGGTCCGGCACGGTCTCGCCTACCGGGGCGACCACCTCGCCAAGCTCACCGACGCCGACCTCACCACCCTCGCCGGGCTCGGCCTCGGCACCGTGGTCGACCTGCGGATCCCGCAGGAGGTCGGGTACGACGGCGCCGACCGGCTGCCCGCCGGTACGGTCCCGGTCGCCCGGCCCATCACCGACCACGGGCTCTTCGGGCAGCTGATGGCCGCCATCGGCTCCCGCGACCCGGTCCGGCAGGAGGAGATGCTCGGCGGCGGGCGGGCCGCCGGCTTCATGTGCGAGGTGTACCGCACCTTCGTCACCGACGCCGCGAACCGGGCCGCCCTCGCGGCCACCCTGCGGGACCTGGCCGACCCGCGCCGGGGGCCGCTGCTCCTGCACTGCACCTCCGGCAAGGACCGCACCGGCTGGACGAGCTGGCTCCTGCTCACCCTGCTCGGGGTGCCCGAGAGCTCCGCCCGCGCGGACTACCTGGCCTCCAACACCTTCCGCGCCGCCTACGACGCGCGCGTGCGGGAGGGCCTGAAGCAGGGCGGGCTCATGCAGAACCCGGAGCTGATCGTGCCGCTCCAGGAGGTGCGGGCCGAGTACCTGGACACCGCCATCGACCAGGTCCGCACCTCCTACGGGAGCCTCTTCCGTTACGTGTCGGTCGGCCTCGGCCTGGAGCTGCGCGAGCTCGCGGCGCTCCGCGAACGGCTCGTGCCGGAGGCCTGACGCCCGCCCCGGCCGCCGCCGGCCGCCGCACCGCGCCCGGCGCCCGCGCCGGAGCCGCGCCCCGAACCGCCCGCGCCACGCCCGGAGCCGCCGGCCCCGCCGGAACCCCGGCCCGAGCCCGTCGCGGCGCCGGAGCCCCGGCCGGTGGGCGTGGTGGACCCGCGCCCGGCGGACGGGCCGGAGCCGCGGCCCGAGGCCGGTGCGGCCGTGTCCGTACCGCCGCTTCCGGCTCCGGCAGCGGCCGGACGGCGACGGCGACGGCCGCCCGTTCCGGCGCCACCGGCCCCCGCCGCCTTGCGCGGCGGGGTCGGCTGCGGGGTCTCGATGACGACGGGGACGCCCGAGGGCTCCCGGGCGCCGGTGAGCTCGGCGAGCTCCCCGTCGCTGGACCTGACCTGCGCCGTGCGGGGGCTGATGCCCGCGTTCGACATGAGCCGGCCCATGTCCCGCTTCTGCTCGGGCAGGACCAGCGTGAAGACGCTGCCGGACTCGCCGGCGCGGGCCGTGCGGCCGCCCCGGTGCAGATAGTCCTTGTGGTCCATCGGCGGGTCGACGTTCACGACCATGTCGAGGTCGTCGACGTGGATGCCACGCGCCGCCACGTTCGTCGCGACCAGCGTGGTGACCTGGCCGGTCTTGAACTGGTCCAGGGTCCGGTTGCGCTGCGGCTGCGAGCGGCCGCCGTGCAGCCCGGAGGCCCGGACGCCGTTGGCGAGGAGCCGCTTGACCAGCCGGTCCACGGACCGCTTGGTGTCGAGGAAGAGGATCGTGCGGCCTTCGCGGGCCGCGATCCGCAGCGTGACGGCCTTCTTGTCCGTCTCGTCCATCACGTACAGGACGTGGTGCTCCATCGTGGTCACCGCGCCGGCCGACGGGTCGACCGAGTGCACGACCGGGTCGTCCAGGAACATCTTGACCAGCTTGTCGATGTTCCGGTCGAGGGTCGCGGAGAACAGCAGCCGCTGCCCGTCCGGCTCGACCTGCTTCAGCAGCTTCGTGACCTGCGGCAGGAAGCCCATGTCGGCCATCTGGTCGGCCTCGTCGAGGACGGTGACGGCGACCTGGTCGAGGCGGCAGTCACCCCGCTCGATGAGGTCGTGGAGCCGGCCGGGCGTGGCGATGAGGACCTCGGCGCCGCGCCGCAGGGACGAGGACTGCCGGGAGATCGACATGCCGCCGACGACCGTGGTGATCCGCAGCCGCAGCGCGGCGGCGTACGGGGTGAGGGCGTCGGTCACCTGCTGGGCGAGCTCACGGGTCGGCACCAGGACCAGCGCGAGGGGCGCGGTCGGCTCGGCGCGGCGGCCGGCGGTGCGGGCGAGGAGCGCGAGCCCGAAGGCGAGGGTCTTGCCGGAGCCGGTCCGCCCCCGGCCGAGGACGTCACGCCCGGCGATCGAGTTCGGCAGCGTCGCGGCCTGGATCGGGAACGGCTCCGTCACACCCTGCTCGGTGAGCGTCCGCAGCAGCGCGGCCGGCATGTCCAGGTCCTCGAAGGAGGCCACGGGCGGCAGCGCGGGCGTCACCGTCTCCGGAGGGGTGAACTCCTGCGGCGGCGGGGGCGCGGCGGGACGACGGCCGCCGCGGGGGCCCTTCGGCTGGGACGTGGACTTCGCCTGGGCGGTGCGGGGGCCGCGCTTGTGGGGGCGTTCGGAGCGGGTCATTCGTGCCTTCCTGGCCGGTGCGCGGCACAGCCGGGGCCCGCACCTGCGCGATGCGGGCCCCGGCTGCTTCTACCCGGAACACGAGATACGGGCCCCGGCTGTTTCTACCCGGAACAATAGTGCGCCTCGGGACCTTCCCGCCCCGGCCGCCCCCTCGGCCACCCCCTACGGCGCCCCTGCGTGAGCGGCGTCACAGCCGTCCGGTCAGTCGCGGCGTACGGCGACCCCGTCCAGGACCATCGACAGGTACTGGCGGGCGATCTCCTCCGGGCTGTGCCGGCCGCCCGGCCGGTACCAGGACGCGGCGACCCAGACGGTGTCGCGGACGAACCGGTAGGTGAGCCGGACGTCGAGGTCGGCGCGGAAGACCCCGGCGGCGACGCCGCGCTCCAGGGTGCCGAGCCAGGCCTTCTCGAACTTGCGCTGCGAGTCGGCCAGATAGCCGAAGCGGGGCTGGTCGACGAGGTGCTGGGACTCCTTCTGGTAGATCGCGACGGCGGCACGGTGCCGGTCGATCTCCCGGAAGGACTCGGTGACCAGGGCCTCGATGGTCTCGCGGGGGCCGAGCCCGGCGTCGAGGACGGCGTCGTACCCCTCCCACAGCTCGTTCAGGAAGGTGGAGAGGATCTCGTCGAGCATCGACTCCTTGGAGTCGAAGTGGTAGTAGAGGCTGCCGGCGAGCATCCCGGCGGCGTCCGCGATCTTGCGGACGGTGGTGGCGTTGTACCCCTGGGCGGCGAACACCTCGGCCGCCGTGTCGAGGAGTTCACGGCGCCGCTCGGGCCCGCCGCTCACCTGGGTCTTCTTCTTGCTTGCAGTGTTCGGCACGTGCCCATTGTGGTCCTCCGCGCGCCGGGCCACCCAGGGGTCAGGTGTCCTCGCGGGGCGGACTGTCGTCGTTGCCGCGCCGGAGCGTCCGGGTCGGGCGTCCCGGCGCCCAGCTGCGGAAGACGACCTCCTCGCCGTCCACCCAGGTCCGCACGACCTCGGTCGGCTCCACCCGGAAGAGGTGGAAGGGCTGCGGCGCGCCCGCTTCGGCCGCGTACCAGTCCAGCTTCTCCGGGTCGGTGACCTCGACCGCCCGCCCCGAGATCCGGACGTCCCCGCCGCCCATGTCGGTGCCGGGGCCCGGGTTGGCGAGCAACGCGAACCGGGGGTCGCGGCGCAGGTCGAGCGCCTTGCGCGAGTTCGGCATCATGCCGAGCCAGAGCTCCCCGTCGCGGAAGTCGGCCTCGATGCCGCTGAGGCGGGGTGAGCCGTCCTTACGGAGGGTGGCGAGGGCGTGGTGGGTGTACTGCCCGAAGCGCTCCCGCACGATCGCGGCGAACTCGGGCTCGTCGGCCTCGAAGGCCGGCCAGGTGGTTCCGGTGTCTCCCATGACTGTGTCTCCCATGAATCCAGGAAACACCGGATACCCGACGGCCACTGTCCGGATTACTCCGGACTCACCAGTGGGTTCAGGCGGTCGCCGCGCGCTCCGCCTTGCTGCGCTCCACGCAGAACTCGTTGCCCTCCGGGTCCGTCAGGGTCGCCCAGCCGGTGCCGTCCGGGTTCCGGTGGTCCTCGAACAGGGTGGCGCCGAGGCCGAGCAGCCGCTCGACCTCCTCGTCACGGGTGCGGTCCTGCGGCTGGAGGTCGAGGTGGACGCGGTTCTTCGCCGTCTTCCCCTCGGGGACCTGGATGAAGAGGAGGTCTGCGCCGGCCGACTCGACGAGCGCCTCCGGGTCGCCGGGCTTGTCGTCGTCGGAGACCTGGGAGTCGAGGGCCTTCGCCCAGAAGGTCGCCAGGGCGTAGGCGTCGGCGCAGTCGATGGTCACGTGTCGTACGAGAGAGGTCATGGGCGGCATGATCGCCCGCACCCCCGACGGGGGGCCACTCCTTTTCCCCAACGCTCAGTCGGCGGTGGCGAGTTGCCTGCCCTCGGCCACGGCCACGAGCGCGGCGAGCGAGGAGCGGGCGCCCTGGAGGTCCTGGATCTTCTCGTCGATGGCGTCGAGCCGGGCGACGAGCATCGGGCTGAGGCAGGGCTCGATCTCCGCCTCGCTGCCGCAGACGCAGTCGAGGACCTCGGCGATGACCCGGGTCGGCAGTCCGGCGCCGAGGAGGGCGCGGATGCGGCGGACGACGGCGGGGGCGTCGGGGCCGTAGACCCGCTGCCCGCCGGGGGTGCGCTCCGAGGCGAGGAGGCCCTGCTCCTCGTAGTAGCGGAGCAGCCGGACGCTCACCCCGGTCTCGCGCGCAAGCTCACCGATCTCCATGTGACCCCCCTCACATTCACCCGTCCGCGCTTGAACCTCACATCCGTGTGAGCTCCTACGGTTCCGGCCATGACGAACGACACGAAGTCCTCCGACACGACGATATTCCAGCTCGGCGGTGACCTCCCGGTCCGGCGTGTCGGGTACGGCACGATGCGACTCGCCGACGGCCCCGGCGACCCGACCGGCCCGGAGGCCCGCATCTGGACGGCCCCGGCCGACCGGACGGCGGCGGTGGGCCTGCTGCGGACGGCCGCCGAGGCGGGCGTCACCCTCTTCGACACGGCCGACGCGTACGCCCTGGGGGCCGGCGAGGAGCTGCTCGCGGAGGCGCTGCACCCGTACGGCGAGGGGGTCGCGGTGGCCACCAAGGTCGGCGTGGTCCGGCCCTCCCCCACCGAGTGGGTGCCGCTCGGCCACCCCGCCTATCTGCGCCAGCAGGCCGAGCTGAGCCTGCGCCGGCTGCGCACGGAGCGGATCGACCTCCTCTACCCCCACCGTCTCGACGAGAACGTCCCGGTCGCCGAGCAGGTCGGCGCCCTGAAGCAGCTCCGGGAGGAGGGCAAGGTCCGGCACATCGGGCTCTCGGAGGTGACGGTCGAGCAGCTCACCGAGGCCGAGGCGACGGCGCCGATCGCGGCCGTGCAGAACCTCTACAACCTGGCGAACCGCGACCACGAGCCGGTCCTCGACCACACGGCCGGGCGCGGGATCGCGTTCGTCCCCTTCTTCCCGGTCGCCATGGGCGGGCACGCGGGCCCGGACGGGCCGGTCGCCCGTGTGGCCCGCGAGCTCGGCGCGACGCCGTCGCAGACGGCCCTGGCGTGGCTGCTCCACCGGGCCCCGCACGTCCTCCCGATCCCCGGCACGTCCTCGGCGGCCCACCTCGTGGAGAACCTGGGCGCGCTCGACGTCACGCTGACCGAGGAGCAGTTCGCACGCCTCGGAGCGTCTTCGGGTTCATGACCGTACGACCCCCTGGGCCCGGGCAGCGGCGAGCCAGGCGGGGAACTCGGAGACGAGCCGGTCGTACAGCTCGGCATCGGGGACCCGGCTCGGGTCCTGCCCCGCATGGAAGAAGCCGGCGTTGTCGAGGGGCCGCTTCGCCGGCACGTCCAGCTCGTCGAGCCGGCGCAGGAACTCGAACTGCCTGCTCCCGGGGTCGCCGAAGCCGATGAACTGCCAGAAGAGGGGCAGCCGGGCCGCCTTGCAGACGTACCGCTCGGCGGCGAGCTTGTTGATCGGCCCTCCGTCGGTCTGGAAGACGACGAGCGCGGGCGCGGTGGAGCCGCTGTCCAGGTAGTGGTCGATGACGGCGTCCATGGCGAGGTGGTAGCTCGTCTTGCCCATGTGGCCCAGCCCGGCGACGATCCGGTCGATCCGGCCGACGTGGTCGTCGAGCCGGATCTCGGTCTCGGCGTCGATGTCGGTGGAGAAGAAGACCACCGGCACCCGTCCGTCGTCGTCGAGGTGCGCGGAGAGCCCGAGGACCCGGTCCGCCAGGGCCTGCACGGTGCCGTTGGCGTAGTACGGCTTCATGGACCCCGAGTAGTCGACGACGAGGTAGACGGCGACCCGCTGGCCGCCCATCCCGTGCCGCGCCAGCGAGGCCCCCGCCTCCTTGTAGAGACTGACGAGCGCGGGCGCCGTCTCCTCGACCTTCCGCAGGCTCAGTGCCATCTACTGCTCCCCCTCCAGTTCCTCGATGTCCGCGAGCATGGCGTCGGCCAGGTCGCGTTCGGCTGTGTAGTACCGCTCGGCCCAGGCGAGGGTGAGCCGGGGGTACGCCCAGGCCTCGTCCGCCCCCGCGTCCGCCACGTCCGCCTCGGCGCGCCGCCGCATGCGCTCGGCGTACTCGCGGTGCGCGGCCAGGATCTCCCGCATCCGCTCGGGTTCGAGGAGGTGGCCGAGCCAGAGCCGCAGCATCGGCCCGTGCTTGAGGACGGGCGGATCGAGGGGGGCCGTGCGGGCCCAGGTGCGGACGGCGTCGAGGCCCTCGTCGGTGATCCGGTAGACCCGCTTGTCGCGCGTGCCGGCCTCGGGGGCGACGAGCCGCGAGGTGGCGTAGCCGCTGTTCTCCAGGCGCTTGAGCTCGCTGTAGACCTGACTGAAGGAGGGGCTCCAGTAGAAGAGGCCGAGGGACCGGTCGGACCACTTCTTGACGTCGTAGCCGGACAACTCCCGTCCGTGGGAGAGCAGTCCGAGCACGGCCCAGCTGGTCGCGGGAAGCTCTGGCACGCTCTCTCGGTCCACCACGCAGCGCAGTCTACGGCCCTTCCTTCCTCTCCCTATGCCTGCTAGAAGTATTTCGATTAGGCATAGAACTGGCCTGCCCCGGGAGGAGCGTCCCGTGAAGTTCTCCATGATCTTCGAAGCACAGCTCGTCGACCCCACCCCCGCCCGCGAACACCAGGTCCTCCACGACTGCGTCGAACAGGCCGTCCTCGCCGAGGAGATGGGCTTCGACCGGATCTGGGCGGTCGAGCACCACTCCCTCGTCCAGTACGCCCACATGAGCGCGTCCGAGATCTTCCTGACCTGGGTCGCGGCGCGCACCCGGACCATCCGGGTCGGCCACGGCGTGGTCACCATGCCCTTCGGCTACCAGCACCCGGTCCGGGTCGCCGAGCGCGCCGCCATGCTCGACGTGCTCTCCGGCGGCCGGGTCGACGTCGGCGCCGGCCGGGGCGCGACCCGCCAGGAGACCCGGATGTTCGGGGTACGCCCGGAGGACACCCGCCCGCAGACCGAGGAGGCCCTGCGGATCTTCGCCTCGGCCTGGCGGGATCCGGAGCTGGAGTGGCACGGCACCCTCGACATCGGCCCCGGTGCGGTCCTCCCCCGCCCCGTACAGACCCCGCATCCGCCGCTCTTCATGGCCTGCTCGCAGCACGAGTCCCTCCGGCAGGCCGCCGAACTCGGCATCGGCGCGCTGGTGATGGGCTTCGCCGGCGCCGAGGACGTCCGTGCGATGCGCGCGGTGTACGACGAGGCCCTCGCCGCCAGGGACGGTTCCCGGTTCGTGTCCACCGAGGTCAACGACCACTTCTCCGCGCTGTGCCCGACGGTCGTCCTGGACGACCCGGCCCGCGCCCTCCGGCTCGGCACCCGGGGCCAGCGCTTCTTCGCCGAGTCGATCGCCCACTGGTACGGCGGTGCCCCCGCCCCCACGGGCTACGCGGAGGACGAGGACCACACGGGGGCGCTCGACGAGCAGCGCCGGAAGCTGATCGCCCGCCTGCACGAGGCGGACATCCCGGCCCGGCCGGTCGACACGGGCACGTACAACACCGACCACGCCTACGGGGACGCGTCCACGGCGATCGCCTACGTGGAACGGCTCCGGGAGATCGGCGTCGACGAGGTGATGTGCCTGATCCAGATGGGCACGGTCCCCCAGGAGGTCTGCCTGGAGACGATCCGGCAGTGGGGCACGAAGGTCATCCCGCACTTCCGGTAAGAACCTCCGCCGGACGCGCATCAGCACCCCCAGGTCGTCCGGTCGGGGACATTCAGGGGGTGCTGCGCTCAGTTCCGCACGTCGTTGTACGGGACGTTCTCGGGGGTGATCCGGTGGGATCAGACCATCAGCGAACGGTCCGTCGGGCGGATCGGGGCCGGCAGGGAGCTGGCGCCGGTCAGGTAGCGGTCGACGCCGCGGGCGGCCGAGCGGCCCTCGGCGATGGCCCAGACGATGAGCGACTGGCCGCGGCCGGCGTCACCGGCGACGAACACGCCATCGACGTTGGTGGCGAAGTCCGCGTCACGGGCGATGTTACCCCGCTCATCCAGGTCCAGACCGAACTGCGCGACCAGGCCGTTCTCCACGTCCGTGCCGGTGAAGCCCATCGCGAGCGTGACCAGCTGGGCGGGGATCTTCCGCTCCGTGCCCGGCTTCTGGGTCAGCCTGCCCTCGACGAACTCGACCTCGACGAGGTGGAGGAACTGGACGTTGCCGTCCTCGTCGCCCTCGAAGTGGGTGGTGGAGACGGAGTAGACCCGCTCGCCGCCCTCCTCGTGCGCCGAGGTGACCTTGTAGAGCATGGGGAAGGTCGGCCAGGGCTGGCCGGCGTTCCGCTCCTCGCCCGGCTTCGGCATGATCTCCAGCTGCGTGACCGAGGCCGCGCCCTGGCGGTGTGCCGTACCGACGCAGTCCGCGCCGGTGTCGCCGCCGCCGATGACGACGACGTGCTTGCCCTCGGCGGTGATCGGCGGGGCCACGAAGTCGCCCTCGACGACCTTGTTGGCGAGCGGCAGGTACTCCATCGCCTGGTGGATGCCGTTCAGCTCCCGGCCCGGGACGGGCAGGTCGCGGGCGGTGGTGGCACCGGCGGCGATGACGACCGCGTCGTAGCGGTTGCGCAGCGCCGTCGCCGGCATGTCGCGGCCGATCTCGACGCCCGTGCGGAACTTGGTGCCCTCCGCGCGCATCTGCTCGATGCGGCGGTTGATGTGCCGCTTCTCCATCTTGAACTCGGGGATGCCGTACCGGAGGAGACCTCCGATGCGGTCGGCCCGCTCGTAGACGGCGACCGTGTGGCCGGCCCGGGTCAGCTGCTGGGCGGCGGCGAGACCGGCCGGTCCCGAGCCGATGACGGCGACGGTCTTGCCGGAGAGGCGGTCGGGCGCCTGCGGCTTGACGTCGTTCGCGTCCCAGGCCTTGTCGATGATGGAGACTTCGACGTTCTTGATGGTGACGGCCGGCTGGTTGATGCCGAGCACACACGCGGACTCGCACGGAGCCGGGCACAGACGGCCGGTGAACTCCGGGAAGTTGTTGGTGGCGTGCAGGCGCTCCTGCGCCGCCGACCAGTCCTCGCGGTAGGCGTAGTCGTTCCACTCGGGGATCAGGTTCCCGAGGGGGCAGCCGTTGTGGCAGAACGGGATGCCGCAGTCCATGCAGCGGCCGGCCTGCTTGCTGATGATCGGCAGCAGGGAGCCGGGGACGTAGACCTCGTTCCAGTCCCTGACGCGCTCTCCCACCGGTCGGGTCTGGGCGACTTCACGCCCGGTGGTCAGGAAGCCCTTGGGGTCAGCCATGGGACGCAGCCTCCATCATCTTCTCGGTGGTCTCGGTCTCGGAGAGACCGGCGAGCTCAGCGGCGTCCTTGGCGGCGAGCACTGCCTTGTACGTGGTGGGGATGATCTTGCTGAACCGGGCCGCCGCGGCGTCCCAGTCGGCGAGGAGCTTCTCGGCGACCGTGGAGCCGGTCTCCTCGAAGTGGCGGCGCACGACGTCGTGCAGCCAGGTCCTGTCGGTGTCCGACAGGGCCTCGATCGCCTCCAGGTTCCCGGAGTTGACGTTGTCCCGGTCGAGGTCGATCACGTAGGCGACACCGCCCGACATGCCGGCCGCGAAGTTGCGGCCGGTCTCGCCGAGGACGACCGCCGTGCCACCGGTCATGTACTCGCAGCCGTGGTCGCCCACGCCCTCCGAGACGACCAGGGCGCCGGAGTTGCGGACGCAGAAGCGCTCGCCGGTGCGGCCGCGGAGGAACAGCTCGCCGCCGGTGGCGCCGTAGCCGATCGTGTTGCCCGCGATGGTGGAGTACTCGGCCAGGTGGTCGGCGCCCCGGTCCGGGCGGACGATCACACGGCCGCCGGAGAGGCCCTTGCCGACGTAGTCGTTGGCGTCGCCCTCCAGGCGGAGCGTGACACCGGCCGGCAGGAAGGCGCCGAAGGACTGGCCCGCGGAGCCGGTGAAGGTGATGTCGATGGTGTCGGCCGGGAGGCCGGCGCCGCCGAACTTCTTCGTCACCTGGTGGCCGAGCATGGTGCCGACCGTGCGGTTGATGTTGCGGATCGCGACCTGGGCGCGGACCGGCTGGGCCTCCTCGGCGGAGGCGGCACCCAGGGCCTCGGCGGCGAGCTCGATCAGCTCGTTGTCGAGGGCCTTCTCCAGACCGTGGTCCTGCTCGACGAGCGCGTGACGGACCGCGCCCTCGGGCAGCTCCGGCACGTAGAAGAGCGGCTCCAGGTCGAGGCCCTGCGCCTTCCAGTGCGTGACCGCGCGGCTGGTGTCGAGCAGCTCGGCGTGGCCGACGGCCTCTTCGAGGGTGCGGAAGCCCAGCTCGGCGAGGAGCTCGCGGACCTCCTCGGCGATGAACTCGAAGAAGTTGACGACGAACTCGGCCTTGCCGGAGAAGCGGTCGCGCAGGACCGGGTTCTGGGTGGCGATGCCGACCGGGCAGGTGTCCAGGTGGCAGACGCGCATCATGACGCAGCCGGAGACGACGAGCGGCGCGGTCGCGAAACCGAACTCCTCGGCGCCGAGCAGCGCGGCGATGATCACGTCGCGGCCGGTCTTCAGCTGGCCGTCGGTCTGGACGACGATGCGGTCGCGCAGGCCGTTGAGCAGCAGCGTCTGCTGGGTCTCGGCGAGGCCGAGCTCCCAGGGACCGCCCGCGTGCTTCAGGGAGGTCAGCGGGGAGGCGCCCGTACCGCCGTCGTGGCCGGAGATGAGGACGACGTCCGCGTGGGCCTTGGAGACACCGGCGGCGACCGTGCCGACGCCGACCTCGGAGACCAGCTTCACGTGGATGCGGGCGACCGGGTTGGCGTTCTTGAGGTCGTGGATCAGCTGAGCCAGGTCCTCGATGGAGTAGATGTCGTGGTGCGGCGGCGGCGAGATGAGGCCGACGCCCGGCGTCGAGTGACGCGTCTTGGCGACCCACGGGTAGACCTTGTGGCCGGGCAGCTGGCCGCCCTCGCCGGGCTTGGCGCCCTGGGCCATCTTGATCTGGATGTCGTCGGCGTTGACCAGGTACTCGCTGGTGACGCCGAAGCGGCCGGAGGCGACCTGCTTGATCGCGGAGCGGCGCGCCGGGTCGTACAGGCGCTCCGGGTCCTCGCCGCCCTCACCGGTGTTGGACTTGGCGCCCAGCTGGTTCATGGCGACGGCGAGCGTCTCGTGCGCCTCGCGGGAGATGGAGCCGTACGACATGGCGCCGGTGGAGAAGCGCTTGACGATCTCGGAGACCGGCTCGACCTCGTCGATGGAGATCGGGGTACGGCCTTCGGCGGCGAAGCCGAAGAGGCCGCGGAGCGTCATGAGGCGCTCGGACTGCTCGTTCACCCGGTCCGTGTACTTCTTGAAGATGTCGTACCGCTTGTTGCGCGTGGCGTGCTGCAGGCGGAAGACGGTCTCCGGGTCGAACAGGTGCGGCTCGCCCTCGCGGCGCCACTGGTACTCGCCGCCGATCTCCAGGGCGCGGTGCGCCGAGGGGACGCCGGAGGCGGGGTACGCCTTGGCGTGGCGGGCGGCGACCTCCTTGGCGACGACGTCGAGACCGGCGCCGCCGATCTTGGTGGCCGTGCCGTTGAAGTACGTGGCGACGAAGGTCTCGTCGAGGCCGACGGCCTCGAAGACCTGGGCGCCGCGGTAGGAGGCGACGGTGGAGATGCCCATCTTGGACATGACCTTGAGGACGCCCTTGCCGAGGGCGTAGATCAGGTTGCGGATGGCCTGCTCGGGCTCCAGGCCCTCGATGAAGGTGCCGGCGCGGACCAGGTCCTCGACGGACTCCATCGCCAGGTACGGGTTGACCGCCGCGGCGCCGTAGCCGATGAGCAGGGCGACGTGGTGGACCTCGCGGACGTCGCCGGCCTCGACGAGCAGACCCACCTTGGTGCGCTGCTTGGTGCGGATGAGGTGGTGGTGGACGGCCGCGGTGAGCAGCAGCGAGGGGATCGGCGCGTGCTCGGCGTCGGAGTGCCGGTCGGAGAGCACGATCAGGCGGGCGCCGCCCTCGATGGCGGTGTCGGCCTCGGCGCAGATGGCGTCGATGCGGGCGGCCAGGGCCTCGCCGCCGCCGGAGACCCGGTAGAGGCCGGAGAGGGTCGCGGCCTTCATGCCGGGCATGTCGCCGTCGGCGTTGATGTGGATGAGCTTGGCCAGCTCGTCGTTGTCGATCACCGGGAAGGGCAGGGTGACGCTGCGACACGAGACGGAGGTCGGGTCGAGCAGGTTGCCCTGGGGGCCGAGCGAGGAGCGCAGCGAGGTCACCAGCTCTTCACGGATGGCGTCCAGCGGCGGGTTCGTGACCTGCGCGAAGAGCTGCGTGAAGTAGTCGAAGAGCAGCCGCGGGCGGGCGGACAGGGCCGCGATCGGCGAGTCCGTACCCATGGAGCCCAGCGGCTCGCCGCCGGTGCGGGCCATCGGCGCGAGGATGACGCGGAGCTCTTCCTCGGTGTAGCCGAAGGTCTGCTGGCGGCGGGTGACCGAGGCGTGGGTGTGCACGATGTGCTCGCGCTCGGGGAGGTCGGAGAGCTCGATCTCGCCGGTCTCCAGCCACTCCTGGTAGGGGTGCTCGGCGGCGAGGGCGGCCTTGATCTCGTCGTCCTCGACGATGCGGTGCTCGGCGGTGTCGACGAGGAACATCTTGCCGGGCTGGAGGCGGCCCTTGCGGACGACCTTGGCGGGGTCGATGTCGAGGACGCCGACCTCGGAGGAGAGGACGACGAGGCCCTCGTCGGTGACCCAGTAGCGGCCGGGGCGCAGACCGTTGCGGTCGAGGACCGCGCCGACCTGGACGCCGTCGGTGAAGGTGACGCAGGCCGGGCCGTCCCAGGGCTCCATCATCGTGGAGTGGTACTGGTAGAAGGCGCGGCGGGCCGGGTCCATGGTCTCGTGGTTCTCCCACGCCTCCGGGACCATCATCAGGACCGCGTGGGGCAGGGAGCGGCCGCCGAGGTGGAGGAGCTCCAGGACCTCGTCGAAGGAGGCCGAGTCGGAGGCGTCGGGGGTGCAGATCGGGAAGATCCGCTCCAGGGCGCCCTCGCCGAAGGCGGTGGAGTCGAGCTGCGCCTCGCGGGCGGTCATCCAGTTCCGGTTGCCCTTGACGGTGTTGATCTCACCGTTGTGGGCGACGAAGCGGTACGGGTGGGCCAGCGGCCAGCTCGGGAAGGTGTTGGTGGAGAACCGGGAGTGGACCAGGGCCACGGCGGTGGCGCAGCGGCGGTCCGACAGGTCCGGGAAGAAGGGCTCCAGCTGGCCGGTGGTCAGCATGCCCTTGTACACGATCGTGCGGGCGGAGAGCGACGGGAAGTACGTCGCGGCCTCGCGCTCGGCGCGCTTGCGCAGCACGAAGGCCTTGCGGTCGAGCGCGAGGCCCGTGTGCTCGCCGTCGGCGACGAAGAGCTGGCGGAAGACCGGCATGGTGGCGCGGGCGGAGGCGCCGAGGAGCTCGGGGGCGACGGGGACCTCGCGCCAGCCGAGGACGGTGAGGCCCTCTTCGGCGGCGATCGTCTCGATCTTCGCGGCGGTCTCGTCGGTGCCGCCCTCGGGGAGGAAGGCGATGCCGACGGCGTACGCGCCGGCCTCGGGGAGGGCGAATCCGGCGACCTCGCGGAGGAAGGCGTCCGGGACCTGGAGCAGGATGCCGGCGCCGTCACCGGAGTCGGGCTCGGAGCCGGTGGCGCCGCGGTGCTCGAGGTTGCGCAGTACGGTCAGCGCCTGCTCGACCAGCGCGTGGCTGGCTACACCGGTGAGGGTGGCCACGAACCCGACACCACAGGCGTCGTGTTCGTTACGGGGGTCGTACATCCCCTGCGGAGCGGGGCGACCGTCCATGGGCGACCAGGCGTCGGAACGCATCGGCTCTCCCGTCGTCGTCGTGGCAATGGAGCTGCCGAGGGACGACGTTGGCCCTCCGCGAAATTTCGTGCAGGTTACATGATGGCTGGCTTCTCGATAAGTGGAAAGCACGTTCCAGCATGCGGACACCGCCGATACGCAGCGGTGGTGTGGGTTCACCTGTGGGGTGCGGCGACAGAGACTGTCCCGCGGGGGACGGATCGAAGGTCCGGAGGTTGTTCGGGCTCCGGCGACCCGCCACTGGGGGTGGGCTTCATTGCCCGGTGACGCTCAGGCCTCTTTCCCGTTGGTCACGGGTTCGAAACCGCCGGGTAACCGGCTACTTATGTGGCGTCCCGCATAGTGTCTCACCGTCGCGGCGGATCGGACCAGGGATATACGTCACAGCCGATACAGACCCTTTGTCCCGTAAAGGTGCCACGAAAAGACCGAGAGGCCCCTTTCGGGGGCCTCTCGGTCTTCTGTCGGGGTACGGAATCCGCACCGCTCCCGCAGGGCTACAACGCCGCCCCGAAGAGCATGCCGAGCCCGTACGTGACGGCAGCGGCGGCACCACCCAGGACGAGCTGGCGCATACCGCTGAAGAGCCAGCCGCGGGCGGTCACGCGGGCCACCAGGGCGCCGCAGGCGAAGAGCCCGAGGAGCGCGAGCAGCACGGCGGGCCAGAGCGCGGTCGCCCCGAGCAGGTACGGCAGGACGGGGAGGAGCGCGCCGAGCGCGAAGGAGCCGAAGGAGGACACGGCGGCGACCGTCGGCGACGGCAGGTCGTCCGGGTCGATGCCGAGCTCCTCGCGGGCATGGATCTCCAGGGCCTGCTCGGGGTCCTTCGACAGCTGCATCGCGACCTCGCGGGCGAGCGCGGGCTCGACGCCGCGGGAGACGTAGAGCGCGGCGAGCTCCTCCATCTCGTCGATCGGGTGCTTGCGCAACTGGCGACGCTCGACGTCGAGTTCCGCCTGGACGAGCTCACGCTGCGAGGCGACGGAGGTGTACTCGCCGGCCGCCATGGAGAAGGCGCCGGCGGCGAGGCCCGCAAGGCCGGTGATGACGATGGTCTGCGAGGAGACCGCGCCACCGGCGACACCGGTCATCAGGGCGAGGTTGGAGACGAGTCCGTCCATCGCGCCGAACACCGCCGGGCGCAGCCAACCGCCGTTCACGTCACGGTGCGTGTGGTTGTCGCGGTGGGCCTCGTGCAGTGGCGCATGAGCTTCGATGATGGACATGACTCTCCCCTCGTTCCGGCGGGCCGGGATGCACCCGCCGCCCCCAACAGCCTCGAAAATACGCCCGATGTAAGGGGCGCGCCAGCAAGGTAGGCCGTACTTACTAAGGCCCGCCTCAGTGAGGGCAACCCAACCTGGCGAGGTGTCAGGCGGGTGACAGAGACGTTTCTTCGGCGAGTTCGCGGCCCGTGGTGGCACAGATCCAGCATCGGGGCGCCGCCGTCGGCGCCTCCACCGAGGAAGGGGCGCGAGATGGTGAACAGCACGGCCTGCGACACGCGTGAACGGGCGAGAGGGGCACTCCTCGGCCTCGCCGTCGGCGACGCGCTCGGCGCGCCCGCCGAGAACATGAAGCCCTCGGAGATCCGCCGCCGCTGGGGCCGCATCGAGGGCTTCGTGACGGACAGTCCGGCGGGCACCGACGACACGGAGTACGCCATCTTCTCGGCGCTGCTCCTCGCCCGGCACGGCTCGGCCCTCACCGTCCACCACGTCGAACGGGCCTGGCACCACTGGATCGCCGACCTCGACGAAGGCCCCTTCCGCGGCGCGGGCTTCTCGGAGCGCGGCACCCTGGAGAACCTCCGCCGCGGCCTGGCGGCCCCCATCTCGGCCCAGCACCGCCACGCCTGGAGCGACGGCCTCGCGATGCGCGCGGCACCCTTCGGGGTGTTCGCGGCGGGTCGCCCGGCGGAGGCGGCCCGCCTGGTCGCGATCGACGGCAGCGTCAGCCACGACGGGGAGGGCATCTACGGCGGCCAGGCGGTGGCGGCGGGAGTGGCGGCGGCGATGACGGGAGCGACGGTCACGTCGGTGATCGCGGCCGCCCTGTCCGTGGTCCCGATGGACTCGTGGACGGCGCGCTCGCTGCGCCGCGCGGTCGTCGCGGCCCAGCGGGTCCAGCCGGACCCGCTCACCCGCGAACGCCAGGTCCGCTCGGCGGTCGTCATCGGCGGCTACCCGTGGACGGACCTGGCCCCGGAGGCGGTGGGCCTGGCGTTCGGCGCCTTCGCGGCGGCCCGCGGCGACTTCCGTACGGCGGTCCTGACGGCGGTCAACATGGGCCGCGACGCCGACACGACGGCAGCGGTGGCGGGAGCCCTGGCGGGCGCGGCGGGCGGCGTGGACGCGATCCCGGCCGACTGGGCCGCGGCCATCGCCCCGGTGACGGGCAGCTGCCTCCCGTCGATGCGCGGCTACCACGTCCTGGACGTGGCAGACCTCCTGACCCCGGAGGAGGCGGCATGAGCGCGGACGTGACGACGACGGCGGCGGCTGGCACTGAAGCCACGGCTGCCGACGCCGCCACCGCTGCCACCGCGGTGGGCATGACCCTGGAGCCGGGCGCAATCGCCGCACCCGCTGTGGGCAATCGTTCCGCAGGGCGTGGGGGTCCCCCCTCTGGGGGAGGGTGGGCACAGCCCCCGATGCCGGGCACCGCCCCGGCGACCGATGCCCCGTGGGACCCGGCCCTGGTGCGGGGCACAGGCTCCTGGGGCGGTGGGCGCAAGGAGCCGGCGCCCCCGGTGCCGGGCGCACAGAACGAGTCCCGCCCCGGGCGCGACGCAGTCGAGGGCCTCCTCCTCGGGCTCGCCGCAGGCGACGCCGCAGGCTGGCCCGCCGCACGGCACCGCGCCGCCCGCATGCCCGAATGGACCCGCCGCCTCACCCGCGAACTCGACACCTTCGCCGAGCAGAACGCGACGACCACCCTCCCCGTCCCCATCGCCCTCAACCAGCCCCCGGAGCCCCTCCGCCTCGGCCCCTCCGACGACGCCGAGTGGGCGGTCTTCACCGCCGAGGCGATCCTCACCGCCGACGGCCCGGTCTTCGCCGCCCTCCCCCCGGACCGCCGCCTCCGCGCCGCCGTCGACCTCGCCTGGAACGCCCTCGCCGGCCAGGTCGCCGCCGCCGCCGACCGCGCCCCCGAGGTCGAGTCGGCCGTACTCCCGCTCCGGGCCCGGATCTCGGTCCGCGCGGGCCTCGGCAATCTCGCCACCGGCCTGCGCCCGCCCGCCACGGGCCACGACAACCCGCACTTCTTCGACGACGCCGCCTGCGTCCGCGCCGCGGTCCTCGCCGTCGTCCACCCCGGCGATCCCCGCGCGGCCGCCGAACTCGCCGAGTTCGACGCGCGGTACACGCAGGACGGCGACGGCGTCCACGGCGCCCGTGCGACGGCGGCGGCCGTCGCCGCGGCCCTCGGCGGGGCGACGGTCGACGAGGCCGTCGAGGCGGCGCTCGCCGAACTCCCGCCCGTCACCGAGATCGGCCGCAACGCCCGGCACGCCGTGAAGCTCGCCCTGGCCGCCGACTCCGCCTTCGAGCTGGTCCCGCTCCTGGAGCACCAGATCGTGGACCACGTCTACAGCTACGGCATCGCCGCCGCCGAGACCGTCCCGGTCGCCCTGGCCCTCGCCACCGCCGCCCGGGGCGAGATGACGGCCGCGGTACCGGCCGCCGCCTGCCTCTCCCGGGTCGCCGACTCGGCCCCGGCGCTCGCGGGCGCCCTCACCGGCGCGCTGGGCGGCGGCCGTTCGGTCCCGGCGAGCTGGCGCGAGGCGTGCAGAACGCTCGCGGGCTGTGCGCTGCCCCGCCTCGCGGGTACGGACCTGGTGGAACTCGCCGGGCTGCTCGGAGCCACGGAACCGGCCGCCTCAGGTGGACAATTCCGACATGACACCCACACTGGATCTGCCCAGCCTGGATGACCGGATCACCGGCAGTCTCCTCGGGGCCGCCGTCGGCGACGCCCTCGGCGGCCCCGTCGAGGGCTACACCCCCGAACAGATCCTGGAACGCCACGGCGGCCGCGTCACCGGGATCGTCGGCCCCTGGAACGGCGGCGACTGGCGCACCGCCCGGCCCATCGCGCCGTACCACAAGGGCGACGGGCACGTCACCGACGACACCTTGATGACCCACGCGCTGATCCGGGTGTACGAGAAGGTCCGCGGCCACCTCGACGCGTACGCGGTCGCGGACCACCTCGTCCCCGAACTCATGGGCTCCCCCGTCTGGATCCCGGAGCTGGAGGCGGAGGCGCTCCCCCTCCAGCGGATCTTCCTCGCCGAGAAGTGGATCGTGACCCGGCTCCACTACGGGCACGTGGACCCCCGGGAGGCGGGCGCGGGAAACATCGTCAACTGCGGGGCCGCGATGTACATGGCGCCGGTCGGCCTGGTCAACGCCGCCCACCCGGCGGCCGCCTACGCCGAGGCGATCGACCTGACGGGCGCGCACCAGTCCTCGTACGGCAGGGAGGCGGCGGGTGTCTTCGCGGCGGCGGTCGCGGCGGCCTGCGCGCCGGGTGCGACGCCGGTGTCGGTGGTGGAGGAGGCCCTGTCCCTGGCGAAGGACGGCACGCGCGCGGCGATCGAGGCGGTGGCCGAAGTGGCGGCCGGGCACCGGGACTTCGAGTCCGCCCTCGTTCCTCTCCGCAGGGCGGTGGCCCCCTTCGACACGGTCGGCCCCGACTACCGGGCCCCCTCCCTCGGCGCCCGCCGCCCCTCCCGCCTGCACGCGATCGAGGAACTCCCCGTCGCCCTCGGCATGCTCCTGGTCGGCGAGGGCGACTACCGCCGTACGGTCCTGGGCGCGGTCAACTACGGCCGCGACTGCGACTCGATCGCCACGATGGCGGGCGCGATCGTGGGCGCGCTGCACGGCGAGTCCGCGGTCCCCCCGGAGTGGGCGAAGCAGGTGGCGGAGGCGAGCCGCCTGGACCTGCACGCCCCGGCGCGAACGCTGGCGGAGGTGACCCGCGAGATCTTCGCCAGGGACAGCGCCGTCCGCCGAGCCCACGAGTCGGCCTTCGCGACGCTGACGAGCGCGGACCGATGACCCTCCGCGTGACCTGGGTCCAGCCGGAGGACCTGGTGGGCCACGAACTCCGCCAGGCGTCGGAGGACGGCCGCGACGCCGGCGCCCTGGCGGCGCGCTGGACGTCAGCGGGCGGCCCCCCGGCCCCGAAGACGGCGGGCGCCTCCGAGACCCCCCGCCCAGACCTCCGCCCCCTGGCGGAACACCTCCTGGACACCCTGGCGACCCTCCCCTCCCCCCTGTCGACCCACGAGCCCACGGCTCTGCCCGCGATCCAGGCGTCGACGACCCCGGCCCCCGTACGGGCCCGCACCCGGCCGGGCGATACCCCACCCACCCCCGTGTGGGCAATCGTCCCGCTGGGGCGATGGGGGTCCCCCCTGCTCGAGCGAAGCCGAGAGCTTGGGGGAGGGTGGGCACACGGGACGGCGCCCCCAGCCGGGCCCAGGCTTCCGCGCCTGAACCCGCACCCGGCGTGCGGCGCCGTCGTGGGGTTGTGCCCACCCGTTCCGCCCCGCGGAACGCATGCCCACAACCCGGGCCAGGAGCCGCACAGCCCACGCCCGGCGGAGGCCCACAACCCGGGCCAGGGTTCGGGCCCGCCCGCGAGGCCGGGCCCGGGGAAGGACACCGCCCTCCAGGACCGTCTCCACGCCGCCTGGCTCGGGCGGGCCGTCGGGTGTCTGCTCGGCAAGCCCGTCGAGAAGCTCCCCCTCCCCGCCATCCGCGCCCTCGCCCGCGCCGCCGGCAACTGGCCCCTCGCCACCTGGTTCACCGCCCGCGGCGTCCCGCCCGAGCTGCTCGCCGCCCACCCGTGGAACCGCCGCTCCGCCGCCACCTCCCTCGCCGAGAACATCGACGGCATGCCCGAGGACGACGACCTCAACTACCCCCTCCTCAACCTGCTGCTCCTCCAGCGGTACGGGCGCGACTTCACCACCGCCGACGTCGCCCGCCTCTGGCTCGACGAGCTCCCCGCCGGCCGTACCTTCACGGCCGAGCGCGTCGCCTACCGCAACCTCCTCGACGGCGTCGAACCCCCGCTGACCGCCCTCCGCCGCAACCCGTTCCGCGAGTGGATCGGCGCCCAGATCCGGGCCGACGTCCACGGCTGGACCCACCCGGGCGACCCGGTGGCCGCCGCGGCGCAGGCCTACCGGGACGCGGTGCTCACGCACACCGCCAACGGCGTCTACGGCGCCATGTTCGTCGCCGCCACCCTCGCCGCCGCCGCGACCGGGACGGCGGACGTCCACCAGTCCCTCGCCGCCGGTCTCGGCGTGATCCCGCCGCGCTCGCGCCTGGCGGTGGCCGTCCGGCTGGGCATCGCGTACGCCGAAGCGGAGACGGACTTCGACACGGTCGTCGACCGCCTGCACGCCGAACTCGGCGGGTACCACTGGGTGCATGCCGTCCCCAACGCCGCCCTGCTCGCCGCCGCTCTCACCCACGCCGAGGGCGACTTCTCCCGCTCCGTCTGCGCGGCGGTCTCGGGCGGCTGGGACACCGACTCCAACGGTGCCACCGCCGGTTCGGTCGCCGGGCTGCTCGCCGGGCACCCGGACCGGCTGCCGGAGCGCTGGACCGCGCCGCTCAAGAACCGTCTGGCGACCTCGGTGCCCTCCTTCGACGGCATCGGCTTCGACACCCTCGCCGAACTGACACACACGGAGGCAGTACGCCCATGACCAGCATCGTCGTGCTCGGCAGCACGAACATGGACCTCGTCGCCTACGTGGCACGGGCTCCCGCCCTCGGTGAGACGGTCACCGGCCGCTCCTTCCGTACGATCCCCGGCGGCAAGGGCGCCAACCAGGCCGTCGCCGCCGCCCGCGCGGGCGCCGAGGTGGCGATGATCGGCGCGGTCGGCGCGGACGACTTCGGGGCACGGCTCCGCGCCAACCTGGAGCACTGCGCGGTGGACACCGATCTGCTGCGCACCGCCGAGGGCTCCTCCGGCACCGCCCACATCGTGGTCGACGACGAGGGCGGGAACGCGATCGTGGTCGTCCCCGGCGCCAACGGCACCGTCATCTCGCTCACCCATGGCGACGAAGCCCTCATCGGGACCGCCGACGTCCTGCTCCTCCAGCTCGAACTCCCCCTGTCCGTCGTCGTCGAGGGCGCCGTCACCGCCCGCCGGCTCGGCGTCCGTACCGTGCTCACCCCCGCCCCCGCGCAACCCCTCCCGCCGGAACTCCTCGCCGCCACCGACCTGTTGGTGCCCAACGAGCACGAGGCCGCCGCGCTCACCGGGCTCACCGACCCGCGCGAGGCCGCGCAGGCCCTGCTGCGGGACGTCCCCGAGGTGGTCGTCACCCTGGGCGCGGCCGGCAGCCTGTACGCGGTGCGCGGCGCCGAACCGGTCGCCGTGCCCGCGCCCCGGGTCCGGGCCGTGGACACCACGGGCGCCGGCGACACCTTCGTCGGCGCCCTGGCGGTCGCCCTCGGCGAGGGCCGTCCCGCCCCGGAGGCCCTCGCCTGGGCGCAGACCGCCGCCGCCCTCTCCGTCCAGCGCGAGGGCGCGTCGACCTCGATGCCGTACCGCGTCGAGATCGAGGCCGCCTTCCACTCGCCCCACACCCTGGAGGCCGACGCCGTATGACCGCCCACGCCCCGACCACCACGCCCGAGAATCCCACGGCGCCCCTCCACGGGCTGCGCGTCCTGGATCTCGCGACCCTCTTCGCCGGCCCGCTGGCCGCCATGATGCTGGGCGACTTCGGCGCCGACGTCGTCAAGGTCGAGCATCCCCGCAAGCCGGACCCGTCCCGTGGCCACGGCCCCGCCAAGGACGGCATCGGCCTGTGGTGGAAGGTCCTCGGCCGGAACAAGCGGACGATCACCCTCGACCTCTCCTCGCCCGGCGGCCGCGACACCCTGCTCGCGCTCGCCGCCGAAGCGGACGTCGTCGTGGAGAACTTCCGCCCCGGCACCCTGGAACGCTGGGGTCTGGGCTGGGAGGAGCTGTCCACCGTCAACCCGCGTCTGGTGCTCGCCCGGGTCACCGGCTTCGGCCAGTTCGGCCCGTACGCCCACCGCCCCGGCTTCGGCACCCTCGCCGAGGCGATGAGCGGCTTCGCCGCCATCACCGGCGAGCCGGACGGCCCGCCGACCCTGCCGCCCTTCGGCCTCGCCGACTCGATCGCCGCCCTCGCCACCGCGTACGCGGTGATGACCGCGCTCACCGCGAGGACGGCGACCGGCCGCGGCCAGGTCGTCGACATGGCGATCATCGAACCGATGCTCTCCGTCATCGGACCCCACCCCCTCTGGTACGACCAGCTCGGTTACGTCCAGCCCAGGACCGGCAACCGCTCCCGCAACAACGCCCCGCGCAACACCTACCGGACCTCCGACGGCTCCTGGGTCGCCGTCTCCACCTCCGCCCAGTCGATCGCCGAGCGGGTGCTGCGGCTCGTCGGCCGCCCGGAGCTGATCGACGAGCCGTGGTTCGCCGACGGCACGGGCCGGGCCGAGCACGCGGACGTCCTCGACGAGGCGGTCGGCTCGTGGATCGCCCGCCATACCCGCGACGAGGCGATGGCGGCCTTCGAGAAGGCGGAGGCGGCCATCGCCCCCGTCTACGACATCCGGGACGTCGTCGCCGATCCCCAGTACCAGGCGCTCCGCACCGTGACCGAGGTGCAGGATCCCGAACTCGGTCCGATCAAGATGCAGAACGTCCTCTTCCGCCTCTCCGAGACCCCGGGCGCCATCCGCTGGTCCGGCCGGCCGCACGGCGCCGACACCACCGCCGTCCTCTCCGAACTCGGCCTCACCCCCGCCGAGATCGACGCCCTCCGCGAGCAAGGAGCGGTATGAGCCCTCTCAGCGGCCCCGCCGGGGAGGAACGGACGAGCCCGAGCGAACGAACGCGCGGGTCCTGCGGGCACACCACCGCGCACCCGCTCGCCCCGCTCACCGCCCTCACCTGGCTGTACGCACCCGGCGACCGCCCCGAGGTCGTCCGCAAGGCCCTGTCCTCCGGCGCCGACGTCGTGATCGTCGATCTGGAGGACGCGGTCGCCCCGCACCGCAAGGCGTACGCCCTCGACGCCACGGTCGATCTCCTCGCGGACGTCCACCCCGTCCCGGTCCACGTCCGCGTCCACACACCGCTCGACATCCCCACCCTGGCCCCCCTCCCCGGCCTCCGCGGTCTCCGTGTACCCAAGGTGACACACGCCACTGACATCCACCGGCTCGCGGACCTCGCCCCGGGCCTCCCCCTCTATCCGCTCCTGGAGAACGCCCTCGCCGTGGAGCACGCCTACGCCATCGCCAGCGCCCATCCCGCCGTCCGCGGCATCGCCCTCGGCGAGGCCGACCTCCGCGCCGACCTGGGGGTACGGGAGGACAGCGCGCTCGACTGGCCGCGCGGCCGCGTGGTGGTCGCGGCCCGCGCGGCCGCCCTTCCGCCACCGGCCCAGTCCGTCCACCCGGACATCGCCGACCTGGACGCGCTGGCCGCCGGCTGCGCCCGGGGCCGGGCCATGGGCTTCCTCGGCCGGGCGGCGATCCACCCGCGCCAGCTCCCGGTGATCGAGCGCGCCTACCTCCCCACCCCGGAGGAGGTCGACGCGGCCCGCGAGGTCGTCGAGGCGGCGGCGACCGGGCAGGGCGCCCTCGCGCTCCCGGACGGCCGTTTCGTCGACGCGGCGGTGGTGGAGGGCGCCCACCGGATCCTCGCGCTCGCGGCCCGCGCGGGGTGACACACAGAAGCGGGGTGACGCACAGAAGCGGGGTGGCACACAGAAAAGGGCCGCCGGAACCTCTCGGTCCCGACGGCCCTCCGGCTAGGGGCGATCAGCTCTTGGCGGCCGATCCGGCACCGTTACCCGACTTCTCGGACTTCTCGGACTCTTCGGAATCGGACTCTTCGGAATCGGACTCCTCCGCATCGGACTCCCCCGATGCCACAGCGGAGTCCGCGTCCGGAGCGGCGTCCTGCGGCTCGGCGTCCGCCGGCTCGCCCTCCTCGGCACCGTCCACGGCGCCGTCGGCCTTCCCGGCCTTCCGCGGCTCCACGATCTCCTCGCGGCCCGGGCGGACGCGCGACGAGATCACCATGTAGACCACGGCGAGCACTCCGACGACGATCGCGGTCCACACGTTGAGCCGCAGGCCGAGGATGTGGTGCGCCTCGTCGACGCGCAGGGCCTCGGTCCACACGCGGCCCGAGCAGTACGCGGCGACGTACAGCGCGAAGGCGCGGCCGTGGCCCAGCTTGAAGCGGCGGTCGGCCCAGATGACCAGGAAGCCGACGGCGACGTTCCACAGCGACTCGTACAGGAAGGTCGGGTGGTACAGGCCCGCCTCGCGGTTGGGGCCCTCGGTGATCTTCAGCGCCCACGGCACGTCGGTCGGCTTGCCGTACAGCTCCTGGTTGAACCAGTTGCCCCAGCGGCCGATGGCCTGGGCGAAGGCGATGCCGGGAGCGATGGCGTCCGCGTACACGGGCAGGGAGATCCCGCGCCGACGGCAACCGATCCAGGCGCCCACCGCGCCGAGCGCGATGGCGCCCCAGATACCGAGGCCGCCCTCCCAGATCTTGAAGGCGTCGACCCAGTTCTCACCCTCGCTGAAGTACAGCTGGTAGTCGGTGATCACGTGGTAGAGGCGTCCGCCGACGAGGCCGAAGGGCACCGCCCATACGGCGATGTCGGCCACGGTGCCGGCAGTGCCGCCCCGGGCGATCCAGCGCTTGTTGCCGAGCCAGACGGCGACGAAGACACCGATGATGATGCAGAAGGCATAGCCGCGCAGCGGGATCGGTCCGAGGTGGATCACGCCGGTCGACGGGCTGGGAATGTAGGCAAGGTCCATGGCAGGACCGACGCTACCTTGCCGGGTGGGCGGGACGGCAGCCCACCCGGCAACTTCTGGATAACCAATCCCGTGACTAGCCCGCCGACGGGGAGGCGGTGCCGGGCTTCTTGCCCTTGTTGGCCTCGGCGACCCACTTCTTCAGGTTCTCCGGGGAGATCTGCTCGTTCCCCTTGGTCGGGAAGATCGATTCTCCGTTGAGGAGGACGGAGGGGGTGCCGCGGAAGCCGCCGTTCTGGAAGGCCTCGTTCGACTTCTTGACCCAGCTGTCGTGCGTGCCGTCGTTCACACAGCTGCGGAAGGCCGGCGTGTCGAGCCCCGGCACCTTCGCGGCGAGCTCGATCAGCTTGTCGTTCTTCCCGTAGGCGTCGTCCGTCTCCGGCGGCTGGTTGATGTAGAGCGTGTCGTGGTACGCGGTGAACTTCCCCGCGTCCTGGGCGCACCCGGCCGCGTTCGCCGCGCGCAGCGAGCCGCTGCCGCCCATGTTCCCGTCGATGAGGGTGGCGAGGTGGTACTCGGCCTTGAGCGCGCCGGAGGCCTCCAGCTCGTGGATCGAGTCCCGCATGACGTTCTCGAACTGGGCGCACGCCGGGCAGCGGAAGTCCTCCCAGATCGCGAGCGTCGACGGGGCGTCCGTCTTGCCCGTGGGGATGGCGGGCTTGGCGTCCTCGTCGGTCGCTCCGGTCGGCGCGACCACCGGGCCGGCCTTGTCGGATCCGCTGTTCTTGTCGCCGCCGGCGGCGATCACGCCGACGATCGCGGCCAGGCCGAGGACACCGACCACCGCCGCCGACACGATCAGGACGCGCCGCTGCTTCTCGCGGGCCTTGTCGCGCTCGCGCTGCTGCTGGAGGCGCTCCCGCGCGCTCCGGTTACCGTCACCGCTGTTCTTCTCGCTCACGCCCCAGGCAACGAACCGGGGAGGCACATCCGCGCCTCCCCGGTCCCAGATCCACCCGAACGGGCTACGAAACGCGGCGGACGCCCTCGGCGAGTTCGGCCGCCAGTTCCCTTACGGCGGTGAGGCCGGCCGCCTCGTCGCCGTCGGCGTCGAGGAGCCGCTGCACGAAGGCGGAGCCGACGATGACGCCGTCGGCGAAGCCGGCGACCTCCTTCGCCTGCGTGGCGTTGGAGACACCGAGCCCGACGCACACCGGCAGCTCGGAGGTGGCGCGGGTGCGGCGGACCAGGTCGGCGGCCTGCTCGCCGACCGACTCGCGGGTGCCGGTGACACCCATGAGCGAGGCGGCGTAGACGAAGCCGGAGCCGGCGGCCGTGATGGTGGCGAGGCGCTCGTCCTTGCTGCTGGGCGCGACGACGAAGACGGTCGCGAGACCGTGCTTGTCGGCGTGCTCGCGCCAGACGTCGGACTCCTGGACCGGCAGGTCGGGCAGGATGCAGCCCGCGCCGCCGGCCTCGGCGAGCTCCTCGGTGAAGCGCTCGATGCCGTACCGGTCGATCGGGTTCCAGTACGTCATGACGAGGACCGGCTTGCCGGTGGCCTCGTGGGCCTCGCGGACCGTGCGCATGACGTCGGCGATCTTCACGCCGCCGCGCAGGGCGATGTCGTCGGCGGTCTGGATGACCGGCCCGTCGAGGACCGGGTCGCTGTGCGGCAGCCCGACCTCGACGACGTCGGCGCCGCCGTCGAAGACGGCCTTGATCGCGGCGATGCCGCCGTCGACGGTCGGGAAGCCGGCCGGAAGGTACGCGATGAGCGCGGCCCGGTTCTCGGCCTTGGCCTTGGCGAGGGTGTCGCTGAGGAGCTGGATGTTTCCGGTGGTCACTTGGAGCCCCCCTCGGCGCCGTTGTCGTAGAGCCCGAAGTAGCGAGCGGCGGTATCCATGTCCTTGTCGCCGCGCCCGGAGAGGTTCACCAGGAGCAGGGCGTCCTTGCCGAGCTCCTTGCCGACCTCAAGGGCCCCGGCGAGGGCGTGCGCCGACTCGATGGCCGGGATGATGCCCTCCGTACGGGAGAGCAGCCGCAGCGCCTGCATGGCGGCGTCGTCGGTGACGGCCCGGTACTCGCCGCGCCCGCTGTCCTTGAGGTAGGCGTGCTCGGGGCCGATGCCGGGGTAGTCGAGTCCGGCGGAGATCGAGTACGGCTCGGTGATCTGGCCCTCCTCGTCCTGGAGGACGTAGGAGCGGGACCCGTGGAGGATGCCGGGCTCGCCGGCGGTGAGGGTGGCCGCGTGCTCGCCGGTCTCGACGCCGTGGCCGGCCGGCTCGCAGCCGATCAGGCGTACGTCCGCGTCCGGGACGAAGGCGTGGAAGAGCCCGATGGCGTTGGAGCCGCCGCCGACGCAGGCGATGGCCGCGTCGGGCAGGCGGCCCGCGCGCTCCAGGATCTGACGGCGGGCCTCGACGCCGATGACCCGGTGGAAGTCGCGGACCATGGCGGGGAAGGGGTGCGGTCCCGCGACGGTGCCGAACAGGTAGTGCGTGTGGTCCACATTGGCGACCCAGTCGCGGAAGGCCTCGTTGATGGCGTCCTTGAGGGTGCGGCTGCCGGACTTCACGGCCACGACCTCGGCGCCGAGCATCCGCATCCGGGCCACGTTGAGGGCCTGGCGCTGGGTGTCGACCTCGCCCATGTAGATGGTGCAGTCGAGGCCGAAGAGGGCGCAGGCGGTGGCGGTGGCCACGCCGTGCTGGCCGGCGCCGGTCTCGGCGATGACCCGCGTCTTGCCCATGCGCTTGGTCAGGAGGGCCTGCCCGAGCACGTTGTTGATCTTGTGCGAGCCGGTGTGGTTGAGGTCCTCGCGCTTGAGGAAGATCCGGGCGCCGCCGGCGTGCTCGGCGAACCGCGGGACCTCGGTGAGGGCGCTCGGCCGGCCGGTGTAGTTGACCATCAGGTCGTTGAGCTCGCGGGCGAACTCGGGGTCGGCCTTGGCCTTCTCGTACTCGACGGCGACCTCGTCGACGGCGGCGACGAGGGCCTCCGGGATGAACTTGCCGCCGTAGGCGCCGAAGTAGCCCTCCGGGCTGGGGACCTGGCCTTCCAGGTCCGGGATGAAGAACTCGCTGGACATGCGAATGCGCTCCTCGCGGGGCGGGTGCCCCGGGATACGTGGGGTTGATGGTCACCGTATGCGCGCGAGCGCTTCACGTACGGGCACCCCGGCCGTTGTGGGCATGCGTTCCGCCGGGGCGGAACGGGTGGGCACAACGGCCGGCGCCCTGCCGGCGCCAGAGGCTTCCGAGCCTGAACCCGCGCCCAAGGCGGCGGTGCGCACATGGTGCGGGTCAGAGCACGGAAGGCGGAGGCGCCCGCAGAGGCGCCGTCCCGTGTGCCCACCCGTTCCGCCCTGCGGAACGATTGCCCACACGGAGGTGGCGTTACGTGAAGGTGCGCGCGAGGCGCGGGCGCCATCGCATGCCGTTGACCTGGCCCGGCTCGGAGCCGATGACGTAGCGGACCCGGCGGCCGTGGACACGGCGGGCGGGCGCGCGGCAGCCGCGCGGGCGGCAGCCCCTGGCCAGCGGGGCGTGCTTGGAGACGGGGGCGGCGGCGGTACGGAGCCGGCGGCGGCGCCCCGAGGCGTCCGCGGGCACGACGGGGCCGCCCGGGGCGGAGCCCAGGGCGGTCGGCGTGGCGCGGACGACGGTCATGACTCGGTCAGCTCCGGCCGTGGCGGAGGGCGGGGTGGGCGCCGGCGGCGACGAGGTCGGCGACGGCGGCCTTCGGGTCACGGCCGGTGACGAGGGACTCGCCGACGAGAACCGCGTCGGCGCCCGCGTTGGCGTAGGCGATGAGGTCGTGCGGGCCGCGGACGCCGGACTCGGCGACCTTGACGATGTGCGCGGGGATCTCGGGGGCGACGCGCTCGAAGGTGGAGCGGTCGACCTTGAGGGTCTTGAGGTTCCGCGCGTTGACGCCGATGATGCGGGCTCCCGCGTCGACGGCGCGCTCGACCTCCTCCTCGTCGTGGACCTCGACCAGCGGGGTCAGCCCGATGGACTCGGCACGCTCGATGAGGGAGACCAGCGCCTCCTGCTCCAGGGCGGCGACGATGAGGAGCGCGAGATCCGCTCCGTACGCCCGCGCCTCCCAGAGCTGGTACGCGGTGACGATGAAGTCCTTGCGCAGCACCGGGATGTCGACCCGGGCCCGAACGGCCTCCAGGTCGGCGAGCGAGCCGCCGAAGCGGCGCTGCTCGGTGAGGACGGAGATGACGGCGGCGCCGCCCGCCTCGTAGTCCGCGGCGAGACCGGCCGGGTCGGCGATCGCGGCGAGCGCGCCCTTGGACGGGCTGGAGCGCTTGACCTCGCAGATCACCTTGACGCCGTCCCCGCGCAGTGCGGCGACGCCGTCCTTGGCCTGCGGCGCCTTGGCGGCGCGCTCCTTGAGCTCGTCGAGGGTGACCCGCGCCTGCCGCTCTGCGAGGTCGGCGCGCACGCCTTCGATGATCTCGTCGAGCACACTCACGCGAGGGGCCCCCTTCCGGGACGGTGACGGTGATGAAGAACCAGGTTCAGCCACTTCGATCCTATCCGCAGGACGGCCCCGGAATCGCATCGGCCGGAGCGGCGTCCCATCTGCTGGGACTCCCGACCGGCGCTCAGGGGGCCAGTGCGGAGCCGAAGGGAAGGTTCCGGACCAGGGTGAAGAGGGCGAGGACGGCCCCGATCCCCCACCACCAGACCGGGGAGATCGCCAGGCGCATGGGCACGCCGCGGACGGCGCGAATCAGCCAGACGGTCATGACGACGGCGAAGATTCCGTAGCCGACGACGGCGAGGGCGTTGGCGCCGAGCGCGGCCGGGAGGTCGCCGTGGGCGAAGGCGTGGGCGCTGCGGAGCCCGCCGCAGCCGGGGCAGTAGATGCCGGTGAAGCGGAGGAGGGGGCAGACGGGGTAGTGCCCGGGTTCGTTGGGGTCGACGGCCGCGACGTAGGCGAACGCGGCGACGACCCCGGCGAGGGCGCCGACCGGCGGCAGCAGCCGCCGCACGAGGGACCGCGGCGGGGCGGGCGGCGGCATTGGCACGGCCCCCGCCGGCCAAGCGGCACCGGGCGGCACGGCCGCGTCCTGCAGAGCGGCACCCGGTGGCACGGCCCCAGCCGACCAACCAGCACCCGGTGGCACGGACCCGCCCGGCCAAGCAGCACCGGGTGGCACAGTCGCGTCCTGCCGAGCGGGACTCGCCTGCACGGGCCCAGCCGACCAAGCAGCACCCGCCGGCACGGGCCCAGCCGACCAAGCAGCACCGGGCGACACGGCGGCGTCCTGCAGAGCGGCACTCGGCGGCGCAGCCGCGTCCTGCCCGGCGGCGTCCGGTGGCGTCGGTGCGTCCGGGCGGTCCGTGCCGTTCGGTCCTGCAGGTTCACCCGGCTGGGTGGGGGAATCGTCGGTCACGGCTCCGGCCGTCGGCTGCGCGTCCACCCGGTGATTGTGGCCCCTGACGCGCGAGGGCGCAGCCCGGCACGGCCGGACTGCGCCCTCGGGTGCGTCGTGTCGCGTCAGGCGCGGGCCTTCGCGGTCGCGGTCGCGGTCTCGCGGGCGGCGACGACCGCCTCCGAGTCCTTCGGCATGCCGAGGCCCGCCACCTTCATCGCGCCGCCGACGATGCCGCCGAGGAAGATGACGCCCACGCCGGCCCAGAAACCGGGCAGGTTGGCGGCCACCATGAAGACGCCGGCGATGCAGAAGCCGACGAAGGAGATGATGACACCGGTCCAGGCGGCCGGGGTGTGTCCGTGGGCGCTGCCCGCCATGAGTTGCTCCTCGTTGCAGTTGCTCGATGGTGAGGTCTCGCGTGCGCGGACACTCGGCGCTCATTGTCCCGCACGTGGGCGCGCGAGGATGAATCGGGGGTGCCCGGACGATCACGCGTCGCGAACGGAACTGTTCACTCGCCCCGGGTCGGGTCCTCGCCGCGGTCCAGGGCTTTCCACAGGTCCTCGGGCCGGTCCGGGTCCGTCGTGGGGGTCTTGCGGCCCGCGCGCGGGGTGCCGGAGCGCTCGTAGCGGCCGCCCATCGCCGGCCAGTTCTTGCCGAACCGGAGGGCGAAGAGGCCGGCGAGCAGGATGAGGACGGCGCCCGCGGCGGTCACGTACGGCCAGATGGTGTGGGAGAGGCCGGCGACGGCGGCGGCGGTGTCTCCGCTGATCCGGGCGGCCTCGGCGTCGAGCGCGGCGCTGTCGGAGGCGCCGAGGACCGCGGCGAGCGCGGCGCCGGCGCCGCTGAGCGCGAGAAGCGCGGCGACGAGGGTGCGGCCGGTGCGGCGGACGGCGAAGACGGCGAAGAGCGCGGCGAGACCGACGATCGCGAGGGCGGTCGGCACTCCGGTGACGGTGCCGCCGTCGGCCTCGACGGGGACGCTGCCGCCGCCGACGGACGCCGTGCCCTCAGCCCAGATCTGGCCCGCGGAGAGCAGGACGACGGTGGCGCCGAGGGCGCCGAGGAGGAGGGCCGCGGCCAGGCTGCGGCGGCCACCGGTGGGGACGGCCGCGCGGGCGGCCCGGGGCTGGGGTACGGGTACGGCACTCACATACCCCACTATCCCCTACGTCCTCAGTTGTCGTTCATCCGGTTGGCGGTGTGGACGGCGCGGAGGACGGCCGCGGCCTTGTTGCGGCACTCGTTGTCCTCGGCGACCGGATCGGAGTCGGCGACGACACCCGCTCCGGCCTGCACGTACGCCGTTCCGTCACGGAGCAGTGCCGTACGGATGGCGATCGCGGTGTCCGCGTCTCCGGCGAAATCGAGATAACCGACACATCCGCCGTAGAGGCCGCGCCGGGAGGGTTCGAGCTCCTCGATGATCTGCATGGCGCGGGGCTTGGGCGCGCCGGAGAGCGTCCCGGCGGGGAAGCAGGCGGTGAGGACGTCGAAGGCGGTGCGGCCCTCGGCGACCTCGCCGGTGACGGTGGAGACGATGTGCATGACGTGCGAGTAGCGCTCGATCGACATGAAGTCGACGACCTCCACCGAGCCGGGCGTGCAGACCCGGCCGAGGTCGTTGCGGCCGAGGTCGACGAGCATGAGGTGCTCGGCGCGCTCCTTGGGGTCGGCGAGCAGCTCCTCGGCGAGGTCGTGGTCCTCCTGCGGGGTGGCGCCCCGGTGCCGGGTGCCGGCGATGGGGTGGAGCATCGCCTGCCCGTCCTCGACCTTGACGAGGGCCTCGGGCGAGGAGCCGACGACGTCGAAGCCGTTCTCGAAGCGGAAGAGGTACATGTACGGGGACGGGTTGGTGGCCCGCAGGACCCGGTACACGTCGAGCGCGGAGGCGGTGCAGCGGGTCTCGAAGCGCTGCGAGGGCACGACCTGGAAGGCCTCGCCGGCCCGGATGCGCTCCTTGATGTCCTCGACGGCCTCCTGGTAGGCGGGGCCGCCCCAGAGCGCGGAGAACTCGGGGAGCTCGGAGGGCGGCAGGGCGGCCGGCGCGGTCTCGACCGGGCGGGCCAGGTCGGCCTCCATGGCGTCGAGGCGGGCGACGGCGTGCGCGTACGCCTCGTCGACGCCGGTCTCCAGGTCGTTGTGGTTGATCGCGTTGGCGATCAGCAGGACCGAGCCGTCCCAGTGGTCGAGGACCGCGAGGTCGCTGGTCAGGAGCATGGTGAGCTCGGGGAGCTCCAGGTCGTCGCGGGTGGAGTCCCCGATCTTCTCCAGGCGGCGGACGATGTCGTAGCCGAGGTAGCCGACCATGCCGCCGGTGAACGGCGGCATGCCGGACGCGAGGTCGCGCGGCGTGTGCAGGGTCTCGACGGTGGCACGCAGGGCGGCGAGCGGGTCGCCGTCGACGGGGACGCCGACGGGCGGGGTGCCGAGCCAGTGCGCCTGCCCGTCCCGCACCGTCAGGGTCGCGTCGCTGCGGACTCCGATGAAGGAGTAGCGGGACCAGCTGCGGCCGTTCTCCGCGGATTCGAGGAGGAAGGTGCCGGGGCGTTCGGCGGCGAGCTTGCGGTAGAGCCCGACCGGGGTGTCGCCGTCCGCGAGGAGCCTGCGGCTGACGGGGATGACGCGGCGGTCGGCCGCCAGCTTGCGGAAGGTCTCGAGATCCATGGCACCGGACCTTACTGGGATACGGGGAGCACGTCGGCGTCGAAGCAGGTGCGGGCGCCGGTGTGGCAGGCGGCTCCGACCTGGTCGACCTTGACGAGGAGGGTGTCGGCGTCGCAGTCGAGGGCGACGGACTTGACGTGCTGGACGTGGCCGGAGGTGTCGCCCTTGACCCAGTACTCGCTCCGGCTGCGGGACCAGTAGGTGCAGCGGCCGGTGGTGAGGGTGCGGTGGAGGGCCTCGTCGTCCATCCAGCCGAGCATCAGCACCTCACCGGTGTCGTACTGCTGGGCGATGGCGGGGACGAGCCCGTCGGCGCTGCGCTTGAGGCGGGCGGCGATGGCCGGGTCGAGGTCGCTGGAGGTCCGGGGCGTGCTGCTCATGGCGCCATTGTGCCGCGATCCGGGGCGGTGTCCGGCGGGGCGTCCACTGGGCGGACCGGAGGGGGCGGTCGTACGCTGGCGGGCATGTCGACCCATGCGAAACGTGAACGGCTTCTGCTCGCCGATCTGTTGGAGGCGGCGGGCCCGGACGCCCCGACGCTCTGCGAGGGCTGGCGGACCCGGGACCTCGCGGCCCATGTGGTGGTGCGGGAGCGGCGTCCGGACGCGGCGGCGGGTTCCCTCGTACCGGCGCTGAAGGAGCGGCAGGACCGGGTGCAGGCGGAGTTCGCCGACAAGCCGTACGAGGAGCTGATCCAGCTCATCCGGACGGGTCCGCCGCGGTTCTCGCCGTTCACCATCAAGCAGGTGGACGAGGGCGCGAACGTCGTCGAGTTCTATGTGCACGCGGAGGACGTCCGGCGGGCCCAGCCCGACTGGTCGGCGCGTGAGCTGGACCCCGTCTTCGCCGACGCCCTCTGGTCCCGCCTGGAGCGGATGGCCCGGCTGCTCGGCCGCAAGGCGCCGGTGGGCCTGGTCCTGCGCCGTCCGAACGGCCAGACGGCGGTCGCCCACCGCGGCACCCCGGTGGTGACGGCCTCCGGGGAGCCGGGTGAGCTGGTGATGTACCTGTACGGCCGCCAGGACTCGGCGAAGGTGGCGCTGGAGGGCGAGCCGGAGGCGATCGAGCGGCTGCGGGAGACGAAGCAGCTGGGGATCTAGCTCTCCGGCAGTTCGGCGCGGCGGAGGGCCGGGACGGCGAGGGTGTACACGCCGGCCAGGGCGCAGATCGAGGCGCTCACGGCGAAGACCGGGCCGGGGCCCCACAGGCCGATCGCCGCGCCGGTGACGGGGAAGGACAGCGGGGCTATGCCCAGGCTGGCGAGGCTGGAGACGGCGGTGACCCGGCCGAGGTAGGCGGGGTCGCACTCGGTCTGGACGAGGGCGTTGACCAGCGCCCCGGAGAGTCCGGCGAGCAGGCCGACGGCCAGGGCGACGGCGGCGGCGACCGGCAGGTACGGCGTGAAGGCGAGGGCGCCGATGGAGACGGCGCCGACCGTCATGGTCCAGCCGCTGACGGCCCCGGCGTGCGGGACGCGCCCGCGCACGGTCAGGAGCAGGGAGGCGGCGCCCGCGCCCGTACCGAAGCCGGCGAGGATCCAGCCGATGCCGGAGGCGCCCCAGCCGCGCTGTTCGGAGAGGACGGCGAGGCCGACGTTGAGGGGGCCGACGAAGCCGAGGTCGCTGAGGAGCACGACGATCATCAGCGGGCCGAGGACGCGGTGTCCGCGCAGATAGCGGAGTCCGTCGGCGAGGTCGCGCAGGGCGGTGCCGTCGCGGGCCTCGTCGGTGGTGGGGAGCGGGCGGAGCCGGAGCGCGCTCAGCAGGGGTATCGAGAGCGCGAAGAGCAGTCCGGCGGCGCCGAAGGCGGTGGCGGGGCCGCCGACGGCGACGGCGAGGCCGCCGAGCGGGGCACCCAGGACGGCGCCGGAGCGGTACGCGAGCCCGCGCATGCCCTGGACGCGGGCGAGCTGATCGCGTCCGGCGATGCGCGGCGGCAGGGCGCCGACGGCCGGCAGGAACAGGGCGTCGACGATGCCGAAGACCAGGGCGACGGCGGCGAGCGCCCAGAGGCCGGGCGAGGCGAGGAACAGGGTGGCGGCGAGGCCGAGGACGACGAGGGCGCGGACGGTGTCGGAGGCGATGACGACCCGGCGCGGGCCGAGGCGGTCGGCGACCACTCCCCCGCCGAGCATGAGCAGCGCGCGGGGCACGGCGGAGACGGCCATGACGAGCCCTGCCTGGGCGGGGGTGCCGTTGCTGACCACGGTCCAGGAGAGGGCGAGGTAGTAGACGCTGTCGCCGAGCGTGGAGGCGGTGAAGGCGCCGAGCCAGCGCAGGACGTTGGGGTCGCGGTGGGCGGGGCGGGCGGGGGCCGCGTCGGTGACGGTCGTGGTCATCGGGGTCATCCTCGGTAGGGGAAGCCGTGGAGGTGGACGGCGACGTTCTCGCGTCCCTCGGTGTCACCGGCGGCCTCGGCGGCGCGGGCGGCCTGGTCGTACTTCTTGAGCAGCGCGTCGAGCTCCTCGCCGAGGGCGGCGAGCTCGGGGGCGGTGAGGCGCGGCAGCCATTCGGAGCTGATGGCGGCCGAGCGCCATGCGTCGGACCAGGTGAGCCGTTCGTCCATGAAGCGGCGGTGGAGTTCGGTGCGCTGTTCGTTGATGGTGCGGCCGACGGCGTCACTCGCGGCGGCCAGTTCGGGGGTGCCGCGGACGTCCTCGTCACGGATGCTCAGGCCGTACGAGTTGGGCTGCCACCACCGCTCCCGCCCGTCCGCCGACTGCGCCTCGGCCTCCTCGATGAGGCCGTGCTCGGCGAGTTTGCGCAGGTGGTAGCTGACAAGGGAGACGGCCTCGTCGACCTGCTCGGCGAGCTGGGACGCGGTGGCGGTGCGGGCGACGAAGAGGGCGCGGTAGAGGCGCATCCGCAGCGGGTGCGAGATGGCTTTGAGGGTGCCGAGATCGGTGATCCGGCGGTTCTCCGACGAGGTCATGTCCACGACCATAAATACGAAAGAAAAGTTGCGCAACATAAATTGCGCAAGTAATCCTGCACGTCTGGGCAAGAAGAAGGGCCCCCGAAGGGGCCCTTCCCGTCAGCGGACCGTCAAGCGGAACGCCGGCTCAGCGGACCGGGTGGCCCGCCTCCCGCAGCGCGTCCTTGACCTGCGAGATCCGCAGGTCGCCGAAGTGGAAGACGGAGGCCGCGAGCACCGCGTCCGCGCCCGCCGCCACGGCCGGCGCGAAGTCGGCGAGCTTGCCGGCGCCGCCGGAGGCGATCACCGGGACCGTCACGTGCTTGCGTACGGCCGCGATCATCTCGGTGTCGTAGCCGTCCTTCGTGCCGTCGGCGTCCATCGAGTTGAGCAGGATCTCCCCCGCGCCCAGCTCGGCGGCCCGGTGCGCCCACTCGACGGCGTCGATGCCGGTGCCCTTGCGGCCGCCGTGCGTCGTCACCTCGAAGGAGCCCGAGGCGGTGCGGCGCGCGTCCACGGACAGCACGAGCACCTGACGCCCGAAGCGCTCCGCGATCTCCTGGATCAGCTCGGGGCGCGCGATGGCGGCGGTGTTGACGCCCACCTTGTCGGCGCCGGCCCGCAGCAGCTTGTCGACGTCCTCGGCCGAGCGGACGCCGCCGCCGACCGTGAGCGGGATGAAGACCTGCTCGGCGGTGCGGCGCACCACGTCGTAGGTGGTCTCCCGGTTGCCGGAGGAGGCGGTGATGTCGAGGAAGGTCAGCTCGTCGGCGCCCTCGGCGTCGTACAGCTTGGCCATCTCGACGGGGTCGCCCGCGTCCCGGAGGTTCTGGAAGTTGACGCCCTTGACGACCCGGCCGTTGTCCACGTCCAGGCAGGGAATCACACGTACGGCGAGAGTCATGCGGCGTCACCCCGGTAGGCCTCGACCTCGACCTCGACCACGAGACGCGGGTCGACGAAGCCGGAGACGATGATCATGGAAGCGGCGGGGCGGACGTCGTCGAACAGCTCCTTGTGGGCGCGGCCGACCTCGTCCACGTCCCGGGCGTGCGTGATGTACATCCGGGTGCGGACGACGTGCTCCGCGCCCAGGCCCAGCTGCTTCAGGGCGTCGAAGGCCACGTTGAAGGAGTTGACGGCCTGCTCGTACGGGCCGCCGTCGGCGATCTTGCCGTCGACCACCGAGGTGCAGCCGGAGACCAGGACGAGGCCGTTCGGCAGCTCCAGCGCGCGGGAGTAGCCGAACTCCTCCTCCCAGGGGGCGCCGGTGACGACCTTGCGGATCTCGGAGGTCACGACGCCACCGCCGCGAGCGCCTCTTCGAGGGTGAAGGCCTTGGCGTACAGCGCCTTGCCGATGATCGCGCCCTCGACGCCCAGCGGGACCAGGCCGGACAGGGCCCGCAGGTCGTCCAGGGAGGACACGCCGCCGGAGGCGACGACGGGCTTGTCGGTGGCCGCGCAGACGTTCTTCAGGAGCTCCAGGTTGGGGCCCTGGAGGGTGCCGTCCTTGGCGATGTCGGTGACGACGTAGCGGGAGCAGCCCTCGGAGTCGAGGCGGGCGAGCGTCTCGTACAGGTCGCCGCCGTCGCGGGTCCAGCCGCGGCCGCGCAGGGTCGTGCCGCGCACGTCGAGGCCGACGGCGATCTTGTCGCCGTGCTCGGCGATGACCTTGGCGACCCACTCGGGGGTCTCCAGGGCGGCGGTGCCGAGGTTGACGCGGGTGCAGCCGGTGGCGAGGGCGGCGGCGAGCGAGGCGTCGTCGCGGATGCCGCCGGAGAGCTCGACCTTGATGTCCATGGCCTCGGTGACCTGGCGGACCAGGTCACGGTTGTCGCCGGTGCCGAAGGCGGCGTCCAGGTCGACCAGGTGGAGCCACTCGGCGCCCGCGCGCTGCCAGGCCAGGGCGGCCTCCAGCGGGGAGCCGTAGGAGGTCTCGCTGCCGGACTCGCCGTGGACGAGCCGGACGGCCTGGCCGTCGCGGACGTCGACGGCGGGGAGGAGTTCGAGAGTGCTCACAGGGTTCCGATCCAGTTGGTGAGGAGCTGGGCTCCGGCGTCGCCGGACTTCTCGGGGTGGAACTGGGTGGCCCAGAGGGCGCCGTTCTCGACGGCGGCGACGAAGGGCTCGCCGTGGGTGGCCCAGCTGACTTTGGGGGCGCGGATGTGGGGGTTGCCGACCTCCAGGGTCCACTCGTGCACCGCGTAGGAGTGCACGAAGTAGTACCGGGCGTCGGCGTCGAGGCCCGCGAAGAGCTCGGTGTCGGCGGGCGCGTCGACGGTGTTCCAGCCCATGTGGGGGACGACGGGCGCGTTCAGCGGCCCGACCGTGCCGGGCCACTCGTCGAGGCCTTCGGTCTGCACTCCGTGCTCGATGCCCTCGGCGAAGAGGATCTGCATACCGACGCAGATGCCCATGACCGGGCGGCCGCCGGAGAGCCGGCGGCCGACGATCCAGTCGCCGCGGGCCTCCTTGAGGCCCTGCATGCAGGCGGAGAACGCGCCGACGCCGGGGACGAGGAGCCCGTCGGCGTTCATGGCCTTGTCGTAGTCGCGGGTGATCTCGACGTCGGCGCCGACCCGGGCGAGCGCGCGCTCGGCGGAGCGCACGTTGCCGAAGCCGTAGTCGAAGACGACGACCTTCTTCGGAGAACTCGTGCTCATGACCACACGTCCAGACGCAGCACGCCGGCAGAGAGACACATCGCGGCACCGATGGAGAGGAGCACGATGAGGCCCTTGGGCATCTGCTGCTTGACGAAGGAGTAGATGCCGCCGAGCAGGAAGAGCCCGACGAGGATCAGGATGGTGGAGAGGCCGGTCACGGTTACAGCGCGCCCTTCGTGGAGGGGAGGATTCCGGCGGCGCGCTGGTCGCGCTCGGAGGCGTAGCGCAGCGCGCGGGCGAGGGCCTTGAACTGGCACTCCACGATGTGGTGGGCGTTGCGGCCGTACGGCACGTGGACGTGCAGCGCGATCTGCGCCTGGGCGACGAAGGACTCCAGGATGTGCCGGGTCATCGTCGTGTCGTACGAGCCGATCATCGGCGCCATGTTCTCGGGCTCGGTGTGCACGAGGTACGGGCGGCCGGAGAGGTCGACGGTGACCTGGGCGAGCGACTCGTCCAGCGGGACGGTGCAGTTGCCGAAGCGGTAGATGCCGACCTTGTCGCCGAGGGCCTGCTTGAAGGCGGCGCCGAGGGCGAGGGCGGTGTCCTCGATGGTGTGGTGCGAGTCGATGTGCAGGTCGCCGTCGGTCTTGACGGTCAGGTCGAAGAGCCCGTGCCGGCCGAGCTGGTCGAGCATGTGGTCGTAGAAGCCGACCCCGGTCGACACGTCGACCTTTCCGGTGCCGTCGAGGTCGATCTCGACGACGACGGAGGTCTCCTTGGTGGTGCGCTCAACGCGGCCTACGCGGCTCATCGCTTCTGCTCCTTCATCAGTTCACGGACCGCGTCGAGGAACGCGTCGTTCTCTTCGGGGGTGCCGGCGGTGACCCGGAGCCATCCCGGTACGCCGTTGTCCCGGACCAGGACGCCCCGGTCGAGGATCGACTGCCAGGCCGCGTGCGTGTCGGGGAACTTCCCGAACTGCACGAAGTTGGCGTCGGAGTCGGTGACCTCGCAGCCGAGGGCGCGCAGCTCGGTGACGAGGCGGTCGCGCTCGGCCTTGAGCTGCTCGACGTACCCGAGGAGGGTGTCGGTGTGCTCCAGGGCGGCGAGCGCGGTGGCCTGGGTGACGGCCGAGAGGTGGTACGGCAGGCGGACCAGCTGGACGGCGTCGACGACGGCCGGGTGGGCGGCGAGGTAGCCGAGGCGGAGCCCGGCGGCGCCGAAGGCCTTGGACATGGTCCGGGAGATCACCAGGTTCGGGCGCCCCTCGATGAGGGGCAGCAGCGAGTCGCGGTGGCTGAACTCCACGTACGCCTCGTCCACGACCACCATCGAGGGCTTGGCCGCCTGGGCCGCCTCGTACAGGGCGAGGACGGTGCCGGCCGCGACCGCGGTGCCGGTGGGGTTGTTGGGCGAGGTGATGAAGACGACGTCCGGCGCGTTCTCCGCGATGGCCTGGACGGCGGCCTCCACGTCGATCGTGAAGTCCTCGTTGCGCGGGCCGGAGATCCAGCCGGTGCCGGTGCCGCGGGCGATCAGGGCGTGCATCGAGTACGAGGGCTCGAAGCCGATCGCGGTACGGCCGGGGCCGCCGAAGGTCTGCAGGAGCTGCTGGAGGACCTCGTTGGAGCCGTTGGCCGCCCAGACGTTCTCGACGCCGACACGGTGGCCGCCGGTGCGGGTGAGGTAGGCGGCGAGCTCGGTGCGGAGCTCGATCGCGTCGCGGTCGGGGTAGCGGTTGAGGCCGCGGGCGGCCTCGGCGACCCGCTCCGCGATCCGGGCCACCAGGGGCTCGGGCAGCGGGTAGGGGTTCTCGTTGGTGTTCAGCTGGACGGGGACGTCGAGCTGGGGCGCGCCGTAGGGGGACTTGCCGCGCAGCTCGTCCCGGACGGGCAGGTCGTCGATCCGGATGATGCCGTTCTCGGTCACTTGCTCTCGGGGACCTTCCATCCGAACCGTGCCTTGATCGCAGCGCCGTGGGCCGGGAGGTCCTCGGCCTCGGCGAGGGTGACGACGTGGTGGGCGACGTCGGCGAGGGCGTCGCGCGTGTAGTCCACGATGTGCACGCCGCGCAGGAAGGACTGCACGGAGAGACCGGAGGAGTGGCAGGCGCAGCCGCCGGTGGGCAGGACGTGGTTGGAGCCGGCGCAGTAGTCGCCGAGCGAGACCGGCGCCCAGGGGCCGACGAAGATCGCGCCCGCGTTGCGGACGCGGTCGGCGACGGCGGCGGCGTCGGCGGTCTGGATCTCCAGGTGCTCGGCGCCGTACGCGTCGACGACCTTGAGGCCGTCGGCGAGGTCGCGGACGAGGACGATCGCGGACTGGCGGCCGGCCAGGGCCGGGACGATCCGGTCGTCGACGTGCTTGGAGGCGGCGACCTGGGTCTTCAGCTCGGACTCGGTGGCGGCGGCCAGTTCGTCCGAGTCGGTGACGAGGACGGAGGCGGCCATCGGGTCGTGCTCGGCCTGGCTGATGAGGTCGGCGGCGACGTGCACGGGGTCGGCGGTGGAGTCCGCGAGGATCGCGATCTCCGTGGGTCCTGCCTCGGCGTCGATGCCGATGCGGCCCTTGAGGAGGCGCTTGGCGGCGGCCACGTAGATGTTGCCGGGGCCGGTGACCAGGTTGACGGGGGCGCAGCCGGGCTCGTCGGCCGTTCCCTCCGTGCCGTACGCGAACATGGCGATGGCCTGGGCGCCGCCCGCGGCGTACACCTCGTCGACGCCGAGCAGGGCGCAGGCGGCGAGGATCGTCGGGTGCGGCAGGCCGCCGAACTCCTTCTGCGGCGGGGAGGCGATGGCCACGCCCTCGACGCCGGCCTCCTGGGCCGGGACGACGTTCATCACGACGGAGGACGGGTAGACGGAGCGGCCGCCCGGCACGTACAGACCGACGCGCTCGACGGGGATCCACTTCTCGGTGACCGTGCCGCCGGGGACGACCTGGGTGGTGTGGGTGGTGCGGCGCTGCTCGCGGTGGACGAGCCGGGCGCGCCGGATGGACTCCTCGAGGGCGGCGCGGACGGCCGGGTCGAGCTCGTCGAGGCCGCGGCTGATCGCCTCGGCGGGGACACGCAGGCCCGGGACGCGGACGCCGTCGAATTTCTCCCCGTAGTCGATCACCGCCGCTGCGCCATGATGCCGTACGTCCTCGCAGATCGGCCGCACCTTCTCCAGGGCGGCTTCCACGTCGAACTCGGCACGGGGCAGCAGGTCGCGCAGTGCGGAACCCTCGGGGAGGGTCTCGCCGCGCAGATCGATTCGAGAGATCACGGGTCAATTCTCTCAGACGGCCCACAGCGCCGGTCGCCCGTATCACTGGCTGATACACGCCACGGTGGCGTCTCCTCGCCACTCCTGACCGTTAGCGTTCAGCCCGTCACAGCGCGGGAAGAACGACTGTACGAATCCACGAATCCCGGTAAGCGGAGTCGTGGGAGCGCATCGGGGAAAGCGAGGGGGCGGCAGTGACCGAGCCGCACGAGGACGGGATGCCGGAGGGTCTCACGGGCCCGGAGCGGGCCGTGTGGCGGGCGTTCCGGATCGGCAGGACCTGCGATCTCACGGAGGGGATCGCGGAGCGGGACGACCCCTTCGGGGGACGGGAGTGGGGGGAGGAGCGGAGCGTCCGCGCCGACGTGGTGGCGCTGCTGCTGCTCGACGGGCCGCCGGCGCGGTCCGGGCGGGTGGCCGCGCTGAAGCTGCGCGGGGTGAGGATCACCGGCGTGCTGAACCTGGCGGGCGGGACGATAGGGCCGTACGTGGAGCTGCACGGCTGCCGGTTCGACGGCGAGGTGGTGCTGCCCGAGGCCCGGTTCGGCACGCTGCGAATGGTCGAGTGCGTGCTGCCGCGCCTGGAGGCGGCCCGGCTGCACACGGAGGGGGACCTCCACCTGCCGCGCTGCCGGGTGCGCCGCGGCATCCGGCTGACGGACGCCCAGATCGGCACGGACCTGCTGATCAACCAGATCCAGGTGTGGCCGGACCGGCGGGGTCGGGCGATCACGGCGGACGGGATGGTGGTCGCCCAGGACCTCCAGGCCGAGCTGATCGAGACCCACGGGGAGCTGAGCCTGCGCGGGGCGAAGGTGGGCGTCTCGCTCAGCCTGCGGGGCAGCGTGCTCCGCGGGGCACAGGGCCGCCGCGCGCTGAACGCCCCGCAGCTGACGGTGGAGCGCTCGCTCTATCTGAACGCGGCCTGGGTGTACGAGGAGACGGGGAGCTCGGGCCGGACGGGGAACACCACGGCCACGCCGCCGTACGGGGTGACGCCCGCCCAGGGCACCCGGCGCAAGCCGGTGGAGTGCCACGGCGGGGTGCGGCTCGACGACGGCCGCTTCGGTGACGCGGTGGACCTGCACAGCGCCCGGTTCCTGCTGAACGGCGCGCGCCGGGACGAGCTGTCGCTGCGCCGCATCGTCACCCCGGAGCTCCGGTTCAACGGCGAGCGGCCGGAGGAGGGGCGGGTCGTGCTCAACGGCGCGAAGGTCGTCACCCTGATCGACCTGTCGACGAGCTGGCCGGGGCCCGGAGGTCTCGCGATGGGCGGCTTCGTCTACGAGAACCTCGTGCCGTACGGGCACTTCCCGCTGGCCCGGCGGCTTGAGTGGGTGGCGGCGGCGACCCCGGAGTACGCCCCCGAGCCCTATGAGCGGCTCGCGACGGTCCTGCGGAACAGCGGCGAGGACGCGGACGCCCGCGAGGTGCTGCTCGCCAAGCAGCGGCGCAGACGGGAGACCCTGCCGATCGCGGGGAAGCTGTGGGGCTACCTCCAGGACTGGACCGTGGCGTACGGCTACCGGCCGGGCCGGGCGGCGCTGTGGATGGCCGTGCTGTGGGCGGCGGGCACGGTCGCCTTCTCCCACTACCGCCCGATACCGATGAAGGCGGACGAGGCGCCCGAGTGGAGCGGCACGCTGTACGCGCTCGACCTGCTGCTTCCCGTGATCAACCTCGGCCAGGACGGCTACTGGCGGCTCGAAGGCATCTGGCAGTGGGCCGCGGCGGCCCTGATCCTCCTCGGCTGGATCCTGGCGACGACGGTGGCGGCGGGCGCGACGCGGCTGCTGCGGAGGGGGTGAGGGCCGTGGCCGTACGGACGGGCGTGTTCCCGCAGAGGGCGTGAGAGTGCTGTCACCGCCGGGTGAGGGTGCTGTCGTGACCTGGTGATGCGGCTCCCGGGGCGGCCGGGCCGGGGGAGAATGCACAGCACCATGTCCTTGCTCCGCGCCCTGGTCGGCACCCTCCGCTCGGCCCGGCACGCACCGCGGCTCGCCGCGGGGTTCGTGCCGGACGACGACGTGCTGCTCGACGCCCCGGACGAGCGGCTCGCCCCGGCCCTGGTCGCCGCCGCCCTCGGCGATCCGGAGCCCGCGGCGAAGCTGCTCGCCACCACCCGGGACGGCGGCGAGTGGGAGGACCGCGACCGGTATGTGACCCGGCTCGCCACCTTCGCGTACAGCAGGGGCGACTGGCTCACCCGGTGGGTCTCCGCCACGCCCCGCGATCCCGACGCCCTCCTCGTCTCCGCGCAGCTCGCGGTCCGCCGGGCCTGGGAGTCGCCGGCGCGGGCCGAGCGGCTGCGCGAGCTCGCCCCGCTGATCCAGGAAACCGCCGGGGAGGCGCCGCACGACCCGGTACCGTGGCGGCTGGCGCTCGACCACGCCCGCGGGGCGCACGCCGGGCACGCGGTCTTCGAGTCGCTGTGGGAGCAGGCCGTGCGCCGTTCCCCGCACCACTACGGCTGCCATGTCGCCGCGCTGAAGTACCTCTCCGCGCAGTGGTACGGCTCGCACCGCGCCGCCTTCGACTTCGCCGAGCAGGCCGCCGACGACGCCGCCCCGGGCTCGCTCGTGGGCGCGCTGCCGGTCCGCGCGGCCTACGACGGGCTCCGGGTGCCGCCGGGCCCCGACGGGTCCGTGCCCGCCGCGCGGGTCGACCGGGCGGTGGCCCGTGCCCTGGCCCTGTCGGCGGAGTTCCCTGCGGGCGACCCGTGGCCGGCCGAGGTCCGCAACCTGCTCGCGTACGTGCTGGTCGAGCTGGGGCGCTGGGAGGAGGCGTGGGAGGAGTTCGGGCGGATCGGCCCGTACGCGACCTCGTTCCCCTGGGGTGCCGCGCGGGCCGCCGCGCCGAAGGGGCCTCCCGCAAGCTCTCGGCCTCGCCCGAGCGGGGGCGACCCCCTCCTCCGGTTCCTGGCCACGCGGGACCGGGTGCGGGGCGAAGTGGCCCGCCGGACACCCCTCCGTGGTCCGGGTCGTGGAAGGGCCGGACGGGGCGGGCCCGGCGGCCATTAGGCTTGGCGGCTGTGACCACCGCTCGCCTGCCTCTCTTCCCGCTCAACGCGGTGCTGTTCCCCGGCCTCGTGCTGCCGCTGAACGTCTTCGAGGAGCGTTATCGCGCCATGATGCGCGAACTGCTCACGATCGACGACGCGGAGCCGCGCCGATTCGCCGTCGTCGCCATCCGCGACGGCCGCGAGGTCGCGCCGACGGCTCCGGGCATGCCGGACCAGACGGCGCTGCCGGAGAAGGGCCCGGCGGCGGGCTTCGGCTCCGATCCCATCCAGTCCTTCCACCGGGTCGGCTGCGTCGCCGACGCGGCGTCGATCCGGGAGCGTGCCGACGGCAGCTTCGAGGTGATGGCGACCGGTACGACCCGGGTGAAGCTGCTGTCGGTCGACGCGAGCGGGCCGTTCCTGACGGCCGAGGTCGAGGAGATCCCCGAGGAGCAGGGCGAGGAGGCGGGGACGCTCGCCGAGGGGGTGCTGCGGGCCTTCCGGAGCTACCAGAAGCGGCTCGCGGGCGCCCGGGAGCGTTCGCTGACGACGAGTGAGCTGCCGGACGAGCCCTCGGTGGTGTCGTACCTGGTCGCGGCGGCCGCGGTGCTCGACACCCCGTCGAAGCAGCGGCTGCTGCAGGCGCCGGACACGGCGACCCGGCTGCGCGAGGAGCTGACGCTGCTGCGCGCGGAGACCGCGGTGCTGCGGCATCTGCCCTCGCTGCCGGTGGTGGACCTGACGCAGACCCCGACGTACCCGAACTGATCCGACCGGGCCCGGCCCAGGAAGAGCGCGCGTGGCGAAGAAGCAGAAGAAGAACAGCGGAGGCACTCCGGCGACGGTGGCCCTGACGGCGGCCGGCACCCCGTTCACCCTGCACGCGTACGAGCACGACCCGGCCTCGCCCTCGTACGGCGAGGAGGCGGCGGAGGCCCTCGGCGTCTCCCCCGACCGGGTCTTCAAGACGCTGGTCGCGGACGTCGACGGCGAGCTGACGGTCGCGGTGGTCCCGGTGGCGGGCCAGCTGGACCTGAAGGCCCTGGCCTCGGCGGTCGGCGGGAAGCGGGCCGCAATGGCCGACCCGGCGGCGGCGGAGCGCACGACGGGGTACGTCCGGGGCGGCATCTCCCCGCTGGGCCAGCGCAAGCGGCTCCGTACCGTCCTCGACTCCTCGGCCTCGGACCACGCGACGGTCTGCATCTCGGCGGGCCGGCGCGGCCTCGAGGTGGAGCTCTCCCCCGCGGACCTGGCCGCCCTCACCTCGGCGGTCGTGGCCCCGATCGGCCGCGCCTGAGCTCAGGCGCGGCCTCGCGCGGTCGTCAGTGGGTGCTCGGCCCCTGGGTGTACGGCTTCGGCTGCCCCCAGGGTTCCGGCTCCGGGTCGCGGGGCCCGAAGGCGGCCGTGAGCCCCAGGTGGACGATCATCGCCGCGAGCGGCCAGGCCAGCATCGCGGCGGCCCCCAGGTTCAGTTCGAGCGGCGCCTCGAAGGTGACGTTCGGGCCGACGGCCTTCGCGTGGGCGACCACGTCGTCGGTGGGGCCGAAGTAGGTGCCGATCCCCCAGGCGAGCAGCGAGCCGAGGCCGCCGCCGAGGGCCAGTCCGAGCACGAGCGGGACGCCGCCCTTGCGGCGCAGCAGGAAGACCACGAGCGCGGCGACCGCGCCGAAGGCGAGCGCGAGGAGCACGAACGTTCCGTCGGCGCCGATCGCCTGCTCCCCCTCCGAGTTCCGGAGGTAGACGCCCTTGCCGTCCGAGATGAGCAGGACGCGCGGGGCCAGGTTCAGCCACAGCACTCCGAGGAGCGCCCCCGCGACCGCGGACACGAGGGTCACCAGCACGCCCTGGACGACCTCGGCGCCCGTGATCGGGTCACCGGCCGGGCCGGCCGGCGGCGGAGCAGGCGGGGGCCAGTCGGGATCGTGCGGCTGCGGCTGGTGAGGCGGAGTCAGAGGTGCGGTCACACCGCCATCGTGCCAGGTGTCCCTGTGGCCTGCCTCAGCGGACGGCGGCCCGCGGGTACGCCCGGCCTCAGCGGACGGCGGCCCGCGCGTACGCCCGGCCTCAGCGGACGGCGGCCCGCGCGTACGCCCGGCGTCAGCGGACGGCGGCCCGCCGGTAGGCCCAGGTGGCGACGGCGAGCGAGACGAGGCCGACCGCCCCGCACACGGCGAGGTCGACGGCGACGGCCGCCCAGTCGGGATACGGGTCGAAGGTGCGGGCCAGGGCCTCCACGCCGTACGTCGACGGCAGCAGGTCCCGCGCCCAGCCGATCGGTCCCGGGAGCCGTTCGGCCGGGAGGACGCCGAGGAGCAGGGCCGCCGACATGCCGAGCTGGCCGAGGAGGGTGGCCAGCTCCTGGCGGGGCGCGAGGAGCCCGAGGGCCGCGCCGAGCCCGGCGAGCGCGGCCCCGGCGAGCGGGACGACGGCGGCGAGGATCCACAGGTGGGCGAGGGGCAGCCCGAAGAGCACGGAGCCGGCGACGGCGGTGACGGCGGTCCCGGGCACGGTGAAGGAGGCGTACGCTCCGGCCGCGCCGAGCACGACGGCGGCGGGCGGCACGGGCAGGGTGGCGTAGTGGTCGAGGCCGCCGCCGGCCCGCAGCTGCCCGAAGTACTGGGCGAGCAGGTTGAGCGCGACGAAGGCGACGACGAGGACGGTGGAGCCGGCCACGACGGCGCGCGCCTCGGAGCCGCCGTCGACGACCCCGCGCATCAGGACCATGATCCCGATCGACTGGAAGGTCGCGACGAAGAGCAGCGGGATGCGGGCGACTCGGGCCCGGGAGAGCTGGGCGCGGTAGACGGCGGCCAGCGCCGGGAGGAGCCGGGCGCGCGGGGCGAGGGGCGCGGCGGTGTCCTTCGCGTCCCGGTCCGTGGCGGGGAGCGCGCCGGTCGGCAGGGCCTCGGCGGGCACGGTGCTCACTGCGTACAGCTCCTGACGGTCACGGGCGGTTCGTGGCGGGTCACGCCTTCACCAGCCCCTCGGTCGCGCCGCCCAGCGCGAGGTACACGTCCTCCAGGCTGGGCGTGGCCAGGGTGAAGTCGTCGAGCGCGGCGAACGCCGCCCCGCCGGTGACGGTGGCGACGGCCGCGCGGGCGGCGTCGGGGGCGAGCCGGAGGTGCCAGCGGCGTCCGGTCTCCTGGGCGTGCGCGCGCAGGTCGGCGACCTCGGGCAGGTGGAGCGGCGGCGTGTCGCGCCACACCAGCTCGACGCGGACCTCGCCGGCGACCCGCTCCTTGAGGCCCGCGGGGGTGTCGCAGGCGATGACCCGGCCGCGGTCGATGACGGCGACCCGGTCGAGGACGGTCTCGGCCTCGATGACGTTGTGGGTGACGAGGAGCACGGTGGTGCCGTGCTCGGCGCGGCGCCGGTCGACGGCGGCCCAGACGGCGCGCCGGGCGACCGGGTCCATGCCGGTGGTGGGTTCGTCGAGGACGAGGACGGGCCGGCGGCCGACGAGTGCGGCGGCGAAGCAGGCGAGCCGGCGCTGTCCGCCGGAGAGCTTCTTGAGGGGGCGGCCGGCGATCTCGCCGAGCCCGAGCTCGTCCAGGACGGCGTCGCGCTCGGCGCGGGCGTCGTGGGCGCCGAGGCCACGGAGGCGTCCGGTGGTCTCGGCGGCGAGGGAGACGGTCAGCTCGTCGAGGGCGGTGGACTCCTGGCCGAGGTAGGCGAGGAGCCGGGCCGCCCGCTCGGGGTGGCGCACCAGGTCGTGGCCGAGGAGTTCGACGGTGCCGGAGTCGGGGCGCATGAGCCCGGTGAGCTGGCGGACGAGGGTGGACTTGCCGGCGCCGTTGGGGCCGAGCAGGCCGAAGATCTCGCCGCCGCGCACGTCGAGGCTGATCCCGTCGGTGGCCCGCACCTCGGGGGTCGCGGGCGCGCCCCGCCTGCCGCGCGTGGCGGGGTACGTCTTGACCAGATCCCGCACCACGCACACCGTACTCACGGGGGAAGAGCCTACGGGGTCGGCGGGGCCGCTCCGGGCGCGGGGGCGTGTTCGGTGGCGGCCCGGACGTCGATCTCCCGCCAGAACCCGGCCCGGATGGCGTACCGGTCGTGCTCGTCGATCTGGTCGTCCTTGTGGGCGAGAAGTCCGAAACGGGCGGCGTAGCGGAGGAGTTCGCCGTCGATGCGGTGCGGGATGCGCGGGTACAGGGTGGAGAGCTTCTGGACGTGGCCCTGCTCGGGGAGCCGTTCCATCCAACGGCGGGCGAACACCTGTCCGACCTCGAAGGGGTCGCCGCCGACGGTGGTGATGTCCTCCTCACGGTCGGCCCAGCGCTGCTCGGCGCTGGTGAGCGTGGCGAGGGTGGGCAGGGTGGCGGTCTCGGCCGGTTCGCCGACGGAGGGGGCGGGGCGCTCGACCCAGCCCCGGTCGGAGGACCAGCGCAGCGCGCTCGCACCGTGCGTGACCTGGGTGGCCGGGGCGCCGGGGCCGCGCAGTCCCGCCAGGTCCTTGGGGGTGGGGACGCCCCTGCCGGGCGACGCCGGGGTGGGGACGCCCTCGCCGTCGACGTGCTCGTCGCCGTTGACGTGTCCGTTGTGGTGGAGGCGCTCGTGGCCGCCGTTGCCGTTGGCGTCGACGGGGGCCGGTACCCCGTTCCGCACGGCCGCTGCGGCGGCCGCCTCGGCGGCCCGTTCGGCGGAGGCGGCGAGGGCCGCCTCGGGCAGCGGCGCGGAGAGGATGGCGGCGATCTCCGGGCGCGGGGCGGGCGGCGGCGCGCAGATGCCGGTGAGGTCCTTGGCGCGGACGGCGCGGGTGATCCAGGCCCGGTCGAGGACCCGCCGTTCGTCGGCCTCGGCGACGAGGTCCTCGGACTGGTTGTAGTCGCCGTCGGCGGCCTGGACGGCCCAGAGGTGGACGGCGACGCCGTGCTCCTTGGCCGACATGAGGCCGGGCAGCAGATCGCCGTCGCCGGTGACGAGCACGATGTCGGAGCAGGCCCTGTTCCTCGCGAGCTCGGTCAGCTCGGTGTGCATGGCCGCGTCGACGCCCTTCTGCGCCCAGCGCCCGTCGCTCCTGGTCAGCGCACCGAGCCGGACCGTGACCCGGGGCATCACGCGGAGCCGGCGGTGCTCGGGCTGGGGCACCCGGTCGGGCGCGCCGTCGAACCAGTAGATCCGCAGGAGGGGCAGCGCGGTCTCGGCCTCGGCGCGCTGCCGCAGCTGCTGGATCAGCCCGGCGTGGTCGACGGTGATCCTGGAGCGGGCCGGTTCCCCGGCGAGGAGACTGGCGGCGGCGCCCAGCAGGTAGCCGGCGTCCACCAGGACGACGCAGCGGTCCACGTGTTCCACCCTCTTTCGGGAGCCTCGGGTTCGAAAGGGTGCTTCGGGTTCCTTCGAGTCTGCCCGACTGCCAGGTGCTTGACGTCCGGAACTGGATCATCGGCGTGGCGAGTATCACGCCCGCTCGCCCCCTACGCTCCGTAATGATCCAACATGCGGCGGTTCGTACCGTGTGTGAGTCTGACAGCGGCCCTGGCCCCTAGGTCCCTTTGAGGAGGCAACCCCATGGCCAAGAACCGCAACCAGAACCGCAGTCAGAAGCAGCAGTCGCCGGCCGAGCGCGGCGCCCAGCAGGCGCAGCAGTCGGCGATGGAATCGCAGGCCGAGCAGCGCGCGAGCCAGGTCACTCCGGGTGACATGGCCCGCAAGGGCCGCCAGAAGCGATTCGGCCACAACTGACGGTTCGCATACGGCAAAGGGGCGCGCCCGTGACGACGGGCGCGCCCCTTGCGCGTGGGTGGGAGCGGTGCGGCTAGCCGGCCAGGCAGGAGGGGCCGAGCAGCACCTTCAGGTCGCCGAAGAGCGCCGGATCGGGCTGCACCCGGTGCCGGTCGAGCCGGAGCACGGTGGTCTTCCGGGGGCCCTGGAGCTTGATCCGTACCTCGGTGTTGCCCTTGTGGTGCTTGAGGATCTCGCCGAGCCTGCTGACCATCGGCGGGGTCACCTTCACCGTCGGGATGGTGAGGACGACCGGCGCGTTGGTCCCGGCGTTCGACAGGTCGGGGACCATCAGCTCCATGGCGACGAGGCGGGGCACGTCCTCGCGCTTGTCGAGGCGGCCCTTGACGAAGACGACCGTGTCCTCGACGAGCTGGGTGGAGACCAGCTGGTACGTGGCCGGGAAGAACATGCACTCGATGGAGCCGGCCAGGTCCTCGACGGTGGCGATCGCCCAGGCGTTGCCCTGCTTGGTCATCTTGCGCTGGAGGCCGGAGATGATGCCGCCGATGGTGACGACCGCGCCGTCGCCGTGCTCGCCGCCGGTCAGCTGGGAGATCGCCGCGTCCGTCTTGTCGGACAGGACGTGCTCGATGCCGAAGAGCGGGTGGTCGGAGACGTAGAGGCCGAGCATCTCGCGCTCCTGGGCGAGCAGGTACGACTTCTCCCACTCGACGTCGGAGAACTCGACGTCGAGGCCGAAGCCGGGCTCGTCGCTCGCCTCGTCGCCCATCCCGCCGAAGAGGTCGAACTGTCCCTCGGCCTCCTTGCGCTTCACCGCCACCACGTTGTCGATCATGGGTTCGTGGTGGGCGACCAGGCCCTTGCGGGTGTGGCCCATCTCGTCGAAGGCGCCGGCCTTGATCAGCGACTCGACCGTCCGCTTGTTGCAGACGACGGCCTCGACCTTGTCGAGGAAGTCGGGGAAGGAGGAGTACTTCCCCTTGGCCTTGCGCGATTTGATGATCGACTCGACGACGTTGGTGCCGACGTTCCGGATGGCGGAGAGGCCGAAGAGGATCACGTCGTCGCCCTGGGCGGCGAAGTTCGACTCGGACTCGTTGACGTTGGGCGGCAGGACCTTGATGCCCATGCGGCGGCACTCGTTGAGGTAGACCGCGGACTTGTCCTTGTCGTCCTTGACCGAGGTGAGCAGTCCCGCCATGTACTCGGCGGGGTGGTTGGCCTTGAGGTAGGCGGTCCAGTAGGAGACCAGGCCGTACGCGGCGGAGTGCGCCTTGTTGAAGGCGTAGCCGGCGAAGGGGACCAGGACGTCCCAGAGGGCCTGGATGGCCTCGTCGCTGTAGCCGTTCTTCTTGGCTCCGGCCTGGAAGATGGTGAAGTTCTTCGCCAGCTCGTCGGGCTTCTTCTTGCCCATGACGCGGCGGAGGATGTCGGCCTCGCCGAGCGAGTAGCCGGCGATGATCTGGGCGGCCTTCTGCACCTGCTCCTGGTACACGATGAGGCCGTAGGTGACCGCGAGCACCTCTTCGAGCGGCTTCTCCAGCTCGGGGTGGATCGGGGTGATCTCCTGCTGCGCGTTCTTGCGCAGGGCGTAGTTCGTGTGCGAGTTCATGCCCATCGGGCCCGGCCGGTACAGGGCGGACACGGCGGAGATGTCTTCGAAGTTGTCGGGCTTCATCAGCCGCAGCAGGGACCGCATGGGCCCGCCGTCGAACTGGAAGACGCCGAGGGTGTCACCGCGCTGGAGCAGTTCGAAGGTCTTGGCGTCGTCGAGCGGCAGCGCCAGGAGATCGATGTCGATCCCCTTGTTGGACTTCACCATCTTGACGGCGTCGTCCATGATCGTGAGGTTGCGCAGGCCGAGGAAGTCCATCTTCAGCAGGCCGAGCGACTCGCACTGCGGGTAGTCCCACTGCGTGATGGTGACGCCGTCGGTGTGCCGCACCCAGATCGGGGCGTGGTCGACGATCGGCTCGCTGGACATGATCACGCCGGCGGCGTGCACGCCCATCTGGCGGACCAGGCCCTCGACGCCCCGGGCGGTGTCGATGACCTTCTTGACGTCCGGCTCGTTCTCGTACATCGCGCGGATCTCGCCGGCCTCGCTGTAGCGCGGGTGCGAGGGGTCGGTGATGCCGTTGAGGTCGATGCCCTTGCCGAGGACGTCGGCGGGCATGGCCTTGGTGAGCCGGTCGCCCATGGCGTACGGGTAGCCGAGGACGCGCGCGGAGTCCTTGATGGCGTTCTTCGCCTTGATCTTTCCGTACGTGCCGATCATGGCGACCTTGTCGGCGCCGTACTTCTCGGTCACGTACCGGATCACCTCGACGCGCCGACGCTCGTCGAAGTCGATGTCGACATCGGGCATCGAGATGCGCTCGGGGTTGAGGAAGCGCTCGAAGATCAGACCGTGCGGGATCGGGTCGAGGTCGGTGATGCCCATGGCGTACGCGACGATCGAGCCGGCCGCGGAGCCTCGGCCGGGGCCCACGGCGATGCCCTGCTTCTTCGCCCACATGATGAAGTCGGCGACGACGAGGAAGTAGCCGGGGAAGCCCATCGAGATGATGGTGTCCATCTCGTACTCGGCCTGCTTGAGGCGGTCCTCGGGGATGCCCCCGGGGAAGCGGCGGTGCATGCCGCGCATGGTCTCCTCGCGGAACCAGGTGACCTCGGTGTAGCCCTCGGGGATGTCGAACTTCGGCATGAGGTTCTTGGCCTCGAACATGCCGGAGGTGTCGATCTGCTCCGCGACGAGCAGCGTGTTGCGGCAGCCCTCCTGCCAGGCGTCCGAGGAGTCGACGGCGTACATCTCGTCCGTGGACTTCAGGTAGTAGCCGGTGCCGTCGAACTTGAAGCGGTCCGGGTCGGAGAGGTTCTTGCCGGTCTGGATGCAGAGCAGGGCGTCGTGCGCGCCGGCCTCGTGCGCGTACGTGTAGTGCGAGTCGTTCGTGACCAGCGGCGGGATGCCGAGCTTCTTGCCGATCTCCAGGAGCCCGTCGCGGACCCGGTGCTCGATCTCGATGCCGTGGTCCATCAGCTCCAGGAAGTACCGGTCCTTGCCGAAGATGTCCTGGTACTCGGAGGCGGCCTTCAGGGCCTCGTCGAACTGGCCGAGGCGCAGGCGCGTCTGCAGCTCGCCCGAGGGGCAGCCGGTGGAGGCGATCAGGCCCTCGGACCACTGGGAGATGGTCTCCTTGTCCATCCGGGGCCACTTCTGCAGCCAGCCCTCGGCGTACGCGTCGGAGGAGAGCTTGAAGAGGTTGTGGAGTCCGGTGGCGTTCGCCGCCCAGATCGTCTTGTGGGTGTAACCGCCGGAACCGGAGACGTCGTCCCGCTTCTGGTGCGGCTGGCCCCACTGGATCTTCCGCTTGTTGCGCCGGGACTCGGGCGCCACGTACGCCTCGATGCCGATGATCGGCGTGACCCCGGCCTTCTTCGCGGTGTGGAAGAAGTCGTACGCCCCGTGCAGGTTGCCGTGGTCGGACATGGCGATATGGGTCATGCCCATCTCGTTGCACGCGTTGAACATGTCCTTCAGCCGCGCGGCACCGTCCAGCAGCGAGTACTGGGTGTGGACGTGGAGGTGCGTGAAGGGCGGCTTGGTCACGGGGGAGGCCTCCGATGAATTTCTGGGGGGACAGCGTGGAAGTCTACGTCGCCCGACTGACAACGACCGGGCACTCGGGAGTACCGTCGCGCGTTGGGAGACCGGGAACACCTGTCCCATTTGTCATGAGCAGTCTTGCACCAGGAGGCACCCTCGATGTCGGTCCCGCAGCCCACCGCAGCCGAGCGCGGTGAGCACATCCTCGCCGTCTTCGACACCGCCTTCGGCGAGCTCCTCGCCGCCGATCCCGCGGCCTTCCGCGTGAAGTTCCGGAAGATGGCCGGCTCCGCCTTCGCCTTCTACCGGGGCACCGCGTGCCTGTTCTACTCGGACCTGGAGCAGGAGGCCCAGGCCGGCCCGTACCTGGACGAGCAGACCGGCCGGGTCTGGATCCACGGCGATCTCCACGCCGAGAACTTCGGCACGTACATGGACGCCAACGGCCGGCTCGTCTTCAACGTCAACGACTTCGACGAGGCCTACGTCGGCCCCTTCACCTGGGACCTCAAGCGGCTGTCCGCCTCGCTCGCCCTGATCGGCTACGCCAAGGCGCTCAGCGACGAGCAGATCACCGAGCTCGTCCGGATCTACGCGGGCGCGTACCGGGAGCGGATCCACGCCCTCGCCACCGGCGCCAAGGGTGACGAGGTCCCCGCCTTCACCCTGGAGACCGCCGACGGGGCGCTGCTCGGCGCCCTGCGCGAGGCCCGGGCGCTGACCCGCTTCGAGCTGCTCGACTCGATGACCGAGATCCGCGACTTCGAGCGGCGCTTCGCGTCGGGCGGCGGCGCGATCGAGCTGGACGCGGCCACCCGGTACAAGGTCCTCGCGGCCTTCGACGGCTACCTGGAGACCCTGCCGGAGTCCTCGCTCGCCCGCCCCGACTCGTACCGGGTGAAGGACGTCGTCGGGCGGCGCGGGATCGGCATCGGCTCGGCCGGCCTCCCCTCGTACAACATCCTCCTGGAAGGGCACACCGACGCCCTGGAGAACGACGTCGTGATCTACATGAAGCAGGCGCAGACCCCGGCGGTCTCGCGGCACGTCACGGACGCGGCGGTACGGGAGTACTTCCAGCACGAGGGGCACCGCACCGTGATCTCGCAGCGGGCGCTCCAGGCGCACGCCGACCCGTGGCTGGGCTGGACGGAGCTGGACGGGGCGGGCCAGCTGGTCGCCGAGGTCTCGCCGTACGCGGTGGACCTCGACTGGTCGGACATCGACGACCCGCAGGACATCGCGGCCACCGTCGCCGACCTGGGCCGGGCGACGGCCACGATGCACGCGGCGGCGGACGAGTCCAGCGGCCACTCCCTGGTCCCGTTCTCGACGGAGCGGGCCATCGACGCGGCGATCGCCGCCGACGAGGAGGGCTTCGCCGAGCTCCTGGTCGACTTCGCGCACGCGTACGGCGCGCGGGCGCGGGCGGACCACCAGATCTTCGTGGACCTTTTCCGCAACGGCCGGATCCCGGGGCTGTAGGGGCGGGTCCACAGGCTGCGCTTAAGGCCGTCTTACGGGCGGGCATGGGACACTCCACGACGATGGACATGGCAGGGACGCAGCTGAGGGCGCTGCGGGCGGCGTTCTTCACGGCACTGGTCGTGACGCTGTCCGTGGCGTCCCACGTGCTGCTCTCCGGCGTCCCGCTGCCGCTGGGGACGGTCGTCCCGGTCGCGGCCGCCGTCTTCGCCGTGGCGTACGCGCTGGCCGGCCGCGAGCGCGGGTTCGGTCCGATCGCCGGGCTCCTCGTCCCGCTGGAGCTGGCCGCCGACACTCTCTTCACCAGCGGGCAGGCGGTCTGTTACGGCCCCGCCGGCGGCCCGGTCGCCGGTTCGCTGCGCTCGGTGGGCGTGGACGTGTTCTGCGGCGGCGCCGTGGGCACGCCGCTGCCCGGCGTGGTGACCCCGCAGAGCGGGAGCGCCGCCGCGCTGCTCGACTCCCCCGACCCGGCGCTGCCGTGGCTGCTGCTCCTGGCCCATGTGGGCGTGGGGCTCTCGGCGGCCTGCTGGCTGCGCGGCGGGGAGCGGGCGCTCGCCCGGCTGCTCCGCGCGGTGGAGGCCTTCGCGTTCCGGCCGCTGCTGCTCGTGGCGGCCTTCTTCCGGGCCGCCGGTCCGGCGCCGCTGCGGGCCGGCCGGCCCGCCGGGCGGTCCCGGTCCTCCCGTGCCCGGCTCCTCGTGCACTCCGTCGGGCGGCGGGGGCCGCCGCGTCCGGTGCTCGCTCTCGTCTGAGCGGGTTCCGCGCCTCCCCCTGCCTTTCCCCATCTTTCACGGAGAACACGATCATGAGTGCACGCAACAGCCACACCAACAAGGCCGCCGCCCGCGAGCGACTGCGCGAGGAGCGCGAGCGCCAGGCGAAGAAGGACCGGGCGCGCCGGCAGCTGATCGTCGGCGTCTCGGCCGTGGCCGTCCTGGCCGCCGCCGGCGGCATCGGCTTCGCGATCGTCCAGTCGAACAAGCCCACCCAGTGGGAGGCGGCGGCCGACGCGAAGAGCGTGACCGCCCCGAAGAACACCACGGGCACCGACGGCACGACCGTCGTCATCGGCAAGGACTCCGCGAAGAAGACGCTGGAGCTGTACGAGGACTCGCGCTGCCCGGTCTGCGCGACCTTCGAGCAGACCGTGGGCTCCACGGTCGAGAAGGACGTCGAGGCCGGCAAGTACAAGATCAAGTACGTCGGTGCGACCTTCATCGACAACGGCATCCCGGGCGAGGGCTCGAAGAACGCCCTCTCGGCGCTCGGCGCCGCGCTGAACGTGAGCCCTGAGGCCTTCCTCAAGTACAAGGCGGCCCTCTACTCCACGAAGTTCCACCCGGAGGAGAGGGACGACAAGTTCGCCAAGGACTCCTACCTCCTGGAGGTGGCGGACTCGGTCCCGGCCCTCAAGGGCAACGCCGCGTTCAAGAAGAACGTCGAGGACGGCACCTTCGACGCCTGGGCGATGAAGATGTCGAAGGCCTTCGACGCGAGCGGGGTGCAGGGCACGCCGACGCTGAAGATGAACGGCAAGGCCGTCACGGTCCAGGGCACGGAGAACCCGCCGATGACGGTGGCCGAGTTCAACACGGCGATCGACGCGGCCCTCAAGGCCTGACGCCCCCTCCGAACAGACCACCATGGCCCCGGACCGGCTCGGTCCGGGGCCGCGGTGTACCCGGCCGAGGCGTCCGCCGGGCGACGAGTCGGCGAACTTCCGGAATTCGCCTGCCCCTCGGCCGTACTCGTCAGTAATCTGACTGCCCGTGACCAGTCGTTTCATATCTCCTGCCCCCACGCGGCGCGCCGTCGTCAAGGCCGCCGCCGTCACCGCCGTCGCCACGCCCGCCCTGCTCGGCGCGGCCTCTCCGGCACTCGCGGACTCCGGGGCACCCGCCTTCCTCCACGGCGTCGCCTCCGGCGACCCGCTGCCCGACGGCGTCCTGCTCTGGACGCGCGTCACCCCCACCCCCGAGGCCGCGCCCGGCTCCGGCCTCGGCCCCGACGTCCAGGTCGCCTGGGAGCTCGCCGAGGACCGCTCGTTCGCCCGGGTCGTCGCCTCCGGCACCACCACGGCGAGCGCCGCCTCCGACCACACGGTGAAGGCCGACGTCCGGGGCCTGCGCCCGGCCACCGCCTACTGGTTCCGCTTCACCGCGGGCGCGACCGTCTCCCCCGCCGCCCGCACCCGCACCGCGCCGGCCGCCGACTCCGCCGCGCCCGGTGTCCGCTTCGGCGTGGTCTCCTGCGCGAACTGGGAGTCCGGCCACTTCTCCGCGTACCGCCATCTCGCGGCCCGCGCGGACCTGGACGCGATCCTCCACCTCGGCGACTACATCTACGAGTACGCCAGCGGCGCCTACCCCGAGGCGAAGTACGTCGTGCGCCAGCACGAGCCGCGCCACGAGATCGTCTCGCTCGCCGACTACCGCACCCGGCACGGGAAGTACAAGACGGACGCCGACCTCCAGGCGCTGCACGCGGCGCACCCGGTGATCGCGATCTGGGACGACCACGAGTTCGCCAACGACGCCTGGTCGGGCGGGGCCGAGAACCACACCCCGGGCGCCGAGGGCGAGTGGGCGGCCCGGGTGGCCGCCGCGAAGCAGGCGTACTTCGAGTGGATGCCGGTCCGCACCTCCACGGAGGGCACGGTCTTCCGGCGCCTGCGCTTCGGCAAGCTGGCCGATCTGCATCTGCTCGACCTGCGCTCGTTCCGGTCCGCGCAGGCGAAGACGGGCAGCGGCACGGTGGACGACCCCGAGCGGAGCATCACCGGCCGGGCGCAGCTGGACTGGCTCAAGGCCGGGCTCGCCGGCTCGGACGCGACCTGGCAGCTGGTCGGCACCTCGGTGATGATCTCGCCGGTCGCCTTCGGCTCCCTGCCGGCGTACCTCCTGGAGCCGCTCGCCGGGCTCCTCGGCCTGCCGAAGGAGGGGCTCGCGGTCAACGTCGACCAGTGGGACGGCTACACGGACGACCGCAAGGAGCTGCTCGCGCACCTGACCGCGCGGGCGATCCGGAACACGGTCTTCCTGACCGGCGACATCCACATGGCCTGGGCCAACGACGTGCCGGTGAAGGCCGCGACGTATCCGCTCTCGGCCTCGGCGGCGACCGAGTTCGTGGTCACCTCGGTGACCTCGGACAACCTGGACGACCTGCTGCACGTGGCTCCGGGCACGCTCTCCGTGGTGGCCGCGGGTGCCGTGAAGGCCGCCAACCGCCATGTGAAGTGGGTGGACATGGACCACCACGGCTACGGCGTGCTCGACGTGACCGCCGAGCGCTCGCAGATGGACTACTACGCGGTCTCCGACAAGACGGACCCGGCCGCGACGGCGGCCTGGGCGCGCTCGTACCGGACGCTGAGCGGAACGCAGCGTGTCGAGCGGGTGTACCAGCCGGTGCTGTAACCGCACTCTCAACGGCGATTTTCAGCCATGATCTCTTCTGTTAACGGGAGATCACATCGCTACGGCGGGTGGTGGGTTTCGGAGATCGAATCCGGACACACCACCCGCCTCCGTCACCCCGCCCGTTACGTCGACGTCTCAAACTCCGGAAGCGGCGCAAGTTTTTCTTCCCGATGACCCGAATTGCCCCATGAATGATTGGGCCTGATCACTTCTCAACGATGCGTGACATGGACGCGTAATCTCCCCGGCGTGGCGAGGAAGTTCCTCCCACCACCCCCCGCGAGGAGTCACCCGTGCGTGCTCTTGTCCGTATATCGCCGCGTACGTCACGCCGTATGCTCGGCACCGCCGTCATGGCCGGAACCCTGGCCCTGGCCCCGCTGTCCGCCCCGGCGGCCACTCCGTCGACCAGCACGCTGGCCTCGGCCGAGAAGTGCGCGGACGGCACCACCGCCCTGTCCGGCGCCCGCAAGGCCAAGGGGGACGCCACCAAGGCCGAGCCCAACGACGTCACCGCCGCGCAGGCCAAGGCCATGGACGACGACCTGAAGAAGAAGGTCGCCGCCGCGCGGAACTCCGGCCGCGTCGGCTCCACCTCCCTCGCCGCCGGCGCCACCATCCCCGTCTACTTCCACGTGATCCACAGCGGCACGACGGGCAAGCTCAGCGCCACGGCCGTCAACAACCAGATGGCCGTCCTCAACGCCGCCTACGCGGGCCAGGGCACCGGCAACGTGAACACGGGCTTCCAGTTCTCGCTGGCCGCGACCGACTACACGGACAACGCCACCTGGTACAACCTGACCTCCGGCTCGCAGGCCGAGAAGGACATGAAGACCACCCTGCGCAAGGGCGGCGCGAACGCCCTGAACGTCTACACCGCCAACCTCGGCGGCGGCCTGCTCGGCTGGGCGACCTTCCCGTCCTCGTACAACTCCAGCCCGAACATGGACGGTGTCGTCATCCTCGACGCCTCCCTCCCGGGCGGCTCCGCCACCAACTACGACGAGGGCGACACCGCCACCCACGAGGTCGGCCACTGGATGGGCCTTTACCACACCTTCCAGGGCGGCTGTAACGGAAACGGTGACTACGTCGCCGACACCCCGGCCGAGAAGAGCCCGGCGTACCAGTGCCCGACCGGCCGTGACTCCTGCGCCTCGAAGCCCGGTGTGGACCCGATCCACAACTTCATGGACTACACGTACGACTCCTGCATGTACCAGTTCACCGCGGGCCAGGTGACCCGGATGAACGACGCCTGGACCGCGTACCGCGCCTGACGGCCCGTCCGCGGAAGAAGGGGTGTGGCCCCCGGGGAACTCCCGGGGGCCACACCCCTTTTCCGTACGTCCCGAAGGCCGTCGTCCTGAAGACCGTCGCCCTGCAGGCTGTCGTCCTACAGGCTGTCGATGAAGGACAGCGCGACCGACCAGGTCCGCTCCGCCGCCTCCGCGTCGTAGTCCGGCAGCTCCGGATCCGTGTAGATGTGCCCCGCGCCCCGGTAGCGGTAGATCTCCACGTCCGCCCCGGCCTTGCGCATCTGGAGGTACCAGGAGGACAGCCAGTCGTCCGTCTCGAAGGGGTCCGGCTCGGCCACGTGCAGCTGCACCGGCAGCTCGTCCACCGCGGCCGACTCCGCGATGTCCGAGGTGCCGTGGAGCAGCAGCAGCCCGCGCGCCTTCTCGTCACCGAGCGCCAGGGTCTGCGCGATCGAGGCCCCGAGGGACAGACCCATGTAGACCAGGCCGCGCTCGGAGTAGGGAGCGGCGGCCAGGACCGCGCGCTTGAGCAGCTCGTCCTTGCCGATCTCGTCGCGGAGCACCACGCCCTCCTCGACGGTCCCGACCGTCCGTCCGTCGTAGAGGTCCGGAGTCCAGACCTGGTGGCCGGCGGCCCGGAGCCGCTCGGCGGCCGCCTCGACGGAAGGGGTCAGCCCGTAGGCCGAGTGGAAGAGCATGATGTCCATGCGTCCCATCCTGCCACCCGCCGCCGACGGCCCCGCCGTCAGCGCATGCTGCGCACGTCCAGGTGGCGCAGCACCCGGTCCACCACCTCGGGGTCGGCGCCCGGTTCGCTGCGCGCCGCGAGAACCTCGTGCCGGGCGGCCGACATCAGCTCCCGCTGGATCCGCTGCACGGCCTTGAACCGCTTCGTCCGCTCCATGAAGGCGGCCCGCCGCTCGTCGTCCACCATGTCGGGGCTGATCCGCGCCCCGATGTCGTACGCCCCGCGCAGCAGCCGCTCCTGCACCTCCTCGGGCAGCTCCTCGACCTCCTCGATCTCCTTGAGCCTGCGCCTGGCGGCCTTCGCGGCCCGGATCGCGAGCTCCCGCTCCAGGGCGCGTTCGGCGTCCGTGTCGGCCCGCACCCCGAGCCGCCTCACCAGCCAGGGCAGGGTGAGGCCCTGGAAGACGAGGGTGGCGATGATCACGCAGAAGGCGATGAAGACGATCTCGTCGCGGCCGGGGAAGGGTGAGCCGTCGTCGGTGCGGAACGGGATGGCGAGGGCGAGGGCGACCGAGGCCACCCCCCGCATCCCCGCCCACCACATGACGACGGTCTCCCGCCAGCTCATCGGGATCTCCTCGTCGACGTCCCGGAGCGTGTGCAGCCTCTTCGCCAGCCAGGTGGCCGGCAGCAGCCACAGGAGCCGCACGCCGACGACCACGCCGACCACGGCCGCGCCCCAGCCGAGCATCTCCCAGCCGCGGCCCTCGGCCACTCCGAAGACATGGACGAGCTCCAGGCCGATGAGACCGAAGGCGATGCCGGTGACGAGGGTGTCGACGATCTGCCAGAAGGTCTGCCCGGCGAGCCGGCCCATGACGTCGTCGGCGTCGGCCGCGTGCTCGGCCAGGAAGAGCGCGGTGAGCAGGACGGCGAGGACGCCGGAGCCGTGCAGCTCCTCGGCGATGACGTAGCTCACGAAGGGGACGAGGAGGGTGAGGCCGGTCTGCAGGGTGGCGTCGCCGAGGAGGCCGATGAGCTTGTTGGAGAGCCAGCCGAGCGTCAGGCCGACGATCACGGCGACCACGGCCGAGAGCGCGAACTCGCCGAGCGCCTCGGGCCAGGAGAAGGAGCCGCTGACGACGGCGGCGATCGCCACGTGGTAGAGCACGATCGCCGTGACGTCGTTGAAGAGTCCCTCGCCCTCCAGGATCGACACGAGCCGGCGGGGCAGCCCGAGCGAGCCCGCCACGGCGGTCGCGGCGACCGGGTCCGGCGGCGCGACGAGGGCGCCGAGTGCCAGCGCGGCGGCCAGTGGAAGGCCCGGCACGAGCGAGTGCGCGACCGCGCCGACGGCGGCGGTGGTGACGAAGACCAGGGCGACCGCGAGCAGGAAGATGGGCCGCCTGTTGGCCGCGAACTGCCGCCAGGAGGTCCGCTGCACGGAGGCGTAGAGCAGCGGCGGCAGCACCAGCGGGAGGATGAACTCCGGCGGGATGTCGACGTTCGGCACGAAGGGCAGGAAGGCCAGCACGATCCCGATGAGGGTCATCAGGACGGGCGCGGGCAGCCCCAGCCGCTCCCCCAGGGGCACGGTGAGCACGGCGCCGAGCAGCAGCAGGAACAGCAGGGCGAGCTGGTCCACGGTGTCCTCTCCAGGCGGGCGAAGATCAGAACCCCTATCACAAAAGGGACATTCCAATCACTCGCCAGGAGGATGTCATGTTGAGGCAGCACATCGGGCGCCGCGCGGCCGCCTTGGTGCTGGCCGTCGCCGGCGTGCTCGGCGCCGGCTCGGCAGCACTGGCGAACCCGTCGCCGCCGACCAACGGCGGAAACGGCGGCGGCCAGAGCGGTCAGTGCACCGGACCCGTCGACGAGCGCCCGCACGGGTGCCACACCTTCAAGTAGCCACCACCACGATCACCCGGTCCGGGCCGGGCAGACCGTCCCCCGGGTGTCCATGCAGGGCCTGTCCTTCCGGACCGGCCCTCAGCCGTGTCCGCTACAGCGCGCGCCTCATGGACCGGTGCGGGATGCCCGCGTCCGGGAACTCCGGGCCGTACGCCTCGTACCCGAGCCGCTCGTAGAAGCCGAGGGCGTGGGTCTGCGCGTGCAGGTCGACGGCGCTCAGACCGCGCTCCCGCGCCGCGTCCTCGATGCCCCGCACGAGCGCCGCACCGACGCCGAGACCGCGCGCGGCTTTCGACACCGCGAGCCGACCGAGCGAGCCCACCGAGGCGTCGCCGCCGGTCTTGCCGGCCGCGTCCGCCCCGTGGAGCAGACGTCCGGTGCCCAGCGGCAGCCCGTCCGCGCGGACGGCGAGGACGTGCACCGCCGTCTCGTCGTACGTGTCGTACTCGATCTCCTGCGGAACGCCCTGCTCCTCGACGAAGACCTCGCGGCGCACCACGAAGCACGCCTCACGGTCCTCGGTCCCGGTCGCCTCGCGGACGGTGTACTCGGCGGTCACTGGCTCTCCGATGCGATCCGGTCCAGGGCCTTCTGCAGGTCCTCGGGGTAGGTGCTCGCGAACTCGACCCAGGACCCGTCGCCCGGGTGCTCGAAGCCGAGGCGGACGGCGTGCAGCCACTGCCGGGTCAGACCGAGACGCTTGGCGAGCGTGGGGTCGGCGCCGTAGGTGAGGTCGCCGACGCAGGGGTGGCGGTGGGCGGACATGTGCACCCGGATCTGGTGGGTGCGGCCCGTCTCCAGCTTGATGTCGAGCAGCGAGGCCGACCGGTACGCCTCGATGAGGTCGTAGTGCGTGACGGAGGGCTTGCCGTCGGCGGTGACCGCCCACTTGTAGTCGTGGTTCGGGTGCCGGCCGATCGGCGCGTCGATGGTGCCGCTCATCGGGTCCGGGTGGCCCTGGACCAGCGCGTGGTAGCGCTTGTCGACCGTGCGCTCCTTGAACTGGCGCTTGAGCGAGGTGTACGCGTACTCCGACTTGGCGACCACCATCAGGCCGGAGGTGCCGACGTCGAGGCGGTGCACGATGCCCTGGCGCTCGGCGGCGCCGGAGGTGGAGATCCGGTACCCGGCGGCGGCGAGGCCGCCGATCACGGTGGTGCCGGTCCAGCCGGGGCTGGGGTGCGCGGCGACACCGATCGGCTTCATGATCACGACGATGTCGTCGTCGTCGTGGACGATCTCCATGCCCTCGACGGGCTCGGCGACGATCTGCACCGGCGCGGGCGCGCCCGGCATCTCGACCTCGAGCCACGCGCCACCGCTGACCCGCTCGGACTTGCCGACGACGGAGCCGTCGACCTGGACCTTCCCTGCGGCGGCCAGCTCGGCCGCCTTCGTACGGGAGAACCCGAACATACGGGCGATGGCGGCGTCGACGCGCTCGCCCTCCAGGCCATCGGGAACGGGCAGCGTGCGGATCTCGGGACTCGTGCTCACCCGTCGAGTATGCCTTGTGCCGGGAGTGCTCGGTCCTGCGTGCTCAGTCCTTGTGGACGGTGCCGTCCGGGTCCAGGCCCCGGAAGGACAGCAGGACGATCAGGATGCCGCCGCAGACGATCGCCGAGTCGGCGAGGTTGAAGACGGCGAAGTGCGCGGGGGCGATGAAGTCCACGACCGCGCCCTCGAAGACGCCCGGCGAGCGGAAGATCCGGTCCGTGAGGTTGCCGAGCGCGCCGCCGAGCAGCAGGCCCAGCGCGATCGCCCAGGGCAGGCTGTAGAGCTTCCGCGCCAGCCGGATGATCACGACGATCACGGCGGCGGCGATGCAGGTGAAGATGATCGTGAAGGCCTCGCCCATGCCGAAGGCGGCGCCCGGGTTCCGGATGGCGTCGAGCCGCAGCAGGTCGCCGACCAGGTCGATCGGCTCGTGGCCCTCCAGCTTGGCGACCACCAGCATCTTGCTGCCGAGGTCGAGCAGATAGGCGAGCACGGCCACGACGAAGAGGGCGACGATCCGGCGCCTGCCCCTGGGCCGCTCCTCGGGAGCGGCCGTGCCGTCGGGGGCGGCCGTCTCGTCGGCCCCTGCTGAATCCGGCGTACCGATGATGCGCTCCGCCTCTGCCACGTGAGTGAGTCCCTCGACCTCGATGCCTGACCGTGCACCGAGGGTACGGCACAGGCGTACGAGACCGGCAGCCGAGATCGTCAGCCGCGCCGCTCCTGTCGCTGTTTGTCCTCGACGCAGAGCGTGGCCCGCGGGAAGGCCTGCATCCGCGCCTTGCCGATCGGCTTGCCGCACACCTCGCACAGGCCGTACGTGCCCGCGTCGAGCCGCTCCAGGGCGTGCTCGCTCTGCTCCAGCATCTCCCGGGCGTTCGCCGCGAGGGCCAGCTCGTGCTCGCGCGTGATGTTCTTGGTGCCGGTGTCGGCCTGGTCGTCCCCGGCGCCGTCGCCGGAGTCCCGCATCAGGCCGGTCAGCTCCTCCTGGGAGTGGACGAGCTCGCTGCGCAGCCGCAGCACCTCCGCCTGGAGGCCGCTGCGGGCCTCGGCGACCTCCTCCGGCGTCCACGGGTCCTCGCCGGGACGCACCGCGAGCTCACCGGCCCGCGCCGGGGGCACCGCCGCCTCGTCGCCGACGGTCGTGACGCCACCCGCGGTCTTCTTCGCTGCCACCGTCCTGGCTCCTGTCTGCTTCTTCGCGGCGGGCGCCTTCCTGGCGGCCGCCTTCTTCGCCACGGCCTTCTTGGCGGGCGTCCTCGGGGCGGGGGCGTCGTCGACGGAGGCCTCGCCGGCGGGGTCCGCCGCACCGGCCTCTCTCCCGACGGCGTCCTTCGGGGCCGGGTCCGCGGCGGCCGTCCTCCGGGCCGCGGTCTTCTTCGCGACCGACTTCTTCGCGACCGTCTTCTTCGTGACCGTCTTCCTGGCCGGCGTCTTCTTCGCGACCGGTTTCCCGTCGACCGTCGACTTCTTGCCGGCCACGTCCTTGGCGGCCATGTCCTCGGCGACCCCGGCCGTGCCGGCGGAACCGGCGACCGAGGTCTTCTTCGCGGCGGTCTTCTTCGCCACCATGTCGCGGCCCCTTCACATTTTGTGATCTTGCTCGCGAATCGTGCTGGGACGATAAATCGGCCCAAGGCCCGCAGCAACGGGGCACGCCGCCGTTCCCACCCGCCCCCGCTCCCCACGGGGCGGGCCTGCCTCCGTTGTGCCCAGCTCCCCGCCCGGTTATCCGTCCCACCCCTCCCCCACATGGCCGCACAGGAAGTCGAACCCGGGCCGTATGGCCATTCGGGTCACGGGAAAACCGGTCTGCCGCCTCCCCTCCGGCCCCTTACACTGGCCACAGCGAAAGGCTTGGATGGGGACGAGTAGCGTCGCAAGCAGCCATGAGCGACCCGGGGACGGTGAGAGCCCGGGGGCGAGCCCGATGTGAAGCATCACCCCGGAGCCGTCGGAAGAAAGCCGCACGACAGTGCGGTGACTAGAACCGGCGTCGCGACCCCAATGAGGGGGCTCAGGGCGATCACGTCCGGGGCCAAGGAGGGTGGTACCGCGGGAGCAGCGCTCTCGTCCCTCCGACGGAAGAGAACCGTCCGCCGGAGGAAGATCGATGTCGCAGTACCGCCAGGTGCCCGCCCAGGTCGACCTGCCCGCGCTGGAGCACGACGTGCTCGATTTCTGGCGCGAGAGCAAGGTCTTCGCGAAGACCCTGGAGCAGTCCGAGGGACGCCCCGAGTGGGTGTTCTACGAGGGCCCGCCCACCGCCAACGGCATGCCCGGCGCCCACCACATCGAGGCCCGCGTCTTCAAGGACGTGTTCCCCCGCTTCCGGACCATGCGCGGCTACCACGTGGCCCGCAAGGCCGGCTGGGACTGCCACGGCCTGCCGGTCGAGCTCGCCGTCGAGAAGGAGCTCGGCTTCTCCGGCAAGAAGGACATCGAGGCGTACGGCATCGCCGAGTTCAACGAGAAGTGCCGCGAGTCCGTGACCCGGCACACCGACGCCTTCGCCGAGCTCACGACCCGCATGGGCTACTGGGTCGACCTCGACGACGCGTACCGGACCATGGACCCCTCGTACATCGAGTCGGTCTGGTGGTCGCTCAAGCAGATCTTCGACAAGGACCTCCTGGTCCAGGACCACCGCGTCGCCCCCTGGTGCCCCCGCTGCGGCACCGGCCTCTCCGACCACGAGCTGGCGCAGGGCTACGAGACGGTCGTCGACCCCTCCGTGTACGTGCGCTTCCCGCTCACGTCCGGCCCGCTCGCGGGCAAGGCGGCGCTCCTGGTCTGGACGACGACCCCGTGGACCCTGGTGTCCAACACGGCCGTCGCCGCGCACCCCGAGGTGACCTACGTGGTCGCCACGGACGGCGACGAGAAGCTGGTCGTCGCCGAGCCCCTCCTGGAGAAGGCGCTCGGCGAGGGCTGGGTGACCACGGGCGAGTCCTTCACGGGCGCGGAGATGGAGCGCTGGACCTACCAGCGCCCCTTCGAGCTGGTGGCCTTCCCCGAGGAGGCCCACTACGTCGTCAACGCCGAGTACGTCACGACGGAGGACGGTACGGGTCTGGTCCACCAGTCCCCCGCCTTCGGTGAGGACGACCTCAAGGTCTGCAAGGCGTACGGCCTGCCGGTCGTGAACCCGGTCCGCCCCGACGGCACCTTCGAGGAGGACGTGCCGCTGGTCGGCGGCGTCTTCTTCAAGAAGGCCGACGAGGCCCTCACGGCCGACCTGGACGCGCGCGGCCTGCTCTTCAGGCACATCGCGTACGAGCACAGCTACCCGCACTGCTGGCGCTGCCACACGGCCCTGCTCTACTACGCGCAGCCGTCCTGGTACATCCGTACGACCGCGGTCAAGGACCGCATGCTCCAGGAGAACGAGCGGACCAACTGGTTCCCGGAGTCGGTCAAGCACGGCCGCTTCGGCGACTGGCTGACGAACAACGTCGACTGGGCGCTGTCCCGGAACCGCTACTGGGGCACCCCGCTGCCGATCTGGCGCTGCGAGGACGACCACCTGACGTGCGTGGGCTCGCGCGCGGAGCTCACGGAGCTGACGGGCACCGACCAGTCGGAGCTCGACCCGCACCGCCCGTTCATCGACGCGGTGACCTTCCCGTGCCCGAGCTGCTCGAAGACCGCCACGCGCGTGCCGGAGGTCATCGACGCCTGGTACGACTCGGGCTCGATGCCGTTCGCGCAGTACGGCTACCCGTACCAGAACAAGGAGCTCTTCGAGTCCCGCTACCCGGCGCAGTTCATCTCCGAGGCGATCGACCAGACCCGCGGCTGGTTCTACACGCTGATGGCGGTCGGCACGCTGGTCTTCGACAAGTCGTCCTACGAGAACGTGGTCTGCCTGGGCCACATCCTCGCCGAGGACGGCCGGAAGATGTCCAAGCACCTGGGCAACATCCTCCAGCCGATCCCGCTGATGGACCAGCACGGCGCCGACGCCGTCCGCTGGTTCATGGCGGCCGGCGGCTCCCCGTGGGCGGCGCGTCGCGTCGGCCACGGCACGATCCAGGAGGTCGTGCGCAAGACCCTCCTCACCTACTGGAACACGGTGGCCTTCCAGGCCCTGTACGCCCGTACGTCGGACTGGTCCCCCTCGGCCGCGGACCCGGCGCCGGCCGACCGCACGGTCCTCGACCGCTGGCTGCTGTCCGAGCTGAACACGCTGGTCGCCGAGACGACCGAGGCGATGGAGTCGTACGACACCCAGCGCACCGGCAAGCTGATCTCGGCCTTCGTCGACGACCTGTCCAACTGGTACGTGCGCCGCTCGCGCCGCCGCTTCTGGCAGGGCGACGCCTCCGCGCTCCGCACCCTGCACGACGTCATCGAGACGGTCACCCGCCTGATGGCCCCGCTGACCCCGTTCATCACCGAGCGGGTCTGGCAGGACCTGGTGGCCCCGGTGACGCCGGACGCCCCGGAGTCGGTCCACCTGGCCACCTGGCCCGAGTCGGACGCGACCCTGGTCGACAAGACGCTCTCGGAGCAGATGCTGCTGGTCCGCCGCCTGGTGGAGCTGGGCCGGGCGACGCGCGCGGAGTCGGGCGTGAAGACCCGCCAGCCGCTGTCCCGCGCGCTGGTCGCGGCGACGGGCTTCGCGGCGCTGTCGCCGGAGCTCCAGGCCCAGATCACGGAGGAGCTGAACGTCAGCTCCCTGGCGTCCCTGTCGGAGGTCGGCGGCTCGCTCGTCGACACGACGGCCAAGGCGAACTTCCGCGCCCTCGGCAAGCGCTTCGGCAAGGGCGTCCAGGACGTGGCGAAGGCGGTCGCGGCGGCCGACGCGGCGGCCCTCTCGCTGGCCCTCCGCTCCGGCGAGGCGACGCTCTCGGTGAACGGCGAGGACATCACCGTCACCCCGGAGGAGATCATCATCACGGAGACCCCCCGTGAGGGCTGGTCGGTCGCCTCCGACGCGGGCGCGACGGTGGCCCTGGACCTGGAGATCACCCCGGAGCTGCGCCGCGCGGGCCTGGCCCGTGACGCGATCCGCCTGATCCAGGAGGCCCGCAAGAACAGCGGCCTGGACGTCGCGGACCGCATCGCGCTCCGCTGGACCTCCGGCTCCCCGGAGACCGTGGAGGCCCTGACGGCCCACGCGGAGCTGATCGCGGACGAGGTCCTGTCCACGGACTACGCGGAGGGCGAGGCCGACGCCTCGTACGGCACGCCCTTCGAGGACGAGGGCCTGAACCTCACCTTCCGCCTCCGCAAGGCGTAACCGACACGCGAAGGGGCCCGGCGCCACAACGGTGCCGGGCCCTTCGCGCACCCGGCCATACGTTCCGCCGGGGCGGTGCCCGCCGCCCCCGTTGTGGGCAGGCGTTCCGCAAGGGGCGGAACGGGTGGGCACAACGGACCCGCGCCCTGCCGGCGCCAGAGGCTCATGTGCCCTGACCCGGACCACGATGTGCACCGCCGCTACGGGTGCGGGTCCAGGCTCGGAACGCGGAGGCGCCGCTGAGCGCGCCGTCCCGTGTGCCCACCCGTCCCGCCCCAGCGGGACGATTGCCCACACGGCGGGTGGGCACCGCCCAGACCGGGTGCGGGGCACCGCCCAGCGCGGGCGCGGGTACGGCGAAGGGCCGGTTCCCCTGGGGAACCGGCCCTTGCAGCCTGCCGACGGCTACGCGCTCAACGCGCGTTACACCCGCCGCCTCAGTTGTCGTCCTCGTCGATCAGAAAGCCCCGCATCGGCGCCGGCGCCTGCTGCATCGGCTGCGGCGCCTGCGGCCGGACCGGAGCCATCGGCTGGGTCATCGCCGGGGACATCTGCTGCTGGCCGCCGTAGGACGGGGCGCCACCCATGGACGGCGCACCACCCATCGCGCCGTTGCCGCCGTAGGACGGCGCGCTCGCGCCCGCCGAGGCCATCGACGGGGCCGGCGGCAGCGAGGCCGTGGCCGGGGTGCGCGGCGGAGCAAGCGAGTCGTCCGCCTGGGTCTCCAGCTGACGCAGCTGGGACTCCAGGTAGGACTTCAGACGCGTGCGGTACTCGCGCTCGAAGCCGCGCAGGTCCTCGACCTTGCGCTCCAGCGTGGCGCGGGCGGACTCCAGGGAGCCCATCGCGACGCGGTGCTTCTCCTGCGCGTCCCGCTCAAGAGCGTCCGCCTTGGCGCGGGCGTCCCGCTCCAGGCCCTCGGCGCGGGAGCGCGCCTCGCCGACGATCTTGTTGGCCTCGGAGCGCGCCTCGGCGATCGCCTGGTCGGCGGTCTGCTGGGCGAGCGAGAGGACACGCGCGGCGCTGTCGCCACCGGGGCCCTGCTGCGGCTGCTGCATCTGCGGCGGCTGCATCTGCTGCTGCTGCGGGTGACCCATGGGGCCGCCCTGCATCGGGCCGGGACCCATCGGTCCGCCCTGCATGGGGCCGCCCTGCATCGGGCCGGGGCCCATGGGCCCGCCCTGCATGGGGCCACCCTGCATGGGGCCGGGGGGAAGCGCGGGGGCACCGGACGGCAGCTGCGGCGGACCCATCTGCGGCGGCTGCTGCTGGGCCGGCGGTCCGGATATGGCGGCGGGCACCGGAGCGCCGGGACCGACGGGACGATCCTGCGGCTCCGGGGGCTTGCGCATGCCCTGCTGCTGGTTCTGCGCGGCGGCACGCGTCGCGGCGGCCAGCTTGGCGCGCAGGTCCTCGTTCTCGCGGAGCAGGCGGGTCAGTTCGGCTTCGACCTCGTCGAGGAAGGCATCGACCTCGTCCTCGTCATAGCCTTCTCGAAGGCGGACGGTCGTGAACTGCTTGTTCCGCACGTCCTCGGGGGTCAGCGGCATCTCTTCTTCACCTCTACGTAGTCGTCGGCAGTCGGCAAGACCGTATCGTCCACTTGTTCCTCCACCATCACCTCGCGAAGCTGCTCACGATGGAGATCAGGATGTAGACGATGATCATCAGAACGAAGAAGGACAGGTCGAGTGCCACGCCCCCGAGACGCAACGGCGGGATGAGTCGCCGCAGAAGCTTGAGCGGTGGATCGGTGACAGTGTAGGTGGCCTCAAGGACGACCACCATCGCCTTACCGGGTTGCCATGAACGGGCGAACTGGAAGACGTAGTCCATGACAAGCCGGACGATCAGGAGGACGAGGAAGCACATCAGCACGATGTAGACCACCTGTAGTGCGACGCCCATCCCGCTTTTCCCTCTCCCCTGGCTTTCGTGCTCTCGCTTGTCCGGCCGCTTCGCGACCGGTCCGTCCGGTTCTTGTGTTCTCAGCTCTGGTTGAAGAATCCGCCCTCTGCGATCCGGGCCTTGTCCTCCGCCGTGACATCGACGTTAGCAGGCGACAACAGGAACACCTTCTGCGTCACGCGCTCAATGCTGCCATGGAGCCCGAAGACGAGTCCGGCGGCAAAGTCGACAAGTCGCTTCGCGTCCGTGTCGTCCATCTCCGTGAGGTTCATGATCACCGGGGTGCCCTCACGGAAGTGTTCCCCGATGGTACGGGCCTCGTTGTAGGTCCGCGGGTGCAGCGTGGTGATGCGGTACGGCTCCCGCTCGGACACGACCTTGGGCATGATCACCGGTGCGTTCTTCTCCAGGCTCGGACGTTCGGGTGTGATGGATGCCACGGGGGCAATTCGGGCCGGACGTCCGCTTTCGGCGAGTACCGGGACAGAATGGGCAATCGGCTCCCGGGGAGCCGGGGGCTGCGCCACTCGCACCGGCTCCTCGCGCTCCACCTGACGCGGGGGGGTGTGGCGCCGGTCGCGCTCGGGCTCCGGCTCCAGCTCGGGTTCGAAGTCGTCGTCGGGGTCGAAGCCCCGGCCGTCGTACCCATCGTCCTCCACGAGGCCGAGGTAGACCGCCATCTTGCGCATCGCGCCGGCCATTCTCTGAGTCCTCCGCTCTGTGGTGGATCGGCCTTGTCACCAAGTGCCGGCGATCCACGGGTCAAGCCGCCGTTCTGCGGAATGACCATATTTTCTGCTGTGGTCCGACTTGCTTCGCGACGTTACCCGAGCTTCGGGCGGACACCGAGTACCGCCGTACCGACGCGTACGTGTGTCGCCCCGGCAGCGACGGCCTCCTCGAGGTCCGCACTCATCCCTGCTGACACCATGTTCGCAGCCGGACGGATCGCGCGCAGGGCAGTCGACAAATCCATCAGCCGGTCGAAGGCGGCGCGTTGCCGTCCGGCGAACTCCCCGGCGAGCGGGGCGACGGTCATCAGGCCGGCGAGTCGCAGTCCGGGCGCGGCGTCCACGGCCGCGGCCAACTCCTCGATCCCGTCCGGCGCGACACCGCCGCGGTCACCCCGCTCACCGGCTTCGGCGTCGAGCGCCACCTGGATCAGACAGCCGAGCTCCCGGCCCTCCTTCTCCGCGGCCGCGGACAGGGCGGAAACGAGCTTCAAGCGGTCGACAGACTGCACCACATCGGCATAAGCCACCACGGATCTGACCTTGTTGGTCTGCAACTGGCCGACGAAGTGCCAGGTCAGATCGAGGTCGGCACAGGCGGCCGCCTTGGGGGCGGCGTCCTGGTCCCGGTTCTCGGCGACGTCCCGCACCCCGAGCTCGTGCAGGAGTCTGACGTCGCTCGCGGGGTAGGTCTTGGTGACCACGATCAGGGTCACCTCCTCCCGCGCGCGTCCGGCGGCGGCGCACGCGGCGGCGATGCGCTCCTCCACCTGGGCCAGGTTCGCGGCGAGTTCCGACTTGCGGTCTGTCATGTCTCTTCTCACAACCAGACATATCCCGCGAGTCGCCCCGTGGTGCGATCGCGGCGGTACGAGTAGTGGTCGCGCGATTCCAGGGTGCAGACCCCGGCGTCCGCGATGTCCAGGACCCCGAGCCGCTCCAACTGCGCGCGCACTCCGGCGGCGACGTCGACGGCGGGGGTGCCCCAGGAGGTCTCGGCGAACGCGGCCGGTTCGACGGCCGCGACCTCGGCGCGCATCGCCTCGGGCACTTCGTAGCAGCGGCCGCAGACGGCGGGTCCGGTGCGGGCGACGATCCGGGCGGGTTCCGCACCGAGCTTCACCATCGCCGCGACGGCGGCGGGGACGACTCCGGCGACCATCCCGGGCCGCCCGGCGTGGGCGGCGGCCGTGACTCCGGCGACCGGGTCGGCGAGGAGGACGGGGACGCAGTCCGCGGTGAGGACGGCGAGGGCGAGTCCGGGTCTTGCGGTGACGATCGCGTCGACGGACGGGATCACCGCGTCCCCCCACGGTCCGTCGACCTCGGCGACGTCGGCTCCGTGGACCTGGTTCATCCAGACCACGCGCGCCGGGTCGAGCCCGAGGGCCCCGGCGGCCGCCGCCCGGTTGGCGAGGACGGCCGCGGGGTCGTCCCCGACCGCTCCGCCGAGGTTGAGCTCCTCGTACGGAACGGCGCTCACCCCGCCCCACCTGTCGGTGAAGGCGAAGTGCGCGCCGTTCGCGTCGAAGCGATGTCCTATCACTTCAGGAAGTCCGGGACGTCCAGCTCCTCGGCCTGGCTGTCCGCGTACGGACGGGCCGGCGGGACGACCGGCGGGGCCGACGTCAGCGGGGTCTCGTTGACGACCGGGGCGGGCTCGACCGGGACCGGGGCCGGCTCCTCGCGCGGGGCGACCGTGCCGAGGCCGCCCAGCGGGCGGGGGGTCTCGGTGATGCGGGGCGCCGGGGCCGGCTCCTCACGCTTGGCAGAGACCGAGCCGATGATGTTGTCCCGGCGGGCCGGCGGCTGGCCGCCGTCGAAGCCGGCCGCGATGACGGTGACCCGGACCTCGTCGCCGAGGGCGTCGTCGATGACGGCGCCGAAGATGATGTTGGCCTCGGGGTGGGCCGCCTCGCTGACCAGCTGCGCGGCCTCGTTGATCTCGAAGAGACCGAGGTCGCTGCCGCCGGAGATGGAGAGCAGCACGCCGCGGGCGCCGTCGATGGAGGCTTCGAGAAGCGGCGAGGAGATCGCCATCTCGGCCGCCGCCACCGCGCGGTCGTCGCCGCGGGCGGAGCCGATGCCCATGAGCGCCGAACCGGCCTCGGACATGACCGACTTGACGTCGGCGAAGTCGAGGTTGATCAGACCCGGGGTGGTGATGAGGTCGGTGATGCCCTGGACACCGCTCAGGAGGACCTGGTCGGCCGACTTGAAGGCGTCGAGCACGGAGACCTGGCGGTCCGAGATCGACAGCAGTCGGTCGTTGGGGATGACGATGAGGGTGTCGACCTCTTCGCGGAGCTCGGCGATGCCGTCCTCCGCCTGGTTGGCGCGACGGCGGCCCTCGAAGGTGAACGGCCGGGTGACCACACCGATCGTCAGGGCGCCGAGCGAGCGCGCGATGTTGGCGACGACGGGCGCGCCGCCGGTGCCGGTGCCGCCGCCTTCGCCGGCGGTGACGAAGACCATGTCGGCCCCCTTGAGGACCTCCTCGATCTCCTCACGGTGGTCCTCTGCCGCCTTGCGACCGACGGCCGGGTTGGCCCCGGCCCCGAGGCCGCGGGTGAGTTCACGGCCGACGTCGAGCTTGACGTCGGCGTCGCTCATCAACAGCGCTTGAGCGTCGGTGTTGATCGCGATGAACTCGACGCCCTTGAGGCCGACCTCGATCATTCGGTTGATGGCATTGACACCACCGCCGCCGACACCGATGACCTTGATGACTGCGAGGTAGTTCTGCGGTGCTGCCACGTCGAAGGCCTCTCGCCTCGAGTTACGTGTCGTCGCTGCGCGGTTGGTCGCGCCGCTCCGACGGATGCCGATTGGGACGGTCCGAATCGCCGACCCAAACCCTAACGTTGAAGTTTAGGGTTACCAGCGTCTCTGTTCGCTGGACTCTTCCGAACAGGACACTAAGTCGACAAGTGGCGCACGTTCAACGAACACGCCGAACCTCCCGTTTTTCTTTTCACCCTATGTGATCACCCGTAGCGATGGCCAACCAGGGTGCTGGCCAGCGGAGATGGCCGTCAACTTCCGGACGAGGCGGGGGCCGTGGGGGCACTTACGTCGAAGTGCCCCGCTTTGGGAGTGGCCTTCATGAGGGCGGTCAGCACCCGGGCCTTGACAGGACCGTGCTCACCGCTGCCCCAGAAGACCGTTCGGCCCCTGGTCAGCTCCAGCGTGACGGAGTCGTACGAGGTGATGCGTACGACACGAGTATCCCGGGCGATTTCCGCCGGGAGTTCACCCCGGACGCGGACCGCCTCCGAGAGCAGCCGGTCCGCGTCGAAGCGGCGGAGGCTCGGCGAGGAGGCGCTGTCGAGGACGAGGAAGGGGACGCCGCGGGGCGCGGTGTCGACGGTGGCGAACCGCAGCCCCGTCGAGTCCACTTCGGTGAATTTTCCGCCCTTTTCGACAAGAAGAACCGGCTTCCGTTCCGTCACTTTCAGCCCGATTCCGTGCGGCCATGACCGCACGACGTCGATGGATTCGATCCGCGGCAGTTTCTGCCGGAGCCGGGCCTCGATCGCGTCGGTGTCGACGGTGACGAGCGGGGCGCCCATGGGGACGGCGGCGACCGCCTCGACCTCGGCCGGCGTCAGCACCCGGGTCCCGGAAGTCTTCACACGTTCTACACGGAACCAGGTCGAGCCGTAGAGCGCCCAGACCCCGCCGGCGACGAGCGCGACGAGACCGAGCGCCACGAGGAGCACCCGGGGGGCGGGCACCCGGAACCGTCGGTTCCGGGTGCCCGTGCCGGAAGACCGCTCCGACGACCCCTTCGACTTGCCCGTCCCGCTCTTCTCCGCGGTCGTCGGTCCGGCTGCCACCACCTGGCGCTCCTGCCTCTCGCCGCCGCGCTACGCCTGTCGGCGGGCGGCGATCGCCTCGTACACCATGCCGACGAGCAGGTCGTCGGCGTCCCGGCGGCCGAACTCGGCGGCGGAACGGGACATCTCGTACAACCGGTGCGGATCGGCCAGTACGGGCAGGACGTTGCCCTGCACCCACTGCGGCGTCAGCTCCGCGTCGTCGACGAGGAGCCCACCGCCGGCCTTGACCACCGGCTGGGCGTTGAGCCGCTGTTCACCGTTGCCGATGGGCAGCGGGACGTAGGCGGCGGGCAGCCCGACGGCGGAGAGCTCGGCGACGGTCATCGCGCCCGCGCGGCAGAGCATCATGTCGGCCGCGGCGTACGCGAGATCCATCCGGTCCACGTACGGTACCGGCACGTACGGCGGCATACCGGGCATGTTGTCGACGCGCGGCATCTCGTTCTTCGGGCCGACCGCGTGCAGGATCTGGATGCCGGAGCGCTGGAGCACCGGGGCGATCTGCTGGATCACCTCGTTGAGTCGCCGGGCGCCCTGGGAGCCGCCGGAGACCAGCAGCGTCGGCAGGTTCGGGTCGAGACCGAAGGCGGCGCGCGCCTCGGGGCGCACCCGGGCCCGGTCGAGGGTCGCGATGGTGTGCCGCAGCGGGATGCCGATGTAACGGGCGTTGCGGAGCTTGCTGTCCGGGGTGGCGACGGCGACCCCGGCCGCGTACCGCGAACCGATCTTGTTGGCCAGGCCGGGCCGGGCGTTGGCCTCGTGGACCACGATGGGCACCCCGAGGCGCTTGGCCGCGAGATAGCCGGGCAGGGCCACATAGCCGCCGAAGCCGACCACGCAGTCCGCCTTGGTGCGCTCCAGGACCTGCTCGGCCGCCTTGATCGTGCCGCGCAGCCGCCCGGGGACGGTGATCAGCTCGGGGGTGGGCTTGCGGGGCAGCGGTACGGCGGGGATGAGCGCCAACTCGTAGCCCCGCTCGGGCACGAGCCGGGTCTCCAGACCCTTCTCCGTGCCGAGCGCCGTGATCCCCACGCTGGGGTCCTGCCTGCGCAGGGCGTCCGCGAGGGCGAGCGCGGGCTCGATGTGGCCGGCGGTCCCCCCGCCGGCGAGTACGACATGCACCGAAATTCACCGCTCTCCGGACGGGCGCTTCTTGACGCGCCGTCGCATCGACTTCCATCTCTTCCCGGCCCGCTTGCCCCAGCCGGGGCGGCGCATGGCCAGGGCCGCTTTCGCGGCGGGTTCCTGTCGCGCGAAGGCGATGAGGAGCCCGACGGCGAACATGGTCGGCAGCAGGGCCGACCCTCCGTAGGAGAACAGCGGGAGCGGGACACCGGCGATCGGCAGCAGGCCGAGCACCGCACCGATGTTGATCACGGCCTGAGCCGTGATCCAGGTGGTCACACCTCCCGCGGCGAACCTCACGAAGGGGTCCTCCGTGCCTCCGGCCACGCGGATACCCGCATAGCCTAGAGCCGCGAACAGGGCGAGTACCGACAGCGTCCCCGCGAGACCCAGTTCCTCACCGGTGACCGCGAAGATGAAGTCGGTGTGCGCTTCGGGTAGTTGGCCCCATTTCTCGACGCTCGCACCGAGTCCGGAACCGAACCATCCGCCCGAGGCCAGAGCATAGATTCCGTGCGCGGCCTGCAGACAGGGGGCTCCCTCGCCGCCGGGGTCGGTCGCGCCGATGCAGTCGAAGCGCTTCATCCGGTTCGAGCTCGTCTTGATCAGCAGCACGCCGATCGCGCCGGCGACCGCGAGGACGCCGACGAAGAGGCGGGTGGGCGCTCCGGCCGTCCACAGCAGGCCGAAGAGGATGGCCGCGAGGATGATCGAGGTGCCCATGTCGCCGCCGAGCATGATCAGCCCGAGCAGCATGAAGGCGCCCGGCACCAGCGGCACCAGCATGTGCTTCCACTGGGTGAGGAGACGCATGTCCTGCTTGCGGGCGAGCAGGTCGGCCCCCCACAGGATCAGCGCCAGCTTGCCGAACTCACTGGGCTGGAGCTGGAAGGGGCCGCCGAGGGAGATCCAGTTCTGGTTGCCGTTGACCGCGTGCCCTATCCCGGGGATCTGCACGAGGACCATCAGGAAGACCGCGCCGACCAGGATCGGGTAGGCCAGCGCCCGGTGCAGCTTGACCGGCATCCGGGAGGCGACCAGGAGCAGTCCGGTGCCGAGGAGCGCGGCGATGAACTGCTTCCGGAAGAAGTAGGAGGGCACCAGGTCGTAGCGGAGCGCCGTGATCATCGAGGCGGAGTAGACCATCACCAGGCCGAGCGTGGTGATGAGCAGCCCCGCGCCGATGATCACGTAGTACGCCGTGAGGGGCCGGTCCCAGGCCTTGCGGAGCCGCTCGTACAGCCCCCGTACACCTCCGCCGCGCGGCCGCCGCGGGGTCGCGGGGGCCCGCCCTCCGCCGCGTACGGCGGAAGGCCGGCGTGTCCCGGCGATCTTGCTCGGCATGGTCGCTGTCCCCTCCAGTCGTGCCCGGTCCGGCCGGACCCTCCTGCTGGTCGGGTCAGACGTCCCCGGTGGTGGCGAGGGCGCGGACGGCGTCCGCGAAGGCCTCGCCCCGCTTGTTGTAGTTGGTGAACATGTCCATCGAGGCGCAGGCCGGGGCGAGCAGGACCGTGTCCCCCGGCTGGGCGAGCCGGGCCGCCTCGCGGACCGCCTCGGACATCGCCCCAGTGTCGGTCCGGTCGAGGTCCACCACCGGGACCTCCGGGGCGTGTCGCGCCAGGGCTTCGCGGATCAGGGCACGGTCGGCGCCGATCAGGACGGCGCCGCGCAAGCGCTTCGCCGACCGCTGGACGAGCTCGTCGAAGGTCGCGCCCTTGGCGAGGCCGCCGGCGATCCAGACGATCGGGTCGTAGGCGGCCAACGAGGCTTCCGCGGCGTGGGTGTTGGTGGCCTTGGAGTCGTCGACGTACGTGACTCCCTGGACCTCCTCGACCAGTTCGATGCGGTGCGGGTCGGGCCGGAAGGCCTTGAGGCCGTCCCGTACGGCCTTGGCCTCGACGCCGAAGGCGCGCGCGAGGGCGGCGGCGGCGAGGGCGTTGGCGATGTTGTGCGGGGCCGGCGGCTGGACGTCGGCGACCTCGGCGAGCTCCTGGGCGTTCTTCTGCCGGTTCTCGACGAAGGCCCGGTCGACGAGGATGCCCTCGACGACACCGAGCTGGGAGGGGCCGGGGGTGCCGAGGGTGAAGCCGATCGCGCGGCAGCCCTCCTCGACGTCGGCCTCGCGCACCAGGTCCTCGGTGACCTTGTCGGCGACGTTGTACACGCAGGCGACCTGGTTGCCCTCGTAGATGCGGCCCTTGTCGGCGGCGTACGCCTCCATGGAGCCGTGCCAGTCGAGGTGGTCGGGCGCCAGGTTGAGCACGGCGGCCGAGTGGGCGCGGACGGACGGCGCCCAGTGCAGCTGGTAGCTGGAGAGCTCGACGGCGAGGACGTCGTACGTCTCCTCGCCCAGGACGGCGTCGAGGAGCGAGACGCCGATGTTCCCGACGGCGGCGGTCCGCAGGCCGGCCGCCTCCAGGATCGAGGCGAGCATCCGCACGGTGGTGGTCTTGCCGTTGGTGCCGGTGATCGCGAGCCACGGGGCCGCGTCCGGGCCGCGGAGCCGCCAGGCCAGCTCGACGTCGCCCCAGATCTCCACGCCCGCCTCTGCGGCGGCCGTGAAGAGGGGCTTGTCGGGGCGCCAGCCGGGGGTGGTGACGATCAGCTCGGTGCCGGCCGGCAGCGTCGCCCCGTCGCCGAGGCGGACGGTGATGCCCTCCGCCTCGAGCTCGGCGGCCTGCGCCCGGGAGCGCTCGTCGTCGCCGTCGTTGACGACGGTCACGAGCGCGCCGAGGCCGTGCAGGACGCGGGCGGCCGGGATGCCGGAGACCCCGAGCCCCGCGACGGTGACCTTCTTGCCGTTCCAGTCGAGCTGTTCTGTCACTTTTCCGATGCCCATCCCGCGTAGAAGAGGCCCAGGCCCACGATCACGCACATGCCCTGGATGATCCAGAACCGGACGACGACCAGGACCTCGGACCACCCCTTGAGTTCGAAGTGGTGCTGGAGGGGGGCCATCCGGAAGACGCGCTTGCCGGTCATCTTGAACGAACCGACCTGGATGACCACGGACATCGTGATCAGCACGAACAGGCCGCCGAGCAGGGCCAGCAGGAGCTCCGTACGGGAGCAGATGGCGAGACCGGCGAGGGCGCCGCCGAGGGCGAGCGAGCCGGTGTCACCCATGAAGATCTTGGCGGGCGAGGTGTTCCACCAGAGGAAGCCGAAGCAGGCGCCCATCAGCGCGGAGGCGACGACCGCGAGGTCGAGCGGGTCGCGGACCTCGAAACAGGCGTTGGGGTTGGTCAGCGTCACCGCGTTGGCACAGGACTCCTGGAACTGCCAGAGCCCGATGAAGGTGTACGCGCCGAAGACCATCACCGAGGCGCCGGTGGCCAGGCCGTCCAGACCGTCCGTGAGGTTCACGCCGTTGGACATGGCCAGGATCATGAAGAGCGCCCAGACCACGAAGAGCACCGGGCCGATGGCCCAGCCGAAGTCCGTGATGAAGGAGAGCTTCGTGGAGGCCGGGGTGTTGCCGCGCAGGTCCGCGAACTGGAGCGCGAGCACGGCGAAGGCGATGCCGACGATCAGCTGGCCGGCCATCTTCGCCTTGGCCCGCAGACCGAGCGAACGCTGCTTGACGATCTTGATGTAGTCGTCGAGGAAGCCCACCAGGCCCATGCCGGCCATGAGGAACAGCACCAGGACGCCCGAGTACGTCGGGTCCTCACCGGTGATGACCTTGGCCAGCGCGTACGCGATGAGCGTGGCCAGGATGAAGGAGATACCGCCCATGGTGGGCGTGCCCTTCTTCCCGGCGTGACCGCGCGGGCCGTCGTCCCGGATGAACTGCCCGTACCCCTTGCGGGCAAGGAGCTTGATCAGCAGCGGCGTGCCGATCAGGGTCAGGAAGAGCCCGATGGCCCCCGCGAAGAGGATCTGCCTCATCGGCCGGTGACCTCGCCCTCGGTGTCGAGGAGCGCCAGCGCGACCTGTTCGAGACCGACCGACCTGGAAGCCTTCACAAGGACGACATCCCCCGGGCGCAGCTCACTGCGCAACAGGTCGACAGCCGCCTGCGCGTCGGACACGTGCACCGACTCCTCACCCCACGAACCCTCGTTATATGCGCCCAGTTGCAGCCAGGAAGCTTCCCTCTCCCCGACCGCCACGAGCTTGCTGACGTTGAGCCGGACGGCGAGCCGTCCGACCGCGTCGTGCTCGACGAGCGATGCGTCACCGAGCTCGGCCATCTTGCCGAGCACCGCCCACGTACGAGCCCCTCGGGCCTGTGCGGCCCTGCCCATGGCCGCGAGCGCGCGCAGGGCGGCTCGCATGGACTCGGGGTTCGCGTTGTAGGCGTCGTTGACGATCGTCACGCCGTCCGGACGCTCGGTGACCTCCATGCGCCAGCGCGAAAGGGTGCCGGCCTCGGAGAGCGCGGTGGCGATCTCTTCGACAGGCATGCCCAGCTCGTGCGCGACGGCGGCCGCTGCGAGCGCGTTCGACACGTGGTGCTCACCGTACAGGCGCAAGGTCACGTCACTGCACCCGGTGGGTGTGTGAAGACTGAAAGAAGGCTGTCCGCTCTCTGTGAGGCGGACGTTCTCGGCCCGTACGGCCGCTTCGTCCGCTTCGCCGAACAGGGTCACGCGGGCCTTGGTGCGGCTCGCCATCGCGCGCACGAGGGGGTCGTCGGCGTTGAGGACCGCGATGCCGCCCTCCTCGGCGGACGGCAGGGCCTCGACGAGCTCGCCCTTCGCCTCGGCGATCTGCTCGCGGCCGCCGAACTCGCCGATGTGGGCGGTGCCCACGTTCAGGACGAGGCCGATACGGGGAGGGGTGAGGCCGGCGAGGTAGCGGATGTGTCCGATGCCGCGGGCGCCCATCTCCAGGACCAGGTGCCGGGTCTCGTCGCTCGCGCGGAGCGCCGTGAGCGGCAGGCCGATCTCGTTGTTGAGCGAGCCGGGCGTCCACACGGTGGGCGCGTGCCGGTCGAGGACCTGGGCGATCAGATCCTTGGTGGAGGTCTTGCCGGCCGATCCGGTGAGGGCGACGACATCGGTTCCGAGCCGCTCCACGACCGCGCGGGCGAGGGCCCCCAGCGCGGTCTGGACGTCGTCCACGACGATGGCGGGGACGCCTACGGGCCGGGCGGCGAGCACGGCCGCCGCTCCCGCCGCGACGGCGCGCTCCGCGTAGTCGTGGCCGTCGACGTGCTCACCGGCGAAGGCCGCGAAGAGGCTGCCGGCCCGCACCTCGCGGGAGTCGATGACGACGGGGCCGGTGATCCGGGCGGCCGGATCCGGTATGTCGTGCGCCTGCCCGCCGACGATTTCGGCGATCTCGGCGAGGGAGAGGGCGATCACTGCTTCATCCCTGACTGTTCTCGTGACGGTGTGCGTCCTGCTGGCTCTGCTGGCGGAGAATCGCCTCGCGCAGGACCTCGCGGTCGTCGAAGGGGCGTACGACCCCGGCGATCTCCTGGCCCTGCTCGTGGCCCTTGCCGGCGACCAGGACGGTGTCGCCGGGCCGTGCGCGGGACACGGCGGCCGCGACGGCGGCGGCCCGGTCGGGTTCGACCAGGACGTTCCCGCGCTCCCCCGCCGGCACCTCGGCGGCGCCGGCGAGCATGGCGCTGAGGATCACCAGGGGATCCTCGGAGCGGGGGTTGTCGGAGGTCAGGACGGCGGTGTCGGCGAGCCGGGCGGCGGCGGCGCCCATCGGGCCGCGCTTGGTGGTGTCCCGGTCGCCGCCGCAGCCGATGACCACGTGCAGCCGGCCCTCGGTGACCTCGCGCAGGGAGCGCAGGACGGATTCGACGGCGTCCGTCTTGTGCGCGTAGTCGACGACCGCGAGGTACGGCTGGCCGGCGTCGACCCGCTCCAGGCGGCCCGGGACGCCGGGGACGGCGGCGACGCCCTCGGCGGCGGCCTTCGGGTCGAGGCCCGCGGCGGCGAGGGTGGCGATCGCGGCGAGGGTGTTGGCGACGTTGAACGGGCCGGGCAGCGGGGCGCTGGCGGGGATCCGCTCGCCCTCGGGGCCGACGGCGGTGAACGTCGAGTCGTGGGAGCCGAGGACGAGGTCCTCGGCGCGCCAGTCGGCCTCGGGGCGGCCCTCGGCGGAGAAGGTGACGACCGGGACGGTCGCCTCCCCGGCGAGCCGGCGGCCGTAGGCGTCGTCGAGGTTGATCACGCCCAGGCGGCTGCGCTCGGGCGTGAAGAGCCCGGCCTTGGCCCGGAAGTAGTCCTCCATGTCGGAGTGGAACTCCATGTGCTCCGGGCTGAGGTTGTTGAAGACGGCGACGTCGAAGACGCAGCCGTCGACCCGGCCGAGCACCAGGGCGTGGCTGGAGACCTCCATGGCGACGGCCTCGACGCCCCGCTCGCGCATGACGGCGAAGAGCGCCTGGAGGTCGGTGGCCTCGGGGGTGGTGCGCTCCGACTTGATGCGCTCGTCGCCGATCCGCATCTCGACGGTGCCGACGAGACCGGTCTTCCGCCCGGAGCCCCGCAGGCCCCCCTCGACGAGGTACGCGGTGGTGGTCTTGCCGGAGGTGCCGGTGATGCCGATCTGCAGGAGGTCCTCGCCGGGGCGCCCGTAGATCGCGGCGGCGAGTTCGCCCATCCGGCCGCGCGGGTTCTCCACGACGAGGACCGGCAGGCCGGTCGCGGCGGCGCGCTCGGCGCCCGCCGGGTCGGTGAGGATCGCGGCGGCGCCGAGTCCGGCGGCCTGGGCGACGAAGTCGGCGCCGTGGGTGCGGGCGCCGGGCAGGGCCGCGTACAGGTCCCCGGGGCGCACGGCCCGCGAGTCGTGCGTGATGCCCGAGATCTCGGCGGCCCGGGGGGCGTCGGCCCCCAGCTGCGCGGCCAGGTCGCCCAGGGGTGTCGGGCGGGCCTGCTCCGGCCGGGGTGGGGCGTTTCGGTACTGATCAGCGTGTGGCACGGCGGTGAGCGTACCGGGCGCACCCTGTGCGGGGCCAAAAGAGCCCGGGGCCTCGCCGGAGTTCGATTTCCGGTTCCCGGAATGAGGGGTGATCGTTGTCACTGGTGCTCCCGGAGTGTCACGGGGTGGGTTCGAAGGTGACCGGCAGTCGGGCGGGGTCGCTGCCCGTGGGTGCGACGTGGAGGGTCTTGAGGGCGAACTCCATGACCTTCTTGTAGATGGGGCCACAGATCTGGCCGCCGAAGTAGCTGCCCTTGGTGGGGTTCTGGATGGCGCAGTAGACGGTGATCTGCGGGTCGTCGGCGGGGGCGAAGCCGGCGAAGGAGGCGGTGTAGCCCTTGTAGCGGCCGAGCTCGGGGTCGACGCGGTTGGCGGTACCGGTCTTGCCGGCGACGCGGTAGCCGGGGATGGCGGCCTTGGTGCCGGTGCCCTCCCGGTCCTTGACGACGGACTCCAGCATCTGCGCGAGGGTCTTGGCCGTCTTCTCGCTGACGACCCGGGACTCCTTGGGCGCGGGGGCCGCCGCGAAGCGCCCGTCGGGGCCCTTCGTACCGCGCACCAGGGTCGGTTCGATCCGTACGCCTCCGTTGGCGATGGTCGAGTACACGGAGGCGGCCTGCATCGCGCTGACGGAGAGGCCCTGGCCGAAGGGGATCGTGTACTGCTGCGAGGTCGACCAGTCCTGGGGCTTGGCGAGGATGCCGGGGGTCTCGCCGGGGAAGTCCAGGCCGGTGGGGCTGCCGATGCCGAACCTGCGCAGGTACGAGTGGAGGACCCGGTTGACCTCGGGCTGGTCCTTGCCGAGCTGGCCGGTGGCGAGGATGGTGCCGATGTTGCTGGACTTGGCGAGGACGCCGTTGAGGGTCAGGTACCAGGTGATGTGGTCGATGTCGTCCTTGAAGAGCCGGTCGCCGCGGTGGAGCCGGTTGGGGACGGTGACGTGGGTGTCGGGGGCCGCCTTGCCCTCCTCCAGGACGGCGGCCATGGACATGACCTTGGCGGTGGAGCCGGGCTCGTAGGCGTCCTGGAGGGCGGCGTTGCCCATGGCGGCGGCGTTGGCGGCGGAGAGGTCGTTGGGGTCGAAGCCGGGGGCGTTGGCCATGGCGAGGACCTCGCCGGTCCGCGTGTTCTGCACGACGACGTAGCCGCGGTCCGCCCTGGACTTCTTCACCTGCTCGGTGATGGCCTGCTGGGCGGCCCACTGGATGTCCCGGTCGATGGTCAGCTCGATGTCGGAGCCGGGGACGGCGGGGGTGCCCTGGGAGCCCGCGGTGGGCACCTGGCGGCCGCCGGACTGGGTGAAGCGGATCTTGCCGTCCTTGCCGGCGAGCTCCGCGTCGAGCATGGACTCCACGCCGCCTGCGCCCTTGCCCTCGGCGTTGACGTAGCCCAGTATCCCGGCGGCGAGCTCGCCGTTCGGGTACACGCGCTTGGTGCTGGGCTCGCTGAGGATGCCGCCGAGGAGGTTGATCCCGTTGCCTCCGACGGCCTGCGCCTTCTGCCCGTAGACCTTCTTGAGGTCCTTGATCTGGTTCCAGACCTGCGGGGTCTGCTTGCGGGCCAGCAGGGTGTAGCGGGACTTGGGGGTACGGAGCTTCTTCGCGAGCTCGGCGGGCTGCTTGCCGAGGATCGGGGCGAGGAGCGCGGCCGCCTGCTCGGGGGCGTCCGCGATCTTCGACTCCTCGCTAGTGAAGAGCTTGGGGTCGGCGGTGATGTCGTACGCGTCGACGCTGGAGGCGAGCGCGATGCCGTTGCGGTCGGTGATCTCGCCCCGCTCGGCGGAGAGCGTGTACTCCTGGAAGCGGTACTTGTCGGCCTTCGCGGCGTACGCGCTGGCGTCCACGGCCTGGACCTGGAGCAGCCGCACCACGAAGACCAGCATGACGAGGGTCAGGCCGAGGGAGATCAGGCGCAGCCGGGGCCGCGGGCTGCCGAGCCGGATCGTGCGGGGCTGCCGGGCCGGGGGCCGCTTCGCGGCCGGGCGCGGTGCGGGACGGGACGGGCGCGCTCCGGACGCGCGGGCCCCGGCGGAGGCGGGCCGGGGACGTGCGGGCCGGGCGGGGCCGGGGACACGGCGACGCGGGGGCTCCTTGGAGGGCACTGCTCGGTCACCTGCCGGATGTTGTCGGGTTCGTGGGCGTCTGCGGTGCCGTGGGGTCCTGGACATCCGGTCCCGGCGACGTCCACGCCTGGCCGGTGCTCGTGGGGCCCGGACCGGTGGGGCTTCCGCCGGTCGGAAGGGTGCCGGTCGAGGTGGTGCCGGCGTTCGCCGACGGCTTCGGCTTCGGCTTGGGCTTCGGGGTCGGTTTCGGGGCGACCGCGACCGAGGGTTCGCCCAGGACCTTGCCGTCCGGGCCCAGGAAGGCGGGGCTGCCGCCCGGGACCATGCCGAGCTCGCGGGCCCGCCGCTCCAGGGCGTCGGGGGCCGCGTAGTCGTCGACGTCCCGCTGGAGCGCCTGCTCCTCGTCGGTGAGCTCGGTGGTCTTGACCTTGAGCTCGTTCAGCTTGAAGGAGCCCTGGTTGAGGGCCGAGTTGAGCAGGAGCAGGGAGATGAGCCCGCCGCCGAGCAGCACGAAGACGAGCAGGACGAAGGGGGTGCGGGCGGCCGAGCTGGGCCCCGACGGCATGAGCCGTCCGAGCCGCGCGGCCCGCCCTTTGACGGGCCCCTTCGCCGTGCTCACAGGACGTCTTCCCGGATGCGCTCGACGCCCCGGAGCCGGGCGGGGGCGGCGCGCCGGTTCTCGGCGACCTCCTCCTCCGTGGGCAGCTCGGCGCCACGGGTGAGCAGCTTCAGCCGGGGCTGGTACTTCTCGGGGACGACCGGGAGCCCGGGCGGCGCGGTGGTCGCCGCGCCGGCCGCGAAGACGCCCTTGACGATCCGGTCCTCCAGGGACTGGTACGAGAGGACGACGACCCGGCCGCCGACGGCGAGGGCCTTCACCGCGGCCGGGATGGCCTTCTCGACGCTGTCGAGCTCGTGGTTGACCTCGATGCGCAGGGCCTGGAAGGTGCGCTTGGCCGGGTTGCCGCCGGTGCGCTTGGCGGCCTGGGGCAGGGCGTCGCGGATGAGCTCGACGAGCCGGGCGCTGTTGGTGAAGGGCTCCTTGTCGCGCTCGCGCACGATCGCGGAGACGATCCGCTTGGCCTGCTTCTCCTCGCCGTACGCGCGGAGGATCCGGACCAGCTCGCCCGCCGGGTAGGTGTTGAGGACCTCGGCCGCGCTGATGCCGGTCGTCTGGTCCATGCGCATGTCCAGCGGGGCGTCCTGGGCGTAGGCGAAGCCGCGGTCGGCCTCGTCCAGCTGCATGGAGGAGACGCCCAGGTCGAAGAGGACGCCGTCCACCTTGGGGATGCCGAGCCGGTCGAGGACCTCGGGCAGCTCGTCGTACACGGCGTGGACGAGGGTGGCCCGGTCCCCGTACGGGGCGAGGCGCTCGCCGGAGAGCCGCAGGGCCTCCTTGTCGCGGTCGAGGGCGACGAGCCGCGCCTCGGGGAACCGCTGCAGCAGGGCCTCGCTGTGGCCGCCGAGGCCCAGGGTGCAGTCGACGACGACCGCGCCGGGGCGCTGCAGTGCGGGGGCCAACATGTCCAGGCACCGCTGGAGCATCACCGGGACGTGTCGGTCGTTGCTCAATGCGCCCTCTCAGATCCGGCGCGGAGGCACGTACCGCGGGAGAGGCCGAGCCGTAGGTACCGCCGCACACACGGGGGAGAAACCGCGGAAAATCGCTCGTTGTCTCCGTGAACTTCGCGTCACTTTAGTCCACGGGACCCGCCGGTCAATCAACCGACTGGCGGGTCGCACAACCGCGGGGAGTCCCACCTGTGGGTTAGCTCACAACAAGACTCATTGATGTTCTTTGTCCCCTCTCACAGCGGGCCGGAAAGGGGCGTGACCATTACCGTCGGAACCATGTCGACCTCCGCGCACCCCTCTGCCGACGCCATACGCACCGGCTCGACGGTCACCGACCGTCTCGTCGAGGCCAACGCCCACTACGCCGCCGACTTCAGCGACCCGGGAATGGACGCACGGCCCGTGCTGCGCGTCGCCGTCGTCGCCTGCATGGACGCCCGCCTCGACCTGCACGCGGCCCTCGGCCTGGAACTCGGCGACTGCCACACGATCCGCAACGCCGGCGGCGTGGTCACCGATGACGTCATCCGCTCGCTCACCATCAGCCAGCGTGCTCTCGGCACCCGCAGCGTGATGCTGGTGCACCACACGAACTGCGGTCTCGAATCGCTCACCGAGGACTTCCGGCACGAGCTGGAGGACGAGGTCGGCCAGCGCCCCGCCTGGGCGGTCGAGGCCTTCCGCGACGTCGACCAGGACGTCCGGCAGTCGATGCAGCGGGTGCGGACCTCCCCCTTCCTGCTGCACTCCGACGACGTCCGGGGCTTCGTCTTCGACGTGACGACGGGTCTGCTGCGCGAGATCGACCCGGCGTAATCCGTCAAACCCTGGCATTTCCCCCGCACTTGTCCGCATGCAAGTGACAGGCCCGGCCACGGCAACAACAATGCTCGGACGACAGTTCCGAAAGGCCGAGGAGGGCCGGGGTGACGACCTATGACGATCGAGCGAGCCTCGCTGATCTGACCACCACTGTGGAGAGAGTCCGCAGATCGGTGGAGAGTGTGATCGAGGGCAAGCCCGAGGTCGTACGGCTTTCGCTGACCGTGCTGCTCGCCGAGGGGCACCTCCTGATCGAGGATGTCCCCGGCGTCGGCAAGACCATGCTGGCCAAGACACTGGCCCGGTCCATCGACTGCTCGGTGCGCCGCATCCAGTTCACGCCCGACCTGCTGCCCTCGGACGTCACCGGCGTGTCGATCTTCGACCAGCAGCGCCGGGACTTCGAGTTCAAGCCGGGCGCGATCTTCGCCCAGATCGTGATCGGCGACGAGATCAACCGCGCCTCGCCGAAGACCCAGTCCGCGCTCCTGGAGTCCATGGAGGAGCGCCAGGTCACGGTCGACGGCCAGACGTACGAGCTGCCCAGCCCGTTCATGGTCGTCGCCACCCAGAACCCGGTCGAGATGGAGGGCACCTACCCGCTGCCCGAGGCCCAGCGCGACCGCTTCATGGCCCGCGTCTCCATGGGCTACCCCAGCGCCGAGGCCGAGCTCCAGATGCTCGACGTGCACGGCTCGGTCTCCCCGCTGGACGACCTCCAGCCGGTCGCCCACGCCCACGACATCCTCAAGCTGATCGACGCGGTGCGCGCGGTCCACGTCGCCGACGCGGTACGCCGGTACGCGGTCGACATCGTCGCCGCCACCCGCACCCACCCCGACCTGCGGCTCGGCGCCTCCCCCCGGGCCACGCTCCACCTGGTGCGGGCCGCCAAGGCCTCCGCGGCGCTCAGCGGCCGCGACTACGTCCTGCCGGACGACCTCCAGGCCCTCGCCGCGCCCGTCCTCGCCCACCGGCTGCTGCCGACGGCGCAGGCCCAGCTGAACCGCCGCACCGCCGAGCAGGTCGTCCAGGAGATCCTCCAGCGCACCCCCGTCCCGGCCGCCGCCCCGCCCGCCGGACCCCTCTACGGCCAGCAGCAGCCCGGCGCCCGGCGGCTGTGATGAGTGGCTCCGCCGTGCCGGACGGACCGCGGGGCGACGAGGACGACCGGGGCAGTCTGCGGGCCGCCCTCGGCGGTCTCACCACCCGCGGCCGTTCCTTCCTCGCCGCGGGGGTGGCCGCCGCCGCCTGCGCGTACGTCCTCGGACAGGCCGATCTGCTGCGCGTCGGGCTGCTGCTCGCCGCCCTCCCGCTGATCTGCGTCCTCGTGCTGCACCGGACCCGCTACCGGGTCGCGGCCTCCCGCCGGCTCACCCCCCAGCGGGTGGAGACCAGCACCGAGGCACGGGTCCAGCTGCGGATGGAGAACGTCTCCAAGCTGCCCACCGGCCTCCTGATGCTCCAGGACCACGTGCCGTACATGCTGGGGCCCCGCCCCCGCTTCGTCCTCGACCGGGTCGAGGCCGGCGGGCGGCGCGAGGTGTCCTACCGGGTCCGCTCCGACCTGCGCGGCCGCTTCCCGCTGGGCCCCCTCCAGCTGCGGCTCAACGACCCCTTCGGGATGTGCGAGCTGACCCGGTCCTTCAGCGCGTACGACACCCTCACCGTCGTGCCCCGCACCGAGGCCCTGCCGCCGGTGAAGCTCTTCGGCGAGGCCGGGGGGTACGGGGACGGGCAGTCCCGCTCCCTCGCGCTCGCCGGCGACGACGACGTCATCCCGCGCACCTACCGCCACGGCGACGACCTGCGCCGGGTGCACTGGCGCTCCACCGCCCGCTACGGCGAGCTGATGGTCCGCCGCGAGGAGCTGCCCCAGCGGGCCCGCTGCACCGTCCTCCTCGACACCCGCCGGATCGCCTTCCAGGGCGCGGGCCCGGACTCGGCCTTCGAATGGGCCGTCTCCGGCACCGCCTCCGCGCTCGTCCACATGCTGGAGCGCGGCTACGCGGTCCGGCTGCTCACCGACACCGGCAGCGCGATCCCCGGCGAGGGATCCGAGGGCTTCGCCGGCTCGGCACAGGACTCGGCCGAGGCGGCCGGTCTGATGATGGACACCCTCGCGGTCGTCGACCACTCCGAGGGCGCCGGGTTCTCCCGCGCCTCCGAAGTGCTGCGCGGCGGCGGCGACGGGCTGCTCATCGCCTTCCTCGGCGACCTCGACGAGGAGCAGGCGGCCCTCGCCGCCAAGATGCGCGGGCGGACCGGCGCGGCCGTCGCCTTCGTCCTGGACTCCGGCACCTGGCTCACCGGCGGCGCGGTCGCCGGAGCGGTCGAGGACCGGGTGCGGCAGCTGCAGGAGGCGGGCTGGACGGCGCTCGCCGTGCCGGCCGGCGCCTCGCTCGCCGACCTGTGGCAGCAGGCCGCCGGGCTCCGTCCGGAGACCGCCGCCGCCGACACCTACGGAGGATGGTCATGAGCGGCCGCACCCGGCTGACGCTCGCTTCCTGGGCCGCCACCCTGATGGCGGCCGGGGCACTGCTCCCCCTGGTGAAGCCGGCGACCTGGATCTTCACGGCCGCCTTCGTCCTCGCCCTGGTCAGCGGGGTGGGCACGCTCACCCGGCGGGTGCCGCTGGCCCGGCCGCTGACCCTGCTCGCGCAGACCGTCACCGCGCTCCTCGCACTGACCGTGTTCTTCGCCCGGGAGCAGGCCTTCCTGTGGCTCGTCCCGGGCCCCGAGGTCTTCACGCACGCCGCCGAGCTGTTCCGGGCGGGCGCCGAGGACGTCGGCCGGTACGCGATCCCCGCGCCCGACACCGAGGGCATCCGGCTCATGCTGGTCGGCGGCGTCATCGCGATCGGACTCCTGGTGGACGCCCTCGCGGTCACCTTCCGCAAGGCGGCCCCGGCCGGCCTGCCGCTGCTCGCCCTGTACTCGGTGGCCGCCGGCCTCTCGGGCGGCGGCGCGGGCTGGCTCTGGTTCCTCCTCGCGGCCTCCGGCTATCTGCTGCTGCTCCTCGCCGAGGGCCGTGACCGGCTCTCCCAGTGGGGGCGGGTCTTCGGCGGCGCCCAGCGCTCCGGCCGGCCCGGCTCCAGCGTCGCCGCCGGCGGCGGCCCCGCCTTCGCCCCGGCGCGCACCGGCCGCCGGATCGGCGCCGTCGCCATGGGCATCGCGCTGGTGGTGCCGTTCGCGCTGCCGGGCTTCTCCGGCGGTCTCTTCGGCGGCGACGGCGAGGGGAGCGGAGGCTCCGGCAAGGGCGGCACGATCGCCGCGGTGAACCCGCTGGTGTCCCTGCAGAACAATCTGCGCCAGCCGGAGGACCGGGAGGTCCTTCGCTACCGGACCAACGCCCGCGACACCAGCGGGATGTACCTCCGGCTCGTCGCCCTCGACCAGTTCGACGGCACCTCGTGGAAGTCCTCGGTCCGCCCGATCGAGGACGTGCCCAAGCAGCTGCCCTGGCCGGAGGGCCTCGCCCAGAGCGTCCGGATCACCGAGGTGACCAGCAACTTCGTCGCCTCCGACGCGTACGAGCAGAAGTGGCTGCCCATGCCGTACCCGGCGGGCCGGGTCGACATCGACGGACGCTGGCGGTACGAGCCGGCCGGCCGGATGCTCGTCGGCGACGACAAGCAGACCACCAAGGGCGCCCGCTACCAGGTCTCCAGCCTGGACGTACAGCCGACGGCCGCGCAGCTGGCCGCCGCCGGGCCCGCCCCGGAGAAGCTGCGCCGCGAGTACACCAAGGTGCCGACGACGCTGCCGGCCGATGTGCGGGCGACGGCCCTGAACGTCACCAAGGGCGCGCGGAACGACTACGAGCGGGCGGTGAAGCTCCAGGACTGGTTCGCCCAGGACGGCGGCTTCCGCTACGACGTCGACGTGGTGTCCGGCACCGGGGTCCAGGCGATCTCCCGCTTCCTGAAGGACAAGGAGGGCTTCTGCGTCCACTTCTCCTTCTCGATGGCGGCGATGGCCCGCTCCCTCGGCATCCCGGCCCGGGTGGCCGTGGGCTTCATGCCGGGCACGACGCAGACCGACGGATCGGTCTCCGTCGGCATCCGGGACGCGCACGCCTGGCCCGAGCTGTACTTCGAGGGTGCCGGGTGGACGCGGTTCGAGCCGACCCCCTCGCGGGGCTCCACCCCCACGTACACCCGCGAGAACACCCCCTCGGGCACCGCCACCGGGCCCGCGCAGCCGCAGCAGAGCGCCTCGGCGCAGCCGTCCGCCGCGCCGAGCGCCCCGGAGAGCTGCACCCCGCAGATGAAGAAGCTCGGCGACTGCGGTCCCGACGCGGCGGCGGCCGGCGCCTCCGGGGACGGCTCGGGCCCGGACCTCCAAACGGTCCTGCTCCTGTCCCTGGCAGCCGTCCTCCTCGTCTCGCTCCCCCTCCTTCCCCTCTTCTGGCGGACGCGGGTACGGGCGCGACGACTCGGCCCGGACGCCGCGCCTCTCGCGGTCTGGGAGGAGATCAACGACACGGCCTGGGACTACGGGGTCGAGCCGGACGACTCCCTCACGCCGAGGAAGTCGGCGGCGCGGATCGTCCGCCTCGGTGAGCTGCGGGGCGAGTCCGCGGACGCGGTGCAGCGGGTGGCCCGGGCGGTGGAGGAGGTCCTGTACGCGCCCCGGCCACGGCCGGTCGCCGACCTGGCCGCCGATGCGGCGCGGATCCGTGCGGGCTTCCACGCGAGCGCCGACCGCCGCACCCGGCTCAGGGCCCGCCTGGCCCCGCGCTCGGCGGCCCGCCTCCGCTGGACAGCCTCGGCCCGCTGGTCGTCGACGACGGTGCGCTGGTCGGAGCGGCGGCATGCCCTGACGGCCCGCCTCCGCCGCACACCTCGCGAGGCGAACTGACGAGCCGCCGCCCGTTGTGGGCACCGATCCCGCCGGGCGGTGCCCACCCCCGTGCGGGGCGGTGCCCACGCCCACCCCGTTGTGGGCAATCGTTCCGCTGGGGCGGAACGGGTGGGAACAACGGACCCGCGCCCTGCCGGCGCCAGAGGCTCCCGAGCCTGGACCCGCACCACGTGTGCACCGTCGCTGGTGGTGCGGGTCCAGGCTCGGAACGCGGAGGCGCCGCTAGAGGGCGCCGTCCCGTGTGCCCACCCGTCCCGCCCCAGCGGGACGATTGCCCACACGGGCGGGGGCACCGCCCCGCACCGGAGTGGGCACCGCCCCACACGGCGGGTGGGCGCCGTCCCGCACGGGCGCGGGCGCACCAAGGTCGGAAACGCCGCGAGCCCCGCAGGGCCGGCGCGCTCGTGGGCGCGGGCCCTGCGGGGCTCGGTTGGTTTCGGGGGCGCGGGGCTACCGCTCCGGGGCCGTCAGTGGCCGCCGCCCTGCTGCTCATCGCGGCGGCGCTGCCAGCGCGCCTCGATCCGGTCCATCATGGAGCGTCGCTGCCGAGCCGGACGGCCCGCGGCCGCCCGCTGTTCACCCGGCTTCGGCGCCTTGCGCCATCCGGTGACCGCCAGGACCGCACAGCCCAGCATGACGAGGAATCCCACCACGCTGATCCAGATCAGGCCGTCTTCCTGGAAGACCATTCCGGTCATGAGGAGCGCGATACCCACCAGGAAGCCGACGACTGCCTGGTAAACCCGTCGCCGGGTGTACGTACGCAGTCCGCTTCCCTCGAGCGCTGTCGCGAACTTGGGATCTTCGGCGTACAGCGCTCGCTCCATCTGCTCGAGCATTCGCTGCTCGTGCTCCGAGAGCGGCACGGAGTCCTCCTAGTCGTCGGTCGCGGGGGCGACCGGTTTGCGGCCCTTTCAGGATAGGCAGGGAATCGCCCCCGTGAAACCCGCCCTCAATGCCGAATAGCCAATCCGGGCCGCCATGCGGATCGGTTGCTGAGGCGTTGATTCCCCGGCCCCTTGTCCGTCATGCCGGATGGTGTCCCCCGATCATACGGGGCGGAGCCCCGGATCGGGCGGGCTGTGGCGTACTCCATGGCACACCACGGCCCGCACCGCCGAACGGGTGGCCGTCCTGATCAGGCCCGCTTCTCGCCGAGAACGTGCAGCTGGGTGGCGATGGCGTGGAAGGAGGGCAGCTCCGCGGCGGCCGTCTCCAGCTTGAGCAGGGCCTCGGCGGCGCCGGGCTCGGTGTCGACGAGGGCGCCGGGGACCAGGTCGGCGAAGACCCGGACACCGTGCACGGCGCCGACCTCGAGTCCGGCCCCGCCGGCGAGCTCGGTGAGCTGCTCGGCGGTGAAGCGGCGGGGTACGGGGTCGCCGGCGCCCCAGCGGCCCGCGGGGTCGTCGAGCGCGTGCCGGGCCTCGGTGAAGTGGCCGGCGAGGGCGCGGGCGAGGACGGCGCCGCCGACGCCGGCGGCGAGCAGGCTGAGGCTGCCGGCGGGGCGGAGCGCGGCCGTCGCGTTCCGCAGGCCCTCGGCGGGGTCGTCGACGTACTCCAGGACGCCGTGGCAGAGCACCGTGTCGTACGCCTCGCGCTCGACGACGTCGAAGAGGCCCTTGATGTCGCCCTGGACGCCGGTGACGAGGTCGGCGACGCCGGCCTCGGCGGCCCGGCGCTCCAGCGCGAAGAGCGCGTTGGGGCTGGGGTCGACGACGGTGACCCGGTGGCCGAGGCGGGCGACCGGCACCGCGAAGTTGCCGGAGCCGCCGCCCGTGTCGAGGACGTCGAGGCTGTCCTTCCCGGTGGCCTCGACCCGGCGGTCCAGGGCGTCTTTGAGGACGTCCCAGACGACGGCGGTACGCAGGGAGGCGCGCGACGGGCGCGACGACGCCTCTCGACCGAAGACAGGGGAAGGGTCCGGCACGGCTGTTGACTCCTCGGTGACGGGTACGAACGCTCCCCACCCTATGGCCTCGCCCCCTTCTTCCGGATCATCCTCCGGACTCGTCGGCCCCGGGCTGGCGGGGCAGTACCGGCTGGAGGGCGAGCAGTTTCTCGACCAGGCGCAGGAAGTGGGCGGCGTCCCTGAGCAGGTCGTCGGCCTCGCGCCGGGTGGCGGCGCTGCTGATGCCGGCCTCGGCGCGGGCTCTGCGCTGGGCGCCGGCGGCGAAGAGGGCGCTCCACTCGGTCAGCTCGGGCGCGAGGTCGGGGAGGAGCTCCCAGGCGCTCCTTATCCGCTGCCGGTGGCGGGGCCGGGTGTCGGGCCTGCCGCGGGCGGCGAGCACGGCGGCCGCAGCGCGCAGGGCGGCGAGGTGGGCGGTGGCGTACCGCTCGTGGGGGCGGTCGAGGACGGCGGCCTCGGCGAGTCCGGCGCGGGACTTGGCGAGGAGGTCGAGGGCGGCGGGCGGGGCGGCGGAGCGGCGCGGGACGGGGTGGATGTCGGAGCCGGGTCCCGCCTCCCCGGGGGTGGGACGGCGGCGGGGCGCGGCTGCTGCGGATGGGCTTGCCATGACGAGCCTCCTGTCGTCGCGTGACGGCGCTGTGGCCGTATGTGTTCATCGTGCCGTGCCCCACTGACAATCGCGCTGACCTGGGGTTTTGCCTGAAAGCCAACCCGGGGGTAACTTTTGAACTGACTGGTCAGTTCAAAAAGGGGAATGGGGGGTGAGTCCGTGGGCACCGAAACCGAGGAACAGCCGCACGGAGCCACCGTCGTCGCGGACGGCTTCGGACTGAAGGGACCGCGCGGCTGGGCCTTCCGGGAGGTCTCCTTCCGGGCCGAGCCGGGCGCGCTGGTGGCGATCGAGGGCCCTTCGGGCTCGGGCCGCACCTGTCTGCTGCTCGCGCTCACCGGCCGGATGAAGGCCACGGAGGGCCACGCCGAGGTCGGCGGCCTCCCCCTGCCCCGCAAGATGGCCGCCGTACGCCGGATCAGCGCGCTCGGCCAGGTCCCGGGCGTCAGCGAGCTCGACCCCGCCTTCACGGTCGCCGAGCACCTGCGCGAGCGGGCCCTGCTCCAGCGCCGCTTCGACGGTTCCGTGCGGGCCCTCCTGCGGCGCCCCGCCGAGCGGGCGGCCACGTCCCTGGCCCGGATCGACGAGGCCCTGAAGGCCGCCGGCCTGGACCTCGACGCCCTGCCGAAGGGCGAGCGGACCTCCGTGCGGGATCTGGAGCGCCTCGAAGCGCTGCGGCTCTCGATCGCCCTGGCCCTGATCGGCCGTCCCCGGCTGCTCGCCGTGGACGACACCGACCTGAAGCTCTCGGACGCCGACCGCGCCGAGGCCTGGGCGCTGCTGCGCTCCCTGGCCGCGTCCGGGACGACGGTCCTCGCCGTCTGCAGCGAGGCCCCCGAGGACGCCCTGCGCATCACGACGGTCCCGGGCGAGAGCAAGGCCAAGGCCCCGGACACCGAGGCCGCAGACACCGAGGCCCCGGACACGGAGGCCAGCGAGGCCACCGAGGCCACCGAGGCCACCGACGACACCACCGACGCCACGACCGAGGAGGGGGCGGCCGATGCGCTCGCCGAAACTGGCCGCGCTTGAGCTGAAGCGCTTCGGCAGGGGAAAGCTGCCGCGCGCAGCGCTCGTCGCGATCCTGCTGCTGCCCCTGCTGTACGGCGCCCTGTACCTGTACTCGTTCTGGGACCCGTACAGCAGGCTCGACAAGATCCCCGTCGCCCTCGTCAACGAGGACCGCGGCGCCACCGCCGGCGGCAAGGAGATCCACGCCGGTGACGACATCACCGAGGGGCTCCTGGAGAGCAAGACCTTCGAGTGGCACCGGGTGAGCGACGCCGAGGCACGCGCGGGCGTGGAGGACGGGACGTACTACCTGTCCCTGACCATGCCCGGCGACTTCAGCTCCCGCATCGCCTCCAGCTCCGGCGACGCCCCCGAGACCGGCGCGCTCCAGGTGCGGACGAACGACGCCAACAACTACATCGTCGGCCAGATCTCCCGGACGGTCTTCTCCGAGGTGCGCACCGCGGCCTCCACGAAGTCCTCCCGCACCTTCCTCGACAAGATCTTCATCTCCTTCTCCGACATCCACGACGCCACCGCGAAGGCCGCCAAGGGCGCGGCCGACCTCAAGCAGGGCGTGGACAAGGCGAAGAAGGGTTCCAAGAGCCTGTCGGAGGGCCTCACCGACGCCAAGGCCGGCAGCGGCGACCTGGCCTCCGGTCTGAAGAAGCTCGACAAGGGCGCCAAGGACCTGGAGAACGGTTCCCGCAAGGTCGCCAACGGCACGCAGGCCCTCGCCGACAAGGTGAACGGCACCGCCGACAAGGTCCGCCCGTACCTGGCGAACAACGGAAAGTCGATCCGCGACACCGCCCGTCTCGTCTCCGACTCGGCCACGGCCGCCCGCCACAACCTGGACGACCTGGTGAAGCGCGCGCCCCTGGTGCGCACCGCGGCCCACAAGGCCGACGACGGTCTCGGCCGGCTCCACCGCGAGCTGTGCCTGGAGGCCCCCGCCGCCACTCCCCCGCTCGACCCCCGGATCTGCCAGAAGCTCAAGGAGGCCTCGGTCACCGCCGGCGACGTGGCCACGATCGCCGACGACGTGCACGAGCTCACCAAGGACAACACCGACGACCTGAAGACCCTGGACGCGCGCCTGGCCAAGCTGAAGAAGCAGGCCGACGAGCTGGCCGCCCGCGCCCCGCACCTCGACGAGGACGTCGAGGGCGCCATCCGGAAGATCAACGAGCTCAACGCGGGCGCGCAGAAGGTCGCGACCGGCGCGGACCAGCTGCACACCGGCATCACCCGGGCCAAGACCGGTTCGGTCAGCCTCGACACCGGTGTCGGCAAGCTCAGGAAGGGCGCGGGCGACCTGGACGGCGGTCTGTTCAAGCTGGCCGACGGCTCGGGCACCCTCGCCACCGGTCTGAAGGACGGGGTCGACCAGATCCCGGACTACGACCAGCAGGACCGCGACCGGCGTACGGAGGTCATGGCCGACCCGGTCAAGCTGGCCTCCCAGTCCCTGCACAAGGCCCCGAACTACGGCACCGGCTTCGCCCCGTACTTCATCCCGCTCTCCCTCTGGGTCGGCGCGATGGTCGCGTACATGCTCATCCAGCCGCTGAACCGGCGCGCCCTCGCGGCGGGCGGCTCCGCCTGGCGGATCGCGCTCGCGGGCTGGCTCCCGGTGGCGGCGATCGGCATCCTGCAGGTCGCGGCCCTGATGTCGGTCCTCCACTGGGGCCTCGGCCTCCAGATGGACCGCGCCGCCGGCACGATCGGCTTCCTCGCCCTGGTCACCTGCTGCTTCGCCGCGATCATCCAGTGGCTCAACGCCCGCTTCGGCGCGGCGGGCCGGATCCTGGTGCTCGCGTTCCTGATGCTCCAGCTGACCTCGGCGGGCGGCACGTACCCCGTCCAGACCAGCCCGGCCTTCTTCAACGCCGTCCACCCGTTCCTGCCGATGAGCCACGTGGTCGAGGCCCTGCGCCGGCTGATCACGGGCGGCGGGATCGGACCGGTCTGGCAGGCCTGCGCGGTCCTGGCGGCCTTCACCGTCGGCGCCCTGGCACTGACCGCCGTGTCGGCACGCAAGAAGCAGGTGTGGACGATGGACCGGCTCCACCCCGAACTGTCGCTCTGAACCTGTGAGAATCGACGCCATGGACAGCAGCAGCACCCGACGCCAGGCCACGCGCACCAAGCTCTACGAGGCGGCCGTCACCCTCATCGCGGAGCAGGGCTTCTCCGCGACGACGGTGGACGAGATCGCCGAGCGGGCCGGCGTGGCCAAGGGCACCGTCTACTACAACTTCAAGAGCAAGACGGAGCTCTTCGAGGAGCTGCTGCGCCACGGCGTGTCGATGCTCACCGCCTCCCTGCGCTCGGCGGCCGAGGAGACCGCCGAGCGCGGCGGGAGCCGGGTCGACGCGCTGGACGCGATGATCCGGGCGGGCCTCGTCTTCATCGACCGCTACCCGGCCTTCACCCAGCTGTACGTGGCCGAGCTCTGGCGCACCAACCGGGCCTGGAACTCCACCCTCCTGGTGGTGCGTCAGGAGGCCGTCGCGGTCGTCGAGGGGGTGCTGCGCGAGGGGGTCGCGGCCGGTGAGCTGAGCGAGGAGATCGACGTCCAGCTGACGGCCGCGGCGCTGGTCGGGATGGTGCTCGTGGCCGCGCTCGACTGGCAGGCCTTCCAGAGCGAGCGTTCGCTCGACGACGTGCACGCGGCGCTCTCCCGCCTGCTGCACGGGCGCGTGGGCGGCCGCTGAGGCGGACGCACGACGGCCGCCGCCACCGCGCGCGTAGGTCATGAAAACGCCGGTGCGGCGAGGCTCGATCCCCCCGAGCCTCGCCGCACCGGCTTCTTTCGCACCCCCGTGCCGGCAGGTGCGCGGCCCCCGTTCCGCAGCCCCGTGCCGGCGGTACCGGAGCCGCGCCCCTTCCGTGGGCTCCACTCTCTCCTCCCGCCCGCACCGGCCCCATCCGCGCACCTACTCATCTCGACCCCTAGGTACGGATACTCAGTCCTGGTTACGATCGCGGGCGTGTCCGTACTCCCCCTGGTGTTCACCAGCGGCTGGGCGAGCGGGATCAACGCGTACGCGGTGGTCCTGCTGTTCGGCATCTTCGGCGCGACCGGGCTGACCGACGAGGTGCCCGCGTCCCTGCAGCGCACCGATGTCCTCGTCGCGGCGGGCGTGCTGTTCCTGTGCGAGGCGGTGGCGGACAAGATTCCGTACGTCGACTCGATATGGGACTCCGTCCACACGGTGATCCGGCCGATCGCGGGAGCCGTGGTCGGCGCCCTGCTCGCCGGGCAGAACGGTTCGCTGCCGGAGCTGGCGGCGGGCGCGGTCGGCGGTACGACGGCCTTGCTCAGTCACTTCGTCAAAGCCGGGACGAGGATGGCGGTCAACACCACGCCGGAACCGTTCTCGAACGTCGCGCTGAGCCTGGCGGAGGATCTCGGGGTGGCGGCGCTCGTCACCTTCGCCGTCTTCCATCCCGTGGCGGCGTCGGTCATCGCGGCCGTCCTGCTCCTGGCGGGCCTGGCGATCGTGGTCTTCCTGGCGCAGCGGATCCGCCGCTTCTGGCGCCGCCGGTCCCAGCGGCGGGAGGAGAGACGGCTCGCCACCATGGGGACGCGCCCACGGGCCCAGGGCCCGCCGGACGACGGGTCGGACCACTTCTGACCGTGCCCGGCCTGCCCTCCGGCGGTGTCGGAGGCGCCAAATAGACTCGCCCGCATGGCACGGATTGTGGTGATCGGCGCGGGACTCGGCGCCATGGCGGCGGCGGCCCGACTGGCGGTCGCCGGACACACGGTAACGGTGTACGAGAAGACGTCGACGTACGGCGGCGCGGTCGGCCGCTTCGAGCGTGACGGCTTCGCCTTCGACACCGGCCCCGGGCTGCTGCATCTGCCCGCCGTCTACCGGGACCTGTTCGTGAAGACCGGCAAGGAGCCTCTCGAGGAGTGCGTCTCGCTGACGCAGGTCGATCCGGCGGCCCGTCATGTCTTCGCCGACGGCACCCGCGTCGACCTGCCGAACGCCTCACGGGCCGGCACGGTCGCCGCTCTGGACGCGGCGCTCGGCGCGGGGGCGGGTGAGCGCTGGGGCGACTTCCTGACCCGGGCCCGCGAGGCCTGGGACCGGACCCGGCGCCCACTCCTGGAGGAGCCGCAGCCGGCCGACCCGGCACCACTGGCCCGTGAGCCGTACCCGGCCCTGAAGGCGGGCCTGCTGAGGCGCCCGACGACGACACTCGCCCAGGTCGGGGCGCGGGAGCTGCGCGATCCGCGGCTCGCGGCCCTCCTCGACGCGTACGCCTGGTCGTACGGCTTCGACCCGGCGACCGTCCCGGCCTCGGCCGCCGTCCTGCCGTACCTGGAGCAGACCTTCGGCAGCTGGTACATGGGCGGGGGCCTGCGGGCGCTCGCCGACGCGGTGTACGAGCGGTGCCGGAAGCGGCGGGTGGAGTTCGTGTTCGACGCACCGGTCGAGGACGTCCTGGAGAAGGACGGCCGGGCGGCCGGGGTGCGGCTTGCGGGCGGCGAGACGGTCGAGGCTGACCATGTGGTGTCCGGGGCCCCGGTGCCGGCGTTCCACCACGGCGAGGAGCCTCGTCACCAGGTGATCGGCACGGGCCGGGTGACGGTCTGTCTGGCCCTGCGTGGCGCCCGGGAGGCGGACGCGGTCCACCGGACCGTCGTGCACGCGGAGGGCGGCCGGCCGGCCGTGACCGTGCTGCGGCCGGACGACCCGGCGCTGCGCCCGGACGGGGACCACGAGTCGGTGACGGTCACGGCGACCGTGCGCACCGCGCCGGCGCAGGACTTCACGGCCTTCGCCGACCGGATGGTCGAGGCGGCCGGGCGGGCGGTCCCGGGGCTCGCGGAGCGGCTGCTGTGGCGGCACGTCCGCACCCCGGAGGACGTCCTGCGGGACACGGGCGCCGCCGAGGTGCCGGGTCCGGCGCTCGCCGGAGCGGGCGGTCTGCTCCTGCCGGCCGCCAACCGCTCCCCGCTGCCCGGCCTGTACTTCGCCGGCGGCTGGTCGCACCCGGGCGGCGGGCTCGCCCACGCGGGCATGTCGGGCGCGCTGGTGGCCGGACTCATCGTGGAGGGCGCGGACTTCCGCGGCTCCCAGTAGGCCCTGGGGCCTGTCCGGCCCTGATCCGCCGGACGGGCCTCAGTAGCGGTACTGGTCGTCCGGGTGCGGCTGCTCGTAGCCGTACGGGGCCTGCTGCTGCGGGGCCTGGTCGGTGTCGCGCTGCTGCGGGACCCAGACGCCGCCGGGCGGGGTGTCGTAGGTGTACGAGGGGGCGTACGGGTCGGTGTAGTACGGGGTGTACTGCTGGCTGTCCGTGCCCGGGCCGATGTACGGGTCGGAGTACGCGGCGTACTGCTGCTGCCCGGCGGCGGCGCCGTAGTCGTAGGCCGGCTGCTGCTCGTAGCCGGGCTGTTCGTAGGAGGTCTGTCCGTAGGCGGGCTGCTCGTACGAGGGCTGCTCGTAACCGGACGCGTAGGAGTCGTAGCCCGTGCCGTAGACCCCGTACTGGCCGGTGTCCTCGGGCATCGGCTGCGGCTCGTAGACCGCGGTCGTCTCGGCGGCGGTCTCCGGGTGCCCCTCGTGACCGGGCCCGTCCTCCGTGCCGTACGCGGTGTCCTCCGAGTCGTACGAGAGCTCGGTGACCTCCAGGGTGGCACCGGCCGCGGCCGGTCCGGCGGCCTTGCGGCGGCGGCTCGCCCCCGGGTTGCCGCCGATCGCCCAGCCGGTGGAGAAGCCGCGGCGGAAGGAGAGCGTCACATAGGTCTGGCCGACGGCGAAGGCGACGGCCCCCGCGATGATGACGACGACCGAGGGCAGCAGGACGCCCAGGACCACGCAGAGGAAGCCGCCGAAGGCGAGGAGGCGCCAGCGCAGCCGCGCCTTGTACTGGAGGAGCACCTCCCCCAGCAGCCACAGCGCGACCACGCCGAACGCGATGTAGAGGACCGTCCACCCCATGCCCCGCCGCCCCTCTCCACGGTCACCGCCGCGGGTCGGGGCGGGTACGACCGGTCACGACTGCTGGTGCAGTCCGAGATTCTCGTAGATCTCGAGCGTCGCGGTGGAGCTGTTCAGCGTGATGAAGTGCAGTCCGGGGACACCCTCGGAGAGCAGACGTGCGCAGAACTCCGTCGCGAACTCGATACCGATGGAGCGTACAGCGACGGGATCGTCCTTGACGGCGAGGATGCGCTCTTTCACATCCGAGGGGAAGACGGCGTTGCTCAGCTGGGGCAGCCGGTCGAGGGTCTTCACGTTCACGACGGGCATGACCTCGGGGATGATCGGGGTCTCGCAGCCCGCCTTCTCCACGCTGTCGCGGAGCCGCAGGTAGTTCTCCGGGTCGAAGAACATCTGGGTGATCGCGTAGTCGGCGCCCGCGCGGCACTTGTCCACGAAGTGCCGGATGTCCGTGTCCCAGTCGGTGGAGCGGGGGTGCATCTCCGGGAAGGCCGCGACGCCGACGCAGAAGTCTCCCGACTCCTTGATGAGCCGGACGAGGTCGGCGGCGTACTTCACGCCCTCCGGGTGCTCGATCCACTCGCCCAGCGGGTCGCCGGCCGGGTCGCCGCGCAGCGCGAGCATGTTGCGGATGCCGGCGTCGGCGTACTGGCCGAGGACGTTCCGCAGCTCGGCGACCGAGTGGTCGACGGCCGTGAGGTGGGCGACGGGGGTGAGGGTGGTGTCGGAGGCGATCTTCTGGGTGGCCTTGACGGTGCCGCCGCGGGTGGAGCCGCCGGCGCCGTAGGTCACGGAGACGAAGCTGGGGCCTACCGCCTCGACCCGGCGCATGGCGTTCCAGAGGACCTGCTCGCCCTTCTCGGTCCGGGGCGCGTAGAACTCGAAGGAGTACGACGTGTCACCGGCAGCGAGGATCTCGCGCACCGTGCGTGCACGGTCCGATCGGACGGATGCGGTTCCAAGGGCCATACCGGCAGGTTAGACGCGGTCCGGGGAGCCGCGTGAGCGCTGTCCGAGTGTTGGACACCTTTTCGGACAACTCGCCGGACGGCTTCCCGCGGCTTCGGACGGTCCTACACCTCGGCGCGCTCGCGGACCCGCTTGGCGAGGGCGGCCGTCGCGGCGGCGGGGTCGTCGGCCTCGGTGATGGCACGGACGACGACGATCCGGCGGGCGCCCGCGTCCAGGACCTCGTCGAGGTTGGTCTCGTCGATGCCGCCGATGGCGAACCAGGGCCGGTCCTGGGCAAGACCCGCCGCGTACCGCACGAGGCCGAGCCCCGGTGCGTACCGTCCGGGCTTGGTGGGGGTGGGCCAGCAGGGGCCGGTGCAGAAGTAGTCCACGCCCGGCTCGGCGGCGGCCGCGGCCACCTCGGACTCGGCGTGGCAGGAGCGGCCGATCAGCAGCTCGTCGCCGAGGATCGCGCGGGCGGCGGGCACGGGCAGGTCGCCCTGGCCCAGGTGGAGGACGTCGGAGCCGATGGCGTGGGCGACGTCGGCCCGGTCGTTCACGGCGAGGAGCTTGCCGTGCCGGCGGGCGGCCTCGGCGAAGACGGCGAGGTGCTCCAGCTCCTCACCGGCCTCCATGCCCTTGTCGCGGAGCTGCACGATGTCCACGCCGGAGGAGAGCACGGCGTCGAGGAAGGCGGGCAGGTCGCCCTGGCGCTTCCGGGCGTCGGTGCACAGGTAGAGGCGGGCGTCGGCGAGCCGCTCACGAGGCGTGGACATGGGTGGGTTCCCCCCGTTCGTGCGCCGGTGCCGCAGCGCCCGCCCGCGAGGGGCGGGGCGCCGCGACACCCGCGGGTGGTGTCTTCGGTGCGTTCTTACGTCGGCGAGGAACGCCTCAGATGGCGAGCGCCTGGGCGCGGCGCTTCACCTCCGTGCCGCGATTCTCGTTGAGCGCCTGCGCGGGCGTGCCCGGCAGGCTCTCGTCCGGAGTGAAGAGCCACTCCAGCATCTCCTCGTTGGTGAAGCCGTCGTCCCGCAGGACGGTCAGGAGCCCGACGAGGCCCTTGACGATCCTGTCGCCCTGGATGAAGGCGGCGGGGATCTGCAGGGCGTTGTTCTCGCCGCGGCGCACCGCGATGAGCTGACCTTCCTTGATCAGCTGCCGCACGCGCACCACGTCGATATCGAGCATCTCCGCGATGTCGGGCACGTAGAGCCAGGCGGGGACGAGCGCATCGATCTTTACGTCAATCTCGGTCACAGGACAAGCCTGCCATCCCGGACTGACAGTCGGTAGTCGGGCCCTACCGGACTGCCGCCTTCAGGGGGACGGACGGGTCCGCGGCGCGCTCCGGGTCGACGGGGACGGCGGCCTCGATGAGCTTGCGACCCTGGGCCAGGTCGCGGGGGCGGCCGACCGCGAGGAGCGCCACCGGCACCCCGGCGCGCAGCCAGAGCACGGACCAGGCCTCGTCGGCCGGGTCGCCGCGCCACAGCAGCTCGTCCGCGTGCGCGTGGTGCCCGGCGTACTGGACGAAGCGGCCGAACTGCTCGGACCAGAAGTACGGCACCGGGTCGTACGGCACGTCGGCGGCCCCGGTGATCGCCGCGGCGACCGCGCGCGGGCCCTGGAGCGCGTTGTCCCAGTGGTGGACGAGGAGGCGCTCGCCGTAGCGGGCGGAGGGGAAGGAGGCGCAGTCGCCGACGGCGTACACATCGGGCAGCGAGGTGCGCAGCCGGTCGTCGGCGGTGATGGCGCCGCTCGGGTCGAGGGCGATGCCGGAGCCGGTGAGCCAGCTCGTGGCGGGGCGGGCGCCGATGCCGACGACGACGGCGTCGGCGGCCAGTTCGCGGCCGTCGGCGAGGACGACGCGGCCGGGCGCACCGGGCTCGACGGTGAGCACGCGCGCGTGGGTGAGGAGTTCGGCGCCGTTCGCCCCGTACCACTCGGCCATGGGGGCGGTGACCTCGGCGGGCAGGGCTCCGGCGAGGGGGCGGTCGGCGGCCTCGACGACGGTGACGGCACAGCCCGCCTCGCGCGCGGCGGTGGCGAACTCGGCGCCGATCCAGCCGGCGCCGACGACCACGACGGCGTGGCGGCGCTCGAGGACGGGCCCGAGGCGCACGGCGTCGTCGAGGGTGCGCAGCAGATGGACCCCGGGGACGCCCTCGGTGCCGGGCAGGGTGACGGGGTGGGCGCCGGTGGCGACGACGAGGATGTCGTACGCGACGGGTCCGGCCTCGGTGTCGATCTCGTGGTCGGCGGCGCGCAGCCCGGTGACGTCCAGGCCGAGGCGGAGCTCGATGCCGAGGTCCTCGAAGTCGATCTCGAAGGCGGAGTCCTCGGCCTTGCCGAGGAGGATCGCCTTGGAGAGCGGTGGCCGGTCGTAGGGCTGGTGGGGTTCGGCCCCGATGAGGGTCAGGGGTCCGGTGAAGCCCTGCTCGCGCAGGGCGACGGCGGTCTGGACGCCCGCCATTCCGGCGCCGACGATCACGACGTGCTGCTGGGCCTGCTTCTGCTCGCTCACCCGACCACCTTACGCATCTGACGATCCGTCAGGAAGGGAGGGGTCTGTGGCCCGGTATCGACGCGGGCTAGTCTGGCGGGCGTAAAGCACTCGCGGGAGCCCGGACGCACCGGGCTGAGAGGGAGGCTGGGACGGCCTCCGACCGTACGAACCTGATCCGGGTCATGCCGGCGAAGGGAGGGGCTGGACGCCCATGCGTTCTTCCGATGTCCTCGTGGTCGGGGGCGGCATCATCGGCCTGGTCACGGCCTGGCGGGCCGCGCAGCGCGGACTGCGCACCGCCGTCGTCGACCCGGACCCGGGCGGCGGGGCCGCGCGGGTCGCGGCCGGCATGCTCGCCGCCGTCACCGAACTCCACTACGGCGAGGAGACCCTGCTCGGGCTCAATCTCGCGTCCGCCGAGCGCTACCCCGCGTTCGTCACCGAACTGGCGGAGGCCACCGGCCACGACGTCGGCTACCGGGCCTGCGGCACCCTCGCCGTCGCCCTCGACGCCGACGACCGGGCCCATCTGCGCGAACTGCACGCCCTGCAGACCCGCTGCGGCCTCGTCTCCGAATGGCTCAGCGGCCGCGACTGCCGCCGCCTCGAACCGATGCTGGCCCCGGGGGTGCGCGGCGGACTGCGGGTCGACGGCGACCACCAGGTCGACCCGCGCCGGCTTGCCGCCGCCCTCGTGGTGGCCTGCGAGCGGGCCGGGGTGGTCTTCCACCGCACGCTCGCGGAGCGCCTGACAGTCGTCCGCGACCGAGCCCGCGGGGTCCTCCTCACCGGCGGCGAGGAGCTGACGGCCGACCAGGTCGTGCTCGCCGCGGGCAGCCTCAGCGGGCGGCTCGCGGGCGTGCCGGAAGAGGTGCTGCCGCCGGTCCGCCCCGTGAAGGGCCAGGTCCTGCGGCTCCGCGTCCCCGCGCCGTACGCCCCCTTCCTGTCCCGCACCGTCCGGGCCGTCGTCCGCGGCAGCCACGTCTACCTGGTGCCCCGCGAGAACGGCGAGCTCGTCGTCGGCGCCACCAGCGAGGAACTCGGCTGGGACACCACGGTGACGGCGGGCGGGGTGTACGAGCTGCTGCGCGACGCCCACGAGCTGGTCCCGGGCCTCACCGAGCTGCCGCTCACCGAGACGTGCGCCGGGCTGCGCCCCGGCTCCCCCGACAACGCGCCGCTGCTCGGCCCCACCGCCCTGCCCGGCCTGCACCTGGCCACCGGCCACTACCGCAACGGGGTGCTGCTCACCCCCGTCACCGGCGACGTCATGGCGGAGGCGCTCACCACGGGCAGCCTCCCCGACGAGGCGCGCCCCTTCACCCCCCGCCGTTTCTCCCCTGTACGTCAGGAGCAGCCCGCATGAACGTGTCCGTGAACGGAGAGACGCGCGAGCTCTCCGCCCCGCTCTCCCTGGACGACCTGGTGACCACCCTGACCACGGCCCGGTCCGGGGTCGCGGCGGCCCTCAACGAGACGGTCGTACCGCGCGGCGAGTGGGCCACGACGCTGCTCGGCGAGGGCGACCGGGTGGAGGTCCTCACGGCGGTACAGGGAGGCTGAGCGATGTCCGACGACGTTTTCACCCTCGGCGGTACGGAGTTCTCCTCCCGCCTGATCATGGGCACCGGCGGCGCTCCCAGCCTCGACGTCCTGGAGCGCTCCCTCGTCGCCAGCGGTACGGAGCTGACGACGGTCGCCATGCGGCGCCTGGACCCGACGGTCCAGGGTTCGGTCCTGTCGGTCCTGAACCGGCTCGGCATCCAGGTCCTGCCCAACACCGCGGGCTGCTTCACGGCCGGCGAGGCCGTCCTCACGGCCCGGCTGGCCAGGGAGGCGCTGGGCACGTCCTGGATCAAGCTGGAGGTCGTCGCCGACGAGCGGACCCTCCTCCCGGACGGGGAGGAGCTCCTCGCCGCGGCCGAGACGCTGGTCGACGACGGCTTCACCGTCCTCCCCTACACCAACGACGACCCCGTCCTGGCCCGGAAGCTGGAGGACGTGGGCTGCGCCGCGATCATGCCGCTCGGCTCCCCCATCGGCTCCGGGCTCGGCATCCGCAACCCGCACAACTTCCAGCTCATCGTGGAACGGGCCGGAGTCCCGGTCATCCTCGACGCGGGCGCGGGCACGGCCTCGGACGCGGCGCTCGCGATGGAGCTGGGGTGCGCGGCGGTGATGCTGGCGTCGGCGGTGACGCGCGCGCAGGAGCCGGTGCTGATGGCCTCCGCGATGCGGGACGCGGTCTCGGCGGGCCGCCTGGCGCACCGGGCGGGGCGGATCCCCCGCCGCCACTTCGCGTCCGCGTCCTCCCCGACGACGGGCCAGGCCCACCTGGACCCAGAACGCCCGGCGTTCTGACACCACGGTCAACCGTTCCGCCGAGGCGGCGCCCACCCGCCCCCGTTGTGGGCAGGCGTTCCGCCCCGTTGTGGGCAGGCGTTCCGCAAGGGGCGGAACGGGTGGGCACAACGGACCCGCGCCCTGCCGGCGCCAGAGGCTTCCGCGCCTGAACCCGCACCACGATGTGCGCCGCCGCTTGGGGTGCGGGTCCAGGCCCGGAACGCGGAGGCGCCGCCAGAGGGCGCCGTCCCGTGTGCCCACCCGTCCCGCCCCAGCGGGACGATTGCCCACACGGGGGTGGGTGGGGTACGGGACGATTGCCCACACGGGGCGGGGGCACCGCCCCACACGGGGTGGGCGACGCCCCGCACAGACGCGGGCCCCGCGTCACAGGTGCGCTGCAGTGCCGGGCGCCAGGCCCGGCACCCCGTACCGCCCTCGTAGACTCGTCGCCGTGGACACGACCCTTCAGGACCCCCTCGTCGGGCGGCTGCTCGACGGCCGCTACCGCGTCGACGCGCGCATCGCCGTCGGCGGGATGGCCACGGTCTACCGGGCCGTAGACACCCGCCTCGACCGCGTCCTCGCGCTCAAGGTGATGCACCCCGACCTCGCCACCGACGCCGCCTTCGTCGAGCGGTTCATCCGCGAGGCGAAGTCCGTCGCCCGGCTCGCGCACCCCAACGTCGTCGGCGTCTTCGACCAGGGCGCCGAGGGCGCGTACGTCTATCTGGCGATGGAGTACGTCGCCGGCTGCACCCTCCGCGACGTCCTGCGCGAGCGGGGCGCCCTGTCGCCCCGTGCCGCGCTGGACATCCTGGAGCCGGTGCTCGCCGCGCTCGGCGCCGCGCACCGGGCCGGGTTCGTGCACCGGGACATGAAGCCGGAGAACGTCCTGATAGGGGACGACGGCCGGGTGAAGGTCGCCGACTTCGGTCTCGTACGGGCCGTGGGCTCGGCGACCGCCACGACCGGCGCGGTCCTCGGCACGGTCTCGTACCTCGCGCCGGAGCAGATCGAGCACGGCACCGCCGACACCCGCGCCGACGTGTACGCCTGCGGTGTCGTCCTCTACGAGATGCTCACCGGCGGCAAGCCGCACTCCGGCGACACCCCCGCCCAGGTGCTCTACCAGCACCTGAACACCGACGTGCCCGCCCCCTCCGCCACCGTCCCCGGCCTCGCCCCGGAGCTGGACGACCTGGTCGCGGCGGCCACGGCCCGCAACCCCGAGCTCCGTCCGTACGACGCCGTCGCCCTGCTCGCCCTGCTCCGGGAGGCCCGCGCCGGGCTCGGCGACGAGCAGCTGGACGCGGTGCCTCCGCTGGCGCGCCCCGAGGCCCGGGACACCGCCGAGGACCGGACGAGCGTGATCGCCCGCCCCGTACCGGCGGCGACCGAGCACACCAACCGGCTGCCCGCCCCGGAGGCACCGCCCGCCGCCCGCAGGCGGCCTCCGCGCGGTCCCCTCCTCCTCGTCGTCGCCGTCCTCCTCGCTCTCGGCCTCGGCGCCGGCGTCTGGTACATCAATTCCGGCCAGTTCACCCGTGTCCCCGCCGTCCTCGGCCAGTCCGAGGCCGCCGCGACGAAGCGCCTCACCGACGCCGGTCTCGACGTCGGCACCACGAAGCGCGCCTTCAGCGACGTGTACGAGCGCGGCACGGTCATGGCCGTCGACCCGGCCCCCGGCGAGCGCGTCCGGGGCAACGGCACGGTCACCCTCACGCTCTCCCGCGGTCCGGAGATCGTGAAGGTCCCCAACCTCAAGAACAAGCCGCTCGGGGAGGCCAAGCGCGCCCTGAAGCACGAGGGCCTGGCGCCCGGGGTGATCACCTACGCCTTCAGCGACTCCGTCGCGCAGGGCGCCGTGATCAGCTCCGATCCGGAGCCCGGCACCGAGCGCAGCCCCGACTCGGCCGTCGCGCTCGTGGTCAGCAAGGGCTCCCCGATCGACGTGCCCGACGTCAGCGGCGAGACCGTCGCCGACGCCACGGCCGCCCTCCAGGAGGAGGGGCTCACCGTCAAGGTCGCCCCGGAGCGGATCAACTCCCCGGAGGAGGCCGGCACCGTCGCGGCCCAGTCCCTCGCCGGCGGCAGCCGGGCCGCCGAGGGCGACGTCATCACCCTCACCGTCTCCAAGGGCCCGAAGCTGGTCGAGGTCCCGGACGTGACCGGCGAGACGACCGCCGACGCGCGGACGGCCCTGGAGGACGCGGGCTTCGAGGTGAAGGTCAAGAAGTCCTTCCCCTATCTCGGCGACACGGTCGCGAGCCAGTCCGTCGAGGGCGGCGGGACCGCGGCCGAGGGCTCCACCATCACCATCACGATCAAGGGACTCTAGAGACTCATGCGCAACCCCGTCGGCGGCCATGTCCCCGTGGCCGGTGGCCTCGCCACGACCGGCCTCGGCTACGCCCGCGAGCTCGGCGCCGAGACCGTGCAGGTCTTCGTCGCCAACCCGCGCGGCTGGGCCACGCCGGTCGGCAACCCGGCCCAGGACGAGCGGTTCCGCGCCGAGTGCGAGGCCGAGTCGATCTCGGCCTGGGTGCACGCCCCGTACCTGATCAACTTCGGCTCCCACACCGAGGCCACGGTGGAGAAGTCCGTGGAGTCGCTGCGGCACTCGCTGCGCCGCGGCCGGGAGATCGGCGCGAAGGGCGTCGTGGTCCACACCGGCTCGGCGACCGGCGGCCGCCCGCGCGAGGTGGCCCTCGCCCAGGTGCGCGAGCGCATGCTGCCGCTCCTCGACGAGCTGACCCACGAGGACGATCCGTACCTGCTCCTGGAGTCGACGGCGGGCCAGGGTTTCTCGCTCTGCTCGCGGACCTGGGACTTCGGCCCGTACTTCGACGCGCTCGACCACCACCCCAAGCTGGGCGTCTGCCTCGACACCTGCCACATCTTCGCCGCCGGGCACGACCTGGCGGGGCCGCACGGGGCGGCGCAGACGCTGGACCTGCTGGTGGAGACGGTCGGCGAGGGGCGCCTGAAGCTGATCCACGCCAACGACTCGAAGGACGTCGTGGGCGCCCACAAGGACCGCCACGCGAACATCGGTGCAGGTCACATCGGCGAGGAGGCGTTCCGTGCTCTCCTGCGCCATCCGGCCACGGAGAACGTACCGTTGATCATCGAGACCCCGGGCGGCAAGGACGGGCACGTCGCCGACATCGAACTCCTGAAGAAGCTCCGCGAGCGCCCCTCTTGATCATTCCTGTTGAGGAATACCCTAGGGGGGTATACGGTTCCTGAAGACGGCAGGCTCCGTATACGGGAATGGGGGCACTCCCATGAAGCACGAAGCACACGCGCACCACGAACATGAGGGCCACGAGGGCCACGCGGGTCACCAGAGTCACGCAGGCCATGAGGACCATGCGGGCCACCAGGGTCACGCGGATCACGAGGCCCACCTGGCTCACGCCGGCCACGAAGGCCACGCCGACCACAGCGCCCACGCGGACCACACCACCCACATGGACCACTCCGCCCACGCGGATCACGCCGGGCACGAGGATCACGCCGCGCACGCCGACCACGAGGGTCACCACCACGCCCCCGGCGGCACCGTCTCCTGGTCCATGGCCGCCCAGGCCACGCTGCACTGCCTCACCGGCTGCGCCATCGGCGAGATCCTCGGCATGATCATCGGCACCGCGTTCGGCTGGGGCAACATGCCGACGATGATCCTCGCGATCATCCTGGCCTTCTTCTTCGGCTACGCGCTCACCCTGCGCGGCATCCTCAAGGCCGGCGTCGACTTCAAGACAGCTTTCAAGGTCGCCCTCGCCGCCGACACCCTCTCCATCGCCGTCATGGAGATCATCGACAACGGCGTCATCGCCCTCTGGCCCGGCGCCATGGACGCGCACCTCGACGAACCGCTGTTCTGGATCGTCCTCGCGATCTCGCTCGGCGTCGCCTTCGTGCTCACCACCCCGGTCAACAAGTGGATGATCGGCCGCGGCAAGGGCCACGCGGTGGTCCACCAGTACCACCACTGAACGACACCACCACCGAGGCGGTCCGGAGCTGCTACAGCTCCGGGCCGTCTCCGGGTTCCTCCTGGTACGAGTACCGCTGCTCCCGCCACGGATCACCGAGGTTGTGGTAGCCGCGCTCCTCCCAGAAGCCCCGCCGGTCGGCGGCCATGTACTCCACGCCCCGGACCCACTTGGGTCCCTTCCAGGCGTACAGGTGCGGGACGACGAGCCGCAGCGGGAAGCCGTGCTCGGCGGTGAGCAGCTCCCCGTCCTTGTGGGTGGCGAAAATCGTACGGTCCGAGGCGAAGTCGGCGAGCCGCATGTTGGCGCTGTAGCCGTACTCGGCCCAGACCATCACATGTGTGACGTGGGGCGCGGGCGGGGCGAGCTCCAGGACCGTGCGGGCGGGGACACCACCCCATTCGGCCCCGAGCATGCTGAATTTCGTGACGCAGTGCAGATCGGCCACGACCGTGGAGAACGGCAGGGCCGAGAACTCCTCGTGGTTCCAGCACCGCTTGTCGCCGTCGGCCGTCGCCCCGAAGACGCGGAACTCCCAGCGGTCCGGCTTGAACTTGGGGACGGGCCCGTAATGGGTGACCGGCCAGCCGCGCTGGAGGCGCTGCCCCGGCGGCAGATCCGGCGGAAGCTCCGGCGAACGATCCGGCTGACCCGCTTCCCGGTGTACTCCGCTCTCCGGCTGACCCATGTCATCCATGGTGACAGACGGCGAGGGGTGGTCATGACCAAGCGACCACGCGGGAGGCTCGATTCGGGCAACTCCGACTAAGCCTGCACTTACTGGACGCCCCCCATTCGGGGTGCGAGGATGCGGCCATCCCGCCTAGTGACGGCATGGACACGTACCGTGGAAGGATCCTGAAGCGATGCAGGGCGACCCCGAGGTCCTCGAGTTCCTCAACGAGCAGCTGACCGGCGAGCTGACGGCCATCAACCAGTACTGGCTGCATTACCGCATCCAGGACAACAAGGGGTGGACGAAGCTCGCCAAGTACACCCGCGAAGAGTCCATCGACGAGATGAAGCACGCGGACAAGCTGACCGAGCGCATCCTGATGCTCGACGGCCTGCCCAACTACCAGCGGCTCTTCCATGTGCGGGTCGGCCAGACGATCACCGAGATGTTCCAGGCGGACCGCCAGGTCGAGGTGGAGGCGATCGACCGCCTCAAGCGCGGGATCGAGGTCATGCGCGCCAAGGGGGACATCACGTCCGCCAACCTCTTCGAGGAGATCCTCGCCGACGAGGAGCACCACATCGACTACCTGGACACGCAGCTGGAGCTGATCGAGTCCCTGGGTGAGGCGCTGTACATCTCGACGCTCATCGAGCAGCCGAGCTGAGGCCGTCAGACGGGCCCTAGGCCGCTTCCCGGAGCTCCGTGACCGTCTCCGCCGTCAGGGCGGGCATGCCCTGGTCCACGAGCTCGCGTCGCGGGCAGTTGCCGCGCCCGAGAATGGCTTGAATGCGACGGACGCAGGAGCCGCAGTCCGTGCCGGCCTTGCAGGCGGAGGCTATCTGGCGGGGTGTGCAGGCGCCCGCGTCCGCGTGCTCCTTGACCTGGTTCTCCGTGACACCGAAGCATGAGCAGACGTACACGCGGTTCACCTCCCGCCGAGATCGTTAAGGCTAACCTAACCTTACCCGGCACCCCCGAGGCGTAAAAGCCCTCGATACGACGATGGGGCACGGATCACAGCGATCCGTGCCCCATCCCCGTAGGAACCTACTTACTGATCGCGGTACATCTCCGCCACCAGGAACGCCAGGTCGAGCGACTGGCTGCGGTTGAGCCGCGGGTCGCAGGCCGTCTCGTAGCGCTGGTGCAGGTCGTCGACGAAGATCTCGTCGCCGCCGCCCACGCACTCGGTGACGTCGTCACCGGTGAGCTCGACGTGGATGCCGCCCGGGTGGGTGCCGAGCGCCTTGTGGACCTCGAAGAAGCCCTTGACCTCGTCGAGCACGTCGTCGAAGCGGCGGGTCTTGTGGCCGGAGGCCGCCTCGAAGGTGTTGCCGTGCATCGGGTCGGTGACCCAGGCGACGACCGCGCCGGAGGCGGTGACCTTCTCGACCAGCTCGGGGAGCTTGTCGCGGACCTTGTCGGCGCCCATGCGGACGATGAAGGTCAGCCGGCCCGGCTCGCGGTCCGGGTCGAGACGGTCGACGTAGGAGAGCGCCTCGTCCACCGTGGTGGTCGGGCCGAGCTTGATGCCGATCGGGTTGGCGATCTGCGAGCAGAACTCGATGTGCGCGTGGTCGAGCTGACGGGTGCGCTCACCGATCCAGACCATGTGGCCGGAAGTGTCGTACAGCTTGCCGGTGCGCGAGTCCGTACGGGTCAGGGCGCCCTCGTAGTCGAGCAGCAGCGCCTCGTGGGAGGCGTAGAACTCGACGGCCTTGAACTCGGCCGGGTCGGTGCCGCAGGCCTTCATGAAGTTCAGGGCGTTGTCGATCTCGCGGGCGAGCGCCTCGTAGCGCTGGCCCGAGGGGGACGACTTCACGAAGTCCTGGTTCCAGGCGTGCACCTGGCGCAGGTCGGCGTAGCCACCGGTGGTGAAGGCGCGCACCAGGTTGAGCGTGGAGGCGGAGGCGTTGTACATCCGCTTCAGCCGCTCGGGGTCCGGGATACGGGCCTTCTCGTTGAAGTCGAAGCCGTTGACCGAGTCGCCGCGGTACGTCGGCAGGGTCACGCCGTCGCGGGTCTCGGTCCCCTTGGAGCGGGGCTTCGAGTACTGGCCGGCGATACGGCCGACCTTCACGACCGGCACGGAGGCCGCGTAGGTGAGGACGGCACTCATCTGGAGCAGCGTCTTGAGCTTGGCCCTGATGTGGTCGGCGGACACGGCGTCGAAGGCCTCGGCACAGTCGCCGCCCTGGAGCAGGAACGCCTCGCCACGGGCGACGGCTCCCATCCGGGCGCGCAGCTGGTCGCACTCGCCGGCGAAGACGAGCGGAGGATACGACTCGAGGTCCGCGATCACATCGCGCAGAGCCTCGGCATCGGGGTACTCGGGCTGCTGCGCCGCGGGCAGGTCTCGCCAGGTCGCCTTGGCGACGGCGTGGGAATCAGCGTTCACGGTCACATGCACAACATTACGGGGTTCTTCGTCCGGTCCTGTCCCCCTGCCCAATGGCTGAGACGCGCGCCCGAAATGTCACACGGGGATCTTCACGCCATCGAGTGGTGTTACCCTCTGGCCCGTTTCACAAGAGCAAAGTCGAATTCACAGGGGTGGGCGTGACCCAGAGGCATCGCAGGGATCGCAAGAAGAAACGACTCTTGTACGGAGCGGCGGCGGCCGTCGTCGCCACCGCCACGATCGGCACCATCGCGGTCGCCTCACCGGGCCTCCTCGGCGCGGGCGACGGCACGTCCGGGGGTGACCCTTCCCTCCAGACGCAGTTCGCAAACGCCGCCCGCGAGTTCGACGTCCCGCAGAGCGTGCTGATGGCCGTGTCGTACCGCCAGACGCGCTGGGAGTCGCACGAAGGTGTGCCCAGCACCACGGGTGCGTACAACGTCATGGGGTTGACGAAGGTCGACCCGGAGGACGTCGAGCAGGACACGGACGAGCAGCTGCTCGATCTGATGAACCGGAGCGGCGACCCGCGCATCGAGAAGCGGTTCGACGGGAAGAAGGCGCTGGCCTCCCTCCCCGAGAAGAAGATCGACACCTCCGACCCGACGCTGCACACGCTCGACAAGGCCGCCGAGCTGATCGACGGCTCGACCGAGTCCGTGCAGAAGGACACGGCCGCCTCGATCCGCGCCGGTGCCGCGCTCCTCGCCGAGTACCAGAAGCAGGCCGGCGCCGAGCTGTCCGACGACCCGGGCGCCTGGTACCCGGCCGTGGCCCGCTACAGCCAGTCCGACGACCGGAAGGGCGCCGACCTCTTCGCGAAGCGCGTCTTCGAGTCCATCAAGACGGGCGAGCGGGAGATCACCGCGGACGGCGAGCAGGTCGTCCTGCCGGCGGACCCGTCGGTGAAGCCGGTCAAGCCGTCGAACGTGCCGCTGGCGGCAAGCTTCACGGCCACGAGCGAGGACCCGGCGGTCGAGTGCCCGACGGGCCTGGTCTGCACGTTCATCCCGGCCGCCTACTCGCAGAACGACGGCAACTACAACATCGCGAGCCGTCCCGCGAACGGCTTCGACGTCCGCCAGATCGTCATCCACGACATCGAGGGCGACCACGACGGTGCCGTCGGTGTCTTCCAGAACCCGCTGAGCTACGCCAGCGCCCACTACATCGTCCGCGCCGACGGTCGCGTGACGCAGATGGTGGAGACCAAGAACGAGGCGTACCACGCCGGCAACAAGACCCTCAACATGCACTCGATCGGCATCGAGCACGAGGGCTTTGCCATCAAGGGTGACTCCGGCTGGTACACCGAGCCCGAGTACGAGTCCTCCGCGGCCCTCGTGAAGTACCTGGCGGCGAAGTTCTCCATCCCGCTGGACCGCGAGCACATCATCGGCCACGACGACGTGCCGAGCATCCTGGACTCCAAGATCCAGGACCACTGGGACCCGGGCCCGTTCTGGGACTGGAACCACTTCATGACGCTGGTGGGCGCCCCCACCGGTGCCGGTGGCGCGGGCGGCCCCCTCCAGGCCGGACAGCTGGTGCGGATCGTCCCGCCGTTCACCTCGGCCAACCAGCAGCAGCTGAAGTACACGGAGCAGGTCGACGGTCAGAGCGTCACCAAGACCACCGTCGCGCTGCCGGTCAACTTCGGCTACCTCTACTCGGAGCCCGTGGCCGACCAGACCAAGGCGCTGACCGACCCGTACTTCACCTCGGGTGCCACGTACGGTTCCAACTGGGCGAACAAGGTCACGGCCGGCAGCACCCACGTCGTCGCCGAGTCCCGGACCGACTGGACCGCCATCTGGTACGGCGGCAAGAAGGCCTGGTTCTACAACCCCGGCGGCCAGTACACGGCCCCCGCGGGCGTGAAGACGGCGATCACCGCCAAGGACGGCGCCACCTCGATCCCGGTCTACGGCCGCACCTACCCCGAGGACGCCGCCTACACGGGCACCGGTGTCCCGGTCCAGGCCAACAACAGCGCCTCGCTGACGAAGTACAGCCTCCCGGCCGGGCAGCTGTACGTGAAGGCCGGCGACCCGGTCCCGGGCGACTACTACTACAGCGCCTACAACACCGACGGCACCCGTGTCGTCGGCACGACCAACATCTTCATCCCGATCCGCTACAACCACCGCATGGCGTGGGTGAAGGCGAGCGACGTCAAGGAGGTCGCCACCACGGCGTCCCTCCGCAGCGACAACCGCTACAACCTCCTCGCCCGGGACGGCTCCGGTGTCCTCTGGCAGTACCAGGGCTCCGGCAGCGCCACCAGCCCGTTCCTGACGCGGTACAAGGTCGGCGGCGGCTGGCAGATCTACAACGCCGTCACCCCGCTGACCGCCCTGCGGGCCGACGGCACCGGTGACGCCGTGGCCCGGGACGCCTCCGGTGTGCTCTGGTACTACCAGGGCAGCGGCAACCCGTCCGCGCCGTTCAAGACGCGCCTGAAGACCGGCGGCGGCTGGCAGATCTACGACCGGATCATCGGCGTCCGTGATCTGACCGGCGACTCCAAGCCGGACCTGATCGCCCGCGAGAAGTCGGGCGCGCTGTGGCTGTACAAGGGCACCGGCACCCCGGCGACGCCGTTCGCCCCCCGGGTGCAGATCGGCACCGGCTGGCAGATCTACAACAGCATCGTCAGCACCGGCGATCTCACGTCCGACGGCAAGGCGGACATGATCGGCCGCGACAGCGCCGGCGTGCTGTGGCTGTACAAGGGCACCGGCAGCGCCACCGCCCCGTACGCCGCCCGCGTCAAGGTCGGCACCGGCTGGCAGATCTACAACAGCATCACCGGTCCGAGTGACATCACCGGTGACGGCAAGGTGGACTTCGTCGCCCGTGACAGCGCCGGCGCGCTGTGGCTGTACAAGGGCACCGGCAGCGCCACCGCCCCGTACACCGCGCGCGTGCAGGTCAGCCCGGGCTGGCAGCCCTACAACCTGATCTTCTGATCGGGCAGAACAGATACGGCCTCGGGGCCCGTTCCACGCCGTCCACGGTGTGGAACGGGCCCCGTTCCCGTGCCCGGCTGCGTTACAGTGCTCGCATGTCGTACGTCTCGCAGACCCAGAACTGGTGGTGGACCGCTCATCCGGCGGCCCACTGACTGCGCGTACACCCACACACGCAAAGGCCGCCCGAGGGGCGGCCTTTCTCGTGCCCGGGCCGTTCCTCCTCTCCGTACTCCACTCGGAAGGAACGACCCGCCCCATGGACCTTTCCCGTCTCCTCGACCCCTCCTGCCCTCCCTTCGCGCTGCTGCGCCGCCGCACCCCCGGCCGTGACCACGACACCGTCGAGGTGCTGATCGGCCGGGTCCACGAGGCCGAGCGCCTCGCGGAGCTTCCCGTGGGGCCCCTGCCGACGCTCGCGCTCGTCCCGTTCCGGCAGATCCGCGAGCGCGGCTTCGACGTGCGGGACGACGGCACCCCGCTCTCCGTGCTCGTCGCCGACGAGGCGTACGAGCTGCCGCTCGACGAGGCCCTCGCCGCGCTGCCCGCCCACGGGGTACGGGTGGAGGGCGGCGGGTTCGACGTCTCCGACGAGGAGTACGCGGAGACCGTGCGACGGGTCATCGACGAGGAGATCGGCTCCGGCGAAGGCGCGAACTTCGTGATCCGGCGCACCTACACCGGCGAGATCCCGGGCTTCGGGCGCGCCGACGCGCTCGCCCTGTTCCGGCGGCTGCTCGCGGGCGAGCGGGGCGCGTACTGGACGTTCGTGGTGCACACCGGGGACCGGACGCTGGTCGGGGCGAGCCCCGAGGTGCACGTCCGGATGTCGGGCGGGACGGTCGTGATGAACCCGATCAGCGGCACGTACCGCTACCCGGCCGGGGCCGCCCCGACCGCCGAGGACCTGCTCGCCTTCCTCGCCGACCGCAAGGAGACCGAGGAGCTCTCCATGGTGGTGGACGAGGAGCTGAAGATGATGTGCACGGTGGGCGACATGGGCGGGGTGGTGGTCGGACCGCGCCTCAAGGAGATGGCCCATCTCGCGCACACGGAGTACGAGTTGCGGGGCAGGTCCTCGCTCGACGTGCGGGAGGTGCTGCGGGAGACGATGTTCGCGGCGACCGTGACCGGCTCGCCCGTGCAGAACGCCTGCCGGGTGATCGAGCGTCACGAGGAGGGCGGCCGGGGGTACTACGCGGGTGCGCTCGCCCTGCTCGGCACGGACGCGAACGGGGTGCAGACGCTGGACTCCCCCATCCTCATCCGTACCGCCGACATCGCCGCCGACGGCCAGCTGCGGGTGCCGGTGGGCGCCACGCTCGTACGGCACTCGGACCCGGCGGGCGAGGTCGCCGAGACCCACGCGAAGGCGGCGGGTGTCCTCACGGCCCTGGGCGTACGGGAGGGGCGGCCGGCCGACGCGTCGGCTCCGGTGCCGCCGCGGCTCGCCGACGACCCCCGCGTGCGGGCCGCGCTGGACGCGCGCCGCGCGGACCTGGCGCCGTTCTGGCTGAAGATGCAGGCCCGTTCGGCGGAGCTGTCCGGGCACGCGCTGGTGATCGACGCCGAGGACACCTTCACGGCGATGCTCGCGCACGTCCTGCGCTCCTCGGGCCTGGAGGTGTCGGTGCTGCGCTACGACGAGCCGGGGCTGCGGGAGCTGGCGCTCGCCCACGAGGGGCCGGTCGTCCTGGGGCCCGGCCCGGGGAACCCCTCGGACGCCGCCGACCCGAAGATGCGCTTCCTGCGCGGCCTGACGGCGGAACTCGTACGGGGACACCGCCACGGCCTGCTGGGCGTCTGCCTCGGGCACGAGCTGATCGCGGCCGAACTGGGCCTGGACATCGTGCGCAAGCGGACGCCGTTCCAGGGGGCGCAGCTGCGGATCGACCTCTTCGGGCAGCAGCAGACGGTCGGTTTCTACAACAGCTTCACGGCCCGCTGCGACGACCGGACGGCGACGGAGTTGGCGCTGCACCGCATCGAGGTGAGCCGGGACGAGGAGAGCGGCGAGGTGCACGCCCTGCGTGGACCGGGTTTCGCCGGTGTGCAGTTCCACCCGGAGTCGGTGCTCACCACGGACGGCGCGGCGCTCACCGCCTCGCTGCTCGCGGGCGTGCTGGTCTAGGAGACGGTCCTCGGTACCAGGACGTTCTCGTCGCGTCGCCGCGCCACGTAGTTGAGGACGTTCTGGACCGTCGTGTCGATGATCTGGCCGACCGCGTCGAGCGTGTAGTACGCCTGGTGGGAGGTGACCACCACGTTCGGGAAGGTGACCAGGCGGGCCAGGGTGTCGTCCTCGACGACCTCCAGGGACTTGTCGAGGAAGAAGAGCCCGGCCTCCGCCTCGTACACGTCCAGGCCGACGCCGGTGAAGCGGCCGGACCGGAGCTCGGTGACGAGGGCCTCGGTGTCGATGAGCCCGCCGCGGCTGGAGTTCACCAGGATGGCGTCGTCCTTCATGGCCCGGAGGGCGGCGGCGTCGACGAGGTGATGGGTGGCGGGGAGCAGCGGGACGTGGAGGCTGATGAGGTCGGCCTCGGCGAAGAGCCGTTCCTTCTCGACGTACTTCATGCCGAGTTCCACGCAGGCGGGGTTCTCGGCGACGTCCCAGCCGAGGAGGTTCATGCCGAATCCGTGGGCGATCCGGGTGAAGGCCTCGCCGATCTTGCCGGTGCCGAGGACGCCGACGGTACGGCCCCGCAGGTCACGGCCCATCAGTCCGTCGAGCCGGAAGTCGAAGTCGCGGGTCCGGTTGGAGGCGCGGACGATGCGGCGGTTGACGGCCGTGGCAAGGGTCCAGGCGAACTCGGCGACGGAGTACGGCGAGTAGTACGAGACCCGGGCGACGGTGAGGCCGAGGCGCTCGGCGACCTCCAGGTCGATGTTGTTGAAGCCGGTGGAGCGCTGGGCGATCATCTGGGTCCCGCCGGCCGCGAGGGTCTGCAGGACCCGGTGGTTCAGGTCGGCGTTGACGCTGGTGGAGATGATCTCGTACCCGGCGGCGATGGGGGCGGTGTCCTCCGTGAGGAAGACTCCCACGCAGCGGACGTCGTGGTGGCCCTCGAAGGCCTTCTCGATGAGGGGCTTCTCGTCCGCCTGCACGCCGAATGCCAGGATTTCCACGGGATTCCCCTCAACGTCACGATGGGCCGTATACGAGCGAATATCGCGAATATACGGCCCCTCGTGACGCCCGGCCGCCTCAGGCGTCGTCGAGGCCGCGCTCGATGGCGTACCGGACGAGCTCCACCCGGTTGTGCAGCTGGAGCTTGCCCAGGGTGTTCTGGACGTGGTTCTGCACCGTGCGGTGCGAGATGACCAGGCGCTCGGCGATCTGCTTGTAGCTGAGGCCCTTCGCGACGAGCCGCAGGACCTCGGTCTCGCGCTCGGTGAGCTGCGGGGCCTTCGGCTCGTCGGCGCCGGCCGCCGGGGCGGGCTCGGAGGCGAGCCGGCGGTACTCGCCGAGGACCAGGCCGGCCAGGCCCGGGGTGAAGACGGGGTCGCCGACGGCCGTGCGGCGCACCGCGTCGATCAGCTCCTCCGTACTGGCCGACTTGAGGAGGTAGCCGGTGGCACCGGACTTGACCGCCTCCAGGACGTCGGCATGCTCGCCGCTCGCCGAGAGGACGAGGACCCGCAGCTCGGGCCGGCCGCCGACGAGCTCCTTGCAGACCTGGACGCCCGGCTTGACCGGCAGGTTCAGGTCGAGGACGAGGACGTCGGGACCGGCCGCGACGGCGCGGCGCACGGCCTGCTCGCCGTCGCCGGCGGTGGCGACCACGTCGAAGCCCGCCTCGGCGAGGTCGCGGGCGACCGCGTCCCGCCACATCGGATGGTCGTCGACGACCATCACCTTGATCCGCTGCTCGCTCACTTCTCCCCTGCCTTCCCCCGTGGAACCTTCAACTCGACTTCCGTGCCCTGGCCGGGGACCGAGATCAGCTCGGCCGAGCCGCCCAGATCCCGCAGTCTCCCCCGGATGGACAGGGCGACGCCCATCCGGCCCTCGCCCCAGGCCTCCGCGAGGCGGCCCTCCGGGATGCCGGGGCCGTCGTCCCGGACGGTGACGATCACCTCGTCCGTCCAGTCCTCGATCAGGATCCACGCGTGCGCGTCCTCCCCGGCGTGCACCCGGACGTTGTCCAGGGCGGCGCCGACGGCGTTGGCCAGCTCCCGGGCGGTGGGCGGCGGCAGCGGGACCGGGGCACCCGGCTCGGAGAGGGTGACCTTGGCCCCGGCGCGGGGGGCGAGCAGGACGCGGAGGTCGACGGGCGCATCGGTGTCGGGTTCGTCGTCGACCTCGACGACCCGGACGAAGGCGCCCTCGGACTCGTCCTCGGAGACCAGGCTGGGCCGGGTGAGCCCGCCCGCGACGAGGGTGCGGAGGGCGACCTCCTGCTCCCCCGCCATCCGGCCGAGTTCGGCGGCCTCGCCACCGAGCGCCGTGCCGCGCCGCTGCACCATCGCGAGGACCTGGAGGACGCTGTCGTGGATGTCGCGGGCGAGCCGCTCCCGCTCCCGGGTCGCGGCCTCGATCTCCAGGGCGCGGGCGAGGGTGCGCTCGGACGCGCGGGCGACCTCGACGACGTAGCCGATGGCGATGGAGGCGACCCAGACGAGGAGCACGTTGTGGAAGGTGTCCCGGCTGGGGTGGCCGCGCTCGATGATGTTGGCGACGGCGACCAGGGAGGAGGCGACACCGGCCCAGCGCCAGCCGCCCTTGATCGCGTACGCGAGGACGGAGCCGGCGGTCCATATGGACGGCAGGGTGGGGCCGTCGATCGACTGGGCGTGGGCGTCGGCGAGCGGGGTGAGGAGGATGCCGACGAGGGCGATGGAGAGGTCGGCGACGAGGAAGCGTCTGGTGCAGCCGGCCGCGTTCGCCACCTTGGGGAGGGTGGCGAGGGTCCAGCAGCACAGCACCGCCAGATAGGCGACGGCGATCCAGGGCCGCTCGTACCGCTCCCGGCCGAAAGCGACCAGCAGGACCGCGTAGACCATCGTCAGGACGCGGTAGCCGGTCAGCGCCCGCCACAGCGGCTGCTCGACCGACATGCGCACGACACGCTCGCGCTTGGCCATCTCCCCCACCCCCGAGTCCCTCGCGGGGACCTACGCGCCGGACTCTTCCCGAGCGGCGATCTCGGCCTTGACGGCCTCCTTGGCCGCCTTCTCCGCCTCCGCGATCTGCCGCTTGGCGGCCGTCGCGTAGATGTCGACGTACTCCTGGCCGGACAGCTTCATGATCTCGTACATGACCTCGTCGGTCACCGAGCGGAGGATGAAGCGGTCCCCCTCCATGCCCTGGTAGCGGGTGAAGTCCAGCGGCTTGCCGATCCGGATCCCCGGGCGCATCAGCTTGGGGACGACCTTGCCGGGCGGCTGGATCTTCTCGGTGTCGATCATGGCGACCGGGATCACCGGCGCGCCGGTGGCCAGGGCCACGCGCGCGAGGCCGCCGGGCTTGCCCCGGTAGAGGCGGCCGTCGGGCGAGCGGGTGCCCTCAGGGTAGATCCCGAAGAGCCCGCCGCCCTCGATGACCTCGATGCCGGCCTTGATGGCCGCCTCGCCCGCGCCACGGGCACCCGAACGGTCCACCGGGAGCTGGCCGACGCCCTTGAAGAAGGCGGCGGTGAGCTTGCCCTTCACACCGGGCGTGGTGAAGTACTCGGCCTTCGCGATGAAGGTGACCTTGCGGTCCAGGACGGCGGGCAGGAAGAAGGAGTCCGAGAAGGACAGGTGGTTGCTCGCGAGGATCGCCGGTCCCTCGGCGGGGATGTTCTCCAGACCCTCCACCCAGGGCCGGAAGGCGAGCTTCAGGGACCCTCCGATGGAGAACTTCATTGCGCCGTAGATCAACTCGCCAAGCCTTCCGTGTGCCGTCGCCACGACTTTATCCCGTACCGACGCACGGCCCCCGCTACGGCCCTGGTCGGTGTCGGTCCGGTCGCGTACCGTGAAGGTCCTTCCCCATTTTCCGTCGCTCCGGCGCACCCGAGAACGCCGGAGTCGCAACCGAACAGGAGACCCCGGTGCCGGTCCTTCCCGGAGCCGAGCCGTACCGCCATGAAGGCGGAGAGGTCGGCGTCCTTCTCTGTCACGGATTCACCGGTTCCCCGCAGTCGATGCGCCCGTGGGCCGAGTACCTGGCCGAGCGCGGCCTGTCGGTGTCGGTGCCGCTGCTGCCCGGTCACGGCACCCGCTGGCAGGACATGCAGCTCACCACCTGGCACGACTGGTACGCGGAGGCGGACCGGGCCCTGCGCGAGCTCCTGGAGCGCTGCCGGACCGTCTTCGTCTTCGGCCTCTCCATGGGCGGGGCCCTCACGCTGCGGCTCGCCGCCCAGCACGGTGACGCGGTGCGGGGCATCGTCCTCGTCAACCCGGGCAACAAGGTGCACGGCCTCGCCGCGCACGCCCTGCCGGTCGTCCGGCACCTGGTCCCCTCCACGAAGGGCATCGCCAGCGACATCGCCAAGGAGGGCGTGACCGAGGTCGGCTACGACCGGGTGCCGCTGCACGCCGCGCACTCCCTGCGCCGGCTCTTCCAGACGGTGGACGGGGAGCTTCCGCAGGTCACCCAGCCGGTGGTACTGCTCCACAGCCCGCAGGACCACGTCGTGCCGCCCGCCGACTCGGCCCGGATCCTCTCCCGTATCTCCTCGACGGACGTGAAGGAGGTCCTGCTGGAACAGAGCTACCACGTGGCGACGTTGGACCATGACGCGGAGCGGATCTTCGACGAGAGCCTGGCCTTCGTCGAGCGTCTGGCCCCGGATCTGGTCGACGGAAAGGGGAGCAGGAGCGGTGGCTGAGCAGCAGGACGGCCCGGAGCGGGAGCCGCAGCCCATCGACGAGGAGGCGGCCTGGGCCGCGATCGTCGCCGGGTACGGCGAGGAGCCCGCGGACCCTCCGGGGACGAAGCCGTTCCGGCCCGTCGAGAACCTTTCGCTGCCCGAGCCCGAAGACACGGACGACGACGGCGGGGAGGTCCGGCCCATCAAGGGCGCGGCCTGGAAGCCGAGGCCGAAGCCCGCGCCGGAGGCCCCCGAGGCGGACGAGGCGGACGAGAACCCGGAGACGGGGCCCGAGCGGCCCGCGCTCGGCAGCTCGATCGTGTTCGCGCCCGGGGTGGGGAGCGGCGGCCCCCGGGACTACTCCCCGGCCGAGTCGGACGACGAGGCGGCGGGCGGCGTCGACGAGGGCCACTTCGTCCCGCCGGAGCCGCCGCCGCTGCCCGAGGCGGACACGACGACCAAGTTCGCCTGGCTCGCGGTCGTCGGCGGCCCGGTCCTGATGCTGCTCGCCGTCGTGCTCCAGTGGGACATGACCTGGTGGCTGACGACGCTCTGCGTGGGCGGCTTCCTGGGCGGCTTCGCGACCCTGGTGGCCCGCATGAAGCACGACGACGACGATGACGACGGCTTCGACGACCCGGGCCGCGGGGCGGTCGTCTGAGGCACCTCTTCCCGGCGCCGCCCTCGCACCGCTCGGCGTCGGGGCGCCTCCCGGGCTTCGGACGGCTGCGCCGGCCTCCGGCCGCCACGTGGCCGGAGCCCGTCGTTCAGCTCGTCGCGGGGACGCGGACCGCGGCCAGCACCGGGAGGTGGTCGATGGCGGCCCGCAGGTCCGCCGGGTCGAGGTCCGTCGGGACTCCGCAGCCGAGGAACTCGACGCCGGGGGTCGCCAGGATCGCGTCGATGCGCTGGTGCGGGTCGGCCGGGGTCGAGGTGTGCTCGCCGCCCCAGGGGCTGACCGCCCAGCCGTCCTGGAGCTCCTTCGTGAGCCGGGTGAAGGCGGGGCCGCCGGGGCGTTCGTTGAGGTCGCCGGCGACGAGGGCGTGCGGGGTGCCGAGGGCGGCGACCCGGTCGAGGACCATCCCGGCCTGGGCGTACCGCTCGTCCTTCCGCAGGCTCAGATGGCAGCTGACGAGACCGAGCCGGGCCCCGGCGAAGCGGACGACGGCGGTCGCGAGGCCGCGCCGGTGCAGGCCCGGGGTGAGCGGCAGCAGGACGTCCTCGGTCCGCTCCACGGTGGCCCGCAGGGAGCAGAGCAGGAGCGGTCCGGCCGCGGTGGCGCCGCCGCTCAGGACGACGAGCTCGCTCTTCGCGGCGAGCCGGGCGGCGTGTTTGCGCCAGCGGAAGAAGCGCGGGGCCTCCTGGACGAAGACGAGGTCCGGGGCGCAGGCGCGGATCACCCGGGCGAGGGCGTCCTCGTCGTCGCGCATCGAACGGACGTTGTAGCTCAGGACCCGGAGGACGGCCGAACCGTCGCTCTCGGTGCGGGAGTTGGGCAGCTCACTGATCGCCATGACGGCCAACATACGACGACCGCCCGCCGGGTCCGAGAGGACGCGGCGGGCGGTCGTCGTATGCCCCGAGGGGGCTGTCAGCCCTGGCGGGCGAGGTCGGCGGCGCCGACCAGGCCGGCCTTGTTGCCGAGCTGGGCCGCGAGGACCTGCGCGTGCGGGCGCCACTGACCGCCGATCAGCCAGCGCCGGAAGGACTTGCGGATCGGGTCGAGGACGAGGTCGCCCTCGTCCGAGACGCCGCCGCCGACGATGAACGCCGAGGGGTCGAAGAGCGAGGCCAGGTCGGCGAGACCGGCGCCCGCCCAACGGGCCAGCTCCCGGAAGGAGTCGATGGCCACCGGGTCGCCGGCGCGGGCGGCCTGGCTGACGTGCTTGCCCTCGATGCCCTCCGGGGTGCCGTCGCCGAGGCCGAGGAGGATCTCCGCGCGCTCCGGGGTGGCGTTGGCACGCTGCCTGGCGTACCGGACGAGCGCGCGCCCGGAGGCGTACTGCTCCCAGCAGCCCTGGCTGCCGCAGCCGCACAGCAGGCCGTCCGGGACGACCCGGATGTGGCCGAACTCGGCTGCCACGCCGAAGCGTCCGCGGCGCAGCTTGTTGCCGATGATGATGCCGCCGCCGAGGCCGGTGCCGAGGGTGATGCAGATGACGTCCTCGTGGCCCTTGCCGGCGCCGAACCTGTACTCGCCCCAGGCCGCCGCGTTGGCGTCGTTCTCGACGACGACGGGCAGGCCGACCCGCTGCTCGACCTTGTCCTTGAGCGGCTCGTGCCGCCAGTCGATGTTCGGCGCGAAGAGGACGGTGGCGCGCTTGTCGTCGACGTAGCCCGCGGCTCCGATGCCGACGGCCTCGATCTGGTACCCCTTGCCGGCCTGGGAGACCGCGTCGCAGATGGCGTCGACGATGCCTTCGGGGGTCGGCGGGGTGGGCACAGTGTGCGTGTCGAGGATGTTGCCCTCCTCGTCGACCACGCCGGCCGCGATCTTCGTGCCGCCGATGTCGACGCCGATGGTGAGTCCCATGTGTCCCTCAGTTTTCGGTCGAGCCCCGCTAAGGCCCACCGTACCCGAGCGGGGGTGGCCCGCCGATCAGTCGAGGTCGATGTGCTGGCCGGTTCCAGGCCCCTCGTCGTCCTTGCGGTCGTCCTTGCGGTCGCCCTTGGGCGGCCTGTCCGGGTCCGCGTCCCGGCGCGGGTCGTCGGCGTCGGGGACGGAGCCGCCGCGGGTCCAGCGGCTCTCGTGGCCCTCGACGGCGGAGCGGTAGGCGGCGAGCAGCTCGCTGCCGGCGGCGGCGAGGTGGTCGAAGACCTGCGGGTTGCGCTCGATGACGGGCTCGACGACGGCCTTCGCCTGGTTGACGAGCTGCTGCACGGTCTCCGCGGCGGTCTGCGCGGCCTGGCCGCCGAGGAACGGGTTCCCGAGGCCGCCGGAGACCTTGTCGGCCACGGCCTCGAAGAGCTTGCGGAACTCCTCCGCGGGCGAGCCGGGCTCGGTCGCGCGCTGCGCCCGGCGGCGGGCCTTCTCCGCCTCCAGGTCCTCGGCACAGGCCTTGGCCCAGGCGTCCGAATCGCTCATGGCGTACTCCTCAGTGGCTGCGTACTTCGACGGTACACGCCGCCTCAGGGGGTGCGGGGCCAGAGCCCGGGGTCGGGTGTGAAGCGCACCCGGAGGTCCCCGTCGACGAGCCCGGCGCCGGTGACAGTGCAGCGGCGCAGGGCGCCCGGCAGGGGGACGCCGCGGCGGAACGCGCCGACGGTCAGGAGCAGTTCGTCGCCGCGGCGGACGAGGTTGAGCTCCTCCTTGACGGCGCCCGGCAGGGGGATGTGCCAGACGAGGACGCCGTCCTCCTCGCGCCGGTCCTCGACCGCCCACTCCGGTACGGGGGCCGCTCCTTCGGTCCGGACGGGCGAGAGCAGCAGCAGGTCCTCGGCCCCGCGCGGGGCCCGGCCGAGATGCGGCAGCTCGTACAGCTCAGCGGTGGCGGCGGTACGGAGCTCCGCGAGGTGCCGGTGCTGTTCGGTGGTGAGTCCGGCGAGCCAGGGGTCCTCGGAGGCGGCGGGCAGGATCCGGTTGGCGACGACGGCGTCGAGGGCGAGGCGCTGGACGGCGAGGCCGAGCCGGGCGCCGCGCAGGGCGCGGGCGGCGCCGGGGCCGGGTTCGAGGACGAGCCGGACGGTGGTGCCGGGGGCCTCGACCACGGCCTGGACGGCGGCCAGCTCGGCCTCCCAGCGGGCGGTGGTCTCGTACAGCCACTGCGCGGGCATGGGGACGCCGGCGAGCTGGGCGAGCATCGGGCGCAGGGCGCGGGCGGCCTGGCGCTCCTGAGGCAGGAGGCGGCGCAGATAGCGGCGGAGCTGGCCGGGGAGGGCGAGGAGGGCGAGGGCCTCGGGGAGCGGCGGCAGATCGACGACGGCGAGTTCGTGGTCACCGGCGGCGGCGTCACGCAGGGCCCTGAGCAGGGCGAACTGCCGGCTCCCGGGGAGCTCGGTCAGCTCGGCGTCCTCGAAGGGGGCGGCGCCGAGGAGGTCGAGGGCGGCGGAGGAGCGCTCCTGGAGGGCCAGGAACTCCCGCCGAAAGTCGGCGGCGGGCGCGGGCCGGAGACTGTCGACGCCCGGGAGCGGGTCCGCGTCCTCGGACACGAGCAGGACGCGGCGTCCGGCCCGGGCCTCGGTGAGGGCGGTGGCGGCGGCGAGGGTGGTGCGGCCGGCGCCGCCGGGGCCGGTGACAAGGATGATCCGCATGCGCCAAAACGTTACCGGGCCCTGATCGTGACCAGCCGCCCAGCCTGCTGCGAGCAGCCACCCACCCCGTTGTGGCCATGCGCTCCACCGGGACGGCGCCCACCCCCACCCCGTTGTGGGCAATCGTTCCGCTGGGGCAGTGCCCACCCTCCCGGACGGCGCCCCGCCCGTTGTGGGCAATCGTTCCGCTGGGGCGGAACGGGTGGGCACAACGGACCCGCGCCCTGCCGGCGCCAGAGGCTTCCGAGCCTGGACCCGCACCCCTTCGTACGCCGAGCTGGTGGTGCGGGTCAGGGCGCGGAACGCGGAGGCGCCGCTAGGGGCGCCGTCCCGTGTGCCCACCCGTCCCGCCCCAGCGGGACGATTGCCCACACGGGCGGTGGGCCGGGGCGCCGCCCAGCGCGGGCGGACACACGGCGGGTGGGCGGCGGGCACCGCCCAGCGCGGGCGCGGGCCCACACGGCGGCGGGTCGGGGCACCGCCCAGCCGGGCGCGGGCCCACCCCGGGGGCCGGGGCGCCGTCCCTCTGGCGCGACCCGCAGCGCAGGTGGGCGTCCGGCCGGGACCGGGCTGCCCGGTGAGGGCTACGCGCCCGATTCCACCCGCTGCTTCAGGCCCGCCAGCGCGCGGTCGATGATGACCTTCTCCGCCTTGCGCTTGATCATGCCGAGCATGGGGATCTTGACGTCCACCGTCAGCTGGTACGTGACCTCGGTGCGCTTGTCCCCGAGGTCCTTCAGCAGGTACGAGCCGTCGAGGGAGCGGAGCATCTGGGACTTGACCAGGGTCCAGGAGACCTCGTTGTCCCCGGTCCAGGTGTACGCCAGGGTGTGGTCGTCCCTGATGGCGCCGGCGTCGAGGAGCAGCCGCACCTTCTCCGCGCGGCCGGCCTCGTCGGACGACAGGACCTCGGCCTCCTTCACCTCGCCCGTCCACTCGGGGTAGCGGGCGAAGTCGGCGATCACGCCCATGACGTCGGCCGGCGCCGCCTCGATGGTGATGCTCGAGCTGGTGTGTTCGGCCATCGCGGTGGCTCCTCCACTGTGCGGTCCGGCGGAAGTAGAAAAGGGGCACAGACGTGCCGATGGAAGGCTATCGCGCCCCCGTGGCCGCGCCGTCACCACTCCAGGGCGTAGGGCCTCCCGGTCGAGGCGAAGTGGCCGACGTTCACGCATTCCGTCACACCGATCCGCATCCGCCGAACGAGCGGCTGGTGGACGTGGCCGAAGAGCGCGTACCGCGGCCGGACCCGGTGGATCGCGTCGAGCAGGGCGCGGCTGCCGCGCTCGAAGCGGCGGGCGACCGTGTCGTAGGTCAGGTCGGGGACGTCCGGCGGGATGTGGGAGCAGAGGACGTCGACGTCCCCGAGCGCCTCGACCTTCGCCGCGTACTCCTCGTCGGAGATCTCGAACGGGGTGCGCATGGGCGTGCGCAGGCCGCCGCCGACGAAGCCGACGGTGAGGCCGCCGAGCTCGATCCGCTCGCCGTCGAGGACGGTCGTGCCGGGTCCGGCGAAGTCCGTCCAGAGCCGGGGGATGTCGACGTTCCCGTAGGTGGCGTACGTAGGGGTGGGGAAGGCGGCGAAGAGTTCGGCGTACTGGCGGCGGACCGCGGCCTCGATCGCGGTGTCGCGGTCGACGTCGAGCTCGGCCCAGAGGCGGCGGCCCAGGTCGCGGGCCTCGTCGAAGCGGCGGGCGGTGCGGAGCTCGACGAGCCGGTCGGCGTTCTCGGTGCCGAAGAGGTCGGGGAAGATGCCCCGGCTGTGGTCGGCGTAGTCGAGGAAGAGGACCAGGTCACCGAGGCATATCAGGGCGTCGGCGCCCTCCCCTGCCTTGGCGAGGTCGCCGGCGTTGCCGTGCACGTCACTGACCACATGGACTCGCATGAGCCCACCTTAGGGGGTGTCACCTGCGGTTACTTGGGAGTCGTGAAACCGGTGGATTACTGTGCGCAGAGCAACGTCACGCATGTGTGACGCACGGAACATCTGGCCGGGACCCCCTACCGGGAACCATGTACTGGTGGGTAACGTCCGAGCGGTCCAGTCGTGCTCACCCCCACTGAGCACCTGCCCGATCATGGACTTCACCGGTGCATCACACAGAGCCGTGGCGCCGGCGCCCGATGAGGAGCAGCAGTCTTGCGCGAGTTCAGCCTTCCGGCCCTGTACGAGGTCCCCACGGACGGCAACCTGACGGATCTCATCCGCCGCAACGCCTCCCAGCACCCAGACGTCGCCGTGATGGGGCGCAAGGTCGACGGCGTCTGGACGGACGTCACCGCCACCCAGTTCCTCACCGAGGTCCGCGCGATCGCCAAGGGTCTGATCGCCTCCGGCGTGGAGCCGGGCGACCGGGTCGCGCTGCTCTCCCGTACGCGCTACGAGTGGGTGCTGCTCGACTTCGCGATCTGGAGCGCGGGCGCGGTGACCGTGCCGGTGTACGAGACGAGCTCGCCGGAGCAGATCCAGTGGATCCTCGGCGACTCGGGCGCCCGGCTCGTCCTCCTCGAGAGCGCCGCGCACGAGGAGTCGGTGGCGTCCGTGCGGGAGAACCTGCCGGAGCTCAAGGGCGTGTGGCAGATCGAGGCTGACGCGGTCGCCCGGCTCATGCTGGCCGGCGCGGACGTCTCCGACGAGCTCCTCGACGCGCGCATGTCCGCGGCGAACGCCGACGACCCGGCGACGATCGTCTACACCTCGGGCACGACGGGCCGCCCCAAGGGCTGCGTCCTGTCCCACCGTGCCTTCTTCGCCGAGTGCGGCAACATCGTGGAGCGGCTGAAGCCCCTCTTCCGTACGGGCGAGTGCTCGGTGCTGCTGTTCCTGCCGGCCGCGCACGTCTTCGGGCGGCTCGTCGAGGTCGCCTCGGTGATGGCGCCGATCCGTCTCGGCTGTGTCCCGGACATCAAGAACCTCACCGACGAGCTGGCCTCGTTCCGGCCGACGCTCATCCTGGGCGTGCCGCGCGTCTTCGAGAAGGTCTACAACTCGGCGCGGGCGAAGGCGCAGGCCGACGGCAAGGGCAAGATCTTCGACAAGGCCGCGCACACGGCCATCGCGTACAGCAGGGCGATCGGCACCCCGCAGGGCCCGTCCTTCGGTCTGAAGCTGAAGCACAAGATCTTCGACAAGCTGGTCTTCAGCAAGCTGCGGGCGGTGCTCGGCGGTCGCGGCGAGTACGCGATCTCGGGCGGCGCGCCGCTGGGCGAGCGGCTCGGCCACTTCTTCCGGGGCATCGGCTTCACGGTCCTGGAGGGCTACGGCCTGACGGAGTCGTGCGCGGCGACCGCGTTCAACCCCTGGGACCGGCAGAAGATCGGCACGGTCGGTCAGCCGCTGCCGGGCTCGGTGGTGCGGATCGCCGACGACGGCGAGGTGCTGCTGCACGGCGAGCACATCTTCTCGCGGTACTGGAACAACGAGGCGGCGACGGCCGAGGCGCTCGCGGACGGCTGGTTCCACACGGGTGACATCGGCACGCTCGACGAGGACGGCTACCTCGCGATCACGGGCCGGAAGAAGGAGATCCTGGTGACGGCGGGCGGCAAGAACGTCGCCCCGGCGGTCATCGAGGACCGGATCCGGGCACACGCCCTGGTCGCGGAGTGCATGGTGGTCGGCGACGGGCGTCCGTTCGTGGGCGCGCTGGTCACGATCGACGAGGAGTTCCTGGGTCGCTGGGCGAGCGAGCACGGCAAGCCGGCCGGTTCGACGGCGGCTTCCCTCCGTGAGGACGCGGAGCTCATCGCGGAGGTCCAGCGGGCCGTCGACGACGGCAACGCCGCGGTCTCCAAGGCGGAGTCGGTCCGCAAGTTCCGTATCCTCCCGGCCCAGTTCACGGAGGAGGCGGGGCACATCACCCCGTCCCTGAAGCTGAAGCGGAACGTGGTGGCGAAGGACTTCGCCGACGAGATCGAGGCCATCTACACCAAGTAGGGGCGACAGGAAGGGGCCCGGGGCGATCGCATCGCCCCGGGCCCCTTTCGCGTACCCCTGCAGCAGTACTTCTTGCAGCAGCACTTCTCGCAGCAGTACCTCTCCGGCAGTCCCCCTACAGCAGCTCGCGCAGCCGCTCCGCGAGGAGGTCCCAGCGCCAGCGCTCCTCCACCCAGGCCCGGCCGCGCTCGCCCATGCGGTCGCGGAGCTCGGGGTCGAGGAGGAGGGTGGCGACGCGGTCGGCGGTCTCCTCGGCGGACTCGCCGCGGACGACCCAGCCGGTCTCGCCGTCGAGGACGGCGTCGGGCGCGCCGCCGGAGTCGCCGGCGACGACGGGCAGGCCGGTGGCGGAGGCCTCCAGGTAGACGATCCCGAGGCCCTCGACGTCGAGGCCGCCGCGCCGGGTGCGGCAGGGCATGGCGAAGACGTCGCCGGCCCCGTAGTGGGCGGGCAGCTCGGACCAGGGGACGGCGCCGGTGAAGCGTACGGATCCGGCCACGCCGGTCTCGGCGGCGAGGCGGCGCAGGTCCTTCTCGTACGGTCCGCCGCCGACGATCAGGAGGACGGCGTCCGGGACCCGGCTCAGGATCGCGGGCATGGCCCGGATCAGGGTGTCCTGGCCCTTGCGCGGGACGAGCCGGGAGACGCAGACGACGACGGGGCGGTCGCTGAGCCCGAGGCGGGCGCGGACCTCGTCGCCGCCGGAGTCGGGGTGGAAGGTCTTCTCGTCGACGCCGGGCGGGAGCTGGACCATGCGTCCGGCGGCGGCCGGGGTGAGGGCGGTCGCGATCCGGGAGCGGGTGTACTCGCCGAGGTGGGTGATCGTGTCCGTGCCCTCGCCGATGCGGCGGAGGAGCTGCCGGGCGGCGGGCAGCTGGGCCCAGCCCGCCTCGTGCCCGTGGGTGGTGGCGACGAGCCGCTTCGCGCCCGCCCGGCGGAGCGCAGGGGCCATCAGGCCGAGCGGCGCGGCCGCGCCGAACCACACGGACTCGCAGCCGTGCTCGCGCAGCAGCGCGGTGGCCCGGGCGGTGACCCGAGGAGTAGGCAGCAGCATGGTGGTGCGATCCCGTACCACCGTGAAAGGCTGTTCGGCGTCGAACGCGGCCGTCGCCTCGATCCCCTCACGGCTGCGCTTCCACGTGGAGGCGTAGACCACGATCCGGTCGGGGTCCAGGCGGAGCGCCATGTTGTGCAGGAAGGCCTGGATTCCGCCGGGACGCGGCGGGAAGTCGTTGGTTACGATCAGGGTCTTGTGCATCGTGGCCGACAGTACGCGATCGCATCCACTGCCCGGCAACACCGCTCCTCCCACATGAGCGAGCCGACAGGACAGGAACCAGGACGGTCATGACGGGCGCCGCGGGAAACGACCCCCCCATATACCTGCGACTTCCGATCACTCTTTGGGGCCTCAGCCGGATCATCCTGCTGTTGTGTGCTTTCAAGGTCGTGGTGGTCCCCGGCCCGGACGTGACGCTGGAAGTCGAGCAGATCTACCAGGGCTGGTTCGAAGTCCTGAAGACGGGAACCTATCCCCAGAATGACGTGACCTGGCAGTATCCGCCTGCCGCCGCCCTTGCGATCCTCGCGCCCGCACTGCTGCCGTTCCTCGGGTACTCAGCCGCCTTCTTCGTCCTGGCATCCCTGTGCGATGTCGTCGTCTTCGGGTCTCTTGTGCGCACGGGCCGCCGACCGGGCCGGTCGATGCGGGGCGCCTGGCTATGGCTGGCAGCCGTGCCGCTGCTCGGCCCGACCGCGTACGCCCGCTACGACATCATGGTGACAGCCGTCGCCGTGGCAGCCCTGCTGGCCGCCGGCCGTAGTCCGCAGATCCTCGGTGCGCTCGGTGGTTTCGGCGCGGTGCTCAAGGTGTGGCCGGCACTGCTCCTCGTGGGCACCCCGAAGGGGTCGATGACCTGGCGTTCCTGGCCGGTGGCGGCAGGCGCGGCAAGCGCGGTCCTGCTGCTGTGCACAGCCTGGATGCCAGGGTCGCTGGCCTTCCTCTCTCACCAGAGCGAGCGGGGCACGGAGGTCGAGTCGCTGGGCGCGACGGTGTTCCACCTGGCCCGGCACTTCGGCTGGGACGGGGTGGCACGGATGAACTACGGCTCGATGGAATTCGTCGGCCCGTACGTCTCGTGGGTGTCGGCCGGCTCGATGGGGCTGACGGTTGCCGCTTTCGGCTGGCTGGCCCTGTGGCGATTCAAGGCTCGGCGCTTCGCATCCTCAACGGTGGCGGACGCAGCTTTCGTGGCCGTTCTGCTCTTCACCGTGACAAGCCGGGTGATCTCGCCTCAATACATGGTCTGGCTGGTCGGGCTCGCCGCGGTCTGCCTCGCCTACCGGTCAACCAGGATGCGGCGCCCTGCCTACCTTGTCCTGTGGGCGACGGCTGCGACGCAGTTCGAGTTCCCCGTCTGGTTCTCGCACGTGACGGAGAGCGATCCGCTGGGCATTGCGGTGCTGTTCCTGCGCAACGGCCTGCTCGTGGCCGCCGCCTTCTCCGCATGCCGCACTCTGTGGCGTCACACGGTGCTGGACGCAGGCGTCATGCGGATCCCCGTCCCGGTGGCGCGACTGGAGCAGAAGAAGGTACCGATCGGTTCGGTCTGAATCCCACCGATAGGCGCTGATGCTACCCTGATCAACCTTCCCCCGTTAGGTTTTTCTACTGATATGAATAATCCGAACCTCTCGGTCGACACGCTTCCGCGGCGCACAGGGACAGGGGATACAGAGAGAGCAGAGAAGAAATCTCCGGAAGTCGCGGCAGCGAAATTCTCGAAGCCCACATTTCTGGTCGCCGGCACCTTCTTTCTGACTTATCTGCTCCTGTCGGGGAGGCGCCATGCGGTAAACCTCTCGACCGGGTACGACTTGGGAATCTTCACGCAGATCGTGAAGTCATATTCCGAACTGTCCATCCCCTATTCCCCCCTCAAGGGGCCCGATTACAACACGCTCGGGGATCACTTCCACCCGATCCTCGCCCTCATTGCGCCGGCCTACAAAGTATTTCCGTCCAGCTATACACTGCTCGTCTTTCAGGCGGCCCTTGTCGCGTTTTCCATCATCCCCTTGATGAAGTGGGCTCACGACGTCAGGGGCCGGAGGTTCGCCTACTGGATCGGAGTGTCGTACGGAGCTTCCTGGGGACTCGCCAAACTGATCTCCTTCGACTTCCACGAAGTCGCCTTCGCCGTACCGCTCCTGTCTCTCTCCCTCTGCGCCGCCGGACGAAAGAACTGGCGCGCGACCATCCTGTGGTCGCTTCCACTGATCCTCGTCAAGGAGGACCTCGGTCTCACCGTTGCCGCGATCGGCGCCTACGTGGCCTGGAAAGGACCTCGAGCCCCAGGGCTCGCCACGCTCGCCTTCGGGGTCGCCGCCACCGCCCTGGAAATGCTGGTAATCCTTCCGTACTTCAACCCGATCGGGAAGTTCGCCTACTGGCCGGCCCCGACTCCCGAGGAGACGGGCCTACTCCTGCAGGCCATCGGAGCCTTCTGGCCGCCCGTGAAGTGGCTCACGGTCTTCATAATCCTGGCCCCCACCGGATTCCTTGCCCTACGCTCTCCGATCCTGCTTGTCGCATTGCCGACCCTGGCTTGGCGCTTCACCTCGCCGAACCCCTTCCATTGGGGGACGGATTTCCACTACAGCGCAGTCCTCATGCCCATCGCCTTCGCCGCCGCCATCCATGCTGTCGCTACCGCCCGCGTGACCGCACACAGAATCCTTCCCGCCTGCGTCATCGGAACAGTGACCACAGGCGTCACCTTCTTCACTCACCCCCTGCATGAGCTCGCACTACCGCAGACATGGAGCGATTCCGCCCATGTCAGGACATCGAACGAGCTGCTCGAACGAATCCCTGACGGCGCGACCGTGGCTGCATCGAATCGCCTGGCCGCTCAGCTCGCGAACCGGACCACCGTCAGCGAGATCTGTCTGTTCCCTCGATCCTTCCCTCCGAATGAGCCCCCCCAGTGGCTGATCTACGACGCCACCGACATGACCGATCCGGACTGCACAGCCGGAAGGGCAATGGAAGCGGCCATACCGGATGTTGCCGGTTACCAAAGGGTCGACATACGCGACGGGGTTTCGCTTTTCAGCAGGGTCGACAGCGGGAAGACCCCACGTCATTGATCGAACTCATGGGGTTCACCGGTCGATGACGTAGCGGACGTGCCGGCCACCGAAGTATCCGCGCACGATGTGAGTTTGGCGTTGTCAGCGGTGGAAGAACCGTCGGGTTTCGGCGGCGAGTTCGGTCTGGTTCCCGGCCCGGTGGGTGTGGGTCAGCGACACCCCGAAGACCGCCGCCACGTCCTCATGTGCCCGTCCCCCGCCACGAGCGCGGCCAGTGCCCGCAGCCGCAGGGCTTCGTGCGGGCCTCCGCCCACGCCTGGCGATGCGAATGAACTCGGCCAGTCCTGGGCCCGAAATCCGGACTTGAGGATGGCCGATCCCAGGACCACCGACAGGTCTTCCCCCGCCTGGGCGGGGCAGTCCGTCAAGTCGGTCGGATCGAGCGGCAAAACCCGTCGGTCAACTCCTGTGGCAGCGGGCTCCGTTCGTCGCCCTGTACCACGAGACCGGCCGAGCGAAATCGGCTCAAATTCGCCCACACAAACGAAACTCGATCACGAGTGCGATGTCGAGGCCATATTCTCTGCCCCTGTCGCCCCAGAAGGGACGACAAAACGAGGGGACGGAACATGACTTTCATTCGTCGCGCACTGGGCGTCGGGCTTTCCACCGCCGCCATGGTCGGCGCCATGGCGACTTTCGGTTCTACGGCCAACGCCGTCACCACAGCCTGCTCCACCACTCCTGACGGCGGCAGCCTGTGCCTGAACGTCGACCCGGCGGGCTACCGCATTCAGTACTACAAGAAGTCCGGCGCCGCGGCGACGGTCGACTTCAACCTGTACTGCGACAACGGCCGTTGGTTCGGCGACCTGGGCAAGTTCACCATCGTCGCGGGTCAGACCCGGTCCTACGTCTTTTCCGTCGGCAGCCAGGGTGCCTGCTACGGCAAGCTGCTGAACGGGAACACCGGCGCTCTGATCAAGGCCACGCCGAAGATCACCCGCTAGCTGGACCCCGAGAGCTCCGCTCCCTCAGACCAGGTCCGGAGTTCTCCTGATCGGCCGTCGGCTTACGCCGGCGGCCGATCCGCGTTCTAGGTTTTCGCGCCGCCCAGCCGCTCGGTCAGGTGCGCGCGCCAGTCCGCTGCACACTGCTCCGGCGTGGTCTCAAGGACGTCCTGGAGCGCCTTCTCCACCGCGCCCTCCCTCACCGAGTGCGTGCCCACCGCCCGGTAGAACGCGGTCGGCTTCTCCTCGCCCCGGCGATCCGTGATCAGCTCGCCAGGCCGGCCGCACTCGTTCGCCTGGGCGGCCCAGGGCGCTCAGCCGGAGCGCGAGAAGGCCTTGTCCGGCTCGTACTGACTCTTCCCGGCCTTCCCGGTCCTCCCGGGGGCGGCCGTGACCGTACGGCGGTGCAGCAGGCCGAGGGCCGCGCACTGGGCTCCCATGGCGAGGGCCATCGCGAGGCAGATCCCGGGGAGGCCGAGTCCCGCGCCTGAGAGGGCGTACGCGAGGGGGAGCTGGACGAGGACGCCGGCGAGGGTGATCCGGGCGAGGTACGGGCTCGCCCCGGTGCCCTCGAAGACCCCGGCGAGCGCGATGTACCCGGCCATGAGCAGCAGATAGGGGCCGAGGCAGCGCAGGAAGAGCGCGCCCGCCTCCGCCACCGCGGGCTCGGCGCCGAAGGCCCGCATGACGGGTCCGGCGCCGAGGAGCAGCAGCCCTGCGGCGCTCGCGCCGAGGGCGGCGCCGAGGAGGAGGGCCTGCCGGCCGACGGCCCGGCGTTCGTCCCGGCCCGCGCCGAGGAGGTGGGCGCTGTGGATGGACGCGGCCTGGCGGACGGCGTAGAAGGCCATGGTCGCCACGTACATGGCCTTGGTGGCGATGCCGTAGGCGGCGATCTCGGTGACACCGAGCCGGGCGACGACGGAGACGAGCGCGAGGGCTCCGGCCATCCGGACCGTGAAGTCGACGGCCATGGGCAGCCCGGTGGCGGCGGTGCGGCGCAGCGCGGCGGCCGTGGGCAGGGCCGCCCGGGCGGCCCGCGCGGCCCTGAGGAGCGGGTCGCGGCGCAGGGCGACGAGGCCGGCGGCGAGGGCGACGGTCCGGCCGGTGACGGTGGCGAGGGCGGCGCCGGGAACCCCGTACGCGTGGATGAGCAGCGGGTCGAGGACGAGGATCAGGCCGTTGGCGAGGAAGGCGAGCCGCATGGGGGTGCGGGTGTCGCCGGTGCCCTTGAGGATTCCGTCGAGGACGTTCGTGGCGAAGAAGACGGCCGTGCCCGGGAGCGAGATCGCGAAGTAGGCGGTGGCCAGGGCGTGCGCGGGGTGGCCGGAGCCGCCGAGCAGGAGGGCGGCGAGCGGGTCCCGCAGCAGGTAGCCCCCGAGGGCGACGGGTGGCACGAGCAGGGCGCACAGGGCGGTGCCGCCGCGGACGGCGGCGCGGACGGCGCCGGGGTCGTCGGCGCCCCGGGCGCGGGCGACGAGGACGGTGGTGCCGGAGCCGGCCATGAGGACGACGCCGAGCAGGAGGTTCTCGACGTTGGTGGCGACCGCGACGGCGGCGACGGCGTCCCCGCCGAGCCGGGCGACCCAGACCATGTTGATGATGCCGGCGGCGACTCCGGCGAGGAGTTCGAGATAGACCGGGCGGGCGAGCCGGACGAGAGTCCGGCGGTGCGAGGACGGCGGCGACAGCGAGGACATGCGAAAGGACCCCCTCTTTCCGATGTACCTCGATTCGAGGCACCTCGAAAAGAGGTAGCATGAGAACCGGTCCCCCGACAAGCGCGAAGGAGTGGTGCAAGGTGCTGGAGCTGTCGATCCTGGGCTTCCTGTACGAGAAGCCGCTGCACGGCTACGAGCTCAAGGAACGCATCCAGGGCCTGAGCGGCCACGTCCGCCCGGTCAGCGACGGCGCCCTCTACCCCGCCATCACCCGGCTGGTGAAGAACGGCCTGGTCGACAGCCGTACGGAGCCCGGCGCGAGCGCGGCCCCGCGCCGCACGCTCTCGCTCACCCCCGGGGGCCGCCGGGAGCTCCTCGCCCGGCTGCGTGCGCCCAAGGACGCCGAGATCACCGACGGCCAGCGCTTCTTCACCCTGCTCGCCTTCCTGCGGCACCTGCCGGACCGGGCGGACCAGGCGGCCGTGCTCCGCCGCCGCCAGGAGTTCCTGGACACCCCGGCCAGCTTCTTCTACGAGGGCGGGACCCCGGTCACCGTCGAGCGGGAGCCCGACCTCTTCCGCCAGGGGATGCTGCGGATCGCCCGCGCGACGGGCACGGCGGAGAAGGCCTGGCTGCAGGAGGCGCTGGCGCAGCTGGAGAGCCCGCAGCCGGAGAGCTAGCCGAGCCGCTCCCCCAGGTACGCCCGCCAGTCGGCGGTGAACTCCTCCGGAGTGGTGACCAGGACCTTCCGGAGCGCCGTCTCCACCGCGCCGTCCCGGCCCGGGTGCGCCCCCACCGCCCGGTAGAACGCGGTCAGCTTCTCCTCGCCCCAGCGGTCCGCGATCAGCTCGCAGGCCAGCCAGCCGCCCTCGTAGGCCCGCGCCAGGGCCTCCGCGTCCCCGCCGAAGGAGAAGGCCTCGTCCTCCGGGAGCTCGGCTGGGAGGTCGCCGGCCAGGACCGCGCGGCGCAGCTCGGGGGCGGCCTGGGCTGCGGTGCGCTCGGTCCCCCGGTAGGCGACCCAGTCGGCGAAGCCCTCGGAGAGCCAGACCGGGGTGGACCCGGTGGTCTGGACGCGGGTGGCGACATGGGTGGTCTCGTGGGTGAGGACCAGCTGCCGGCCGAACGCCCCGAGCACCGCGTACGCGTCCGGGTTCACGATCACCCGGTCCGCCGGCGCGGTGGGACCGCCGCCGGTCCGGCCGGTCGTGACGGCCGCGATGCCCCGGTAGGAGGCGGCCGGCCCGCCGAGGAGCCGGCCCATCGCCTCGATCGAGGCGGGTACGAGGACCACGACCCGGCCCGCCCAGTTCCCGCGCCAGGCGTCCCCGACCGCGGGCACCGCCCGGTCCGCCGCGGCCGCGATCTCCCGCAGCCGCTCCTGGCTCTGCCCCACGCCGAGGACGAGGCTGCGCCTGCCGGTGACGGTCGTGACCTCGCCCTGCTGCCACAGCTGCTGCGGGGCGCCCTCGGCGGCGCGGTCGCCGGTCACGTACCAGCGGCCGTCCCGCTCGGCGAGGTCGAGGACCCGCTCGGTGGTGGCGGGCCCTGAGTCGTAGCCCTTGATCCGGTAGCCGAGCTCGGCCCTGGCGACGACCCGGCCCTCACCAGCCCGGTCGACATCGGTGACCCGGTACGTCCAGCCGCCGAGCGGGACCTTCGCGAGCCGGTCGAACTCGGTGCGCGCGGCCGGTACGAGCGCGGGGTCGAGGGCCGCGAGGTAGCCGTCCTCGTCCCGGTCGAGGAGCGCCCGCGCGTGCCGGTCGAGCAGGCTCTGGATCTCCTCGGACGCCGGCCCGGCCGGGGCGGGGGCCGCGCATCCGCCGAGGGCGAGCACCGCGGCCAGCAGCCCCGCCGCCGCACCGCGCACCACTCCGCTCCGCCTGCCCGCCACGCCCCCGATCGTACGGGGACGGGGTCAGAAGCGGGTCCGACGCGGGTCCGACGCGGGTCCGACGCGGGTCAGACGCGGGTCACGGTGACGTGGGACATCATGTTCACCGGGTCGTAGCGGACCCGGGCGCCCGGATAGGGGGCGTGGATGACCTGGCCGTTCCCGGCGTAGATCGCCACATGGCTGGCGTCCCCGCGGTACGTGACGAGGTCGCCCGGCTGCGCCTGCGAGAGCGGCACCTGCCGGCCGGCGTACCGCTGCGCCGAGGAGGTGCGGGGCAGGCTGATCCCGGCCTGCCGGTACGACCAGACCATCAGGCCCGAGCAGTCGAAGGCGGAGGGGCCGGTCGCCCCCCACACGTACGGCCTGCCGATCGCGCTGCGGGCGGCGATCACCGCGGCGGCGGCCCGGGAGGGGCCGAGGTCGGCGAGCGGCGGCAGCTCCTCGGCGGGGGTGTCGGCGCGCTCGCCGGTGCGGGAGGCCCGGTCGTAGTCGGCGCGCTCCTCGGCGGTGAGGGAGGCGAGCACCCGGCGGGCCTCGGCGAGCTTCCGCTCGACGGTGCGCTTGTGGCGGGCGACCTCGGCCCGGCTGCGCTCCAGTTCACCGAGGGCCGCGCGGGCCTCGCTCCGCTTCTGGTTCAGACCGCGCTGCTCGCGCAGGAGTTCGCCGAGCGCGGCGCCCTGCCGGGCGGTGACCCGGTCCAGGGCGGAGGCCCGGTCCAGGTAGCTGTCCGGGTCGGAGGAGAGCAGCAGGGCGAGGGCGGGGTCGATGCCGCCGGAGCGGTACTGGGCCCCGGCGACCGAACCGAGCGCGCCCCGCATGCGGTTGATGCGCTCCTGGCCGCGGGCGAGGCTGTCCTGCGCCTGGGAGACCGTCCTGCGCAGCGCGTCCGCCTTCTCGTCCGCCCGGTTGTAACCCTCGGTGGCCTTCTCGGCCTCCTCGAAGAGGCGGTCGACCGTGGCGCGGGTGGCCGCGGGCGTGGCCCCGGGGTCGGCGCTCGCGGGGACGGCCCCGAGGGACGCCGCCGCGGTGGCCGCGGCGGCGGCGGTGAGGACGGTGACCCGGGCGGGTCGGCGGTGGGACGCCACGAATCGCGCTCCGTTCGGCTCGACGCAGACTGGCGCGGCAGACAGTAGCCGCTGATCAGTCCTCGTCCAACGAAGGCGCCGGGCACACAAAGTGACGCCCCGCCGGAGAACACAGGTCACCGGCGGGGCGTCAGGTCAGTGCGCGTCGCGGCGAACCACCCGTTCGGGCGGTGTGCCGCAGCGGGTCGCGGGGGCGGGTCAGCCGCCGATCCGGACGCCGAACTGGAAGGTGCCCATGTAGTTCATGGACTCGTAGCGGACGACCGCGCCCGGCTTGGGGGCGTGCAGGATCGTGTTGTTGCCCGCGTACAGCGCGACGTGCGACAGGTTGTTGAAGAAGACCAGGTCGCCCGGCTTGAGCTGGCCGCGGCCGATCTTCACGCCGTCGTTCTGCTGGGTGTAGGTGGTGCGGGTGAGCGTGACGCCGGCCTGGCGGTAGGACCACATGGTCAGACCGGAGCAGTCGTACGAGTTGGGGCCCTCGGCGCCGGAGACGTACGGCTTGCCGAGCTGGGTGGCGGCGGCCGCGAGCGCGGCGGCGCCGAAGCCGTTCGCGGGGACCTCGCTGCCCAGGTTGACGCGCTCGCCGGCGGCGCGGCTGGCGCGCTGCTCCTGCTGCTCCATCTTGGCCCGCTCGGCCGCGGTGAGGCTGTTGAGGAGCTTGCGGGCCTCGGCCAGCTTGCCCTGGTACTTCGCCTTCTTGGCGCCGAGGGTCTTGCGGACGTCCTCGAGGTCGGCCAGCTTCGAGGTGGCCTCGGCGCGCTGCTGGGCGAGCGTGCGCTGCTTGGCCTGGATCGAGGTGAGCACGTCGGCCTGCTGGGCGCTCAACTGGTCGATCGCGGACGCCTTGTCGAGGTAGGTGTCCGGGTCGGAGGAGAGGAAGAGCTGGAGCGCCGGGTCGATGCCGCCGGAGCGGTACTGGGCGCTGGCGACCGAACCGATCTGGTCGCGCAGAGTGTTGAGCTCCTGCTGACCGCGGGCCACCTTGTCCTGGAGGTCGCCGATCTCCTTCTGCAGCTTGCCGCGGCGCTCCTCGGCGAGGTTGTACTGCTCCGTGGCCTCCTCGGCCTCGTGGTGCAGTGCGTCGACCTTCGCCTTGACCTCGTCGATCTTGGGCTTGGCGGGGGCCGCCTGGGCGCCGGACTGGGCGGTGAGTGCGACGGCGGCGGCCGCGGTCACGGTGAGCACGGTCACACGGGTGCGGCTCGGCTGCTTGGGTCGACGGTGGGACGCCACGAAGGCGAGCTCCTTCTTCCTCAGAGCCGCCCAACCGGTCACGGGCAGGCGGTTCCTCCGCCGCCACCCCGGATGGGTGATCAACCGCGCGAAGGTTCGAAGCCCGACCCTAGTGACCGAGTTGTGATCAGTTCAAATCCCGCTGGCAAAAATCTCGCTCACGCACCACTTTATTTACATACATCACACTGCCAGTGATGGGTACTTGACAGTGCGCCATCCAGAATTCGGGCATATCGCCCAGGAGTTGCGATGCGTCACGAGAGGCGCGAAAGCCGCTTCAGCAACAAGGCGGACGTCACCGGCCGCGCGCCCGCCTTCGCGACTCCGTCGGCCACCTCACGGTCGGTGGAGACCACCACGACCGGCCGGCCCGGCGGCTCCGCCCGGACCAGCTGACGGATCAACTCGTCCGCCGTGACACCGGGCTTGGAGAACAGCACCCGCACCCCGCGCGGCGGGGCGAGCAGCACCGGGGCCGCCAGCTCCGCCCCGTCGAAGACACAGGTGACCTCGGCGCCCGAGCGGGCCGCCAGGGCCGAGAGCGCGCCGAGCAGCCGCAGCCGCTGCTTCTCCAGCGGCATCGTCGGATAGCCGGTCTTGGTGACGTTGTAGCCGTCGACGACCAGATGCGCCTGTGGCAGCGCGAGCAGCTGGTCGAGCAGCGCCGGGTCCGTCTCGGAGAGCGCCCGCGCCGCGATGTCCTTCGGGGACATCCGCCCCGGCTCCACCGCGTCCACGGTGTCCGCCGGGTGCACCGAGACGGGCGGCAGCGCGAGTTCGCGCCGCAGCCCCTGGGCCGCGTCGAGCACCGTGTCCAGCAGCAGCCGCAGCCGCATGTCCTCCACCGAGCGGCCCTCACGGGCGGTCCTGCGGCTCGCCTCCAGGGCCGCCTCGACCTCGCCGAGCCGCGCCTTGAGGCGCCGGGTCTCGCTCTCGGCGGCCGACACCTGGGCCGCCGACTCGGCCCGCGCGGCCTCGATCTCGCCCTGGACCTTGCGCAGGGCCGCCTCGCCTCGCTTGACGTCGCTCTGGGCACTGCGCAGCTTGCGGTGAAGCGATTCCGCTTCCTTGCGGGCGGCGTCCAGGTCGTGCCGGAGCTGCTCGGTCTCGCCCCGGGAGCGGTCCCGGGCGGCGGCGAGCTCCTCGCGCAGCCGTTCCAGCTCGCGCCGGCCGGCCTCGTCGGCCCGCTCGGCGTCGACCCGCTGGGCCTCCTCGCCGGCGGCGGCGACGAGCTTGACCCAGCCGGGCGGGCGCAGCACATAGGCGGCCGCCGCCACGTCGACGGGGTCGGCGGCCGCGGGCGGGGTGCCGGTTTCCACGGCTCCGGCCAGCTCGGGCTGGCCCTGCTTGAACCGTTCGCCGATCCGCTGCCGGAAGAGCGGGTCGCTCTCCAGCGCGGCGGCCATCGCGTTGCCGGCGAACTTGGCCCGCCGGCTCGCGGTGAAGCGGGCGTACTGCCGCAGGGGCGCGGGCAGCTCCGCGACGGTGAGCCCGCCGAAGGCGTCCGCGACCAGCGCGACGACCCGCCGCCGTACACCTTCCGGCAATGGGTGGTCGAGCGTCTCGGCAGCGTCACCTGCCGCGCCGGCCGGCTCACCACCGTGCGCGGGCTGCTCCACGATCCGTCACCCCTATGTCGTCCGCGCCGTCCCTCAGGAAGCGGCGCCCGGCCTGTCCACCAGTTCGATCTGGTCCACCGCGTTGCACCAGCGGCAGCGGACCGACTCGATGGTCTCACTGACCACCTGCCGCTCCTCGACCGTCGGGTCTCCGGCGAGGTCCAGATGGACGTACTCCACGACCTTGGAGGAGCGGGTCACGTCGAAACGGGTCAGGTTTCCGCAGAGCGTGCAGCGCCAGCGGGTCTCGTCGGTCGGCAGGGGAACCGTCGTCATCGGTGCCGTCCTTCTTCCTGTTGCGTGGTACCAGGTGCGGGTGCCGCGGTGCGCCGTCGAACTGCGGTGGTGGTGCCCGTAACCCTACGGCCTCGCGGGGAGGGCGGGGCACGGCGAGGCACTCTGTCCACTTCGGCCCCGGTACGCCATGATCTGTCCATGATCGACTGGCGAGGCGCGGTCCTCGGTGCCTGGCGGGGCACCCGCAGCGGACCCACGGTGACCTACGGGCTGATCGCCGCCTGCTGCCTGCTCTTCGCCGTCAGCCCGGTCTCCGGACTCAACCCGGGGTACGGCACGGGTGACGAGCTCCTCGCCGCCCAGGGCGCCTACTTCCGCCGCTGGGGCGTGATCCCCGCCGAGCTGACGAGCGGCGATCCGCGCGCCCTGCTCACCCCGCTGACCGCGCTCTTCGTGCACGGCAGCTGGCTCCACCTGCTGGGAAACATGCTCTTCCTGTACGTCTTCGGCGCGATGGCCGAGGAGCGCATGGGGGCCGTCGAGTTCTGCCTCTTCTACCTGGGGACCGGCTACATCGCCCTGTCCGGGTACGCGGTGGCGCACGCGGACAGCGAGCAGACCCTGGTCGGGGCCTCCGGGGCGATCTCCGCGGTGCTCGGGGCCTTCCTCTTCCTCTTCCCCCGCTCCCGGGTCACCAGCCTCTTCCCCTTCCTGTTCTTCCTGCCGCTGCGCTTCCCCGCCTGGATCGTGCTGATCTTCTGGTTCACCCTGCAGTGGCTGGCCGCGCGGGCGGCGGGCGCGGGACCCGGCGTCGCCTATCTGGCCCATGTCGTGGGCTTCTCCGTCGGCTTCCTCTACGCCTGGGTGCGCTTCCGCGGTGGGGATAGAGTGAAAGCCCAAGCCGCGGCGACCGAGGGAGAAAGCCAGCCGTGATCACCGCGATCGTGCTCATCAAGACCAGCGTGGACCGCATCCCCGAGATCGCCGAGTCGATCGCCGCGCTCGACAGCGTCAGCGAGGTCTTCTCGGTCACCGGTACGTACGACCTGATCGCCATGGTCCGGGTGCCGCGCCACGACGACCTGGCGGACGTGATCCCCGGCCGTATCAGCAAGATTCCGGGCGTCGAGGCCACGGACACGCACGTCGCCTTCCGGACGTACTCCCAGCACGACCTGGAGGCGGCCTTCGCCATCGGTCTGGAGTCCTGACGGTCCGGAGTCCTGACACCGCGCACGCGACATGGCTGAAGGGGGCCTCCCGACCGGGAGGCCCCCTTCACCCGTACGAGTGACTGATCAGCCGCGGTCCGGGACGCAGCGGCCGTCCTCGGTGCGGTACTTCCACTGCGCGCCGTCCCGGACGAGCTCCTTCACGGCGCCGACGAACCGGTCCACGTGCTCGTCCGGAGTACCGGCGCCGAAGCTCACCCGGATGGCGTTCAGGGACCGCTCCCCCGGGGCCGCCTCGGGGGAGCCGCACTCGCCCGGGTCCTGCGGGTCGCTGCCGAGCAGGGTGCGGACCAGCGGGTGGGCGCAGAAGAGACCGTCGCGGACGCCGATGCCGTACTCGGCGGAGAGCGCGGCGGCGAAGTGGGAGCTGTTCCAGCCCTCCACGACGAAGGAGATGACGCCCACGCGGGGCGCGTCGTCGCCGAAGAGCGAGAGCACCCGCACCTCGGGCACCTCGGCCAGGCCCTCGCGGACCTTGGCGATCAGGTGCTGCTCGCGGGCGACGAGGGAGTCGAAGCCGGCCTCGGTCAGCGCCTTGCAGGCGGAGGCGATCGAGTAGACGCCGATGACGTTCGGCGAACCCGCCTCGTGCCGGGCCGCGGTGGTGTGCCACTCCACGTCCACACCACCGTCGGCCCGGCGGGCCACCTTGCGGGAGGCGCCGCCGCCCGCGAGGTAGGGCTCGGAATCCTGAAGCCAGTCGGCACGGCCGGCGAGGACGCCGGAGCCGAAGGGCGCGTACAGCTTGTGCCCGGAGAAGGCGACCCAGTCCACGTCCAACTCCCGCACGGAGACCGGGTGGTGGGGGGCGAGCTGGGCGGCGTCGAGCACGATCCGGGCGCCGTGCGCGTGCGCGGCGGCGGCGAGCTCCTTCACCGGCCACAGCTCACCGGTGACGTTGGAGGCACCGGTCACGCAGACCAGGGCCGGGCCGTAGGGGTCGCGGTCGGCGAGGGCGCGTTCCAGGGTCTCGACGGCCTGCTCCGGGGTGCGCGGCGCGTTGAGGTAGGTGACGCGGGCGTCGCGCCAGGGCAGCAGGGAGGCGTGGTGCTCGGTCTCGAAGACGAAGACCTGGCAGCCGGCCGGGATCGTGGCGGCGAGCAGGTTCAGCGAGTCGGTGGTGGAGCGGGTGAAGACGACCTGGTCGTCGGGGCGGCAGTCGAGGAACTCGGCGACGGTGACGCGGCTGTTCTCGAAGAGGTCGGTGGAGAGCTGGGAGAGGTAGCCGGCGCCGCGGTGGACGCTGCCGTAGTACGGGGCGTACGCGGCGACGTCGTCCCAGACCCGCTGGAGCGCCGGCGCGCTGGCCGCGTAGTCGAGCGCCGCGTAGGTCACCTCGCCGCCGGTGACGAGCGGGACGGTGACGTCCCGGCCGAGGACCGGCAGCGGGGCGGCGCAGCAGGGGTCGGCGGACTCGGAGTCGGCGGTGACGGCAGTGGCGTTCGGGTATGCGGACATGGCGGTATCTCCCGGCGGGCGGTGCGGAATGGCTTCGGTGAATCCCGTACGCGGCCGGGTACGGCGGGGTACGGGTGATGCCTCGGAGGACATGGGGGTACGCGGAAGGGACCCTGTTTCCGAGGGTGAAGAAGGGGCGGAGTCGCCCTATCGCATTCGCTTGCTCACGGAAAAAGCTCCTCGACTGACCAGGACCCCTGGTGCTCGAGGGATCCGCGCTTGCCGTAGACCTCGCTGCCTACGGCCCGGTCATCACCCGGGGCACCCCGCCACGGAAGGAGGGTTGCCGGACAGCAAGCCGGGGCCAAAACGCTGTCACTCGTGACCTGTGAAGCATCCTGCCACATGATCGCCGAAGCGCAAGACCCCGGTCCGCATGGTGGACCGGGGTCGTACGGCGCAAGGCGCGGTTCAGGCGTTGCTGACGGCGATCCACCGCTCCAGGGACCGCAGGGCCGCGCCGGAGTCGATCGCCTCGGCCGCCTTCGCGATGCCGGCGCCCAGCTGCTCCGCGAGGGTGCCCGTGCCGGGGTCCAGGGCGGTGAGCGCCGCCGCGGCGTTGAGCAGCACCGCGTCCCGTACCGGACCGGTCTCCCCCGCGAGCAGCCGGCGGGCGACGTCGGCGTTGTACGAGGCGTCGCCGCCGCGCAGCGCCTCCAGGGGGACGAGGTCGATGCCGACGTCCCGCGGGTCGAAGCGCTCCTCGGTGACGCCGCCGTCCCGGACCACCCAGACCCGGGAGGTGGAGGTGGTCGTCAGCTCGTCCAGGCCGTCGTCGCCGCGGAAGACCAGGGCGGAGTTCCCGCGCTCGGCGAGGACCCCGGCGACGATGGGCGCCATGCGCGGGTCGGCGACCCCGACGGCCTGGGACCGTACCTTGGCCGGGTTGGTCAGCGGGCCGAGGACGTTGAAGGTCGTCCGGATGCCCAGCTGGCCACGGGCCGCGGCGACGTGCCGCAGCGAGGGGTGGAACCTGATCGCGAAGCAGAGGGTGATGCCTGCTTCGTCGGCGACCTCGGCGACCCGCTGCGGGGTCAGGTTCAGATTGACGCCGAGCTTCTCCAGGACGTCGGAGGAGCCGGAGGCGGAGGACGCGGCGCGGTTGCCGTGCTTGACGACCTTGGCGCCCGTCCCGGCGACCACGATCGACGCCATGGTGGAGATGTTCACCGTCTTGGCGCCGTCGCCGCCGGTGCCGACGATGTCGACGGTGCGGCCGGGTACCTCGATGACGTTGGCGTGCGCGTACATGGTCCGGACGAGGCCGGCGATCTCCTGCACGGTCTCGCCCTTGGCGCGCAGCGCCACCATGAAGCCGGCGATCTGCGCGTCGGTCGCCTCGCCGCTCATGATCAGGTCCATCGCCCAGGCCGTGTCGTCGGCGGTGAGGTCGTGGCCGTCGAGGAGTCCGTTCAGCAGGACGGGCCAGGAGCGGCCCGCCGACGTAGGTCCTCCAGCGGGGGTCGCAGCGCTCATGGCAGCTCCTGATGATCACGTGACGGATACACACCCACCCTATCGATGTCCGGGCACGGCAAAGAGCCCCGTCCATCGAATGGACGGGGCTCTCGCCGTGGCGACCTACGAGGTCAGGTGATCAGTGGTGGCCGTGGCCGCTCTGGATCTCCTTGTACTCCTCGACCGTGGGCTTGGCGATCTGGCTGTCGTCGCCGTAGTAGCCCTTGTTGAGCTTGACCCGGAGCTTCTCCATGCGGCCGATCTTGCGCTCCACGCCGTTCTCGTCGACGGCCGGCGGAAGCTCCGCGGCGTCGTACTGCTCGTGCGCCGTGAGGCGGTGCAGCTCGCCTTGGCTGAGCGGCTGGTGGACCTCGACGAACTCACCGTGCGGCAGGCGCTTGATGATGCCCGACTCGCGGCCGTGCAGCACCTTGTCCTTGTCGCGGCGCTGGAGGCCGAGGCAGATCCGCTTGGTGGCGATGAACGCGATGACCGGGCCGGCGAAGAAGAAGATCCGCACGAACCAGGTGATCGAGTTCAGCGACAGGTGGAAGTGGGTCGCCCAGAGGTCGTTTCCACCACCCACGAGCATGATCATGTACGCGGTGATCCAGGCGACACCGAAGGCGGTGCGCGTCGGAGCGTTGCGCGGGCGCTGCGCGATGTGGTGCTCGCGCTTGTCGCCGGTGATCCAGGACTCGATGAACGGGTAGACCGCGATGGCCGCGAGGACCGCCGGGAAGATCGCCAGCGGGATCATCACGCCGAGGACCAGCGTGTGGCCCCACAGGTTGATCTCCCAGCCCGGCATCACTCGGATCAGACCCTCGGCGAAGCCCATGTACCAGTCGGGCTGGGCGCCGGTGGACACCTGGTCCGGGCGGTACGGGCCGATGGCCCAGATCGGGTTGATCGAGGCGATCGCCGCGATGACCGCGATGACACCGAAGACCAGGAAGAAGAAGCCTCCGGCCTTCGCCATGTACACGGGCAGCAGCGGCATGCCGACGACGTTCTCGTTCGTCCGGCCGGGGCCGGCGAAGTGCGTGTGCTTGTGGACGAACACCAGGATGAGGTGGGCGACCACGAGACCCAGCATGATGCCGGGCAGCAGCAGCACGTGCGCCGAGTAGAACCGGGCGACGAAGTCGCCGCCGGGGAACTCGCCGCCGAACAGGAACATCGAGAGGTACGTGCCGAGGACCGGCACGGACAGGATCGCGCCCTGCATGAAGCGGACACCGGTGCCGGAGAGCAGGTCGTCCGGGAGCGAGTAACCGGTGAAGCCGGTGAACATGCCCAGGAAGAACAGCAGGAAGCCGAACAGCCAGTTGATCTCACGCGGCTTGCGGAACGCGCCGGTGAAGAACACGCGCATCATGTGCACGAACATGCCGGCGAGGAAGATCAGCGCCGCCCAGTGGTGGATCTGCCGGATCAGCAGACCACCGCGCACCTCGAAGGAGATGTGCATGGTCGAGTTGAACGCCTCGGACATCAGCTGTCCCTGGAGCGGGACGTACGGTCCGACGTACTCCACCTCGTTCATCGACGGGTGGAAGAACATCGTCAGATAGACGCCCGTCAGGATGATGATGAGGAAGCTGTAGAGGCAGACCTCGCCCAGCATGAAGGACCAGTGGTCCGGGAAGATCTTCCGCATGTTGGCCTTGGCCAGCGTGTAGATCCCCAGGCGGCCGTCGGCCCAGTCCGCGACCCGCTCACCGGCGGGTGCTTTCTTACTCGTGGTCACGGTGCTCATCCGCGCTCCCAGAAGGCAGGACCGACGGGCTCGTCGAAGTCGCCGAGCGCCTCGAGGAAGCCCTTGTCGTTCACGCCGATCCGCAGCTGCGGAAGGGCGTGACCGGCCGGGCCGAAGATGACGCGGGCGCCGTCGGAGAGGTCGAAGGTGGACTGGTGGCACGGGCAGAGCACGTGGTGCGTCTGCTGCTCGTACAGGGAGATCGGGCAACCGACGTGGGTGCAGATCTTCGAGAACGCGACGATGCCCTGGTGGGACCACTCGAGCTCGCGCTTGTCCTTGATGTCCTCCGGCTGGATCCGGACGATCATCAGGGCGGCCTTGGCGATCTCGGTCTGGAAGTGCTCGTCGTGCTCCGAGAGGCCCTCGGGCATCGCGAAGGTCAGCGAGCCGACCGCGACGTCCTCGGGACGCAGCGGCTCGTGCGTGTTCATGTTGATGAGCTGGAGCCCCTTGGCCCACAGCGTGGACCGGAGCTTCTTCTCGGGCAGCGGGCCCATGTCACGCAGCAGGACGATGCCGGAGAGCGGGACAAGCGCCAGCGCACCGAACATCGTGTTGCGGATGAGCTTGCGGCGGCCCATGCCCGACTCCGCGGCACCGGCCGCGAAGTCCGCCATGACCTTCGCCTTGACCTCGGGCGTCGCCGCCATCGGGTGACGCTCGTCGGCGACCTCGACGTCGGACATCAGGGTGCGGGCCCAGTGGACCGCGCCCGCGCCGATGAAGAAGAGGGCGGCACCGAGGGTCATACCCAGGGCGAAGTTGAGCGCGGACACGTGGCCGAAGGGCCAGATGTACACGATCTTGTCGACCGGGAAGATCACGTACGAGGCGATGAAGGCGACGGTGGCCAGCATCGACAGCACGAACATGAAGGCGACCGCACGCTCGGACCGGCGGGCGGCCCGCTCGTCGATGTCCTGGATGCGGGGCTTGTGGGGCGGAAGGCCCGGGTCGGCGAACGGGTCGTCGGCGACCTTCACCGCGCCGTGCGCGGTGTCCTGCCCTGCCGGCAGGGTCTCTTCTGGAATCTCTTGGCTACTCATGACTTCTTGGCCTTAGCGGTGTGGGCCGCGACCCAGATGGCAACTGCGATCAGCGCGCCCAGGCCGAAGACCCAGGCGAACAGGCCCTCGCTGACGGGGCCGAGGCCACCGAGCTTGAGACCGCCCGGGCTCTCGGTCGTGTCGCTGTTGACGGCCTGGACGTACGCGATGATGTCCTTCTTCTCCTTCTCCGGCATGGTCGTGTCGGGGAAGGAGGGCATGTTCTGCGGGCCGGTCTGCATGGCCTCGTAGAGGTGCTTCGGGTCCACGTCTTCGAGGCTCGGGGCGTACTTGCCGTAGGTCAGCGCGCCACCCTCACCGGTGAAGTTGTGGCACTGGGCACAGTTGGTGCGGAACAGCTCGCCACCCTTGGCGATGTCGGCACCGTCAGGGCTGTACTGGCCCTCGGTCGGCGTGATCGCACCGGCACCGAGAGAGGCGACGTACGCCGCGAGCTGATCGATCTCAGCCTGCGTGTAGATGACCTTCTTCTTCGGGACCTGGGCGCCCGGCTGCTGGGCCGGCATACGGCCCGTGCCGACCTGGAAGTCGACCGCGGCCGAGCCGACGCCTACGAGGGACGGGCCGTCAGAGGTGCCCTGACCGCCGGTTCCGTGGCAGCTGGCGCAGCCGACGGAGTAGAGCTTCTTGCCCTCCTCGATGGCGAGGGACTGGGCGGTTTCATCGGCCTTCGCCGTGCCCGCGGGCGCGAACGCGGCGTACAGCCCCCCCGTGGCCGCCAGCGCGAGAAGTAGGACGACGACCGCCGCCAGCGGATGGCGTCGTCGTGCGGAGAGCTTTTTCACGGATTACCCCGGTGTCAGGATCTTCTGCGTCGATGCTTGCTGGATGTCTCGGTCCGCCGTGGAGGCGGAGCCGATTACTTGATCATGTAGATCGTGGCGAAGAGGCCGATCCAGACGACATCGACGAAGTGCCAGTAGTAGGACACGACGATGGCGGCGGTTGCCTGCTCGTGGGTGAACCTCTTGGCGGCGTACGTCCGGCCGAGGACCAGCAGGAAGGCGATGAGACCGCCCGTCACGTGCAGGCCGTGGAAGCCGGTGGTCAGGTAGAACACCGTGCCGTACGCGTCGGAGGAGAGCGAGAGGCCGTCCTCCTTGACCAGCTGGGTGTACTCGAAGACCTGGCCGCCGATGAAGATGGCACCCATCACGAACGTGATGATGAACCACGTCCGGAGCTTCTTCACATCGCCCCGCTCCGCGGCGAAGACGCCGAGCTGGCAGGTGAGGGAGGAGAGCACCAGGATCGTGGTGTTGGTCGCCGAGAAGGGGAAGTTCAAGGCCGAGGCCTTTTCCGCCCAGAACTCGGGACCCGTCACCGATCGCAGGGTGAAGTACATCGCGAAGAGGGCCGCGAAGAACATCAGCTCGGAGCTCAACCAGATGATGGTTCCGACGCTGGTGAGGTTCGGTCGATTGACCGACGGGTGCGCGTGCCCTGTTTCTACTGTCGTTACTGTCGCCACGACCGACATTATGTCGGTCGCTTATCCCGCCCTCACTCCGGGGGGTGCCGTTCGGAGTGTCAGGGGGGTGTGTCCAGCCCGAACGGCCCAGCGGGAAGGCCCCGGAGCACCGTTCGAACAGCTGCTGAACGGGTGTTGACGGGGTGTGGACCGGAGTAGCATCCGGCGCATCGATCGACGACCTTCCCACGGACTTCCCCACGGAGGAACGATGCAGTCGAGTGCCACGGTCCTGGTCTACAGCGACGACGCGAACACCCGCGCGCAGGTGCGGCTCGCGGCCGGACGCAGGCCCGCGACCGACGTTCCCCCGGTCGAGTTCGTGGAGTGCGCGACGCTGGCCGCGGTCCTGAAGCGCCTGGACGAGGGCGGGATCGACGTGTGCGTGCTCGACGGCGAGGCGGTGCCCGCCGGAGGCATGGGGGTCTGCCGGCAGATCAAGGACGAGGTCTTCCACTGCCCGCCGGTACTGCTGCTGATCGGGCGGCCCCAGGACGCCTGGCTGGCCACCTGGAGCCGCGCGGACGCCGCGGTCACCCTTCCGGTGGAACCGGTCGAGTTCGCGGCGTCCCTGGCGACCCTGCTGCGCTCACGCCTGTCGATCGACGCCTGAGCCGTTCAGGGCGCGTCGCCGCTCAGATCGAGGGCCTCAGACGGGCCTTCTCGGTGGAGACCACCGGGTTTCCGGCGGTCTCCACCAGGGCGCTGCCCTGGCGCCACTTGTCCCACTCCATGTTCCAGTCGCCGAAGCCGTTGCCGAAGGTGTCCATGGTGTCGCCGATGCTGTTGACGACGCGGACGATGTCGCCCGGGCGGACGGTCTCGTAGAACCAGGCCGCGTTCTCCGTCGACATGCCGACACAGCCGTGGCTGACGTTCTCGACGCCCTGCGAGCCGACGGACCAGGGCGCCGCGTGCACGTACTCGCCGCTCCAGGTGACCCGGGTGGCGTAGTACACGGGCAGGTCGTACGAGTCGGAGCTGCCCTCCGCGATGCCGATGCTGGTGCCCCGCATCCGGACGTAGTACTCCTTGCCGAGGACGACCTTGATGCCGTTGCGGGTGGAGAAGCCCGGCTTGCCGGTGGTCACCGGGATGGTGTTGATCACTTCCCCGTTGCGCTTCACGGTCATCTGGAGCGATCCGGCGTCGGCGACGGCCTCGATACGGTCGCCGATGGTGAGCTTCAGCGGCTTGGAGGCGCCGCCGTAGAGCTTGTCGCCGACCTTGAGGCCGTCCAGGTTGCCCGTGACCGTGACGTGCGCCCCGGCCGGCCAGTACTCCTTCGGACGGAAGTGCAGTTTCTTGTCGTCCACCCAGTACCAGGCGCCCTCGACGGCGGGTGTGGAACGGACCTTGAGGGCCCGTTCGACGACCGCGCGCGCCGACCGGTCCTTGACCGGGAGGCTGAGCTCCGCCGTGATGGGCTGCCCGACGCCGTACGTGCCCGCCTCCGGCCCGAAAGTCGCGGTGAGGGCCCGTTTGGCCGGAGCCGTCTCGAAAGTGAACGTACGGGCACCTGGGGCGCCGTCCTCGTCCTCGGTGGCCACCTGGACGGTGTAGCGGGCGCCGGCCGCCAGGGCGGCCGTGGAGCGCCAGCGCTGCCCGTCCGCGGTGAGTTCGCCGGCCAGGTGGTGCCCGGAGGCGTCGGTGGCGGTGACGTCGGTGATCCGGCCGTCGTCGCCCTTGGTGGTGATCTCCAGGGGCTTCTCGGGGTCCGCCTTGGCTCCGTCGGCGGGGGCGTTGACCGCGAGCTGGTCGGCCGCGTCGTAGGCCTTCTCCGACAGCGGGTGGTTGTCGGAGCCCGCGCACGCGGTGGCACCCGCGGTGACGGTGACAGCCAGAAGAGTGCAGCTCAGAACAGTCCGAATGCGCGGCGTGTCGTTCATGACTTCACGCTAAATACGATCCTCGCGGCAGGCGCGCCGAGTGCTGCAAAAGAGGGGCCCGGACGCTTCGGTGACGAAGTGTCCGGGCCCCTCTGTGTGCTCCGGTGCGGAGCGGGGTACCGCTACTGGTTCTGGTTCTCGCCGCGGTAGAACTCGAAGACCCAGCCGAACAGGCCGACGAGGATCAGCGGGGCGGAGAAGTACAGGATCCACCAGCCCATCGCGATCGCGAGGAAGGCGAGCGCGCCACCGACGGCCAGCGAGAGCGGCTGCCAGCTGTGCGGGGCGAAGAAGCCCACCTCACCGGCCTCGTCCGCGACGTCGGCCTCCTTGTCGTCCTGCGCCATCGCGTCGACACGCTTGGCCGTGAAGGCCAGGTAGTAGCCGATCATGATGGCCAGGCCGAAGGCCAGGAAGAGCGCCGTCGTACCGACCGGCTCCTTGGACCAGACGCCGTAGAGGACCGCCATGGCAAGGATGAAGACGCTCAGCCAGATGAACATCTTGCCCTGGATCTTCACTTGCCGGCCTCCTTGCTGCCCGTGAGGGCCGCGGCCTCGTGCGGCTTGTTCTCGAGCTGGTCGACAGCCGCGATCTCAGGGTGGTGCAGGTCGAACGCCGGGGATTCCGAACGGATCCGCGGCAGGGTGAGGAAGTTGTGCCGCGGCGGCGGGCAGGACGTCGCCCACTCGAGCGAACGGCCGTAGCCCCACGGGTCGTCGACCTCGATCTTCTTGCCGTACTTGGCGGTCTTCCAGACGTTGTAGAAGAACGGCAGGATCGACAGACCGAGCAGGAACGAGGAGATCGTCGAGATCGTGTTCAGCGCGGTGAAGCCGTCGGCGTCGAGGTAGTCCGCGTAACGACGCGGCATGCCCTCGGCACCGAGCCAGTGCTGCACCAGGAACGTGCCGTGGAAGCCCACGAACAGCGTCCAGAACGTGATCTTGCCGAGGCGCTCGTCGAGCATCTTGCCGGTGAACTTCGGCCACCAGAAATGGAAGCCGGAGAACATCGCGAAGACGACGGTGCCGAAGATGACGTAGTGGAAGTGCGCCACGACGAAGTACGAGTCGGAGACGTGGAAGTCCATCGGGGGCGAGGCCAGGATGACGCCGGTCAGACCACCGAAGGTGAAGGTGATCAGGAAGCCGACGGCCCAGAGCATCGGGGTCTCGAAGGACAGCGAGCCCTTCCACATCGTTCCGATCCAGTTGAAGAACTTCACGCCGGTCGGTACGGCGATGAGGAACGTCATGAAGGAGAAGAACGGGAGGAGCACGCCACCGGTGACGTACATGTGGTGCGCCCACACGGTCACGGACAGACCGGCGATCGCGATGGTCGCGGCCACCAGACCGATGTAACCGAACATCGGCTTACGGCTGAAGACCGGGATGACCTCGGAGATGATGCCGAAGAACGGCAGGGCGATGATGTACACCTCTGGGTGTCCGAAGAACCAGAAGAGGTGCTGCCAGAGCAGTGCTCCGCCGTTCGCCGCGTCGAAGACGTGGGCACCGAACTTGCGGTCCGCCTCCAGGGCGAACAGCGCGGCCGCCAGGACCGGGAACGCGAGCAGGACCAGGACACCGGTCAGCAGCACGTTCCAGACGAAGATCGGCATGCGGAACATCGTCATGCCCGGAGCGCGCATGCAGATGATCGTGGTGATGAAGTTGACCGAACCGAGGATCGTGCCGAAGCCGGAGAAGGCCAGACCCATGATCCACATGTCGGCGCCGACACCCGGCGAGCGGACGGCGTCCGACAGCGGGGAGTAGGCGAACCAGCCGAAGTCGGCCGCACCCTGCGGGGTGAGGAAGCCGGCCACCGCGATGATCGAGCCGAAGAGGTACAGCCAGTACGCGAACATGTTCAGCCGCGGGAACGCCACGTCGGGCGCGCCGATCTGCAGCGGCATGATCCAGTTCGCGAATCCGGCGAACAGCGGCGTCGCGAACATCAGCAGCATGATCGTGCCGTGCATCGTGAACGCCTGGTTGAACTGCTCGTTCGACATGATCTGCGTACCCGGACGGGCCAGCTCGGCGCGCATGAAGAGCGCCATGAGTCCGCCGATGCAGAAGAAGACGAACGACGTGACGAGGTAGAGCGTACCGATCGTCTTGTGGTCCGTAGTGGTCAGCCACTTGATGACCACGTTGCCGGGCTGCTTGCGCCTGACGGGCAGCTCGTTCTCGTACGAGTCCTCAGCTGCGGAGGCCTGGGTTTCGTCGTGGATGCTCACAGTTGGTGCTTCTCCGCATTCCTGGCCGGGTCCGTCTGCTCGATGCCAGACGGGATGTAGCCGGTCTGCCCCTTCTCGGCCAGCTCCTTCAGGTGCGCCTGGTAGCGCTCCGGGGAGACCACCTTGACGTTGAAGAGCATCCGGGAGTGGTCGACACCGCACAGCTCGGCGCACTTCCCGAGGAAGGTGCCTTCCTGCGTCGGGATGACCTCGAAGGCGTTGGTGTGACCCGGAATGACGTCCTGCTTCATGAGGAAGGGGACCACCCAGAAGGAGTGGATGACGTCACGGGAGGACAGGACGAACCTGACCTTCTCACCCTTCGGCAGCCACAGGGTCGGGCCCGGGTTGCCGGTCTGCGGGTTCCGGTCGCCGGGGATGCCGGCGTCGTAGACACCGCCCGCGTTCTCCGGGAAGTCCGCGAGGTACTTGTCCGGGAGCGAGGCGAGGTTCTTGTCCGTCTTGGCGTCACCCTGAACACCGGGCACGTTCTCGATGTAGTTGAAGCCCCAGCTCCACTGGTAGCCGACCACGTTGACCGTGTGGGGCGGCTTCGGGGTGAGCTCGAGGAGCTTCGACTCGTCGCGTGCGGTGAAGTAGAAGAGCACCGAGACGATGATGAGCGGGGTGACCGTGTACAGCGCCTCGATGGGCATGTTGTAACGGGTCTGCGGAGGTACCTCGACCTTGGTCCGGCTGCGCCGGTGGAAGATGGTGGCCCAGAGGATCAGGCCCCACACCAGGACGCCCGTGATGAGGGCGGCGGCCCAGGAGCCCTGCCACAGGGAGAGGATCCGAGGCGCCTCTTCCGTGACGGGGGTGGGCATACCAAGGCGGGGGAAGTCTTCCCAGTTGTACGAGCAGCCCGTGGCTGTCGCCAGGATCAGGCCCGCAGTCAGCACCTGCGGCAGCTTCCGCCGCATCGGGCGCCGCGACGAGCGGTCGGAGCCGTTGGGACTCACGTAGCGCCTTCCCGAGAGTCTCGGCCCGCGTTGGTCGGCCACGGCCGTCCGTCTCGCTGGTCGGTCGCCGCCCCGGCCGCGGGCAGGGGTTTGGATGTTTATGCGGACCAAACCCTACTGGACGCTATTTGGGGTCGCGCGGGGAGGGTGCCCAACGCGCCGTCCGAGTCCCCGAAGGGGTGGACTCCGACCTTCCGGAGGGGGCTACGGCACGCCCGTTCGGCGGCCTGCCGACGCGCCGGGCCGGGGTTCTGACGGGGGCTCATCAGGGGCGGGGGACGGTGGGGGCTTCGGGCCGCGGGGGCGCGGTGGGCGGTCCGGGGTCCCGGCCGCGGGGGCTCGGTGGGAGGTGGGGGCTTCGGGCCGCAGGGGCTCGGCGAACGGTGGGGGCCTCGGGCCGCGGGGAATCGGTGGGCGGTGGGGACCTCGGGCCGCAGGGGCTCGGTGGGAGGTGGGGACCTCGGGCCGCGAGGGCTCGGCGAGCGGCGGGGGCTTCGGGCCGCGGGGGCGCGGTGGGCGGTGGGGCCTTCGGGCCGCAGGGGGTCGGCGAGCGGCAGGGACCTCGGGCCGTAGGGGGTCGGCGAGCGGCAGGGACCTCGGGCCGTAGGGGCTCGGCGCAGGCCCGGGTCCCCGGGCCGCGGCGGCTCGGTGGGAGGCGCGGTCCCCGGGCCGCGGGGGCTCTTCGCGTGCCGGGGTCCCCGGAGCCGTGGTGGTGGATCCGGGCGTTCTACCGTGGGTGGATGCCGTACTTCGACGCCGCGTCCGCCGCTCCCCTGCACCCCGTCGCCCGTCAGGCGCTGCTCGCCTCCCTGGACGAGGGCTGGGCCGACCCGGCCCGGCTCTACCGGGAGGGCCGGCGGGCCCGGCTGCTGCTCGACGCCGCCCGGGAGGCCGCGGCGGAGGCCGTGGGGTGCCGCCCGGACGAGCTCGTATTCACTCCTTCGGGGACGCGCGCGGTTCACGCCGGAATCTCCGGCGCGCTCGCGGGACGTCGGCGTGTCGGAAACCGGCTCGTGGTCTCCGCGGTCGAACACTCCTCCGTCCTGCACGCGGGAGAGACCCACGCGGCGGCGGGCGGCACGGTGACCGAGGTGCCGGTGGGCCGCTCGGGCGCGGTGGGCGCGTCCGCATTCGCGGCGGCGCTCGACTCCGGCACCGCCCTGGCCTGTCTCCAGTCGGCCAACCACGAGGTGGGGACCGAGCAGCCGGTGGCCGAGGTCGCCGAGGCCTGCCGGGCGGCAGGGGTGCCGCTGCTCGTGGACGCGGCCCAGTCGCTGGGCTGGGGTCCGGTGGAGGGCGGCTGGTCGCTGCTCGCGGCGAGCGCGCACAAGTGGGGCGGTCCGGCGGGCGTCGGCCTCCTCGCGGTGCGCAAGGGGGTCAGGTTCGCCCCCCAAGGCCCGTCCGACGAACGGGAGTCGGGCCGGGCGCCGGGCTTCGAGAACCTGCCGGCGATCGTGGCGGCGGCGGCCTCGCTGCGGGCCGTCCGAGCGGAGGCGGCCGCGGAGGGGACGCGGCTACGGGCCCTGGTGGACCGGATCCGGGCGCGGGTGCCGGAGCTGGTGCCGGACGTGGAGGTGGTGGGCGACGCGGTGCGCCGGCTCCCCCACCTCGTCACCTTCTCCTGTCTGTACGTCGACGGGGAGACGCTTCTTCACGAGCTGGACCGGGAGGGCTTCTCCGTTTCGTCCGGTTCGTCGTGTACGAGTTCGACGCTGACGCCCAGCCATGTGCTGCGCGCGATGGGGGTGCTGAGCGAGGGGAACGTCCGGGTGTCCCTGCCGACCGGTACGACGGAGGAGGACGTGGACCGCTTCCTCGCCGTGCTCCCGGGGGTGGTGGCGGGCGTACGGGAACGACTCGGCGCCCCCGAGTCCGTACCGTCCGCCCCGGCGTCCTCGGGCTCGCTCGTCGTGGACTCCCTGGGCAAGCGCTGCCCGATCCCGGTGATCGAACTGGCGAAGGTGATCGGGGAGGTGCCGGTGGGCGGGACGGTGACGGTGCTGTCGGACGACGAGGCGGCGCGGCTCGACATTCCGGCGTGGTGCGAGATGCGGGGGCAGGAGTATGTGGGTGAGGAGCCTTCGGCGCGGGGTGGTGTGGCGTACGTGGTCCGCCGCGTGTCGTAACCCTCACGGGGCCGGCGCCCCGCCGCCGTGTGGGCCCTCGCTGGCCGGGGGCGTCGCCCCGCCCGCGGGGCCCGCGCCCGCGATGGGCGGCGCCCCGGCCCACCCGCCGTGTGGGCAATCGTCCCGCAGGGCGGGACGGGTGGGCACACGGGACGGCGCCCTCTAGCGGCGCCCCCGCCTTCCGCGCCCTGACCCGCACCCCAGCGGCGGCGCACAACGTGGTGCGGGTCAGGGCGCGGAAGCCTCGGGCGCCGACAGGGCGCGGGTCCGTTGTGCCCACCCGTTCCGCCCCAGCGGAACGATTGCCCACAACGGGGCGGGCGGGGCCGAGCCCCGTGTTTTAGAGGAGGTGGGACTGGACCTCCGTCGCCGCCTCCTCGCCGTACGCCTTCGTGAAGCGCTCCATGAAGTTCGCCCGCCGCAGCGTGTACTCCTGCGTGCCCAGCGTCTCGATGACCAGCGTCGCGAGCATGCAGCCGACCTGCGCCGCGCGCTCCAGGCCCACACCCCACGACAGACCCGTCAGGAAGCCCGCGCGGAAGGCGTCGCCGACGCCGGTCGGGTCGACCTTGGCCGTCTCCTCGGGGCAGCCGACCTCGATGGGCGTCTCGCCGACCCGCTCGATGCGCACGCCGCGCGAGCCGAGCGTGGTGACGCGGTGGCCGACGCGGGAGAGGATCTCCGCCTCGGTCCAGCCGGTCTTGGACTCGATGAGGCCCTTCTCGTACTCGTTGGAGAAGAGGTACGTGGCGCCGTCCAGGAGCGTGCGGATCTCCTCGCCGTCCATCCGCGCGATCTGCTGCGAGAAGTCCGCGGCGAAGGGGATCTCCCGGGTCTTGCACTCCTCGGTGTGGCGGAGCATCGCCTCGGGGTCGTCGGCGCCGATGAGGACGAGGTCGAGGCCGCCCACGCGGTCGGCGACGGCCTTGAGCTCGATCAGCCGGGCCTCGCTCATGGCGCCGGTGTAGAAGGAGCCGATCTGGTTGTGGTCCTTGTCCGTGGTGCAGACGAAGCGCGCCGTGTGCAGGACCTCGGAGATGCGCACGGAGCCGGTGTCGACACCGTGCCGGTCGAGCCACGCGCGGTACTCGTCGAAGTCGTAGCCGGCCGCGCCGACCAGGACCGGGTTGCCGCCGAGCTGGCCCATGCCGAAGCAGATGTTGGGGCCGACGCCGCCCCGGCGGACGTCGAGGTTGTCGACGAGGAAGGAGAGGGACACCGTGTGGAGCTGGTCGGCCACCAGCTGGTCGGCGAACCGGCCGGGGAAGGTCATCAGGTGGTCGGTGGCGATGGAGCCGGTGACTGCGATACGCACGGCGGGGTGCTCCTGCGAATTCGGTAGGGCGCGCGAAGCGCTCGAAAGGGGCGACAGTTCACGCTACCGGGTGGGGCGCGGCCTGCCGAACAGTGGAAACTACCCCAGAGTAGGCCTTTTCCCCGGAGTGGTGTGGTGCATACGGTGCGCCCATGACCACGTACCCCGCTCCCCGTGAGCGACACGAGTCCGAGTTGAGCCTCGCCCAGCTGCGCGGGGACGGTGCTCGGATGGCCCCCCACTGGGTCACCCCGGTCTCCCCCAAGCCCGTACCGGTCTCGCCCGCGTCGATCCACGGCGTGGTCGTTCCGGCGGCCTCGGCCCGGCTGATCGACGCCACCGCCGAGTACGGCGGCTGACGGACGGAACCGTCCGCCCCTCCGCTCCGTCCCATCGGCGTCCGGTCGAGACGAGGGAGCTTTGCGGTGAGCGGTACGGAGAACGTACGGAGGCGACGGAACGTCATCGCCGCCTCGGTGGCGGCGGGTGTGCTGCTCGCCGGGGGCGGTGGCGTCTATCTCGCCGTCGCGGCGACGGCGCCCGGCGAGGCGACGCCGGTCGCGGTGGGCGGCAAGGCCCACGACGCCGTCGGGACACCTCCGCCCCTGCGCCTGGAGGGCGGCGGCGGTGACACGGGCGGCGGTCCCGGGATCGCGCCCGGTGAGCCCGACCCGGGCGGCGGCTCGAACGGGACGGTCTACAAAGCCAAGGGCCACCTCCCCCAAGGGCCCTCCTCGGCCGCGGTCCACCGGCCCGAGGGCCTGGTCACCTCGGCCGAGGTGACCAGGCTGGCCGAAGCACTCGGCATCGAGGGCCGGCCCTCCCTCGTCGGGGACGTCTGGACGATCGCGCCCGAGAAGGACGGTTCGGGGCCGCGCCTCGACGTGGCCCGGAAGGCGCCCGGGAGCTGGTCGTTCTCCTGGTACGACGGCGGCCCGGTCGGCGACTCCTGCCTCAAGGGCAAGGAGTGCCCGCCGCCGGGAGAGGCGAAGCCCTCGCGGGGTGGTTCGCCGGTGAGCGAGGCGGCGGCGAAGGCGGCGGCCGTCCCCGTCCTGAAGGCGCTCGGCCAGGACGACGCGAAGGTGACCGCGAGCCAGGTGATCATGACTTCGGTGCGGGTGGTCAACGCCGATCCGGTGGTGGGCGGGCTGCCGACCTACGGCTGGTCGACGGGGCTGCACGTCGGCGCGAACGGCCGGGTGTTCGCCGGGAGCGGGACGCTCAAGGAGCCGGTGAAGGGCGCCACGTACCCGGTGATCGGGGCGGCGAAGGCGCTCGCGGAGCTGAACGAGGACTCGAAGGGCACGGGCCCGGTCGGCATCGGCGGTTGCGCGATCGACCCGCCGGCGGCAGCGGACGTCGACGGGAGCGGCAAGGACGAGCCCGCCGCGCCCTGCCGGTCGGCCGTGGACACGGCGCCGCCGACCGAGGTCCCGGTGACGGCCGCCGTCTTCGGCCTGGCCGCCAAGGACGTGGCGGGAGAGCGGCTGCTCGTGCCCACCTGGCTGTTCACGGCGGACCCGGTGGACGGGGCGCCGTACACGGTGACGGAGACAGCGGTGGCCCCGGAGTACCTGGCGCCGCCGGAGAAGCCGTCGCCGGTCACGAGGCCCCAGCAGGTCGAGTCGTACCGGACGGCGGACGACGGCCGGAAGCTGTCTCTCACCTTCTTCGGCGGGGTGTGCGCCACGTACACCGCGAAGGCCGTCGAGACCCCGGAGAAGGTGACGGTGCGGATCGAGGAGAAGTCCGACCCCGACACGGTGTGCATCGCGGTCGCCAAGGAGATCACGCTGACCGTGACGCTGCAGAGCCCGCTGGGTGGGCGGACCGTGGTGGACGCGGCGAGCGGTCAGGCCGTGCCGCGCCGCTGAGTCCGCGCGGGCGGGTACGCGTGAGGGCGGCGGCCCGGGGAGCTCCCGGGGCCGCCGCCCTCACGTGCGTACAGGCTTAGCTGAACGAGTCGCCGCAGGCGCAGGAGCCCGTGGCGTTCGGGTTGTCGATCGTGAAGCCCTGCTTCTCGATCGTGTCGACGAAGTCGATCGACGCGCCGCCCAGGTACGGGGCGCTCATGCGGTCGGTGACGACCTTGACGCCGTCGAAGTCCTTCACGACGTCGCCGTCGAGCGAACGCTCGTCGAAGAACAGCTGGTAACGCAGGCCGGAGCAGCCGCCGGGCTGAACGGCGACGCGCAGGGCCAGGTCCTCGCGGCCTTCCTGGTCGAGGAGGGCCTTGACCTTGGCCGCGGCGGCGTCGGACAGGAGGATGCCGTCGCTGACAGTGGTCTTCTCGTCCGATACGGACATCTGCTTCTCTCCCGGTGTGTACGGAGACTGCTTGCCGACGGTTGCAACCGACGGTGCCCCGGATTCATTCCGGGCCGAGTGGGGTCTTCCCTCTTTCATGCTCGCACACCATGTCCAGGAGCGCGGACAGCGAATTCGTCACATCGACACTATGGCCATCGTCATCCTGACGTGAAGCGGTTATGATAGATAGCGTCATTTCGACGAAAAGCGTTTCCGAAGACCCCGAAGAAAGGGTGCGTGACGTGACCACCGCCCAGCCCCTGGATGTGCAGCCGACGCCGCTCGCCCTTCTCCTGCTCGGTCGCGAAGCCGACCCGAAGAGTGAGCGCGGCGTGGAGTGTCCCGGCGATCTGCCGTCGCCCTCCGACCCGGACCTCGTGGAGCGCGCCCGCGCCGCGAAGGAGAAGCTCGGGGACAAGGTCTTCGTGCTCGGCCATCACTACCAGCGCGACGAGGTCATCCAGTTCGCCGACGTGACCGGCGACTCCTTCAAGCTCGCGCGCGACGCCGCCGCCAAGCCGGAGGCCGAGTACATCGTCTTCTGCGGTGTCCACTTCATGGCGGAGTCGGCCGACATCCTCACCGTCGACGACCAGAAGGTCGTCCTGCCCGACCTCGCGGCCGGCTGCTCGATGGCCGACATGGCCACCGCCGAGCAGGTCGCCGAGTGCTGGGACGTGCTGACCGAGGCCGGCGTCGCCGAGCAGGTCGTGCCCGTCTCGTACATGAACTCCTCGGCCGACATCAAGGCCTTCACAGGCAAGCACGGGGGCACGATCTGCACCTCGTCCAACGCCGAGCGGGCCCTGAACTGGGCCTTCGAGCAGGGAGAGCCCGGCACGACAAAGGTCCTGTTCCTGCCGGACCAGCACCTGGGCCGCAACACCGCCGTCCGCGACATGGGCATGTCCCTCGACGACTGCGTGGTCTACAACCCGCACAAGCCGAACGGCGGGCTCACCGTCGAGGAGCTGCGCGCCGCCAAGATGATCCTCTGGCGGGGCCACTGCTCGGTGCACGGCCGCTTCTCGCTGGACTCGGTGAACCACGTCCGCGAGCGCATCCCGGGCGTGAACGTGCTCGTCCACCCCGAGTGCAAGCACGAGGTCGTCGCCGCCGCGGACTACGTGGGCTCGACCGAGTACATCATCAACACCCTGGAGGCGGCCCCGGCCGGTTCCAAGTGGGCGATCGGCACCGAGCTGAACCTCGTCCGCCGGCTGGCGAACCGTTACGCCGACCAGGGCAAGGAGATCGTCTTCCTCGACAAGACGGTCTGCTTCTGCTCGACGATGAACCGCATCGACCTCCCGCACCTGGTGTGGACCCTGGAGTCCCTGGCCGAGGGCAACCTCGTCAACCAGATCCAGGTCGACAAGGAGACGGAGAGCTTCGCCAAGCTCGCCCTGGAGCGGATGCTGGCGCTGCCGTAACGGTTCTCCCGTACGTACGCCGGAAGGGGCGCCCCGCACATCGCGGGGCGCCCCTTCCTCATGCCGTACGGATCAGACCGCGGTCGGCTCCTTCACCTGCGGCGGCACCGACGCACCGCCGGGCTCCGACCCCTTCTTCGCCGCCTTCTTCTGCGCGCGGCGCTCCTTGCGGAGCTCCACCATCGCGTAGAGCGTCGGGACGAGGAGCAGGGTCAGCAGCGTCGAGGTGATCAGACCACCGATCACCACCACGGCCAGCGGCTGGGCGATGAAGCCGCCCTCGCCGGTGATGCCGAGGGCCATCGGCAGCAGCGCGAAGATCGTCGCCAGGGCGGTCATCAGGATCGGGCGGAGCCGGTGCCGGCCGCCCTCGACCACCGCTTCGACGACGCCCAGGCCCTGCGCCCGGTACTGGTTGATCAGGTCGATCAGGACGATCGCGTTGGTGACGACGATGCCGATGAGCATCAGCATGCCGATCATCGCCGGGACGCCCATCGCCGTGCCGGTGACCACGAGCAGACCGATCGCGCCGGTCGCGGCGAACGGGATCGAGACCAGCAGGATCAGCGGCTGGATCAGCGAGCGGAAGGTCGCCACCAGGAGCATGAAGACGATCGCGACGGCCGCGAGCATCGCCAGGAACAGGTTGAGGAAGGCGTCGGACTGGTCCGCGGTGACGCCTCCGACGGTGGCCGTGGCGCCCTCGGGCAGGTCGAGCGCCTTGAGCTTCGCCTGGAGGTCGGCGCCCACCGCGCCGGTGTTGTCGCCGACCGGCTTGGCCGTGATCGTCGCGGCGCGCGCGCCGTCGATCCGGGTCATCGAGACCGGGCCGGGGACCAGCTCGACGGTGGCGATGTCGCCGAGCTTCACCGGGCCGAGCGGCAGCGCCCTGAGCGAGGCCAGGGTGGTCGCCGGGTGCGCCGAGGTGATGAGGACGTCCCGCTCGCTGTCGTCGAGGATCGCCTTGGCGGCCGGGGTCCCCCGGACGGACTGGGCGACGATCGCGCCGAGCGAGGTGGTGTCGAAGCCGGCGTCGGCCGCCTTGGCGTTCGCCTTCACGGAGATCCGGGGGACGGACTGCGAGAGGTCGCTCTGGACGTCGGAGACGTCCTTGAGCCCGGCGACCGCCGACCGGACCTGCTCGGAGGCCTTCTTGAGGACCTCCGCGTCGGCGGCCTTGACGACCACGCTCAGGTTCTGGGAGCCGAAGCCGTCGCCGGCCGCGATGGTGGTGTCGCCGATCCCGTCGAGGGCGCCGAGGCCCTTCTGGATGGCGTCACGCGTCTTCTCGTACGAGGCGGACTCCTCCAGGCTCACCTTGTAGGAGGCCTGGTGGGAGCCGGTGCCGCCGCCGAAGGCCGCCATGAAGCCGGAGGAGCCGACGGTGACCTGGTAGTCCTTGACGCCCTCGGTCTCCGCGAGGACCTTCTCGATCTTCTTCGCGGACTCGTCGGAGGCGCTCAGGCTGGTGCCGGGCGCCAGCTCCTGCTTGATGTTGAGCACCTCCTGCTCGCCCGGGTCGAAGAAGTTCGTCTTCAGGAGGCCGCCCATGCCGAAGGTGACGACCAGGACGACGAGGGCGATGGCGAGGCTGGTGAGCCGGCGCCGGGTCGCGAACCGCAGGACCGGCACGTACGCACGCTGGAGGCGGCTCTTCTCCTCCTTCTCCTCGGCGCGGCGACGGGCCTCCTCCGGGTCCTGCGAGGTGCCCTTGGGGGCGCGCAGGAACCAGTACGAGAGCACCGGGACCACGGTCAGGGAGACGAGCAGCGAGGCGAGCAGGGCCGCCGTCACCGTCAGGGAGAAGGAGCCGAACATCTCGCCGACGATGCCGCCGACCAGACCGATCGGCAGGAACACGGCGACGGTGGTGAGCGTCGAGGAGGTGACGGCGCCCGCCACCTCACGGACCGCGGTGAGGATCGCGGCCTGGCGCTCCTCGCCGTAGCCCAGGTGGCGCTTGATGTTCTCCAGGACCACGATCGAGTCGTCGACGACCCGGCCGATGGCGATGGTGAGCGCGCCGAGCGTCAGCATGTTCAGCGAGAGGTCGCGGGTCCACAGCACGATGAGGGCGAGGACGACCGAGAGCGGGATGGAGACCGCGGTCACCAGCGTCGAGCGGAGCGAGGCGAGGAAGACCAGGATCACCAGGACGGCCATGACGAGGCCGAGCGCACCCTCCGTGGTCAGGCCGGAGACGGCCTTGGCGACGGCCGGGCCCTGGTCGGAGACCACGGTCAGCTCGGCGCCTGCACCGAGGTCGCGGCGCAGCTCGGGCAGCTTCTCCTCGACGGCGTCGGAGATCGCGACGGCGCTGCCGTCCTTGTCCATGGTGGCGAAGACGGCGAGGCTGGGCTTGCCGTTCGTGCGCGTGAGGGAGACGCGCGGCGACTCCTCCTGCTTCACGGTGGCGACGTCTCCGAGGCGGACCGCCTTGGCCTTGCCGGGGACGGCCGCGGGGATGCGCAGGTCCTCGATCTGCTTCAGCGAGGTGTAGCCGCCGCCGACCTGGATCGTGCGGGACTTGCCGGCCTCCGAGAAGGCGCCGGCCGGCATCGTGGCGCCGCCGGAGCGCAGGGCCTCGGCGAGCCTCATGGTGTTCAGGCCGGCCGCGGCGAGCTTGCGCTCGTCCGGGGTGACGGAGACCTGGAGGTCCTGGACGCCGTCGATCGACACCCGACCGACGCCCTCGATGTCCTCCAGGACGGGGACGACGGTCTTCTGCAGCTGGTCGGCGAGCGCCTGCGGGTCCTTGTCCGAGGAGGCGGCGAGGACGACGGTCGGCATGTCGTCCGTCGAACCGGCGATCACCTGCGGGTCGACGCTGTCGGGGAGCTGCGCGCGGGCCCGGTTCACGGCCTGCTGGACGTCGGCGACGAGCTGCTTCGTCGACTCGTCGCCGTAGTCGAAGGAGGCCATGATGACGGCGCTGCCCTCGGAGGCGGTCGCGGTGACCGACTTCAGGCCGTCGACGGCCTTGAGGCTGTTCTCCAGCGGCTCGACGACCTGCTTCTCGACCACGTCGGGAGAGGCGCCCTGGTACGGGGCCAGGACCGACACCATGGGGAGCTCGATCGAGGGCAGCAACTGCTGCTTCAGCTGCGGGATCGCGATCGCCCCGAACACGATCGCGACGATGGACATCAGCCCGATCAGGGCCCTTTGCGCGAGGCTGAATCTGGACAGCCAGGACATGGGGTCTCTCTTCTGTGGCGTACTCGTCGACATGCGGGAGCAGCCAAGACCCCGGCCGGACCCGCTGGATCCGCCGGAGGTGCCCCCCGCCTATACGATCTGCCATCCCCGGCCGGAAGTCCTCGGCCCCCGGGTCCACTTCTTTACGCCGCGCATACCGCGTCTGGAGTACGCGCTCACTCCACCCGAGGGCGTACGAGACCGGACTCGTACGCCGTGACCACCAGCTGCGCCCGGTCGCGGGCGCCGAGCTTGGCCATCGTCCGGTTGACATGCGTCTTCACCGTGAGCGGACTGACGTCGAGCCGCTCGGCGATCTCGTCGTTGGAGAGACCCCCCGCGACCAGGACGAGGACCTCCCGCTCCCGTGCGGTGAGCGCCGCGAGCCGCTCGGAGCGCGCCCCGGCTCCCTCGCCGGCGGCCTCCGCGCCGGAGCCCTGCGCGAGGAAGGTGGCGATCAGCCCTTTGGTGGCGGCCGGGGAGAGCAGCGCCTCCCCGGCGTGCGCGATCCGGATCGCGCCGAGGAGCTCCTCCGGCTCGGCCCCCTTGCCGAGGAAGCCGGAGGCGCCGGCGCGCAGCGACTGCACGACGTACTCGTCGACCTCGAAGGTGGTCAGCATGACGATCCGTACGTCGGCGAGCTCGGGATCGGCGGTGATCATCCGGGTGGCGGCGAGACCGTCGGTGCCCGGCATGCGGATGTCCATCAGGACGACGTCGGGCCGCGTGGCCCGGGCGAGCGTGACCGCCTCGGCGCCGTCGGGCGCCTCCCCGACGACCTCCATGTCGGGCTCGGAGTCCACCAGGACCTTGAAGGCGCTGCGGAGCAGGGCCTGGTCGTCGGCGAGCAGTACCCGGATCGTCATGTGCGGTCCTCCCCCGTGCGGCACGTCACCGGCAGTATCGCCTGGACGCGGAAGCCGCCGCCGTAGCGGGGGGCGGTGGTGAGGGTGCCGCCGAGCGCGCCGACCCGCTCCCGCATGCCGAGCAGTCCGTGGCCGCCGACCGGGGGCTGCTCGGCGGCCTGGGGCGGGACGGCCGGGGGCGTGCCGTTGTCGAGGACGGTGATCTCGACCGTACGGCCCACCCGGACGACGCTCACCTCGGCCTTCGCGTCCGGTCCCGCGTGCTTGCGGACGTTCGTCAGGGCCTCCTGCACGATCCGGTACGCGGCGAGGTCGACGGTCGCGGGCAGCGTCAGGCCCTCGTCCGCGCGGGCCAGGGCGACGGGGAGACCGGCCTTGCGGAAGCTGTCGAGCAGCCCGTCGAGGACGGCGAGGCCCGGGGCGGGCTCGGTGGGGGCCTCCGGGTCGCCGGACTGGCGCAGCAGGCCGACGGTGGCGCGCAGCTCGTCCAGGGCGGAACGGCTGGCCTCGCGGACGTGCGCGAGGGCCTCCTTGGCCTGGTCGGGGCGCTTGTCCATGACGTGGGCGGCGACGCCGGCCTGGACGTTCACCAGGGCGATGTGGTGGGCGACGACGTCGTGGAGGTCGCGGGCGATCCGCAGCCGCTCCTCGGCGACCCGTCGCCCGGCCTCCTCCTCGCGGGTCCGCTCGGCCCGCTCGGCGCGCTCCCGGATCGCGTCCACGAAGGCCCGGCGGCTGCGGACGGCGTCCCCGGCGGCCGCGGCCATCCCGGTCCAGGCGAAGACGCCCAGGTTCTCCTGCGCGTACCAGTGGGTCGGCCCGAAGACCATGGCCGCGGCGGTCAGCACCGCCATCGTGACGAGGCCCACCCGCCAGGTGGTGGGGCGGTCGGTGCGGGAGGCGACCGTGTAGAGCGCGACGACGGCGCTCATGGCGATCGGGGCGGGGCGGTTGTCGTTGACGAGCTCGAAGAGGCTGATCGTGACGGTGAAGGCGAGCACGGCGAAGGGGCTGCGGCGGCGCATCACGAGGGCGGCCGCCCCCGCGATCATGATCAGCACGCTCAGCAGGTCGGGGCTGTGATCCCCGAACGTCGGCCCGTCCGGGCTGCCGTGCGGGTCGGTGAACGACCCGGCGATCATGGCGACGAGCGCGCCGGCCGCGATGGTCGCGTCGAACGCGAGCGGGTGCGCGTGGAACCAGTCGCGGAGACGGGCGTGGGGGGTGCCGGTGGCAGGGCCGGGTGGGGTCACGGGACCACGGTACGGGGCGGTACCCACCCGCCGTGTGGGCACGCGTTCCACCGGGGCGGTGCCCACCCCCACCTCGTTGTGGGCAGGCGTTCCGCAAGGGGCGGAACGGGTGGGCACAACGGACCCGCGCCCTGCCGGCGCCAGAGGCTTCCGCGCCCTGACCCGCACCACGATGTGTGCCGCCGCTACGGGTGCGGGTTCAGGCTCGGAACGCGGAGGCGCCGCTAGGGGCGCCGTCCCGTGTGCCCACCCGTCCCGCCCCAGCGGGACGATTGCCCACACGGGCGGGGGCACCGCCCCACACGGGCGGGGCGCGGGCCCACACGGGCGGGGCGCGGGCCCACACGGCGGCGGGCCGGGGCGCGGGGCGTCAGCCTGGGATCAGGCCGTCGTCGGAGAGCATGGCGCGGACCTCGTCCAGAGTCGCCCCCGGCGCCGGGAGGATCAGTTCCGAGGGCTCCAGGGCGTCGTCCGGGAGGGGCGAACCAAGCCGGCGGACCGCGTCGAGGAGGGCGCCCAGCGTGCGCCGGAAGCCTTCCTCGTCCCCGGCCTCCATCTCGTCGAGCAGCTCGTCGTCGAGCGAGTTCAGGTCACCCAAGTGGCTGTTGGCCAGCTTCCACTGGCCCTCCCCCATGATCCGTACGATCATGACGCGTCCTGTCTTCCGAAGAGCTGTCGCCTACTTCTCGAAGCGCGGGTGGGACTGGGACTGGCGGTCCTGCGGCGCGGCCGCGCCACCGCCCTCGATGGCCTGCTGCTGCGCCGAGGGGCCGCCGGCCAGCTCGGCCTTCATCCGCTGGAGCTCCAGCTCGACGTCCGTGCCGCCGGACAGCCGGTCCAGCTCCGCCTGGATGTCGTCCTTGGCCAGGCCCGACTGGTCGTCGAGCGCGCCGGAGGCGAGGAGCTCGTCGATCGCGCCGGCGCGCGCCTGGAGCTGGGCGGTCTTGTCCTCGGCCCGCTGGATCGCCAGACCGACGTCGCTCATCTCCTCCGAGATGCCGGAGAAGGACTCGGCGATCCGGGTCTGCGCCTGGGCCGCCGTGTAGGTCGCCTTGATGGTCTCCTTCTTGGTGCGGAAGGCGTCCACCTTGGCCTGGAGACGCTGGGCGGCGAGGGTGAGCTTCTCCTCCTCGCCCTGCAGCGTCTGGTGCTGCACCTCCAGGTCGCTGACCTGCTGCTGGAGCGCGGCCCGCCGGGACAGCGCCTCGCGCGCCAGGTCCTCGCGGCCGAGGGCGAGGGCCTTGCGGCCCTGGTCCTCCAGCTTGGCGGACTGGCCCTGCAGCTGGTTCAGCTGGAGTTCGAGCCGCTTGCGGGAGGTGGCGACGTCGGCGACACCCCGCCGCACCTTCTGCAGCAGCTCCAGCTGCTTCTGGTAGGAGTAATCGAGCGTCTCGCGCGGATCCTCGGCCCGGTCAAGGGCCTTGTTCGCCTTCGCGCGGAAGATCATCCCCATACGCTTCATGACACCGCTCATGGGCTTCGCGCGCCCCCTTCTGACGGACTCGGCTCCAGCTCTTCAACAGGATCCACAGTACGGGCCCTGTCTCCATTACCGCACTGTTCGGAGCGGGATGCGCTCCTCCCCAAGGACGACTGCGCGCGGTGTTCCCTCCCGCGCAGGGAGTAGAGGGATCTCCGGGAGATCCCCGCACCGTCCTTCGTACGTACCGCCCAAGACGCAGTCCGTTAGCGGATCGTTCCCGGCCCGCATGGGGTTCATGCCCGCTACCCCGTACCCTTGGGTTTTGTGTTCCGTAGCCGTTCGAAGGACGAGAAGGCCCCCACCGACAAGGTGACGGCGGACCTCTCCAGCAAGCAGCCCCGCGACCCCGAGGCCCCCAAGGGCCGCCCGACCCCGAAGCGGAGCGACGCGCAGACCCAGCGCCGTCGCGCCGCGACGGTGCCGACCGACCGCAAGGAGGCCTCCAAGCGTCAGCGCGAGGCACGCCGCTCGGACCTGGCCCGGCAGCGCGAGGCGCTGGCCAGCGGCGACGAGCGTTACCTGCCCGCCCGCGACAAGGGTCCGGTCCGCCGTTTCGTGCGCGACTTCGTCGACTCGCGGTTCGCGATCGCCGAGTTCTTCCTGCCGATGGCCGTGGTGATCCTCGTGCTGTCGCTGTTCGGCAACGCCAACCGGTCGCTGCAGAACATCTCCCTGCTGCTCTGGCTCGGCGTGATCGTCCTGATCGTCATCGACTCGATCGGCATCTGGATCCGCCTGCGGAAGCAGCTCAACGAGCGCTTCCCGAACGAGCCGAAGCGCGGCGCCATCGCCTACGGCCTGATGCGCACGCTCCAGATGCGCCGACTGCGTCTGCCGAAGCCGCAGGTCAAGCGCGGAGAGCGGCCCTGAGCGCCGACAGCTCGGAGTTCGACGGGCGCGCGTTCGGCGGAGCCACGTCGGAGTCGGGTGGTCCGGTGCTGCCCGTCGTCGCCCACTGGCCCGCCGGTCCCGGCGGACTGCGCGACACCATCCGGCAGGAGATCGTCGCCCGTCAGCTCGACGAGCAGATAACCGGCCGCTACCCGGTGGGGCAGCGGCTGCGCATCCTCGACGCGGGCATGGGCCAGGGCACCCAGGCCCTGCGCCTGGCCCGGGCCGGGCACACCGTGACCGGTCTGGAGGCCGACCCGGACCTCCTGAAGACGGCCCGTGAGTCGCTGGCGACGGAGCCCGCCGGGATCCGCGAGCGGGTCCGGATGATCGAGGGCGACGGCCGCGAGACCGGGGTGCACTTCCTGCCCGGCAGTTTCGACGTGGTCCTCTGCCACGGCGTGCTGATGTACGCGGACGAGCCCGACGCGCTGCTCGCGGGACTGGCCCGGATGCTGGCGCCCGGCGGCCTGCTGTCCCTGGTGGTACGGAACGCGGAGGCCCTGTCCATGCGGCCGGGGCTCGCCGGGGACTGGTCGGGGGCGCTCGCCGCCTTCGACTCCGACGTCTACACGGACGACATCGGCGTGAAGGTGCGGGCCGACCGGCTCGACGCGCTCACGGCGACGCTCGCGGGGATCGCGGCGCCGCTGCACGCCTGGTACGGGGTGCGGGTCTTCACGGACGACGTCCCCGCGGACGCGGGTCTGCCCGCCGCCGAGGAGCTGGACCGGCTGCTCGCCGCCGAGGACCGGGCGGGGCGCACGGATCCGTACCGGCGGATCGCGGCGCTGCTGCACCTGTGCGGGGTACGGGGCTGAGGCCGGCCCGTCGGCGGGTCGGCGTTCTTCGGGGCTGAGGCCCGCACGTCCGGCGTTCGCGCACCCCTGATCGGGTGCGCTCGCCGGGCCGGGGGCGGGGCGCAAACGGATACTCCGGACATGGACGTATCCCGTGCCCGTGCCCGTCACATCCTCCTGCCGCTCACCGCCGGGGCCTGTGCCGTCGCACTCGTCGGCGGCTGTTCGTCCTCCGGCGGAGACGCCGCCCCGGAGCGGTCGACCCAGGCGGCGGCGCCGGTCGCGACCAACGAGCTCCAGGACGACTACCAGGCCGTCATCAGGAACGTCCTGCCCTCGGTCGTGCAGATCGAGGCGGGGAACAACCTCGGCTCCGGGGTCGTCTACGACGGCAAGGGCCACATCGTCACCAACGCGCACGTCATCGGCCAGGAGCAGGCCTTCAAGGTCACGGCGGCCACCGGCGGGCAGGCGGTGACGGCACGGCTCGTCTCCTCGTACCCCGAGCAGGACCTCGCGGTGCTCAAGCTGGACAGCGTGCCGCAGGGGCTGAGGGCGGCGACGTTCGGCAACTCGGCCGCCGTCGACATGGGACAGATCGTCCTCGCGATGGGCTCCCCGCTGGGCCTGTCCGGCAGCGTGACCCAGGGCATCGTCTCCGCCACCGGCCGGACGGTCAGCGAGGGAAGGGACGGGGGCGGGACGGGCGCGACGATCGCGAACATGGTCCAGACATCGGCGGCGATCAACCCCGGCAACAGCGGGGGCGCCCTGGTGAACCTCGACAGCGAGGTCATCGGCATCCCGACCCTCGCCGCGACCGACCCCGAGCTGGGCGGCGGCTCCGCGCCCGGCATCGGCTTCGCGATCCCCGCGTCGATGGTGAAGACGATCGCGGACCAGATCGTCAAGAACGGCAAGGTGACGGACTCGGGCCGGGCCGCCCTGAACATCACCGGCCGTACGGTCCTCGACGACAACTACGAGCCGGCGGGCGTGGCGGTGGTCGAGGCGCCGCCGGACGGGGCGGCGGGGCAGGCGGGCCTGAAACCGGGCGACGTGATCACGCGCCTCGGCGACACGGAGATCACGACGATCACGTCGCTGTCGGAGGCGCTGGCGTCGATGAAGCCGGGGGACAAGGTGACGGTGGTGTACACGCGCGGCGCGACGACGCACAAGACGGAGGTCACGCTGGGCGAGATGTAGACCGCGACCCGTGCGAGCCCGCACCCCGGCCCGGGTGGGCACACGGGACGGCGCCCTCTAGCGGCGCCTCCGCGTTCCGCGCCTGGACCCGCACCACGCGTGGCGGCGCACAACGTGGTGCGGGTCAGGGCACGAGAGCCTCTGGCGCCGGCAAGGGCGCCGTTCCGTTGTGCCCACCCGTTCCGCCCCTTGCGGAACGCCTGCCCACAACGGGGTGGGGGTGGGCGCAGCCCCGGCGGAACGCGTGCCCACAACGGGGGGTGCTTCTAGCCCTCCGCGTTCAAGGGCATCGGGCCGTAGATCTTCGTCCCGTCCTCCGACAGCGTCACCTGGTCCGCGCCGCCGCTCAGGAGGTCACGCCAGTTTTCGCCGATCCAGCTCTCCGCGTCGCCCTGGGTGGTGAACTCCTCCGGGGTCACCACCGGCTCGACCTCGGTGCCGTCGGACTTCTCGAACCGCCACGTCCATGCCATGCAAGCCTCCTGGCGCTCACCGGATGATCGGTTTCCTGCCCGCAGCGTAGCCGGGCGCGCACGCCTTGCGGTGGCGCGGGAGGATCTGAGGGTGGAACTGACTCTGCTCGGCACCGGCGCCCCGCTCGGCCTCCCCCGCCCCGACTGCCCCTGCGCCGTGTGCGCGCTGTCCCGTGGGGAGCGAGCGAGGGCTGCGACCTCGCTGCTCGTGGACGGGGCCCTGTTGCTCGATCTGACCCCCGGGGCCGCGCTCGCCGCCGCCCGGTCGGGGCATTCGCTGGTGGCGGTGCGGCAGGTGCTGCTCACGCATCCGCACGACGGGCCCGCCGTGGAGGTGCCCGCGGGGCTTCCGACCGCCGGGCGGGTGCCGGACGGACGCGAGTTGACGCTGATCAGCGGGCACCGGGTACGGGCGGTGCCGATGGACTCCCCCGGGACCGGGTACGAGGTGACCTCGGCCGACGGGGAGCGGTTGCTGTACCTGCCGCCGGGGGGTGCGCCCGCGGGGATCGGGGACGACCACCGCGCGCCGTACGACATGATCGTCGCCGATGTCACCGGGCGGCCGGACGGGCTGGCGCGGCTGCGGGCGACCGGGGCCGTCGGCCCGGCCACCGAGGTGATCGCGGTGCACCTGGACCACGACGCGCCTGCGGGCGCGGAGCTGGACCGGCAGCTCGCGGCGGCGGGGGCACGGGCGGTGCCGGACGGGACGACGCTGTACGTCGGTGACTACCACGAGGTGCCGGAGGTGCCCCGGCGGACGCTGGTGACGGGCGGGGCGCGGTCGGGGAAGTCGGTGGAGGCCGAGCGGCGTCTGGAGACCTTCCCCGAGGTGCTGTACGTGGCGACGGGCGGGACCAGGGAGGGCGACCCGGAGTGGGCCGAGCGGGTGGGGCTGCACCGGGAGCGGCGGCCGGCCTCGTGGCGTACGGCGGAGACCTGCGAGCTCGTACCGCTGCTCGCGGAGGACGGCCCGGCGCTGCTGATCGACTGTCTGTCGCTGTGGCTGACGGACGCCATGGACCGGGTGGGTGCCTGGGACGACGAGCGGTGGCGGGACGGCGGGCAGGCGGCGCTGCGGGAGCGGACGGCGGAGCTGGTGGCGGCGGTGCGGGCGACGGGCCGTACGGTCGTGACGGTGACGAACGAGGTCGGCTCGGGGGTGGTGCCGGCGACGGCGGCGGGGCGCCGCTTCCGGGACGAGCTGGGCCGGCTGAACGCGGCCTTCGCGGACGAGTGCGAGGAGGTCGTCCTCGTGGTCGCGGGTCAGGCGCTGGTGCTGCGCGGGTAGGGTGCGATCACCGAATTACCTGTCACTAGGCGGAACCCTTGAACCTCGACGACTTCTCCGATCTGATCGAGCGCCCCGACGGCGGGATACGGCGTGATGCCGAGGAGCGCCGGGAGCGGCTGACCGTGCCGCCGGGGGCGCTGGGCCGGCTCGACGAGCTGGGCGAGTGGCTGTCCGCGGCCCAGTCCTCGGTCAAGGTGCGGGCGATCGAGCAGCCGAAGGTCGTGCTGTTCGCGGGCGACCACGGGGTGGCCTCGCTCGATGTGTCGGGCCGTGCGGCGGGGACGGCGTACGAGCTGGTGCGCGCGGTGCTCGACGGGGCGAGCCCGGTGGCCGTGCTCGCCCGTTCCATGGGCGTGCCGGTACGGGTCGTGGACGCCGGTCTGGACTGCGATCCGGAGCTGCTGCCCGCCGAGGTGGTACGGCACCGGGTGCGGCGCGGCAGTGGCCGGATCGACGTGGCGGACGCGCTGACGGTCGAGGAGACCGAGGCGGCGGTCCGGCTCGGCATCGCGATCGCCGACGAGGAGGCGGACTCGGGCACCGATCTGGTGGTGCTCGGGGATCTGAGCGTCGGCGGCACGACCGCGGCGTCGACGCTGATCGCGGCGCTGTGCGGGACGGACGCCTCGGTGGTGACGGGCCGGGGCGGTGCCGGAATCGACGATCTGGCGTGGATGCGCAAGTGCGCGGCGATCCGGGACGCGCTGCGGCGGGCCCGGCCGGTCCTGGGCGACCAGCTGGAGCTGCTCGCGGCGGTCGGCGGGGCGGATCTGGCGGCGATGACCGGGTTCCTGCTCCAGGCCTCGGTGCGGCGGATGCCGGTGATCCTGGACGGTGTGGTGGGCGCGGCCTGTGCGCTGGTGGCGCAGCGGGCGGCGTTCCGGGCGCCGGACTGGTGGCTGGCGGGTCAGGTGAGCGGGGAGCCGGCGCAGGCGAAGGCGCTGGACCGGATGGCGCTCAACCCGTTGCTCGATCACGGCGTCCATGTGGGTGAGGGAACCGGGGCATTGCTCGCACTTCCCCTCGTCCAGGCCGCTGCGGCGTTCGCCGCGGAGCTGCCCGAGCGTCCGGATCCGACCACTCCGGCCGGCGAGGGTGCGACGGAGGCCTGAGTACGGGCGGAACGGAACGAGGACTCCGGGGCGGTCATGCGCGACGCGCGCGTGGCCGCCTCCGGCGTCTCCGCACGGCACACCATGCCCCATATGATCGCTTTTCATGGGAGAAGTCCGCTTGTCTGCCGAAGCAGCACCCCGGGGCACGACCGCCCGCTCGCGGCGCAGCGCCGCGTTCGCCGTCTGGTACCTGCGCGTCGTCACGTTCATCAATTTCCTGAGCGCCGTCTGGGTCTCGTTCGGCAACGACCTGCGCCGGCACAACGAGGACAACTACTTCACGCCGTACATGCTCACCGCGGGCTTCGCCTCGGGGGTCTTCACCCTCTTCCTGGCCATCACCATGCGGCGCCGCAAACGAGCCGCGTGGATCCTCAACATGGTGCTCGGCGGCCTCTTCCTGCTGCTCTTCGCCCTCGTGATGTTCTTCCCCGAGATCCGGCAGCACGCCCAGAACTGGATCTCGCTGGTCCTCACCGCCGCGTTCGTGCTCGCGCTGCTGCTCGGCCGCAAGGAGTTCTACGCCAAGGGCGACCGCTCCAACCCCAAGCTCGCGGCGGGGGTGGCCGTGGGCGGACTGCTCGTCACCTCGCTGCTCGCCGCCGTCCTGGTGACCGTCACCAACGACTCCACCGGCCACTCCACCTTCCTGGAGCGCTGGAAGTACGGCGTGATGCGGCTGATCACGCTGGCCTCCGACAGCTCGGGCGTCACCGGCATCCACACCCCCGGCTGGGTCGACGTCACCATCAACGTCATGTCCACGCTGCTGCTCTTCGCGGTGCTCTTCGCCGCCTTCCGCTCCCGGCGGGCCGTCGATCCGCTGACCGAGGAGGACGAGGACCGGCTGCGGGTCCTGCTGGACAAGCAGGGCGAGCGCGACTCGCTCGGCTACTTCGCGCTGCGCCGCGAGAAGAGCGTGGTGTGGTCGCCGAGCGAGAAGGCGGCCATCGCCTACCGGGTGGTCGGCGGGGTCTCGCTCGCCTCCGGCGATCCGATCGGCGACCCCGAGGCCTGGCCGGGCGCCATCGAGCCCTGGCTCGCCGAGGCGCGCGAGCACGGCTGGATCCCGGCGGTGATGGGCGCGAGCGAGGAGGCCGGGGTCATCTACGCCCGGCACGGTCTGGACGCCCTGGAGCTGGGCGACGAGGCGATCGTGGAGACCGACGAGTTCACCCTGGACGGCCGGGCCATGCGGACCGTCCGGCAGGCCTTCAACCGGGTCAAGCGGGCCGGGTACGAGGTCCGGATCCGGCGCCACGAGGACATCCCCGCCGACGAGATGGCCGAACTGCTCCGCAAGGCGGACGACTGGCGCGACGGGGCCACCGAGCGCGGTTTCTCGATGGCCCTCGGCCGGCTGGGCGACCCCCGGGACGGCCGCTGCGTGATGCTGGAGTGCACCGACGACCAGGGGGAGCTGCGGGCCCTGCTCTCCTTCGTCCCCTGGGGGCCGAAGGGGCTCTCGCTGGATCTGATGCGCCGTGACCGGGACTCCGAGAACGGCCTGATGGAGTTCATGGTCATCGAACTCCTGCAGCGCGCCAAGGAGATCGGGATCACTCAGGTCTCGCTCAACTTCGCGATGTTCCGCTCCGTCTTCGAACGTGGCTCGAAGCTCGGGGCGGGACCCGTGCTGCGCATGTGGCGCTCACTGCTCAGTTTCTTCTCCCGCTGGTGGCAGATCGAGTCGCTGTACCGCGCCAACGCCAAGTACCGACCGATCTGGGAGCCCCGATTCATGCTCTTCGAGAAGAGTGCGGACCTGCTGCGCATCGGCCTCGCCGCCGGTCGGGCCGAGGGCTTCCTGGAGGCCCCCGGTCTGCCGAAATGGATGCACCGCAGGCATCTGGAGAGCAGCCGTTGAGACACGCCGTAAGGGAGTTCGCCCGCCGCGAGTGGGGGCCGCTGTTCACCACCGTCCGGACGGCGCTCCTCACCAGGAGGTGGAGGGCGGCTCCCCTGACGCTGGGCGCCGTCTGCCTCACCTCCCTCTTCCAGATCGTGCAGAACCAGGACTGGGGCTATCAGCCGGTCCAGGACATCGGTTCCGTACGGGCCGAGGACCCGCTGTGGCCGGCGCTGCTCCGGACCCCGCTCTCGCTGTTCGTCCCCGCGCTCGATCTGCCCGTGTGGGGCGCCCTCGCGCAGGTCCTGCTGGTGTTCGGGATCGCCGAGATCTGCATCGGGCGGTGGCGGACCCTCGGCATCGCGTACCTCGCCACCCTCGCCGGCACGCTCTACGCGCGCGTGGGCATCGCGCTCGGCCCGGACAGCCCGTTCGGGCTGCCCGCCTCCGACGCGCAGGTCGTCGACACCGGCCCGTCGGCGGCGGTGGTCGGCCTCGCCGTGTACGTCTGCTGGCGCTACCGGGCGTACTGGACCGGCGGGCTCGTGGTCCTCGCGATGGTCGTCGAGGTGTTCATCAAGGCGAACCTGGCGGGCAAGGAGCACCTGGCGGCGATCGCCGCCGTCCTCGTCCTGATCGCCGTCCAGGTCCGCCGTGGGCGCGGTCAGGACGGCGGCGTCGAGCCGCGCCCGGGGACGCGCTCCTGGAAGCCGCCGATCAGGTCCTGAAGGCGGCGCCGGACCTTGGTCCAGCGCCTGTCGTGGCGGTACGTACGGATCCGGGAGCGGGCCCTGGCCCGGTGGCGGCTCCGGTAGAAGCGCCGGGACCACCAGGAGCCGGGACGGGCCAGGCGGACCGCGCCGACGATCGCCACGAACGGGACCAGGGCCCCGAACACGGCCATCCGGAACTTCCCCTTCACCAGGGTGATCAGGACGAGGAGGAAGTTCAGCGCGAGGCTGAGGATGAAGGTGACCCGGTCCTGGCGCTCTTCGGCGGTCATGTCGTTGACGCCGAGCGGCGAGAAGCCGCTGAGCGTGAGTCCCACGAGGGCCGTGGTGAGCACGACCACCTCGACGCTCTTGCGGCCGTCCTCGGACCAGTACACGTCGTCGAGATGGAGGATGAGCGCGAACTCGTCCAGGACGAGCCCCACGCCGATCCCGAAGACGACCGCGAAGACCGCCGCGCCGACGCCGTACCGGCTGCTGCCCACCGCGCCGAACCCGCCGAGGACGGTGAGGACGACACCCGGTACGACGTGATGGATGTGGACGCCTCCGGAGGAGACGTTCCGGAAAGGTCCCTTCCCCGCCCGGATGAGCCGGGTGACGGTGCGGGTGACCAGGAATGTCAGGACGAAGGAGGTCAGAGCGAGCAGCATCGGGAGCTTGCCCGGCTCGACGATGTTCCGGGAGAACCAGTGACCCATGCCACCCACTTCCGATATGTGCGGTATGCGCAATCTACCGTCCTGGGACGGCGATTACCCTGCCCGGATGGACGGCCTGCGTTTCGCCTTCGGGACCCTCACCGTGTTCCCCGCCCGCATCACCCGCTGGGACCGGGACGCGGCGCGCGCCGGCATGCTCTCGGCCCCGCTCGCGGGTCTGGTCGTCGGGCTCTGCTCCGCCGCGGCCGGCGGTCTCTTCCTGCTGCTCGGCTCGGGCCCGCTGCTCGCGGCCGTCGCCGCCACCGCCGTCCCCGCCCTGCTCACCCGGGGCCTCCATCTCGACGGCCTCGCGGACACCGCCGACGGCCTCGGCAGCGCCAAGCCGGCCGAGGACGCGCTGCGCATCATGAAGCAGTCGGACATCGGCCCGTTCGGCGTCATCGCCCTCGTCCTGGTCCTGCTCGCCCAGGTCGCGGCACTGTACGAGCTGTACGGGGAGGGCTGGGCGCACGGCACCGTCGCCGCCGCCCTCGCCGCCACCGTCGCCCGCCTCGCGCTCACCCACGCGTCCCGGCACGGCGTCCCGGCCGCCCGCCCCGAGGGCCTCGGCGCGATCGTCGCCGAGACGGTCCCGACCCGGTCCGCGACCCTCACGACCGCCCTGGTCCTGGTCCTCTGCGCCGCGACGGGCCTCCTGCTCTCCCCGTACGACGCCGTCCGCTCCGTCCTGGCGGCCGGCGCGGGCCTCGGTGCGGCGGCGCTGCTGCTCCGCCGGTGCGTGCGGCGCTTCGGCGGGGTGACCGGCGATGTGTTCGGCGCGGTGGAGGAGACGGCGGCGACGGCGGCGCTGATCGCGCTGACGCTGGGCTGATCGCGGGCCCTCGCTAACAGGGCTTGCGCCACGCGTCCAGCTCGTACCGCTTCCGCATCGAGCTGAGGCCCAGCTTCCGGGCCTGGGGGCAGAACTGGTCCGTCGTCAGCTCGTACTCGACGTGGAAGACGGCCTTGCCCGCCGCCACGAACGGGGCGAGACGGCCGCATTCGTCGTACTCGGCGCACTGCTCGTTGACCGCGAAGTCGAAGTCCGGGAGCAGCTTCGGGATCTGGTCCAGGTCGTTCTTGAGGCCGACCGCGAGACCCCGGTCGTGGGCCAGGGTCGCGACGAGGCGGTTGTAGCGGAGCTGGTCGGCGGCGGTGAGGGGGAAGCCGGTGCGGTTCTTGTAGCCGTCCATGTTGTCGGGTTCGACGGCGTCGAAGCCCTTGTCCCGGCACATGTCGAGACGCTTCGCCATGAGCGGTCCGAGGAGGTCGGTGCGGCGGATGTCGAGCCAGCGCTCGCCCTCCCAGCCGTTGCCCTTGCCGAGGAGGGCCTTCGGGAAGCTGTCGGCGTCGGGGCGGAAGTCCTCCCAGGCGCCGGTGGAGACGTAGCAGATGACCTTGCGGCCGCGGCGGTGGAGGTCGGCGACGGTCGACGCCGGGTGGTCGAAGCCGTCGATGTCGTACACCGGCACGTCGACGGCCGGGTCGAGCCGGCCGCTGAGCTGCCACTGCCAGGCGAGGCCGGGCGCCGGGCGCCAGCGCTGCTCCTCGGTGGTCTTCGGGTCGGGGCCGGGGGCCGCCGTACAGGCCGTGGCGAGCAGGAGGAGCCCCGCGAGCAGCGGCAGCGGTCGTCTCATCGGGCGGGCTCCAGGAGGTGCGGAAGGGTGCCCCAGGGGTGCGCGCCGGTGCCGGGGACGGCGCAGTGCACCGGGGTGGCCGGACGGAAGCCCGCGGGGGCGGCGTAGACGAGGTGGCAGTAGTGGGCGGCGACGGGCAGGTCGAGGGTCCGGTACGTGTCCCAGGGGCCCTCGAAGGTGACGAGGAGGTCGGCCTGGGCCTCGTATCCCGGGTCGGGGTGGGCCCCGTGGTTGAAGACGAGGGTCGCGGTCCCGGCGGCCCGGGCGGCGACCGCGATGCGGCGGTAGTGGGCGAGGGCGGCGGGCGCGGTCGCCACCTGGTCAAGGAAGGCGCCGTCGGCGCCGTACCAGTCGCGGTGGCGGACCAGTTCGGCGACGACCTCGGCGTGCGGACGGCGGCCGTAGGCGGTGTCCACGTAGCCGAGGACCCGCACCCCGGCGGCCCGCAGCCGCCCGGCGGCCTCGGCGAACGCCGGGTCGGGCGCGGCACCGGCGCCGCTCGCCGGGTTGAGGACGACGCCGTACAGGGACGGTGCCGCGTCGACGAGGGCCGACCAGGCCCCGGGGCGTTCGGCCGGGTGCTCGTAGTACGGCACCAGGAGGGAAGGGACGGTCATGACACCTCTAGGCGCGGTGGGCGGTCGGTCGTACCAGTAGGGCACAGGTCAGGGCGGCGAGCACGGCGGCCGCTCCCCCGGCGGCCACCGGGCCCGCCACCGGTTCCACGGTCTGCGCCGCCGCCGCGAGCAGGCAGACGGTGGCGGCGCTGAGCACCGCACCGAAGGCCTGGAGCAGCAGCCCGAGCCAGAGCACGGTCCCGATCAGGAGCAGGGTGAGCAGGCGCGGGAGGGTCGGCCAGGGCGCCCCCGGCCAGACCAGGGTCGCGGCGAGCGCGAGGGCGAGGAGCACGGTGAGGTAGCCGCCGAGGCAGAGCACGAGGGTGCCGGTGACGGCCCGGCGGAACTCGCGGGCGGTGGTGAGGGTCCGCAGCCGGGTCAGGCTCCCGTCCCGGAAGCGGTGCAGGAGCCATTCGGCGGGGCCCATCGAGAGGGTGAGCGCGATGACCGCCCCCGCCCCGCTCACCAGCGTGTCGCCCACGCCCGCGTGGAGGACGAGAAGGCCGCTGCCGAGGCCGAAGAGGCCGTACGGGAGGGAGGCGGCGCGCGGGGGTCCGCCCCGGCCCGCCGCGCCCCGGCGCAGACCGGGGCGGAGGACGAGCCCGGCGAAGACGACGGAGGCGGTGAGCGAGGCGAGGAGCAGTGCGGCGCGCAGGGCGTCCGGCAGGTCCCAGCGGAAGGCGGGGACGGCGCCGGTGAGCGGCAGCAGGGCGCAGAGCAGGGCCCGTTCGCGGCCGAGGACGAGGAGCACGGTCGCGGCGGCGAGGTAGAGCGACTGTCCGGCGGCGAAGACGGCTGCGGGGGTCTCGCCGGGCGCGGCGCTCGCGAGGGCGACGGCCGTCCCGGCGAGGGCGCCGGCCGGGGCGCCGGTGAGGAGGGTGCGGGCGGCGGCGGGCCGGTCGCCGAGCCCGAGCCAGGTGTACGCGCGGTGGGAGAGGGCCTGGTTCCACACCCAGCCGGTGACGGCCCCGGCGAGCAGCGGGATCGTCCCGGCGGGGAGCCCGAACCGGCCGTGCCCGCCGGCGAGCAGCGGTGCCGCGAGCACGTACGCGAGGCCGGGGAGCGCGAAGACCAGCCCGCGCAGCAGACAGCCCGCGAGCTCGCCGTACCAGGCGCCGGAGGGTGGCGCCGCCGGCTCGGGGTGGCGCCGCTCCACGCGCGCGTAGAGGTCCTCGGCGAGGGAGAAGGAGTCGGCGCGGCCGTAGGTGAGCCGGATGTGCTCGTCGGTCATGCCGTCGGACTCGAGGATCGCGGCGATCTCGTCCGGATGCACGGCGACGGCGACGAACCCGTCGAGCCGCCGCGCGAGTTCGTCGAGCGGATCGGCGGCGAGCTCGGCTCCGGCGGGGGGCGGCGGGTGCGCGGCCGGCTGCCGTGGGCGTGGGATCGCCGGAAGGGGGGTCTCCGTCTTCGGGGCTTTCAGCCAGAGGGAGCCGCTCATGCCGGGGTGCCTCCAGGGACCAGGGCCGGGGTGGTGCGGCGCGGGGAGGGGATTCTCAGGCGGAGGGGTTCCTGGGGCGGCAGCGGGGCCGGGCGGGCGCCCGCCAGTTCGCGGTAGATCCGGCGGAAGCCGTCCACCGAGCGGTGCAGGGTGAACTCGTCGATCACCCGCTGCCGGGCGCGGCGGCCGAGTTCGGCGCGGCGGGCGCCGTCCCGGAGGAGCGCGGAGACGGCGGCGGCCATGACGGCCGGTTCGCGGGGCGGGACGACGATCCCGGTGTCGCCGACGGCCTCCCGTACGCCTCCGACGTCCGTGGAGACGGTGGCGCGGCCGCAGGACATGGCCTCGATGAGGGAGAAGGGGAAGCCCTCGCTGATGGAGGAGAGCATGACGACGCTGCCGGCCGCGTAGGCCGAGGGGACGTCGCTGATCCGGCCCTCGAAGGACACCCCGTCGGTCACGCCCAGTTCGGCGGCGAGCTTCTCCAGACGGGTCAGGTAGTCCTCGTTCCCGGCCGGGACCGGGCCGAACAGGCGGAGCCTGAGCGGGGGGAGTTCGGCGCGGCAGATCGCGTACGCCCGGATCAGGGTCTCCAGGTCCTTGATGGGGTCGACACGGCCGCACCAGCTGAGGGTGGGGGTCTCGGGCTCGGGTCCGGCCTCGGGGAAGAGGGCCGGGTCGACGCCGTTGTAGACGGTGCGGATGCGGTCGGCGGGGGCTCCGCCGCGCTCCTCCCAGCGCCGGTTGTACTGGTTGCAGGGGGTGATGAGGTCGGCCTTGCGGTAGCCGAGGGTGTTGAGCTCGCGGTAGAAGCCGAGCATCAGGGCCTTGACGGGCCAGCGTTGCGCTTCGGTGCGGTAGCCGAGGTAGCGCTCGCGGAGGTAGATGCCGTGTTCGGTGAGCAGGAAGGGCACCCCTTCGAAGTGCTGCGCGGCGAGGGCGGGCAGCGTGGCGAGACCGCTGGAGACGGCGTGCGCCACGCCACCGTCGGCTATCCGGGCGGCGAGCGGGCGCAGGGCGTGTTCGAGCAGGTCGGTGGCGGTGAGCGCGTCGTGGACGGTGGGCCGGGCCGCGAGCGTGGGCAGGTGCGGCATGGTCCAGATCCACATGAGGGAGCGCAGGGCCGGCTCGGAGCGGAGGGCGGCGGTCAGCCGTCCCTGCCGGGCGAGTTCGGCGAGTTCGTACAGGCCGGTGCCGAAGTCGCAGCCCGCCTCGGGGTCGAGGAGGGCGAGCAGGAGGCGCTCGTACGCGTCGAGGAAGCGGCGGCGTTCGCGCCCCCGCAGGGGCCGGCGCACGGCCGGACCCTGCGGAGGGCCCCACAGGGGGTACGCGGTGTGCCGGGTGACGTTGGGCGGCAGCTCCCAGGTGACGGGTTCGCGGCCGCTGCCGGTGAGGGCGAGGATCTCGAAGTCGACCTCCGGCATGCCACGGACGAGCTGGTCGCACCAGGTGCTGACGCCGCCGTGGACATGCGGGTAGGTGCCTTCGGTGAGCATGGTGACGTGACGGCCACTGCTCGGCATGAGCGGGTTCCCCCCAGGACGTGCTGGTCAGGCGTCAGGCGGTCGGGAGCGTGAGGGTGAGGGCGGTCTGGAGCAGTTCGGGCGTGGTCCAGGCGGAGCGGGTGCCCGCGTAGGGCGTGCCGAAGGCGGTGGTGCCGAGCAGGAGCTTCTTGCGGGTGCCCTCGGGGGCGGTGACGGGCGCGGTGACGCCGGAGGGCGCCTTGATCGTGACCGTGGTGCCGATGCGGTAGGCGGTGACCTTTCCGGCGGCTACGGCCTGGTCCCAGGCGGCGCGGCGGCCCAGTTCGGTGCCGACGTCCTTCTGGGCGGGGTTCACCAGGGGCGCGTTCGCCGCGAACAGGGCCCGGTAGTCGGCGAGTACGCGGTCGAGGACCGGGTAGAGGAGGCGCTCCTCGGCGAGGTTGGACTGGTGCACGTAGTGCGGCCGGGGGTCGTTGCCGAGGACGTGGGAGAGGGCGGTGCGGGCTTCCTGCGGCACGATGTGGTCGGCGTAGCCGGTGGCCGTGGGGAGCGGGGCGGGCAGGCAGGTGGAGGCCGGGTTGGACTCGCAGATCCCGCTGCCGCCGTCGGCGCGGGAGGTGTAGATCCAGTTGTACTCATCGGCCATCTCGGCGGCGGTGCCCACGTTGTAGTAGACGTTCATCGGGTGGCGGGGCACGGTCTTCGCGGCGCCGGTCCCGACGGCCCGCTGCTGGGGCTCGCGGGAGTTGTCGCTCGCGGTCCACTTCACGCCGTTGTCGGCGAGGGCGCCGGCGAGGTTGGGATTGTCGACGGGCTGCTGGGGCAGGGTCTTCAGGCCGGAGTGCTCGCCGGTGACGAGTTCGGAGCGGTCGACGGAGATGCCCTTGCCGACGGCCCAGTTGTGGTTGTCGCGGATCTGGCCGGCGATCTCGGAGCGGCTGACCCAGAGGGTGTTGCCGGCGGTGTCCTTGGCGCACTGCCAGGGGACGACGGCGTTGTCCTGGACGCAGCCGAGGAAGGGGTGGGTGTAGGTGTGGTTGATCCACCGGTACTGGGCGCGGTCGGCGACGAGCCGGTCGGTGAGCGCGTCGGTGCCGCCGTGCTCGGTCTTCCACTGCTCGCCCTGGCCGCCGTTGTAGACCATGTCGAGCGTGAAGCCGGAGGCCTTCTGCCAGGCGGCGGCGTACTGGGCGTCGGCGGCGGTCATACGGATCGGGTCGACGCCCTCGCCGTCGTCGCCGACGCAGTCGAAGTCGCCGGGGGTGCAGTTGAGCGCGGGGTCCCAGCGGGCGTCGGGGGCGAAGACGTCGTCGACGTGGACGGAGAGGTAGTTGCGGCTCTGGCCGAGGTGGACGCCCTGGGTGAGCCAGTCGACGATGCCGCGGGCGAGGGCCCGGAACTGCCGCTGGTACTGGTTGTAGGCGAAGGTGACGACGAGTTCGCGGCGCCCGTCGGTGGCGTACTCGCCGACGAGGCTGGCGCGGCCGCCGCCGTCGACGGGAATGTCGAGGTAGCTGGTGTAGCCGGTGCGGGGGCGGCCGGCGTAGCCGTAACTCTCGGCGATCGTCGGGTCGTTGTCCTCGAAGGTGAGGGCTCCGGCGAGGTACCGGAAGGGGCCCGCCCGGCCGGCGGTGGTGACGCCGGCGGTGGTCCCGTCGAGGACGCCGGACCAGCCGCCCTGGTCGGTGTAGTCGAGGCCGACGCCGGGGTGCGACCAGGTGTAGGCGTCGACCTGCGGGATCCCGAAGGTCCGCTCGTACGCCTGGAGGGCGGTGGCCTCGGCCGAGTCGGGGCCGAAGGCGCTCTCGTGGGGCAGGACGACGCCCTGGTACCTGGCGCGGGGCCGCCCGTCGACGGTGTCGCTGAGGAAGGCGGTGTCGAGGACCGGCCGGTTCGGGTCGTTGAGGTCGATCCTGCGGTACGGGACGCCGGAGCCCTTCAGCTCGGCGGTGATCGCCCCGACCGCGCTGCCGCCGTCGTCGACGACGAGGACGGTGAGGTCCACGCGGGGCGCGGTCGCGGCGACCGCCTGCGCGGAGGGGACGACGGTGGCGAGCAGCGCGGCGGCGGCGAGGGCCGCGATCTTGCCCGTACGAGGCGCGATGCGGGCGCCGGCGGCGGTGCGGGGCGCGGTTCTGGGCGTACGGATTCGGCCGGAGTCCATGGCGGGTGTCCCCCCTCGACGGGCCCCGCCCGAACCGGCGGAACGCGTGGAGATGTCGCAGATGAGGCGAAGAACGGTGTGTCGTCCTTGCGTGAATGAGGCGAGTGTGGCCGGGCGACAGAGGCCGGAAGGGTAAACATGAAAGAGACACCACGGATGAGTGAATCCCCGCCGCCGTGAGCGAACCGGGTGAGCGAGCGTAGGCTCGTTCTCGGCGCTCTCCGGGCCGAAATACGATGCGGCGGGCACGGTCGGCCCATCCCTCGACCGCCACAGAACTCAATGGAAGCGAGATTTCACCACCGTGACTGCTCTCACTCTCAGCACTGCCGGCGCGGCGACGCTGCGCGCCGACGCCCTCGTCGTCGGCGTCGCGAAGTCCGGGAAGACGCTGGTCGTCGCCCCGGGCGCCGAGGCCGTCGACAAGGCCTTCGACGGCCGGCTCGCCGCCGTCCTGGAGACCCTGGGCGCCTCGGGTGCCGAAGGTGAGGCGACGAAGCTGCCCGCCCCCGCCGGTCTCAAGGCTCCCGTCGTCCTGGCCGTCGGCCTGGGCGAGGCCCCCGAGGACGGCGCGTCCTTCGCCGGGGAGACCCTGCGCCGCGCCGCCGGCACCGCCGCCCGCACCCTGACCGGCTCGAAGAAGGCCGCGTTCGCGCTGCCGATCGCCACCGCCGAGGACGCCGCCGCCATCGCGGAGGGCGCCCTGCTCGGCGCGTACGCCTACGACGCGTACCGGGCATCCAATGACGCCAAGGACGCGAAGAAGCCCCTCGCCGAGGTGGCCCTGCTCGGCGCCAAGCCGCGCGACAAGGCCTTCAAGGCCGCCGCCGAGCGCGCCCAGGCCGTCGCCGAGGAGATCAACCGCGCCCGCGACCTGGTCAACCAGCCGCCGAACGACCTGTACCCGGCGACCTTCGCCGCCGCCGTGCAGGCCGCCGGCAAGGAGCACGGCCTCAAGGTCCAGGTCCTCGACGAGAAGGCGCTCACCAAGGGCGGCTTCGGCGGCATCCTCGGCGTCGGCAACGGCTCCGTGAACCCGCCGCGCCTGGTCCGGGTCGCCTACACCCACCCGAGGGCGGAGAAGACCCTCGCCCTGGTCGGCAAGGGCATCACCTACGACTCGGGCGGCATCTCCCTGAAGCCGGCCGGCCACAACGAGACGATGAAGTGCGACATGGCCGGCGCCGCCGCCGTGTTCTCCACCGTCGTCGCCGCGGCCCGCCTCGGCCTGGAGGTCAACGTCACGGGCTGGCTCGCCCTCGCGGAGAACATGCCGTCCGGCTCCGCCACCCGCCCGGGTGACGTGCTGAGCATGTACAGCGGCAAGACCGTCGAGGTCCTGAACACCGACGCCGAGGGCCGGCTCGTCCTCGCCGACGCGCTGACCAAGGCCTCCGAGGAGCACCCGGACGCGATCGTCGACGTGGCGACCCTGACCGGCGCCATGGTCCTCGCCCTCGGTGACCGCACCTTCGGCGTCATGGCCAACGACGACGAGTTCCGGACCGCGATCCACGAGATCGCCGAGGAGGTCGGCGAGCAGTCCTGGCCGATGCCGCTCCCCGCGGACCTGCGCAAGACGATGGACTCCCCCACCGCCGACATGGCGAACATGGGCGTCCGGATGGGCGGCGGCCTGGTCGCCGGTCTCTTCCTGCAGGAGTTCGTGGGCGAGGGCATCACCTGGGCCCACCTGGACATCGCGGGCCCGGCCTTCCACGAGGGCGCCCCGTACGGCTACACCCCGAAGGGCGGCACCGGCTCCTCGGTCCGCACCCTGGTGAAGCTGGCCGAGCGCACGGCGGCCGGCGAGCTCTGATCCACCCCGTGACAGGGAAGGCCCCGGGCTCCGCGCCCGGGGCCTTCCCTGTTCGCCGACGACGAAATCCGTAGGTTCGTCCGTGCCCGTGACCCCGCCGTACGGACGATCGGCCGTCTCAGACCACGGCCCCGCGTCCCGTCGTCCGTCAACAAGTGCGAAGATGGGTTCTCGGCAGGACAGGGCCCCCACCACAGGGCCGAAATAAAGCGGCCGGACACCAGCCGCCGCCAGGTCGTCGACGACCGGCGACGAGCGCACATGCATGGAGGACGTGACGTGGCGAACGACGCCAGCACCGTTTTCGACCTAGTGATCCTCGGCGGCGGTAGCGGCGGTTACGCCGCGGCGCTGCGCGGAGCGCAGCTGGGCCTGGACGTCGCACTGATCGAGAAGAACAAGCTCGGCGGCACCTGCCTGCACAACGGCTGCATCCCGACGAAGGCCCTGCTCCACGCCGGCGAGGTCGCCGACCAGGCGCGCGAGGCGGAGCAGTTCGGTGTCAAGGCCTCTTTCGAGGGCATCGACATCAAGGCCGTGCACAAGTACAAGGACGACGTGATCTCGGGCCTGTACAAGGGCCTGCAGGGTCTCGTCGCCTCCCGCAAGGTGACCTACATCGAGGGCACCGGCCACCTGTCCTCCCCGACCTCCGTCGACGTGGACGGCCGTCGCGTCGAGGGTCGTCACATCCTCCTGGCCACCGGTTCCGTGCCGAAGTCCCTGCCCGGCCTGGAGATCGACGGCAACCGGATCATCTCCTCGGACCACGCGCTGACCCTGGACCGCGTCCCGGAGTCCGCGATCATCCTGGGCGGCGGCGTCATCGGCGTCGAGTTCGCCTCGGCGTGGAAGTCCTTCGGCACCGACGTCACGGTCATCGAGGGCCTGAAGCACCTGGTCCCGGTCGAGGACGAGAACAGCTCGAAGCTTCTTGAGCGCGCGTTCCGCAAGCGCGGCATCAAGTTCAACCTCGGCACCTTCTTCCAGTCCGCCGAGTACACCGACAGCGGCGTCAAGGTCACCCTGGCCGACGGCAAGACCTTCGAGGCCGAGGTCCTCCTGGTCGCCATCGGCCGCGGCCCGGTCTCCGCCGGTCTCGGCTACGAGGAGCAGGGCGTCGCGATGGACCGCGGCTACGTCCTGGTCGACGAGTACATGCGTACCAACGTGCCGACGATCTCGGCCGTGGGCGACCTCGTCCCGACGCTCCAGCTCGCGCACGTCGGCTTCGCCGAGGGCATCCTCGTCGCGGAGCGCCTGGCCGGTCTGAAGACCGTCCCGATCGACTACGACGGTGTGCCCCGGGTGACGTACTGCCACCCCGAGGTCGCCTCCGTCGGCATCACCGAGGCCAAGGCCAAGGAGATCTACGGCGCGGACAAGGTCGTCGCCCTGAAGTACAACCTCGCGGGCAACGGCAAGAGCAAGATCCTCAAGACCGCGGGCGAGATCAAGCTCGTCCAGGTCAAGGACGGTGCCGTGGTCGGCGTCCACATGGTCGGTGACCGCATGGGCGAGCAGGTCGGCGAAGCACAGCTGATCTACAACTGGGAGGCGCTGCCGGCCGAGGTCGCGCAGCTCATCCACGCCCACCCGACGCAGAACGAGGCGCTCGGCGAGGCCCACCTGGCCCTGGCCGGCAAGCCTCTGCACTCCCACGACTGACGCTCACGTCATCACAGGGCGCGACGACCACTTTCCGCAATTCGTTAGGAGCAACTGAAACCATGTCGGTTTCCGTAACCCTGCCGGCGCTCGGCGAGAGCGTCACCGAGGGCACCGTCACCCGCTGGCTCAAGGCCGAGGGTGAGCGTGTCGAGGCCGACGAGCCGCTGCTCGAGGTCTCGACCGACAAGGTCGACACCGAGATCCCCGCCCCCGCCTCGGGCATCCTGGCCTCCATCAAGGTCGCCGAGGACGAGACGGTCGAGGTGGGCGCCGAGCTCGCCATCATCGACGACGGCACGGGCGCCCCGGCCGCCGCTCCGGCCCCCGCCGCCGAGGCCGCCCCGGCTCCGGTCGCCGCCCCGGCGCCGGTCGTCGAGGCCCCGGCCGCTCCGGCCCCCGTGGCCGAGGCTCCGGCCGCCGCCCCCGCCGGTGCCGTCCAGGGCACCGACGTCGTTCTGCCGGCGCTCGGCGAGTCCGTCACCGAGGGCACCGTCACCCGCTGGCTGAAGTCGGTCGGCGAGACCGTCGAGGCCGACGAGCCGCTGCTCGAGGTCTCCACGGACAAGGTCGACACCGAGATCCCCGCCCCCGCCTCCGGCGTTCTCCTGGAGATCGTCGTCGCCGAGGACGAGACCGCCGAGGTCGGCGCCAAGCTGGCCGTCATCGGCGCCGCGGGTGCCGCTCCCGCCGCCGCCCCGGCCCCGGCCGCTCCGGCCCCCGTCGCCGCTGCCCCGGCTCCGGTCGCCCCGGCCGCCCCGGCTCCGGCCCCCGCGCCGGTCGCCCCGGCCGCCCCGGTCGCCGCTCCGGCTCCGGTCGCCGCCGCCCCGTCGATCGCCCCGGCCGTCGTGACCCCGGTCCCGGCGACCCCGGCTCCGGCCGCCCCGGCCGAGGACGGCGCGTACGTGACCCCGCTGGTCCGCAAGCTCGCCACCGAGAACGGTGTCGACCTGGCGTCCGTCAAGGGCTCCGGCGTCGGCGGCCGCATCCGCAAGCAGGACGTCCTCGCGGCCGCCGAGGCCAAGAAGGCCGCCGCTGCCGCTCCCGTCGCCGCTCCGGCCGCCGCCGCGCCGAAGACCCCCGCCCTGGAGGTCTCCCCGCTGCGTGGCCAGACGGTCAAGATGACCCGCATGCGCAAGGTCATCGGCGACAACATGATGAAGGCGCTGCACGGCCAGGCCCAGCTGTCCTCGGTCGTCGAGGTCGACATCACCAAGCTGATGAAGCTGCGCGCCCGCGCCAAGGACGCGTTCGCGGCCCGTGAGGGCGTCAAGCTCTCCCCGATGCCGTTCTTCGTGAAGGCGGCGGCCCAGGCGCTGAAGGCCCACCCGGTCATCAACGCCCGGATCAACGAGGCCGAGGGCACCATCACGTACTTCGACTCGGAGAACATCGGCATCGCCGTGGACTCCGAGAAGGGTCTGATGACCCCGGTCATCAAGGGTGCGGGCGACCTGAACATCGCCGGCATCTCCAAGGCCACCGCCGAGCTGGCCGGCAAGGTCCGCGGCAACAAGATCACGCCGGACGAGCTGGCCGGTGCGACCTTCACCATCAGCAACACCGGTTCGCGCGGTGCGCTGTTCGACACGATCATCGTGCCGCCGAACCAGGTCGCCATCCTGGGCATCGGTGCCACGGTCAAGCGTCCGGCGGTCATCGAGACCGCCGAGGGCACCGTCATCGGCGTCCGCGACATGACCTACCTGACGCTCTCCTACGACCACCGTCTGGTGGACGGCGCCGACGCCGCCCGCTACCTGACGGCCGTCAAGGCGATCCTGGAGGCCGGCGAGTTCGAGGTCGACCTCGGTCTGTAAGGCACGGCGCCGAAAGGCAACGTAACGAGCCTCACCTGCGGCGCCCCCGCCCGGAAGTGTTTCCGGACGGGGGCGCCGCCGTATTGTCTAAGGGTCAACACTCCCCGAGGAGCCGCTTCATGACCGTCCCCGTCGTCCACTCGCTGCGCGAGCAGATCCGCGAGCACATCGTGGAGGGGATCGTCAGCGGCCGCTGGAAGCCGGGCGAGCGCATCGTGGAGCGCCGGATCGCGACCGAGCTGGAGGTCTCCCAGACCCCGGTCCGCGAGGCGCTGCGCGAGCTGGAGTCGCTGCGGCTGATCGAGTCGGCGCCCAACAAGGGCGTCCGGGTCCGCAACCTCACCGCGGCCGACCTGGAGGAGAGCTACCCCGTACGCGCCGGTCTGGAGCAGATCGCGGCCGAGCTGGCGGCCGGGCGGCTCGCGGCCGACTGCTCGGCCCTGGAGCCGCACGTGGCGGCCCTGTACGAGGCGGACGCGGCCATGGACGGTACGGCGCAGGTCCGGCACACGGTGGCCTTCCACCGGGAGCTGGTGAAGGCGGCCGGGAACGGCGTCCTGCTGCACACCTGGGAGACGCTCGGCATCGAGGTCTTCACGGCCCTGTCGATCCGCTGGCTGGGCACGGTCCAGAAGTCGTACGCGGAGGAGCACCAGGAGCTGGTGGAGGCCTTCCGGCGGGGCGACCCGAACATCGGTGCGCTGGTGAAGGCGCATGTTCTGGGCTGCGCGCCGCGAGCCTGAGCCACACCTGTACGCACAGTGAGCGGGCCCGTACCGTCGACGGGCCCGCTCATTCGTGCGCGCGCACCCTCAGACAACCGGCCTCACCTGCGAAAACAGGACAGAAAACAAGGCACCGGGTGCCCGTTTCCCTGGCACCCTGTGCCTACTTTCTCGATCTGAAGAGGTTTTCACCTTCAACCCTTTGATCGATCATCGATCGCCGGTTTACAGTCTTCGGCGGGCCGTCACCCGGCCCTTCGCCCTGTCCTGCCAGACATGGCCCCATCTCCACCCCCTACCCCTGTCCGGAAGGCGGCGATCATGACCGATCCCGTAGGCAAGATTCCGAGCGAGCTCGACCAGCTCCCGGACCGTGACACCGAGGAGACCGCCGAGTGGGCGGCCTCCCTGGACGCCGTCACCAAGGCCGCCGGCCCCCACCGGGCCGCCTACCTGATGCGCCGCACCCTCCAGCACGCCGAAGGCGCGGGCCTCGCCCTGCCCAAGCTCCTGGAGACGGACTACGTCAACACCATCCCCACCTCCGCCGAGCCCTCGGTCACCGAGTTCGGCGGCGACGAGGAGATGGAGCGGAAGATCACCGCGTGGAACCGCTGGAACGCGGCCGCGATGGTCACCCGCGGCTCCAAGCACGGCGTCGGCGGCCACATCGCCACCTTCGCCTCCGCGGCCTGGCTCTACGAGACCGGCTTCAACCACTTCTTCAAGGGCAAGGAAGCCGACGGTTCCGGCGACCAGCTCTACATCCAGGGTCACGCCTCCCCCGGCATCTACGCCCGCGCCTTCCTCGACGGGCGCCTGAACGAGGCCCACCTCGACAACTTCCGGCAGGAGTCCGGCGGCAACGGCCTGCCCTCCTACCCGCACCCGCGCCGCCTCCCCTGGCTGTGGGAGTTCCCCACCGTCTCCATGGGTCTGGGCCCGCTCTCCGCGATCTACCAGGCGCGCTTCAACCGCTACCTGACCAACCGCTCCATCAAGGACGTCTCCGCCTCGCACGTGTGGGCGTTCCTCGGTGACGGCGAGATGGACGAGCCCGAGTCGACCGCTGCCCTCGCCCTGGCGGCCCGCGAGGGTCTGGACAACCTGACCTTCGTCATCAACTGCAACCTGCAGCGCCTCGACGGCCCGGTCCGCGCCAACTTCAAGATCGTGCAGGAGCTGGAGGCCCAGTTCCGCGGCGCCGGCTGGAACGTCGTGAAGTCGCTGTGGGGCAACGCCTGGGACGAGCTGTTCGCGCTCGACACCACCGGCGCCCTCGTCCGCCGCCTCCGCGAGGTCCCGGACGCGCAGGTCCAGACGTACCAGACCCGCGACGCCGCCTACATCCGCCAGGACTTCTTCGGCAAGGACCCGGCGCTCGTCGCGATGGCGCAGCTGCTCAGCGACGACAAGATCCTCGAGTGCTTCCACCTCTCCCGCGGTGGCCACGAGCCGCGCAAGGTGTACGCCGCGTACAAGGCCGCCCTGGAGTTCAAGGGCGCGCCGACGGTCATCCTGGCGCAGACCGTCAAGGGCTTCACCCTGGGTGAGGGCTTCGCGTCGAAGAACGCGAACCACCAGATGAAGAAGCTGACGACGGACGAGTTCAAGAACATGCGTGACCTTCTTGAGCTGCCCATCTCGGACGCGCAGTTCGTCGACGGCCAGGTGCCCTACGGCCACCCGGGCGCCGACTCCCCCGAGGTCCGTTACCTCCAGGAGCGCCGCGCGGCGCTCGGCGGCCCGGCCCCGGCCCGCCGCACGCACCCGCTCGCCCCGCTGCCGGCCCCGGCCGACAAGGCCTTCGCCGCCTTCGACAAGGGCTCCGGCTCGCAGTCGATGGCCACGACGATGGCGTTCGTGCGACTGATCAAGGACCTGATCCGCGACAAGGAGACCGGCAAGCGCTGGGTCCCGATCGTCCCGGACGAGGCCCGTACCTTCGGTATGGAGTCGCTGTTCCCGTCGCTCGGCATCTACTCGCCGAAGGGCCAGACGTACGAGCCGGTCGACCGCGACCAGCTGATGTACTACAAGGAGGCCGTCAACGGCCAGATCCTGAACGAGGGCATCACCGAGGCCGGCTCGATGGCCGACTTCATCGCCGCGTCCACCGCGTACTCCACGCACGGTGAGGCGATGATCCCCTTCTACATCTTCTACTCGATGTTCGGCTGGCAGCGGACCGCCGACCAGATGTGGCAGCTCGGTGACCAGCTCGGCCGCGGCTTCCTCGTCGGCGCCACGGCCGGCCGTACGACCCTGACCGGTGAGGGCCTCCAGCACGCCGACGGCCACTCGCCCGTCATCGCGGCGACCAACCCGGCGGCGCTGACGTACGACCCGGCGTTCGCGTACGAGGTCGCGGTCATCGTCAAGGAGGGTCTGCGCCGGATGTACGGCGAGGCCGCCGAGGGCGAGGACCAGAACGTCTTCTACTACCTGACGGTCTACAACGAGCCGATGCCGCAGCCGGCCAAGCCGTCCGGGATCGACGAGGGCATCGTCAAGGGCCTCTACCGCTTCAACACGGCCGAGTCGGCCGGCCTGGAGCTCCCGGCGAACGCCTCCCGCATCCAGCTGCTCTCCTCCGGCACGGCCATCCACTGGGCCCTGGAGGCGCAGAAGACGCTCGCCGAGGAGTGGGGCGTGGCCGCCGACGTGTGGTCCGCGACCTCCTGGACGGAGCTGCGCCGCGACGCCCTGGAGGCCGACGCGGCCCTCCTGCGCGGCGAGGAGCAGGTGCCGTACATCCGCAAGGCCCTGGAGGGCATCGACTCCCCGGTCCTCGCGGTCTCCGACTACATGCGCCAGGTCCCCGACCAGATCGCGCAGTGGGTCGAGCAGGACTACACCTCGCTGGGCGCCGACGGCTTCGGCCTCTCGGACACCCGCGAGGCGGCCCGCCGCCACTTCGGCGTCGACGCCCAGTCGATCGTCGTCGCGGCCCTGGCCCAGCTGGCCCGCCGCGGCGAGGTCCGGGCGACGGCCGTGAAGGAGGCGCGCGAGCGCTACGGCCTGTAAGGGCCTCCGATCGTCCGAGGGGCCGCTTCCGTACGCACATACGGAGGCGGCCCCTCGGCGTACGTACGGCACTCTTGTTCGCATGCGTGCCGCCCGCCTCATCAAGATGGTCCTGCTCCTCCAGAACCGGCCGTCCATGACCGCCGCCGAACTCGCCGCCGAACTGGAGGTGTCGGAGCGGACCGTCACCCGGGACGCCGTCGCCCTGTCGGAGGCGGGGGTGCCGGTGTACGCGGACCGGGGCCGGGCCGGTGGGTACCGGCTCGTCGGCGGATACCGGACGCGGCTCACGGGGCTGGCGCGCGGTGAGGCGGAGGCCCTGTTCCTGTCGGGACTGCCGGGCGCGCTGCGGGACATGGGCCTGGAGGACGCGGCCTCGGCGGCCCGGCTCAAGGTGTCGGCGGCGCTGCTGCCCTCGCTGCGGGACGCGCACGAGTCGGCGGCGCGGCGCTTCCATCTGGACGCCCCCGGCTGGTACCAGGAGCCGGAGACGCCGGAGCTGCTCGCGCCGGTGGCCGAGGCGGTGTGGGACGACCGGTGGGTGTCCGCCCGCTACCGGCGCGGTGACGGCGCGGAGGTGGAGCGGGAGCTCCAGCCGTACGGCCTCGTCCTCAAGGCCGGGGTCTGGTACGTGTGCGCGCGCTCGGGGTCCTCCGTCCGCACGTACCGGGTGGACCGGTTCACGGCGGTGGCCGTGGGCGAGGAACGCTTCGACCGGGACCCGGACTTCGACCTGCCCTCCTTCTGGGAGGAGCGGGCGGCCGAGTTCGCCCGGTCGATCCTGCGCGCCGAGGTCGTCGTACGGCTGACGGAGGCGGGGGCGCGCAGGCTGCCGTACGTGACGGACCGGGCGGCGGCCGAGGAGGCGCTCGCGGCGGGGACCGCCGAGGACGGCCTGGTGCGGGTGGTCCTCCGGGTGGAGAGCGAGGAGGTCGCCTTCGGCCAGCTGCTGGGTCTCGGCCCGGAGGTGGAGGTGCTCGCCCCGGCCGCGCTCCGGGAGCGGTTCGCGGAGGCGGCCCGGGGCATGGTGGAGCGCTACCGGTAGTCGGCCACGTCCGGCGTCCCGGTCTCGCCCGCGACGATGAAGCCCCAGGCGTCGGGCTGCGAGCCGTCGGCGTCGGTGAAGCCGTACTCCTTCGCCAACTGGCCGCTGGAGAGGGACTGTCCGGTCCAGCGGTGCCGGTCGGGGTCGGCGGCGAGGGCGGCGACGGCCCGGCCGACGTACACCGGGGACTCGGAGATGCCGAAGTCGGGGAGCTTCTCGGTGGCGTCGCGCCAGTTCTCCTCGGTGACGCCGAAGCCGGCGAGCATCTGCTCGGACCTGAGCCAGCCGGGGGTGACGGCGACGGCCGTCCCGCCGTACTCCGCCAGCTCCTTGGCGAGCCCGAAGGCCATCCGGATCGGGGCGTTCTTGGTGAGGTCGTAGTAGAGGTTCTCGCGGAAGCGGGTGTCGTTGTACGCGGCGGTGCCGTCGGTGACCTCGACGACGAGCCCGCCGGGGTTGCGGATCAGCAGCGGGACCGCGAGGTGCGAGGTGATGGCGTGGGTCCGTACGCCGAGTTCGAGCATCCGGAGGCCGCCGGCGAGGTCGTTCTCCCAGGTCTTCTTCCCGAAGGAGACCAGGTGCTCGCCGCCCCAGACGTCGTTGACGAGGACGTCGAGCCGGCCCTGCTCGCGGTCGATCCGCTCGACGAGGGCCCGGACCTGCTCGGGTTCCAGGTGGTCGGTGGGGACGGCGATGCCCTCGCCGCCGGCGGCCGTCACCAGTTCGGCGGTCTCCTCGATGGTCTCCGTGGCGCGGCCGACCTCGCTGATCTCCTCGCGGGTGGTGCGGCCGGTGACGTAGACGGTGGCTCCGGCCGTGCCGAGCTGGACGGCGATGGCCCGTCCGGCGCCCCGGGTGGCCCCGGCGACCAGGCAGATCCGTCCGTACAGGGGTGCGGTTTCAGTCGTCATGGACGTCACCCTGTCAGGAAAACACGACATCTTCTGTCCGGATTCATTTCGGGCTTTCCGGGTGCGTCGGACTCCCCGAGCCACGATGCTGGTGCCGTGATGGACGAGACCGAGTTCTGGGAGCTCATCGACGCCACCCGCGAGGAAGCCGAGGGCGACCCCGAGGAGCAGGCGGATCTGCTCGTGGAGCGGCTGACCCGGCTGGACCCCGACTCGGTGCTCGACTACGCGCGCCATTTCGAGGCCCGGTTCAACCGCGCGTACCTCTGGGATCTGTGGGGTGCCGCGGCGGTGCTCTTCGACGGGGCGGGCGAGGAGACCTTCGACTCGTTCCGCTGCTGGCTGATCGGCCAGGGCCGGGAGGTGTACGAGGGGGGTGTGCACGATCCGGACGCGCTGGCGGAGCTGATCGGCGACTTCGACGTGGAGATCGACGGGGACGGCGAGGAGATCGGCTTCGCGGCGGACGAGGCGTACGAGGCGCTGACCGGGGCCGAGACCCCCGACCTGGGCATTCCGATGCCGGGCGGGGAGCCCTTGGGCGCCCCCTTCGACCTGGAGGACGACGACGTGCTCGCGTCCCGGTTCCCCCGGCTGTGGGAGCGCTTCGGGACGGTGTAGATCCCGGGGGCGGGGCCCCCGGGACCCGTCCGGATCAGCCCAGCTGCAGCCGGGGGTTCTCCTGGCCGAGGATCATCTCCGTGCGGGGCTTGAGCGCCGGGAAGAGCTGCTCGGGCTGCGGGATCGCCCAGTACTTGCCCTCCGCGACCATCTCGAAGACCCGCTCGGCGTGCTCCTCGGGCGTGAGGCCGTGCTCGTCGGCCATCGCCTGGAGCCGGTCGTTGAAGGCCGCGATCTCCGGCGGGGCGGTCTCCCCGGGCCTGGCGGCCTTGAAGATCTCGCTCTTGACCGAGCCGGGCGTCACGACGGACACCTGGATCGGGGCGCCCTTCATCTGCATCTCGTAGTGCAGGGACTCGGTGAGGGCGAGCGTGCCGAACTTGGTGACGCTGTACGGGGCCATCAGCGGGCTCGGCAGCAGGCCGCCGATCGACGAGACGTTGACCACCCGGGCCTTCTCGCCGCGCTCCAGCATGCGCGGGACGAAGGCCCGGATGCCGTTGACGTACCCGCCGATGTTGATCCGGAGCATGGCGTCCCAGCGCTCGGCCGGGATCTCCCAGGAGTAGCCCATGGCCATGATCCCGGCGTTGTTGACGAGCAGGTCGACGGCGCCGTGACGGGTGTACGCCGTGTCGGCGAGGGCCTCGACGGAGGCGGGGTCGGCGACGTCGGTGACGACGGCGGTGACCTCGGCGCCGGTGGCGGACAGCTCGCCCGCGAACTCGGCGAGCCGTTCGGCGGCGATGTCGGCGAGGACCAGCTTCATGCCGAGCCCGGCGGCGTGCCGGGCGAGGCCGGCGCCGATGCCGGAGGAGGCTCCCGTGATGACGGCGGTGCGGCCGTGGAAGACCTCGGCGGCGGTCATCAGAAGTGGGTCCCGCCGTCGATGCGGACCTCGGTGCCGGTGATGAACCTGCCGTCCTCGGAGGCGAGCATCGCGACGACGCCGGCGACGGTCTCGGGGCCGGCGAAGCCCTGGCCGAGGGCGGGGGCGAGCTTGGCGAAGAGGGACCAGTCGGTGTCCTCGGGCAGGCCGGGGCCCTGGGACTGCTTGGAGGCGCCGGAGCCGTCGGTCATGCCGGAGGAGATGGAGCCGGGCTGGACGGCGGTGAAGCGGATGCCCTGCTTGGCGTACTCGGCGGCGAGCGCGTGGGTCATGGACTGGATGCCGCCCTTGCTGGCCGCGTAGGCCGCCATGTAGGGGTGGGCGAACATCGCGGAGGTGGAGGAGAAGTTCACGACGGCGGAGTCGTTGCCCTCCAGGAGCGCCGGGATCGCCTCGCGGATCACGAGGAAGGTGCCGGTGAGGTTGATCCGGATCACCTGCTCGAAGGAGTCCAGGCTCGTCTCGTGGGTGTGCGAGGAGCGCAGGATGCCGGCGGCGTTGACCAGGACGTCCAGGCCGCCGAGCGCCTCGACGGCGGCGGCGACGCCGGCCCGTACGGAGGCCTCGTCGGCGATGTTCACGACGACGGTGGTGAGGCGGTCGGCGGCCTCGCCGGCCTTGGCGACGGTGTCCTTGAGGCCGTCCTCGCTGATGTCGGCGGCGACGACGCGGCCGCCCTCGGCGAGCATGCGCAGGACGGTGGCCTGGCCGATGCCGGAGCCGCCGCCGGTGATGAGGGCGCGGCGTCCTTCGTAACGAGTCAGCTGGTTCATGTCGACAACCTCTCGATGTCAAGCTTTCCGGGGATGCCGCCACCGTACGCCCGAGTGGCACGTTTTGCCACACCTGCACGTCATGCACGTTCGGCAGTCGCAGGCGTACGCTTCGTGGAGTGAGCACCAAGCCCGAGGGCGCCACGCCCCCCACCCCCTCCCTGACGGAGCGCCGCAAGGCCGCCACCCAGCTGGACATCGCCCGCGCCGCCGCCGAGCTCTTCACCGAGCGCGGCCCCGACGGCACCACGGCCGAGGACATCGCCCAGCGGGCGGGCGTCGCCCTGCGCACCTTCTACCGCTACTTCCGCTCCAAGCAGGACGCCGTCGCCCCGCTCCTCGCGGGCGGCGCCGACCGCTGGCGGGAACTCCTCGCCGCGACGGGACCGGCCGCGGGCGTGCCCGCGGCCCTGGAGCGCTCGATCGCCGACGCGCTCACCCCGGAGACCGAGGCCGACGCGGAGGGCCTGCGCTGGACGCGCGGGCTGCTGCGTGCCGCCGCCGAGGACCCCGCCCTCCGGGCCGTCTGGTACCGGGTCAACCAGGAGTCCGAGGAGCGGCTGCGCGAGGTCGTCGCCGGGCTCGCCGGACCGGACGCGGACCCGCTGGAGGTACGGCTCGCGGCGGCGGCGGCCACCGACGCGATCCGGATCGCCCTGGAGAGCTGGGCGGAGACCGAGGCACCGGAGCGCGGGGAGGGCGCACCGGCCGCGCTCGCGGTGCGCTGCCTGCGGGAACTCATGGGCGGGATGCGGCTGCTGCGGGACGCGTCAGCCGAGTAGCGACCGGGTGGACAGCGCCCTCGCGGGCCCTCAGGCGAGCAGCGAGCGGCCCATGAGGACGTCGTCCACGTACGCCCCGTCGAGCAGTATCTCCCCCGGCAGTACGCCCTCGACCGCGAAGCCCTCCGAGGCGTAGAGCGCGCGGGCCGGCGCGTTGTGCCCGAGGACCCGCAGGGTGATCCGGACGGCGCCCTGCTCCCGGGCCCGGTCCATGGCCGCCCGCAGAAGTGCCCGGGCGACCCCTCTGCCCCGAGCGGACTCGGCGACGGCGAGGCCCTGGATCTGGCGGACGTGAGCGGTGACGGCGAGCGGGGTCGGCGGCGCCACCCGGACGTAACCGACGACCGCCCCGCCGACCTCCGCGACCAGGTAGTGCTCGGGCAGGTGGCGCTCGTCGAAGAAGGGCGCGCCCGGCTCCGGGGCGGGCTGCACGGCGTGGAGGGTCGACCAGGTGGTCCGGTCGAGCTCCGAGAGCACGGCGTCGTCCTCAAGGACGGCGGTACGTATGCGTATCTGCGTCTCCGGCACGATCATGACGGCCACTGTGCCACGCGCCGCTCGGGGAGGGCAGGATGGTGACCATGCAGCGTTCCGCCACTCGCAAGCGCGTCGCCGTCACCGGCGCCTCCGGGCTCATCGGCTCGGCCCTGGTCCGCTCCCTGCGCACCGACGGCCACGACGTCCTCCGCCTCGTCCGCCGCCCGGCCCGGACCGCCGACGAGGTCGAATGGGACCCCAAGCGGCTGTACGTGGACGCCGCCGGGCTCGTCGGCGTCGACGCCGTCGTCCACCTGGCGGGCGCCGGCGTCGGCGAGCGCCGCTGGAACGAGGCGTACAAGAAGGAGATCCGGGACAGCCGGGTCCTCGGCACGACGGCGATCGCCCAGGCGCTCGCCTCGCTCGCCGACCCGCCGGAGACGCTGGTCTGCGGCACGGCACTCGGCTGGTACGGGGACACCGGCACGCGCGCGGTGGACGAGAGCGCCCCCGCCGGCACGGGCTTCCTGCCCTCGGTCTGCGTGGAGTGGGAGGCCGCGGCCGCCCCCGCCGAGGAGGCCGGCATCCGGGTCACCTACGCCCGCACGGGCCTGGTCGTGGCACGCCGAGGCGGCGCCTGGGGACGGCTCTTCCCCGTCTTCCGCGCCGGGCTCGGCGGACGGATGGGCGACGGCCGCCAGTACTGGTCGCACATCTCCCTCCACGACGAGGTGGCCGCCCTGCGCCACCTCGTCGACACCCCGTCCCTCTCGGGTCCCGTGAACCTGACGGCCCCCGAGCCCGTCACCAACCGCGAGGTGACGGCGGCGATGGGCCGGGTGCTGCACCGCCCGACCCTCTTCACCGTCCCCGCGCCCGCCCTGAAGGTGGTCCTCGGCGACTTCGCCCAGGACGTGCTGGGCAGTCAGCGGGTGCTGCCGGGGCGGCTGTTGGAGACCGGTTTCGATTTCGCCTTCCCGACGATCGACGAGTCGATCCGGGCGGCGCTGCGCTGACGCCCCGTCCCCGAGGTGCGCTCCCCCGTGCTGCGTGCACCCCGCCGCGCGCGGGCCGACTTCCGCACGGCCCCTGCCTAGGCTCGACGCCCACCGTTCGATACGAACGCGAACTCGGGCATTCCGGGGGCCTGTTGGGGGCATAAGGCCTCCCACCGGCGGCGCCGACCTGGGGAGGGGAACGTGCTCAGTACCGCAACCAGCGCACAGCACAGGGACGTCGTGGAGGCCGTCGACGTCGTCATCGTAGGAGCCGGGATCGCGGGGCTCGCGGCCGCGCGCCGGCTGACCGGCGCCGGGCTCGCCGTCGCCGTCCTGGAGGCGGAGCCGCAGGTCGGCGGCCGGATGGCCACCGACCACGTCGACGGCTTCCTGCTCGACCGGGTGGGCCCGCTGCTCACCCTCTCGCCCGAGGAACTACGGGCCACGCCCGGGCTGTCCGGGCTCGCGCTGCGCCCGTTCGCTCCCGGGGTGCTCGTCCACAGCGACGGGCGGTACGCACGCTGGGGCGTCCCGCACCCGCGCCGGGCGGGCGGCCACCGGGGCGGCGGGGTCCACCGGGGCGTGGGGGGAGCGTTCAGCGTGGCGCGCGCCCTCGCGAGCGCCCCCCGGAATCCGGCCGCCTCGCTCGACCAGGCGCGGCTCGGCGCGTCCCTCGTCCGGCTCGCCGCGACGCCGACGCAGCGCCTCCTCGCCCGGCCCGAGCGGACCGCCCGGGAGGCCCTGACGGCCCGGCTGCCCGCCCGGACGGTCCAGGGGGTGCTGCGGCCGCTGCTCGCCGCGCTCCTCGCCGACCCCGACCTCGCCATGTCGAGCCGTCAGGCGGACCTGGCGCTGCGGGCCTTCGCCCGGGGGCGGCCGGCCGTCCCCGAGGGCGGTTCGGCGGCGCTCCCCGAGCGGCTCGCCGCCGCGCTGCCGCCGGGCACGGTCCGGACCGGCGTCCGGGTCACCGACATATCGGTCTCCCGGGTCACGACGGCCGAGCACGGGGTCATCGGCTGCCGCTCGGTCCTCCTGGCGACGGGTGCGCGGACGGCGGCGTCCCTGCTGCCGGGCCTGCGGGTCCCCAACTTCCACCCGGTGACCGTCCTCCACCACACGGCCCCCGTGGCGCCGTGCGGGGACCCCACTCTCCTCCTGGAGGCGGACCCGGGCGGGCCGGTGGCGCACACGGCGGTGATGAGCACGGTGGACCCGGCGCGGGCGCCGGGAGGCCGGCCCCTCATCACCTCGACGGTCCTCGGAACTCCCCCGGACGACACGGAACGCCGCGTCCGCAAACACCTGGCCACGCTCTACGGCACGTCGACGGACGACTGGGAACTCCTGGCCTTCCACCACACCCCGGAGGCGGTCCCGGCGATGCGGCCCCCGCACGACGCGCACCGCTCGGTGCGGCTGCTCGCGGGGCTGTACGTGTGCGGCGACCATCGCGACACGAGCACGGTCGGCGGGGCGCTGGCGTCGGCCCACCGCGCGACGACGTCGCTCCTGACGGACCTGGGCGTCCGCGCCCCCGTGGAGGAACCGAACGCAGCGGCCTGACCGCCACCCGCTGTGGCCGCCGCTCCGCCGGGGCGGCGCCCCCGCCCACCCCGCGGCGGGCCCTCGTCCCG
>NZ_JBWKFA010000002.1:579696-892055 GCF_056435185.1 Streptomyces sp. NPDC044003 | reverse complement strand
CCCGGGGCGGCGCCCACCCGCCCCCGTTGTGGGCATGCGTTCCGCCGGGGCGGCGCCCACCCGCCCCCGTTGTGGGCATGCGTTCCGCCGGGGCGGCGCCCACCCGCCCCCGTTGTGGGCATGCGTTCCGCCGGGGCGGAACGGGTGGGCACAACGGACCCGCGCCCTGCCGGCGCCAGAGGCTTCCGAGCCTGGACCTGCACCACATGTGCACCGCCGCCACGGGGTGCGGGTCCAGGCGCGGAACGCGGAGGCGCCGCTAAGGGCGCCGTCCCGTGTGCCCACCCGTCCCGCCCCAGCGGGACGATTGCCCACACGGGGGGGGGTGGGCACCGCCCAGCACGGGTGCGGGCCCACACGGGGGGGCGGGGGCGCCGCCCCACCGGGGCGCGGGCCCACACGAGGGGCGGCGCCCGGCCGGGTGCGGGCTGCTGGCTAGTTGAGGGCTGCTACGCGGTCTCGGTACGTCCGGGCCGCCGCCGCGTCACGGTACGGCTCCAGGCGCCGCTCGAAGTCGCGGACGTACTCCACCGCCCGAGCCGACCGCATCTCCGACGCCTGCTGCGCCGCCTCCGCGCCCAGCGCGCACGCCTGGTCCAGTTCCCCGAGGGCCAGCCGGGACGTGGCCAGGACGACCCGGCAGAAGAGGCGGCTGCGGGCGAAGCCGGGCGCCCTGAGCTGGAGCGCGCGCTCCGCGTGCTGCGCGGCCGGGCGGTACTGCTGGAGGTCCCGGTGGCAGTGGCCGAGCTCGTCGGCGAGCTGCGCCTCGTCGAAGTGGCGGGCCCAGTAGGGGACCTCGTCGCCGGGCCGGGCGGCCTCCAGGGCCCGTTCCGCCCGGACCAGGGAGGCGCTGCAGGCCCGCGCCTCGCCCAGGACCGCGTGGCCCCGTGCCTCGATCGCGTGCAGCATCGCCTGGACGACGGGCGGCGCGGCGGGCCCGACGCCCTGCTGGGCGACCCGGGCGAGCTGCACGGCCTCGCGCCCGTGGCCGAGGTAGACGGCCTGGCAGCTCATGGTGAGGAGCACGTACGAGCCGTAGGCCCGGTCCCCGGCCGCCTGGGCGAGCCGCAGCGCCTGGACGAAGTAGCGCTGCGCGAGACCGTGGGCGGCGATGTCGTACGAGGTCCAGCCCGCGAGCCGGGTGAGGTCGGCGGCCGCGGCGAAGAGGCGGCGCCCGGTGCTCTCCCCGTACGTGCCGCGCAGCATCGGCTCGGCCTCGTGCTCCAGGTAGCGCACGAGGGCCTGGCGGGCGTGCCCGCCGCCGTAGGCGTGGTCGAGGGTGCGGAAGAGTTCGCCGACCGAGCGGAGGGCGGCGATGTCGCCGCTGGAGACCCGCTGTCCGGGCCCCCGGTCCGTACCGCGCTGGCGGGGCACCGAGAACCGTCCCTGGGGCGGGACCCGGGGGTCGTGCGGGGCCGCCGCCGCGGGGGCCGGCTCGCCGCGGGCGACCCGGTCGTCGGCGCGGCCGATGAGCCAGTCGCGGCTGGGGACGACGAGCCCGGCCGGGGTGAAGGCGATCTTGCGGAGTTCGGCGTGGCTGCCGGAGTCCTTGCGCCACAGGCCGCTGACGATGTCGACGGCCTCCTCGGGGGTGGCGGCGAACTCCAGGCCCGCGTAGACGGGCGCGCAGGCGTCGAGGCCGAGGTCCTGGGCGGAGAGGCGGCGGCCGAGGCGGCGGGTGAAGACCTCGGCGATGAGGGCGGGGGTGGTGCCGCGCGGCTGCTGACCGCGGAGCCAGCGGGTCACGGAGGTCTTGTCGTACCGCAGGTCGAGCCCGTGTTCCAGACCGAGCTGGTCGACCCGTCTGGCGAGCCCCGCGTTGGAGAACCCGGCTTCGGCGATGAGCGCGGCGAGCTGGCGGTTCGGGATGCGCTGCGGTGGTCGTTCCGTCATCAGCTGTGCGGTCTCCTGCCTTCCGGGTCCGGGCGGCAGTCCCGTCGGACCCTCATGGAACGGCGTGAATTTAGCGGTCCTCACGGCCCGTACCGCCACCTTCGCCCCACATTCATCCGATCGTGTGAGGATTGACGGCACCGCTGACGTAGGCGCCCCCGTCCACCTGCCGGAGGGGTGTCCCCCGCGCCGCCGTACAGTGGCAAGGGCGCGAATGACGCATGGTGCCGCGCCGGCCCGGGATGATCCCCGGTTCCCGGTCCTCGGCACCCAGGAGGAGGCATGGCCGTGAGTGAGCTGCGATTCGTCCGCCTTGGGTTCGGCGAGGAAGCCGTCGAGTACCAGGTGGCCTGGGACAAGCAGCGCGAGGTGCACGCCGCACGGTTCGCCGACGAGATCGACGACACCTGTCTGCTGCTGGAGCACCCGCCGGTCTACACGGCCGGGCGGCGCACGCAGGAGAGCGAGCGGCCGCTGGACGGGACGCCGGTGGTGGACGTGGACCGCGGCGGCAAGATCACCTGGCACGGCCCCGGCCAGCTGGTCGGCTACCCGATCATGAAGCTGCCCCGCCCGGTGGACGTCGTCGCGCATGTGCGCCGCCTGGAGGAGGCCCTGATCCGTACGGCCGCCGAGTTCGGCGTGGAGACGACGCGGATCGAGGGGCGCAGCGGGGTGTGGGTCCTGGGCGACCCGGTCGAGCAGCGGCCCTCCCTCGGCGGGCTCTCCCTCGACTTCGACCCGCGTCTGACCGACGAGGAGTTCGACCCGCGCCTGAACGGTCCCGAGTACGCCCCGTCCAACGCCGGCCAGCGCCGCGAGGACCGGAAGCTCGCCGCCATCGGCATCCGGGTCGCCAAGGGTGTCACCATGCACGGCTTCGCCCTCAACGTGAACCCGGACAACACCTGGTTCGACAGGATCATCCCGTGCGGCATCCGGGACGCCGGCGTGGCCTCGCTGGCCAACGAGGCCGGCCGGAACGTCACGATCGAGGAGGTGCTCCCGGTCGTGGAGAAGCACCTGCGGGACGTCCTGGAGCACGCCGAGCTGAAGCCGCGGGAGATCGAGCGTGCGGAGGAGCGGGCCCCGGAGCCCGCCTCGGCCTGAGGAATGCCGAGCCCTGGCCACAGGTTGGCTGGACGTAGGCAAGGCATGGAAGCAACGGGCGTACCCTGGTGTGCGCCGAAGAATCGAAGCTACAGGAGCCGATGTGTCCGCAGTCGCCCCCGACGGACGCAAGATGCTGCGCCTGGAGGTCCGGAACGCCCAGACCCCCATCGAGCGCAAGCCCGAGTGGATCAAGACCCGCGCGAAGATGGGTCCGGAGTACACGAAGATGCAGGGCCTCGTGAAGAGCGAGGGCCTGCACACGGTCTGCCAGGAGGCGGGCTGTCCCAACATCTTCGAGTGCTGGGAGGACCGCGAGGCGACCTTCCTCATCGGCGGTGACCAGTGCACCCGGCGCTGCGACTTCTGCCAGATCGACACGGGCAAGCCCGAGGCGCTGGACCGTGACGAGCCGCGCCGCGTGGGTGAGTCGGTCGTCACGATGGACCTGAACTACGCCACCATCACGGGCGTCGCTCGCGACGACCTGGAGGACGGCGGTGCCTGGCTGTACGCGGAGACCGTGCGCCAGATCCACCAGCAGACGGCGGACCGCGCCGAAGGCCGTACCAAGGTCGAGCTGCTCGCCCCCGACTTCAACGCGGTGCCGGAGCTCCTCAAGGAGGTCTTCGACTCCCGCCCCGAGGTCTTCGCGCACAACGTCGAGACGGTCCCGCGGATCTTCAAGCGGATCCGTCCGGGCTTCCGTTACGAGCGCTCGCTGGACGTCATCACCCAGGCCCGGGACTACGGTCTGGTCACGAAGTCGAACCTGATCCTCGGCATGGGCGAGACCCGTGAGGAGATCAGCGAGGCGCTCCAGCAGCTGCACGACGCGGGCTGCGAGCTCATCACGATCACGCAGTACCTGCGCCCCTCGGTCCGGCACCACCCCGTGGAGCGCTGGGTGAAGCCGCAGGAGTTCGTGGAGCTGAAGGAGGAGGCCGACGAGATCGGCTTCTCCGGCGTGATGTCGGGCCCGCTGGTCCGTTCCTCGTACCGCGCGGGCCGGCTGTACCAGCAGGCGATCGAGAAGCGCGGCGCGGTCGACAACGCCACGCAGGCGGTCTGATCCCGCCTCCGCGTCCCACCCGCGCCGTGTGAATCGGCGCACAAGTAGTTACCGGTCAGTACTGGCCGGATCCGGTGCGGTCCGTACGACCCCGCAGCTCAGCGGGGCGGACGGGCCGCATCGCCGTTCTCCCCCTCGCCCGAGCGGCCGCACCAACGTTTCATCAGTGTTTGACCACCGGGTCACGCCCTGGTAACACCGATCTGTGAGCCTGATTTCACTCACCGCCACCACCCGCTCACACCCCCACCTCGTCTCACCCGCAATCGAGGGAGGACCCCGCATGCCGGCCGCATCGACGCATGTCCGCGTCACCGCGATCCCGTCCGTCACCGACGCCCTGAAGGCCGTGGAGGCCCTGCTCCTGGGCGCCGGCCAGCGCACCGCACGGCGCAACGCCTGGAACTCCGTCCTGGAGGACCGCCGCCGCGCCAAGGACCGGGTGGAGGCCCAGCACGTGATGGAGGTCGCGTCGGGCCGGGCTTCCCGGGCCACGTAAACTTCAGGACATGGCGAGGAGTGCAAACACGGGCAGCGCTGACGCTGCGAACCCAGGGCGACTGAAGCAGATCGCCCTCACGTACCAGATGACCCGGAAGGCGGACCCGAAGGTCGGTCTGGTCGTCGCGGGCGTGGGCATCGTCGTACTCGGTGTCCTCCTCGGGATCGGCTTCCTCATCGGTCATCCGGTCTACCTGGGCATCCTGGGCTTCGTCCTGGGGCTCCTGGCGGCGGCCATCGTCTTCGGACGGCGTGCCGAGCGCGCGGCCTTCGGGCAGATGGAGGGCCAGCCGGGCGCGGCCGCGGCGGTGCTGCAGAACGTCGGGCGCGGCTGGACGACGACCCCCGCGGTCGCGATGAACCGCAGCCAGGACGTCGTGCACCGCGCCGTCGGCCGGGCGGGCATCGTGCTGGTGGCCGAGGGCAACCCGAACCGGGTCAAGTCGCTGCTCGCGGCCGAGAAGAAGCGGATGAGCCGCGTCGTGGTGGACGTGCCGGTGCACGACATCATCGTCGGCGACGGCGAGGGCCAGGTGCCCCTCAAGAAGATCCGTACGACCATGCTCAAGATGCCCCGCGTGCTCACCGGCCCGCAGGTGACCGCGGCCAACGACCGGCTGCGGGCGATGGGCGACCTGATGAGCAACATGCCGCTGCCGAAGGGCCCGATGCCGAAGGGCATGCGGATGCCGCGCGGCGGAAAGATGCGCTGACTCCCGACCTGACGAGAATGGCCCCGGACCGAGCGGTCCGGGGCCTTTCTCGTACGCGTGGTTCAGATGCGGACCTGGACGGCGCCGGAGAGGCGGTCGTGGAGGCCGCGGCCGTCACGGTCCCAGATGAGGGCCGGGACGGCCAGGCAGACGAGCAGGGAGCGCAGCGCCACGCGGAACAGGCCGAGGCGCCCGCCGTTCGCGGAGACGACGCGCAGGCCGAAGAGCCGCTTGCCGGGCGTCGAGCCGACGGTGCCGACGGTCAGGACGCTCAGGACGAAGAGGATGAGCAGGGCCCAGTTGCCCGTCGCCTGGTTGTAGCCGTCGGTGATCAAGCCGTATGCGATCAGGATGCAGAGGGCCCAGTCGAGGGCGAGGGCGCCGAGGCGCCTCCCCGGGCGGGCGATCGAGCCGGGGCCCTCCTCGGGCAGCCCGAGCTGCTGACCGCGGTAGCCGAAGTCGACGCCTGCGTCCTCGGCCGCCGCGCGGGGGCCGGAGAGCCAAGATCCGAGTGCTTGCCTGTTGTCCACCCGACCACGGTACTGTGCCCGTTTTTGATCACTTCGGGCCGGGTGGGAGTACGGCTCCGGGTTGGCCGGACGGCACCCGCCCCGGTTAACTTCGACGAAACAAATGGGTCATGCTTGAGAAATCCCGTCTGCCTATGGTCGGGTCGAGCGTGTGCCACCGCACTGGCCGCACGACCGAGCTGCAACCCCGCCCCTCCCCGGGCCGGGAGTAGGAGGAGTTGGATGTCCCAGAACGGCTTCCAGAACGCCGACGAGGTCCAGAAGTTCATCAAGGACAACGACGTCAAGATGGTCGACGTCCGGTTCTGCGACCTTCCGGGCGTGATGCAGCACTTCACGATCCCCGCGACGGCGTTCGACCCGTCCGAGGAGCTCGCCTTCGACGGCTCGTCGATCCGCGGCTTCCAGGCCATCCACGAGTCCGACATGGCGCTCCGCGCCGACCTGTCGACGGCCCGCGTGGACCCCTTCCGCCGCGACAAGACGCTGAACATCAACTTCTTCATCCACGACCCGATCACGGGCGAGCAGTACAGCCGTGACCCGCGGAACATCGCGAAGAAGGCCGAGGCGTACCTCGCCTCCACCGGCATCGCCGACACCGCCTACTTCGGCCCCGAGGCCGAGTTCTACGTCTTCGACTCGGTGCGGTTCGAGACCTCCGCGAACCAGGGCTTCTACCACATCGACTCCGAGGCCGGCGCCTGGAACACCGGTGCGGAGGAGAACAACCGCGGCTACAAGGTCCGCTACAAGGGCGGCTACTTCCCGGCCCCGCCGGTCGACCACTTCGCCGACCTGCGCTCCGAGATCTCCCTGGAGCTGGAGAACGTCGGCCTCCAGGTCGAGCGCCAGCACCACGAGGTCGGCACCGCCGGCCAGGCCGAGATCAACTACAAGTTCAACACGCTGCTCGCCGCGGCCGACGACCTGATGCTCTTCAAGTACATCGTGAAGAACGTCGCCTGGCGCAACGGCAAGACCGCGACCTTCATGCCGAAGCCGATCTTCGGCGACAACGGCTCGGGCATGCACGTCCACCAGTCGCTCTGGGCGAACGGCGACCCGCTGTTCTACGACGAGACGGGCTACGCGGGCCTCTCGGACACCGCCCGCTACTACATCGGCGGCATCCTCAAGCACGCCCCGTCGCTGCTCGCCTTCACCAACCCGACGGTGAACTCGTACCACCGCCTGGTCCCGGGCTTCGAGGCCCCGGTCAACATGGTGTACTCGCAGCGCAACCGCTCCGCCGCCATGCGCATCCCGATCACGGGCTCGAACCCGAAGGCCAAGCGCGTCGAGTTCCGCGCGCCGGACCCGTCCTCGAACCCGTACCTCGCCTTCTCGGCGCTGCTCCTCGCGGGCCTCGACGGCATCAAGAACAAGATCGAGCCGGCGGAGCCGATCGACAAGGACCTGTACGAGCTGGCTCCCGAGGAGCACGCGAACGTCCAGCAGGTCCCGACCAACCTGGAGGCCGTGCTCAACGCCCTCGAGGAGGACAACGAGTACCTCCAGGCCGGCGGCGTCTTCACCTCCGACCTGATCGAGACCTGGATCGACTACAAGCGCACCAACGAGATCGCCCCGATCCAGCTGCGCCCGCACCCGCACGAGTTCGAGCTCTACTTCGACCTCTAAGCCGAACCGGCTGCCTGACGAGGCCCGTCGTCCCCTTCGAGGGGGCGGCGGGCCTCGCCGTTTCTCGCCAAGATCACGGGAATGCGAACAGCTGACGAACTCTCGTACGTACCTACGAGTAGGCTGTTCACGCTCCGCGACTGATCGATAGCGTGTCGTCGTCGCTGCCGCCACACCCGGAGCACAGGGCTCCGCTGGGACTAGCTGGCGCGATGAGGACTGCCTACGTGACTCAGGCGGCTTTCGCCCCTGCCGAGACGCTCCGACTCCAGCCGTACACCGATCACTGCCGCGTCATCGCCGACGAGGGCGCGCACGTGGTCATCGGCGTCTCCCCGGGGAACAGCTATTTCACCGCCCAGCGACTGCGCGAGCTGACGCGCTGGGGCTTGGACCACTTCGATCAGGTCGATCTCGTCTACACCGATCTGCATGTCGCCGACATGTACGAGGCACTGGGGTACGGGGCCGACGAGGCGCGACGGAAGGCCGTCAAGAACCTGCGGGGGGTGCGGGCGAAGGTCCAGGCGGCCGTGGCGGAGGCCGACCCCACCGGGATACGGGTACGGGCCCGCGGGATGTCGGAGTTCGGGGACGTCCCGGCCTACCGCGAGCTGCACCGCACGGTGCTCGACGCGGTGGCGGCGGACCCGGTGGTGCGGGAGACCTGCGATGCGCTGACCGGCATCTTCCTCGCCGGGAAGCTGGCGCCGGGGCAGCGGACGGACGAGCGCCAGCGCGCGGTGTGCCGGGCGTACATCTGCGCCGAGGTGCCGCTGTTCCTGGACACGCCCGCGATCCTCGGGGTGCCGTCCTCGCTCAACTGCTACCACCAGGCACTGCCGTTGGCCGATCTGCTGTACGGGCGGGGGTCCGGGCTCCGGGCCTCCCGCAACCAGGGCCACGGCATCCTCACGCCTGCCGACACGACCGCCGAGACCACTGTCGAAGGAGCCACGCGATGAGCGTCGCCGTCGAGACCCTGCCCGCCTTCCCCTTCGACTGGGACGGGACCCGGCTGCCCGCCGAGATCGCCGCGCTGCGCGCCGAACCGGTCCGGAAGGTCCGCACGATCGCCGGGGCCGAGGCCTGGCTGGTCTCCTCGTACGAGCTGTGCCGACAGGTCCTGGAGGACGCGAGGTTCAGCCTGAAGCACACCTCCGCGCCGGGAGCGCCGCGGCAGTACGCGCTGACGATCCCGCCGCACGTGGTGAACAACATGGGCAACATCACCGGGGCCGGGCTGCGCAAGGCCGTCATGAAGGCGATCAACCCGAAGGCGCCCGGCCTGGAGGAGTGGCTGCGGGCACGGGCCGGGTCCCTGGTGGACGCGCTGGTCGCCGAGGGGGCGCCCGGGGAGCTGCGGAGCGGCTACGCCGATCCGTACTCGGCGGGGCTGCACTGCCGGATGCTGGGCATCCCGGAGGAGGACGGGCCCCGGCTGCTGCGCAGTCTGGACGTGGCCTTCATGAACGCACCGCGCGAGATCGAGGCGGCCCGGCTCAACTGGGACCGGGACATCGCCTATATGACCGAGCGCCTGGACGATCCGGCGACGGGCGGGCTGATGGCGGAGCTCGCGGCGCTGCGCGAGGATCCCGACTACGCGCATCTGACGGACGAGATGCTGGCGACGGTGGGCGTGACACTGTTCGGGGCCGGGGTGATCTCCACCGCCGGGTTCCTGACGATGGCGCTGGTGTCGGTGCTGACCCGGCCGGACGTGCGGGAGGCGCTGACCGCCGGCGGCGCGGGCGGGGTCGCCGGGGCCATGGACGAGCTGCTGCGGGTGAATCTGTCGATCGGCGACGGGCTGCCGCGGCTCGCCCTGGAGGACGTGCGGCTCGGCGACACCGAGGTGCGGGCCGGTGACCTCGTGCTGGTGCTCGTGGAGGCCGCGAACCACGATCCGGAGCGCTTCCCGGACCCGCTGGCCTTCCGGCCGGACCGGGAGAACGCCGCCGAGCACCTCTCCTTCGGCGGCGGGCGGCACTACTGCCCGGCGACGGCGCTCGGCAAGCGGCACGCCGAGATCGCCCTGGAGACGCTCCTCGACCGGCTGCCGGAGCTGCGGCTCGCGGTGCCGGTCGAGCAGCTGGTGTGGCGCACCAACTTCATGAAGCGGCTCCCCGAGCGGCTGCCGGTGGCCTGGTAGCGGGCGGGATCCGAAGACGGCGCTGCCCGGCCCGGGAACGGGCCGGGCAGCGCCCCTCCGACGTCAGCGGCCGTAGCGGATCAGGGCTCGGACCATGCGGCAGGTGGTGTCGGAGGGCGGGTGGATGCCGATGGTCTCGGCCGTCGTGCGTATCGTCGCGTTCGTCGCCTTCGACGGGACGTAGACGCCCGCGTCGAGGAGGGCGATCGCGAGGCGCATGGCCTTCAGGCGGCGGTTGTGCGACACGTACCACTCGCGGGGGCGGCCCGCGGGGAGCGGCTTCCTCTGGAGCGGCTTCCAGGGTTCGAGGGACGGTGTCCGGATCACGGCGAGAGCCATGGGCTACCTCCTGGCGAACGGTGGGGTGCGGGCCCTCCCCGGGACCCTCACCTTCACCCCCTATTTTAGAGACCCCCACTGACAATCGCCCCTGGCCAGATGGGGTTTGGGGGGTGGTGGAGGGCGGCCTGGGGGGTGCCGTGCGGGTACCGTGGGGGACATGGAGATCTGGATCAATCCCGCCTGTTCCAAGTGCCGCAGCGCCCTCACCCTGCTCGACGCGGAGGGCGCCGAGTACACCGTGCGCCGCTACCTGGAGGACGTGCCGTCGCCGGACGAGATCCGGCAGGTGCTGAAGCGGCTCGGGCTCGAGCCCTGGGACATCACGCGGACCGGCGAGGCCGTCGCCAAGGAGCTCGGGGTGAAGGACTGGCCCCGGGACGAGGCGAACCGCGAGCGGTGGATCGAGGCCCTCTCCGCGCACCCCAAGCTGATCCAGCGGCCCCTCATCACGGCCGAGGACGGCACGGCCGTCGTCGGCCGGACCGAGGAGGCCGTGCGGGACGCGCTGTCCCGCTGAGTTCAGGCCTTCAGGAAGTCCGCCAGCACCGGCAGCGCGGCCGGCGGCAGGTCCGCCGGGAGGGTGTGGTGGGTCGCCGTCGGCAGGGTCTCCGTCACGATGCCGGGGACGGTCGAGCGGGCCCGCGCCGCGATCCGGGCCGCGTCGTGCACGCGGCTCCTCCCGGCGGCGAGCAGCAGCGTCGGGGGCCGCAGGGCTGCCAGTTCGGCGCGGGTCGGGCGGGGACCGGTGACCGGGCGGTGCCGGGGCAGCTCCGCCGCCAGGGCGTCCAGGCGCCGCACCGCCGGGTCGTGTTCCGCGCCGCCGGTCTCCCAGGCCAGGAAGGCCTCCGCCCGCGCGGCCGTCGGGCGCAGCAGCATGGGCAGCGCGCGCAGGAGGTAGCCGGGGCGGAAGCCGGCGAAGCAGCCGGTCGGGTCGAGGAGGGCGAGGCGGTCGGTCCGGTCGGGTGCCGCCAGGGCGTACCGGAGCGCGATCCACCCCCCGTACGAGTGGCCGAGGAAGGCCGCGGAGGCGAGTCCGAGGCCGTCGAGCACCGCGTCGAGCCAGGCCGTGAGGTCGGCGGCGGTACGGATCGGGCGGCCGTCCGCCCGGCTGCGGCCCGGTCCTCCGACGAGGTCCACGGCGTGGACCCGGTGCGTCGCGCCGAGCGCGGCGGCCGTCGTGCGCCAGGAGCAGGCGGTGGTCCCGCCGCCGGGCAGCAGGAGAACCGGCGGGCCGTCCTCGGGGCCGAGGTGGATGACGTGGGTGGTGCCGTGGGGTGTGCGGAGTTCCGAGGTGGTGGTGGGGTGGGGCCACCGGGCGAGAAGTGCTTCGTAGGCCGTGTCGTAGGTGTCGGCGGTCCTGGCGTTCGGCATCCCACTCATCCTCTCGTTCGGCAATAATCTCGCTCAGCGAGATATCTGGATCATAGGAGGTCGCGGTGGCCGAGTCACCGGAGATGCAGCTCTTTCATCTGCTGCGCGAAGTCACCGTCGAATACGGCCTGCGCCAGAACGAGTTCGCCGCCGCCAACGGCATGCACCCGACGGACGTACGGGCCCTGATCTGCCTCCTCGACGCCGAGCGCGCCGGTACGGACGCCACCGCCGGGTGGCTCGGCGAGCGCCTCGGCCTCAACTCGGCCGGCACCACCGCCGTCGTCGACCGGCTCGAACGGCTCGGCCACGTGGCCCGGGCCCGCGACGCCCGGGACCGGCGGCGCGTCCTGCTGACCGTGGAGGACCGGGCGAAGGAGCTGGGCCGCGCGCACTTCGGACCGCTCATCGACGGGACGGTCGCGCTGCTCGACGGCTTCACCGAGGACGAGACCCGGGCCGTACGACGCTTCCTGACCGGGGTACGGGACCTCATGGACGGCGGCGAGGGGCGGTGAGCGGCACCGGCGCGCTCGGGAACGATCTCCATCTGGACCTCGGCGCCGGCGGCAGCCGCCGGGCCGCGCTCATCCGGGCCCTGCGCGAGGCCGTGCGCGAGGGGCGGCTCGCCCCCGGCACCCGGCTGCCGCCCTACCGCTCGCTCGCCGCCGACCTCGGGATCGCCCGCAACACCGTCGCCGACGCGTACGCCGAGCTGGTCGCCGAGGGCTGGCTCACCTCCCGCCAGGGCTCCGGCACCCGCGTCGCCGACCGGGTCGCCGCGCCCGCCCCCGGGCCCGTCCGCCCGGCAGCGCCGCCACCGCTCCCGTACGACCTCGTCCAGGGCAGGCCCGACCCCGGCTCCTTCCCGCGCGGCCCCTGGCTGGCGGCCGCCCGGCGGGCCCTGACCGACGCGCCGCACGAGGCCTTCGGGACCCGCGACCCGCACGGCCGGATCGAACTGCGCCGGGCCCTCGCCGAGTACCTCGCCCGGGTCAGGGGCGTGCGCACGAGCCCCGACCGGATCGTCGTCTGCTCCGGCGCGGCCCACGCCCTGCGGCTGCTCGCCCACGTGCTCGGTACGGAACGCCCCTGGGCCGTCGAGGCGTACGGCCTCCCCTTCCACCGGGGCCTCCTCGGCGAGGCCGGGGTCCGCACGGTGCCGGTGGGGGTCGACAGCGACGGGGCCAGGACCGGGGAGCTCCCGCCCGGGGCCGGCGCCGTGCTGCTCACGCCCGCCCACCAGTTCCCGACCGGCGGGCCGCTGCACCCCGAGCGCCGGGCCGCCGTCCTGGAGTGGGCGCGGCGCTCCGGCGGGCTCGTCGTGGAGGACGACTACGACGGGGAGTTCCGGTACGACCGGCGGCCCGTGGGCGCCGTCCAGGGCCTCGACCCCGAACGGACCGTCCTCCTCGGCTCCGTCAGCAAGAGCCTCTCCCCCGCGCTGCGGCTCGGCTGGATGTGCCTGCCGGCGGCGCTCGTGGACGCCGTCGTCGCCGCGAAGGGGCAACGCGAGCCGTACGCCTCCGCCCTGGAGCAGCTCATCCTCGCCGACTTCCTGGGCTCCGGCGCGTACGACCGGCATGTCCGGGGCATGCGCCGCCGCCACCGGGAGCGGCGCGACCGGCTGACCGCCGTCCTCGCCGAACGGGTGCCGGGGGTACGGGTGACGGGCATCGCCGCCGGTCTGCACGCCGTCCTGGAGCTGCCCCCGGGCACGGAGCGGGCGGCGCTCGCCGCGGCCGCCCGGCACGGGGTCGCCACGGAGGGCCTCGCCGACTACCGCCATCCGGACGCCCGGGGCCCCGCCCACCCGGACGGCCTGGTCGTCGGTTACGCGACCCCGCCGGAGCGGCTGTACGGGGCCGCGCTGGACGCCCTGTGCGAAGCACTCAGCCGGAGTCTCCGGGGGTGTCGCCCAGCTTCTTCGTCATGAACAGCTCCTGACCCGCGCGGCCGTCCGGCGCGTACCCGAGGCGTTCGTACAGCGCGATCGCGGGGGCGTTGGCCGCGAGTACGGAGAGCCTGAGGACGCCTGCCCCGGTGCCGTGCGCCCAGTTCTCCACGGACGTGATCAGGCGGGCAACGAGACCGTGGCCCCGGGCGTCCCGCGCGACCCAGACCGACCGCAGTTCGGGTACGGCGTCCGGCGCGAGGAGACCGGCCGCCATCCCGACCGGCCGGGCGTCACGGACCGCCAGGACGCCGTACGTGGCCGGGTCGTCGAACCGCGCCCGCCACTGCTCCTCGCCGCCCCGGTCCCAGTCGGCGAGCCGCGCCTTGAACGCCTCGGGCGAGACCGTGAGCGAGGCGATCCGGGCCTCGCGCCAGAGGTGCCAGTCGGCCGGGGTGACCGCCTGGACCACCGGCCGCCCGGCACCGTCAGCCGCGGGCCGCACGCTGCTCCGCCTCCGTCAGGATCTCCGTGAGACGCAGGCCGAAGCGGGCGTCGCAGGCGTGGGGTCGACCGGTGCGGGCCGCGGTGACGAGGGCGTCCACGGCGGCGGCGAAGGCCCCCACCGCGCCGTCCCAGCGGGGCAGTTCGGCCCGGCCCCCGGTGCCGTACAGGGTGAGGGCCGCCTCCGCCGCCTCCGGGGGCGCGCTGAGGGTGAGCGTGGCCGTGCTGCTCGCGCCCGACGCGTGGCGCAGCACCAGGTGGTGGGTGTCGTCCGGGCCCGGGGCGGCGGTGACCTCGGTGACGTCGCCGAGGACCGGCAGGTAGACGGAGAGGACGTGCGGGCCGACGTCCCACAGGCCGCCCTTCTCCCGCCGCCAGGGCGAGGCCGCGTACGCGCTGGTGGAGCCGGGGCCGTACAGCGAGCCCAGCCAGTGGGCCTCGCCGAGGAACCAGCCGCCCGCCGCCGTCTGCTCGTCGATCCAGCGGGCCGTCGGCTCCGCGAACCTGAGGGTGCAGAAGACCACCGAGGCGACACCGGCCGCCTCGACCGCCTCGGTCACCTCGCGGGCGAGCGCCACCGTCGTGGCGACCGGTTTGTCGAGCAGGACGTGACAGCCGGCGGCCGCGGCCCGGACGGCGAGGGGGGCCTGGACGTCGGGCGGGAGGGCCAGGGCGACGACGTCGCTGGCGGCGAAGAGGGCGTCCACGTCCTCGTACGCGCGCGTGCCGGACGCGGCGGCGAGCTCGGCGGCCGCCTCGGGACGTCTGCCCCACACCCCGCTGAACTCGACGCGCGGGTGCGCGGCGAGGGCGGGGGCGTGCGTACGAGCGGCCCAGGGGCCGGTGCCGAGGAGTCCGATACGGGGCTTCACGCCCAGAAGCTTCGCCATGCCCCCAGTCTGCCGGGCGGCACCGACAGCCGGCCGTAATCCGCTGGCGGACCTCCCCCGGCCCGGTGTTAGCGTTTCCGCGCCGGCCGCGGGACTCCGGTGCGACTTCCGGAACCTGCCTCTGAAGCAACGTCTTCGCTGTTCGCGCCCCCATTCCCCGGCCGGCATCCGCGCACAGGGAGGGGAGGCCACCGTGTCCGAGCTCGTCGCCGCCGAGGACGTGCTCCTCTTCGTCAACGCCGCCGTGACCGCCACCGGACAGCGCGAGTTCCGCTCCTCCGCAGCCGAGCAGCGCTTCTCGCTCGCGTTCCTCCACGAGTACGTACGCGTCAACTACCGGCCCGTGTACACCGCCGCCCTCGCACTCGACATCAACGACCACAACGCCGCGCTCGTCATCGAGCACCTGCTCCGCACCCCGAGGGAGGCGGAGCCGGGCGAGGGCCGCCTGATCGCCGCGCGCCTCGCCCTGCTGCCGCCGCAGCGGGTCTACCGGCTCTTCGGCGCGCTGCGCGCCGCCGGGGTCAACAACCGCCGCACGCGCGCGATCGTGCGCGCGTGGCTCGCGGCCCGCCCCGATCCGGCGCTCGACGCCGTGAAGTACCGGACCGGATTCAAGACCGCCCTCCGGCACGTGCACGGGCGGCTGCCCGACCCCGAGACCGGGGACTTCCTCTTCGCGCCGGGCCGCCGGGTCCGGTACGAGAACGCCACGCTCGACGCACACCGCCGAGCCCACTACGAGCAGGGAGCGCTGTACTAGCTGCCGTTCACGGTCGCGGAGGGTTTCGCCGCGAAGCACGGGATACCCCGAGGTGTGTTCCTGGAGCGGATCGCGCCGCGGATGACCCGCCTCGAACGGCTGCGTACGGACCGAGCCGTCGATCTGTCGGTCATGCCGCTCACCCGGCTCGCCCTGTACGTCCTGGCGCTCCCGTTCGCCGAGCGCGTGGGGCGACGGGCCGAGCTGACGGCTGCGCTGCGCGCGGCGGCCCGGCGCGCGGCGGGGCCGTACGCGGGGAGCTGGGGGCGGGTGGCGGCCGTGCTCGACGACAGCTTCTCCTCCTCCGGTTCGGCGGTGAAGCGGCGCCGTCCGCTGGCCGTGGCCCTCGGCTGCCACTTCCTCCTGGAGGCCCTCGCGGCCCCGGGGGCGTACGCACCGCTGTGGACCTCGGGCCGGGACGATCCCCTGCTCGTCCACCCCTACGGCCCGACCCCGCTCGGCCTGCGGATCCTGGACGCCCTGGAGACCGGTCCGGAGCGGCTGGTGATCGTCTCCGACGGCTGGGACAACGCCCCTCCGGGGCTCGCGGGCGAGGTGCTGCGGGTGTGGCGCACGAGGCTGGATCCGGAGCGGCACACGAGCGTGGTGCACCTGAACCCGGTATACGACGCGGAGGGCTTCGACGTGCGCCGGCTCGCCCCGAGCGTGCCGGTGGCGGGGATCAGGGACGCGGAGGATCTGGCGGCCCTGGTGGAGATCGCACAGTTCGCGGAGGGGCGGACGGGGTTCGCGGAGCTGCGGGCCTATCTGGACCGGCGGGTGGAGCTGTTCCTGAAGGGGGCGGAGGGGTGACCCGGATCGATCTCGGCGGGCTCCGTGTGCGGCCCGCGCAGGTGTGGGGCGGGGTGCGGATCGTGCCGCTCGTGCGGGACGAGCCGGTGCCGGGGCTGCGGCTGCGGCGGGAGGTGTACGAGGGGTGGGGCGCGGAGGTGTCGGCTGGCGTCACGTGCGGGACGCGGGCCTCTTCTGGGGCCCGCGCCCTCCGTTGTGGGCAATCGTTCCGCAGGGCGGGACGGGTGGGCACAACGGACCCGCGCCCCGCCGGCGCCCGAGGCTTCCGCACCTGAACCCGCGCCGGATCCGCGCCGCCGATGAGGTGCGGGTCCAGGCCCGGAACGCGGAGGCGCCGCTGGAAAACGCCGTCCCGTGTGCCCACCCGTCCCGCCCCAGCGGGACGATTGCCCACACGGGCGTGGGCACCGCCCTTCGGGGCGCGGGCCCACGCGGGGTGTGCGGTGCCCGGGCTCGGGGAGGCGCTGCGGGTGTTCGAGCTGTATCCGGGGCAGTGCGGGCTGCTCCTGTACGTGGCCGACGCGCTGGCCGCGGCCTTCGTGGTGCCGCACCCCGACGACTACCGGCTTCTGCATCCGACGCTGGTGGAGGACCTGTACGGGGAGCTGGTCCACCAGTACGCGTACTACGGCGCCCCCGTGCCCGAGTTCACGGCGCGGATCCGGGACGGCGCCGGCGGCGTCCGGGGCCTCGCGGATCTCCGGGCGGCGGCCCTGGAGCAGGAGCGGGCCTGGACGGCGGCGCACGACGGGCTGATGGCGCGGGACCTCCTGGAGACCTCGTACTCCTTCGAGCGGGTCCACCGGATGGGCGGATTCGACCTGCACCGGTTCCTTCCGCCGTTCGAGCGGGGCGGGCGGGAGCAGCACATCGGGGAGGTGATCACCGACCGGAAGGGACGGGCGGCGTATCTGAAGACCTTCCGGCTCTCCGAGAACCAGATCCGGAAGGGGTACCTCCTGAACCGGCTCGCGGACTGCGACTGGCACCTCGGGCGGACGGCGGAGGCGCTCGGCACCTCGTACGCCGAGGTGGTGCGGCGGGTGCGGTCGGCGGGGCTCGGATCGCTCCTCGACGCGCACGTCGTCGCACGGCGGCTGCGCGAAGATCGGGAAAGCTGAGTAACACGGGGTTCACAAACGGGCAACCGACGGGAAATCCCGTGTTGCGAAGCTGCGGTCGAACACAAACCGCGCAGTCAGCGCAGAGACCGCAGCTTCTCGCAGTGCCGCGAGCCGAGGCGGAGACCCGCAGCAGCACGCCAAAGGATGAGACCCGTGACCTTCAAGGCTGAGTACATCTGGATCGACGGCACCGAGCCGACCGCGAAGCTTCGCTCCAAGACGAAGATCATCGCCGGTGAGGGCCTCGCCCTCGACGCGCTGCCGATCTGGGGCTTCGACGGCTCCAGCACGAACCAGGCCAAGGGCCACGCCTCGGACCGCGTCCTCAAGCCGGTCTTCTCCTGCCCGGACCCGATCCGCGGCGGCAACGACGTGCTGGTGCTGTGCGAGGTCCTCAACACGGACATGACGCCGCACGAGACCAACACGCGTGCCGCGCTGGCCGAGGTCGCCACGAAGTACGCCTCCCAGGAGTCGATCTTCGGCATCGAGCAGGAGTACACCTTCTTCGACGGCACCCGTCCGCTCGGCTTCCCGGTCAACGGCTTCCCGGCCGCTCAGGGCGGTTACTACTGCGGTGTCGGCGCGGACGAGATCTTCGGCCGCCCGGTCGTCGAGGCGCACCTGGAGAACTGCCTCAAGGCCGGTCTCGGCATCTCCGGCATCAACGCCGAGGTCATGCCCGGCCAGTGGGAGTTCCAGGTCGGCCCGCTGGCCCCGCTGGAGGTCTCGGACCAGCTGTGGATCGCCCGCTGGCTGCTCTACCGCACGGCCGAGGACTTCAACGTCTCCGCGACGCTCGACCCGAAGCCGGTGAAGGGCGACTGGAACGGCGCGGGCGCGCACACCAACTTCTCCACGAAGGCGATGCGCGAGGGCTACGACGCGATCATCACCGCGTGCGAGTCGCTCGGCCAGGGCTCGAAGCCGCTCGACCACGTCAAGAACTACGGCGCCGGCATCGACGAGCGTCTGACGGGCCTTCACGAGACCGCCCCGTGGGACGAGTACTCCTACGGCGTCTCGGACCGCGGCGCCTCGGTCCGCATCCCGTGGCAGGTCGAGCAGGACCAGAAGGGCTACATCGAGGACCGTCGCCCGAACGCGAACGTGGACCCGTACGTGGTGACCCGCCTGATCGTGGACACCTGCTGCGAGGCCCTGGAGAAGGCCGGCCAGGTCTGATCCGCACCGCTCCACGAGAGGCGCCCACCGTTCCACACGGTGGGCGCCTCTCTCGTCATGTGGGACGGATGACACGGTTTTCGGGCCTCGGAGGGTCGTCGGGGGCATTCCCTTCTGGTTCAATAGGGATATGGCCATCATGCAGAACGACACCGCGAAGGGTCGCCACGACCTCGAGCCGTTCTGGCCTTCCCGTCAGCACCACGACTTCGACCGGTGCTGTCGACGCGTGAGGAACGCGTCGGCCCTCTAACGCCCCGATCGGTACGGTCCGATCCCGGCCTTCGGCCGCACGCGCACGACGTACGAGACCTCTCCGTCCGTTCCCCGCGCGAAAGAGCTGACCTGCCATGGCCCACACCCAGATCGCCCGCCCCCAGAGCGCTTCCCTCACGGCCGTCCGTCCCGGCCGGCACCGACTGCGTGCCGTCGATCCGAACGAGGTCGTCGACTTCTCCCAGGTGGCGGACTTCCTGCCGCCCGGCGCCACCCTGCTGCCCGCGCCGCAGCACGCGCTGCCGACGCTGCCGGGGCGCCCGCCGATGGTCGGGTACCTCGTCCTCGTCCCGGCCGACCAGCAGCCGCACCTGCCCGCGGCCCCCGCCCCGACGGCGCCCGTCGCGGCGGAGGAGCAGGGTCCGGTGACCATCGACGGCGTCCAGCGGATCGCCCTCGTCGACGGGCAGGCGCTCGACCTGACATACCTCGAATTCGAGCTGCTCGCCCACCTGGTGGCACACCCTCACCGGGTGCACACCCGCGACCAGTTGGTCACGACGGTGTGGGGGTACGGGCACGTGGGCGACGGCCGGACGGTCGACGTGCACGTGGCCCGGCTGCGCCGCAAGCTGGGCGCCGAGCACCGCCACACGATCCAGACCGTGCGGCGGGTCGGCTACAAGTACACCCCCTGATCAGGCGGTTGTGCGGGACCTCGCCCTGGAGACCAGCGCCAGGGTGAGGTCCACCGCCAGGAACAGCAGCAGGCTCAGGCCCAGCAGCGGGACGAACCAGCCGACGGCCGCCGTCACCGCCGCGAGCGGCAGCAGCAGCGTCACCGGGACCTTCCGCCAGGTCCCGCGCGCCACCGGGCGGCCCGGGCGGCGCAGCCACCACATGCGGTAGCCCCAGAGGATCAGCAGGATCAGGGCGAGCGCGAGGGCCGCGAGCGCCAGCTGGTTGAACAGGCCGAGGAACACGCCGGTGTGCGCGTCGATGCCGATGCGGGTGAGCTTCGCGAGCAGCGGGTAGTCGGCGAAGACGAGCCGGTCGAGGACCGTGCCGTCGGCCGGGTTCAGCGCCACCGAGTCCAGCTGGACCGGGAACTGCGTGTCGGTCTCCTTGACGACGTACCCCTTGCCCTCGGCGGGCAGCACGACCGAGATCCGCGGGCTGTCGATGCCGGCCGCACGGGCCGCGGCGACCGCCTTGTCGAGACCCATGTCCGGGCCCTGGGCGGTGGCGGGGCCGTGGTGGGCGCCGCCGTGGCCCTCGTGTTCGGACCCTGCGGCCGCTCCCGACGACAGGCCCGCCGACAGGGTGGGCGTCGCGCCGCCGAGACCGTCCTGGACGGTGCCGATGTTCTCGCCCGCGTACCGCGACCAGGTCAGGCCGGTCGCGGAGAGCAGGACCAGGCCGACCGCCGCCCACAGGCCGACCGAGCCGTGCCAGGAGAGCGTGCGGCGACGGGACTTCGGGCCCCGCTCGGGCAGGACGAGGGCGCGGCGGCTCTTCCGGCGGCGGCCGACCCAGAGCAGCACACCGCCGAGCGCGATCACCCACAGCCAGCTCGCGGCGAGTTCGCTGTAGTTGCGGCCGAGCTCGCCGAGGTGCAGATCGGCGTGGAGACCGTCGATCCAGGTGCGCAGCGGAAGGGCGCCGGAGCTGCCGTAGCTGGGCAGCTGTCCGCGTACGTCACCGGTGTACGGGTCGACGAAGACGGCGAGCGAGGTGCCTTCGGGGACGTCGGGGTCGGCCATCAGGACCCGGGTGGTCGCGCCGGGTTCGGCTCCGGGCCAGACGGCGGTGACGGTGCCGTTCGGGTCGGCCTCGCGGGCGATGTCCACCTGCCGGGAGAGCGGCAGGGTGGTGTCGCCGACGGGGACCTCGAGCTCGTGCGCGTACACGATCTTCTCCGCCTGGAAGGAGAGCGCGTAGAGCAGACCGCTGACGGCGGCCACGAGGAGGAACGGGGCGACGAGGACGCCCGCGTAGAAGTGGAGGCGCAGGACGAGGGGGCGCAGGGCGCTCCAGGTGCCGGGCCGGGTGGGGGTCGGTGACGGTGGCGCCTGGGGGGTTTCCGGGCGCGCGAGATCGTCGATGGTCATGACGGACTGTCCTTGGAGTCGGTGTGTCGACAGGGGGAAGCGACCCCCGGGTCAGACGTGTGCTCCGAGGGCCGTGGCGCGGGGTACGGACAGCCGGGGCGGGCCGCGCCGGGAGAGGGTGTGCGCGAGGACGACGGTGTGCGGGCGGCGGGCGTTCCGCCGCGCCCGGCGGACCGGGCGGCGCGGGGACTCGGGGACGGGGACGAGTACGGCGCGGAGCAGGCGGAGCGGGGTGAAGGCGTACGCGAGGGCGGCGCGGGCGAGCGTGAAGAACGCGGCCTCGCCGCGGGCGAGCCAGAGGCCGCAGAGGAGGGCGGCGAGGAGGTGGACGGCGAGCATGCCGGCGCCGAAGCCGGAGGTCATGGGGACGGTGGTGCCCATGGCCATGCCGTCCATGGCGTCCACGGCGTCCATTCCGGGCATGGCGGGCATGGCATCCATGCCGGGCATGTTCCCCATGCCGGGCATGGCGTCCATGGCGCCCGTGTTCCCCGTGCCGTCCGCCCCCGGCATGGAGTGGTGCATCCCCCGCGCGTGCTGATCCGTCGTCGAGAAGAGCAGGTGGAGCGCGCCCTGGAGGACCAGCAGGCCCCCCGCGATCGTGGGCGCGCCCCGGCGTCGACCGGCCGCGGCCCAGGCGGCCGCCGCTGTCGCGACGAAGGCGCCGAGCAGCAAGGTCGCCGGGAGCTGGTGCGCAGACATGGACGAATGCCCCACGGCGGCCAGAGTCACGCATACGACCGCGAAGAGTGCGGCTCGCAGGACGCGCAGGGGCGACCGGGCATTCGTCATCGCCGCCATGGTGTCATCCCGGCCAGATGGCCGAACGCACCCCCTCCCGATGCCGTTCCTCCTCCGGCGGAATCCTCCGGGAGCGGAACTCCCTGGCCCCCGCCCTCCCCGCCGGGCAGGCTCGGATCATGAAACTGCTGATGCTCGGAGGTACGGAGTTCGTCGGCCGCGCGATCGCCGAGGCCGCGCTCGAACGGGGCTGGGAGGTGACGGTCTTCCACCGGGGCCGTCACGCCGCTCCGGCGGGAGCCGCGTCGCTGATCGGGGACCGCACGGCCCCCGACGGTCTCGCCGCCCTGGACAGGGGTTCCTGGGACGCCGTCGTGGACACCTGGTCGGCCGCGCCGTCGGTGGTCCGGGACGCGGCCCGGCTGCTCGCGGACCGGGTCGGGCGGTACGCGTACGTGTCGAGCCGCTCGGTGTACGCCTGGCCGCCCGCCGCCGGGCTCGCGGAGGAGGGGCCGCTGGTCGAGGGCTCCCCGGACGACGGGGACGTGCCCTACGCGGAGGCCAAGCGGGGCGGCGAGCTCGCCGTCGGAGAGGCCTTCGGGGCCGACCGGACGCTGCTCGTCCGCGCGGGCCTGATCCTCGGGCCGTACGAGAACGTGGGCCGGCTCCCGTGGTGGCTGGGCCGGATCGCGCGCGGCGGCCCCGTCCTCGCGCCCGGGCCGCGCACGATGCCGGTGCAGTACATCGACGTCCGCGACCTCGCCGTATGGACGCTCGACGCGGTGGCGGCCGGGCTCTCGGGGCCGTACAACCTGGTCTCGCCGCCCGGGCACACCACGATGGGCGGACTCCTCGACGCGTGCGTACGGGCGACGGGGGCCGAGGCCGAACTGCGCTGGACGGAGCCCGAGGCGCTCCTCGCGGCAGGGGTGGCGCCGTGGACGGAGCTGCCGGTGTGGCTGCCGCCGGGCGAGATGTACGACGCGATGCACACGGCGGACGTCTCCCGGGCGCTCGCGGCGGGGCTGCGCTGCCGGCCGGTGGAGGAGACGGTCGCGGACACCTGGGCGTGGCTGGAGTCCCTCGGCGGGGTCGCACCGCAACGGCCGGACCGGCAGGGGGCGGGGCTCACGCCGGAACGGGAGGCGGAGGTCTTGGCGGCGCTGACGAAGGGGTAGGACGCGGGCCTGCCGACCGGCGCCCCGGCCCTCCGTATGGGGCCGCGCCCTGGTGGGCGGCGCCCCAACCCACCCCCCGTGTGGAACGGCCGCCCACGACGGCGGGCGCGTCCCACAGCGGGGCCCGGGCTTCGTGCGGACCTGCCCATAGGGGGGCGATCCACTACCGTCGACACGAAACCCGCATGAATCGGAGGAGCCGACGATATGCCCGCCATCCCCGCCACCTCCGTCGCCAACCTCCGCGATCTCGGCGGCCTGCCGCTCGGTGACGGGCGCTCCGTCCGGCACGGCCTCGTCCTCCGTTCCGCGCAGCTCGACCGGCTCGACCCGGCCGAGCCCGCCGTGGCCGGCCTCGGCATCCGTACCGTCGTCGACTTCCGGACGACGACCGAGCGCGGGGACCGGCCCGACCGCCTGCCGGCCGGTGCCCGGCTGCTCGTCGCGGACGTCCTCGCCGACTACCTGGCCGGCAGCGGACTGCCACCCGCCGCCCGCCTCAAGGCCCTCCTCTCCGACCCCGCGCTCGCCGAGGAGCACCTCGGCGGGGGCCGGGTCCGGGGCGCCTTCGCCCGGACCTACCGCACCTTCGTCTCCGGCGACTCCGCCCGGGCCTCCTACCGCGCCCTGCTCGGCGAGCTGGGCACCCCCGGCGCGGGGCCGCTGCTCTTCCACTGCTCGGCGGGCAAGGACCGTACCGGCTGGGCGGCGACGGTCGTCCTGTCGCTGCTCGGCGCGGACGAGGAGACGATCCGGGCGGAGTACCTGGCGGTCAACCCGGCGGTGCGACTGGCGTTCGCGCCGATGATCGAGGGGTTCACGGCCCAGGGCGGCGACCCCGAGCTCGCGCTCGAACTGATCGGGGTCCTGCCGGAGTACCTGGACGCGGCGCTCGACGAAGTGTCGGTCCGGCACGGGTCGATGGAGAAGTACGTACGGGAGGGGCTCGGCGTCCCGGACGAGGTGACGGAGCTGATCCGCGAGCGGCTGACGGTCTCCGCGGCCTGATCCCCCGCGGGGCGCCCCGGGGTGACCATCGGAAGAATCGCTCGTTCTGCTGAACGTGAGCACCCAGGATCTCGTTCCCTCGCCCGTGGGTCCCGTCGACGTCGAGCAGGCCGAGGCCGCGCTCGTCGAGCGGTATCCGCGGCTCGTCCGCATCGCCTACCTCGTCCTGCCGCCGGCGCTCGGCCGCAACCGCCGGGTGCTGACCGCGCACGCCCTCGTCCAGCGGTCGCTGCCGCGCCGCCGGGTCCCGGGGCCTGCCGTGCCCGGGCCGCGGCGGGCCGAGGACGCGGTGGATCCCGGCTACGCGTACGTGCGGGGCGAGGTGCTGCGGCAGGCGCTGATCGCGGGGCTGCCGCTCCGGCGCCTCGCGCTGCCGCGCCGGGCGCAGTTCCCGCCGCTGCTGCCGCACGTGTGGGGGCTGCGGCTCTTCCCCCGGGTGGGCGGCGCCGACGAACTCGCCCTGGACCAGCAGCTGTCGCGGCTCTCCGGCGCCGGCCGTGCGGCGTACGTGCTCCGCGGCCTGGAGCGCCAGGGCGACCCGGAGGTCCTGCGCGTCCTGGCGGCGGTGGGCGTCGAGGACCCGGCAGCGGCCCTGGCGGAGGCGGACGCACTGGAGACCCCTGCGCTCACGGCGCCCGACGACCCCTCCGACCTTTCTGCCGTCGGGGCGACCCCCGGGACGGATCCCTGGGAGGACGGCCCGGCCAGGGTCGGCGAACAGGGCGGCCCGGGGAGGGCCGGAGGTGTGAACGGCGCCCCGAGCGGGTCCGGCGGCGCCGACGGTCCCGCCGGTCGCGCGGCCACCGGCGCCCCGGAGGGCCGCTCGGACAGGGTCGGCGAGCAGGCCGGCCCGGGCAGGACCGGTGGCAGGTCGGGCGGCGGGGCCGGGGCCACCGGGTCCGGAGCGCCGACCGGCGCCGGAGGCCACGGCCCCGCCGCGTCCGCAGGCCCCGCCCTCCCCCGTCGGCTCAGTGGTGTCGCTCTGCTCGAGTCCGACGAGTTCGACCCGTGTGCCCTGCAGGCGCGGCCCACCGATCTCATGCGCCGGCGCCAGCACGCCCGGGCCGCTTTCGTCGCCCTCGTCGCGCTCGTCGTCTGCGGGACGCTGCTCGGGCTGCCCGGGGACGGCTGGGGCAGAAACGGTGCTGCTGCCCCCTCGTACGCCCGTAATCCCGCCGCCGAGGCCGCCCTCGACCCCGGTGCGGTCAAGCGGGTGGATCCGGCGGTGTGGCCCGGGGCCACCCGGCAGGACTTCTCCGTGTGGCCCGCGCGCGGCGGACTGACCGGCGACAGCGCGCTGCTGCGGCGGGCGCTCGCCGTGTGGGCCCGGCCGGGTGGCTCCGTACGGTCGTCGGCCACGCCCGGGACGCCCGTCGGGCCTCCCATGGGGCCGCCGCAGCTGCTGTTCGCCGGCCGGGTCGACGCCATGCGCGTCGTGCTCTTCCACGACGGGCTGCGGGCCGTCCGGTACGCCGAGCCCGTCCAGGGGACGGCGGGTGCCGCCCTCGACTTCGCGCGCACGGACGCGGCCGACACCGTCGGCGCCGCCGCGCTCGTCGTCTCCCGCGCGTCGGGCAACGTCCGCTATCTGACGGCCCCCTGGGTGCGGGACACGGCCGTACGGGACCTCCTCGCGCCCACAAAGGACCCGCGGCCGCTCGTGCGGGACTCGGCCGGGGTGACCGATCCCGTACCCGGTACCGCGCAGTCCGGCGGCTGCACCCGCTGGAACACCCTCCAGGTGCGGGACGGTTCGGGGGTGCGGCTGCTCACCGACCTCGGTGAGCTGGCGCCGGCCCGGCTGCTGTGGGGGCCGCCCTCCGCGGCCTCGGACGCGACGGGGGCGGAGGCCGGGAAGGCCTGGGCCCGGACCGCGTGCCAGCTGACGGCCGTACGGGCGCACGGGGTGCGGTCGGTGAACGCCTGGCGGTTCGCCCGGCAGCCGCTGCCCGGGGGCGCCGGGCAGGCCACCTGGGTGTGCACGCGCGCGGAGACCTGGCGGGGCACCGGCAGCCGGGTCCTCGCCCAGTTCCTGGTCCCCTCGCCGGAGGTCCCCGCCGCGCTCGCGGCCCGCTCGGAGGGCTCGCCGGCCTGCGGGGTGCGGGATCCCCGGGTCCTCGCGGGCGTGCTGTGGAAGGCGCCGGGCGGCGACTGGTTCGTCCTGGCGGCGGGCAGCCCGGACTTCACGTCCCTGGAGACCTCGGGCGGGGTGAAGGGGCGTTCGGACGGTCCGCTGCTTGCGGTGAAGGCGAAGGCGGGCGCGCGGGCCGACCTGGACGGCACCCTGGGGGACGGGACACGGAGGGCTGCCCTCCGCTGACCGGGGCACCTCAAAAAGACGTCGCACAAGCCTGTTGCCACCGCCCTACCCCTCAGTACATTGACGTCATGTCTAATACGCAGCCTGCACCGGTGGCGTCGGAGCACGTCGAGCTCAAGGCCCGCAAGGTCTCCTTCGACTGGGAAGAGACGCCGCTCCACTGGGTACCGGGCGACCCCTTCACCACGCACACCATCAACGTGCTGCACCTGCTGCTCCCGGCGGGCGAGCGCTGGTTCGTCCACGTCTACCAGCAGGCGCTGCCGTACATCACCGACGACCGGCTGCGCGAGGACGTCATCGGCTTCATCGGCCAGGAGGCCATCCACTCCCAGGCCCACGACGACGTCCTCCCCCATCTGCGGAAGCTGGGCCTCGACCCCACCCCGTACACCGCGCAGGTCGACTGGTTCTTCGAGAAGCTCCTCGGGGACCGGACCCTGCCGCCCGGCCGGCCCCGCCGCTGGTGGCTCATGGAGCGGGTCGCGCTGATCGCCGCCATCGAGCACTACACCGCCTTCCTCGGCGACTGGGTCCTCAACGCCGACGCGCTCGACCGGGCCGGCGCCGACCCGACCATGCTGGACCTGCTGCGCTGGCACGGCGCGGAGGAGGTCGAGCACCGCGCGGTCGCCTTCGAGCTCTTCATGCACCTCGACGGCGGCTACCGGCGCCGCGCCCGCACCTGGGCGCTCGCCTTCGCCGCGCTCATGTTCCTCTGGCAGCGGGGTGTCCGCTTCTTCATGGAGAACGACCCCGGCCTGCTCGACCCGAAGGCCTCCTTCGCGGACTTCGTCCGCAAGGGCCGGCAGGGCCTGCTGCCCTCCACCCCGGCGATGCTGCGCTCCATACCCCGCTACCTCAGCCGCGCCTACCACCCCTCCCAGGAGGGCGACACCGCGCAGGCCGTGGCCTACCTCGCCTCCTCCCCCGGCGCCAACGGAGGCCGCTGATGCCCCGGTTCACCACCGTCGCCCTCGTCGCCGGGGCCGCGCTGCTCGTCCGCCGCGCCGTCCGCAGCCGCATGTCCACCGCGCCGCTCTGGCCGATGCCCGCCCTCGACACCCCCGTCTCCGGGTACGGGCGGGGCAGCACCGTCCCCCGCAAGGTCCTGGTCACCGGCCGCGCCACGCCCGCCGAGGGCGTCGTCGAGCTGCGCCTGGAGGGTGCCGGGCTGCCCGCCTGGCAGCCGGGCGCCCACGTCGACCTCGTCCTGCCCTCCGGGCTCGTCCGGCAGTACTCGCTCTGCGGGGACCCCGGCGACACGAGTACGTACACGGTCGCCACGCGCCTCATCGAGGAAGCGCAGGGCGGGCGCGGCGGCTCGCGCGAAGTGCACGAGCAGCTCCGCGAGGGCGTGGAGATCGAGATCCGGGGGCCCCGCAACCGCTTCCCGCTCGTCGACTCCCCCGCGTACGTCTTCGTCGCCGGCGGCATCGGCATCACCCCCGTCCTGCCCATGGTGCGCGCCGCCGAGGCGGCCGGGGCGGACTGGCGGCTCGTGTACTGCGGGCGGAGCCGGGCCACCATGCCCTATCTGGACGAGGTCGAGCGGCTGGGCGGCGGCGACCGTGTCACCGTCGTCGCCGAGGACGAATCCGGTTTCCCCGAGCTCGAGTTCCTCGCGCACGTGCCCGCCGAGACGCTCGTGTACTGCTGCGGGCCCGACGGTCTGATGGACGCCGTGACCGCGGCGATGCCCGAGGGCCGGACGCCGCGTCTGGAGCGCTTCACCGCCGCCGCGGCCACCGGCACCGCCTTCGAGGTCGAACTGCGCCGCTCCGGGCGGACGTTGACGGTGGCGGCCGACCAGTCGCTCCTGTCGGCGGTCCGCGAGGAGGTCCCGGGCCTCATGTACTCCTGCCGGCAGGGCTTCTGCGGGACCTGCCAACAGCGGGTCCTGGAGGGCGAGATCGACCACCGGGACGAGCTGCTGACCGACGACGAGCGGGCCGACTCGATGCTGATCTGCGTCTCGCGCTGCGCCGGGAAGCGGCTCGTCCTGGACCTGTAGCCCCTAGGGCAGGACCAGCCAGTCCAGGGCGAGTGCGGTGAGGAGGCCGCCGACCAGGAGCCAGGTGCCAAGCCGTGTGCGGCCGTTGCGGGAGAGTTCGATCACGATCCCGCAGAGGATCATGGCGAGTCCGTACACGCCCACGACCAGGACGGACGTGCGGCTCGCGAGGCGGACGACCAGCACCACGGCCAGGGCGACCAGGAGTACGGACGCGGCGGCGACGCGCAGCCGCCGCGCCTGCTTCGGGGTGAGCCCGCCGGCCGGCGTCTCGGACTCCGAGGACTCCTCTTCGCCTTCGGGCTCAAGGGAGTCGGGGGTTTCCTGGGCCTCTTCGGCCTCCCGGGGCTCTTCGGCCTCCGGGGCCTCGGCCGTCGGGGTGTCCTGGTCGGAAGCGCTCATGGGGCAGGAGCGTAACGGACGCGGTTAGGCTGTTCGTATGACGACCGGGGTACGCCGCAGGATGGGCGTCGAGGAGCGCAAGCAGCAGTTGATCGGGGTGGCTCTCGAACTCTTCGGCCACCGCTCTCCCGACGAGGTCTCCATCGACGAGATCGCCGCGGCCGCGGGCATCTCGCGGCCGCTGGTCTACCACTACTTCCCCGGCAAGCAGAGCCTCTACGAGGCGGCGCTGCGGCGGGCGGCGGACGAGCTGGCGGCCCGGTTCGTGGAGCCGCCGCGGGGGCCGCTCGGGGCGCGGCTGCTGCGGGTGATGGGCCGGTTCTTCGATTTCGTGGACGAGCACGGGCCCGGCTTCGCGGCGTTGATGCGCGGCGGTCCCGCGGTGGGCTCGTCCACGACGAACGCGATGATCGACGAGGTCCGGCAGGCCGCGTACGAGCAGATCCTGGCCCATCTGGAGGTCGAGAAGCCCTCCGCCCGGCTCGAACTCGTCGTCCGTTCCTGGGTGTCGCTCGCCGAGTCGACGGCGCTGCTGTGGCTGGACGGCCGCCGGGTCCCGCGCGCGGAGCTGGAGCTCCAGCTGGTGCACGACTTCGCGGCGCTGGCCGCGGTGAGCGCCGCGTACGACCCGGACATGGCGGAGATCCTGGTCCGCATCCTCGCCGAGGAGCCGGCCGACGGCCCCTTCGGGGAGCTGGTGGCCCGGCTCTCGGCGCTCGTGCCCCGCGTGCCCGATCAGCCCTTGCGGTAGGAGCCGTCGAGGTCGTGGACCTCGACGGAGAGGTGGACGCCCTCCTTCGCCTTGAGGTAGGCGGGCAGCAGGGCGAGGACGGCGTCCGAGAGCCGTGCCTTGGCCTCGTCGGTACGGCCGGCCAGCAGGGCGATGTCGACGTGCACGATGTGGTCGTCGGCCGCTCCGTCGCCGACGACCAGCTCCTCGACCTCCCGGAACCGGGTCTTGCACGCGTCGAGCGTGGCGTCGACCGTCTCCACGACGATCGGGTGCAGGGCGAGCGCGAAGCCGCGCCGGTCGAGGGGCGCGGAGTAGTCGACGGTGATCTGCGGCATGAGGGTCACTCCCCGGTGAAACGATTGTCTGGCCACACCTTTACGGTGATCGTCATGACGGCACAAGTGACCTTCCGGCAGGCGGACGACCGTGATCTCGACCTTCTGGTGGAGTTGTTCGACGGGGCGGCGCGCTGGATGGTGCGCAACGGGATCGACCAGTGGAAGCCGGGCGGGAAGAGCGCCGGGCACTTCGGGGAGCGGATCGCCGGGGGCGAGGTGTGGCTCGCGTGTCACGAGGGGCGGGCGGTCGGCGCGTACGAGCTGTGGTGGGAGGACGAGCAGGCCTGGGGCCCGCAGCCCCCGGTCGCCGGGTACGTCCACCGGCTGATGGCGGACCGGGAGGCCGCGCCCGCCGGTACGGGGCGGGCGCTGCTCGCGCACGCCGAGGGGCGGATCGCGGCCGGCGGGCGGGTGGTCGCACGGCTGGACTGCGTGTCGAGCAACCCGCGGCTCCGTACGTACTACGAAGCCGCGGGTTACCGGGTCGTCGGCGAGGAGCCGGGGAAGCTCGCCGCCGACGGGACCCGGTACGGGGTCACCCTGATGGAGCGGCCGCTCACCCGGCCCTGAAGACCGCGACCGTCCGCGCCGGGACCGTGAAGGTGCCCGAGGCCTGGTCGTAGGCGGAGGACTTCACCACCTGGTCGGAGCCGCCGGCCTGGACCGGGTGGAGGGCGTAGCCCTTGCCCGCCAGGGCCGGGACCTTCTGCGCGGTGCCGGCCGGGGTCGCGTTGAGGACGACGACCAGGTCGCCGAGGCGCATGGTGATCACGCCCGGGGTCTCGTCGCGGCCGGAGAGCGGGAAGGACAGGGCCTCCTGCACCCGGTCCGCCGTGGCCAGCGAGAACACCGGCTCGGTGGTACGGATCTTCTGGAGGTCCCGGTAGGCGGCGGAGGCGCCGTCGATCTGGGCGCAGCCGACGGTCAGGGCCGGGTTGACGAGCAGCGGCCTGCCGTAGGACCACTTGGCCTTGTTGTCGGCGGCCGGCGGCAGCCCGCGGCCGAAGCCGTTGCCGTCGCGGCAGTCCCAGTGGATGGCGTTGAACCAGTCACCGCTGTCGAAGGAGTTGCGGTCCAGGGACTTGGAGCGCAGCAGGTCCGAGCCGGCCTGGGAGAGCGCCGGGCCCTGCGAGAGGGTGGCCGTCGCCATGGCGAGGACCTGCATGCGGGCGCGGTCGGCCGGGGCGGTGTCCGCCGGGAGCTTGAAGGCGAGCGCGTCGTACAGGGACTCGTTGTCGTGGGCGTCGGCGTAGGCGAGGGCGTCGCCGGGGGCGGCGGCGTATCCGGCGGGGGCGCCGTTGTAGTCGACCTCGGAGCCCTTGACCGTGCGCCCCGAGGTGTCGGTGAAGGAGTACGAGGCGAGGTTGCCGCTGAGGCCGACCTTGATGAGGTCCTGGTAGTGCAGGAGGCGGGCCTTCTGCTGCTCGGGGGTGCCGTTGGCGGTCGACGTGTTGGGGTCGGTGTAGAGGCCGGAGGCGAAGCCCTGGACGCCGGGGTCCTCGTCGAAGGGGCCGCCGCCGCGGACGGCGTCGCGGGCCCGGTCGGAGAAGGTCGCGATGCCGGTGCCGGCCATGTTCTTCTGGGTGGCCTGGACGAAGCGGGCGTCGTCGGCGATCTCGCCGAAGTTCCAGCCCTCGCCGTAGAGGACGATCGCCTTGCCGTCGACGCCGTCCTTCTCGACGGTCAGCGCGTCGAGGGCGTTCCGTACGGCGAGGATGTTGGCCTTCGGGTGGTGGCCCATGAGGTCGAAGCGGAAGCCGTCGACCTTGTACTGCTTGGCCCAGGTGACGACCGAGTCGACGACGAGCTTGCCCATCATGGCGTTCTCGGTCGCGGTGTTGGCGCAGCAGGTGGAGGTGGCGACGGAGCCGTCGGCCTGGAGGCGCTGGTAGTAGCCGGGCACGATCTTGTCGAGGACGGACTTGTCGGCCTGTCCGGCGGCGACGGTGTGGTTGTAGACGACGTCCATGACGGTGCGCAGTCCGTCGCCGTTGAGGGCCTGGACCATCTGCCGGAACTCGACCGTGCGGCGGGTGCCTTCGGGGTCGGTGGCGTAGGAGCCCTCGGGGACGGTGTAGTGCAGGGGGTCGTATCCCCAGTTGTAGGCGTCCTTGGCGGCCGCCGCGGCGACGCAGGCCTGCTGCTCCTCCGAGTCGGGGGCGTAGACCTTGAGGTCACAGGCGGGGGTGGTCTGCGCGGACTTCTTCTCGGGGACGGTGCCGAGGTCGAAGGCCGGGAGCAGGTGGACGTAGGAGGTGCCGGAGGCGGCGAGCGCCTTCAGATGCTCCGATCCCCTGCTGTCCTCGTCGGTGAAGGCGAGGTAGGTGCCCCGGTGGTCGGCCTTCGCCGTGGGGTCGGCGATCGAGAAGTCCCGGATGTGGAGTTCCTGGATCTGGGCGTCCCGCAGCGGTACGGCGGCGGGCTTCTTCAGCGTCTTCCAGCCCTGGGGTGCCAGGGCCGGGTCGGTGAGGTCGACGGCGAGGCTGCGGGCGGAGTCGGTGGTGAGGGCGGTGGAGTAGGGGTCGGTGACCCGGTTCTCGACGACCTTCTGGACGCTGGGGGCCCAGACCTTCACGACGTACCGGTACGGCTTGCCCGTCCAGGTGCGGGGGCCGGTGACCGACCAGACGCCGGAGGCGGGGTCGCGCCGCATGGGCACGGTCTTCCCGTCGAGTTCGAGGGAGACGGCTTGGGCGGTGGGGGCCCAGAGGGAGAGGGTGGGGCGGCCGCTGCGGAAGACCGGGCCGAGGTTCGCCCGCGTGGCCTTCGCCGCGTACAGGTCGTCGAGGACTCCGGCGGTCTGGACGCCGGTGGCGGCGAGCAGGGCGCCGTTGGCGGCGCGCTGGGTGGCGATCAGCTGGCCGCGCAGGGAGTCCCGTGTCCGGTCGGCGTCGCGCGGGTCGACGGTGAAGGCCGGGTAGTCCTTGAGGTGGGGGAACTTCGCCTTCTGGGCGTCGGTCAGTGCGGCCGGGGTGAGGCGGAGCCACTGGCCCTCGGTGTTCAGGGCGCCGTCGGTGACGGTGATCCCGCCGTCCTTGGCGTACACCAGCTGCTGGCTGGTGGCGTCGGTGGTCTTCACCTTCCAGACGACGGTGTTCCGGTCGATCCACTGGGCCTCGGCCTTGCCGAGGTCGAGGTTCGGGGCGCCGCCGGTGGTGGGGAGGAGGTACTTGGGCTGTCCGGAGAGGAGCCAGACCTCGTGGCCGTAGGTGCCGAGGTCGAGGGACTGGTCGGTGGGGAGGTCCTTCTGGTCGCCCTTGTGGAGGATGTACGAGAGGGAGCTCGCGCCGTCCACCAGCGGCACCTCGTACACCGCTCCGTACGCGTCGACACGCGTCGGCGTCAGCGGCCGGGACCAGTCGGTGGGCTGGGCGGCGCCGGTCCAGGTGTGGAGGCCCCAGCCGTCGTAGTCGCCGTCGGCCCGCTGGTAGTGGATGACGGCCTTGCTCTTGTCCTGGGTGGCGGGGGCCGGGTTCGTGTCGGACTGGCCGTCGGTGCCCTGCGTGATCCAGACCTCGCCGGTGCGGCCGAGGTTGATGCTGCGCTGGGGGCCGTCGGCGGCGCCGTCCTTCTCGACGGTGTACGTGACGGTGGAGGCGCCTTCGGGGACCTTGACCCAGGCGAAGGCGCCGTGGGCGTCGCGTCCGGTGAAGGCGGCTTCCTGGCCGGCGGCCTTCAGGGTCCAGCCGTCGTAGTTCCCGTCCTCGCGCTTGTAGTGCACGACGGCGTAGGCCCGCTCGACGGCGACCGGCTTCTCGGGGGCCGGGGGCGCGCCGGCCGTGGTGGCGGCGAGGGCGCTGGCGGTGCGGCCCGCGGCGTCGACGACGACGGCCTTGTAGCGCAGGGCGGTGCCGGCGGGGGCGGTGATGTGCTGGGTGACCTGGTAGGGGGCGTGGTCGGCGGTGCCGAGGGTCTGCCAGCGGCCGTCGCCGACCTGGGCGGCGAAGACGACGCGGTTGAGGCCGCCGCCGGTGACGTCGGCGGAGAGCTCGACGGTGCCGGTGGAGCCGGCGGCCGGGGCCTTCAGGGAGACGGTGGGCGCGGTGGCCGGGGCCGGGAGCGGCCCGTCGGCCTTGAGGACCAGGGAGGAGAGGGCCGGGACGGTGACGGTGACCTTGCCCTGGGAAGCCGTGACGGCGCCCTGACCCCCGTACAGGGCGCGGAACGCGGCGGAGCCGACGGGGACGGTGACGGTCTTCGGCTCGGTGGCGCCGTTGACGGCGACCAGGTACTCGGTGCGGGTCTTCGCGTCCGTGCGGGTGAAGGCGTAGACGGAGCCCTCGGCGTACCGTTCCTGCTGGACGCCGTCGCGGAGGGCGGGGTTCTCCCGTGTGAGCTTCGAGAGGGCGGCGATCGAGCGGTACAGCGGGTGCGTGGTGTCGTACGCGTCGGAGGCGTGCGTCCGGTCGGTGCCGAGCTGGTCGTCGTCGAGGTAGTCGGCGGTCTTCGAGGCGAAGAGGGTCTGGCGGGCGTCCTTGTCGCCGCCGGGTCCTGTGAAGCCCTGCTCGTCGCCGTAGTAGACCACCGGGTTGCCCCGGGAGAGGAACATCAGCTCGTTGGCGAGCCGGTCGCGGCGGACGAGCTCCTCGTCGGAGGCGTTCGGGTTGTCCTGCTTCACGAAGGTGCCGATGCGGCCCATGTCGTGGTTGCCGAGGAAGGTCACCTGCTCGTAGGCGTTGGCCTTGTCGGTGGTGTACCGGTAGTCCTCGGCGAAGACCTTGGCGAGGCGGTCGGCTCCGGCGCCCTGGGAGGCGAAGGCGCGGGCCGCGTCCTGGAAGGGGAAGTCGAGGGTGGCGTCGAGCCGGCCCCGGGTGACGTACGGGGAGGTGACGGCGGTGTCGGCGGAGTACACCTCGCCGAACATGAAGAAGTCCTCGCGGCCCTGCGTCTTCGCGTACGCGTCGAGGGCGGTGGCCCACTGCGTCCAGAAGTCCAGGTTCACGTGCTTGACGGTGTCGATGCGGAACCCGTCGATGTCGAAGTCCCGGACCCACGTCTCGTAGATCCTCTTCATGCCCTCGACGACCTCGGGGCGCTCGGTCCACAGGTCGTCGAGGCCGACGAAGTCGCCGTACTCGGCGGACTCGCCGGCCCAGGTGGAGTCGCCCCGGTTGTGGTACATCGTGGGGTCGTTCAGCCAGGACGGGACCTTGCCGCCGGTCGTCGTCGGCGTGTACGGGAAGGAGTCCGCGTCCACCTTCCCGAGCGCGGTCCGGTCGTCGAAGGGACGGCCGTCCTTGTCGAGGTACGGGTAGGCGCCCTTGGGGCGGTAGCCGTACTTCTTCTCGGCGTAGTCGACGGTGTCGGCGGTGTGGTTGGTGATGACGTCGAAGAAGACCTTCATGCCCTTGGCGTGGGCGGCGGCGATCAGCCTCTCCAGGTCCTCGTTGGTCCCGAAGTGGGGGTCGACCTGGGTGAAGTCGGTGATCCAGTAGCCGTGGTAGCCGGCGGAGGCGTCCTTGCCGGTGCCCTGTACGGGCCGGTTCTTGAAGATCGGCGCCATCCAGATGGCGGTGGTGCCGAGGCCCTTGATGTAGTCGAGCCGCTCGGTGAGGCCCTTGAGGTCGCCGCCCTGGTAGAAGCCCTTGTCGCTCGGGTCGAAGCCGGTCTCCGTGCGGCTGCCGGTGAGGCCGCCCCTGTCGTTTCCGGTGTCGCCGTTGGCGAAGCGGTCGGGCAGGACGAAGTAGAACTGCTCGCGGGTGAGGTCCTGGCGGGCCGGCTGGGCGGCGAGGGCCTGGTCGGAGGGCGGGGCCGGCGGTCGGGGTGCGGCCGTCGCGGGGACGGCGGGCACGAGGGCGGCGCACAGCGCGGCGGCCAGCGCGACCGCCGTTCTCTTGGGTATCACGGGGGTGCTCCCGGAGAAGGGGGTACGGGTGGGAGGGCCGCCCCCGCGGGGGCGGCCCTGGAGGGGAGGCGGGGTCAGCTGCGGAAGGTGTCGTTCAGGACGATCTGGCCCGAGGCGGGGACGGTCGCGGTGCGGTTGGCGCCGGACTCCCAGGTGACGTTCCCGGCCGCGTCCTTGCGGAGGTACTTGTACTCGAAGGCCGTTCCGGCGGGCAGGTTCACCGTCAGCTTCCAGACGGGGTACGAGGCCGGGTCGAGCTTGAGGGCGGAGGCGGGGGCCCAGTTGCCGAGTTCGGCGCGGTTGCCGGTGACGTAGATGTTCTGGCCGGAGACCGTGGTGGCGGTCACGTTGAAGGAGGCGCCGGCGGTGACCGGCTGGGACCCGCAGCTCATGGCCCCGGTGTGGAGGGCGAGAGCGGTGTTCGCGGCGAGGGTGGCCGTGAACTGGCCGGAGGAGTTCACCGTCACGGCGGTGTTGGACTGCACGTCGCAGTAGGTGCCGGCGGCGAGCGAGGTCTGGAAGGTGCGGGTCAGGGCCGAGGACTCGTGGTTGATCGCCACGTACGCCTTGGCACCGCGGCCGAACGCGATCGCGTTGTTGCCGTTGTCCCACCAGTCGGTGACGGCCTGCCCGCGGGCGGTGTTGCGGAGGGCCACCATGGAGGAGATCTCGCGCCAGGCGTGCTGGCACTTCCAGCCGTCGCTGTAGCAGGCGTTCACCTGGCCGTTGTTGGGCGGGCCCGCGTCCTTGTCGGTCCACTCGTAGCCGGAGTGGACGTCCGGGGAGCCGTAGGGCCAGGCGAGCATGAAGACGGAGGCGAGGGTGTAGTTCGCGCCGTCCTTGTAGGTGAGGGTGTCGCCGCCGCGCTCGGTGTCGTGGTTGTCGACGAAGACGCCGGACTGGCCGGAGGGCATGTAGCCCCAGGCCTCGCCGAAGTTCTTGAGGTAGGCGAGCTTCTCGTTCTGCAGGACCCGCTTGAGGTCGCGGGCGTAGCGGAACTCCTGGACGTCGCCGTTGCCGAGGTACTCGCTCGGGGAGACGGCCTCGCCGGCGCCGTAGATGGCCTCCTGCTTCCAGAAGACGTTCGGGTTCGTCAGCCGGGACTTGATGTTCGCGAGGTCGGCGGCCGGCATGTGCTTGGCGGCGTCGATGCGGAAGCCGTCGACGCCGAGGGAGGCGAGGTCGTTGAGGTAGCCGGCTATCTTCCCGCGGACGTAGTCCTCGCCCGTGTCGAGGTCGGGGAGCTGGACCAGTTCGCAGTTCTGGACGTTGGCGCGGTCCTGGTAGTTGGAGATGGCGGACCGGCAGTCGTCCATGTCGGCGCCCGAGTAGAGGCCGGGGTAGTCGTACTTGGAGAACGGGGTCCCGCCCGTCCCCGTGCCCGAACCGTTCGCCATGTGGTTGACGACGGAGTCGGCGACGACCTTGACGCCCGCCGCGTGGCAGGTGTCGATCATGTTCTTGAAGGCGGCGCGGTCGCCGAGGCGTCCGGCGATCTTGTAGCTGACCGGCTGGTAGGAGGTCCACCACTGGCTGCCCTGGAGGTGTTCCTGGGGCGGGGAGACCTGGACGTATCCGTATCCGGCGGGGCCGAGGCGGTCGGTGCACTCCTTGGCCACCGAGGCGAAGTTCCATTCGAACATCACCGCGGTGACGTCCTTCTCGCCGGGCGGGGAGGCCTGCGCCGGGGCGTTGCCCGTGACGGCCACAGCGGCTCCCGCCACGAGGGCGAGTGCAGCGGCCACGGTCTTTCTTGCCATGTTTCCTCCTGTACGACGTCCCTGTCGCAAGAGCGGGTGCAAGAAGTTGCCGAAAAGTTCAGCAACTGTTTTCAGCCGTGACCGTAGGGGCGTACGGGCGTGCGGTCAACCCTCCGCACGCCCGAATGCAAGCCGTTACGAAAGGTGTTGCGGGAGCCGGGCGGGCGGCTGCGCCGTGGAACCGCGCACCACCAGCTCGGGCTGGAAGACGAACTCCGTGCGCTGCACCGGATTCCCCTCGATCTCCTCCAGGAGCGCGCCGACGGCCGCCGTGGCCATGGCCTGGACGGGCTGGCGCACGGTGGAGAGCGGCGGGCTGGTGAAGGCGATGAGGGGCGAGTCGTCGAAGCCGACGACGGAGACGTCGCCGGGCACGTCGAGGCCGCGGGCGCGGACCGCGCGGATCACGCCGAGCGCCATCAGGTCGGAACCGCAGACGATGCCCGTGCAGCCCTCGCGGAGCAGGATCTCGGCGGCCGCGTGCCCGCCCTCGACGCCGAAGAGCGTGGGCCTGATGAACCGTTCGGCCTCGGTGCGGTCGACGCCGAGGAGCGCGTGCAGCTCGGCGGTGAAGCCCTCGGCCTTGCGGCGCGAGGGCACGTACCGGGTGGGGCCGATGGCGAGGCCGATCCGCTCGTGGCCGAGCTCGACCAGGTGCCGGACGGCCATGCGGGCGGCGGCCCGGTCGTCCGGGGAGACGAAGTTGGCGTCGATGTGCTCGTTGTAGCCGTTGATGAGGACGTACGGGACGCCGCGCTCGGTCAGCCGCGCGTAGCGCGCGGGGTCGGCGGAGGCGTCCGCGTGCAGCCCGGACAGGAACACGATGCCGGCGACCCCGCGCTCCACGAGCTGCTCGACGAGCTCGTCCTCGGTGGCGCCGCCGGGCATCTGGGTGCAGAGCACCGGGGTGTAGCCGTGCCCGGCGAGGACCTGTTCGACGACCTGCGCGAAGGCCGGGAAGATCGGGTTGGTCAGCTCGGGCACGACGAGCCCGACGAGGCCCGCGCTGCGGCGTTTGAGCCGTACGGGACGCTCGTAGCCGAGCACGTCGAGGGCCGCGAGCACCTTGTGCCGGGTCGCGCCGGCCACCCCCGCCTTGCCGTTGAGGACACGGCTGACGGTGGCCTCGCTGACCCCGGACTGGGCCGCGATGTCCGCGAGCCGCGGGGCGCCGTTCCCGGCGCCCCGCGGCAGGGGGATCGTCACACCGCCCACCAGACGGTGGTGTCGGCGGGCAGCTCCGCTTCGTCGTCGACGGTGCGGACTTCCTCGTTGGAGAGGAGATACCGGCCGGGCAGCGGGACGGTGATGGCCCGGCCGGTGGTGTTGGCGGTGCAGACGAAGCCGTCGCGGCGGAAGGAGAGCACACCCTCGGGTGCCTCCAGCCACTCGACGGACTCGCCCGCACCGAGTTCGGGGCGCTCGCGCCGGACGGCGAGGGCGCTGCGGTAGAGCTCCAGGGTGGAGCCGGGGTCGCCGGTCTGCGCCTCGACGCTCAGGGCGGCCCAGGTCGCGGGCTGCGGCAGCCAGGAGCCGCCGTCGCCGAAGCCGTACGAGGAGCCCTCGACGGTCCACGGGATCGGGACGCGGCAGCCGTCGCGGAAGCCGTCCTGGCCGCTGGCCCGCCAGAACGACGGGTCCTGGCGGACCTCGTCGGGCAGGTCGGTGACGTCGGGCAGGCCGAGCTCCTCGCCCTGGTAGACGTACGCGGAACCGGGCAGGGCCAGCATGAGGAGCGTCGCGGCGCGGGCGCGGCGCAGGCCGAGCTCGCGGTCGCCGGCCTCGCGGAGCTGGGTGCCGAGGCCCGCCGGGTTGGCGAAGCGGGTGGCGTGCCGGGTGACGTCGTGGTTGGAGAGGACCCAGGTGGTGGGGGCGCCGACCGGGCGCATCGCGTCGAGCGAGGCGTCGATGACGGTACGGAGCTCGGCGGCGTCCCAGTGGGTGCCCAGGTACTGGAAGTTGAAGGCCTGGTGCATCTCGTCGGGGCGCACGTAGTTCGCGGTGCGGTCGACGGTGGGGGTCCAGGCCTCGGCGACGAGGATGCGCTCCCCGTCGTACTCGGCGAGGATCTGCCGCCAGGAGCGGTAGATCTCGTGGACGCCGTCCTGGTCGAAGAAGGGCATGACGTCGTTGCCGAGCAGCTTCAGCTGGTCGTGGGCGCCGATGTCGGGCAGGCCGGCGGCCTTGACCAGGCCGTGGGCGACGTCGACGCGGAAGCCGTCGACGCCCATGTCGAGCCAGAAGCGCAGGATGGAGCGGAACTCGTCGCGTACGGCGGGGTGCTCCCAGTTGAAGTCGGGCTGCTCCGGGGCGAAGAGGTGGAGGTACCACTCGCCGGGGGTGCCGTCCGGGTTCTCCGTACGGGTCCAGGCGGGGCCGCCGAAGATGGACTCCCAGTCGTTGGGCGGGAGTTCGCCGTTCTCGCCCTGGCCGGGGCGGAAGTGGTAGCGCTCGCGGAGCACCGAGCCGGGGCCCTCGCGCAGGGCGCGCTGGAACCACTCGTGCTGGTCGGAGGAGTGGTTGGGGACCAGGTCGACGATGATGCGCAGGCCCAGTTCGTGGGCCTCGCGGATCACGGCGTCGGCGTCGAGGAGCGAGCCGAACATGGGGTCGATGGCCCGGTAGTCGGCGACGTCGTAGCCGGCGTCGGCCTGCGGCGAGGCGTAGAACGGGGAGAGCCAGACGGCGTCGACGCCGAGCGCCTTGAGGTACGGCAGCCGGCTGCGGATGCCCTCCAGGTCACCCATGCCGTCGCCGTTTCCGTCGGCGAAGCTGCGCGGGTAGACCTGGTAGATCACGGCGTCTCTCCACCAGCCCGTGTGCGTGCCGGTGGTGTGGGCGTCGGCCGGGGTGGCGAGATGCTGGGTCATGTCTTCCCTGGGAGGTAAGGGGCGTACAGGTGGGGCGTTCAACCGTCAACCCTTGACGGCACCGGCGGACATGCCGGTGACCAGGTGACGCTGGGCGACGAGGAACACCAGGGCGGCGGGGACGGCGATGAGCACGGAGGCCGCGGCCATCGGGCCCCACTGGGCGCCGTACTGGTTGACGAACTTCTGCAGTCCGCCGGCGAGCGTGAGGTTCTCGTCGCCGACCATGAAGGCGGAGGCGTAGGCGACCTCGCCCCAGGCGGTGATGAAGGAGTAGAAGGCGGTGACGGCGATGCCCGGCTTGGCGAGCGGCAGGATGAGCCGCCAGAAGGTGCCGAAGGGGGTGAGGCCGTCGACGTAGCCGGACTCGTCGATCTCGCGCGGGATGGTGTCGAAGAAGCCCTTCATCATCCAGGCGCAGAACGGGACGGCGATGGTCAGGTACGTGATGACCAGGCCGGCCGGCTGGTTGAGCAGGCCCATCGACGCCATGATGTTGTAGATCGGCACGATCAGGACGGCGACCGGGAACATCTGGGTGATGAGCAGCGTCCACATCAGGCCGCGCTTGCCGGGGAACCGGAAGCGGCTGACGGCGTAGCCCGTGGTGGCGGAGAGGAAGACGCCGACGACGGTGGTGAGTCCCGCGACGAGCAGCGAGTTGCCGAACCAGGTGAGGAACGGGGTGTCGTTCAGCAGGTTCGTGTAGTTCTCGAAGGTCGTCTCTTTGAAGAAGTCCGTGGTGGTGGCGAACTTCGCGGGCTTCAGCGAGGTCAGCAGCACCCACAGGACCGGGAAGACGGCGATCACGGACGCCACGATCAGGGTGACGTGCAGGCCGACCGAGGCGAGCGGCGAACGGCGGCCGCGGACCGGGGTGTTCATGACCTGGGGGGTGGGGGTCGTGGTGGTCACCAGACTTCTCCCTGCTTGCGGAGGACGCGCTGGTAGAACGCGGCGAAGACCATCAGGAGGACCAGGATGAGCACGCCCCACGTGGACGACTGGGCGAAGTCGCGCGGGCTGACCTCGAAGGAGAACTTGTAGGCCTGGGTGACGAGGATCTGGGTGGCCTCGCCGGGCCCGCCCCGGGTGAGCAGGAAGATCACCGGGAACATGTTGAAGGTCCAGATGGTGCTCAGCAGGATCACGGTGGTGCTGACGGACCGCAGCCCCGGCATGGTGATGTGCCGGAAGCGCTGCCAGGCGCTCGCACCGTCCATCTCGGCGGCCTCGTACAGCTCGCCGGGGATGGACTGGAGTCCGCCGAGGAGGGCGACCATCATGAACGGGACGCCGAGCCAGACGTTGGTCGCGATGACCGAGATCTTGGCCCAGGTGGGGTCGTTGAGCCACGGGACGGCGTCGATGCCGCCGCCCGCGAGGACCTTGTTGAGCAGGCCGTTGTCCTGGTTGTAGAGGAAGCGCCAGGCGAAGACGGAGACGAAGCCGGGCACGGCCCAGGGCAGGATGAGCAGCAGCCGGTAGAAGGAGCGTCCGGCTATCTTGCGGTTCAGGATGTTGGCGAGGCCGAGGCCGAGGGCGAAGGTCAGTGCCACGCAGGACACGGTCCAGACGATGGTCCAGCCGAGGGTCCCGAGGAACTGGCTGCCGGTGAGCGCGTCGGTGTAGTTGTCCAGACCGACGAACTCGTAGGTGGCCGGGATCTGGTTGACACCGATCGACCGTGCGACGTTCCGCTCGTTGGCGTCGGTCAGCGACAGGTAGATGCCGCGGACCAGCGGGTAGCCGATGATCACGGCGATCACGATCGTCACCGGGGCGACCATCGCCCAGGCGTACCAGTGGGTGGAGAGGGAGCGCTTCGCCACGCCCCGGTGACTGCCAGTTCCGCGGCTCCGGCCGCGGGCGACGTCGTCGCCCGCGGCCTTCGCCACCGACTGGCCGGTGGTGTCCACGGCCATCAGCCGGCCTGCCTTCCTGTTACTTCCAGTCCTTCAGGAGCTTGCGGTAGCCGTCGCCCACCGTCTTGGCTCCCGTCTCCGGGGTGGTCTGGCCGGTCAGGACCTTGGTGTACTCGGTGACGAGCGGCGCGAAGAGGCTGCCGGTCTCCGGGATCCAGGGGCGCTCGACGGCCTTGTCGACGACCGGCTTGAAGAAAGCGATCTGCGGGTTGGTCGCGACGTCCGGCTTGATGTAGACGGACTCACGGGTGGGGAGGAGGCTGAGCTCCTGCGAGATCTTCGCCTGGGTCTCGACCGAGGTCATGTACTCGGTGAAGGCGTAGGAGGCGTCCAGGTTCTTGGAGCCCGCGTACACGGCGAGGTTGTGGCCGCCCTGCGGGGCGCCCTGGCCGGCCGAGCCGGCCGGGACCGGGGCGATGCCCAGGTTGGCCTTGTCGGCGAACTCCTTGCCGGCGTAGGTGTCGGCGACGGCCCACGGGCCGTTGATCATCATGGCGACCTTGCCTTCCTTGAAGGCGGTCTGCATGTTGTTCCAGCCGTCGGTCGCGTCGGTCTTGGCCGCGCCGGAGTCCACCAGGTCCTTGACGACCTTGAAGGCCTTCACGCCGGCCGGGCTGTCGACGGTGATCTTCTTGTTCTCGGCGTCGACCAGGTCGCCGCCCTCGCCGTACAGGAAGGAGAGGAACCAGTAGGCGTCGTCGCCGCGCAGGTAGAGGCCGGTCTTGCCGGTCTTCTGCTTGATCTTGGCGGAGACGGACTTGAGCTCGTCGATGGTCTTGGGGACCTCGACGCCGGCGTCCTTGAAGATCTTCTTGTTGTAGAAGATGCCCATGGAGTCGATGACCTGCGGGACGGCGTAGGTCTTGCCGTTGTACTTCGTGGAGGCCGCGGCCTGCTTGAGGAAGTCGTCCTGGTCCTTGAGCGCCGGGGTGCCGTCGAGCGGCGCGAGGTAGCCGAGGTCGGCGAACTCGGGGGTCCAGGCGACCTCGGAGCGGATCACGTCGGGCGCGCCGGAGCCGGACTGGGCGGCGTTCTTGAACTTGTTCTGCGCCTCGCCGAACGGCACGTTCACGTACTTGACGGTGACCTTCGGGTGCGCCTTGGTGAAGTCCTCGGCGATCTTCTTGAAGACCTTGTCCTCGGAGCCGACCGTGGAGGTGTCCCACCAGGTCACGGTGCCGGAGAGCTCGCCCGAGCCCTTCGAGCCGCCGTTGGAACCGCTGTCGCTTCCGCCGCACGCCGCCAGGGTCACGCCCAGGGCCGCGACCAGCGCGGTGGCCGCTATGCCACGCCGCATGTGAACTCCTTCAATGATCCCGGGGAGACGGAGGGCCTTGAACCTTCCTCATTGCGACCGCTCCCTCGCGGCGCTCCGGGTTGCCAGGAACGTAACAGGGATGAAAACGAGCCGAAAGACCTTGCGAGAACTTTCTGCAAGACCCGGCGATCGTTACATCCGCGTGTCCCTAAGGTTGCCGAAGGATCGCTTGACAGGGGCGGTCGGCCCCCTTTCCCGCCCGAATGCCCCCGCAAGGCGCCCGCAAGGACTGCAAGACCTTGCGCAAGGGGCCCCCGGTGACAGCCTGTGGTCCAACGGTGGGCAATACGCCCCGTGACCGGTACAGTCCACCTTCATGACCGCGCGGCTCTCAGACATCGCAGCCCAGGCGGGGGTCAGTGAGGCCACAGTCAGCCGCGTGCTCAACGGCAAGCCGGGCGTGGCCGCCGCCACCCGCGAGTCCGTCCTTGCCGCGCTCGACGTGCTCGGCTACGAGCGGCCCGTACGACTGCGCCAGCGCAGCGCGGGGCTCGTCGGCCTCATCACCCCCGAGCTGGACAACCCGATCTTCCCCGCCCTGGCCCAGGTCATCGGGCAGGCCCTGACCCGGCAGGGGTACACGCCGGTCCTCGCCACCCAGACCCCCGGCGGGTCCACGGAGGACGAGCTCACCGACATGCTGGTGGAGCGGGGTGTCGCCGGCATCATCTTCGTCTCCGGCCTGCACGCCGACACGACCGCCGACATGACGCGCTACGACCAGCTGCGCGGCAAGGGCGTCCCGTACGTCCTGCTCAACGGCTTCTCCCCCAAGGTCCAGGCGCCCTTCGTCTCTCCCGACGACCGGGCGGCGATGAAGCTGGCCGTGACGCACCTGGCCGCGCTCGGCCACACCCGGATCGGTCTGGCCGTCGGCCCGAAGCGCTTCGTGCCGGTGCTGCGCAAGATAGAGGGCTTCCAGCAGGGCATGCAGGAGCGGCTCGGCCTGGCCCCGGAGGAGTCCGAGGCGCTGATCCAGCACTCCCTCTACACCCTGGAGGGCGGCCAGGCGGCGGCGGGCGCGCTGATCTCCCGCGGCTGCACGGCGGTCGTCTGCGCGAGCGACATGATGGCGCTCGGCGCGATCCGGGCGGCCCGGCAGCAGGGCCTGGAGGTCCCCCGTGACGTCTCCGTGGTCGGCTTCGACGACTCTCCGCTCATAGCCTTCACCGATCCGCCGCTGACCACCATCCGGCAGCCGGTGCAGGCGATGGGACAGGCCGCGGTCCGCGCGCTCCTGGAGGAGGTGGGGGGCACTCCGGCCCCGCACTCCGAGTTCGTCTTCATGCCTGAGCTGGTCGTTCGTGGTTCGACCGCATCGGCCCCGGCGCCCGCGCGCACTCCTTCCTGAGGTGGAGCGGGTGCACCCGGAACCCGACCGAGGGATGATCGGTCGGGGGGACGGGATCTGGCAGACTCTCTCGCTATGGGTGAAACGACCGTGAAGAGCTTGGACAGCCGGACGACCCCGTCGTCACCCATCGCGGCCGACGAGGGCAGGTTCGCGCGGCTGCGCGCGCGCACGCCCCGGCGTCCCACGATCTGGTTCGAGATCCTGCTCATCGCGGTGAGTTACTGGACGTACTCGCTCATCCGCAACGCCGTGCCGGAGCAGAAGGCCGAGGCGCTCAGGAACGCCGACTGGATCTGGAAGACCGAGGAATCCCTCGGTCTCGCCTTCGAGCACGCCGTCAACCATGCCGTGAACTCGGTGACATGGCTGATCGTCTCGATGAACTACTACTACGCCACGCTGCACTTCGTCGTGACCATCGGTGTGCTGGTGTGGCTGTACCGAGGGCATCCGGGCCGTTACGCGGCGTTCCGTACGGTCCTGTTCGCCACCACCGGTGTGGCCCTGGTCGGTTACTACCTGTACCCGCTCGCGCCGCCGCGGCTCATGAACGGCCAGAACTTCGTCGACACGGTGCTCGTCCACCACACCTGGGGCTCGATGGCCTCGGGGAACCTCAAGCACGTGTCGAACCAGTACGCGGCGATGCCGTCGATGCACATCGGCTGGTCGCTCTGGTGCGGAGTCACCATCTTCCTGCTGGCCCGGGCGCCCTGGGCGAGGATCCTCGGCCTGCTGTACCCGGCGGCGACCCTGGTCGTCATCGTCGCCACCGCCAACCACTTCTGGCTGGACGCGTTCGGCGGCATGCTCTGCCTCTGCTTCGGCTTCGCCGTCTCCTACTTCTGGTACGGCTCCCGCCCGCACCGGCTGCCGAAGCTGGTGGAGCCGGTGGGCGTCGTCGAACGGGGCGGTCCGCCCCCGGTGACGGGAACGGACCGCGCGAAGGACCAGACCGAGGAGCAGGTCAGCTCCGGTAGGTGATGAGGCCGGTCAGCTCCGGTAGGTGATGCGGCCGCCCGCGACCGTCAGCCGGACCGGGGCCTCGGCCGTCTCGTCCGCCGGGGCCTCCACCGGGTCCACGGCGAAGGCGGCGAGGTCGGCCCGGAAGCCCGGGGCGATCCGGCCCGCGACCGTCTCCTCCCCCGCGGCGACCGCCGCGTGCGTGGTCATCCCCTCCAGGGCCATCAGACCGGCCAGCCCGTGCCGGGCGGCGGCCGCGCCGCGCGGGGCCCGCGCGGTGGCGAGGACCTGCCGGGCGTCGTAGTGGGCGATGGGCCAGTCGGAGCCGAGCGCGAGGTGCGCGCCGGCGTCCCGCAGGTCGCGGCAGCGCCAGGCGCGGGCGGCCCGCTCCTCGCCGAGCCGCTTGGACCACTCGTCGGTGTGGTCGGCGCGGGTGTACGCGGTGTGCGGGGGCTGCATGGAGGCGACGACGCCGAGCGCGGCGAAGCGGCCGAGCTGGTCGTCGGGGACGGTCTCGATGTGCTCGATCCGGTGGCGGGGACCGCCCGTACCGAGGCCTTCGACGGTGTCCAGGACGTGCCGGACGGCGGCGTCGCCGATGGCGTGGGTGGCGGTGCCGACGCCGGCCCGGTGGAGGTGGCGGACGGCGGCGGAGTAGGCGGCCGGGTCGGGCCAGAAGGCGTCGGTGCCCTGGCCGTGGCAGTCGGCGTGCTCCAGCCAGGCGGTGCCGCCCTCGACGGTGCCGTCCATGAAGAACTTCACGCCGCCGATCGCCCACAGGCGCCCGGCCCGCTCCTGGAGCCGTACGAATCCGTCGAGCTCCTCGGCGGTGGCGCCGGGCATGCACCAGGGGGCGAGGCGGAGGCGGACCGGCAGGTCGCCGTCCTCCTCGACGGCGGCGAGCAGGCCGGGGACGTCGTGGCCGCCGAGGTCCATGACGTGGGCGGCGGTGAGGCCGGTGGCGGCCATGCCGGAGAGCAGCTCGACGAGCCGGTCGCGGCGCTCGCCGTACGGCTGGGTGGGCAGGACCGGGGTCATCAGGTCCATGGCGGCGTGCTCGACGAGGTGTCCGGTGGGGCGGCCGCCGGGCTCGCAGACGATCTCGGAGAGCTGGGCGAAGGCGCGGGGTCCTTCGATGCCGGCGGCCTTGAGGGCGGTGGCGCTCGCGAGGGCGGAGTGTCCGTCGTAGAGGCGCAGGAAGGCGGGGGCGCCGTCGAGGACGTCCTCGACGAGGTCGCGGTGGACGGGGCGGCCGCCGAAGACGTTGTGGTCGAGGCCGTAGCCGATGATCCAGCCGTCGCGGCGGTCGGCGGCGCGGAGGGCGGCGCGGAGCCCTTCGAGGTCGGTGACGCCGGAGAGGTCGGTGCCGGTGAACATCTCCAGGCCCCAGACGGGGTGGCTGTGGGAGTCGGTGAGGCCGGGGGTGAGGGTGGCGCCCGCGAGGTCGACGGTCTCGGTGCCGGGTCCTGCCCAGGTGCGGGCCTCGGCGTCGGTGCCGAGGGCGGTGATCAGTCCGCCATGGACGGCGACGGCTGTGGCCCCGGTGAGCTCGGGGTCGCGGACGCGGGCGTTGACGAGGACGAGGTCGGGTGCGGACACGAGGGGTCTCCAGGGTCGGACGGTTCGGTGGCGAAGCGGGCGTAGGTCTCGGGGCGGGTGCGGCGGAGCCGGTACGCGAGGAGGAGCCCGAGGAGGAAGACGGCGGGGGTGACGGAGACCAGGACCGTGTTGACGGCGGTCGAGGCGCCGGTGAAGAGGTCGACGTGGGTGACGACGAGGACGATCGCCCCGGCGAGCAGCAGGAACGCGGCGACGGGGGCGACGACGGTGCGGAGCGCGCCCTCGGTGTGGTCGATCCGCCGGAAGAAGCAGGGCACGGCGAGCGCGGCGAGCAGCTGGAGCACCATCAGGCCGATCATCCCGGGCGTGTTCACCCAGAGCAGGAGCTGCTGGTACGGGTCGGCGCCGGCGAGCGCGAAGGCGAGGACCACGACGGCGCCGAGCACGGTCTGGGCGGCTCCGGCCAGGTACGGGGAGCGGTGGCGGGGGTGGATCCGGCCGAGGGCCTTCGGCAGGACGCCTTCCTCGGAGAGGGAGAGGGTGTAGCGGTTGATGGCGTTGTGGAAGGCGAGGAGGGAGGCGAGGACGCTGGTGATGATGAGCAGGTGCATCAGGTCGGCGGCCCAGGCTCCGACGTACGTGGTGATGGCGGCGAAGAAGAGGCCGCCGGGGTCGTCGGCGGCGGCCTGGACGACCTTGTCCTCGCCGAAGGCCTGGATCACGGTCCAGACGACGAAGGCGTAGAAGAGGCCGAGGAAGGCGACCGCGATGTAGGTGGCGCGGGGGATCGTGCGGTCGGGGTTCCTCGCCTCGCGCCGGTAGATGACGGTGGACTCGAAGCCGGTGAAGGCGGCGAAGGCGAAGGCCAGGACGGCGGCGGTGCCGCCGGTGAGGACGTGGGCGGGGGCGAGGCCGCCGAGCGAGAGGCCGTGCGCTCCGCCGTCGAGGAGGACGCCGCCGGCGAGGAGGACGAGGATGCCGGTCTCGGCGACGAGGAGGACGCCGAGGACCTTGGCGCCGAAGTCGATGGAGCGGTAGCCGCCGTACCAGATGAGCAGGAGCCCGGCGAGGGAGACGGGCAGCCAGGGGATGTGGTGGCCGAGGGCGGCGGCGGTGTCGGAGGTGGCGGAGCCGAGGAGTCCGTAGACGCCGATCTCCATTCCGTTGTAGCCGAGCATGGCGACGAGGGCGGCGGCGATGCCGACCGGTTTGCCGAGGCCGCGGGTGATGTACGCGTAGAAGGCGCCGGCGCTGCGGACGTGGCGGCTCATGGTGGTGAAGCCGACGGCGAAGACGGCGAGGGTGAGGCCGGCGAGGAGGTAGCCGACGGGGGCGCCGATGCCGCCGAGCAGGATGGCGACGGGGGCGACGCCGGCCATGACGGTGAGCGGGGCGGCGGCGGAGACGACGAAGAACGAGATGTCGGCGGTGGTGAGGGTGCCGGTTCTCAGTCCTGGGGGCTCGTCGGAGGTGGGTGAGGACATGGCGGGGGAAGCCTTTCCGCGACAGGAAACCTAAAGGCTTTCGGTTTGCGCAATGTAGCCTCGGCCTCGACCGTTCGGGAAGACCCGACGGGCGATCGAACAGGGAGTGACGATTCATGGGCCGGCCGCGCAGACCCCTCCTCGACCGGGAGCGGATCACCACCACGGCGCTCGAGATCGTCGACGAGCTGGGCGAGTTCAGCGTCCCGCAGATCGCCAAGCGGCTCGGGGTGCAGACGGCCTCCGTCTACCACCACGTGGACGGCAGGGACGGCATCGTCGAGCTGCTGCGCGAGCGGGTGGCCGCCGCCATCGACGGCGCGACCCTCGACCAGGAGCCCTGGGACGCCGCCATGGCCGGCTGGGCCCGCTCCTACCGGGCCGCCTTCGCCGCGCACCCGCGCGCGATCCCGCTCCTCACCACCTCACCGGTGCGCGCGCCGAAGGTCCTCGGCCAGTACGAGCACGCCGTCGGCCGCCTGCTCGACGCGGGCTTCGCCCTGCCGGACGTCATGCCGGTGATCATCGCCCTGGAGAACATCGTCCTCGGCTCGGCCCTCGACATGGCCGCCCCCGAGGCGATGTGGGAGCTGGCCGACGAGACGGCCACGCCCCGGCTGGCCCGCGCCCTCGGCGCGGTCCCCGAGGGCCGCACCGACCAGGCCTTCGAACTGGCCCTCACCGGCTATCTGACACATGTCCGGGGGCTTCTCGACGCGGATCAGCTGTAGGACTGCAGCTCGATCAAGTACCCCTCGGGGTCGCGGAGATGGGCGGTCCGCAGGCCGGGTCCCCACTCCGGGCGGTCGGCCGCGCCGAGCGCAGGGACCCCGCCGGCCTCCAGGCAGCGGGCGAGGGCCTCGTCCACGTCGGCCACCCGCAGCACGAGCATCGCGGCGTCCTGCGCCGGCGCCGACGCGGCCGGAAGGGCCCCGGTGCCGAGGACGGAGGCCATCGCGCCCCGGTCGAACAGCACCAGGACGGCCCGGCCGTCCACCTCCCAGTTGGCGTACGGCCCGTCCGGGGCGCCCTTGTCGAGGCCGGCGCCGGTCAGCGGCGGCAGGACCGCGGCGTAGAACCGGAAGCAGTCGGCGAAGCGGCTGACGAGCAGGCGGGGGTACGGGACGTCCACGGAGGGCTCCTCGAAAAAAATAGTAGGTCTGCACCCACTATAGGAGCGGACCTTAGACTTTGGTCATGTCTTCCGCGCGATCCACCCCGCCCGCCCTGCTCGGCCTCAGCACCTATCTGCTCTCCAGGATCGGCAGGACGGCCCGGGGCAGACTGGCGGACCGGCTGGCCGAACGCGGCCTGCGCCTCTGGGACATGGCGGTCCTCGCCGCCCTCTCCGACTTCGGCCCGCACGCCCAGCGCGACCTCGTCGTCCGGCTCGGCGTCGACCCCAGCGACATGGCCAAGGTCGTCGAGCAGCTGGCCGGCGGCGGATACGTCGAGCGGGCGCGCGACCCCGAGGACCGCAGGCGCGTCTCCGTGTCCCTCGCCCCCGCCGGCCGGGACCTCCTCGCGGAGCTCGACGCCGAGGCCCGGGCCGTCCAGGACGAGCTGCTCGCCCCGCTGGCCCCGGAGGAACGGTCACTGCTCCAGGGCCTGTTGCTCCGCGTGCACGAGGGGCTCGGCTGACCTACGCCCCGTAGAACAGCTCCTCGACCACGGCGCGGGCCCGGCGGGTGATGCGGCGGTAGTCGTCGACCATCTCGCCGACGTGCCCCGCCTCGTACCCCAGGTACCGCCCCACCGCGGCGAGTTCACGCGGATCCGAGGGGAAGGTGTCGCCGGGTCGGCCGCGGACCAGCATCACCGCGTTGCGCACCCGGGTGGCGAGGACCCAGGCCTCGTCGAGGGTCTGCGCCTCCTCCGTCGGGATCAGGCCCGCCGCGTGGGCGGCGGCCAGGGCCTCGCGGGTACGGGTCGTCCGCAGGCCCGGCTCGACCCAGCCGTGCTGCATCTGCAGCAGCTGGACCGTCCACTCGACGTCGCTGAGGCCGCCGCGCCCGAGCTTGGCGTGGAGGGTCGGGTCGGCGCCGCGCGGCAGCCGCTCGGACTCCATCCGCGCCTTGAGGCGGCGGATCTCGCGGACCGCGTCCTCGCCGAGCCCTTCCGCCGGATAGCGCAGCGGGTCGACGAGCTCGATGAAGCGGTCCGCCAACTCCAGGTCGCCCGCCATGGGTTCGGCGCGCAGCAGGGCCTGGCTCTCCCAGACGAGCGACCAGCGGCGGTAGTAGGCCTCGTACGACTTCAGGGTGCGCACCAGGGGACCGCTCTTGCCCTCCGGGCGCAGGTCCGCGTCGATCAGCAACGGCGGGTCGGTGGTCGGGAGCTGGAGGAGCCGTCGCATCTCGGCGACCACCCGGTTCGCGGCCTTGGCCGCCTCCTGCTCGTCGACGCCCTCGCGCGGCTCGTGCACGAACAGCACGTCGGCGTCGGAGCCGTACCCCAGCTCGTGGCCGCCGAAGCGGCCCATGCCGATGACCGCGAACCGGGTGGGCAGCTCCTCGCCCCACTCGGCGCGCACGACGGCCCGCAGGGCGCCGGAGATCGTCGCCGCGTTGAGGTCGGTGACGGCCTCCCCCACCCGGTCGACGAGTGCGCCCGGGTCCTGCTCGCGGGGGTTGTCCTCGGTGCCGTACGAGCCGATGAGATCGGCCGCGGCGGTACGGAACAGCTCCCTGCGGCGCACCCCGCGGGCCGCCGCGACGGCCTGCTCGGCGTCGTCCGCGCGGCCCACCGCCGCCAGGACCTCCTGCTCCAGATGGTCCCGCCCACGCGGCTTCAGTCCCTCGGGATCGCCGAGGAGCGCGACCGCCTCGGGGGCGCGGAGCAGCAGGTCGGGGGCGAGGCGCCCGGCGGAGAGGACGCGCGCGAGGTTCTCGGCGGCGGCGCCCTCGTCGCGGAGCAGCCGCAGGTACCAGGGGGTCCTGCCGAGGGCGTCGGAGACCTTGCGGAAGCCGAGGAGTCCGGCGTCCGGGTCGGCCGAGTCGGCGAACCAGCCGAGCAGCACGGGGAGCAGGGTCCGCTGGATCGCGGCCTTGCGGGTGACCCCGGAGGCCAGCGCCTCCAGGTGGCGCAGGGCGGCGGCGGGGTCCGCGTAGCCGAGGGCTTCGAGGCGCTGCCCGGCGGCCTTGGGGCTGAGCCGGATCTCGCCGGGGGCGAGCTGGGCGACGGCGTCGAGCAGCGGCCGGTAGAAGAGCTTCTCGTGCAGCCGCCGGACGACGGCGGCGTGCCGCTTCCACTCCTTGTTGAGGTCGGCGACCGGGTCGGTGCGCAGTCCGAGGGAGCGGCCGAGGCGGCGCAGATCGGCCTCGTCCTCGGGGACGAGGTGGGTGCGGCGCAGCCGGTACAGCTGGATGCGGTGCTCCATGGCGCGCAGGAAGCGGTACGCCTCGTCGAGCTGGGAGGCGTCGGCGCGGCCGACGTAGCCGCCGGCGGCGAGGGCGGCGAGCGCGTCGAGGGTGGTGCCGCTGTGCAGGGTGGCGTCGCTGCGGCCGTGCACGAGCTGGAGGAGCTGGACGGCGAACTCGACGTCCCTGAGGCCGCCGGGGCCGAGCTTGAGCTCGCGCTCGACCTGGGCGGCCGGGATGTTGTCGACGACGCGGCGGCGCATCTTCTGCACGTCGGGGACGAAGTTCTCGCGCTCGGCGGCCTGCCAGACGAGCGGGGAGACGGCGTCGATGTACTGGGCGCCGAGCTCCAGGTCGCCGGCGACCGCCCGCGCCTTGAGGAGGGCCTGGAACTCCCAGGTCTTCGCCCACCGCTGGTAGTAGGCGAGGTGGGAGGAGAGGGTGCGGACGAGGGGGCCGTTGCGGCCCTCGGGGCGCAGATTGGCGTCGACCGGCCAGATGGTGCCCTCGACGGTGGTCTCGGAGCAGATCCGCATCAGATGGGAGGCGAGCCGGGTCGCGGCCTGGATCGCCTTGCCCTCGTCGGCTCCCTCCGAGGGCTCCCCGACGAAGATCACGTCCACGTCGGAGACGTAGTTCAGCTCGTGGCCGCCGCACTTGCCCATGGCGATCACCGCGAGCCGGCACATGGCGGCGTCGGCGGGCGCGGCCGTCCGGGCGATGGCGAGGGCGGCGCGCAGGGTCGCGGTCGCCAGGTCGGCGAGTTCGGCGGCGGTCTGGGCGACGTCGGTGGTGCCGCACACGTCACGGGCCGCGATGGCGAGGAGGCAGCGGCGGTAGGCGACCCGCAGCGACACCGCGTCGGTGGCCTCGGCGAGCCCCTGCTCGAACTCGGCGACCCCCGGGTGCAGGTCGGCCGCCTCGTACGTGACGAGGGACTCCCAGTCGCGGGGGTGCCGGGCCAGGTGGTCGGCGAGCGCCTCGGAGGCGCCGAGCACGCCGAGGAGCCGGTCCCGGAAGGGCTTCGCGGAGAGCAGCGTGGTGGTGAGGGTCTGGCGCTCGGTCCCGGGCTGCGCCTCGACGAGCCGGACCAGGCCGCGCAGGGCGAGGTCGGGGTCGGCGGTGGCGCCGAGGGCGTCGAGGAGGACGGGGTCGTCGCGCAGCGCGGCCAGCTCGGGCACGTCGAGGAGCCGTTCGGCGCCCGAGGGGTCGGTGAATCCGTGCCGCAGCAGACGTGAGAACGTACTGCTCCTGCGTCCCGGCACCGTCATTCCGCCGCTCCCTCCGAGCAGGTCAGTCCCGGGGCCTGTCCGACGATTCGCGTCGGATCGGGCCGGGTCGTTCGGTGCGTGCGATCGCCGTGCGGCGAGCGTGCGTGCCGGGCGGGCCGGACCCGACGGGAATCGTCAGACAGGCCCTGGGAGGAGCCTATCGGGAGCGGGGGCCGGGGGCTTCCTCGCCTGTCGATCGCGCCGCATCACACGTGAGATCGCACACAAAGATCGCTTTCGGGGCGAATAAACCGTAAATCTGGAAGATCCGTCCAGATGTACGCAACGCCTCCGCCGGGCGTCGCGCAGCCCCGCCCTGCCCCCTGCCCTGCCCTGCCCTGCTCCGCACTGCCCTGCTCTGCCTGCCCCGCCCCGCCCTGCCCCGTCCCGCCCGTCAGTGAAAGCGCGCCGCCGATCATGCCTGTCCGCCCTCGCCGCCCCTCCCGCCGCAGAATCGTTTCGGCGGCCGTCGCGACCGTCCTGGTCGGCGGCACCTTCGCCGGACTCCTCTCGGTGACGACGCCGAAGCCCGAGGCACCCGAGGCGAAGGCACCCGCGAAGGCCGCCACCAAGCCGCCCTCGAAGACCCCGGCGGCACGGCCCGCCGTCTCCGTGGTGCAGATCGTGGCCCACCCGGACGACGACCTGTTCTTCATGAACCCGGACGTCTCCCAGTCCCTGCACTCCGGCAGCCCCCTGACCGCCGTCTACCTCACCGCCGGCGAGTCCGACGGCGTCAACGCGCGCCCCCGCGACGCCGCCGCGGCCGAGCCCGACAAGGCGGGCTACGCCGAGGCCCGGCAGAACGGCATCCGCGCCGCGTACGCCGAGATGGCGACGGGCAGCCGCACCAGCGCCTGGGACCGGGAGGCGATACCCACGGCCGGCGGCGGGTGGGCCGAGCTGGACACCCTGCGCGCCCGACCGCAGATCAGACTGGTGTGGCTGCAGCTGCGCGAGGCGGGCTCCATCAACGGCGACCGCCCGGACAGCCTCCACGGCCTCTGGGACGGGCGGATCACCGCGCTCGGCTCGCAGCGCTCCGCCGGCACCCCGGTCCCCGCCGACTTCGCGTACACGAAGGATCAGGTCGTCGCCACGGTGACCGGGATCCTGGAGCGGTTCCGCCCGACCTTCGTCCGGATGCAGGACCCGAGCCCCGGCACGTACCCGGAGACCGGGACCTTCCGGGACCACCAGGACCACCTGTTCGGGGCGCGGTTCGCGCAGGCCGCGCTCGCCCGGTACGCGGAGCTGCCCGGGCACCCGCACGTCGGCGTGCAGAACTACCTCGGCTACCCGACCAGCGCACTGCCGCACACCCTCGACCCGGCGGCCGCCGACGCGAAGCTGAGGACCCTGGAGACCTACGCCTGGCTGGACGGCGTCCACGACTGCGGGACCGGCGCGGGCTGCGGCGACCTGAAGGTGGCCGCGCGGCCCGCCGGACGCGGCTGGACGCAGACCGTCCGCTACGCCCGGGGCACCTCCACCTCCTGGGTCCAGCGCGACCCGGCCGGCGGGCTGCACGCCTTCTCCGTCCTCGACGGGCGCCTCGCGGCCTGGCGGAAGCCCGCGGACGCCGTGGCCTGGCAGGGCCCGGTGCTGCTGCCCGGCGGCGGCCTCGACAGCGGGGTCACCTCCGTGACCCTGCCCGACGGCCGCACAGCCGTCTTCGGCACCCGTACGACCTTCGGCGGCGCGGCGTCCGCCTACGCGCGCGAGGTGGTCACCACCGTCCAGACCGCGACGGGCGGCTTCGGCCCCTGGCTGTCGCTCGGCACGCCCGAGCGCGACGACGCCGACGGGACCTCGGACATCAGCGCGCCCGCCGTGACGGTGGCCGCCGACGGCCGGGCCACCCTGATCCTGCGCGACAGCCGCCACCGGCTGACGGCCCGCGAGCAGCGGGCCGACGGCGGCTGGGGTCCGTGGCGGTCCCTGGGCGGCACGGAGGTGTACGGCGACCCGGTGGCGGTGACGGACGCGAACGGACGCGGGTACGTCTTCGCCAGCACCCCGGACACCGTCCTCGCCTGGGCCGGGCGGAGCCCCGGCGGGCCGCTGACCGGGCCCGCGCCGACCGGGCTGCCGCCGACGACCCTCGCACTGAGCGCGAGCGCGGCGCCGGACGGCGAGGGCGTACGGCTCTGGTTCCGCAAGCCGGCCTCCGGCGACCTGCGGAGCGCCGACTTCTCCGGTACGGGCCCGGTCTCCCCCGTCACCGAACTGTCCGGCACCGGCGTCGCCGGCTTCGGCCCGGTGAGCGGCGGCGACGGCCTGCTCGCGGTCCGGTCCCGCACCGGTTTCCTGGCAACGGCGCCGCACGGCCGGGCCGGGGCGCGGCCGGTGTGGACGCTGGAGAAGTTCCTGTTCTCCGGCGCGCCGGACGCCGGTACGGACGGGGTGGCGGCGATCGGCCTGGACGGCCGGCTGCACTGGACACCGGCGGGCCGCTGACCGCTCTCCCGGGGCGTTCCGGGTGCGTGGGCCGGTCCCGTACGGGACCGTGTTCCTCATGAACTGGACACTGGAAGTCGTCTCGGTCCCCGTCGCGGACTTGGACCGGGCGAAGGAGTTCTACGGCGGGAAGTGCGGCTTCACGATCGACCTGGACACCGAGGTCGCGCCCGGCGTCCGGATCATCCAGGTGACACCGCCGGGCTCGCGCTGCTCGATCGCGCTGCAGAGCGGCATGCCGCAGATGCCGGGCACGAAGGAGATGAGCCCGGGCAGCCTGCACGGCCTCCAGCTCTGCGTCACCGACATCGAGGCGGCGCGGACGGAGCTCGTCGGCCGGGGTGTCGACGTCTCGCCCGTGATGCACGTCGGTGCGGCGGGCTGGGAGGACGGCAAGGGCGACACCTGGAACTCGTTCATGACCTTCGTGGATCCGGACGGCAACGGCTGGGTGGTGCAGGAGGCCCCGTCGGAGCTGTCGGAACGCTGAGCCGCGCCACGGCCTCGGCCGTCCAGTGCCCGGCGGCTCCGGGGCAGCCGGCGAGATAGGCGGCGACCTCGGCCCGCCGCCAGGCCCCGGCCCGGCCGAGCCCGGCCGCAAGATGGCGGAGGTACGCGGCGGAGGGCGCCCGCAGCCCGCCGTCGCCCGGCATCGGCCAGGGCGCGGTGAACGTCATCACCGGGACCCCGTCGAGGAGCCCGGGGCACACGAGCGTCTCGTACCGGCCGGGCCCGAGGACGCGGCGCCCGGTGGCGAGGGCCTCGGCCAGATCGAGGTCGGTGCCGGGCTCGCGGTACATCTCCTGGGCGGCGATGTCCGAGAACTGTCCGACCGTCAGCAGATGGGCGACGCCCCACGCGTCGCCGTCCGCCGCCGGGTCGTAGAAGGCGAGACCGCCGCCCCACACGGGCGAGTCGGTCGCGAAGTACACCCGCCCGGGCAGCACGACCGGCACGGACCGCTCGGGCGGACGCCGGTCCCGGCACCCGGGGAACTCCCGCGCGCCCCCGGGCGGGCGGCCGCCGTCCAGGTAGTACCGCAGGCGCTCGGTGTGCGTGTTGGAGCCGTAGGCGGCGTACCAGACGCGGGGCTCGGTTTCCGGCATGGGGCCCGACGCTAGCGCGGGCGGTCGCCGGAGGAGTACCGGCGCTAGGGTGAACTCTCACGCAAACCGTCACGCGGACGAGAGGGATACGGGTGAAGATCGGTGAACTGTCCCGCCTGACCGGGGTCAGCGTGCGCGCGCTGCGGTACTACGAGGAGGAGGGCCTGATCCGCCCCGACCGCTCCGACAACGGCTACCGCGACTACTGCGAGGGCGCGGACGAGGTGGTCCGGCAGATCCGGGGGCTCATCGACTGCGGGCTGCCCACCCGGATCATCCGCGACATCCTGCCGTACCTGGACGGGCCGGCCGATCTGCTGCCGCCGGTGCCGTGCGCGGAGATGCTCGACCAGGTGGCCGCCGAACGCGAGCAGCTGGACCGGCGGATCCACTGCCTGGTCCGGAACCGGAACGCCCTCGACGCGTATCTGAAGGCGGCGCGGAAGGCGGCGCGGGGATCGGCTTGACCCTCGCGGCGCGGGGATCGGCTTGACCCTCGCGGCGCGGAGATCGGCTTGACCCTCGCGGCGCGGAGATCGGCTTGACCCTCGCGGTGAGGGGATCGGCTTGACCCTCACGTAAACGTGAGGGTTCTACGGTCCGGTCATGACAGCGACGACTCCCGCCCCTACCCCCATCGCACCTTCTCCCCCCTGGCCCCTCGGCGGCCTCCTCACCCTCTCCGGTGCCGCCTTCGTCACGATCCTGACCGAGGCGCTGCCGGCCGGCGTGCTCCCGGCGATGAGCGCCGGCCTCGGCGTGACGGAGGCCCGCGCCGGTCTCCTCGTCACGGTCTACGCCCTGGCCGCGGCCGTCACCGCGATCCCCATGACCGTCTGGACCCTGCGTCTCCCCCGCCGCACCCTGCTCCTCGCCCTCCTGCTCGGCTTCGCGGCCACCAACGCCGTGACGGCCGCCTCCACCGGCTTCGCGCTCACCCTGGGGGCGCGGATCCTCTCCGGGGTGTTCGCCGGAATGCTGTGGGCGATGGTCCCGGCGTACGCGGCCCGGCTCGCGCCGCACCGCAGCGGCAAGGCCATCGCCACCGCGCTCGCGGGCATGACGGTCGGACTCTCGCTCGGCATCCCGGCGGGCACGGCCCTCGGCGGACTGATCGGCTGGCGGGGCGTGTTCGCGACCCTGACCGGCCTGGCGCTCGCCCTGGCGGCGACGGCGCGGTGGCGTCTGCCGGCGCTCGCGGGGCAGACGGCGGGAGAGGTCAGGGAGGGCCGCGGCCTGTGGGCCACGATCCGCACACCGGGGATCGCGGCGATCAACGCGGCGTCGATCGCGATGGTGCTCGGCTTCTACGTCCTCTACACGTACATCGCGCCCTTCGTGGAGCGGGCGGACCTCGCCGTCTCCACCGGCACGGTGCTGTTCGTGTTCGGGCTCGGCTCGACGGCGGGCGTGTGGATCGCGGGAGTCACGGCGGACCGATGGCTGCGCCGCTCGACCCTCGCCCTGCTGACCCTGGCGGCCCTGTGCCTGGTGGCGCTCGGCCTCTCCGGCGGCCATTCCGCGGTGGTCCTGGCCGCCGCGGCCCTGTGGGGCGTGACACACGGCGGCATCCCCGCACTGACGCAGACGGCGGGCGTCCGGGCGGCGCCCCAGGACCCGGACACGGCCAACTCCCTCTGGGTGACCGGCTGGAACGTCGCCATGGCGGGCGGCTCGCTCCTCGGCGGCGCGGTCCTGACGGGCGCGGGGACGACGGCCCTGCCGTGGGTGGCGGCGGCGCTGCTCACGGTGTCGGCCCTGACGGCGGGCGCGGCCCGCCGCCACGGCTTCCCGCGCTGACCCCTCAGAACCCCAGGTAGAAGTGGCGGAGCTGCTCGTCCTCCGCCACGCACGCCATGCCGGCGGCCTCCATCACCCGGTGCGAGGCCGGGTTGTCCAGGTCGGCGTCGCCCTTCACCCCGGCGACACCGGCCACCCGGGCGATCTCGAGAAGCGCCCGCAGCGCCTCGGAGGCGTACCCCTTGCCCCGTACCGCGGGCACGAGTCCGTACCCGACGGTCGCGACGCCGAGCTCGTCCGGCGGCCCGTGGAACCCGATCCCGCCGACGGTGACGCCGTCGAGCCGTATCTCGTACGGCCGGAACACCCCCGGGTCGCCGCGCTCGGCGACCCCGCGCAGAAAGCCGGTGCTCGCCCGGACGTCCCCGTCCTGGGGGTACTCCTCCCCCCAGAGGTCCCCGTCCCCGGGCTCCCGGGCGACGATGCGCTCGGCCGCGCCCACGCCCATCGGATACAACACGAGCCGCGCGGTGGCGACAGATTCGATCTTCACCGGGGCAGTCTGAACGGTCCCGGGACCCGCGGCAACGGGTTTAGGCCCGGGCCGCCCAGCGCCGCAGCCGGGCCGTGTTGCTCCGCTTGCGCGACCGCGCCCCGCCGGTCTCCCCCGAGACCGTCGCGAACGCCGTGACCGGCGTCCACCGGCGCCGGCCGCCGGGCGAGGTCCAGCGAACGGCCGGGAAGTCCGTGACGCCGGTGACGGCCGACCGCGGTATCGCCCGCGTCCGCAGATAGCCGCGGACCACGAGCCGCTCGGCCTCGCACCGGACCCCCGCGCGGAACCCCCGCACGGCGAGGATCCCGCACACGAGGACGGCGGCCACCGCGGCCGCCCGCTGCCAGGCGGCCCCGGCCCCCACCCCGTACACGAGAGCGCCGGCACCGGGCGCGAGACCGAGCACCGTGTTGGCCACCCGGTTCACGCGCGTGGGCACGAGGTCCGTACCGCCGGCCCGACGAGGAGCGACCACCGCTCCTACAGCACCGGCAGGTTCTTGCGGAGCTCGAAGGCGGTGACCTCGGAGCGGTACTCCTCCCACTCCTGCTTCTTGTTGCGGAGGAAGAAGTCGAAGACGTGCTCGCCGAGCGTCTCCGCCACCAGTTCGCTCTTCTCCATCAGGGCGATCGCCTCTCCCAGGTTCTGCGGGAGCGGCTCGATGCCCATCGCGCGGCGCTCCGCGTCGGAGAGGGCCCAGACGTCGTCGTCGGCGCCGGCCGGGAGCTCGTAGCCCTCTTCGATGCCCTTGAGGCCGGCGGCGAGGAGGACCGCGTAGGTCAGGTACGGGTTGGCGCCCGAGTCGATGGAGCGGACCTCGACGCGCGAGGAGCCCGTCTTGCCCGGCTTGTACATGGGGACGCGGATGAGGGCGGAGCGGTTGTTGTGGCCCCAGCAGATGTACGAGGGGGCCTCGCCGCCCGAGCCCGCGGTGCGGGAGGAGCCGCCCCAGATGCGCTTGTACGAGTTGACCCACTGGTTGGTGACGGCGGAGATCTCGCCCGCGTGCTTGAGGAGGCCCGCGATGAAGGAGCGGCCGACCTTCGACAGCTGGTACTCGGCGCCCGACTCGTAGAAGGCGTTCCGGTCGCCCTCGAAGAGGGAGAGGTGGGTGTGCATGCCCGAGCCGGGGTACTCGGAGAACGGCTTCGGCATGAACGTGGCCTGCACGCCCTGCTCCAGCGCCACCTGCTTCATGACCAGGCGGAAGGTCATGATGTTGTCCGCCGTGGACAGCGCGTCGGCGTAGCGGAGGTCGATCTCCTGCTGGCCGGGCGCGCCCTCGTGGTGGGAGAACTCCACCGAGATGCCCATCGATTCGAGCATCGTGATGGCCTGGCGGCGGAAGTCCATGCCGACGTTCTGCGGGGTGTGGTCGAAGTAGCCCGAGTTGTCGGCCGGGGTGGGCCGGGTGCCGTCGAGCGGCTTGTCCTTCAGGAGGAAGAACTCGATCTCGGGGTGGGTGTAGAAGGTGAAGCCCAGGTCAGAGGTCTTGGCAAGGGCCCGCTTGAGGACGTAGCGCGGGTCCGCGAAGGACGGCGAGCCGTCGGGCATGAGGATGTCGCAGAACATCCGGGCCGTGCCCGGGGCCTCGGCGCGCCACGGCAGGATCTGGAAGGTGCCCGGGTCCGGCTTGGCGATCATGTCCGACTCGTACACGCGGGCGAAGCCCTCGATCGCGGAGCCGTCGAAGCCGATGCCCTCGTCGAAGGCCTGCTCCAGCTCGGCGGGCGCCACGGCCACCGACTTCAGGAAGCCCAGGACATCGGTGAACCACAGGCGTACGAAGCGGATGTCGCGCTCCTCGAGCGTACGGAGCACGAATTCCTGCTGCTTGTCCATTTCCACACCCATCCTCGCTGGTCAGGCCGCCTGCTCCCACCGCCTCCGGTGCATCGGGGGGCACCTGAGCATCCCACCACATGGTTTCGCGCACGTTGCACACCCATACTGCCTGCTCGGGTGTGACTCAGGTAACGGGGGAACGGCCGGATCCGGGTGGTTCTCCCCCGCCCGCCGGTACCGAGTGGTACCCCGTTCGGCCCACAGGCGCCTCCCGCCCACTACGATCTGCGCCCATGGGGGCCCCACGGCTCGTACGCCTGTCCCGACACGCGCGTCCCATGGCACTGGCGAGTGCCATGGCGACGCTCCTCGCCGCGCTCTTCCTCTGTCTGGGGACGGGGCCGGACAGGGCACGGGCCCACCACGAGGAGGGCCCGCGGGCGACGGGCGTCACCGCCCACGGGGGCCCCACGGCCCGCACCGCCGAGGCCACCGCCGTCACCGGCGAGTACATCTGCCCGTACGACCGCGGCGGCTGCTCCCTCTTCCCCTCCCTCTCCCCCGCGGTGCTCAGCGCGCCCCCGCTCGACACCCCGCTCCACGCCGGGGGCGGACTCCCGCGTCTCGCGCCGCCGCCCGCCGACGGGCCGGCGCGGCGTTCGGACGCCCGGCCGCGCGCGCCGGACCTGCACGTCCTTCAAGTTCTCCGGACGTGAGGGGCGCCCTGCCCCCGCACGTCCACCCCCGAACTCCACCCCACTCCTGAAGAAGGACGACATCACCATGGCCGCCAACCGCTCCGCCACCGCCGACCGCCGCGCCCGAATAGAGGAGATGCGCCGCGCCGAGCAGGCCCGTGAGCGCCGCAACCGCTTCCTCACCATCGGCATCTCGTCCGTCGTCGTGCTCGGCCTCGTCGGCTTCGGCACCTTCGTGCTGATGAAGCAGTCCGCGGACCAGGACAAGAAGGAAGCCGCAGCCAAGGCCCCGATCACGGCCGAGAAGAGCTGGGACCCGAAGAAGCTCGGCCGCAACCACGTCACCACGGCCGTGAAGTACGACATGAAGCCGCCGGTCGGCGGTGACCACAACCCGGTCTGGATGAACTGCGACGGCGTCGTCTACGACAAGAAGATCGCCGACGTGAACGCCGTGCACTCCCTGGAGCACGGGGCCGTCTGGGTGACGTACAACAAGTCGGCCTCCCAGGCCGACGTGAAGAAGCTGGCCGACAAGGTCGGCAAGACCAAGTACTCGCTGATGAGCCCCGTGGACGACCAGGCCGGGGCGATCATGCTGTCCGCCTGGGGCAAGCAGGTGACCGTGGACGGCGCGGACGACCCGCGCGTCGACGCCTTCTTCACCAAGTACGTGCAGGGCCCGCAGACCCCGGAGCCGGGCGCGGCCTGCACGGGCGGTCTGGACGGGAACGGCCAGGGCGGCACCGGGATGGGCCAGTGAAGCTGAACCGTACGCAGGGGGCCGCGATCACCGCGGTCGCCCTCGCCGTGCTGTTCGCCGGGGGCGCGGTCACCGTCGCCTCCGCCGACCGCGACGAGGCCCCGAGCACCCCGGTCTCCTCGTCCGCGGACGCCGGCTTCGCCCGGGACATGGCCGTCCACCACCAGCAGGCCGTCGAGATGTCGTTCATCGTCCGGGACCGGACGAAGGACGAGGAGGTCCGGCGGCTCGCGTACGACATCGCCAACACGCAGGCCAACCAGCGGGGCATGATGCTCGGCTGGCTCGACCTGTGGGGGCTGCCCAAGAACGAGTCCGGCGTCGAGCCGATGGCCTGGATGGGCATGGGCGGTTCGGGTGACACGGGCGACCTGGACGGGGCCCTGATGCCGGGCATGGCGACCAACGCGCAGCTGGACGAGCTGCGCAGGGCCAGCGGCCGGGAGGCCGAGGTCCTGTACCTGAAGCTCATGACCGCCCACCACATGGGCGGGGTCCACATGGCCGAGGGCTGCGTCCAGAAGTGCGGCGTGGAGATCGAGCGGAACCTCGCGCAGGGCATGGTCGACGCGCAGCGGTCCGAGATGGCGCTGATGGCGGACATGCTGAAGAAGCGCGGGGCCTGAGGCGCCGGGCTCCAGGCCTACGGCCCCCGTGACCGGCTGCGGTCGCGGGGGCCGGTCCGTCCGCCGACAATGGGTGGGCTCGGGGAGTTCGTACGACACGTTCGACGAAAGGTACGCACCCCATGACCACGGCGAAGGACATCATGCACACCGGGGCCCAGTGGATCCCGGCACACGAGACGCTCGACCGCGCAGCTCAGCTGATGCGCAACCTGAACGTGGGCGCGCTGCCCATCGCCGACGAGCACGAACGGCTCTGCGGCATCCTCACGGACCGTGACATCGTGATCGGCTGTGTGGCCATGGGCCACGACCCGGCGAAGGTCACCTGCGGCGAGATGGCGAAGGGCACCCCGCGCTGGGTCGAGTCGAACGCGGACGTGGGCGCCGTCCTGGAGGAGATGCAGAGCCACCAGATCCGTCGGCTTCCCGTCATCGAGGACAAGCGGCTCGTCGGCATGATCAGCGAGGCCGATCTGGCCAAGCATCTGTCGGACGAGCAGCTCATGGCGTTCTGTGCGAGCGTCTATGCCCCTTCCTGAACCGCTCCGAACCCCGCCCGGACCACCGCGTCCGGGCGGTCCGGCACGCCCGGACGGCCCGGCCGCCCCGTAGTGGGCGCCGGGCCGAGCCGTGTCCCTAGGGTGCGGCGGTGGGTTCCCGGTGGTCGGGGTGGACCCAGCCGGGCTTGCGGTACTTGAGGAGCGCGGCCGGGATGGCGAGGCCGAGGAGCAGCAGGCCGCCGCCGACGATGAGGAGGTAGCGCCAGAGCGGCTGGTCGCCGAACTGGTCGGGCGGGACGAAGCCGATGACGAGTGCGGCGACGGAGGCGACGAAGCCGATGCCGGCGACCCACCCGACGGCGGGGACGCGGAAGCCCCGGTCGACGTCCGGCTGGGTCCTGCGGAGCTTGACGACCGCGACGAACATCAGCAGGTAGGCGATGAGGTAGATCTGCACGGTGATGACGGAGAACATCCAGTAGGCGCTGGAGACGTTGTCGCTGAAGGCGTAGAGGATGCCGATCAGGGTGGTGACGACACCCTGCGCGATCATGATGTTCTGCGGGGCGCCGTCCTTGTTGAACTTCTGCAGCGAGGGCGGCAGATAACCCTCCTGCCGGGAGAGCAGGACGAGGCCCTTGGCGGGTCCGGCGAGCCAGGTGAGCATGCCGCCGAGGGCGGCGCAGACCAGCATGATGCCGACGACCTTGGTCATCCAGCCGATGGAGAAGTGGTCGAAGAAGGCCTGGAAGGCCTGCATCAGACCGGCGGTGAGGCTGAGCTGTTCGGACGGCATGACCCAGGCGATGGCGAGGGCCGGAAGGATGAAGATCAGCAGGACGAGGCCGGTCGCCAGGAACATCGACTTCGGGTACTCGCGCTTGGGCTCGCGCAGCGAGGAGACGTGGACGCCGTTCATCTCCATGCCCGCGTAGGACAGGAAGTTGTTGACGATGAGGACCAGGCTCGCGAGGCCGGTCCACGGCGGGAGCCAGTGGTCGGCGCTCATGGGCTGGGCGGAGGGGTTGCCCTGGCCGAGGAAGACGATGCCGAGGACGACCAGGAGCACGCCGGGGATGAGGGTGCCGACGATCAGGCCGAAGGAGGAGAGGCCGGCGATCGTCTTCGTACCGCGCGCGGAGATCCAGACCCCGGACCAGTAGACGACGATGATGACGATCGCGACGTAGAGCCCGTTCTCCGCGAGGGAGGGGTCGATGACGTACGCGAAGGTCGAGGCGACGTACGCGAGCAGGCTCGGGTAGTAGGCGATGGTCATGGCGAACTGGCACCACACGGCGAGGAAGCCGAGAGGCTTGCCGAGCGCCTCGCTGACCCAGCGGTAGATGCCGCCGGACCAGCCGGAGGCGAGCTCGGCGCCGACGAGGGCGGTGGGGAGCAGGAAGACGAGCGCGGGGAGCAGGTAGAGGAAGATCGCGGCGAGTCCGTAGATGGCCATGGACGGCGAGGGCCGCAGGCTGGCGACGGACGCGGTCGTCATGAAGGCGAGCGTCAGCCACGAGATGCTGTTCATTCCCGGGGGACGCCCCCGGACCCCCTGCCCCTTGGTGCCGTCGTCCTGGGGGACCGCCGTGTCGGTCGCGGCGGGCCGTGGCGACTCCGCCGGTTCGTCAGTGGTCGTCATGGGGCCATGATCAGCGGGGGGCGGCGGCCCCGCACCTCGGGCGGAGCAGTGGGCTCCGGCGGCGCCCGGGCCGCCTCACCGGTGTGTGCCGTATCCACCGGTCGGTCAGGAAACCCCTGGCCGGACCCAGTTCGTCCGGTCTAACGTCGGCGTTTCGGATCGACTCGGAGGACCCCGCATGACCACGCCCATGGAGAAGCCCGCCCCCACCCCGGGGGCTCCGCCCCTGCAGGGGGTGCCCGAGGGGCAGGGTGTGCCGCCGCAGCCGGGCCCGCCGGCCGGATCGGGGATGCCGCCGCAGCCGGGCCCCCCGGCCGGATCGGGGATGCCGCCGCAGCCGGGTCCGCCCGCCGGATCGGGGATGCCGCCGGGAGCGGGTTCCCCCGGGATGCCGCCGGGGTCCGGTGCACCCGGGCCGTCTCCGTACGCCGTGCCGGCTGCCCACAGCGGTCTCTGCGTGGCCGCGCTCGTCTTCGGCGTCGTCGGTCTGGTCCTGGCGATCGTTCCGTTCCTCTTCTGGCTCGGCGGGATCCTGGGCGTCGTGGCGTTGGTCCTCGGCATCATCGGTCTCGCCCAGGCGGAGCCGGGGGCCGGGCGGGGGCAGGCGGCCGCCGGCGTCGCGCTGGGTGCCGTGACGCTCTTCGTCTCGGCGGCCTGGCTGGTCTTCCTCTTCGTGGTGGTGCGCGCGTCCGACGCCGTGAGCGACCCGGTCCGCGAGGGGGAGACGGTCTCCGGCGCGCCGGAGACACCGGGCGCCGAGACCCTGCCCGAGACCGCGCCGGAGCCGACCGAGACCGCCCCTGCGGTACTGGCGTTCGGCGAGACCCACACGTACGAGGACGGGGTGAAGGTCACCGTCTCCAAGCCCCTGCCCTACCGGCCCGACGCGTTCGCCGCCGGGTACGAGAAGGGCGACACGGCGGTCCGGGTGACGATCACGATCGTCAACGGCAGCGAGAAGGCCATCGACGTCACCACCGCGCTTCCGGACGCCCGCGACGCGGAGGGCGAGCAGGTGAGCGCGATCTTCGACGGCAGCAGGGGGACCGAGATGTTCCGGGGGAAGGTGCTCCCGGGCAAGCAGGCCAAGGCCGGTTACGCCTTCGCCCTGCCGGCCGACGCGGACGGCGAGGTGCAGCTGGAACTGGCGCCGCAGCTCCTGGAGTACGAGCCGGCGATCTGGACCGGTCCGGTGAAGTGACCGGGACCCGCTCGCGGATCCCAGGACATAGCGTCGGTCTGACGATTACACTGGGCGGGTGCCTCAACTACGCCTCGCCCTGAATCAGATCGACTCGACCGTCGGAGACATCGCCGGGAACGCCGAGGCGATCGTGCACTGGACCCGGCACGCCGCCGGGCAGGGCGCGCATCTCGTCGCGTTCCCCGAGATGGCGCTGACCGGATATCCCGTCGAGGACCTCGCGCTGCGCTCCTCCTTCGTCGAGGCGTCCCGGACGGCCCTGCGCGGGCTCGCCCGGCGCCTCGCGGACGAGGGGTTCGGCGAGCTGCCGGTCGTCGTCGGCTACCTCGACCGCTCCGAGCGGGCCGAGCCGCGCCTCGGCCGGCCCGCCGGGTCCCCGGAGAACGCCGCCGCCGTCCTGTACGGCGGCGAGGTGGTGCTGCGCTTCGCCAAGCACCACCTGCCGAACTACGGCGTCTTCGACGAGTACCGCTACTTCGTGCAGGGCGACACCCTGCCGGTGGTCCGCGTCCACGGCGTCGACGTGGCCCTCGCGATCTGCGAGGACCTCTGGCAGGAGGGCGGCCGGGTGCCGGCGGCGCGCTCCGCCCGGGCCGGCCTGCTGCTCTCGGTCAACGCCTCGCCGTACGAGCGGAACAAGGACGACACCCGGCTCGAACTGGTCCGCAAGCGGGCCCAGGAGGCCGGCTGCGTCACCGCGTACCTGGCGATGACGGGCGGTCAGGACGAGCTGGTCTTCGACGGCGACTCGATCGTCGTGGACGCGGCAGGCGAAGTCATCGCGCGCGCCCCCCAGTTCGTGGAGGGCAGCGTGATCCTCGACCTGGAGCTGCCGGCGGCCGAGCCGGACGCACCCGAGGGCCTGGTGGACGACGGGCTGCGGATCGACCGGGTGGCGCTCTCCGAGGAGCCGCTGCCGGCGTACGAGCCGGAGCTGACGGGCGGTTACGCGCACCGGCTCGACGACGACGAGGAGGTGTACTCGGCGCTGGTCATCGGGCTGCGGGCCTATGTCGCGAAGAACGGTTTCCGCTCGGTCCTGATCGGCCTGTCCGGCGGCATCGACTCGGCGCTCGTCGCGTCGATCGCCTGCGACGCGCTCGGCGCGGACCAGGTGTACGGCGTGTCGATGCCCTCGAAGTACTCCTCCGACCACTCGCGCGGCGACGCCGCCGAACTGGCCCGCCGCACCGGGCTGCACTTCCGCACCGTGTCGATCGAGCCGATGTTCGACGCGTACATGGGCGCCCTCGGGCTCACCGGCCTGGCCGAGGAGAACCTCCAGTCGCGGCTGCGCGGCACGACGCTGATGGCGCTCTCCAACCAGGAGGGCCACATCGTCCTCGCGCCCGGCAACAAGTCGGAGCTGGCGGTGGGCTATTCGACGCTGTACGGCGACTCCGTCGGCGCGTTCGGGCCCATCAAGGACGTCTACAAGTCGGACGTCTTCCGGCTCGCGCGCTGGCGGAACCGGGCGGCCGAGGACCGCGGCCAGACGCCGCCGATCCCGGAGAGCTCGATCACCAAGCCGCCCAGCGCCGAGCTGCGGCCGGGCCAGGTCGACACGGACTCGCTGCCGGACTACGACGTCCTGGACGCGGTCCTCGCGCTGTACGTGGACCAGGACCAGGGCCTGGACGCCATCGTGGCGGCCGGGTTCGACGAGGAACTCGTGGCGCGGACGCTGCGGATGGTGGACACGGCGGAGTACAAGCGGCGCCAGTACCCGCCGGGCACCAAGATCTCGGCGAAGGGCTTCGGCAAGGACCGGCGGCTGCCGATCACGAACGGCTGGCGGGAGACGACGACCGGCTGACGTCGGCACCGAGGGGGCTTCCCACGACGACGCGGGAGGCCCCCTCCCCCGTACCAGGACGGTCGAGGAGGCCCGCCACCGCCGCGATCGCCAGGCCGACGAGGGTGAGGCCCGCGCCGACGAGCGCCGGGGAGGTCCAGCCCCAGCCCCCGGCGACGGCGGCCCCGCCGGCCCAGGCGCCGCCCGCGTTGGCGAGGTTGAAGGCGGAGTGGTTGGAGGCGGAGGCGAGCGTCGGGGCGTCCTTCGCCTTGTTCATGACCAGCATCTGGAGCGGAGTGGTCGTCATGAACCCGACCGCGCCCAGTACCACCACCGTGACCAGGGCGAGCCAGGGCACGTGGACGGTGAAGCGGAAGGCGACCAGGGCGAGGACGAGGGCCGCGAGCGAGCCGTACAGCGTGGGGCGCAGCGCCCGGTCGGTCAGCGGGCCCGCGGCGAGCGCCCCGCCGGTCATGCCCAGGCCGAAGAGGGCGAGGACGATCGTCACGGTGGAGTCGCCGAAGCCCATCACCTCGGTGGTCATCGAGGCGAGGTACGAGTAGACGGCGAAGACGCCCGCGAAGCCGAAGACGGCCGTGAGCAGGCCGAGCAGCACCTGCGGGCGGCGGAGTGCGCGCACCTCGCCGGCGAGGCCCTGCCGCTCGTCCACCGGGACGTACGGCACGAGGCGGGCGAGCGCGGCCATGGCGAGCAGGCCGATCGCGGAGACCACGAGGAAGGTGGCCCGCCAGCCGAGGTGCTGGCCGAGCAGGGTGGCGGCCGGTACGCCGAGGATGTTGGCGACGGTGAGGCCGAGGAACATCGTGGCGACCGCCCGCGCCTGCCGGTCCTCACGCACCAGCCGGGCGGCGACGACCGCGCCGAGGCCGAAGAACGCGCCGTGCGGGAGTCCGGCGAGGACCCGGCCCGCGACGAGCCAGCCGAAGCCGGGGGCGAGCGCGGAGGCCAGGTTGCCGACGGTGAAGAGCGCCATGAGCAGGAGCAGCATCCTCCTGCGCGGGATGCGCGAGCCGAGCGCGGTGAGCAGCGGGGCGCCGACGACGACGCCGATCGCGTACGCCGAGACGAGGTACCCGGCGGTGGGGACGGAGGTGCCGAGGTCGTCGGCGACCTGCGGGAGCAGGCCCATCATCACGAATTCGGTGGTGCCGATGCCGAAGGCGGAGACGGCGAGCGCGAGCAGCGCCAGGGGCATGGGTGGAGCCTTTCCGGAAGTTAGTTCTTCGACGGAACAAAGCGTCTCAGACGTTTTCTTCCCGGCGGCGTCCGGAGGATGAAGGACAGATTTCAGAGCTTCACGGTCAGAGCTTCACGGTCAGAGCATCACGTGTCAGAGCTTCACGCGGGCGGCGATGGGGAGGTGGTCGCTGTTCGTCTCCGGCAGCGCCCAGGAGGACATCGGCTCCACGCCCTTGACCATGATCTGGTCGATGCGGGCCATCGGGAACGAGGCCGGCCAGCTGAAGCCGAAGCCGTCGCCCGCGGCGCCCTGGGTGGAGCGCAGCTGCGAGGTGACGGCGTTGAGCGCGCGGTCGTTCATCGTGCCGTTGAGGTCGCCGAGGAGGACGATCCGCTCGTGCCGGTCGTCGGCGATGGCCGCGCCGAGCGCGACGGCGCTGGAGTCGCGCTGGTTGGCGGTGAAGCCGGCGTTCATCTTGACCCGTACCGAAGGCAGATGGGCGACGTACACGGCCACCTCGCCCTTCGGGGTGACGACGGAGGCGCGCATGGCGCGGGTCCAGCCCATGTGGATGTCGACGGGCTGCGCGGCGCGCAGCGGCAGCCTGCTCCAGAGCCCGACCGTGCCCTGGACGGAGTGGTACGGGTAGGCCTTGGCGAGGCCCTTCTCGTAGACCGGGACCATGTCGCCCTTCAGCTCCTCCAGGGCGAGCACGTCGGCGCCGGAGGCGGCGAGCGCGCGGGCGGTGCCCTCGGGGTCGGGGTTGTCGGCGTTCACGTTGTGGGTGGCGACGGTCAGGTCGCCGCCCGGGGCCGACTTGTCGGCGACGAGACCGCCGAAGAGGTTGAGCCACACCGCGGCCGGAAGGAGCAGGGCGATCAGCGCGGTGGCGGAGCGGCGCACGAGGGCGAGCACGAGGAGAAGCGGCACGAAGAGGCCGAGCCAGGGCAGGAAGGTCTCGGTGAGACTGCCCAGGTTGCCGATCCGGTTCGGGATGTCCGAGTGGAACACCATGAGCAGCGTGAGCGCCACCGCCGTCGCGGCGAGCAGGACGCCCCGGCGCCAGATGCCCCGGTCGTGGCGGAGTCCGTCGAGCGCGGTCCGGAACCGGGACCGGGGACGCTCGTGCCCCGCACCGTCGTGGTCGGTCTCCGTCATGTCCACCCGCGCCATCGCACTGTCCTCACTGCCTTGCTGCCGTGCTGTCCCGCTCCGTGACCCGACGTCGACACTAGGCGATGACGGGTCCGTCGTACTCACCCAGGGACGACCTGGGCGCGTGGCGGGTTCCTGCAGGTGGCGCGGGCGGGGAGGCTGTGACAGAACGCGCACATTCGTACGGTTCAGGGACGGGGGCGCACGCCCTCCATGACGGCGTCGACGACCCGCTCGGCGAGACCGGGGTCCAGGGTGGCGCCGGGCCGGATGACGGTACGGAGGAGCAGCGGGCCGGTGAAGAGGTCGTTGACGAACTCGACGTCGAGGTCGTCGCGGATCTCCCCCAGCTCCATGCCGCGCCGCACCGTGTCGAGGCCGAGGCGGCGGCGCGGTTCGATGACGGTGTTCTGGTAAGCCTCCCACAGCTTGGGATAGGCCTGCATCTGCGAGAACACGTTGTGGAGCAGGGCGGAGGAGCGCTTGGCGAGGCCGCGCTGCCGCAGCATCTCCAGGAGCATGACCAGGTCGTCCCGGACGGAGGTGCCGGTGAGCACCGGGTCCTGGGGCTCCACCGAGCGGAGCAGCTCGACGAAGAGCTCCTCCTTGCCGGGCCAGCGGCGGTAGATGGTGGCCTTGCCGACGCCGGCCGTGCGGGCGATCCGCTCGATGGACAGCTCGGTGAGCGGGACGCCCTCCTCCAGGAGCCCGCCGACGGCATCGAAGATCGCCTGCTCGACGGCCTCGGACCGGGGCCGGCCGCGGCGGGCGGCGGTCGCCTGCCCCGGGGGCACGTCGTCCTGGGGTTCGGGGTTCCCGCTGTCCTGCAGGGACACGTGCGCTCCGTCTCTCATCCGGGGTACTGCCTCTGTCGTCCCCCCGATTCTCCCGCACCCCCCGGACCCGTTGTGGGCATGCGTTCCGCCGGGGCGATGGGGGTCCCCCCTGCTCGAGCGAAGCCGAGAGCTTGGGGGAGGGTGGGCACAACGGAACGGCGCCCTCGCCGGCGCCGGAGGCTTCCGCGCCCTGACCCGCACCCCGTGTGCACCGTCGCTGGTGGTGCGGGTCCAGGCGCGGAACGCGGAGGCGCCGCTAGAGGGCGCCGTCCCGTGTGCCCACCCGTCCCGCCCCAGCGGGACGATTGCCCACACGGGCGGGACGGTGGGGCGCAGGCGGGGCTAGCCGGCCCTGGTCGCGGCCGGGGTCTGGTCCGGGGTCGCACCGGTACCCGCACCGGCGTCCCCGCCCGGCGCCCCGCCACCCGCCCGGCCCGGGAGGAAGATCGCGACCACCGCCGCCCCCGCGAGCCCGATCGCCGCCGAGGCCATCGCCGTGACGTGCATGGCGTCCAGGAAGGCCGTGTACGCCGGGGCGACCAGGTCCTTGCCCGCCGGGCCGAGCCTCGAAGCGACCGCGAGCGTCGCCTCGACGGATTCGCCCGCCGTGTCGCGCAGGGCCGCCGGGACGTTGCCCAGGTGCCCCTCGATCTCGCCCCGGTACGTGGAGGAGAGCACCGAGCCGAGGACGGCCACGCCCAGTGCGCCGCCGACCTGCCGGAAGGTGTTGTTGATCGCGGAGCCGGAGCCCGCCTTCTCGCGGGGCAGCGCCTGCATGATCGCGACCGTGACCGGCGGCATGATGTGGGCCATGCCCGCGCCCTGGAGGAAGAAGACGACTTCGAGGACCCAGACGGGCGTCGTGGCGTCGAAGAGGGCGAAGGCCGCCAGGCCGACGGCGACGAGCAGCATGCCGGCGGTGCAGACCGCCCTCGCGCCGAAGCGTTCGACGACGAGCCGGGCCCGGGGCGCGAAGACCATCTGCGCGACGGCGAGCGGCAGGATGAGCAGCCCGGACTCGAGCGCGCTGTAGCCGCGCACGCTCTGCAGGTAGAAGGCGGAGAAGAAGGTCACGCCCATGAGGGCGAAGAAGACGAGGGCGATCGCGGCGACGGCGGCGGAGAACGCCGGCTTCTTGAAGTACGACATGTCGATGGCCGGGTGGTCGCTGCGCCGCTCGTGCAGGACGAAGACGACGAGGACCGCGAGGCCGCCGAGGACGGGCGCGAGGACGGTGACGTCGGTGAAGCTGGCCAGCTCGCCGCCGCGGATGATCCCGTACACGAGGAGGACGAGGCCGACGACGGAGAGCAGCACGCCGGGTATGTCGATGCGGCCGGGGTTCGGGTCCCGGGAGTCGGGCACGAGCCACAGCATCAGGGCGAGGGCGAGGAGCACCACGGGCACGTTGACGAGGAAGATCGAGCCCCACCAGAAGTGCTCCAGGAGGATGCCGCCGGTGATGGGGCCGATCGCGATGGCGAGGCCGACGCTGCCGGCCCAGATGCCGATGGCCTTGGGCTGCTCGTCGCGTTCGAAGACGTTCATGAGGACGGCGAGCGTCGCGGGCATGACGAACGCCGCGCCGAGGCCCATGACGGCCCGGTAGGCGATGAGCTCGCCCGGGGAGCCGGAGAGGGCGGCGAGGGCGGAGCCGATGCCGAAGACGGTGATGCCGAAGAGGAGGACCTTCTTGCGGCCGAGGCGGTCGCCGAGGAGGCCGGAGGTGAAGAGGAGTCCGGCGAAGACGAGCGTGTAGGAGTTGATCGACCACTCCAGCTCGCTCTGGGTGGCGCCGATGCCGGTGGGCGCGGGGGCCGCGATCGTCTTGACCGCGACGTTCAGGATCGAGTTGTCGAGGACGACGATCAGCAGGCTGAGCATGAGGACGCCGAGGACGGCCCAGCGGCGCCGGTGGACGGCCTCGGGGACGCGGGGCCCGGCGGGTACGGCGGGTGCGGTGGACGGCTGTGACATGAGCACCACCCTAGGGGCAATTTCGATACGAGACCGTCTCGTATCGAAAATACTGGGGAAGTCTTTACGTTGCGGCGGTGTGAACAGCGCCACTCCGGCCCACTTCCCCGCCTGCCCGGCGAAGTGCCACCATGGATGTGGTCCGGGGACGCCACAGGGCGCCTCGAGATGACACAGAGGAGCCGTTCACCATGACGCTTCAGGCTGCCCAGAAACCGCCCGCCGACAGCAGCAAGGCGCTGTACGGAGGGAAGGGCACCCGCCGCATCACCGTCCACGACATCGCCGCCGCCAAGGCCCGCGGCGAGAAGTGGCCCATGCTCACCGCCTACGACGCGATGACCGCCTCCGTCTTCGACGAGGCCGGCATCCCGGTGATCCTCGTCGGCGACTCGATGGGCAACTGTCACCTCGGCTACGACACCACCGTGCCCGTCACGATGGACGAGATGACCCTGCTCTCCGCCGCCGTCGTCCGGGGCACCAAGCGCGCCCTCGTCGTCGGCGACCTGCCGTTCGGCTCGTACCAGGAAGGGCCCGTCCAGGCCCTGCGCAACGCCACCCGGCTCGTCAAGGACGCCGGTGTCGGAGCGATCAAGCTGGAGGGCGGCGAGCGCTCGCTGCCGCAGACCGAGCTCCTCGTCCAGGCGGGCATCCCCGTCATGTCCCACCTGGGGCTCACCCCGCAGTCCGTCAACACCATGGGGTACCGGGTGCAGGGCCGCTCCGACGAGGCCGCCCACCGGCTGCTCAGCGACGCCAAGGCGGCGCAGGACGCGGGCGCCTTCGCCCTCGTCCTGGAGCTCGTCCCGGCCGAGCTGGCCGCCGAGGTCACCCGCTCCCTGCACATCCCGACCATCGGCATCGGTGCCGGCGCCGGCACCGACGCGCAGGTCCTCGTCTGGACCGACATGGCCGGACTGACCGGCGGCAAGGTGCCGCGCTTCACCAAGCAGTACGCCAACCTCCGCGAGACGCTCGGCGACGCCGCCCGCGCCTTCGCCGAGGACGTCAGCGGCGGGTCGTTCCCCGCCGAGGAGCACACCTTCCACTAGCCGCAGTGGTACCACCCGACAGCCCGCCGACATCCCCCATCGGCGGGCTGTCGGTCATCCCCCGACAGGCGACCGACAGCCCCGCCGACCGATGTCGGTGGGGCTGTCGGTCGTCTGTCGGGGGATTGTCGGTGGCCCCCTGTTCCATGGTGGACATGACGCGATCACACACCAACGCCGTCGAGGTCCGGGGCCTCGTGAAGCACTTCGGCGCCACCAAGGCCCTCGACGGGGTCGACCTGGACGTCCGGGAAGGCACCGTCCTCGGAGTCCTCGGGCCCAACGGCGCCGGCAAGACCACCCTCGTCCGCTGCCTGTCCACCCTCCTCGTCCCGGACGCCGGGACCGCCACCGTCGCCGGCTACGACGTGGTGAAGCACCCCCGCCAGCTGCGCCGCACCATCGGCCTCACCGGTCAGTACGCCTCGGTCGACGAGAAGCTGTCCGGCTGGGAGAACCTGTACATGATCGGGCGGCTGCTCGACCTCTCCCGCAAGGACTCCCGCGCCCGCGCCGACGAGATGCTGGAGCGCTTCTCCCTCACCGACGCCGCCAAGCGCCCGGCGATGAACTACTCCGGCGGCATGCGGCGCCGCCTCGACCTCGCCGCCTCCATGATCGGGCAGCCGGCCGTCCTCTACCTGGACGAGCCGACCACCGGCCTCGACCCCCGCACCCGCAACGAGGTGTGGGACGAGGTGCAGCGCATGGTCTCCGAGGGCGCGACCGTCCTCCTCACCACGCAGTACATGGAGGAGGCGGAGCAGCTCGCCAACGAGCTGACCGTCATCGACCGGGGCAAGGTCATCGCCAAGGGCGGTGTCGACGAGCTCAAGTCCAAGGTCGGCGGCCGGACCCTCAAGGTCCGCCCGGCGGACCCGGCCGACCTGACCGCCATGGCCGCCGCGCTCCGCGAGACCGGCCTCGACGGAGTCGCCGGCTCGACCGTCGTGCCCGACGAGGGCGTGCTGTACGTGCCGATCCTCGCCGACGAGCAGCTGACCGCCGTCATCGGCCTGTTCGGCGCCCGCGGCTTCGGCATCGCCCACATCGGCACCCATCTGCCCAGCCTGGACGAGGTGTTCCTCGCGATCACCGGCCAGAAGACCGCCGACGCCGAACCTTCCGACGCGATCACCGAGGAGGTCGCCGCGTGAGCACGACCACTGTCACCAAGTCCCCCGCCGACACCCGGGATCCGGGTCCGGCCGCACCGCGCACCGCGCCCGTCGCGGAGGGCCGGATCGGCCTGCGGGCCAACCTCCGCCACATCGGCGCCCTGGCCCGGCGCAACGCCCTCCAGATCAAGCAGGACCCGGAGTCGATGTTCGACGCCGTCCTGATGCCGATCATCTTCATCCTGCTGTTCGTGTACGTCTTCGGCGGCGCCATCGCAGGCAAGGGCAACAACGACGTCTACGTCAACTACGTGACGCCCGGTCTCATGGCCATGATGGGCATGAACATCGCGATGGGCGTCGGCACCGGCATCAACGACGACTTCAAGAAGGGCGTCATGGACCGGTTCCGGACCATGCCGATCGCCCGGTCCTCGGTCCTCATCGCGAAGATCGTCGTCGAGGTGGGCCGGATGCTCATCGCCACCGCGATCCTGCTCGGCATGGGCTTCCTGCTCGGCCTGACGATCCACACCTCGGTCCTGCACCTCTTCGCCGCCATCGGTCTGTCGATGGTCTTCGGTGCCGCCCTGATGTGGATCTTCATCCTGCTCGGCCTCACCATGAAGACGGCCCAGGCCGTCCAGGGCATGGCCATGCTCGTCCTGATGCCGCTGCAGTTCGGCTCCTCGATCTTCGCCCCGCCGACGACGATGCCCGGCTGGCTGCAGACCTTCACCGACTACAACCCGCTGTCCAACCTCGCCGACGCCGCCCGCCACCTCATCAACGGCGGCCCGGTCGCCCACTCGGTGTGGATGACCCTCGGCTGGGCGGCGCTGATCACCGTCGTGACGGCACCGCTCGCGGTCGCCAAGTTCCGCAACAAGACCTGAGTCCCGATCGGGGGATCATGACTCGGCGCGCTCACTGATCGCGTCGGCGGCGCGACCGAGCAGGGCGGCGGCCTCCTCCAGGGAGAGGCCGCCGCCCTCCGCGTATGCCGCCTCGAACTCCCCGTCCACGAGCGCGGACCGGGTCAGTTCCGTCGCCCGCGCCCTGTTCTCCCGCTCCATCGGCGGCGGCAGATGACCGGGCGGCAGCAGCCCCTCGTACGCGCCGAGCAGCACGGCTGCGGTACGGGCCGGAGGGCCGCCGAGCCCGGCCAGCGCCCAGGCGGCACTGACCAGGTGGACCGCCGGCATCTGCGGGGCGACCATCAGCGACAGGGCGCCGAGGGAGCGCTCGTACGCCTGCCGGGCAAGACCGAGCGCCGGGCCGTACCCCTCTTCCAGGTTGAACACCCAGGCCAGGCTGCCCAGCGTGAAGCCCTCGAAGATGGAGAAGGTCTCCGAGCTGAACTCGTCGAGCAGCCGCTCCAGATGCACCCGGGCCTCCGCCGTCCGGCCGGTCCGGCCGAGCAGCAGCGCCAGGAAGATCCGGGCCGCCAGCATCGGCTCGTGACCCCAGCCGTGCTCGCCCTCCACCACCTCCCGCAGGATCCGCTCCGCCTCGTCACGGCGGCCGGTCTCGATCAGCATGTCGGCGTACCGGGCGCGCAGCAGCCCCATCTGGGACTGGGCGCCGATCCGCTCCGCGTACGCGATGGCGTCGGCGTAGTCCTGGGCGGCGCCCTCGAACTCAAGTCGCCGCTCGCGGGCCTCGGCCCGCGAGGACAGTGCCTCGGCCGCGCCCCAGGAATCCCCGAGACGGACGAAGATCCCCAGGCTCTCCTCGGCGTCGGCGCTCGCCCGCTCGGCCAGGTCGGACCGGTTGGCGAGCATGTTGGCGCGCAGCTGGAGGGCGTTGGCGAGCTCCCAGTCGTAGCCGTAGCGGCGGCAGGCGGCGACGTGCGCCTCCAGGGCCTCGCCCATCCGGCCCGGTTCGCCGATGAGGAGGACGGCGAAGACCGCGAAGGAGCCGGGCAGCCGGCAGGTCTGCGGGAGGCCCGGCGGGTAGACCTCGTTGATCCGCCGCAGCCGCTCCACCCCCGCGGGGGTGGTCCAGCGGCCGGTCTCGTGGTCCATGTTGAGCAGTTCGATCAGCCGCACGCCGCGCCGGGCCTCCCAGCGCTGCTCCTCGGAGAGCGGCGGCGGCGCGGCCGTGCACGGCTCGTGCAGCGGTACGACGGGGGCGGCGGGCGTCCCGAACGGGTCGGGGCCCAGCTCGACGACGGACTCGGCCCAGTGCAGGGCGTCGCCGCGCAGATCGCGCATCTGCCAGTACCAGAGCAGCGAGTGGACGAGAACGAGCGCCTCGTCCTCGTCGCGGGCGTCGACGGCCCGGCGCAGGGCGGTGCGGATGTTGCCGTACTCGGTGCCGAGGCGGGCGATGGCCGCGGCCTGGCCCGAGCCGCGCAGCTCGGGGTCGGTACGGCGGGCGAGTTCGCGGTAGTACGTGAGGTGCCGGCGCTCGGCGCCGGTCCGCTCCCCCGCCTCGTCGAGCCGCTCGCCGGCGTACTCGGCGACGGTCTCCAGGAGCCGGTAGCGCATGCCGGTCTCGCCGGGCGCGGCGACCACGAGGGACTTGTCGACGAGGGCCCCGAGCACGTCGAGGACCGGGGTCGTCTCCCCTGCGCAGACCGCCTCGGCCGCCTCCAGGTCGCAGCCGCCCGTGAAGACGGCGAGGCGGCGCAGTACGGCCCGCTCGGCCTCGTCCAGGAGGTCCCAGGACCAGTCGACGACCGCCCGCAGGGTCTGCTGCCGGGGCAGTACGGTCCGGGCGCCGGAGGTCAGGAGCCGGAAGCGGTCGTCGAGCCGGTCCGCGATCTGGCGCAGGGTCAGCATCCGCAGCCGTGCCGCCGCCAGTTCGATCGCCAGCGGCAGACCGTCGAGACGGCGCACGACCTCGCCCGCGGCGGCCGGGTCGTCCTCGACGCGGAAGCCCGGGCGGACCGCCGCGCCCCGCTCGCCGAGCAGCCGCAGCGCCATCCCGGTCGGCAGCGGGCCCAGGGGCCGGATCGCCTCCCCCGGGACGCCCAGCGGCTCCCGGCTCGTGGCGAGCACCCGGAGCTCCGGGCAGCGCGCGAGGAGGGTCTCCGCGAGTTCGGCGGCCGCGGCGACGAGGTGCTCGCAGTTGTCGAGGAGGAGCAGCATCCGCCGCCCGGCACAGTGCTCGACGAGCCGGGCGAGCGGGTCGCCGCCGCCGCGCAGCTCCTCGGCTCCGGCGCCGCGCAGCACGGTCTCGCGGGCGCCGACGGCCGCGAGGACCGCCTCGGGGACGGCCTCCGGGTCCCGTACGGGCGCGAGCTCCGCCACCCACACGCCGTCCGGCCAGTCCCCGGTGCCGCGCTCGGCCGCCTCCTGCGACAACCGGGTCTTCCCGGCCCCGCCGGGCCCGAGCAGCGTCACGAGCCGGGCACCGCGCAGGTCGCCGCGGACGAGGGTGATCTCCTCGTCGCGCCCGACGAAACTGGTGAGCCGCGCGCGCAGATTGCCCCGGAGGGGGGCGCGTGGGGGTTCCGGGGCGAGGAGTTCGGCGTGGAGGGCGCGGAGGGCCGGTGACGGATCGGTGCCGAGGCGGGTGGCGAGGGCACGGCGGACCGACTCGTACGCGGCGAGCGCCTCGGCCGCCCGGCCGGTGTCCCGCAGGGCGCGGATCCGGAGGGCCTGGAGCGGCTCGTCCAGCGGATGGGCGGCGCAGAGGGCGGTGAGCTCGGGGAGGGCGGCGGGCGCGTCGCCGAGAGCGAGGGCCGCGTCGAGCCTGATGCGGCGGGCGTCGAGCCGGCGGGCCTCCCAGCGGGCGGCCTCCGCGTCCCGGTCCGGGAGATCGGCGAGGGCGGGGCCGCGCCAGAGCCCGAGGGCCTCGTCGAGGAGGGCGGCGGCGCGGGCGGGGTCGCCGGCGGTGAGTGCGGCGACGCCTTCGCCGGCGAGGTGCTCGAAACGGCGGGCGTCCACGTCCCCGGGCCGGGCGTCGAGCCGGTAGCCGCCCTCGGCGGACACCACCCGGTCCCGCCCGAGGGCCCTGCGGAGCCGGCCGACGAGGGCCTGGAGCGCGGCGGGGGCGTCGGCGGGCGGTTCGTCGCCGTGCCACACCTCGTCGACGAGGTCGGACACGGGGACGTTCCGGCCGGCCCGCAGGGCGAGGACGGTGAGCAGCGCGCGGACCCTTGGGCCGCCGACGGGGAGGTCGGTGCCGTCGGGAGCACGGGCGGTGGTCGAACCGAGCACGAAGTAACGCACGCCCCCATTCTCCGCGAGCCGACCCCGACGCCCCGCCGCCCCGTTGTGGCCCCGCGTCCCGCCGGGCCGGCACCCACCCCCGTTGTGGGCAACCGCCCCGCAGGCGGATGCCCGCACCGGGGGGTGGAACTCCCCGTGCGGGCCGGTACGTTTCTCGGGCATCTGACCTTCGTCCCCCTGGGAGCCCCCGCGATGACCACGGCCACCACCCGGCGCCACGAACGGCGGATCAGCCCCGTCTTCCTGGCGATCCTCGCCGTCATGGCCGTCACCGGCTGGGCGGTGTGGACGGACTTCGCCGCCTCGCCGGGCCTCGCGGTGTTCCTCTTCGTGACGGCGGCGTGGGTGGTGTCGCTCTGTCTGCACGAGTACGCCCACGCCAGGACCGCCCTGCACGGCGGGGACATCACGGTGGGCGCCAAGGGTTATCTGACGCTCAACCCGCTGGCGTACACGCACGCCGTGCTGAGCATCGTCCTGCCGGTGCTGTTCGTGATCATGGGCGGGATCGGTCTGCCGGGCGGCGCGGTCTTCATCGAGCAGGGCCGGATCAAGGGCCGCTGGAAGCACAGCCTGATCTCGGCGGCGGGCCCGCTGGCCAACGTGCTGTTCGCGCTCGTCTGCACGGCGCCGTTCTGGCTGGGCGCGCTCGACGGCGTGCCGCTCCCGTTCCAGTACGCGCTGGCGTTCCTGGCGTTCCTCCAGGTGACGGCCGCGCTCCTGAACTTCCTGCCGGTGCCGGGTCTTGACGGCTACGGGGTGGTGGAGCCCTGGCTGTCGTACAAGGTGAAGCGGCAGATCGAGCCGTACGCGCCGTACGGCTTCTTCATCGTGATCGCGCTGCTGTTCGTACCGGCGATCAACAACGCCTTCTTCGACGCGATCGACGCCCTGATGCGGGCCCTCGGGGTGCCGGAGCTGTCCCGCTACTGCGGTTCGCAGCTCTTCCGGTTCTGGGAGGAGGCCCCGGAGCTCTGCCGGGCCCGGTAGCACCCCGGCCGGGAGGGGCCGTGCGATCCTCCCGGCCGGGTCCGCCCCGGACAGGCCCTAGCGGAGCCGGGTGGCGGCCCAGCGGGCCCACTCGCGGTTCATCTCGTTGAGGCGGAGCCCGTACTCCAGGGCGATGCGGCCGTACACCGACAGCTGGTCGTCGCCCCAGTCGATCGACCGCTCCAGCCCGCGCAGGGCTTCGAGCTCCCGTTCGGACCTGTCCATCAGCCCGGCGAGGTACCCGCTCGCCTGCTCCCGCGTCAGCACGCCGAGGAAGAAGACCCTCAGCAGGGTTTCGCTGCGGGGGTTGCGCGACGGCGTACGGCTCGAGGGCGGCCGGGCCGTCTCGTACCGCAACCGCTGGGTCCGCACGACCGAGTTCACCGACGGGGCCCGGATGTACGACGAGCAGGGCCGGCGGGATCTCACCGCGGGGCCGGCCAACACCCACGTCGTCCGGCACGCCGGCCGCACCCTCGCTCTCGTCGAGACGGCCCTGCCCTACGAGCTCACCCCCGCGCTCGACACCGTCGGTCCGTACGACTTCGGCGGCCGGCTGGCGACCGCGATGACCGCGCACCCCAAGACCTGCCCCCTCACCGGGGAACTGCACTTCTTCGGCTACGGGATCGCGGAGGCCCCGTATCTCACCTACCACCGGGCCGACGCCTCCGGCGAGCTGACGGTCAGCCGGCCGGTGGAGGTGCCGGGGCCGACGATGATGCACGACTTCGGCCTCACGGCCGGGCACGTCGTCTTCCTGGACCTGCCGGTGGTCTTCGACCTCGGCCTCGCCGGCACCGGCACGATGCCGTACCGCTGGGACGACGGGTACGGGGCCCGGCTCGGCGTGCTGCGCCGCGACGACCCGTACGGGCGGGTGCGCTGGTTCGGCGTCGACCCCTGCTACGTGTTCCACGTGCTCAACGCGTACGACGCGGCGGACGGGACGATCGTCGTCCACGTCATGCGCTACCCCGAGCTGTGGCGGCGCGCCGCGGACGGGACGGTCGACCGGAGCGGGGAGGCCGTGCTGTGGGAGTGGACGATCGACCCCGCCACGGGGACCGTCCGGGAGGAACAGTGCGACGACCGCCCGGGCGAGTTCCCGCGGGTGGACGACCGACTGGCCGGGCTACGGGCCACGCACGGGCACGTGACCTGCGGAAACTCGCTGGTGCGCTACGACCTGGGCGAGGGGTCGTCCGTCACCCACGACTTCGGGCCGGCCCGCACGCCCGGTGAGGCCTCGTTCGCCCCGGCCGCCGACGGGTCCCCGGCCGGCTGGCTCATGTCGTACGTCCACGACGCCGGCTCCGGCCGCAGCGACCTGGTCGTCCTCGACGCCGACGACCTCGCGGCCGAACCGGTGGCCACGATCCGTCTGCCGGCCCGGGTGCCGCACGGCTTCCACGGCAACTGGCTGCCGGACCTGCCGTAGTCCCCGGCCGCATGGTCCCGGGCCGCGTGGTCCCGGGCCGCGTGGTCCCCGGCCGCATGGTCCCGGGCCGCGTGGTCCCCGGCCGCCCCGGGCGATCCGTCCGGGGCTCGGTCAGCCCTGGGACGCCGCGGCCTTCTCGACCTTCGCGCGGCGGATGTAGTACCAGGCCATGTTCGAGGAGAGGCCCGCCAGGAGGACCCAGACGACGCCGAGGAAGCTGCCCTCGATGAAGGAGACGACGGCCGCGGCGACGGCCAGGGCGCAGACCACGAGGGAGTAGAGGGCGAGGCGGGGCATGGGGTCGGCTCCTGTCCGGATACGGCGTTTGGTGCCCGTCCAGTGTCCCCCATGCCCCGATCCGCGACGGGACCGGCTCAGACGTCCGTGACGCGCAGGCCCGCGTGCGCCTTGTAGCGGCGGTTGACCGAGATCAGGTTGGCGACGAGCGACTCGACCTGGTGGGCGTTGCGCAGCCGCCCGGCGAAGACGCCCCGCATGCCGGCGATGCGGCCGGCGAGGGCCTGGACGATCTCGACGTCGGCGCGCTCCTCGCCGAGGACCATGACGTCCGTGTCGATCTCCTCGATGGAGGTGTCCTTGAGGAGGACCGCGGAGAGGTGGTGGAAGGCGGCGGCGACCCGGGAGTCCGGGAGGAGCGCGGCGGCCTGCTCGGCGGCGGAGCCCTCCTCGGGCTTGAGGGCGTAGGCGCCCTTCTTGTCGAAGCCGAGCGGGTTGACGCAGTCCACGACGAGCTTGCCGCGGAGCTCCTCGCGCAGGGACTCCAGGGTCTTGGCGTGCCCCTCCCACGGAACGGCGACGATCACGATGTCGCTGCGGCGGGCGGTCTCGGCGTTGTCGGCGCCCTCGACGCCGTGGCCGATCTCCGCGGCGACGTCCTGCGCGCGGTCGGCGGCGCGGGAGCCGATGATCACCTTCTGGCCGGCCTTGGCCAGCCGGTAGGCGAGGCCGCGGCCCTGGTCGCCGGTGCCGCCGAGGACGCCGACGACGAGACCGGACACGTCGGGGAGGTCCCACGGGTCCTTGGGGGCGGGCTTGCTCTCAGTCGTAGTCATGGCCCCGACATTACCGACCGGTCGGGCCCCTCGGGACGGGCTCGGCCACCGCGCCCCTACCAGCGCGCCGGCGGCGGGGCCGTCAGCCGGTCCGCGAGGTCCGAGAGGCGGTCCCGGAAGCGGCGGGTTCCGCGGGGTGACGGCAGGCTGTTCTCCCCGGCCGCCGCGCTCACCAGGTGCTGCACCGTGTCCAGGTCGACCCCGGCGCCCTCCGTCACGGTGAGCGTCTCGTGCGCGAGGCCCCGCACCTCCTCGTCGCCCCCGTCGAGCGTGAGCACCGTCGCCCCCGCGCGCCGGGCGTCGTGCACCCGCTGGAGCAGCCCCGCGTCCGGACGCTCGGGCGCCACCATGAGCAGGGTCGCCCCGCGCCCGGCGGCCTCCAGGCGGCCGAGGCCGACGGCCAGGTGCGCCGGGTCCCCGGGCCGCACCCGGTGCCGTACGAGGGTCGGTGCCAGCTCCGGGAGGCCCGACCAGGCGGACTCGTCGACGAGGTGTGCCGCCAGGTGCCACGGCTCGTACTCCTCCGTCCCCACGAGGAGCAGTCCGCCGCGGTGCGGCACGACGGAGGACCGGAGCGCGCCCGCGAACCGGCGGGCCGCCCCCGGCCACTCCGTCCCGGCGAGCACTTCCCGCAGCAACGCGACCCGTACGGCATCCATGGGCCCGCATCCTGCCCGAGCCGGGGCCCGCGCGCGGCCGATCGGCGAGCTTCCACCCGTACGGGACGCAGGGCGCGGCGCCCGTAATTCGGTTGCTACCCCCATCCGGCGGACGGATCATGACCCTTCGTGTCCTCCCCCCTCTCCCGGCTCTCCGCCCTGCTGCCCGATCTCGCGCCGTGGCGTTCCTCCGCCGACTTCCGGCTCCTGTGGGTGCAGGGGCTCGTCACGTACTTCGGCAGCGCGATGGCGATGATCGCCCTGCCGCTCCAGATCAAGGAGCTGACGGGTTCCCCGCTCGCCGTCGGTGCGATGGGCGCGGTCGAGCTGGTGCCGCTCGTGGTGTTCGGCCTGTACGGCGGGGCGCTCGCGGACGCGGTCGACCGGCGGAAGGTGATCCTCTGGACGGAGGCGGGGCTCGGGCTGCTCGCCCTGCTCCTGCTGCTCAACTCGCTGCTCCCGGACCCGATGCTCTGGCCGCTGTACGTGGTCGCGGCCGGGGTGTCGGCGCTCGCGGGGCTCCAGCGTCCGGCGCTCGACTCGCTGCTCGCCCGAATCGTGCCGCACGACCAGCAGACGGCGGCGGCCGCGCTGAACTCGCTGCGCTGGCAGATCGGCTCGATCGCGGGCCCGGCCGTCGCAGGCCTGGTGGTGGCGTACGCGGGTCACGCGCCCGCGTACGGGGCGACGGTCGCCTGTTTCGCGGTCTCGGTCCTGATGTGCCGCCGTCTCTCCCCCGCGCCGCCCGCGCACGACGCGGAGAAGCCCTCGCTGCGGGGCATCGCGGAGGGGGCGCGGTACGCCTGGTCGCGGCCGGTGCTGCTCGGCACGTATGTGATCGACCTGGCGGCGATGCTGTTCGCCTTCCCGAACACGATCTTCCCGTTCCTCGCGGACGAGCTGGACGCGGACTGGTCGCTCGGTCTGATGTACGCGGCCGGCTCGGTCGGCTCCCTCGTCCTCGGCCTGACCAGCGGCTGGACCTCGAAGGTGCGGCGGCACGGGCTGCTCGTGGCCGGGGGCGCGGCGGGCTGGGGTCTGGCGATCGCGGCGGCCGGCTGGTTCGGCAACGTGTGGCTGGTGCTGCTGTGCCTGGCCTTCGCAGGCGCGGGCGACATGCTGAGCGGGCTCGGCCGGGCGACGATCTGGAACCAGACGATCCCGGAGGAGCTGCGCGGCCGGCTCGCCGGCATCGAGGTGCTCTCCTACAGCGTGGGCCCGCAGCTGGGCCAGGTCCGGGCGGGCGTGATGGCCGGCTGGACCGGCACCCGGGCGGCCGTCTGGACGGGTGGCGTGGCGTGCGTCGCCTCGGTGGGCCTGCTGTGCCTGGCGCTGCCGAAGCTCCTCACGTACGACTCGGCGACGGACGAGGACTCCCTGCGGCGGAAGGCCCAGCAGGAGGCGACGCAGCGCGAGACCGCCCAGGCCGCCGAGGTCGCCTGAGCGTCGCCTGCGGACCCGCGACCTCCGAGGACCCGCCGACCGGCGACCGCTGAGGACCCGCCGACCCGCGGACCCGCGGACCCGCCGGCTCACGGACCCGCCGGCTCACGGACCCGCCGGCTCGCGGACCCGCGACCTCTGAGGACCCGCGGGCCCAGGACTCCACAGGCCGGAGTCCGGGGCCCCGGGCGGCTACTCCTCCGGCGTCTTGTCCTTCCCCGCCGCGTCGTGCCAGCGCGGGTCCGTCTCCCACTCCAGGTTCCGCTCGCGGGCGGTCTCCATGGCGTGGGTGGCCTCCTCACGGCTGGTGTACGGGCCGAAGCGGTTCTTCGCCGGGCACTCGGGGCCCTCCTCGACCTTCTTGTGCTCCAGGCAGTAGTACCACTCGCCCGGTTTGCCCGTGGGGCGCTTCTTGAACAGGGCCATCGTCTTCGGCTCCTTCCTCCGAGACCATGCTGCCCCAGACCCGGTCGTTAGACTCGCTGGCATGTCTGGCCAGTCGCTTCTCGTACCGGGGGAGCTCTCCCCCCACCGCTCCGTTCCGGGCTCCATCCGCCGCCCCGAGTACGTCGGGAAGCCCGCACCGGCCCCGTACACCGGGCCCGAGGTGCAGGATTCCGACACCATCGAACGGATGCGGATCGCCGGCCGCATCGCCGCACAGGCGATGGAGGAGGCCGCCAAGCACATCGCCCCGGGTGTCACCACCGACGCGCTCGACCGGGTCGCGCACGAGTACATGTGCGACCACGGCGCCTACCCGTCCACGCTGGGCTACCGCGGCTTCCCGAAGTCGCTGTGCGCCTCGATCAACGAGGTCATCTGCCACGGCATCCCGGACTCCACCATCCTGCGGGACGGCGACATCGTGAACCTGGATGTCACCGCGTACATCAACGGCGTCCACGGCGACAACAACGCCACCTACCTCTGCGGCGACGTCGACGAGGAGTCGCGGCTGCTCGTGGAGCGCACCCGGGAGTCCCTCAACCGGGCCATCAAGGCGGTGAAGCCGGGCCGCCAGATCAACATCATCGGACGGGTCATCGAGTCGTACGCCAAGCGCTTCGGCTACGGGGTCGTGCGCGACTTCACCGGGCACGGCATCAACTCGTCGTTCCACTCCGGCCTGATCGTCCCGCACTACGACTCCCCCCACCACACCACCGAGATCAAGACCGGCATGACGTTCACGATCGAGCCGATGCTGACGCTCGGCACCCACGACTACGACATGTGGGACGACGGCTGGACCGTGGTGACCAAGGACCGGAAGCGGACGGCGCAGTTCGAGCACACGCTCGTCGTGACCGAGAACGGGGCCGAAATCCTTACGTTGCCCTGACCCCGGGACTGGGTAGCGTTTTACCGACAGGACGTCGGGAACCAGTTGACTTAGGTGACCCTAACTCGGCAGGATCGTCACTGGTTCCCGTCCCATCGGTCTCGGAGGCACGCCTTGGACACGCCCTTCTCGACGCTCATCCGCACGGCCTCGCACGAGCAGCACACGGAGGCGGAGACCTCGTCCTTCATGGGTGACCTGCTGGGCGGACGGCTGGCCGTCGACGCGTACGCGCGGTACACCGAGCAGCTCTGGTTCGTGTACCGGGCGCTGGAGGAGGGCGCGGAGGCGCTGCGCGAGGACCCGGTCGCCGGGCCCTTCATACAGCCCGAGCTGTTCCGCACGGCCGCCCTGGAGCAGGACCTCGCCCACCTGCGCGGCCCCGGCTGGCGCGAGGGCGCCTCCCCGCTGCCCGCCACCGTCGCCTACGCCGAGCGGGTCGCCGAGTGCGCCCGTGACTGGCCGGCGGGGTATGTGGCCCACCACTACACGCGCTACCTGGGCGACCTGTCGGGCGGTCAGATCATCCGCGACAGGGCGGAGCGGACCTGGGGCTTCGACCGCAAGGGCGACGGCGTCCGCTTCTACGTCTTCGAGGAGATCTCCAACCCGGCGGCGTTCAAGCGGACCTACCGGGAGCTGCTCGACGGGGTGAACGCCGACGACCTGGAGAAGCAGCGGATCGTCGACGAGTGCAAGCGCGCCTTCGACTTCAACAGCGCGGTCTTCCGCGAGCTGGGCCTGGAGTACCCCCTCAGCGCCTGAGAGCCCCTCAGCGCGTGAGCGTTCCCTCCAGGCGGACGCGTCCGCCCAGTTCCACGATGCCGTCGGGGCCAGGGGCGGTGAGCAGCTGCGAACCCCGGCCCTGCGTGATGTTCAGGGCCCGCCCCAGTTCCGCCGTGAGGAGCAGCGCGGCCGCGCCGGTCGCCTCGTCCTCGTCGATGCCGTCGCCGCGACCCGGGAAGGCCCGCGCCCTGATGCGGCCCGCGGCCTCCTCCTCCCAGGCCCAGGCGTAGATCCACTCCCCCGGCTCGGGCACGTCGAGGGCATCCACCTCGGCGACGGAGCCGTACTGACGCAGCGTGCGGGGCGGCGCCCACTCGGCGCGCGCCTCGATCCAGGTGAACTCCCCGTCCGCGCGCACCCACACCTCGCCGGCCGGCGGGTGGACGACCTCCAGGTCGAGCAGCCAGGCGGCGCCGACGAGCGGGTGTCCGGCGAACGGCAGCCGCAGGCCGGGCGTGTAGATGTCGACGATCCCGCGCTCCGGGTCGTCGACGAACACCGTCTCGCTGAAACCGAGCTCCTTGGCGAGCGCCTGCCGGGACGACTCGTCGGGGTGGGTACGGGCGTCCCGTACGACTCCGAGGCGGTTGCCGTGCCGGCCGTCGCCCGCACAGAAGACCCGCAGGACGTCGATGTCAGTGGCGGTCGTGTTCATGCCGGAATTCAACCACCCGTCACGCCCCGGCGGAGCCGCACCGCCCTTCCCCCGCCCGCGTACCGACGCGTAACCGGATTCAGGACATTCCGCCCCCCTTGACCTTCTCTTGACCAAGCCATGAGGCCTCCATGGAAACCCCGTGATCGAGCCGTGTCCGGTACGTCCGGCCTGAGAGCTGAATCACTGGACGGGTGGGTATTGCTGAGGTAAGCCTCGGTTAAGTTAGGTCCGCCTCAGTCCCGTCCCCGCGTTCCTGGAGTACTCATGCGAGCCGTCCGCCTCTCCGTCGTCACCGCCGCCGCGACCGCGGCGGCTCTGACCGCCGTCACGGGCTGCGCCGAGAAAAGCGACTCCAAGGCGGAGGACGGCGCGATCACCGTCGTCGCCAAGGACGACTCCTGCGAGGTCTCGAAGAAGGAGTTCCCGGCCGGCCACGTGAAGCTGGCCGTCGAGAACCGCGGCTCCAAGATCACCGAGGTCTACGTCCTCTTCCCGGACGACCGGATCGTCACCGAGCGCGAGAACATCGGCCCCGGCACCAAGGCCACCATCACCGCCGAGATCAAGGCCGGCGACTACGCCATCGCCTGCAAGCCCGGCATGAAGGGCGACGGCATCCGCCAGCAGGTCAAGGCGACCGGCAAGGGCGCCGTGAGCGCGAAGCGCTCCCCCGAGATGGACGCGGCCGTCGCCTCCTACCGCCAGTACGTCCAGGCGCAGGCCGACGAGACCCTCCCCAAGGTGAAGGTCTTCACCGACGCCGTCCGCGCCGGTGACATCGAGGCCGCGAAGAAGGCCTACGCCGACTCCCGCATCGGCTGGGAGCGCACCGAGCCCGTCGCCGAGTCCTTCGGCGACATCGACCCCAAGGTCGACGTCCGCGAGGACGGCCTGGAGGACGGCCAGGACCCGGCGAAGGACTGGACCGGCTGGCACCGCCTGGAGAAGGCGCTCTGGCAGGACAAGAAGATCGGCGACCGCGAGAAGCAGCTCGCCGACCTCCTCGACAAGGACCTCGCCGACTGGGTGAAGCGGGTCGGCAAGGCCGAGATCACCCCGACGTCCATGGCCAACGGCGCCAAGGAGCTCCTGGACGAGGTCTCCAGCGGCAAGGTCACCGGCGAGGAGGAGCGCTACTCCCACACCGACCTCGTCGACTTCAAGGCGAACGTCGAGGGCGCGCAGAAGTCCTTCGAGCTGCTCAAGCCGGTCGCCGCGAAGAACGACCCGAAGCTCGTCGCCGAACTCGACAAGCAGTTCGCCGCGCTGAACACGCTGCTCGACACGTACCGCACGGACAAGAGCGCCTACGTCTTCACCTCCTACGACAAGGTCGGCAAGACCGAGCGCAAGGAGCTCTCCGACGGCGTCAACGCGCTGGGCGAGCCGCTCTCCAAGCTCGCCGCCGCGGTCGTCAAGTAGTCGTCGAGCCACCAGGGACGGGAACACCGACATGTCCGAGGAAAACCAGGAGCAGACCGCGGCCGCCGAGCCGACCGCGCCCTCCCGCCGTACCGTCATCGGCTGGGGAGGTGCCGGGCTCGCGCTCGGTGCCGCCGCGGCCGGCGGCGCCGTCGCGCTGAGCGCCGGCGGCGACACCACCGCCCCCGTCGCCGACACCGGCGGTGCCGTGCCCTTCCACGGCCCGCACCAGTCCGGCATCGCGACCGCCGTCCAGGACCGGCTGCACTTCGCCTCCTTCGACGTGAAGACGAAGGACCGCGCGGAGCTGATCCAGCTCCTCAAGGACTGGACGCGGGCCGCCGAGCGGATGACGGCCGGCGCGGAGGTCGGCGAGGGCGCGTACGGCGGCCTGCCGGAGGCCCCGCCGGACGACACGGGCGAGGCCCTCGGCCTCAAGCCCTCCCGACTCACCCTCACGATCGGCTTCGGCCCCTCGCTCTTCGACGGGCGCTTCGGGCTGAAGGACAAGCGGCCCGGGGCCCTGGTGGACCTGCCCAAGTTCGCGGGCGACAACCTGGATCCGGCGCGCAGCGGCGGCGACATCTGCGTGCAGGCCTGCGCGGACGACCCGCAGGTCGCCGTGCACGCCATCCGCAACCTCGCGCGGATCGGCTTCGGCAAGGTCGCGGTGCGCTGGTCGCAGCTGGGCTTCGGCAAGACGTCCTCGACGACCCCGGACGCCCAGACCCCGCGCAACCTCTTCGGCTTCAAGGACGGCACCCGCAACATCGCGGGCACCCAGACCGACCGGCTCGCGAAGCACGTGTGGGTCTCCGGCAAGGACGCCGAGGGCGGCGCGGCCTGGATGGACGGCGGCTCGTACCTCGTCGCCCGCCGCATCCGCATGAACGTCGAGATCTGGGACCGGACTCCGCTCGCCGAGCAGGAGGACATCTTCGGCCGGGACAAGCGCGAGGGCGCCCCGGTCGGCAAGGCCAAGGAGCACGACGAGCCGTTCCTGAAGGCGATGAAGCCGGACGCGCACGTCCGGCTCGCCCACCCGGACAGCAACCACGGGGCGACGCTGCTGCGCCGCGGCTACTCCTTCACGGACGGCACGGACGGCCTCGGCCGTCTGGAGACGGGCCTGTTCTTCCTGGCGTACCAGAAGGACGTCCGTACCGGCTTCATCCCGGTGCAGACCTCGCTGGCGACCGACGCCCTCAACGAATACATCCAGCACGTGGGTTCGGCGCTGTACGCGATCCCGCCGGGCGTCCGGGACAAGGACGACTGGTGGGGCCGGGCGCTGTTCTCGTAATCGGGGAGGAGAACCGACGTGTTCGGTAACTATCTGATCGGCCTGCGCGAGGGCCTCGAAGCCAGTCTGGTCGTCTGCATCCTCATCGCGTACCTGGTGAAGACCGGGCGCCGTGACGCGCTGAAGCCGATCTGGATCGGCATCGGCGTGGCCGTCGGCGTCGCCCTGGCCTTCGGCGCCGGCCTGGAGTTCGGCTCCCAGGAGCTGACCTTCGAGGCGCAGGAGGCGCTCGGCGGCTCGCTGTCGATCCTCGCCGTCGGTCTGGTGACCTGGATGGTCTTCTGGATGCGTCGTACGGCCCGGCACCTCAAGGCCGAGCTGCACGGCAAGCTCGACGCGGCCCTGCAGATGGGCACCGGCGCGCTGGTCGCCACCGCCTTCCTGGCGGTGGGCCGCGAGGGCCTGGAGACGGCGCTCTTCGTGTGGGCGTCGGTCCGGGCCTCCTCGGACGGTTCGTACGCGCCGCTGATCGGCGTCGTCCTGGGCCTGCTCACGGCCGTCCTCCTCGGCTGGCTGTTCTACCGGGGCGCGCTGAAGATCAACCTGGCGAAGTTCTTCACCTGGACCGGCGGGATGCTGGTCGTGGTGGCGGCGGGCGTGCTCGCGTACGGCGTGCACGACCTCCAGGAGGCCCGCTTCCTCGGCGGCCTCGCGGACAAGGCCTTCGACATCTCGGCGACGATCCCGCCGGACAGCTGGTACGGCACGCTCCTCAAGGGCGTCTTCAACTTCCAGCCGGATCCGACGGTCCTTCAGGTCACGGTGTGGGCGCTGTATCTGGTCCCGACGCTCGCGCTGTTCCTGGCCCCGATAGGGTCGGGTCCGTCCGTGCGGCTGAAGAAGCAGAAGGCGACCGATGAGAAGGCTGAGGCTGAGGCGAGCGCTTGAGCGGTGGTCGCCCTCCGGGGACCGCCGGCCGGCGAGGTTCCTCCTGGCGACGACGGCGGCGACCGTCCTGTCGCTGACGGCGAGCGGCTGCGTGACCGTGCACGGCGAGCTGGCACTGCTGCCGCCGGCGACGAAGGCCGAGGCCACGCAGGCCCTCGCGGACTTCACCACCGCCTACAACAAGGCCGACAAGGCCTATGACCCGGCCCTGGACGCGGGCCGGGTCACCGGCCCGCTCGGGGCGATCAACCAGGCGGGCCTGCACGCGCGGTCGATCAACACGCCCGGCGGCAACCCGGACCACCAGCCCCTCGCCCTCACGGACGCGCGGTTCGTGCTGCCCCGCAAGGCGGGCTGGCCGCGCTGGTTCGTCGCGGACACCGCGTCCAACCGGAGCTCCGGCGACGAGCGCTGGCTCCTGGTCTTCGTGCGCAACGGGCCCGAGCAGCTGTGGGAGGCCGCCTACCTCGCGATCCTCCCGCGCGGCGCCGTCCCCGCGTTCGCCGAGGAGGAGGGGTACGCGGTGCCGGTCGCCGCGGACAGCGACGCGCTCGCGGTCGCGCCCGGGAAGCTCGGCGAGAAGTACGTGGCGTATCTGAAGGACGGGCAGCCGGGGCCGTTCGCGCCGGGCCTGCACACCACCGAGTGGCGGGCGCAGCGGCAGAAGGCCGCCAAGCGGCCGGGCATCGCCACCCAGTACATCGACCAGGTCACGGACCGGGGGGACTTCGCGCCGCTCGCACTGCGGACCCGGGACGGCGGCGCGCTGGTCTTCTTCGCGACCCGGTACTTCGAGCGGCAGACGACGGCGAAGGGCTACCGGCCGAAGGTCGGCGCCGACACCAAGGCGCTGCTGACCGGCGAGATCAAGAACACGGTCACCCGGGAGTGGGTGTCCAGCCAGGCGGTCCTGGTGAAGCCGGCGGGCACGGACCGCGACGGGGTCACGATCGCTGGCCGGCTCCAGGGCGTGGTGGGCGCGGAGGGCTCGTAGCCCTCCGCGCGGCGCGTGCCTCGCGGCCCTGCCGCGGGCCGCGCGACGACTCGGTCCGTACAGCGGTACGGGCCTGTACGGCTCAGCGCGTCAGCGGCCAGGCGATCTCGTGGGCCTGGTGCTCCCCGTCCCCGTCCGCCTCGCGCTCGGCCGCGTGGCGGGCGCAGGCGTCCTGGAGGGTCTCCAGGAGGTTCAGCGGGTCGGGCAGCGGGTGTTCGGGGCCGCGGACCCAGGCGACGACCGGGTGGGCGTCCTCGTCACCGGGGAGCCGGGCCGGCGGGACGAGGACGTAGCTGCCGCGGCAGTGCCAGCGCAGCCCCGGGTGCTCGTCCATGGTCTCCGGGTGGCAGTCCAGCTCGCACGGCCACCACTCGTCCTCGTCCTCGGGGGTGCCGCGGGTGGCGGTGAAGAAGAGCATCCGTCCGCCGACCGTGTCGACGTCGGCGGACTCGGCGACGGGCCCGACCTCGACGCCCTCGGCGAGGAGCCGCTCCAGGGCGGCGCGGCCGGCGGCGAGGGGGACGTCGAGGACGTCGTGGACCATGCCGGTGGCGGTGATGAAGTTCGCCTCGGGCTCGTTGCGCGCCCAGCGCTCGATCTGGCCGCGGTCGGTGGTCGACTGGGTCTGCCAGGCGAAGGAGACGGGGTGCCGGGCGGGAGTGGGACAGCCGATCCGCTCACACGAACAGCTGTAGCCGACGGGGTACGCGGCGGGGGCCAGGGGCAGCCCGGCGGCGGCGGTGGCCAGGAGCAGCTTCTCGCGGTCGTTCTCGTCGTCGGCCGCGGTGCGTTTGGGGCGCCTGCGCAGCCACTGTGCGAGTTTGCTCTCCGTGCCGCGGTAGCGGCCGATGCCGTCGCCCATCTATCCCCTCACACCTTATGCTCGCCCGTTCGGCTCTGCCCATGGTCCCACCATCCTGCGCCCCTGGTGACCGGAGTGCGGAACCGGGGTTGGTCACACGGGGCGGGAGCGGGGGGCGAGGCCGCGCAGGGCGAGATCGACGAGGGTGTCGGCGTAGGCGTGGGTGAGCGGCAGGGTGCGGTGGATCCAGCGGTGGTGGAGCGGTCCGACGAGGAGTTCGACGGCGACCCGCGGGTCGACGCCGGGGTCGACGTCGCCCTTGGCCTGGGCGGCCTCGATGCGGCGTACGTAGTACCGGAGCTGGGGTTCGAGGAGGGCCTCGGTGAAGCGGGCGCCGAGCTCGGGGTCGACGATGCCCTCGGCGGCGAGGGCGCGGGTGGGGCCGTCGAAGGCGGGGTCGCTCAGCTCGTCGACGGTGGAGCGCAGGACGAGCTTGAGGTCGGCGGCGAGGTCTCCGGTGTCGGGGATCTCACTGTCGGCATCGCCGCCGAGCGCCTCGTTGGCGCGGGCGGCGAGGTCGAGGAAGGCGTCGAGGAGGACGGCCGCCTTGGAGGGCCACCAGCGGTAGATGGTCTGCTTGCCGACGCCGGCGCGGGCGGCGATGCCCTCGATGGTGGTCTTCGCGTAGCCGGTCTCGGCGACGAGGGCGAGGGCGGCGTCGAAGATGGCGCGGCGGGAGCGCTCGCTGCGGCGGGAGGCGTCGGGGGCGGCCTTGGCGGCCCGGGGCGCGGACGTGGGATCGGACATGACCTCAATCTAACAGCAGGCGAGACGAGACGTCTCGCCACTCGAACGGTCCCGAACCACCCGAACGGTCCACTGCGCGAAGGCCGCCGAAAGCGGACCATGGGGTCCTCCGATCGTCAACCGATCACCGACCGTTCTCCGTGAGGAGGCTTCATTGCGCCCCACTCCGCGCACGTCCTCGCCCCGCCGTTATCTGATGTGCCCACCCACGCACTTCACGGTGACGTACTCCATCAACCCCTGGATGGACCCCACGAAACCGGTCGACCTGCCGCTCGCCCTCGCCCAGTGGGAGGACCTGCGCGACCGCTACCGCTCGCTCGGCCACACCGTGGAGCTGCTGCGGCCCGACCCGGCGCTGCCGGACATGGTCTTCGCGGCGAACGGCGCGACGGTCGTCGAGGGCCGGGTCCTCGGCGCGAAGTTCGCCCACCGGGAGCGCGCGGCCGAGGCCGATGCCCACCTGTCCTGGTTCCGCAGGAACGGTTGGGCGGACGACGCCGTGCGGGCCCCGGAGCACGTGAACGAAGGCGAGGGCGACTTCGCCGTCACCGCCTCCTGGATCCTCGCCGGCCGCGGCTTCCGCTCCAGCCCGCTCTCCCACGACGAGGCCCAGGAGTTCTTCGGCCGCCCGGTGATCGGCCTGGAGCTGGTGGACCCGCGCTACTACCACCTGGACACGGCGCTGTGCGTCCTGGACGACGCCCGGGACGAGATCATGTACTACCCGGACGCCTTCTCCCCCGGCAGCCGCGCGGTCCTCGCCCGGCTGTTCCCCGACGCCCTCGTCGCGACCGGCGAGGACGCGGCCGCCCTCGGCCTCAACGCGGTCAGCGACGGCCGGCACGTCCTGCTCCCGCAGGCCGCGGTGGGCCTCTTCGACCCGCTCCGCGCCCGCGGCTTCGAACCGGTCGGCATGGACCTGGGCGAACTCCTCAAGGGCGGCGGCAGCGTGAAGTGCTGCACCCAGGAGCTGCGGCCCTAGTCCTCGTCCTCGGGCGGCCAGGAGTCGCCCCACTCCGCGTCACGGGCCTGCTTGTAGAGGGGCCCGTGCCGCTTGGTGACCGTGTCGCGGCCGAGGCCCTCGGGCCCGCAGAGCTCCAGGAGGACCTGGCCCTTGCGGATCTGCGGCCTGCGGGTGATACGGGAGGGCGCCGGGGTCACCGGGAACCGGACGGCGGCCACGTACGCGTACTTCTCGTCCTCGTACGGCAGCGAACCGCCCTTCACCTGCCGGTGCAGGGAGGACCGGCTCACCCGGGCGGAGAAGTGGCACCAGTCCGTGCCGGGCACGATCGGGCAGGCCCCGCTGTGCGGGCAGGGCGCGGCGACGGTGAAGCCGGCGTCGACCAGCAGGGTGCGGGCGGCGATGATCCGCTCGTAGCCGTCGGGGGTGCCGGGCTCGACGATCACGACGGCCTGCGCGGTGCGGGCCGCCTCGGTGACGAGCGCCGTCCGGTCGGCCTCGGTCAGCTCCTTGAGGACGTACGAGACGGTGACGAGGTCGGATTCGGGGAGGCTCAGTGCGGCCCCGATCCGCTCGCGCCGCCACTCGGCGTCGAAGACCCCGGCGGCCAGTTCGCGGCCGAGCGTGAGGGCGGGCTCCGCCCAGTCGAGGACGGTGGTGCGGGGCGGCTCCTCCTCCCAGGCCTCGGCGACGGCCCAGCTCGCCGCGCCGGTGCCGCCGCCGACGTCGGTGTGGGTGCGCGGCTCCCAGTCGGGCGCGGCCGCCCGGAGCGCGTCGAGGGCGCCCCGTACCGCCTCGAAGGTCGCCGGCATCCGGTACGCGGCGTACGCGGCGACGTCGGAGCGGTCGCGCAGCACGGGGGCGTCCGTCGGGGTGGTGCCCCGGTAGCTGGCGATCAGCCGCTCGACGGCCTGCGCCGCCCGGTGGGGCGGCAGCCCGTCGAGGACCGCGGCGAGGGCGGCGCGCAGGGAGTCGGCGGAGGGGGAGGACACGGCGTTCACCGAGACAGTCTAAAACTTGATCCGCACGTCACCAGAGAGTGAGCCGCGGACTGCACGCCGTGGGGTGTCCGGGCTTTCCGGCGTGGTCACGCCTGGGGCGTGGCTCATCCGGGGTTGCGCGGTTCCGTTGTCCGGCGGTTCGGGGAGCAGAGGTTCCACGTTGTCGTGGGACTGCCGCCTGGTCGGCACCCTGTGGGGTGGTCCGGCTCGGCGCGGTTGACTCCCGCAGGGCTTCTTCCAGCCCTTGTGCGAATGCGATCCGTGCGTGCCTGGATGCGTTGACGTCCAGGTACGCGGTTTTGGGGTTGTCGGCTTCGGTGAAGCGGACGAACACGGCCAGGGCCGCGGAGACGAGGTCGCGCTTCCCGGTCAGGCCGCACGCGGTGCACTTGTGCTCACGGTGCCGCAGGGTCTTCCGCACACGTTCACCGCACAGGCAGTGCTGGGACAGGGCTGTGGACCAGGTGGAGGCCCTTGAGAGACGGCCGCCCGCTGCCTGGCACTCACGCTCAAGAGCGTCGATGAACAGACCAGGAGTGGTCTGGGACAAGCGTTTTCCCCACAGGCGGTACCACGTGCGGACGTCACAGTCCTCGACGACGAGCACGGGGCCATGAGTGGCGATGATCTGCCGGGCCAGGGTGCGGGCTCGGTGGCGACGACGCTCTGCGGCCGAGGCGGCGGCTTCGGCCTGCCGGTCGCGCGTTTCTCGGTAGCCGATGGAGATTCGGTCGCGCCGGTACGCCTGCCTCGGCACTCCGTCGATGCGGGCGGCACGAGCACCGCCGGGCACGGTGACGGTCTTGGGGCTCAGGCCCTTGGCCGCCCGGTGCTCGGCGCGCCGGATCTGCTTCTTCGACAGTCCGTACTGGGCGGTGTTCGTCGCCCGGCGGGAGCGTTCCAGCGCCCGTGCCCGACCGCGCCGCTTCTTCGCTTCCCGTTCCAGCCGGGCGCGCTCGGCGTCGGTGAGGGTGATCTCGGTGGAGGCCGGGACGCCGTCGGTGGGGTCGAGGTCGGCAGGCAGGGAGACGACGGAGAGGTTGGAGACATTGCCGTCCACGCCGCCGATCCGGTCCAGGGCGGCGGCCCGCTGCCGCACCTCCCTCACAACCGGGGGTGTGTAACCGGGGCCGAGGACCATCAGGTGCGCCTCGTACACCCATCCGCCCGGCGCGGACGCCTTGCGGCGCCGCACGAGGTCGACCTTGTGCCAGCGGCCGGGATGGGCGAGGAAATATGCGACACGGGCCCACCGGCCCGGCTGCTGCGGCACCCTGACCGGCAGCACCAGGTCACCCCGGCCGGAGGCGGGACCACCCGCGAACACCACGGCGAGCGGGCCGATGTGATCCCACCAGGTGGCCTTCCGTAAGACCGGTTCGCCCGAGGAGGTGGTCCTGCCGGTGGGCACGCCGGTGAGAGAAAGGACGGGGGTCGGCATCCGGCGGGGCTGCATCAGGGGGTGCCGGCCGCCGTCGGTGTAGGCCATCGTGTGGCCGTGGAGAGTACCGACAAGGCGGAAGGTCTCCCACTTGCGGTCGACGGTATGCGAACGTGCCCGGCCGGGGATGCGGGTGAAGTCGTGTCGGCGGCCCGTCCTCGGGCGGCCGTGTCGCTTGCCGGTGACGTCGGGGAAGAGGTGTCGCTGGACACCGTTCCACACCTCGTCGGCCATGTGCATGGCCAGGGCCTTGGACGCGTGGTGCTTGAGGTGCCCGGCGTCTTCGAGGTGCTTGTAGGCGCAACGCTCCAGAGCCTCACGGGACAGTCCGAGGCGCTGCCGTACGGCCTTCGCGCCGGCCCGCTCGCGCTCATGCCTGGCAGCCCAGTAGGCATCGACCCTGGCACGGGCATCACGCTGGACGGCCCGCTTGACCGACCACATCGCATCGAACAGCTTCCCCAGACGCACCACGTCGGCGGGATCGGTGACAGTCAGCGGCAGCACCATGACCGAGACCTGCCCGCCCTTGGGTTTCTCCCACTTCGGGGCCTTGTTCTTGCCACGAAACCTTGTTGTCTTCTGGGCAGCCCGCACGACTGTCACCCCCTCGGTGTCGCCCCGGCCTCGGACTCAACCTAGAGATCAGTCCGCATCTGCAGGCGGTCCACGCACCTATTCACCAGCATGTGCGACATGTCGTACGCGCGTGCGCTCGACCGGCGAAGGAGGGCGGGGCCGGAGCGGCACGGACGAGACGTGCATGGACTTCACGTCCGGTCAGGCGTCCGCGGCCTTGGCCTGCCAGGGGCGGCACAGGCCCAGGAAGCAGGCGAGGGCGAGGAGGGCGCAGGTGAGCTGGACGACCACCATGGGGACGGCGGTGTGTTCGCCGGCGATGCCGACGAGCGGGGAGGCGACGGCGCCGATGAGGAAGGAGGAGGTGCCGAGGAGGGCGGAGGCGGAGCCGGCGGCGTGCGGGGTGCGCATGAGGGCCTGGGCGTTGGTGTTGGGCATGGCCAGGCCCATCGCGGACATCAGGACGAAGAGGCCGGCGGCGATGGGGACGAGGCCGACCTCGCCGAAGACGCCGGTGGTCATGAGGGTGAGCGCGAGGCCGGCGAGCAGGATGATGCCGAGGCCCCAGCCGAGCGCCTTGTCGAGGCTGACGCGGCCGACGAGGAGCTTGCCGTTGATCTGGCCGACGGCGACGAGCCCGACCGAGTTGAGGCCGAAGAGCAGGCTGAAGGTCTGCGGGGAGGCGCCGTAGATCTCCTGGACCACGAAGGGGGAGGCGCTGATGTACGCGAAGAGGGCGGCGAAGGCGAGGCCGCCGGTCAGCATGTAGCCGGTGAAGACCCGGTCGGCGAGGAGCCCCCGCATGGTGCGCAGGGCCTGCCCGACGCCGCCCTCGTGCCGCCGCTCGGGGGGCAGCGTCTCGTGGAGGAAGCGCCAGACGACGACGGTGAGCAGGATGCCGATGGCGGTGAGGACGTGGAAGACGCCCCGCCAGTCGGTGAGCCGGAGGATCTGGCCGCCGATGAGGGGGGCGATGATCGGGGCGACGCCGGAGATCAGCATCAGGGTGGAGAAGAAGCGGGCCATCTCGACGCCGTCGTAGAGGTCGCGGACGACGGCGCGGGCGATGACGATGCCGGCGGCGCCGGCAAGGCCCTGGAGCAGCCGGAAGCCGACGAGGAGTTCGACGCTGGGCGCGAGGGCGCAGACGGCGGTGGCGAGGACGTAGACGGCCATGCCGACGAGCAGCGGGCGGCGGCGTCCCCACTTGTCGCTCATGGGGCCGACGACGAGCTGGCCGAGGGCCATGCCGGCGAGGCAGGCGGTGAGGGTGAGCTGGACGGTGGCGGCGGGGGCCCGCAGCGCACCGGTGACCTCCGGGAGGGCCGGGAGGTACATGTCCATGGAGAGCGGGGGGAGGGCGGTGAGTCCGCCCAGGACGAGGGTGACGAGGAGACCCGTCCGCCGGGCGGCGGCGGTGACGACCGGGGCGGGTTCGGTTATGTGTCCCTGTGTTGTTTTCTGGCCGCTCTCCGGCATCGACTGCTCCATTTCGTTGAATCCTTACCTATGCTCTCAGTTCGACCGGCATGGTCGAGACCTGTGGGGTGGAGATGGACGCGAACGGGACAGTGCGCTGGGGAATCCTGGCGACGGGTGGGATAGCGGAGCGGTTCACGACGGACCTGCTGGCGCTCGACGGCGCCGAGGTCGTCGCCGTGGCCTCCCGCACGGAGGCGTCCGCGAAGGCCTTCGCGGACCGGTTCGGGATTCCGCGGGCGTACGGGGAATGGGCGGGGCTCTTCGCCGACGAGTCCGTCGACGTGGTGTACGTGGCGACTCCGCATCACGCGCACCGCGCGGCCGCCGGCCTCGCCCTGGAGGCGGGCAAGGCGGTGCTCTGCGAGAAGGCTCTCACACTCAACGCCGGGGAGGCGGAGGAATTGGTCGGCCTCTCCCGGGACCGCGGCCTCTTCCTCATGGAGGCGATGTGGATGTACTGCCACCCGCTGATCCGGCGCATCGCGGAACTCGTCCGCGGCGGGGCGATCGGCGAGGTCCGCACGGTCCAGGCGGACTTCGGGCTCGCGGGCCCCTTCGACGCCGGCCACCGGCTGCGTGACCCGGCGACGGGCGGCGGGGCACTGCTCGACCTCGGGGTGTACCCGGTGTCGTTCGCGCACCTGCTGCTCGGCGAGCCGTCCACGGTCCACGCGCACGCTCGGATCTCGCCGGAGGGCGTCGACCTGAACACGGGCATGCTGCTGGGCTGGGACTCGGGCGCCTCGGCGCTGCTGTCCTGCTCGCTGGAGGCGGACACGCCGCTGACGGCCTCGGTGACGGGCACGGAGGGCCGGATCGACGTCCCGCGCGGCTTCTTCTTCCCCGAGCGGTTCACCCTGCTCAGGAACGGCCACGAGCCGGAGGAGTTCGTGTCGACGGACGACCCGCACTCCTTCCGGCACGAGGCCGCCGAGGTGATGCGCTGCCTGCGGGCGGGCGAGACGGAGTCCCCGCTCGTCCCCCTGGACGGTTCGCTCGCGGTGATGCGGACGCTCGACGCGGTACGGGACCGCATCGGCGTCCGCTATCCGCAGGAGACGGTCCTCACGCGGGCTTGAGCCCCGGGTCGCCCGCCTCCGTGACGAAGGAGGCGGCGGTGGTGACGGGGGCGCCCGGCCGGGTCACGTACGGCACCGTACGGAAGTCGGCGCGGGCGCTCTCCTCGCCGAGGGCGACCGTCACATAGCCGCGCCGCCCGTTGAGGAACCTCAGGTGCGGGTTGGCCCCCATGAGCTTGTCGTGGTTGGCCGGCCGGTCGGCGCCGTCCTTGCCGCTGCTGATCGACGTGGCGGTGATCTCGGTGCCGACGGTCCGGGAGGCCGGGTCGCGGAAGTCGGCCTTGATGTCGATGGCGTAGCCGACGTGGACGTCACCGGTGAGCACCATCAGGTTCTCGACACCGGCCGCCTCGGCCCCCGCGAGGATCCGCTGCCGGGAGGCCGGGTAACCGTCCCAGGAGTCCATGGAGAGCTTGAAGTCGGGTGTGGAGCGGTCGCGGCGCTCGGAGAGGACGACCTGCTGGGGAAGCATGTTCCAGCGGGCGTCGGAGGCGCGCCAGCCGTCGAGCAGCCAGCGCTCCTGGGTGGCCCCGGTCAGGGTGCGCGCCGGGTCCTCGGACTCGGGCCCCGGGGCCTGCCAGCCGTCCCCGTACGCCTGGTCGGAGCGGTACTGGCGGGTGTCGAGGATGTCGAACTGGGCGAGCCGCCCGAAGCGCAGCCGCCGGTACAGCTTCATGTCGGGGCCCTCGGGCAGCTGGGGGCGGCGCAGCGGCTGGTGCTCCCAGTAGGCGCGGTAGGCGGCGGCGCGTCGGAGCAGGAACTCCTCCGGCGGGACGTTGTTCTCGGGGGTGTCGCCCGCGTAGTTGTTCTCGGTCTCGTGGTCGTCCCAGGTGACGACGAAGGGGTGGGCGGCGTGCGCGGCGCGCAGGTCGGGGTCCGACTTGTAGAGCGCGTAGCGGAGCCGGTAGTCCTCCAGGGTGAGGGTCTCGCGGTTGAACAGGTCGGGCAGCCGGCGGTCGGTGTAGGCGCGGGCGCCGCCGGTGGCGTTGACGGCGTACTCGTACAGGTAGTCGCCGAGGTGGAAGACGACGTCGACGTCCTCCTGGGCGAGGTGGCCGTAGGCGGTGAAGTACCCGTCCTGGTAGGCCTGGCAGGAGACGGCGGCGAGCCTCAGCTCACTGTTCCGGGCGCCGGGCGCCGGGGCCGTACGGGTCCGGCCGACCGGGCTGACCCAGTCGCCGACCCGGAAGCGGTAGAAGAGGACGCGGCCGGAGTCCAGGTGGTCGACCTCGACGTGGACGGTGTGCCGGAACTCGGGGTGCGCGGTGGCGCGGCCGCGCCGGGCGATCCGGGTGAACCGCTCGTCGTGGGCGAGCTCCCAGTGCACGGAGACCCTCTCGGCGGGCAGTCCGCCCCCGGGCTCGAAGGGACGGGGCGCGAGCCGCGTCCACAGGAGCACGGAGCCGGGCAGCGGGTCGCCCGAGGCGACGCCCAGGGTGAACGGGTCCTCGGTGACACGCCGGCCGTCGAGCTCGGCGGCGGCCGCGGCGCCGGCCGCGGGCAGCTGGGTGGCGAAGGCGAGCGCGGCGGCGGCGCCGGTGACGGTCAGGAACCGTCGGCGCCCGAAGTGGCGTGCGGCGGCGCGGAGTTCCTCGGAGTGCTGAAGCGTGTGATGCATGTGCCCCTCCCCAGACGGATGCTGTCCGTCCGTCATTCGAAGGGGAGGGAACGACCTGTCATTGTCGAGTACAGAACATCCACGTGTCGGACGGATGAGTTCATGGGGCATGCGTCTCGCGTACGCTGCGCGCCCATGAGCATCGCAGTGGTGACGGGAGCCGGTTCGGGCATCGGCCGGAGCGTGGCGCTGGCCCTCGCGGCGGCCGGCTGGACGGTGGCCCTGGCGGGCCGCAGGGCGGAGGCCCTGGAGGAGACGGCCGCGGCCCTGCCGGAGGGCGACTTCCTGACCGTCCCGACGGACGTCACGTCGGAAGAAGAGGTCGCGAACCTCTTCACGGCGGTACGGGCCCGCCACGGCCGGGTGGACCTGCTCTTCAACAACGCCGGTACGTTCGCGGGCGGCGGCGTCCCCGTCGAGGACCTGGACCCGGCGACCTGGCGCGCGGTGGTCGACGTGAACCTGACGGGCGCGTTCCTCTGCGCCCAGGCGGCCTTCCGGACCATGAAGGAGCAGGCCCCGCAGGGCGGCCGGATCATCAACAACGGCTCGATCTCCGCGCACGTGCCGCGCCCGCACTCGATCGCGTACACGGCGACCAAGCACGCGATGACGGGCCTGACGAAGTCCCTGTCCCTCGACGGACGCCCGTACCGGATCGCCTGCGGCCAGATCGACATCGGCAACGCGGCGACGGAGATGACGGCCCGCATGCAGACCGGCATCCTCCAGGCCAACGGCGAGCTGGCGGTGGAGCCGGTGATGGACGCGGCGGACGTGGCGGCGACGGTGGTGCACATGGCGGAGCTGCCGCTGGAGGCGAACGTGCAGTTCGCGACGGTGATGGCGACGGCGATGCCGTACATCGGCCGGGGGTAGCGCGCCCCGGCCGACGACACGGCGGTCAGGCCTGCCCGGTCTCGAACCGGGACACCTTCCCGCCGTCGACGGTGAAGACCCACTTGGTGCGCATCGCGCCCCAGGTGTCGTTGCGGTAGTCGGCGACGAGGGCCAACCCGTCGTCCGCCTCGGACGCGACGTCCATGTGCCCGTTCGAGGAGAACACCTCCCGGTCGAGCCACTCCTGCAGATTGCGGTCGGAGCCGTCGTCGGACATGGTCGCACCGGACGCCAGAACGGCGGCGAGGGCCGCCTGGTCATGGGCGTTGAGGGCCGTGACGAAGGCGCGCACGGTCGGATCGCTGAGCTGGTTCACGCGAATGGTCATGCCCCACCCGTACACCTGCGGGGCGCCCCTCTCCGGGCGCCCCGGCCGTGAGGTCCCCCCGACAGCGGTCCGGAACCGTCAGGACCAGTCGCAGGCCTTGCCGTCGCCGTCGCGGTCGAGACCGGAGCGGTAGCCGGGCTGGCCGGCGTAGATGGGGGCCTTGCCGGCGGCGCGGACGGCGTCGCAGTTCTTGTAGTAGGCGGCGCCGCCGCCACCGCCGGAATCGCCGGAGCCTCCCGAACCGCTGCCGCTGCCGTGGCGGTCCGGGTCCGGGTCCGGGTCCGGGTTCAGCCGGGCGTAGTCCTCCGAGGGGCAGGACAGGCCGGGCCGTGCGAGGGACAGCCGCACGGACATGTACTCCGGCCGCTCGATGTCCTCGCCCGCCTCCGGGTCCTGGAAGCAGATCCGCCAGTCGTCATGACGGGCCGCCAGGTCGACGTCCGTGTACACACTGGCGCCGCGGATCTCGGTGAGGCCCGCCTTCCGGAGCACCGCGGAGCCGGCCGCGAAGGTCTTGCCGACGACGTTCGGCACCTTGGGGAAGACGACGGCGGCGCCGTCCCGCGCCGGGCAGGGGCTGCTCTTCTCGACGACGGCGAACTCGATGCCGATCCGCCGCCCTTCCTCGATCGCGGCGGTCTCCCCCGCGGCCGGCTCCTGGAAGCAGACCTTCCAGTTGCCGTCCACGAGCTGCATCTTGTCGTCCTCGGTGGCGTCGTGCGAACGCGCCCGGAACCCCGCCTCGTACGCGGCCCGCGAGGCGGTCTCCAGGTTCTGGCCGACGTAGTCGGCGACGACCCGGCGCACGATCGGCGTCGGCGTGGGGGTGGGCGGGGTGTACGGCGTGAAGGACGGGAACGCACTGACCCGCGGCTCGGCGTCGGCCACCGCGGGCTTGTCCGCCGGCGGCTCGCTCGTGCCCAGGGCCACGAACCAGACGCCGGACAGCACCGTCGCGAGCACCTTCTGCCCCGGCGACCAACGGCTGCGCCAGGCAAGGATGATGCCCAGGGGCGGCAGGAGGACCAAACAGAAGACGACGACCCCGGGCCGCCGCCACCGCGACTCCTCCCGAACCGGCCCCTTGCCCAGCGACACGCCCACCCGACCCTGCCCCTCCCTGACGACGTTTCGGCGGCACACAGGGTATGACCTGCGTGTTCACCGTCCGCACCCAGGGTGGGCCCGGTCAGTCGAGGCAGAACTCGTTGCCCTCGGGGTCGGTCATCACGATGTGGCCGGCGCTCATCGGCGGGGCCGGCTCGAAGCGGCGCATCCGCTTCGCCCCGAGCCCGACGAGCCGGTCGCACTCGGCCTCCAGGGCGGCCATCCGCTCCTCCCCCTGGAGCCCCGGCGCGGCGCGGACGTCGAGATGGACGCGGTTCTTGGCGACCTTGTCCTCGGGCACCTGCTGGAAGAACACGCGCGGGCCCACGCCGTCCGGGTCCTCGATGGCCGACCGCGAGTTGCGCTGATCCTCGGGGACGCCGATCCGCGCGAGGAACTCGTCCCAGGCGGCGAGCGGGTCGGCCCCCTCGGGCAGTTCCATTCCGGGCGGCCCGGGGTGGACGTACCCCAGCGCGTCCCGCCAGAAGGAGGACAGGGCCCGGGGGTCGTGGGCGTCGAAGGTGACCTGGAAATGACGGCTCATCCGTACGGCTCCGTTCGATAGCGGTTCGCGAAGCGACCGTACCCAAGCGCACTGACACCGGCCCGGCGGAACACTCGGCCCGCTCGTCGGGCATGCCCGAGCGCGGCGTCCGAATTGCGCCAGCGGTTCGGTGCCGCCCCGGGCCACCCTGACGGCATGAACACCTACTCCGTCCGTGCCATCTCCCCCTCCGCCCTCGCCCGGCTGCGCGTCACCGACGACGCCGGCCGCGCCTGCGTGCCGTACACCGCCACCGACGGCGGTCATCCCCTCCGCTGCTGCCTGCGCCTCTCGGAGCCCGGCGAGCGGATCGCCCTCGTCTCGTACGCGCCGCTCCGCCGCTGGGCCGCCGAGACCGGTGCCGAGCCCGGCGCGTACGACGAGCAGGGCCCCGTCTTCGTCCACGCCGAGGACTGCGGCGGCCCCGCGCCCTCGGAGGCGTACCCCTTCTCCCGTGCCGGGGCGCTCCGCACCCTGCGCCGCTACGACGCGGCCGGCCGGATCGCCGGCGGCCGTCTTCTGGAGCTGCCCGAGACCCCTGCCGAGGGCTTCGACGAGGCTCTCGCCGAGGCCTTCGCCGACCCGGCCGTCGCCCTCGTGCACGTCCGGGCCGTCGAGTACGGCTGCTTCCACTTCGAGGTCCGGCGCCCGTGACGACAGGCCCTAGCGGCGCGTGCCGGAGGTGTCGCACAGGGCGCGGTCGACGAGGTCGCTCGCTTGCTTCTGCTGGCGAATCGTCCTGCCGAGGTCGTTGAAGCTGGTGGTCAGCGAGACGGTGACCGTGCGGCGGCCGTCCGCGGTGGCGCCGTTCAGGGTGATGTAGCCGGCTTCGCCTCCTTCATGGCTCCAGTAGCTGCCGCCGCAGCTCAGGGGGCGCTCGACCAGGCCGAGGCCGTAGCGGCCGCGGGGCCAGAAGGCGTCGAACGGCTTGGGGACCGGGACGGTGTGCTTCATCTCGGCCAGGCGCGCCTCGGAGAGCAGCTCGCCGCCGAGGAGGCCCTGGAAGAAGCGGTTGACGTCCGCCGTGGTGGAGACGTAGCCGCCGAGGTCGGGGACGATCTGTTCGGTGACGTCGGTCCGCTCGCCGGAGGCGAAGACCTGGTAGCCGTCGGCGTGCGGGCGGCGCAGGGTGGGCGTGGCGCCCGGGAGATACGTGTGGTGCATGCCGAGCGGTTTCAGGATCCGCCTCTCGACCTCCTCCTGCCAGGGGCGGCCGGTGACCCTGTCGACGATCATGCCGAGGACGACGTAACCGGTGTTGGAGTAGCCCCAGCCGGTGCCGGGCTCGAAGTCCGGGTGGTGCTTCATCGCCCGGGCGACGATCTGTTCGGCGGTGTAGGTGTCGTAGCGGTGCCGGTAGTACTGCTGCGGGGTGTCGAAGCCGGGCAGGTCGTCGTGGAGGCCGCTGGTGTTCTGCAGGAGCTGACGCACGGTCATCTTCCGTCCGTCGTTGCCGTTTCCGGCGATCACACCGGGCAGCCAGTGGTCCACGGTGTCGTCCGGTGACAGCTTGCCCTCGTCGACGAGCTGCAGGACCAGCGTGGCCATGAGTGCCTTGCCGGTGCTGGCGATCCGGAAGTAGCCGTCGCGGGGCACCGGCCGCTGGGTGCCCACCTCGGCGACGCCGGCGGTGGCGACCAGGTCCCGGCCCGAGGCGGTGGTCACCCGCGCCTGGACGCCGGTGATCCCCAGCGCCCGGAGGGCATCGGTGTCCCGGCGCAGGTCGGCCTGATGGTAGCCGGGCGTGGCCGCGCCGTCCGCGGACCGGACGGCCAGGGCCGCACCCGCGGTGGCGAGTGCGGCCGCCGCCGCGACGGCCGGCCATCCCCGGCGGATGCGGCGGTGGCGCTTCGGGGACGGGTGGCTCTGCGGCGCTGAGGCCGGGGTGGTGGATGTCATGCCGGTCACGCTAGGGAGGCGCCGCGTGGCAAGTCGCTGCCGCGGGCGACCGGTTGTGACCTACAGCCTGCTGTAGTGCCGTCCGGGTCGCCGGCACGTACGGTCGCTTCCGGAGGGCCGGATCCGGTCCCGTACACACCGAAGGAAGGCGAGCCCAGTGCACCGCGTGACCGGCGAGGCCCGCGCACGGTCGGTCGAGACCGGGCGCGGCGGACGCTATCTGCTCGGCACCCTGACGACCGCGACGGTGACGCTCGTGGCGGCGCCGCTCCTGTGCGTGCCGTCGCTCGCGGCTCCCTGGGCGGAGCGCCACCGCCGCCGTGCCGGGGCGCTGCTCGGCCGGCCGGTGGAGCCGGGCCCGCGCCCTGTCCGCCGCGATCTGGCGTGGCTCGTGGTGCAGGTGGCGACCGGTCTGCCCGCGGGTCTGGTCGCCCTGCTGTGTCTGGGCAATCTGCTCCTCACCCTGGTGGTCGCCGTGGGGTGGTGGGCGTTTCCCGCGTCGGATCCGCCACGGCTGCTGCTGCTCGATGTCCGTGTCGACGGCTGGGTCCCCGCGCTGACGGTCAACCTGGTGCAGCTGCTGGTCCTCGCGGCGCTCGCGGCGCTCGTCCTGCCGCCGCTGGCCCGGGTGCACGCGCGGTGCTGTCTGGCGGTCCTGGCGCCGTCTCCGGTGGAGCGCCTGGCCGCGCGCGTCACCGAGCTCACCCGGACGCGCGCGGACGTCCTGCGGGCGCACGGCGCGGAACTGCGAAGGATCGAACGGGACTTGCACGACGGCACCCAGGCCCGGCTCGTGGCCATCGCCATGCGGCTCGCCGTGGCCGGGGAGACCCTGCCCCAGGACCCGGACGCGGCCGCCGCGCTCGTCCGGCAGGCCCGGGCCGAGACCGAGGAGGCCATGACCGAGCTGCGTTCCGTCATCCGCGCCGTCTACCCCCCGGTCCTGGCCGACCAGGGTCTCGTGGGCGCGCTCGGCACCCTGGGCACCAGGGCCGGTGTGCCGACCCGCATCGGCGTCGGCGAGCTCGGCGAGGTACCGGCCGCGGTCGAGGCGGTCGCGTACTTCGCCGTCACCGAGGCGCTGGCGAACATCGCGCGGCACAGCCGGGCCGGCAAGGCCTCCGTCGACGTCGCCCGCGACGGCGTGCTGCTGTGCGCGAGGATCACCGACGACGGGACCGGCGGGGCGGACGCGTCCCGGGGCAGCGGCCTGGACGGGATCCGCCGCCGCGCCGCCGCCCTGGACGGCACCCTGAGGATCAGCAGCCCGCCGGGCGGGCCGACCGTCATCACCGTGGAGCTGCCGTGCGTGTAGTCATCGCCGAGGACAACGTCCTGCTGGCCTCGGGACTCGAACTCCTCCTCGGCTCGCAGGGTTTCGAGGTCGCCGCGATCGCGGACGACGCCCCCGGCTTCCTCGCCGCCGTCGAGACGCATCGCCCGGACGTCACCATCGTCGACGTGCGGCTGCCGCCGGGCTTCCGCGACGAGGGGATCCGCGCCGCGCTCCGAGCCCGCCGCGACCGTCCCGGCCTTCCCGTCCTCGTCCTGTCCCAGTATGTCGAGCAGGAGTACGCGGGCCGCCTCCTCTCCGACACCCGCGGCGGGATCGGCTATCTCCTCAAGGACCGGGTGAGCCGCATCGCGGAGTTCACCGAGGCGCTGCGCCGTGTGGCGGCCGGCGGCACGGCCATGGATCCCGAGGTCATCGCCCAGCTCCTCGCCGTCCGCGGCGATCCCGTCGACGCCCTCACCCCCCGCGAGCGCGAGGTCCTGGCGCTGATGGCCGAAGGGCACGACAACGCGGGCATCGCCCGGCGGCTCTTCGTCACCGACAACGCCGTCCACAAGCACATCGGCAGCGTCTTCCTCAAGCTCGGCCTGTCGGCCGGCGACAGCGGCCACCGCCGGGTCCGCGCCGTCCTGGCCTGGCTCCGCCGCCACGGCGGCCCGGAGCCGGTGTGAGCAGAACGAGGAAGGGCCCCCGATCAGGCGGAAACCTGTTCGGGGGCCCTTCCCACGTGGGCCGACAGACGAGTCGGGCTGTACGCCGGGTTCTGTGCCCCGGGACCTCGCGGTCGTCGGGGCGACGGCCATCCATCTAGGACCGGCGTTGCCGCCGGCCTCCTGCGGTCTACCCGCGGACTCGGGCGAGCAGCCCTCGAACATCCGCGCAGGGACACCGAGGTGTCCCCTCTTGACCTTGCTCCGAGTGGGGTTTACCTAGCCGCCTGAGTCACCTCAGGCGCTGGTGGTCTCTTACACCACCGTTTCACCCTTACCGAGGACCGAGGTCCCCGGCGGTCTGTTTTCTGTGGCACTGTCCCGCGGGTCACCCCGGGTGGCCGTTAGCCACCACCCTGCTCTGTGGAGCCCGGACGTTCCTCGGGAAGATCCGAGGATCTCCACGCGGCCGTCCGCCCGGCTCGTCTGCCGTGCCGACCATGCTACCTGGCGGGGCGAACACCCTTGACCCTGCCGCGACGTCAGGGTTTCTACTGGGCGCATGCGTATCGGCGAGATCGCCGCGCTCGTCGGGGTCACCCCCCGGGCCGTGCGGCACTACCACCAGTCGGGTCTGCTGCCCGAGCCCCCGCGGCGGGCCAACGGGTACCGGGAGTACGGGGTCCGGGACGCCGTCCTGCTCGCCCGGATCCGGCGGCTGACCGAGCTGGGGCTGGGCCTCGACGAGGTGCGGGACGTGCTCGCCGACGACGAGGGCCGGGGCCTCGCGGAGGTCCTGGAGGAGCTGGCGGAGGACCTGGCCCGGCAGGAGGCGGTGATCCGGGAGCGCCGGGAGCGCCTCGCCCCGCTCCTCGCCGAGGCCCGTGCCGGGCGCCTGCCCGCCGAGGGCCCCGTCTCGCCGGAGCTGTCGGCGCTGCTCGCGGGTCTCGGCGAGCTGCCCGAGTCCCCGATGGCGGCGAAGGACCGGGAGATCCTGGCCCTCCTCGACACCGTCGTCCCCGAGGCGGAGCGGGCCCGGCTGATGGCGCTGATGCACGACGCGGCGGGCAGCGCGCGGGAGCTGTACGGGCTCCTGGACGCCCTGGCGGACGTGGCGGCGGACGACCCCCGGGTGGAGGGGGCGGCCCGCGCCCTGGCCGCCGTCCTGCCGGACGGGATGGCGGTGGAGCTGCCCCCGGCGGGCGCCGGGGGTCTCGCGGACACGTTCTTCGCGGACCTCGCCCCGGCGCAGTCGGCGGCGGTACGGCGGGCGGTGGAACTGGTGACGGCACGAAGGACGGCAGAAGGGGAGGCGGACCGATGACGCACAGCACCCGCAGGGCGGACGAGGGTGGCGGGCCCCGCAGCCGGGCGCTGCCCGAGGTCGTGCGGCGACTGGTCGGGCACGAGCTGCGGCTCCTGGAGAGCCTTGTCCGGTGGGCCGGGCGGCGGGCGCACGGGGTGGCGGGCGCGGATGGCGTGTTCCCGCACGCGCGGGACCAGGCGGCGCTGATGTACGGCTTCGCGTTCGTGTGCGTGGTCGAGACGGTCGGCATGTCGTACCTGCTCGCCGACTGGCCCTTCGTCCACGCGGTCATCCTCGTCCTGGACGTCTACACCGTGCTGTTCGTCCTGGGGCTGCACGCCGCGTCCGTGACCCGCCCGCACACGCTCACCGGCGATGTCCTGCGGGTCCGGCAGGGCGCGCACGTCGACGTGCGGGTCCCGGTCGGGCGGATCGCGTCCGTCCGGCGCGAGTCCCTCTTCTCGCACGAGAGGAAGGACGGCGAGCTGAACCTCGCCGTCGGCTCCCAGACCTCCGTCACGATCGAGCTGACCGAGCCGGTCGACGCGCCCCGGCTGCTCGGCGCGCCCCGCCCCGTACGGCTGATCCGGCTCCACGCCGACGACCCGCGGACGCTCGTACGGGAGCTCACGCGGGCGCGAACAGGACCTTCGCCGTCCCCGGGTCCGCCGCCGACAGCCTGACCCGCAGCCACTCCCCCAGCGGCAGCTTCGCCTCGCCGCCCTCGATGCGGGCGACGACCGCCGGGTCCTCCAGGTGGACGGTGCCGACGGCGGGTTCGCGTTCCTTCACGTCGATGACGTACGCGTCGAAGATCTCGCCGATCCGTTCCTTCAGGAGCGCCGCCTCGACGATGTCGACGCTCTCGCGTTCGACGGTGTTGGCGCGGCGGGCTCCGGTGGCCATCTCGTCGGGGAGGGCGGGCAGGGCGGCCCGTACCCACTCGGGCGGCTCGTCCCCGGCGACCGCCGCCACGCACAGCTCGCCCGCGTACCGGTCGACGAGCCGGCGCAGCGGCGCGGTGCAGTGGGTGTACTCGTCGGCGACGGCGGCGTGGACGGCGGGGCTGGGGACGTGGCCGTCGGTGAAGACGGTGTAGCCGGCGCCGCGCAGGAGGCTGGTGCAGTCCTGGAGGAAGGCGGCGTGGCGCGGGTTGGTGGGGTCGGCGGAGCGGACGACGTCGGCGTACGAGACGTGGTGCGGCCAGTCGACGCCGAGGGCGTGGGCGGAGCGGCGCAGCCGGGCGACGGCGCCGTCGGGCGCGGTGGGGAGGGTGCGCAGGATGCCGGTGCCGGCGGCGGTCATGAGGTCGGCGGCGGCCATGCCGGTGAGGAGGGAGATCTGGGCGTTCCAGGCGTCGGCGGGGAGCGGGGCCCGGTAGGCGAGGGAGTAGGTGTGGTCGGTCTCGACGATCTCCTGCTCGGGGACGTTGAGGGAGATCCCGCCGCGTTCGGCTTCGAGGGCCTCGCGGAGGCGGCCGATGTCCCGGAGGAGGGCCAGGGGCTCTTCCGCCGTCCCGTCCTCGATGCGGCGCTGCGCGCCCTCGTAGTCGAGTCTGGCGCGGCTGCGGACGAGGGCGCGGCGGACGTCGGTGGAGACCCTTCGTCCTTCGGCGTCGAGGTCGACGCGCCAGAGGAGGGCGGGGCGGGGTTCGCCGGGGAGGAGGCTGGCGGCGCCCTCGGAGAGGACGGGCGGGTGGAGGGGGACCTTGCCGTCGGGGAAGTAGAGGGTGAGGACCCGCCGGTGGGCCTCGGCGTCGAGCGCGCCGCCGGGGGTGACGAAGGCGGCGACGTCGGCGATGGCGTAGTGGACGCGGTAGCCGCCGTCGGCCCGGCGGGCCAGGTGCATGGCCTGGTCGAGGTCGGTGGACGTGGGCGGGTCGATCGTGAAGAACGGCAGGTCGGTGGCGTCGTAGGAAGGAATCCTGGGGGCTTTCGCGGCGGCTTCGGCCTCGGCGAGGACCTCGGGCGGGAAGTCCTCGGGGATCGCGAGCTCGGTACGGAGTGCGCGCAGGGCGGCCCGCAGCGGAGCCTCGGCTGCGCCGGTCACGTGGATGTGGCGGCGGGGCATGGACCGAGCGTATGAGCTGGGGCAGGGTGCGGCACCTCGTAGGCTGGACGACCGGGGCCGCACCCCCACCCCGTACGGACGAAGGAGAACCACCGTGCTCGTGCTGTTGCCGCCCTCCGAAGGCAAGGCCTCCTCGGGGCGCGGGGCGCCGCTGAAGCCGGAGTCGCTGTCCCTGCCGGGGCTCGCGGAGGCGCGGGCGGCGGTCCTGGACGAGCTGGTCGAGCTGTGCGCCGCCGACGAGGAGAAGGCGCGCGAGGTGCTCGGTCTGAGCGAGGGGCTGCGCGGCGAGGTCGCGAAGAACACGGAGCTGCGGACGGCGGGCGCGCGTCCGGCCGGGGAGATCTACACGGGCGTGCTGTACGACGCGCTGGGTCTGGCGACCCTGGACGCGGCGGCCCGGAAGCGGGCGGGGAGCTCGCTGCTGGTGTTCTCGGGCCTGTGGGGCGCGGTGCGGGTGACGGACCGGATCCCGTCGTACCGCTGCTCGATGGGCGTGAAGCTGCCGGGGCTCGGGGCGCTGGGCGCGCACTGGCGGGGCGCGATGGCCTCGGTGCTGCCGGAGGCGGCCGGGGACGGGCTCGTCCTGGACCTGCGCTCCTCGGCGTACGCCTCGGCGTGGAAGCCGAAGGGAGAGCTCGCGGCCCGGACGGCGACGGTGCGGGTGCTGCACGCGCCGACCCGGAAGGTGGTCAGCCACTTCAACAAGGCGACGAAGGGCCGGATCGTGCGGAGCCTCCTGGAGGCGGGTGCGGAGCCCGGTTCGCCGGCGGAGCTGGCGGAGGCGCTGCGGGACCTGCGGTACGTGGTGGAGGAGGGCGGGAAGGCGGGGGCGCTCGACGTGCTGGTGGACGAGATCCACTAACTCGTTGCACCCTCCGCAACGCTCGTTGCGGGTAACGCTCGCCCTGGGCAGGATGACGCCCATGACGAGCGTGTTCGACCTTGCCCCGGCCGTCCGTGTGGTCCCCGTCGTCGTGATCGAGGACGCCGCCGACGCCGTGCCCCTGGCGCGGGCCCTGGTGGCCGGCGGGCTGCCGCTGATCGAGGTCACCCTGCGCACCCCGGCCGCGCTGGACGCCGTCCGCGCGATCGCGGCCGAGGTGCCGGACGCGGTCGTCGGCGCGGGCACGGTCGTCTCGCCGGACGGGGTCGCGGACGCGGTGCGCGCCGGGGCCCGCTTCCTGGTCGGCCCGGGGTGGACCGACGGGCTGCTCGGTGCGATGCGGGACGCGGGAGTGCCGTTCCTGCCGGGGGTCTCGACGGCCTCGGAGGTCGTGGCCCTCCTCGAACGCGGGGTGGCGGACATGAAGTTCTTCCCGGCCGAGGCCGCGGGCGGCATCCCGTATCTGAAGTCCCTCGCGGGCCCGCTCCCCCGGGCCCGCTTCTGCCCCACGGGCGGCATCTCCCCCGCCTCCGCCCCGGCCTACCTCGCCCTCCCGAACGTCGGCTGCGTCGGCGGTACGTGGATGCTGCCGCCCGACGCCCTCGCGGCCCGCGACTGGGCACGGGTGGAGTCCCTCGCGCGCGGGGCGGCGGAACTGGCGGCCCCGTAAGGGCTCAGGAGGCGAGGACGCTCGTGCTCTCCAGGACCGCGTAGACGCCCACGGCCGTGGGCAGCAGGCTGGACAGCCCGAGGACCAGGCTGCGGACGAGGCGATCGCCTCGACCGGCACCGTCCACGTCGTGCCGCCCCGCACGACTCTCAGGCGCGAGCCGTTGAATCTCGCGCTCGTGCCCTTTCCCGACAGCACCGTCTCCACGGCCCCCACCCCATCCTCCGAACGGCCTCCACGTGACGCGCGATCATACGGTCGCGGGTTCGAACCGCACGCCCAGGTGGTCGGTCACCGGCCGGTAGCCGAGGCGCTGGTAGAGGGCGTTGCTGGTGGGGTTGGCCAGGTCCGTGAAGAGCAGGACCTGTGCGACGCCGGCGTCGAGCGCGGCCCGGCCGACCGCCTCGGTGACACCGGCGGCGTACCCCCGGCCGCGCTCGGCGGGCGGGGTGTAGACGAGGTGGACGCGGGCCTGACCCTCGATCGTGCGGGAGACGGCGGCCATCGAGACCGGGCGGCCGTCCGGCGCCTCCCAGAGCCACAGCCGCTCCTCGGAGATCCGCTCGGTGACGAAGCCGGTGTAGTCCCCGGCGGGCTCGTCCCCGATGGCCACGGCGAACTCCCGCGTCCAGGCGGCGACGAGCGGGACGTCGGCCCCGGCCGCGAGCCGGGCACGGCCCGCCGGGGCAGGGTCCGGCGGGGTCGGCTCGCCGAGCCGGAAGAGCCGCATGCGGACGGTGGGCGTCCAGGGGCGGCCGGTGGCCTTCGCGTACGCCTCGACGGCGGCGGTCTCGCCGCGTACCTCCGTCGGCTCCTCGCCGCCGGGGAGTTCGAGCGCGCGGGCGGCCTCCTCCGTCATGGCCCCGAAGGCGGGCACGCCGGGCGGCGACACCACGAGGACGCCGGTGACCCGGCCGTCCGCCTCCTCCCACCAGCCGAGCCGCCCCGCCGTGTCCATGAGCGTGAGCACGGCGGTGTTGCGGGCGGGGTCGGCGGCGAGATGCTCGGCGGCGGCGGCCCGGAAGGCGGCGGCGCTGTCGGTGAAGGACCACGTCATGCGGGCGATGGTGGTACGGGGCCCGGCGCCGGCGCCAGCGCTTTGCGGCTACCTCAGATGCGAGGTGTCGTTGAGGAGCCGTACGGAGGCGTTGCCGTCGGCGTAGTAGGCGACGGCCGAGAGGGAGGCGGCGGACAGCTCCATCCGGAACAGCGACTCCGGAGGGGCGCCGAGCGCGAGCCGGACGAGGGTCTTGATCGGCGTGACGTGGGTGACGAGGAGGACCGTGCGGCCCGCGTACGCGGCGGTCAGCCGGTCCCGGGTCGCGGCGACGCGCCGGGCGACGGTCGCGAAGCTCTCGCCCCCGCCGGTCGGCGCGGCCTTCGGGGAGGCCAGCCAGGCGTCGAGGTCCTCCGGGTACCGCTCGCGCACCTCGCCGAAGGTCAGGCCCTCCCAGGCGCCGAAGTCGGTCTCGCGCAGGCCCTGCTCGATCCGCACGTCGAGGCCGAGGCGGGCGGCGACGGCGCCGGCGGTCTGACGGCAGCGGGTGAGCGGCGAGCTGACGATCTCCTGGATGGTGCCGCGCGCGGCGAGCGCCTCGGCGACGGCCTCGGCCTGCCGCAGTCCGGCCGCCGACAGCTCGGGGTCGCTCCCCCCGCTCCCGGAGAACCGCTTCTCGGGCGTGAGCGCGGTCTCCCCGTGCCGCAGCAGCACGAAGGTCGCCGGAGCCCCCATGTCGGGGCCGGCCCAGCCCTGGCGGGGCGCGGTGGGGGCCTGGACGGGCGCGGCGTGCGCCGCGGCGCTCACGGGCGCGGCCCCGGTGTGCCCGGCCGCGGGAGCGGGGGCTTCGGCCGGCGCGACCAGGGCCTGGACGCGCGCCGCATGGCCCGTCGGGGCCAGGGCGCCCGCCTCGGCCTCGAAGTCACCGGAGGCCACCGAGGCCGCGACGGCTTCCTCGGCGGCGAACAGGCCGTCGTCACCGGCGCCCGGTCCGGCGTCCGGGGCCGTCGGGCGCGCCACGGCGCCCGGCCAGGTGCCCGTACCCGTACCGCCCGCGGCAGACGTCGGTGCGGAAGCGGCCAGCGCCGCTCGCGCGCGTGCCGCGCCCGCGGTCGCGTCGCCCGGCGGGCCCGACGGGGGCGGCGTCGCGGCGTTGCGGGCGGCCGCGGCGTCCAGGCCCGCCGTGGAGGCGGACGGCTCCCACTGGCGGCCCCGCTTGCCCGCGTCCATCGCCTCGTTCGCGAGCCGGTCCGCGTGCTTGTTCCGCTCGCGCGGGATCCACTCGTAGCGGACCTGACCGGGCGGGAAGATCCGTCCCGCCTCGGCCGCGAGCGGCTTCATGTCCGGGTGCTTGATCTTCCAGCGGCCGGACATCTGCTCGACGACCAGCTTGGAGTCCATCCGGACGTGGACGGTGGCGTCCGGGAACAGCTCCCGGGCCGCCTTCAGGCCCGCCACCAGGCCCTTGTACTCGGCGACGTTGTTCGTGGCCACACCGATGTACTCGGCGGCCTCCGCGAGGGTCTCCCCCGTCGCCGGGTCGAGGACGACCGCGCCGTAGCCCGCGGGCCCCGGGTTGCCCCGGGAGCCGCCGTCCGCCTCGACCACGAGTGCGCGCATTACAGGCCGGACTCCGAGGTGCGGACCAGGATCCGGCGGCAGTTCTCGCACCGGACGACCGTGTCCGCCGCGGCGGCACGGACCTCGTTGAGCTCGGTGATGTTGAGCTCGATGTGGCAGCCCTCGCACTTGCGCTGGTACAGCCGGGCCGCGCCGATGCCGCCCTGCTGCTCGCGCAGCTTCTCGTACAGCTTGATGAGGTCGGCCGGGACGGCGCCCGCGACGAGCTCGCGCTCCTTGGCGACGGAGGCGGACTCGGTGTCCAGCTCGGCCTGCGCGGCGTCGCGGCGGGCGGTGGCGTCGTCCACCTTGGTCTGGACGGCGGAGACCCGCTCGGTCAGCTCGGCGAGGCGCTCCTGGACGGACTCGCGGCGCTCCATGACCTCCAGGACGATCTCCTCCAGGTCACCCTGGCGCTTGGCGAGGGAGACGATCTCGCGCTGGAGGTTCTCCAGGTCCTTCGGGGAGGAGACGGCGCCGGAGTCGAGCCGCTGCTGGTCGCGCGCGGCGCGCTGGCGGACCTGGTCGACGTCCTGCTCGGCCTTGGTCTGCTCGCGGCCGCAGTCGCTCTCCTCGGTCTGCGCGGCGATGAGCAGGTCGCGCAGCTGGGTGAGGTCCTTCGTCAGCGCCTCGATCTCGGCGTGCTCGGGCAGCGAGCGGCGCTTGTGGGCGAGCTGCTGGAGGCGGACGTCCAGGGCCTGGACGTCGAGGAGGCGGATCTGGTCGGCGGGCGCGGCGTTCAGTTGGGGGCTCCAGGGGAGGTGTGATGGGAGGACCAGGGGTCGGTGACCGTCTTCGAGACGTGGACGCGGAGGTCCCAGCCGTGGCGGTCGGAAATCTCGTCGAGCTGGGCGGCGGCCTGCTCGCACCAGGGCCATTCGGTGGCCCAGTGGGCGGCGTCGACCAGGCCGAGGGGCGACTGCTGGGTGGCCTCGGAGACCGGGTGGTGGCGCAGGTCGGCGGTGAGGAAGGCGTCGACGCCGGCGGCGCGTACGGCACCGAAGAGGCTGTCGCCGGAGCCGCCGCTGACGGCGACGCGGCGCACGGTCATGCCGGGGTCGCCGGCGACGCGGATGCCCTGCGCGGTGGCGGGCAGTCGCTTGGCGGCGCGGGCGGCGAACTCGGCGAGGGTCTCGGGGTGGTCGAGCTCGCAGATCCGGCCGAGGTTGTTCTCGGGGACGAGGGGGCCGGTGACCCGGAGGTCGAGCGCGCCGGCGAGGGCGTCGGAGACGCCGGGGTCGGCGGTGTCGGCGTTGGTGTGCGCCACGTGGAGGGCGATGTCGTTCTTGATGAGGGTGTGCACGACGCGGCCCTTGAAGTGGCCGGCCGCGACCGTCGTCGTACCGCGCAGGTAGAGCGGGTGGTGGGTGACGATCAGGTCGGCGCCGAGGGCGATCGCCTCGTCGGCGATCTCCTGGACGGGGTCGACGGCGAAGAGGACGCGGTTGACCTCCGCGTCGGGGTCGCCGCAGACGGTGCCGACGGCGTCCCACGACTCGGCTCGCTCTGGCGGCCAGAGGGCGTCGAGCGCGGCGATGACTTCAGACAGACGGGGCACGAGGGAAAGGCTACCTGTCCCCCCGCGCCCCGCCGTCCTGGCCTGTGGACAACTCCGGGCCCCGGGGCTACTTCTTGACCAGGTCCGCGCGCAGGTCGTCGAGGACGCTGTTCGCGGCCGTGACGCCGAGGCCGAGGTACCAGGTCTCGTCCGGAACGTCCTTGGCCTGGCCCGCCTTGACGGCCTTGAGGTTCTTCCAGAGCGGGTTGGCCTGGGCGGTGTCCTTCTTGGTGGCCTTGGCGTCGCCGTAGACGCCGGTGAAGATCCAGTCGGCGTCGGCCTCGTCGATCTTCTCGGGGCTGATCTCGGCCGCCAGCTCGTTGATCTGCTGGTTCTCGGGCCGGGGCAGGCCGGTGTCCTCCAGGATGGTGCCGATGAAGGAGGCCTTGGCGTAGAGGCGGATCTTGCCGGGGAGGTAGCGGACCATCGAGACGGTCGGCTTGTCCGGACCGATGTCCTTGCCGAGCTGCTTCGCCTTGGTCTCGTAGGCGGCGAGCTTCGCCTTCGCCTCGGCGGTCCTGTCGAGCGCGGCGGCGTTGAGGAGGTAGTTCTCCTTCCAGGTGAAGCCCGGGCGGATGGAGAACACGGTCGGCGCGATCTTCGACAGCTCGTCGTACTTGTCGGCGGCGCGCAGCCGGCTGCCGAGGATGAGGTCGGGCTGGAGGTTGGCGATGGCCTCCAGGTTGAGGTTGTTGATGGTGCCGACGGACTTCGGGGTGCCCGCGTCCTTCGCGAGGTAGCCGGGGATGCCGTCGTCGCCCTCGGAGGGGGCGTAGCCGACGGGCTTGACGCCGAGGGAGACGACGTTGTCGAGCTCGCCGACGTCGAGGACGACGACCCGCTTGGGGGCGGCCTTGAGTTCGGTCGTGCCGAGGGCGTGGGTGAGGGTGCGGGGGAACTGGCCCGGCTTCGCGTCGGTGCCCATGGCCGCGGTCTTGGCGGCGGCGTCGCCGAAGTCCTTGCCTCCGGTGGCGGCGTCCTTCTTCTTGGCCGTGTCCTCCTTCTTGGCGGAGTCGGAGCTCCCGTCTCCGCCTCCGCAGGCCGCGAGCGAGAGCGCGGCGGCGAGGGCGACGACGGCGGCGGTGCCGCGGCGGCGGAGGGACATGAGAAGGCTCCTGTACGGGTCGTCCTGGCGGGGACACGGGCGCGTCCCGACGGAGACACAGCCTCCGCTTAGGTTCGCCTTACCTTACTCACCACGGGCCACTCCAGCACAACCGCCCCCGCACCCTCAGCCGAACCGCCGCAGGGCCACCCTTATGTGTGAAGTGACCCCACTCGTGTTGTTCGGCTGGAAGTGCGAAAACTAGCTTCGTGGCCGGAGGTGACGAGTCGATGACAGCGTGTGCCATCGAGACCACGGCCGAGGACGACGACCGCGACGCGGGTGCGGCATGGCCGGCGGGGTTCACGATCACGGCCAACGGCGCGTACGCGGCCAGGCTCGCGGGCGCCGGTGACGCCCTGTACGTGGAGAGGTGGACGCTCGACGGCCCCGAGCCGTACGCCGTCCCGCTCCCCCTCGACCAGCCGGAGGAGGCGGGCACGCAGCTGCTGCCCCTCGCGGACGGCCGGGTGCTCGTCGCACGCCGCGTGGACGGCCGGCGGCACACGTTCTCGCTGCTCTACCCCACCGGCCCGGCCACCGGCGAGCTCCGGCTCGGCGCGGTGGAGGCGCCCGGCTCCGAGCGTCTGGTGCTGCTCCCGCCCTCGCCGGACGGCATCTGCGCGTACGCCCTGTGCGTCGGCCCCGACACGACCACACTGTGGCTGGTGGCGGGCGGGGCCTTCGGCCCGGAGCAGGTGGCGGAGGTCAAGGGCCGTTGCTCGGGCGGGGTGTGGCTCGACCGCACGGGCCGGATACTCGCCCTCGACCGGCGGCTCGACGGCGGGCCGGTGAAGGCCGTCGCCGTCGACCTGGAGCGGGGCGGGGAGGTGACGCCGCTGCTGCAGATCACCGAGGAGAGCGACGACCGGCTGCTGCTCGCGGACCCGGACAGCGGGCTGCTCCTGATCCGTTCCGACGCGCCGTCCCCGGGGCACGACCGGCTCGGCTGGGGCGTGCTGGGGTCCCTGCTGCCGGTGCGGTTCCCCGAGTGCCTGCGGCTCGACGACGCGGCGGTGACGCCGTTCGCGGTGCAGCCGGGGCAGGTCCTGATGCCGGAGAGCTGCGCGGTGGCGCTGCGGATCGACGCGGCGGGCGGCAGCTGGGTGGGCGCCTGGCAGCCCTCGTCCCGCCGAATGGCCCAATTGGCCGTACCCCAGGGCTGGCTGGCCGGAGCGGGACTGTGGACGGCCGAGGGCGTGCTGCGGCTGCCGTACGCGACGGCCGAGGTGCCGTGCGGTCTCGCCGCCCTGGAGGTGCCGCCGGAGCCGGAGCCCGAGCCGGTGGCGGTCGTCGAGGAGCCCCGGGTGTGCCGTCCGGTGCCTTTGCAGCAGGCTCCTCTGACCGACCGCAGACCGGCTGGCTAGACTCACGGCCGCACAGCAAGAGCAAGACACACGGGGTGAGTTCCAGCATGTCCGAAGCAAACACGCAGGGTTCGGAGTCGCACGGCTCCGGGAAGCACCGCGGTCAGGCCTCGCCGGTGGAGGACTCCACGTCCTCGCCGCACGGCCGGCACCGCCGCGAGGCCGAGGCCCACGCGCAGTAGGAAGTTAGGAAGTACGGAGCGAAGGGCCCCGGGGTCTCCCCCGGGGCCCTTCGCCGTTCCCCACCACCCGTCTTCCGACGGTTCTCGCCACCCCCGTGGCTCAGCCCTTCTTCAGCCCCAGCACCTCCGTCGCGGCGAAGGTCTCGCCCGCCGGGCGGGACGCGTAGTGCGGGGTCAGGAGGGAGTCCAGCTCCTCGTACGTGAACGTCTCCTTGACCGTGTCGAACTTGGCCGACACCTTCGGCCGGTCCACGACCGCCACCATCCCGCCGTGCACGACGAGCAGCTGTCCGTTGACCCCGGCCGCCGCCGGGGACGCCAGATAGCCGACGAGCGGCGCCACGTGCTCCGGGGACAGCGGGTCGAGCTCCCCCTCCCCCGGCTCTCCGAAGCCGGCGAAGACGTCCTCCGTCATCCGGGTCCTGGCGCGCGGGCAGATCGCGTTGGCCGTCACGCCGTACCGGGCGAGCGCGAGCGCCGACGAGGTGGTCAGGCCCACGATGCCGCCCTTGGCCGCCGCGTAGTTGGGCTGGCCGGCCGAACCTGCGAGGAAGGCCTCCGACGACGTGTTGACGATGCGGCCGTAGACCCCGGCCTCACCCGCCTTGGCGCGGCCCCGCCAGTGCACCGCCGCGAAGTGGGTGGTGTTGAAGTGGCCCTTGAGGTGGACCCGTACGACCGAGTCCCACTCGTCCTCGCTCATCGAGAAGACCATCCGGTCGCGCAGGATGCCCGCGTTGTTGACGAGGACGTCCAGCTTCCCGAACTCGGTCACCGCCAGGTCGACCAGGCCCCGCGCCGTCTCGAAGTCGGAGACGTCGCCGAGGTGGGCGACCGCCCGGCCGCCCGCCGCGCGGATCTCCGCCGCGACCTCCTCGGCCGGCGCGGCGGAGGCCGCGCCGGAGCCGTCGCGGCCGGGCTGCCCGTAGTCGTTGACGACGACGGCGGCGCCGAGTCGGGCCAGTTCCAGGGCCTCGGCGCGGCCGAGTCCGCGCCCGGCGCCGGTGACGATCGCGCTCAGTCCCTCAAGAGGGAGCGACATGGGTCAGGTCCTCTCAGATCTCGATGCAGGTACGGAGGGCCGCGCCGGTCCGCATCTGCTCCAGGGCCTCGTTGATGCCCGCCAGCGGCACCCGGTGGGTGATGAGCGACTCCAGGTCGATGCGGCCGGCCCGCCAGAGCGCGATGGCCCGCTCGTACGAACGGAGCACGTCCCCGCCGCCGTACATCGAGGGCAGGATGCGCTTCTCGTCGAAGAACAGCTCGAACATGTTGAGCTGGAGGAAGTCGTCGAGGGCGCCCGCGCCGACGACGCAGAGGGTGCCGCCGCGGCGGGTCGTCTCGTACGCGGTGCGCGCGGTGGCGGACTTGCCGACGACCTCGAAGACGTAGTCGAAGCCCTCGCCGCCGGTGATCCGCTGTTTGGCGTCGGCGAGCGCGTCGGGGGCGACCGCCTCCGTGGCGCCGAACTTCAGCGCGGCCTCGCGGCGGGACTCGACGGGGTCGACGGCGACGATCTGGGCGGCGCCCTGGAGCTTGGCGCCCTGGATCGCGGAGATGCCGACGCCGCCGCAGCCGATGACGGCGACCGAGGAACCGGCCTCCACCTTCGCCGTGTTGATGGCGGCGCCGAGGCCCGTCGTGACGCCGCAGCCGATGAGGGCCGCGATGTCGAAGGGCACGTCGTCCGGGATGGGGACGGCGCAGCCCGCGTCGACGACGACCTCCTCGGTGAAGGTGCCGGTGCCGGCGAAGCCGAAGACCTCACCGCCGGGGCGCTTGAAGTTGGGGACGCCGGCGTTCATGAAGCCGGCCAGGCACAGCTGCGTCTGACCGCGCTTGCAGGCGGGACAGCTGCCGCAGGCGGGCAGCCAGCACAGCAGGACCCGCTGGCCCTGGCTGAGGCCGGTCACGCCGTCGCCGACGTCGAGGATCTCGCCGGCGCCCTCGTGGCCGGGGATGAAGGGGGCGGGCTGCGGGAGGACGCCGCTCATCGCGGAGACGTCGGAGTGGCACAGGCCGGTGGCCCTCACCCGGATCCGCACCTTGCCCGGGCCGAAGCCCACCGCCTCGACGTCGTCGAGGACTTCGAGTTTGTCCTGGCCGATCTCGTGCAGTACGGCTGCGCGCATGGTGCGGCTCCCATCAGACGATCGGGCAATCAAGGGATCAAGCGATCAGGAGTGTTCGACGAGGGTGTCCGCGAGGACCGGGGCGTCGTCGCGCTCCACGGCCGTCACCGCCACCTGGACGCGGCCGTCCCCGGCCCACATCCGGATGCGCAGGGTCTCGCCCGGGAAGACGATCCCGGCGAAGCGGGTGCGGTACGAGCGGACCCGGGTGACGTCCCCGCCGAGCACCGTGTCCACCACCGCCTTGAGGGTCATGCCGTACGAGCAGAGGCCGTGCAGGATCGGCCGGTCGAAGCCGGCGAGCTTGGCGAACTCGGGGTCGGCGTGCAGCGGGTTCCAGTCGCCGGAGAGCCGGTAGAGCAGGGCCTGTTCCTCGCGGATGGGCCGCTCGACGGTGGCGTCGGGCGCGCGGTCCGGGAGCGCGAGGCGCTCGGAGGGCCCGCGGTCGCCGCCCCAGCCGCCCTCGCCCCGTACGAAGATCGACGCGTCGCTGGTCCAGAGCGGCCCGTCCTCGTCGGCGGCCTCGGAGCGCAGGACGAGGACGGCGGCCTTGCCCTTGTCGTACACGGCGGCGACGCGCGAGGTGGAGACGGCGCGGCCGCCGGTCGGCAGGGGGCGGTGGAGGGTGATCGACTGGCCGCCGTGCAGGACCGCGGCGAGGTCGATGTCGATGCCGGGGGCGGAGAGCCCGCCGACGACCCCCATGCCGGCGCCCGCGACGGTGGCGAAGCTGGGCAGGACGTGGAGCCTGGACTCCAGGGTGTAGCGGAGCTCGTCGGGGTCGGTCGCGGGGCTGGGTTTGCCTTGAGACGAGCCCGCCCCGAGGCCCAGGTGGTAGAGCTGGACGTCCTTGTGGTCCCAGGAGATCTCGGCGCTGCGGGGTTCCGCGGCGACGGCCTTTGCGGGGTCGATGGGCATCGGGCTGCTGCTCCTTGTGGCGGGTGGAGACCTCGGCGCGGCCGTCCGCACCGTCGACCGCACCGAGGCCGTGCGGGACCGTCCCGTACGCGCCGGATCTAGAACGCGTTCCAGTTCGGTGACCCATGTATAGCGGAGGGGCCGGGGGTTGTGAACCCCTCCTGACGGCGCGTCAGATGAGTGGGCCCGGGACATTTGTCACGGCCGGGTCCGTACATTCACGCCTGCCGGACCCCGGGCCCCGCTCCGTAGCGTCGGAGACATGAAGAACGAGACAGCGGTCGCCTTCACCGGAGTCACCCGGTCCTTCGGACCGGTCCGCGCCGTGGACGGCATCGACCTCACCATCCGGCGCGGCGAGACCGTCGCCCTGCTCGGCCGCAACGGCGCCGGCAAGTCCACCACCATCGGCCTGCTCCTCGGCCTCGACGAGCCCGACGGCGGCCGGGTGCGGCTCTTCGGCGGCACCCCGGCCCAGGCCGTCGCCGCCGGCCGGGTCGGCGCGATGCTCCAGGACGGCCGCCCCGTCCCCCGGGTCACCGTCCGCGAGCTCGTCACCTTCGTCGCCCGGACCTACCCCGATCCCATGCCGGTCGCCGAGGCCCTCGCGCTCGCCGACCTCACCGACCTCGCCGGCCGCCGGGTCGACCGGCTCTCCGGCGGCCAGGTCCAGCGCGTCCGCTTCGCCGTCGCCCTCGTCGGCAACCCCGAGCTGATCGTCCTCGACGAGCCCACCGCCGCCCTCGACGTCGAGGCCCGCGAGGTCTTCTGGGAGTCGATGCGGGGCTACGCCCGGCGCGGCAACACGATCCTCTTCTCCACCCACTACCTGGAGGAGGCCGACGCCAGCGCGGACCGGATCGTCGTCATCGACTCCGGCCGCGTCCTCGCCGACGGCACGAGCGAGCAGCTCAAGCGCGCGGCCGGCGGCAGCCTCGTCTCCTTCGACCTGGCCGGCGCCCCCAGCGAGGGCCTGACCCTGCTCCCCGGAGTGACCGCCGTCGAGATCCGCGGCGACCGTGCCCGGCTCCACACCGACGACTCCGACGCGACCGTCCGCGCACTCGCCGACCGCGACGCGATCCGGGGCCTCGAAGTCGCCCCCGTGTCCCTCAACGACGCCTTCCTCACCCTCACCGCGCACGCCCCGGCCGCGCAGGCCCCCGCCCTGGAGACGACCCGATGATCACCGAGTACGTACGCCTCGAAGTCCGCCGCACCCTGCGCGACACCGGCTTCGCCATCGGCACCATCGCCGTCCCGGTGATGATGTACCTCCTCTTCACCAACCTCGGCGGCCAGAACGAACCGGAGTGGAAGGCCGCCTCCATGGTCGGCATGGCGGCGTACGGCGCGCTCGGCGCCGCCCTGTCGATCGGCACGGGCGTCGCCGAGGACAAGGGATCCGGCTGGCTGCGTCAGCTGCGGATCACCCCGATGTCCCCGCGCCAGGTCGTCACCGGCCGCGCCCTCACCGGCTCGGTGGTGGTGCTCCCGTCGATCCTCGGAGTCCTCCTCGCCGGCGGCCTGTTCAACGGCGTCCACCTGGCGGCCTGGCAGTGGGCCGTGGTCGCGCTCACCCTCTGGCTCGGCTCGCTCCCCTTCACGCTCCTCGGCATCGGCAACGGCTACCGCCTCACCGCGCAGACGACCGGCGTCGTGAACATCGCCTGCAACCTGGGCCTCGCGGTCCTCGGCGGCCTGTGGTTCCCGGTGAGCCTCTTCCCCGGCTGGCTGCGCTCCCTCTCCGAGTACACCCCGACCAACCGCTTCGCCGAGCTCGGCGTCTCGGTCACCGAGGGCCACGCGCCGGGGATGGCGGCGCTCGCGGTCATCGTGGTCTGGGCGGCACTGTTCGGTGGGTACGCGGCGGCCTCGTACCGTCGTTCGGCGAGGACGGCGTAGGGAGAGGACGGTGCGGGGAGTGAACATGACGAACTGGCAGCGGTGTCGAGCCACGGCGCGCAAGCGCGACGACCGGGGGCCGAGCGGGCTGAGTCTGCTCCCCTGGCTCCTGATGGGCCTGGGTGCGCTCTCCCACCTCCTCGGAGGCGATGCGCCGAACCCGTGGATCGGCGGCCTCGGGCTGCTCGCCTTCAACACCCTGTACATCGCGATCGTCTTCCGCGCCTTCGACCGGCGCCGCCGCGAGGCCCCGCTGACCTGGTGGCTCCTCGCCGCCCTCGGCGCGCTCACCTTCGCGCTCACCATCGGCTACGGAGGGGACTGGCTGCTCCTCTTCCCGCTCCTGGGCCTCACGGTCGGCGCGGTGGTCCGGCGGGGCAGGCTGCTGCCCATGGTCGCGTTCCCGCTGGTCGTCGCGACCGGGGCGGTGACGTTCTGGAAGGACGACTGGAGCTCCGTCGGTGTCGTGTACGGCACCTTCATCTCCGTCATGGTGACGGCGGCGATCCTCGCCCTGGACGAGACGGTCCGGGAGCTGCGCGAGACCCGCGAGGAGCTGGCCCGTACGGCCGTCGAGAAGGAGCGGCTGCGGTTCTCGCGCGACCTGCACGACCTGCTCGGCCACACGCTGTCGGTGATCGTCGTGAAGTCGGAGGTCGTCCGCCGACTCGCCCCGCGCGACCTGGACGCGGCCCTCGCGCAGGTCGCGGACATCGAGTCGGTGGGCCGTCAGGCGCTCACCGAGATCCGGGAGGCGGTGACCGGCTACCGCGAGGGCAGCCTCGCCACCGAGCTCGACCGGGCGCGCGACGCCCTGTCCACCGCCGGCATCGAGCCGGTCGTGCGCCGCTCGGGCCCGCTCCTGGAGCCCCAGACGGAGGCCCTGCTGAGCTGGGTGGTGCGGGAGTCGGCGACGAACGCGGTACGGCACAGCGGCGCCTCACGCTGCGAGATCGACCTCTCCGGCTCGGCCGACCGGGTCCGCCTCACCGTCACGGACAACGGCCGGGGCCCGGCGAGCGGCACCCCGGGGAGCGGACTGCGGGGCTTGCGCGAGCGTGTCGCCGCGGCAGGCGGCACTCTTGACTCGGGAGCCGCTCCGCGGGGCGGGTTCCGGGTCACCGCGGAACTCCCCGTGGAGACCTCCGTACAGCACCAGGGGGAGCCCACGGGATGATCAGACTGCTGCTCGCCGAGGACCAGGGCATGATGCGCGGGGCGCTGGCCCTGCTGCTCGGGATGGAACACGACATCGAGGTCGTGGCGCAGGTCGGGCGGGGCGACGAGATCGTCGACGCGGCGCTCGTCGCGCGCCCGGACGTGGCCCTGCTCGACATCGAACTGCCGGGCCGCTCGGGCCTCGACGCGGCGGCGGACCTGCGGGACGAGGTGCCGGAGTGCCGGGTGCTGATCCTCACGACCTTCGGCCGGCCCGGGTATCTGCGGCGGGCGATGGAGGCGGGGGCGGCGGGCTTCCTCGTGAAGGACGGTCCCGTGGAGGATCTGGCCGAGGCGGTCCGGCAGGTGCTGCGGGGCGAGACGGTCATCGATCCGGCGCTCGCGGCGGCGGCCCTGAGCGCGGGCCCGAACCCCCTGACGGGGCGTGAGCGGGACGCCCTGGCGGCCTCGGTGGACGGCGCGACGATCGCGGACATCGCCGCGACCCTGCACCTCTCGGAGTCGACCGTACGGAACTACCTCTCCTCCGCGATCGGGAAGACGGGCACCCGCAACCGCATGGAGGCGGTGCGGGCGGCCCGTCAGCAGGGCTGGCTCTGAGCCTCAGGGCTGGCTCTGAGGCTTCGCATGGCGCTTCGGGAGCCACAGGAGCATCAGCAGGGCCGCGCCGACGAGGACGGCCGTCGAGACGCGGAACGCCGCCGCGTAGCCGGCGGTGAGGGCGGCGGGGCTCGGGGAGGCCTCGCTCACGGCCGTCGCGAGCGTGGTCAGGATCGCGATGCCGAGGGCGCCGCCCATGGTGCGGGAGGTGTTCACGAGGCCGGACACGAGGCCCGCGTCGCCGGGGGCGGCGCTGGAGGTGGCGAGGGTGGCCAGCGGGGTGGTGGCCAGGCCGATGCCGGCCATCATCAGGATCCCCGGGCCGAGGATCGTCGTCAGGAAGCTGCCGTCGGCGGTCATCGTGGACTGCCAGGCGAAGCCGGTGGCCCCGATGAGCGCGCCGGTCGCGGCGAGGTTGCGGGCGCCGACGGACGGCATCAGGCGCGGGGCAAGCTTCGAGCCCAGGATGACACTGAGGGAGCTGGGGACGAGCGCCAGACCGGCCTGGAGCGGGCTGTAACCGAGGACGGTCTGCGCGTACGTCGTCATGAAGAACCACATGCCGAAGGAGCTCGAACCGCTCAGCAGGATCCCCACGTTGGCCGCCGACACCGCCCGCGTACGGAACAGCTTCAGCGGCATCAGCGGGGCCGCCGTGCGGGCCTCCACGGTCACGAAGGCGGCGAGGAGCACCAGGCCGCCGAGGAGCGTCAGGAGGGTCGCCGGGGCGGTCCAGCCGGCCTCCTCGGTCTGGACGATGCCGTACGCGAGGGTGGCGAGGCCCGCGGTGACGAGGACGGCGCCCGGCAGGTCGAGGCGGCGGCCGGTGCCGGTGCGGCTCTCGCGGAGCCACAGCACGGCGCCCGCCAGGACGAGCACGCCGACGGGGACGTTGACGAGGAGGACCCACCGCCAGGACAGCAGGTCGACGAGGAGCCCGCCGACGAAGCCGCCCGCCGCGCCGCCGGCCGCGCCGACCGCCGTCCAGGTGGCGATGGCCCGGGTCCTGGCGGGTCCGGCCGCGACGGCGCCGGTGACCAGGGTCAGCGTGGCCGGCGAGAGGACGGCCGCGCCGAGGCCCTGGACCGCGCGGCCCGCGACAAGCTGCCAGCCCTCCTGGGCGAGGCCGCCCGCGACCGAGGCGGCGGTGAAGAGCCCGAGTCCGAGCAGGAACATCGCCTTGCGCCCGTAGAGGTCGGCGGCCCGCCCGCCGAGCAGCATGAACCCGGCGAAGGCGATCGCGTACGCGCTGATCACCCACTGCAGGCCGGCCGCCGAGAGCCCGAGGCCGGACCGCATCGACGGCAGCGCCACGTTCACGACGGAGACGTCGAGGACGACGAGGAACTGCCCCGCGCAGGCGGTCAGGACGACCGTCCAGGCGCGGGTGGAGGGTGTGGCGGCGGCGGACGTGGCTGTGGCGGCGGAGTCGGTCTGCGGCATGGCTGTCATGGTCGCAGAGCGACTCCGCCCCGTACATGGGGATTCGGTCGTAGGACGTGAGCGGGGTGGTCCTACGACTTCCGCAGCAGCGTCACCACCGCCGCGCCGCCCAGGCCGATGTTGTGCGCCAGGCCGACCCGCGCCCCCGCGACCTGCCGGGGTCCCGCCTCGCCCCGGAGCTGCCAGACCAGTTCGGCGGCCTGCGCGAGGCCGGTCGCGCCGAGCGGGTGGCCCTTGGAGATGAGGCCGCCGGAGGGGTTCACGACCCAGCGCCCGCCGTACGTGGTGGCGCCCGACTCGACGAGTTTGCCGGAGGCGCCCTCCTCGCACATGCCGAGCGCCTCATAGGTGAGCAGCTCGTTGATGGAGAAGCAGTCGTGGAGTTCGACGACGTCGACGTCCTCGATGCCGAGGCCGGAGCGTTCGTACGCGAGGCGGGCGGCGGCCCGGGACATCGGGCGGCCGACGGCGTCGATGCAGGAGCCGGAGGCGAAGGACTCCTCGGTGTCGGTGGTCATCGCCTGGCCGGCGATCTCCACGGCCCTGTCGCGCAGCCCGTGTTCGTCGACGAAGCGTTCGGAGACGACGACGGCGGCGGCCGCGCCGTCGGAGGTGGGCGAGCACTGGAGTTTGGTGAGCGGCCGGTGGACGGTCTTCGCGGCGAGGATCTCGTCGACCGTGTAGACGTCCTGGAACTGGGCGTTCGGGTTGTTCGCCGAGTGCTGGTGGTTCTTGGCGCCGACGGCCGCGAGCTGCACCTCGGTCGTCCCGTACCGCTCCATGTGCTCGCGGGCGGCGTTCCCGAAGATCTGGGCGGTGGGCGGGGACATCTCGAAGCCGTGGGCGGCGGCCATGATGCCGTAGTGCCGGGCGACGGGAGACGTCTTGAAGTCTCCGGCGCCCGACCCCCCGCCGAGCGAGCCCCGGCTCATCTTCTCGAAGCCGAGGGCGAGGACGCAGTCGGCGATGCCGCCCTCGACGAACTGCCGGGCGGTCATGAGGGCGGTGGAGCCGGTCGCACAGTTGTTGTTGAGGTTGTAGACGGGGATGCCGGAGAGCCCGAGCTCGTACACGGCGCGCTGGCCGGCGGTGGAGGCCTGGAAGCAGTAGCCGACGGCGGCCTGCTCCACGCGCGCGTAGGGGACGCCCGCGTCGGCGAGGGCGGCGGTGCCCGCCTCCTCGGCCATGTCCCAGTACTGCCAGTCCCGGGTCTCCGGCTTCTCGAACTTCGTCATCCCGACGCCGACGACGTACGCCTTGCCCATAGGAGGTTCCCCCTCAGTCCTTCGGGAGGCCGAGCAGGCGCTCGGCGACCACATTGAGCTGTACTTGCGTGGTGCCGCCCGCGATGGTGAGGCAGCGGGACATGAGCAGGCCGTGGACGGCCCGTTCGCCGGGGCCCTCGCGCACGGCGCCTTCGGGGCCGTGGAGTTCGAGGGTGAGTTCGGCGAGTCTCTGCTGGTGGAGGGTCTGGACGAGTTTGCGGACGCTGGCGCCCGCGCCGGGTTCGAGACCGGACACCTGGAGCAGGGTGGTGCGCAATCCGATGCACGCGAGCGCGTGCGCCTCGGCGAGCAGCGCCCCGATCCGTACGCGTACGGAGCTGTCGACCCGGTCCGCCCGGGCGATGACGGCTTCGAGGCCGGTGTCGAAGGCGACCTGGTCGGCCATGTGGACGCGTTCGTTGCCGAGGGTGTTGCGGGCGACGCGCCAGCCGTCGTTCACCTCGCCGACGACGGCGTCGGCGGGGAGGAGGGCGTCGTCGAACCAGACCTCGTTGAAGAGGGAGTCCCCGGTGATCTCCTTGAGCGGCCGGATGTCGATCCCCGGGGTGTTCCGCATGTCGACGAGGAAGTAGGTGAGCCCCTGGTGCTTGGGGGCGGTGGGGTCGGTGCGGGCGAGCAGGATGCCGTGGTGGGCCCACTGGGCGGCGCTCGTCCACACCTTCTGCCCGTTGATCCGCCAGCGCCCGTCCTCGGTGCGTTCGGCGCGGGTGCGGAGGGAGGCGAGGTCGGAGCCGGCGCCGGGCTCGGAGAAGAGCTGGCACCAGAGGCGTTCGCCGCGCAGGGTCGGGCCGAGGTGCTCGGCCTGCTGCTCCGGGGTGCCGTGGGCGAGCAGGGACGGCACCACCCAGGTGGCGATGCCGAGTCCGGCGACGGTGATCCCGGCCTCGTCGAGCTCGCGCTGGACGGCGAGCTGCTGGAGAGGGCCGGCGCCGAGCCCGTACGGCTCCGGGAGGTGCGGGGCCGCGTAGCCGGTGGGGGCGAGGGCGCGCCGGGCGGCGGCCGGGTCGAGCCCGGCGGCGGGGGCGACGGCCTCGCGGGCCTCGCGGCGGTACGTGTCGGCCTCGGGCGGCAGGTCGAGGCGGAGGCCGCGCCGGACGCCGGCGGAGGCGTGCCGGAGGGCGGCGAGCCGGTGGTGATCGCCGGTGCCGAGGAGCTGGCGGGCGACGAGGGCGCGGCGGAGCAGCAGGTGGGCGTCGTGCTCCCAGGTGAAGCCGGTGCCGCCGAGGATCTGGATGCAGTCCTTGGCGCAGGTGTAGGCGGTGTCGAGGGCGGTGGCGGCGGCGAGCGCGGCGGTGAGGGAGCGGACTCCCTCCTGGCCGTCCTGGCCGGCGCGGGCGGCGTCCCAGGTGAGGGCGCGGGCCTGTTCGAGCCGGACGAGCATGTCGGCGCAGAGGTGTTTGACGCCCTGGAACTGTCCGATGGGCCGGCCGAACTGTTCGCGGGTGCGGGCGTGTTCGGCGGCGGTCTCGACGGCGCGGGCGGCGGTGCCGCAGGCGTCGGCGGCGAAGAGGACGGCGGCGAGGTCGTGGACGAGGGGGGTGTCGAGGTCCAGGGCCTGCGCGGCGGGCACGTGGGCGGCGCGGGCGGTGATCTCGGCGGTGGGCCGGGTGGGGTCGGCGCTCTCGTGGGGCCGGACGGCGAGGCCCTCGGTGTCGGCGGCGAGCCAGACGGAGCCGTCGGCGGTCGCGGCCCGGAGGAGCACGAGGTCGGCCTGGGCGCCGCCGAGGACGGGGGGCGCGGTGCCGTCGAGGAGGTAGCCGCTCGCGGTGCGGACGGCGGTGAGGGTGCCGGTGCCGCCGAGGGCGACGGCCCCGATCCGCTCCCCACGCGCGAGCGTGCCCGCGGTTTCGTGCCGCCCGCACCGGTGGAGGAGTTCGGCGGCGAGTACGGAGGGCAGGTAGGGCCCGGGCAGCAGGGCCCGGGCCGCCTCCTCCACGACGACGGCGAGGTCCCCGAGGTCGCCGCCTCCGCCGCCGTGCTCCTCGGGGAGGTGCAGTCCGAGGAGCCCCTGATCGGCGGCGGCGTCCCAGTAGGCGGGGCGGCCGGTGGCGGTGTCGGGGACGTCCAGGTGCTTGCGGACTTCCTCGGGGGGTACGGCGCGGGTGAGCCAGCCCCGGACGGATCGGGCGAGCTCCCGCTGTTCGTGCGTGATGGCGATGCCCATGGGCCGCAGACTAGAACACGTTCCATTCTGACGGAAGGTCAGAAACCTGATTCGAGAAAACCTGCGCGACGCAGAGAAAATGAAGTAGAGTCTTCTGTGTAGCGCAGAGAATGCACTGCACAGCCACTACCCCAGGGGGAACCATGCTCACCGTCGCCGTCACCGGAGCCACCGGAGCCCAGGGCGGAGCCACCGCCCGCAGCCTGCTCGCCGCGGGCCACCGGGTCCGCGCCCTCACCCGCCGCCCCGACTCACCGGCCGCCGACGCCCTGCGCACCCTCGGCGCCGACGTGCGGTACGCGGACTTCGACGACCGCTCCTCACTCGACGCCGCCCTCGCGGGCGCCGACTCCCTCTTCGCCGTCACCGCCTTCGAGGCCGGCGCCGAGGTCGAGATCCGGCAGGGCAGGGCCCTCGTCGACGCGGCGGCGACCGCCCGCCTCGGGCATGTCGTCCTCACCTCCGTCGCCCACGCCGACCGCGACACCGGCGTCCCGCACTACGAGAGCAAGCGGGCGGTCGAGCACCACCTCTACGCCTCCGGCACGCCCTGGACGGTGATCGGCCCCGCCGCGTTCATGGACAACTACGCCGGCGGCTGGACCGCCGACGGACTGCGCGAGGGCACCTTCGCCTGGCCGATGCCGGCCGGCCGCCCGCTCGCGCTCATCTCCTCGCGGGACATCGGCGCGTTCGCCGCGCTCGCCCTCGGGCGCCGCGAGGACTTCACGGGCCGGCGCATCGACATCGCCGCCGACGAGCGCACCCCCGCGGAGATGACCGGCATCCTCGCCGCCGCCATGGGCCGCCCGGTCTCCTACGAGGAGGTCCCGCTCGACTATGTGCGCACCCGGTCCACGGACCTGGCCGCGATGTTCTCCTACTTCACGACGACCGGTCTCGACGTGGACGTCGCCGGGCTGCGCCGCGAGTTCCCCGAGGTCGGCTGGCACGGTTTCGACGACTGGGCCCGCACGCAGGACTGGACGTCGATACTGGCGCCGGAACCGTCCCACCACTGACACCTTCCTCACCGTTTGGAGAGTCCCAGATGGAGCACAGGCCCAAGCCCATCGGCTTTCTGCTCAACCGCACCGACGAAGCCCTCACGCGTGTCATGGACGGCACGCTCGGGGAGTTCGGCCTCACCCGCCTCGCCTGGCAGGTGCTCAACGTCGTCGAGGACGGCGACGGAACGACCGACGCCGAGGTCCTGTCGATCCTCTCGGCCAACGCCGACGCCCCCGCCCTGACCGCCGCGATCGACACCACCGTGACCGGCGGCTGGGTGTCCCGCCCGGCCCCGGGACGACTCGCCCTGACCCCCGACGGCACCCGCCGGCTGACCGAGGTCGGCACCCGGGTGGCCGCCTTCCGCACCCGGTCGGTCGAGGGCATCTCACCGGAGGAGTACGGGACCGCCGTCCGCGTCCTGGAGCGCATGATCGAGAACCTCGAAGGACCCGGCCGGCCCTGAGCGACGCGGCGCGCGGACGGCCGGGAGGGTCAGCCGCGCAGGCTCCTCGGAGGGCGTTGTCAGTGGGGGCTGCCACGCTGTCGGCACAGACGGAGGAAGAGCAGAGAGCGAGCACACCATGGGTACCTGGGACATCGGCCCCTTCGACAACGACACCGCCGCCGACTTCTCGTACCGGGTGGACGAGGCGCCGGAGGAGAAGCGGGCCGGGGTGCTGCTCTCGGCCTTCCGCGAGGTGACGGCGACGGGTGAGGAGTACCTGGACTCGGACCTGGCGGTGGAGGCGATCGCGTCGGCGGCGCTGGTGGCGGCGCAGTGCCCGGGCGGGGAGCCGGTCACCACCTCGTACGGCCCGAAGAAGCCGCTGCCCGTACTTCCGCCGGAGTTGCGTCCGGCGGCCGTCGAGGCCCTGGACCGGGTCCTCGCCGAGCCGTCCGAACTCCTGGAGCTCTGGGAGGAGTCGGACGGGGAGGAGTGGAAGGCGGGCGTACGGAGACTGCGGGCGGTCCTCGCGGGAGCCTGACCCGCCATCGGGCTGTCAGGCCCGGAGCAACGGCGAGGATCAGCATCCCTATGAGGGTCACCACGGTCGGACCGAGAGAGCGGGCCACTCGCTGGTGAGCGTCCCGGAGCGGCCCCTCCGTGACCGTGGTGGTTCGAGCGCGACGCATAGGGCACCATGGGCGCCCGTAGACGCGTACCCGCCAGTAGGAGTGACCATGTCCGAGCCCTCGCCCGAGATTCTTGCCGCCTTCGAGGCCGCGAAGGGGTTCATGCCCGTCGGGGAGGGGCTCGCGCTGTACGCGGCGGCCGTCGAGGCCGCGAAGCTGGGACTGCCCCTGCTCGAGGTCGGGACCTACTGCGGGCGGTCGACGATCCTGCTCGCGGACGCGGCCCGCCAGGCCGGGACGGTCGCGGTGACCGTGGACCACCACCGGGGCAGCGAGGAGCAGCAGCCGGGCTGGGAGTACCACGACACGAGCGTGGTGGACCCGGAGGTGGGCCTGATGGACACGCTGCCGACGTTCCGCCGCACGCTCCACAAGGCGGGCCTCGAGGAGCACGTGATCGCGGTGGTCGGCCGTTCGCCGCTGGTCGCCAGGACCTGGGGCGGGCAGCTCGGGCTGGTGTTCGTCGACGGCGGGCACACCGACGAGCACGCCACGAACGACTACGAGGGCTGGGCCCCCAAGGTCGCCCCCGGGGGCCTGCTGGTCATCCACGACGTCTTCCCGAACCCGGAGGACGGCGGCCAGGCGCCGTACCGGATCTATCTCCGCGCGCTGGAGTCGGGCGACTTCGAGGAGGTCTCGGTCACCGACTCGCTGCGGGTGCTCCGCCGCCGCTGACGCACGTGACGGCTCAGAAGAGCGAGGTCACGTACAGGCAGTTGGTGTAGCTGTAGCCCGGTTCGATCTTCGTCTTGCTCGACTTGGTGTCCCCCGCCGTGGAGGTGCCGGTGGCCGCGCGCTTCTGGAGGAAGTGGTAGTCGCCGGCCGGCAGGAGCAGGGTCGCCTTCGGATACTTCGAGGACGGCCCCGAGCAGGCCTTGATCTTCGGGGAGTTCACGAGCAGCGGGGTCTGGTACTTCTTGCAGGTCCCGCACGCCTTGAGGGTGACCTTGCCGGTCATCGGGCCCGTGTAGAGCAGCTCGACCTCGCCGGGGCCGTCGTTGCTGACCACCATGACCATGCGGGCGCCGCCGGGGACGTCGGCCGGGGGCAGGCGCCTGCCGGCGGCGGGCTCCTCCTCGGCGATCTCGGCGGCGATGGCGATCGAGCGGGCGTGGGCGGCCTGCGGGCTGTTCGGGTAGGCCTTGGCATAGTCGGTCATGGTCGTGGCCGCGGTGCTGAACTCCTTGTCCTTGAACTGGTCGGTGCCGCAGGCGAAGTCGCCCTCCTGGACCGCGTCCGCCACATCCTTCGACGCGGCTTCGAGGGACGGGTCCGGCATGTTGTCGAGGGAGGAGCGCAGCGCGCGCAGCTCGGCGGTGGCGTCGCAGGGCTCGGCACCGCGGAGGGCGGTGGTGCGGGTCTTGACGGCTGCCCGGACGGCCGGTTCGACGCGGGTCGCCTGGGTGGACTTCGGGAAGGTGTCGAGGAGCTCGTTGAGGCTCTCGTCGGCCGACGGGTTCGCCGTCTGCACGCCGAGCGCCGCCGTGCCGCACTGGTAGAGCGACTCGGCGAGCGGCTCGTCTGTCTTGGCGGGCCGGGAGCCGAGCAGTTCCTTGTCGACGGTGGCGGGGAGCTCGCGCAGGTGCTTGAGCGGCGGGACGGCCGCGCAGTACTGCTTCTTGTCGTACGGGGCGGAGACCGTCTTGTAGTACGCGTCGAGGCGGTCGGGGACGAGCTTCCCGGCCCGCGAGCCGACGTACTTCGTGCCGAGGTCCTGGTAGGTGTCGAGCGCCTTGCGGTAGGTCGGCTCGGCCTTGTCGAAGGCGAGGCCGTCGGCGGACTTCACCAGCGCGTCCGCCGCGGCGAGCCGTTCGAGGAGCGCCTGCTCCTTGGCCTCGTCGCGGGCGGCGCCGTACGCGAGCGAACCGCCCGCGGGGACGGCGAGCAGCACGAGGGCGAGCGGGAGCGCGAGGCGCCGGAAGGAGGCGCCGATGCGGAGGGTGGCGCGCAGTCCGCGCCGAGCGCCGTCGGCGGCGACGGCGAGCAGGAAGACGCCGTAGCCGACGAGGAGGCCGAAGGGCACGCCGTCGACGTCGGCGGGGAGCGCGACGACGAGCAGGGCGGCGGTGGCGAGCCAGCAGACCGCGGCGCCGACCCAGTTCCGCAGCAGGACGTAGCCGAGCCCGAGGCAGGAGAGGTTGAGCAGCCCGACCATCGCGGCCTGCGCCGGGTTCGCGTTGCCGGGGGGCTGGGGGCCGTGCCCGGGCGGCGGCCCGAAGCCGGGCGGGGCGCCGGGCGGCGGCGGCAGGGTCCCGCCCCCCGCCCACCCGGGCGCGGTCGCGGGCCCGGACGCAGCACCGGGACCGGGCAGAGGACCGGCGCCGGACGAGGCGGCCGTGCCCGCGGGCGGAGTACCGCCGGAACCTGCGCCGGGCGGCGGCCCGAAGCCGGGCGTGGACGCACCGGCACCGGGACCGGCACCGGACGGGGTGGCGGCGGCCGAGGGCGGAGTGGCCTCAGGACCTGCGCCGGGCGGCGGGCCGAAGGCAAGCGTGGGCGCACCGGCGGCGGGCGTGGCCGGAGCGCCAGGGGCAGCCGGGCCGGATGGGGCGGCGGCCTCGGGTCCAGCGCCTGGCGGCGACCCGAAGCCTAGCGTCGGCGCTCCCGCGCCCGGCGCTGCCGGAGTCGCCGGAGCACCGGAGGCAGCCGGGGCGGGTGCGGCCGTGGCCCCAGCCCCCGCGTCGGACGCCGGGCCGAAGCCGGCAGCCCCGGCCGGTGGCGTCGGCGGTGCCCACGGCGGCTCGGGCGCTCCCGCAGGGCCTCCGGGCGGCGGTCCGGTCGGTGCCGGGTCCGGGTGCGCGGCCGGGTCCGCCGCCGTTCCGCGCTTCTGGTCTAAGCCGTCCTCGCCCGGTGGTCTGTCGGTCGGCTCGGGACGTGCGTCGTTCGGTTCTTCCCCCACCACGGTTCCCCCTCGTGGGTCCATGCGCGGTGACACCCCACCGTCGCCCTTCCCCCCTACCCTTCACGGTTCGCTCACACGCGTCCACCGATCCATGAAGCCGGTGACCGACCTGCGACGTACCCCTACGGCGTTTCGCCCCGCGCAGGGCCTAAAGTCGCGGGGTGCCGTACGACCACCGGAACACCGCCCGCCGTACCCTCGCCCTCGCCCTCGCCGCCACGGGCTGCTGCGCCGTGCTCGCCGGGTGCGCGACCTCACAGGCCTCGTCGCCGAACGAGAAGGCGGGGCAGTCCCAGGCCACCCAGGGCGAGAGCGGGACGCAGTCCCGGCCGCCGTTCGCCTCCGCCCCCGCCTCCCCCTCCTCGCCCCGGACCCCCCACGCGCCGCCCGCAGCCCCGGGAAGCGGCTCGCTCGCCGGGAGGACCATCGTCATCGACCCCGGCCACAACTCCGGCAATTTCCAGCATTCGTCCGAAATCAACCAGAAGGTCAACATCGGGACGAACCGCAAGGAGTGCGACACCACCGGCACCTCCACCAACGCCGGTTACACGGAGGCCTCGTTCACCTTCGACGTCTCGCACCGACTGCGGGACCTCCTCACCGCGCGCGGCGCCAAGGTGGTCCTCACCCACGACGGCGACCGCCCCTGGGGCCCGTGCATCGACGAGCGGGCCAGGATCGGCAACGCCGCCCACGCCGACGCCGTCGTCTCCGTCCACGCGGACGGCTCGGCCGTCGGCCACCGCGGCTTCCATGTGATCCTGCCCGCGAAGGTGCGGGCGGGCTCCGCCGACACAGCGAAGATCGTCGCCCCCTCCCGCACCCTCGGTGAGCGGATCGTGGACACCTTCGCCCGCGCCACCGGAACCTCGCCCGCCAACTACATCGGTTCCGGTACGGGGTTGGACGTACGGGACGACCTCGGCGGCCTCAACCTCTCGACCGTTCCCAAGGTCTTCGTCGAATGCGGCAATATGCGTGACCCGAAGGACGCCCAGCTGCTCACGTCGCCGACGTGGCGGCAGAAGGCGGCACAGGGACTTGCGGACGGCATCGCCACCTACCTCAAGGGGTAGAACCCGCGGGCGATAGATTCGCTCCGTACGATGGGGGCCCCGCCCCCCGTGCCACGAACCCGAGCGCCATGACCTGAGCGCCACTCGACGCGACGACCGACGACCGACGAAGGACTCTTACGTGAATATCCGCTCCCTCACCCGAGGCGATGGCGTGCTGATCGGCGCAGCGGTGGTGCTGTTCATCGCCTCGTTCCTCGGCATCGCCGGCTGCGACGCCGGCGCCGAAATCTGTGACAAGTTCGACAGCCCGAACTCGTGGGAGCTCTCGTACCTCGGCTGGGGCTCCTTCTTCGTCGGCATCGCGGGCGCCGCCCTCGTCGTCGCCTCCCGCGCCCTGCCGCAGCAGCGCAAGGTGGCCGGCCTGGAGCTCGGTCAGGTCGGTGCCGCGTTCACCATCGCGTCCGCCTGGACCCTGCTCATGTGGATCTTCGAGGCGGAGAGCGCCGGTGCGGGCCTGATCCTCGGCCTCATCGCCGCCCTGGTCCTGGCCGGTGCCGCCGTCGCCGGTCCGCTGGTTCCGGCCCTGAAGGCGCCGCTCGTCGGCGCGCCCAAGCCGCAGACCCCGCAGCCGTACGGCATGCAGCCCGGCCAGCCGGGTCAGCCGGGTCAGCCGGGTGTCCCCGGTGGCTACGGCTACCCGGGTGCGCAGCAGTCGCCGTACGGCGGCCCGCAGGACCCGTCCCAGGGCCAGCCGTTCGGCGCGCAGGCCGCCGCCCCGCAGCCGCAGGCCGTGCACCAGCCCGAGCCGCAGGCGGCCGCTCCGGCCCCGCAGCCGGCCTCGGACTTCGCGCCGTTCTGGTTCGCGGTCCCGGTCGCGCGTCCGCTGTACGCGGAGGACGGCTCGCAGGCGCCGATCGCCGAGCTGGCCCCGGGTACCTGGTACCTGGCGGTCGAGCAGCGCGGTCCCGGCCTGGTGGCCCAGACGCAGGACGGCCGCCGCGGTGTCCTCCAGGACACGACGGGCATCCAGCGCGGCTGATCACCCCCGCTCGGCCCCCCGCCCGGATCTCTTCCGGGCGGGGGGCCGTTGCCGTACAGTCCCCGCAACACACCTGACGGAGCGTCAGAAAGGATGTGGGGCATGCGACTCGGACTCGCCCTCGGCTACTGGGGCCGCGGCCCCTCCCCCGCCCACCTCGACCTCGCCCGCGAGGCCGAACGGCTCGGCTACGACTCCGTGTGGACCGCCGAGGCCTGGGGCTCCGACGCCTTCACCGCGCTGACCTGGATCGCCGCGCACACCAGCCGCATCAGGCTCGGCACCGCCGTCGCACAGATGGCCGCCCGCGCGCCCACCACCACCGCGATGCACGCACTCACGCTCGACCACCTCTCCGGCGGGCGCGTGCTGCTCGGGCTCGGCCTGTCCGGGCCGCAGGTCGTCGAGGGCTGGTACGGGCGCCCCTTCCCCCGCTCCCCGCTGACCGCGACCCGCGAGTACGTGGACGTGGTCCGTCAGGTGCTGCGCCGCGAGGCCCCCGTACGGCTCGACGGACGCCACCACTCCCACCCGTACAACGGCCCGGACGGCACCGGCCTCGGCAAGGCCCTCAAGCCGATCACGCACCCGCTGCGCGCCGACGTCCCCGTGCTGCTCGGCGCCGAGGGACCCAAGAACATCGCGCAGACCCTCGCCATCGCCGACGGCTGGCTGCCCCTCTACTGGACGCCCGACCGCTGGGCCGAGGTGTACGCCCTCCCGGACACGCTCCCCGAGCGCTTCCTCGTCGCACCGATGGTCCGGGCGCAGCTCTGCGAGGACGTGACGGCGGGGCTGCTGCCGGTCAAGGCGATGCTCGGCTTCTACATCGGCGGCATGGGGCACGCGGCCCGGAACTTCCACGCCGACCTGATGGGGCGCATGGGGTACGAGAAGGAGGCCCGCCGCATCCAGGAACTGTTCGCGGCGGGGCGGCGCGAGGAGGCGGTACTGGCCGTACCGGACGCCTTCGCGGACGAGATCTCCCTGGTCGGACCCAGGGAGCGGATCGCCGAGCGGCTGGAGCGATGGCGGCAGGGCCCCGTGACGGACCTGCTGGTCACGGCACCGGACCCGGCCACCCTCCGCCTCCTCGCGGAGCTCAACTCCTGAGACCTACCCACCACTCAGCTGCGAAGCGCTGGGGACCTGGTCCACGACCTCCGCACCGGCACTCTTACCGGCGTCCTTCACGCTGTTGATGATGTTCTCGAAGGCGCCGACGTCCGCGGCGCCCACCTCGCCCTTGCGGAGCTTCGTCCCCAGGCCCTTGAGCGACTCGATGCCCGCGGTGAGCGGCGCGACGGCCTTCGAGAGCAGCGGGTCGCCCTTGGCGTTGTTCAGCGCCGCCTTGAGCCTGTTGTACGTGAACGCGCCCGCGAGCCCTGCCTTCACCAGGGCGAAGGTCCGGCCGTCCGCGCCCTTCTTGAACGTGCCGGCGCGGTACGGCTTCACGATCCACTGGTACGTGGCACCCGCGGCCAGACCGGCGTTGGCCACGAACCGCGTCTTCGCCAGCTTCTGCTGCTCGAAGCTCGCGGAGGCCGACGGGGTCGCGGCACTGCCGGTGTTCTTCGTGTCGTCGTTGCACGCGGCGGTGGTCAGGAGCAGGGTGCAGGACAGCAGCAGCGCCACGACTCCACGTGAGACACCTCTGGGCACGACGGGACCTCCCTGACGACGGTCCCGCCAGCCTCACCCGGCCCCGCGGCGCCCGCCACCGGGGCGACGCCGATCGGGGCCGCTCAGGCGCCGCAGCAGTCCGGTTCGAGGCCCGTGGGGAGGCGGTCGCCGCCGAAGACGGCGACGGTCGCCTCCTCGCCGCCGAGGGCCGCGACCGCGAGGAGGAGCGAGCCCGCCGTCCAGGCGGTCTGCTCCTCGGGCCACACGGCCTTGTCGCTCTCCGTGGCGCCCTCGAAGACGTACCCCGTCCAGTACATGCCGTTCCCGGCGCGCAGGTGCTGGATGTCCTGGAGGATCGTGAGAGCCCGGTCGGACTCCCCCATCGCCCAGAGCGCGAGGGCGAGCTCGCAGCTCTCGCCGCCGGTGACCCACGGGTTGGGGACGACGCAGCGCACGCCGAGGCCGGGGACGACGAACCGCTCCCAGTCGGCGTCGATCCGGGTCTTCGCGTCGGCCCCGGTGACCGCGCCGCCGAGGACCGGGTAGTACCAGTCCATGGAGTAGCGGGACTTGTCGAGGAAGCGCTCGGGGTGCCGGCGGATCGCATGGCCGAGGGCCCCCGCGGCCAGCTCCCAGTCGGGCTGCGCCTCCTCACGGACCTCGGCGATCGCGAGGGCGCAGCGCAGCGCCTGGTGGATCGACGAACTGCCCGTCAGGAGCGCGTCGTTCACCGGCGTCCCGTCGGGCTCGCGCTTCCAGCCGATCTGGCCGCCGGGCCGCTGGAGCCCGAGGACGAACTCGACGGCGGCGTAGACGACGGGCCACATCCGGTCGAGGAAGGCGTCGTCGCCGGTGGAGAGGTAGTGGTGCCAGACGCCGACCGCGATGTACGCGACGAAGTTGGACTCACGGCTGGAGTCGGTGACCTGCTCCGGGTCGCCGTCGTGGTACGCCGCGTACCAGGAGCCGTCGCCGTTCTGGTGGCGGGCGAGCCACTCGTAGGCGCGGGCCGCGGCCTCGTGCTCGCCGGCCGCGTCCAGGGCCATGGCGGCCTCGGTGTGGTCCCAGGGGTCCAGGTGGTGGCCGCGGAACCAGGGTATGGCGCCGTCCTCGCGCTGCACCGCGAGGATCCCGGCGACGGTCTCGGCGGCCTGCTCGGCGGTGAGCACCCCGGGCAGGACGAGGTGCTCGGCGATCCGCTCGGGAAGGGTCACTGCGCGTCGGCCTTGGGGAGGTGGGGCTTGGTGGCGTAGGCGACGAAGCTCTTGCCGACGACCGGGTTGAGCAGCTGCTCGGCGACCCGGGTCAGGGCGGGCTTCTTCATGATGTCCCAGACCAGGAGCTTGTGGTACGCGCGGACCGGCAGCGCCTTGTCGTTGTCGACACCGAAGGCGCACTTCAGCCACCAGTACGGCGAGTGCAGCGCGTGCGCGTGGTGGGTGCCGTACGGCTTGAGGCCGGCCTGCCGGATCTTGGCGAGCAGCTCGTCGGCCTTGTAGATGCGGATGTGGCCGCCCTCGACCTCGTGGTACGCGTCGGAGAGCGCCCAGCAGACCTTCTCGGGGCCGTACCGGGGCACGGTGATCGCGATCCGGCCGCCCGGCTTGAGGACGCGGACCATCTCGGCGAGCACGCCCTTGTCGTCGGGGATGTGCTCCATGACCTCGGAGATGATGACGACGTCGAAGGACTCGTCGGGGAACGGCAGGTTGAGCGCGTCGCCCTCCATCGCGGTGGCGGTGGCGCCGGCGGGGGCCTCACCGGCCTCCTTCATGGCCGCGAACCACTTGGCGACCTCGCGGATCTCCTCGCCGTTCTGGTCGAGGGCCACGACCTGGGCGCCGCGCCGGTAGCACTCGAAGGCGTGCCGGCCCGCACCGCAGCCCAGGTCGAGCACACGATCGCCGGGGGCGAGCGGGAAGCGGGTGAAGTCGACGGTCAGCACGGGGTCTGCCTTTCGGGGAGGAGGGTTGTGGGCAGGCGTTCCGCCGGGGCGAGGGTGGGCACAACCCACCCACCGGGCTGCACCCGGCGCGCAAGGCTGAGCATCACCGGCGGGCTCCGGCCCCTTGCCGGGCCACGGCCTCGCGGTACAGCTCGGCCGTCCCCTGCGCCGCACGCGCCCAGGTGAAGTTGGCCAGGACCCGCTCACGGCCGGCCCGGCCGAGCCGCGCCCGCAGCTCCGCATCGCCCAGCACCCGGCCCAGCGCGGCGGAAAGTGCTCCCGCGTCGCCCGGCGGCACGGCGAGGCAGGTCTCACCATCGGCCCCGGCGACCTCCGGGATCGCCCCGCCCGTCGTGGCGACCAGCGGCGTCCCGGTCGCCATGCCCTCCGCCGCCGGCAGCGAGAACCCCTCGTACAGCGAGGGCACGCAGGCGACCTGGGCGGACCGGTAGAGGTCGACGAGCTCCGCGTCGCTGATGCCCTTGACGAACTCGACGGCCCCGTCGAGCCCGTACCGCTCGATCGCGGCGGCGACCGGCCCGTCCTCGGCGCGCTTGCCGACGACGACGAGGTGCGCGTCGGGGTTCTCCGTACGGAGCTTGGCGAGCGCCTCGATCAGGTGGACCAGGCCCTTGAGGGGGACGTCCGCGCTGGAGGTGGTGACGATCCGGCCGGGGATCTCGGCGACGGACGGGTCCGGGGACCAGAGGTCGGTGTCGGCGCCGATGTGGACGACCTTGATGCGGTCCTCGCGGACGCCGAGGTGCTCGACGATCTCCTGGCGTGAGGTGCCGGAGACGGTGAGGACGGACGGCAGCCGGCGGGCGACCTTCTTCTGCATGCCGGTGAAGGCGTACCAGCGGCGGACGGAGGCGCGGCGCTTCCAGTCGGCGGCGGCGTCGAGTTCGAGCTGCCGGTCGACGGTGATCGGGTGGTGGATCGTCGTCACGAGCGGCGCGCCGATCGCGCGCGGGCCGCCGAGGAGTCCGTACCCGAGGGTCTGGTTGTCGTGGACGACGTCGAAGTCGCCGCGGCGGGCGGCGAGCATGCGCCGGGCCCGCAGGGAGAAGGTGAGCGGCTCGGGGAAGCCGCCGGTCCACATGGTGGCGACTTCGAGGGCGTCGATCCAGTCCCGGTACTCCTCGCGCTTCGGGGTCCGGAAGGGGTCCGGCGAGCGGTAGAGGTCGAGGCTGGCGATCTCGGTGAGCTTGAGTCCCGCGAGGTCCTCGCCCTCGTCCAGGACGGGGTACGGCTGGGAGCCGATGACCTCGACGCTGTGGCCGAGGCGGGCGAGCTCGCGGGAGAGGTGCCGGACGTAGACGCCCTGGCCCCCGCAGAACGGGTTCCCCTTGTACGTGAGGAGAGCGATCCGCAACGGACGGTCACCGGCAGCGGTGACGCCCTGTCGGGGGCTTGCCTCTATGGCCTCAGCGGTCATGCGCGACCCCCTTCGAGCGTGCGTTTCGCGGGAGCGTAACCGCTCGCGCTAATCTAGAACAAGTTACAGACTTGAACGTTCTTGATCCTTCAAGGAGCACAGAATCTACCGGCAGGTAGCTCCGTGGTGAGAGCCGGAACAGGTGATTCGCGCCACGGCGGCCGCACGGCCATACTGTCGCTCCCCACCGAACGGAAGCCGCACGGAACGGGACCTCATGACCGCAGAGAACAGAGCGGACCACAGACCCGCGTCGCCGCCCCTCACGGAGCGCCAGGAGGCGCGGCGCCGCCGCATCCTGAACGCCAGCGCCCAGCTCGCGGCCAGGGGCGGATTCGACGCCGTGCAGATGCGGGAGGTCGCCGAGGCGGCGGGGGTCGCCCTGGGCACCCTGTACCGGTACTTCCCGTCCAAGATCCACCTGCTCGTCGCGACCATGCAGGACCAGCTCCAGCACATGCACACCACGCTGCGGAAGCGCCCGCCGGCGGGTGCCGACCCGGCGGAGCGGGTCGCCGAGACCCTGATGCGCGCCTTCCGGGCGCTCCAGCGGGAACCGCAGCTGGCCGACGCGATGGTGCGGGCGCTGACCTTCGCGGACCGCAGTGTGAGCCCCGAGGTCGACACGGTCTCCCGGCTGACGACCGCGATCATCCTGGACGCGATGGGGGCGGAGCACCCGACGCCGAGCCAGCTCTCGGCGGTCCGGGTGATCGAGCACACCTGGCACTCGGCGCTGATCACCTGGCTGTCCGGACGCGCCTCGATCGCACAGGTGAAGATCGACATCGAGACGGTCTGCCGCCTGATCGACCTGACGGCGCCGGAGCCCGCGGTCTGAGGCCTCCCGCCCGGGCCCCCGGCGGTTCGCCTGCCGGGGGCCCGGGCGGTGCGGGGTCAGGAGCCCTGCGTCTTGGCGTTGCTGGCCGCGAGGACCGCCTCGCACTCCGCGCTGCTGTCGACGGCCACGAACATCACCAGCTTCAGCGGGCCGGCCGCGTGGTTGCTGGCCTGGAGCTTCCAGCTGCCCTTCTTCAGCGACTTGATCACCGAGCCGCCCACCTCGGAGCTCCGCTCCTCGCTCCAGCCGCCCCCGGTCAGGGTCGCGACCGTGCCGGCATACGACTTCGCCGGGTCCGCGGCCTTCTCGGCGTCTGCCGTCCAACTGACCATGCACTCCTTGGCCTCGGCCGGCACGGCCTCGCCCGAGGAGTCCTGGGTGAAGCCGGCGCCGGTCGCCGCGTCCGTCAACTCCTTGGTGACGGCGGCCGCGTCCAGCTTCTCGTCGCTCGCACCACCCGCACCGGAACCGCCCGTCGCGGCCGAACCGGCGGAGGACGAACCGCCCTTGTCCGTACCGCCCTCGCTGCCACAACCCGCAACGAGCAGCACCACACCAGCGGCCGCGGCCACCCACATCGCCTTGCGCACAACACTCCCAATTCCGCGCGCACGAAGGCCCCTTGCCCCCGTGACCAAGGGGCCCAGTTTTGCACGTGGGAACGACCGCTCCGCCCCGACACCGCTACTCCTCCGGTGGGAACACCGGCTCTCCTCCGTCCGCCAGGGTGATCAGGATCGCCTCCACCGGGCAGCCCTCCGCCGCCGCGAGGAGGCGCTCGCCCGCGTCCGTCTCCGGCTCCACCGGGTGGGACTGGCGGGCCGTGTCGAGGCGGAAGCCGCCCGGGGCGTGGTTGACGCACATACCGGAGCCGATGCAGACACCCCGGTCGACCTCGACGCGCCAGCGGTCCCCCATCACGCCCCGCCCTCGTAGCCGCCGGGGAGGTGGATCATCTTGTGCTCCAGGTACTCGCCGAAGCCCTCGGGGCCGAACTCCCGCCCCAGGCCCGAGTTCTTGTAGCCGCCGAAGGGGCCGAGCATGTCGAGGCTGAAGGTGTTGACGTTGAAGGTGCCGGTGCGGACCTGGCGGGCGAAGTCGATGCCGTGCTCCACGTCGCCGGTCCAGACGCTGCCACTGAGCCCGAAGTCGGAGTCGTTCGCGATCCGCCGCGCCTCGTCCTCGTCCCCGTACGGCAGGAGACAGATGACCGGGCCGAAGATCTCCTCACGGGCGATCCGCATGGAGTTGTCGACGTCGCCGAAGAGGGTCGGCTCGACGTACCAGCCCCGGTCGAGGCCCTCCGGGCGGCCGCCGCCGGTGAGCAGCTTCGCGCCCTCCGCCTGACCGATCCCGATGTAGTCGAGGGAGCGCTGCTGCTGGCGCCGGGCGACGAGCGGGCCGACCTGGGTGGCCGGGTCGAGCGGGTCGCCGACCACGAGCGCGCCGGCCGCGGCGGCGAAGGCCTCGGCGATCTCCTCGTACCGCGCGCGGGGCGCGAGGATACGGGTCTGGGCCACGCAGGCCTGCCCGTTGTTCATCCAGGCGGCCGGGACGATCCCGGCGATGGCGGTCTCCAGGTCCGCGTCCGGCAGGATCACGGCGGCGGACTTGCCGCCCAGTTCGAGGGTGACGCGGGTGAGGTTGCGGGAGGCGACCTCCATGACCCGCTTGCCGGCGGCGACCGAGCCGGTGAAGGAGACCTTGTCGACGCCGGGGTGGCCGACGAGGTACTCGCTGACCTCGCGGTCGGCGGGAAGGATCGACAGGACCCCCTCCGGGAGACCGGCCTCGGCGGCGATCTCGCCGAGGATGTACGAGTCGAGGGGCGACTCCGGCGAGGGCTTGAGGATCACCGTGCAGCCGGCGAGCAGCGCGGGCCCCAGCTTGGCGGCGGCGGTGAACTGCGGCACGTTCCACGGGACGACGGCCGCGACGACCCCGACCGGCTCGCGCCGCACGAGCAGCGGTCCGAGGACACCGCCGCGCCGCTCCTCGTACGGGAAGTCCCGGGCGACGGTGATCGCCGCGTCCCAGACCATCATCGCGCCGAGCGCCTGGGCGAGGACGGACCAGGAGTACGGGGAGCCGTTCTGCGCGCTGATGGAGCGGCCGATCTCCTCGTACCGCACGGCGATCGCGTCCTTGATGCGGGTCACGACGGCGATCCGCTCCTCGATCGTCATCCGTGGCCAGGGCCCTTCGTCGAAGGCCCGTCGGGCAACGGCGACGGCCCGGTCGACATCGGCCTCGGAGGCGTGCGGGACACGGCCGATGACCTGCTCGGTGTGCGGGGAGATCACCTCGATGACCCCGTCGGAGAGCGGGTCGGTCAACTCCCCGCCGATGAACAGCTTTCCGTGCTCCACAAGCTCGGTCATGACCGCTGCCTCCCGAGGAGATGGAATTGCCTGCCGATGTTCCTGACGATGTTCCTGACGGTGCTTCAGAACTGATACCAGTTCTAGTTATGGTGGGCAATGGTCGTACCGGTACGCAGAGATGAGGACGCTCATGACCCAGGTGACCGAGCACGGCGGAGGCGTCTGGTCCCTGCGGGTGCCCATCCCGGACAATCCACTGGGCCACACCCTGGTGCACGTCCTCGACACCGACCGCGGCCCGGTCCTCGTCGACACCGGCTGGGACGATCCGGCCTCCTGGGACGAACTCACGGCCGGGCTCGACGCGTTGGGCCTCTCGGTCCGGGAGATCCACGGGGTCGTCATCACCCACCACCACCCCGACCACCACGGCCTCTCCGGCCGGGTCCGCGAGGAGTCCGGGGCCTGGATCGCCATGCACGCCGCCGACACGGCCGTCGTCCGCCGCACCCGCGAGGCCGAACCCGGCACCTGGTTCGACTACCTCGCCCGCAAACTCGCCACCGTCGGCGCCCCCGAGGACCACATCGCCCCGCTGCGCGCCGCCCGCGCGGCCGGCCGGATGCGGACCCTGCCCGGCCTCCGCTCGGCCCTCCCCGACCGCGAGATCGTCCCCGGCGAACTCCTCGACCTGGCCGGACGCCGCCTCCGCGCGATCTGGACGCCCGGCCACACCCCCGGGCACGTCTGCCTCCACCTGGAGGAGGAGCACCCCTCCCGGCTGCCCGGCCACGGCCGGCTCTTCTCCGGCGACCATCTGCTGCCCGGGATCTCCCCGCACATCGGCCTGTACGAGGACCCCGACGAGCTCACCATGACCGACCCCCTCGGCGACTACCTGGACTCGCTCGAACGGATCGGCCGCCTCGGCGTCGCCGAGGTCCTCCCCGCCCACCAGTACGCCTTCACCGACGCCGCCGGCCGCGTCCGTGAACTCCTCGACCACCACGAGGAGCGCCTCACCGGCCTCCTCGGCCTCCTCGCCACCCCGCTCACCCCGTGGCAGCTCGCCGAGCGCATGGAGTGGAACCGCCCCTGGGAGCAGATCCCCTACGGCTCCCGCAACATCGCCGTCAGCGAGGCCGAGGCCCACCTCCGCCGCCTGGTGAAGCTCGGCCGCGCGGAGCCCGTGGCGGGCACGGACCCGGTCACGTACATCGCGGTGTGAGGACCCCGAGGACCCGCCTCAGGCCTTGAACAGGCGGATGAGGGACATGACCAGGACCAGCGGGGAGATGCCGCCGCCGAGCACCATCACGGGGATCGCCACCCACCACAGCCAGTGCTGCCCGCCGTGCTCGTAGGAGTCGTAGCCGTTGTGGACGAACAGGAACCAGAGGAGGTGCAGAGTCAGTACGGCGATCAGCGCGATCCAGTAGAGGGCGATCCCGGCCGACCACAACCGGACCCGGCCGGGCCGGACCGTGGGCAGTCGCCCACGGTAGCCCTGGAGCCCGACCATGGCGGCGATCAGGAGCAGCGTCGCGGGGACGCGCCACCAGTCGTTCATCGCCCACTGGTAGGGGCCTTGCGCCTGGCCGGAGAGCGAGGGGTAGTCCACCGCGCGGCTCAGGAGGTCGACCCCGCCGACGAGGAAGGCGACCATCGGCACCAGGTAGAACAGCCCGAGGACCGGCCTCCCCAGGCCCGCGGTCAGCGCCCGCACGGCACGCTCCCGCGCGGACGGCACCCCCGTCGAGGAGGCCCTGGCCCGCGGCACGGCGGCCGGGCCGCGGACGGGTACACGCGAAGGCAGAACGGCCGTCTTGGGTGGCTGGGCCGGCTGCGGGAGGACGGTGGTGGCGGCGGTGGGTGCAGCACTCGCACCGGCGGCACCGGCCCCGGCAGGAGCGGACTCGGACTCGGGCTCCGGCCTGGGCTCCGGCCCCGGCCTGGGCTCAGTCTCCGGCCTGGGCTTCGACCCCGACCCCGGCCTCGACTCCGCCGCCGTTTCCGGCTCCGGCTCCGGCTCGGACTCCGCCTCCGCGTTGAGCAGCTCCTCCGCCTTCTGCGCGATGGCCGCGACCACCGGCGCCGGCAGCCAGCTGCCCGACTCCTCCCGGTGGGCGTCCGCCGTCGCGGCGAGCTCGGCCACCGCCGGCCGGTCGTCCGGCCGCTTGGCCAGGCAGCGCCGTACGAGCTCCGCGAACGGCCCCTCGACCCCGGCGAGGTCCGGCTCGTGGTGGACGAGCCGGTACAGCAGCTCCGCCACCGAACCGCCCCCGAACGGCCCGCGCCCGGTCGCCGCGAACGCGAGGACCGCGCCGAGCGAGAAGAGGTCTGCCGCGGGCCCGACCGTCCGCCCCTCCGCCTGCTCCGGCGACATGAAGCCGGGCGAGCCGACGACCAGTCCCGTCCCCGTGAGGGCCGTCTCGTCGGCGGAGCGGGCGATGCCGAAGTCGATGAGCAGGGGCCCGGACGGCGAGAGCAGCACGTTGGACGGTTTGACGTCCCGGTGCACGAGCCCCGCGCGGTGCACGCCGTCGAGGGCGTGCGCGAGGCCCGAGAGCAGCCGCCAGAGGGCCGGTTCGGGGAGCGGTCCATGGGTGAGGACCGCGTCGGAGAGCGCGGGACCCGGCACGTACGCGGTGGCCAGCCAGGGCACCTCCGCGTCCGGGTCGGCGTCGAGGACCGGGACCGTGCCGGCGCCGCGTAACGACTGGGCGGCCCGTACCTCGCGGGCGAAGCGCGTACGGAAGCCCGGGTCGCCGGCGAGCGCGCCGTGCACCACCTTGAGCGCGACCGTCCGGCCGCCCCGCGAACGGCCGAGGTAGACGCGGCCCATGCCGCCCTCGCCCAGCCGGTACAGGAGCCGGTACGAACCGACCCGTCGAGGGTCGGTCTCGGTCAACGGCCGCATGTGCACCCCCATGAAGACGCCGTCGTGTCCACGCGCGGGCGCCAGCATGGCACAGCGGTCCGCTCCCCGGCAGCGGACCGGTGTGAGGCGCCTCGCACCCCCGGGGCGGCGGGCGTACGGGCCGGTAGAGTGAGCGGGTCGTCATCATGCCCGTACGGGGGGAAGCCGGTGCGAATCCGGCACTGACCCGCAACCGTGAGCCGCCCCCCTTGAGGGAGCGGCGAGTCGGAATGCCCCGCCCGGGACGTGACCGCCGGCACCGTCGAGGAATACGGAGCCGAGCCTGGTGCCCCCGAGGCGTGCCGGTGCCCGGCCGCAGGAGAGGGCCCCATGAACACCGTCCGCCGCGGCGCCGCCGCGCTCGCCGCCGCCGCAGTCGTGCTCGGCACCGCAGCAGCCTTCCCGGCCGCCGCCGCGCCGTCCCCGACCCCCTCGACCGGCACCCTCCCGGCCGGCCTGTACGGCACGAAGGACCCGACGTACGACGGTGTCTGGCGTCAGTCGCTCGCCTTCCTCGCCCAGCGCGGCGCCGGCTACCAGCCCGCCGACCAGGCGGTGAACTGGCTGCTCGGCCAGCAGTGCGACGACGGTTCGTTCGCCTCCTACCGCGCGGACGTGTCGAAGCCGTGCGACGCGAAGACGATGCGGGACACCAACGCCACCGCCGTCGCCGTCCAGGCGCTCCGCGCCGTGCGCGGCCAGTCCGCCGCCCCGAGCGCGATCGACAAGACCGTCAAGGCCGGTTCCGACTGGCTGCGGACCGTGCAGAACAAGGACGGCGGCTGGGGCTACGGCGTGGGCGGCGCGAGTGACGCCAACTCCACCTCGGTCGTCACCGGCGCACTCGCCGCGATAGGCGTGAAGCCCGTCTCGTTCACCTCCGCCGAGGGCCACACCCCGTACGACGCGCTCCTCACCTTCGCCCTGCCCTGCTCCTCCAAGGACGGCGCCGGGGCGTTCGCCTACCAGCCGGACAAGACCGGCAAGCTCCTCGCCAACGCCGACGCCACCGCGGCGGCCGTCCTCGCCGGGCTCGGCAAGAGCATCGTCGCCACGAAGGCCTCGCCCGAGCAGCCGCCGGCCTGCAACGACCTGTCGAAGCCGACCGCCGAGCGGGCCGCCCTGAACGGCGCCTCCTACCTGGCGAAGTCCCTCGCGAAGACCGGCCACCTGACCCTGCCTCCGATGCCGGGCGCCACCGACACCACCGAGCAGCCCGACGTCGGCAACACCGCCGACGCCGTCGTCGCGCTCGCCGCCGCCGGCGCCACGAAGGAGGCCCGGCCGGCGCTGGCGTGGCTGGAGAAGAACTCGGCCGCCTGGGCGAAGGAGGGCGGCCCGGCCGCGTACGCGCAGCTGATCCTGGCGGCCCGCGCGACCGACACCGACCCGCGCCAGTTCGGCACGGCGGACCTGGTCGAGCAGCTCAACGCCACCGGCCCGGCGCCCAAGACCCCGGACACCTCGGCCTCCTCCACCAGCGACGACGAGGGCTCCGGCTTCGACGTCTGGTGGATCATCGGCATCGGCACGGTCGTCGGCGTCGGCATCGGCTTCCTCGTGAGCGGCCGCAAGAAGTGAGCCGGACGCGGACGAAGGCCGCGGGCGCCGCGGCCGGGGCGCTGCTGACCCTCGCCGGGGTCGCGGCGGCTCCGGCGCAGGCGGCCGGCTACCGCTACTGGTCGTTCTGGGAGAGCGCCGGCGGCAAGCCCTGGGTGTACGCCACGCAGGGCCCGGCGACCGCCCGGCCCGCCGACGGCGACGCCCTCGGCTTCCGCTTCGCGATCAGCAACGGCACGGCCGACACCTCCCAGCCCTCCGTCGCCCCCGACTTCGCGGGGATCTGCGGGGGCGTGGAGAAGAAGGACGGTACGAAGCGGATCGCGGTCGTCGTCGACTTCGGCGGTCCGGTGGACGCGCCGCCCGGGGAGACCCCGCCGGAGAAGCTGATCAAGGTCGGCTGCGCGGAGGTCCGCGAGGAGGCGACGGGCGCGGAGGCGCTGGCGGCGGTGGCGAAGCCGCTGCGGTACGACAGCGCGGCGATGCTGTGCGGGATCGCGGGCTACCCGGCGAAGGGCTGCGGCGAGCAGGTCGAGGAGAAGCCGACGGCGTCGGCCGCTCCGACGGCCGCTCCGCAGGAATCCGGCGGCGGCGGCCCGTCCTTCGGCGTGCTCGCCGGCGGGGCGGCGGTCCTGGCCCTGGGCGGGGCGGCGATCTGGAAGGCCCGCCGGCGCGGATGAGTACGGCCCGGAGCGTGATCACGGCGTCGGCCCGGAGCGCGATCACGGCCCCCGAGGCGAGCCGGGCCAACGCCCTGCACGCGGGCGCGTGGTGGCTGTGGGCGCTCGGCCTGGCCGTCGCCGCGTCCCGGACGACGAACCCGCTGCTGCTCGGACTCCTCGTCGGGGTGGCGGGTTATGTGGTGGCGGCGCGGCGCACGGACGCGCCCTGGGCGCGCTCGTACGGCGCGTTCGTGAAGCTGGGCCTGTTCGTGGTGGCGCTGCGCGTGGTCTTCTCCCTTCTTCTCGGCTCCCCGATCCCCGGTGAGCACGAGCTGTTCACCCTCCCCGAGGTGCCGCTGCCGGACTGGGCGCAGGGGGTACGGATCGGGGGCCGGGTGACGGCCGAGCAGCTGGTGTTCGCGCTGTACGACGGCGCGAAACTGGCGACCCTGCTGATCTGCGTGGGCGCGGCGAACGCGCTGGCCAACCCGGCGCGGCTGCTGAAGTCGCTGCCCGGGGCGCTGTACGAGGCCGGGGTCGCCGTCGTCGTGGCGATGACCTTCGCGCCGAACATGGTCGCCGACGTGGTCCGGCTGCGGACCGCCCGCCGGCTGCGGGGCCGGCCCACGGGCGGGGTGCGGGCGGTGCTCCAGATCGGCCTGCCGGTCCTGGAGGGAGCGCTGGAACGGTCGATCGCGGTGGCGGCGTCGATGGACGCGCGGGGCTACGGCCGGACGGCCCGGGTCCCCGCCTCCGTACGGCGCACGACGAACGTCCTGACCCTGGGCGGGCTCCTCGGCGTGTGCGCCGGCTCGTACGGGCTGCTGGCGGCGGAGGGCGCCGGGTACGGGCTTCCGCTGCTCGGCGCGGGGCTGCTCGCCGCGATGGCCGGGCTCCGGCTCGGCGGCCGCAGGACGGTCCGTACGCGCTACCGCCCCGACCGCTGGGGGGCGCGGGCCTGGCTGGTCGCTGGCTCGGGGATCGCGGTGGCGGTCCTGATGATCTGGGCGAACACGTACGCCCCGGAGGCGCTGCACCCCGGGGTGGTCCCCCTGGAGGCGCCGGAGCTGCCGGTGTGGCCGGCGCTGTCGGTCCTGGTGGGCCTGCTGCCTGCGTTCGTGGCGCCGGCCCCTTCGCCGAAGGAGAAGAAGAACACGTGATCCGCTTCGACAACGTCTCGGTGCGCTACGAGGAGGACGCCGAGCCGACCCTGCGGAACGTGAACCTCACGGTCCCCGAGGGCGAACTGGTGCTCCTCGTCGGCCCTTCGGGTGTCGGCAAGTCGACCCTCCTGGGCGCGGTCTCGGGCCTCGTCCCCCACTTCACGGGCGGCACCCTGACCGGGCGGGTGACGGTCGACGGCCGCGACACCCGCACGCATCCGCCGCGGGAGCTGGCGGACCTGGTGGGGACGGTGGGCCAGGATCCGTCCGCGCACTTCGTCACGGACACCGTGGAGGACGAGCTCGCGTACGGCATGGAGTCCCTGGGCCTGGCGCCGGGCGTGATGCGCCGCCGGGTGGAGGAGACCCTGGACCTCCTGGGCCTCGCCGACCTCCGCGACCGCCCGATCGCGACGCTCTCCGGCGGCCAGCGCCAGCGGGTCGCGATCGGCTCGGTCCTGACCCCGCACCCCAAGGTCCTCGTCCTCGACGAACCGACCTCCGCGCTGGACCCGTCGGCGGCGGAGGAGGTCCTGGCGGTCCTCCAGCGCCTGGTCCACGACCTGGGCACGACGGTTCTCCTGGCGGAACACCGCCTGGAACGAGTGGTCCAGTACGCGGACCAGGTACTGCTGCTGCCGGACGCGGTCATGGGCCCGCCGACGGAGATCATGACGGTGTCGCCGGTGCACCCGCCGGTGGTGGCCCTTGGCCGACTGGCGGGCTGGGAACCGCTGCCGCTGACGGTGCGGGATGCGCGGAGGCGGGCGGGCGAGCTGAAGGAGCGGCTGGAGGGGCGGGACCCTGCGGGGTGGGGCCCTGCGGGGCTTCTCCCCCACCCCGCCCCTTCCCGTAACCGGGACTCCGCCCCGGACCCCGGCCCTCAAACGCCGGACCGGCTGAATTCGCCGCACCAAAATCCAGCCCCGCCGGCGTTTGAGGCGCGGGGGTCCGGGGGCGGAGCCCCCGGTTTCGGGAAGTGGGGGTCCCCCCACGCCCTTGGGCGTAGGGGGAGGGGTGGGGGCTTCTCCCTCTTCCGCCGGCGCCGCACCACACCCGCACCCGCACCCACCGCGCCCCTCCTTATTACGGAAGGCCTCGCCGTACGCCGCGGCCGCGTCGAAGCCCTCCGCCGCATCGACCTCCAGGTCGCCCCCGGCGAGACCGTCGCCCTCATGGGAAGGAACGGCGCCGGCAAATCCACCCTGCTCTCCACCCTCGTGGGCATGATCGAGCCGACGAGCGGCACCGTCCGGGTCGCGGGCCGGACCCCGCACAGCACCGCCCCCCGCGAGCTGATCCGCCAGGTCGGCCTGGTTCCGCAGGAGCCGAGGGACCTCCTGTACGCGGACACGGTCGCCGCCGAGTGCACGGCGGCGGACGCGGACGCGGGCGCGGAGCCCGGGACCTGCCGGGCCCTGGTGGAGGAGCTGCTGCCGGGCGTCGCGGACGACACACACCCCCGCGACCTGTCCGAGGGCCAGCGGCTCGCGCTCGCGCTGGCCGTGGTCCTGACCGGCCGCCCCCCGCTGCTCCTGCTCGACGAGCCGACCCGCGGACTGGACTACGCGGCGAAGGCCCGCCTGGTCGCCCATCTGCGGACCCTCGCGGCGGACGGCCACGCGATCGTGCTGGCGACGCACGACGTGGAGCTCGCGGCCGAGCTGGCGCACCGGGTGGTGATCATCGCGGACGGCGAGGTGGTCGCGGACGGCCCGACGGCCGAGGTCGTCGTGTCCTCGCCCGCGTTCTCGCCGCAGGTGGCGAAGATCCTCGCGCCGCAGCCGTGGCTCACGGTCGAGCAGGTGGAGGCGGCCCTGTGAAGACGGCACGCCCGGTCCGCCTCGGCCCCCGCTCGGTCGCCGCGCTGGTCCTGGTCTCCCTCGTCGGGGTCCTCGCCTTCTGCTGGCCCCTCTTCGCGGACGCCGGCTCCGCCGTCACCTCGCACGCCGGGGACGCGCCGTGGCTGTTCGCGGCGCTGCTTCCGCTGCTGGTCGCGGTGGTGGTGGCGACGATCGCGGACTGCGGGATGGACGCGAAGGCGGTGGCGATGCTGGGCGTGCTCGCCGCGGTGGGCGCGGCGCTGCGCCCGCTGGGGGCGGGGACGGCCGGTCTGGAGCCGATGTTCTTCCTGATGGTGCTGAGCGGCCGGGTCCTCGGGCCGGGCTTCGGCTTCGTCCTGGGCTCGGTGACGATGTTCGCGTCGGCTCTGCTCACGGGTGGGGTGGGCCCGTGGATGCCGTTCCAGATGCTGTCGATGGGCTGGTTCACGATGGGCGCGGGGCTGCTGCCGGGCCCGGACAGGCTGCGGGGGCGGGCCGAGCTGCTGATGCTGTCGGCGTACGGATTCGTGGCGGCGTTCGCGTACGGGACGGTCATGAACCTGCAGGGCTGGGTCCTGCTGCAGGGCCTGAGCAGCGGGATCTCCTTCGAGCCGGGTGCGCCGCTCCCCGAGAACCTGGTCCGTTTCCTCGCGTACGTCCTCGCCACCTCCCTCGGCTGGGACCTGGGCCGTGCCGCCCTCACCGTCGTCCTGACCCTCACCGTCGGCGGCACCCTCCTGAGGGCGCTGCGGCGGGCCACGCGGCGGGCGAACTTCGAGGCCCAGGTCACATTCGAGGCCCCGGAAAAGGCCTCCCCGGGTGAGGCGCCCCACAGGACCTACGTCACGTACGAGCCGGAATAGTAGACCGTCAGACCGGCCTAAATCACCCCACATCCCCGCACGACCTGCGGAAACCCCGCACACCGGCCCACCCCCGAAGGCCCCCGGGTCCGAACCTCCCTCGTACAGGGGGTCCTTGCCCCGGCCCCGCGGGCCCTGCTTCTCTGGTGGACGTCGCCAGGCAGCCGGTGCTCAGGACATCTCGTCCGAGAGCACCACGGCAGGCCGGTTCCCCCAGTTCCCGGGTCTCCCGGGCTCTGGTTCCGGCATGCCGAAAGCGCCCGGCGCGACCCTTGTCCCCGACGTTAGGTAGACGTTTTGTTCCGCTCGATCGCCACTCGTGTCAACGCCCGCAAGAAGACCTTCGCTGTTTCCGCCGCTGTGCTCGTCGGCACGTCGGCCGCGGTGCTGGGCACGACGGGTTCGGCCTCGGCCACCTCGGAGCAGGAGATCGCCCGCCAGATCGTCCCGCCGGCGCAGTTCGCGTCCTTCAGCAAGATCGTCGAGCACGAGTCCGGCTGGAACCATACCGCCACCAACTCGTCCTCGGGCGCCTACGGCCTGGTCCAGGCTCTCCCGGGCTCCAAGATGGCCTCGGCCGGTTCCGACTGGAAGACGAACCCCGCCACCCAGATCAAGTGGGGTCTCGACTACATGAACGAGCGCTACGGCTCCCCGAACGCCGCCTGGGCGTTCTGGCAGGCCAACGGCTGGTACTAAGAAACACCTGCCGCAGCGCGTATCCGCAAGGCCCCGCCCTCCTCACGGAGGGGCGGGGCCTGCGGCGTTTTCCGCGCGATTCTCCCGGTCGACAGATTTAGTAGACCGGTCGTCTAGCCTCGTCTAGTGTTCCCGGCATCGGCGGCCCCCACCGGACGGCCCGCCGCGACACCGGAGGTGGCCCATGCCCGCACACCCCGCACACCCCGTCCTCCCGCCCGGCCGCTTCGGCGACCTCGTCGGGATCCCGCTCCCCGTCGTCCAGGGCCCCTTCGGCGGGGGCCTCTCCTCCGTCGAGCTGGCCGCGGCCGTCTCCGAGGGCGGCGGCCTCGGCTCGTACGGGGCGCACATCCACACCCCGGAGGAGATCACCGCGCTCGTGGCCAAGCTCCGCGCCGCGACCGGCCGCCCCTTCGCCGTCAACCTGTGGGTGCCGCAGGAGGGCGAGCGGGCCGACCTCCCCGAGTCCGCGCTCGCCGAGCACATCGAGCGACTGCGCCCGTACTACGAGGAGCTGGGGGTACGTCCCCCGAGCGCCGAGGACGTCCGGGCGTGGCCCGACTTCGACGCGCAGCTGGACGCCCTGATCGCGACCGCCCCGCCGGTGATCAGCCTGGTCATGGGCCTGCCGCCGCGCCGCCTGGTCACGGAGGCGCGACGGCGCGGGATCGTCGTGGTCGGCACGGCGACGACGGTGGAGGAGGCGGTGGCCCTGGAGGCGGCCGGGGTGGACGCGGTCGTGGCCTCCGGCAGTGACGCGGGCGGCCACCGGGGCGCCTTCCTGCGGCCGGTACGGGAGTCCCTGGTCGGCACCTTCTCCCTGATCCCGCAGGTGGCGGACGCGGTGAGGGTCCCGGTGGTCGCGGCGGGCGGGATCGCCGACGGGCGCGGGGTGGTCGCCGCGCTCGCGCTCGGCGCGGACGCCGTCCAGGTCGGCACCGGCTTCCTGGCCACGCGCGAGTCGGGGGCGAGCGAGGCGCACCGGCGGGTCCTCGGCACGCCGGAGGCCCGGACGACCGTCCTCACCCGCCTCTTCTCGGGGCGCACGGCGCGCGGCATCCCGAACGGCTTCGTCCGGGACATGGCGGCCCACGAGGATCACGTACCGCCGTATCCCGTGCAGAACGCGCTGATGGGTCCGGTGCGGCGGGCCGCGGCGGAGCAGGGCCGGCCCGAGTACGTGAACCTCTGGGCCGGCCAGGCGGCGGCTCTGGCGCAGGAGCCCTCGGCCGCCGCGTACCTCTCCGCTCTGATCGAAGGAGCCGTCAGAGCCGCTGGATGATCGTCCCGGTCGCGAGCGCTCCGCCCGCGCACATGGTGATGAGCGCGAACTCCTTGTCGGTGCGCTCCAGTTCGTGCAGGGCGGTGGCGATGAGACGGGCGCCGGTGGCGCCGACGGGGTGGCCGAGGGCGATGGCGCCGCCGTTGACGTTGACCTTCTCCAGGTCCTGGTCGAAGACCTGCGCCCAGCTCAGCACCACCGAAGCGAAGGCCTCGTTGATCTCGACGAGATCGATGTCCTTGAGCGACATCCCGGCCTTCCCGAGCACCGCCCGCGTCGCGTCGATCGGCCCGTCGAGATGGAAGTGCGGGTCGGCGCCGACCAGGGCCTGGGCGACGATCCGGGCACGCGGGCGGAGCTTGAGGGCGCGGGCCATGCGCTTGGACGCCCACATGATGGCGGAGGCTCCGTCGGAGATCTGCGAGGAGTTCCCGGCGGTGTGGATCGCCGTGGGCATGACGGGCTTGAGGCGGGCCAGGCCCTCCATGGTGGTGTCGCGCAGGCCCTCGTCGCGGTCGACGAGCCGCCACATGCCCTGCCCGGCGGCCTGTTCGGCCTCGGTGGTGGGGACCTGGACGGCGAAGGTCTCACGCTTGAAGCGCTCCTCGGACCAGGCGATCGCGGCCCGTTCCTGGGAGAGCAGACCGAGGGAGTCGACGCGCTCGCGGGTGAGTCCGCGGCGGCGGGCGATGCGCTCGGCGGCCTCGAACTGGTTGGGCAGGTCGACGTTCCACTCGTCGGGGAACGGCTTGCCCGGACCGTGTTTGGAGCCGGAGCCGAGCGGGACGCGGGACATGGCCTCGACGCCGCAGGAGATCCCGATGTCGATGACGCCGGCCGCGACCATGTTGGCGACCATGTGGCTGGCCTGCTGCGAGGAGCCGCACTGACAGTCGACGGTGGTGGCGGCCGTCTCGTAGGGCAGGCCCATGGTGAGCCAGGCGGTGCGCGCCGGGTTCATGGACTGCTCGCCGGCGTGGGTGACCGTACCGCCGACGATCTGCTCGACGCAGTCGGCGTGGATGCCGGTGCGGCCGAGGAGTTCACGGTAGGTCTCGCCCAGGAGGTAGGCGGGGTGAAGGTTGGCGAGCGCGCCTCCGCGCTTGCCGATGGGGGTGCGTACGGCTTCGACGATGACGGGTTCCGCGGCCATGAGCTCGTCCTCTCCTCGACCGGACGGGGTGTCCCGGCACCCCGGTCGGTCGGCGTCACGGGGGAACTAGTACGCGTTCTAGTTCTGAGTGCAGTCTTATGACTGCTACCGCCGGTACGCAAGGGTCCGGGACGCAACAGTTCCCGCTCCGCCCCTTGCTACTTGTAGAACTCGTTACTAACTTTCCCGGCAACTTCTGATGGTCCATCAGATATGGAGAGTGTTGCCGATGGCCTGCCCGCATCTCCCCGGAGGACAGCTCCCCGAAGGGCTCCCGGAGGGGCTCCCCGAGGGGTTCGACGCCACCGACCCCGATCTGCTCCGCGACCGCGTCCCCTTCCCGGAGTTCGCCCGGCTGCGGCAGACCGCGCCCGTGTGGTGGTGTTCCCAGCCGGCCGGCGTCACCGGCTTCGCGGACGGCGGGTACTGGGCGGTCACGCGCCACGCCGACGTCAAGTACGTCTCCACCCACCCCGAGCTGTTCTCCTCGAACGAGAACACCGCCGTCATCCGCTTCAACGAGCACATCACCCGGGACCAGATCGAGGTCCAGAAGCTGATCATGCTCAACATGGACCCGCCCGAGCACACCCGGGTCCGCCAGATCGTGCAGCGCGGCTTCACCCCGCGCGCGATCCGGAACCTGGAGACCGCCCTGCGCGAGCGCGCGCACGCCATCGTCGAGGAGGCGAGGCGCGCCACCGACGCCGACGGCACCTTCGACTTCGTCACCCGGGTCGCCGTCGAACTCCCCCTCCAGGCCATCGCCGAACTCATCGGCGTCCCCCAGGAGGACCGCTCCCGGATCTTCGACTGGTCGAACAAGATGGTCGCGTACGACGACCCCGAGTACGCCATCACCGAGGAGATCGGCGCCGAGGCCGCCATGGAACTCATCGGCTACTCGATGAACATGGCCGCCGCCCGCAAGGAGTGCCCGGCCCAGGACATCGTGTCGCAGCTCGTCGCCGCCGAGGGCCAGGGCAACCTCTCCTCCGACGAGTTCGGCTTCTTCGTCCTGCTGCTCGCCGTCGCCGGGAACGAGACCACCCGCAACGCCATCAGCCACGGGATGCACGCCTTCCTCACCCACCCCGACCAGTGGGAACTCTTCAAGCGGGAGCGGCCCGCGACCGCCGCCGAGGAGATCGTGCGCTGGGCGACCCCCGTCGTCTCCTTCCAGCGGACCGCGACCCAGGACACCGAACTCGGCGGGCAGAAGATCCGCAAGGGCGACCGGGTCGGCCTCTTCTACTCCTCCGCCAACAACGACCCCGAGGTCTTCACCGACCCCGAACGCTTCGACATCACCCGCGACCCCAACCCCCACCTCGGCTTCGGCGGCGGCGGACCCCACTTCTGCCTCGGCAAGTCCCTCGCGATCAAGGAGATCGAGCTGATCTTCAACGCGATCGCCGACGCCCTGCCCGACCTCACCCTCGCCGGCGAACCGCGCCGGCTGCGGGCGGCCTGGCTGAACGGGGTGAAGGAACTCCGGGTCCGTACGGCGTAGCCGGCGCCGATCGGAACCGGAACCCGATCCGGCGTGACCCGTGCCGGGCGGAACCGGAACCCGATCCGGCGCAACCCGCACCGGGCGGAACCGGAATCCGATCGGCCGCGTCCGACCCGACATGCGGGGGACACAGAGAAACATCCTGACGATCATCATCGCGCTGCTGGCGCTCCAGCTCGGCTCGCTCGTCGCACCGGCCTACGCCTGCGGCTGCGGCGCGATGATCCCGGACAAGTCCGAGCGCATCGGCGTCGACCGGGAGGAGTCGGCCGTCCGCTGGGACGGCCGCACCGAGACCGTCGTCATGCGCTTCAACGTGCACGGGAACGCCCGGCGGGCGGCCTGGATCATGCCGGTGCCGGGCCGCGCCGACGTCACCCTCGGCGACCCGGCGCTCTTCGACGAGCTCGACCGGCTCACCGAGCCCGAGCAGCGCGACCGCTTCTACTTCTGGCCCCGCGAGGGCGACTGGCCCTTCGACACCACGTACGGCGACGGAGCCGCCGCCGCCCCGCCCGGCGCGGGCTCCGGCGTCGGCGTCGTCGGCCGCGAACGGCTCGGCCCCTTCGACGTGGCCCGGCTCACCGCCACCGACCCCGAGGCCCTCGGCGACTGGCTGCGCACCAACGGATTCGAGCTGCCCGAGCGGCTCACCGACGCGCTCCAGCCGTACGTCGAGCGGAAGTGGGAGTACGTCGCCGTCCGCCTGGCCCCGCAGGAGCAGGGCGCGACGCTGTACGGCGAGCTGACCCCGCTGCGGATCCGCTTCGCCTCCCCCGAACTCGTCTACCCCATGCGGCTCTCCCGCCTCGCGCGGACCCCGCAGACCCTCGGCCTGTACATCCTCGCCGACCATCGGATGGAGCCCCGCTCCCCGATCGGAGGCGACCGCCCCGAGGTGACGTTCGCGGGCCGGATCGAGCGCCCCGAGGCCACGGTGGCGGGCCTGACGGGCGACGCGCCCGTCCATCTGACGGTCCTGGAACAGCACTTCCCCCACCCCGAACGGATCGACGACGACCACCACCTGCGGACCGTCGCCGACACGCCCTACCGCCAGGTCGAGTACACGGACCGGCTGCTCACGGTCGGCGGCGGCATCCCGGTCTGGCTCCTGACGGTGGGAGGCGGGCTGGTGGCCGCGGCACTGCTGGCCGTACGGGTGGCAAGGCGCCGCCCGAACAGGGACGCGGGTGTACGTTCGGCGACATGACGAACCCTCAGTGGACTGCGGTCGACCAGTACTTCACGGACACGATCGCCCCCGGCGACGAGGTGCTCACGGCCACCCTCGCCGACTCCACGGCGGCCGGCCTGCCGGAGATCGCCGTCGCCCCCAACCAGGGCAAGCTGCTCCACCTGCTCGCGCAGATGCAGGGCGCCCGGAACATCCTGGAGATCGGCACCCTCGGCGGCTACAGCACGATCTGGCTGGCCCGTGCGCTGCCCGCCGACGGCCGGCTGATCACCCTGGAGTACGAGCCGGCCCACGCGGACGTCGCCCGCGCCAACATCGCCCGCGCCGGCCTCGACAAGATCGTCGAGGTCCGGACGGGCGCGGCCCTGGACACCCTGCCGCAGCTGGAGGCGGAGGGTGCGGGCCCCTTCGACCTCGTCTTCATCGACGCCGACAAGGTCAACAACCCGCACTACGTGGAGTGGGCCGTGAAGCTCTCCCGTCCCGGCACAGTGATCATCGTCGACAACGTGGTGCGCAACGGCCGGGTCGCCACTCCGGACCCGGACGACCCGGCGATCACCGGTACGCGCGAGATGTTCGCCCGGATCGCCGCCGACGCCCGCCTGGACGCGACGGCGATCCAGACGGTCGGCACGAAGGGCTACGACGGCCTGCTGCTGGCCCGCGTCGTCAGGTAGGTCTACTTCCACTCCCAGACCGTGCCCGACACCTTCCCGCTCTCCTCGACGTCGTACTCGAAGACGGCGGCGATTCCGTTGAGCCTGACGAAATCGGCGGCGGCGGTCTCGTAGTAGAGGGCGCCCCGCCAGTTCACACCGCCGGAGTCGTTGAAGCGACCGACACCGCTGCCGTGCCAGGTGATCGTGTCACCGCCCTGGGTCATGGTGATCCCCTGGCCCTCGCCGAAGAGCGTGCCGTCGGCTCGCAGGACCGACTCGTACGTCGCCATGTCCTTGACGGCCGCTCCGAGGAGCGTGCCCGTCGCCTGGACCGAGGTCTCCGTGACGGCGTGACCGCCGTCCGTGGACAGCACGCGTATACCCGCCGTCTCTCCTGAAATCGTGCCGATCTCCTCGCCGAGCATGATGGGACTCCTCTCAGCCCGAATCCCCCTCATTCCGGACTACGCCCGCCGACGGCGATCGTCAAACGGGGGCGCTGGACCGCCAGCCGGTGAAGAGCGGCAGCTCGCCGTCGCCGTCGAGCACCACGACGCCGAAGGGCCGGTCGAAGGCGATCCGCTCGACCACCTTGTGGCGCGGCAGGGCGGCACCGCGGGTCATGGTGACCTGGGTGACGGCGGCGGCCTCCACGCCCTCCTCGGCGACCTCGACCATCGCCGACTGGGCGACCTTGCCGATGTACAGGTCGGCGGCGGAGATCCCCGAGAAGTCGGCGCCGGGCCGCAGGGCGTCGCGGACGCCGAACGCCGCCAGATGCTCCCGTGCGTCCGTCGTCGTACGGAGCGTGAACCGCGGCAGGGTGAGATCGGCCGAGTCGGCGACGAGCGGCCGCCGAGCCCCGGGCCCGGCCCAGGCGGCGGGCAGCACGTCGGCGGGCCCGGCGTCCTCGGCGCCGAGCACGAACCGCACGCACACCCCCTCCTGACAGGGCAGCTCGACCACGCAGACCCCCTCCACGTGCCAGACCCACCCGGCCGGGATCCGCTGCCGCATGGTCGGTACGGGCCGGGTGTCGCCGTACCCGTCGGTGAAGGGCTCGTCGCGGGTGAGGTGAGCGGGGAAGGCGGTCAGCCAGGAGGCTTTCAGAGCCAGCGCGTTGAGCAGGACGAGGTCCTCGGAACCGTCCAGATCGAGCGGCAGCCGCTCGATCCGCCCACCGGTGGCCCGCCGTACCCACTCATCAAGCTCCTCTTGGAGGTCGGGCAGTTCACCCATCGACATGTCGTCCGTGGCCCCGAACACCTCGTCGGGCAACGCGAACCAGACCGCCCAGGGCAACACCCCGAACCGCACCCCGGGCACCCCCCGCCGAAACGCCTCCAGGGTCGGCAGCGCGCTCCACACCCCGGTGGCGACGGAAACCCCGTCGCTCCCCGCGACCCGCTGCCGGACAACGCTCACGGCCTCACCGGCCGCCTCCCCCTCGACCCCGAGCAGCCCCCGCAGCTCCTCCCCGGTCCGCCCCCGCGCCCCGGACGCCACGACCCCGAGCGCCAGCCACAACCCGACGGGCGACACGACGAAGTCGTCGTCCCCGAGCCGAGGCAGCCAGCGCGCGGCCAGATTCCGTATCGCGTCCGCAGTCGCGTCCTCTGTCGCGTCCGCTTCGGGGACGGCGGGGCCCTGGGTCATATCCTGCCTTCCATGAGCATCGTGAAGATCAATGAATGGGTCAAGTCACTCACATAGAGCTTGATTGGCGAGTGTCACTACGGCTAGCCAGCCTAGAAGCCGTCGGCCTTCGCCGTTGGCCCATGCCCACACTTCGCACGCCGCACATGGTCGGGCGGGACGAGCCACTCCCGCCCGCCGCGCTCCGGCCACAGGAACGCCATGGGGCGCTTTCGGCGCTCGCCGGGCAACTCGGCGGGATCCTCGTAGTCCCGGATCACGTCACGCAGGATGCCGACCCTTCCCTCGCCGTCCTCGACGCGCCGGCCGATGTCGTCCGGGCCGATCACTTGGGGCACTTCACGTGCTGGTAGACGGCCTTGTCGGGCTGGGACGGCTCGCGCAGCGTTCCCCGGCGACAGCGTTCGAGCGAGGCAATCGGCTTGTTGCAGGCGGGACACACCTCGCCCGAAGGGGCGTAGGTCGTGTACTCCCACTGCCGTGCGTCCGTTTCGCGCTCCTGAGACTTGCCGGGCATGTCGTCGTCCCCTCGGTCCGTCTGCGTAGTTGCAGAGGACGCTAGGAAGACGTCCGCCGGAAGCTCTACGAAATTGCATGAGTTTGCACACCAAATCACTTGTCTCATTCGAGCGTTGACGCTGTAAGAGCAGGTAGTCATGGTTGATGCAAGCCCGCGCAATCAACTGGACCAGGGAGTCAGCCATGGCCGTAGAGTTCGTAGGCATCGACCCGAACACCGACCGCGATCACTGCCCGACGGTGTGGGCGGACGCGGAAGCTCAGGAGATCTTGTTGCAAGGCTGGAAGCCGGACAGCGAGACTCAGGCCCAGTGCGAGGCGAGCAGCCCCGCGAACGGACCGGTACCCGACAACGAGGCGATCGTCAGGATTCCGGCCCGCATGATTCCGATGATCCGGGAGGCGTGCGATGCCATCGAGCGTGCCCAGCTTCGCTGAGCTGTTGGGCCGGTGCGAGCGGTCCGCCGTGCACCTGGAGATGCGTGACTCGTACGCGTCCACCGACAGATTCGAAGCGTGGAAGCGCGGCGATCGCATCGACTGGGACGACCGCGCGTCCTGGTGGCACCCGTACGACCAGCTGATCGTGGACACCGTGGCGCGAGGGGTGTCGATCCGCCGTGCGCGAATCATCTCCGAGCCCGTGACGGAGTACATCCGGTGGGAGCACTACGTCACCCACGCCAACGTCACGGCCGGCGAGGACGTCCGATGGCTGCCGCGCCGTCGGGCCACGGACATCGGCCTCCCCGGCAATGACTTCTGGCTCTTCGACGGCAAGCTCCTGCGCGTGCACCACTTCTCAGGCGACGGTGCGGTGGTCGAGGACGAGATCACCGACGACGTGGCGACGGTGAAACTCTGCGCATCGGCCTTCGAAGCCGTCTGGGACCGGGCCGTCCCGCACCACCTGTACGCGATCTGAGGACAGCCAGCTCCATGCCCCCACACCCCTCATCGAGCGTTCAGCAGGCTCGCGAAGCACTGGCAAGCCGGCTGCGCGAGATCCGCAGGGACGCCGGAATCAGCGGGCGGGAGCTGGCCGTCGGACTGCGCTGGTCGGACTCGAAGGTGTCGCGCATCGGAAACGCGAAAACGCCACCATCCGACGCGGACATCCGGGCGTGGTGTCGTGCGTGCGGCGCCGACGACCAGGCGCCGGATCTGATCGCGGCGAACAGGCAATCGGCGGATGCGCACGTCCAGTGGAAGCGCCTCCAACGGGGCGGCCTACGGCACGTGCAGGAGTCCACGGAGAACCTGTACCGGCGCACTCGCCTGTTCCGGGTCTACGTCTCGGACGTGATCCCCGGTTTTCTTCAGACACCCGGGTACGCGACCGCGCTCCTTTCGTCGATTGCAGACTTTCGCGGGACACCGGACGACGTGACAGACGCCGTCAAGGTCCGTATGAGGCGGAACGCCGTGCTGAGCAACGCGGCGCACCGGTTCTCGTTCGTCCTGGAGGAATCGGTACTGCGCTACCGGCTGTGCACCGTAGAGACGATGGCGGCGCAGCTCGGTCACCTCCTGGGGGTCATGGATCTCCAGAACGTGGCCGTGGGCATCGTTCCGTTCTCGTCGCAGCGAACCGTCTGGCCCATGCCGACCTTCACCATCTTCGACGAAACGAGGGTGCACGCGGACACCTTGGACGCCGCGTCCACGCTGACGCAGCCAAGCCAAGTCGAGCTGTACACACGAGCCTTCGACCGACTGTCGCAGGGGTCGGCACGGGGAGCCGCCGCACGCTCGCTCGTCACGTCCGCCCTGTCGTCGCTCGGCTGACCGTCCGACCGACTACGGAATCGCCAAAAGGCCCCTGCGCCCCTCTCCGGCAATGGAGAGAGACACAGGGGCCGTATGGCGGCATCAGCCGTTCAGTACGCCGGTGAGGCGTGCGGCTGCCTTACCGCCGAAGAGAGCGATGCCGCAGTAGAAGTCGATACGGGTGCGGTAGACAGGCTTGTCGTGCGACTCGCCCAGGTCGGTGACCTGAACACCACCGTTGGTCAGTCCGGAGACACCGGCGTCCGCCTCGGTCGCCCCGAAGCGAACGGCGTAGATGTCACCGGTCTCCACACCACCGGTCCCAGTCGTCAGCGGCAGCACGTCCGCACCGTCGAGACGCTGGCCGGCGTCCAGCAGCGGGATGCCGTTCCACATGACCGTGGGCTTTCCGGCGATGTCCGTGCTCAGCAGCTCACTGCCACCGAGCCGTCGGAATCCGGATGCGATCTTGGCGCGCAGCGCGGCATTCATGTAGAGCGCGCCGTTCTTGCCATCGATGCCACGCACCTGGTTCGTCAGGGTGTCGAGCAGATCGAAGAAGTCGTGCCCGTGGGCGACGGCCCCCTTGCCCTTGGCATCGATGACCTGGCGCCCGACCAGCCGCTTGCGAAGACCGTCGAACCCCTTCGGGTTGACCTCGACGTCGCCGTTGAAGAACTGGTCGGCGAAGTGAATCGAGGCGGCCTTGACCTTCATGTGGGTCTGAATCGCACGCTGATCGTTGAGGTTTCCGCGCGTCTGGACGATGAACTTGTCCACGTCGGCGTCACCTCCCAGGATGGCCAGAGTCTCGACGCGCTGGTTCAGCGTGCCGGTGCTCTCCGGGTACGCCTCGTTGATCGCTCGGAAGGCCACGCCGGGAAGGCTGGACTCCTCGTTGTACTTGAACGCGCTTCCCTCCACCTGAACAAGGGGAAGCCGGTCGAGAATCGGCGACTCCTGAACGAACGTCTCGATTACGCCGCGCTGAAGCTGGTCAAGGGTGAGCTTGGCCGATTCGGCAAGAGTGAGAGTCAAGGAAATTCCTTCCATGGTTGGTTAATTGATCAGCACATGGCTCTCCGCAGAAACGCTCAAATGAGCCATGCGAGTTTTTTGCCTCCCTGCCGCTCTGGCAGGCGAGGGAAGGGGGGCCACCCTCTGGTCAGTACGGCGGACGCTCCAACGACTCACGCCGCGAACGAGCCTCAGCAGCGAACCCACCGGGCTGGTGCCGTGCCGTCTCGCCGTTGTGGCACGACGTGCACAGCGGACGCAGATGCTTCGGCGCATCCGGGTTCGCCTCACCCCGAGCGACCAACTCACGTCGACTCAAAGGGAAGTGGTCCGCCACGTTCGCCGCGCGACCGCACAGCACGCACCACGGGTTCGCGTACAGGTACGCCTTACGGATGCGCTGCCACCGCGTCGTGTACACGGCGCCACCACGTGACGCACGGTCCGCGTTCGCCTCACGCTCATGAGCAGCACAGCGGCCGCCACGGGCAGTCAGCTCGGGGCATCCGGGTACCGAGCACGGGGGGCGGGGTCTACGGGGCATGGGGATCACCTCTTCGGTGGACGAAGGATCGATTCAGCAACCACGTCCGGGTGACTTCGTGCACGCCACAGAGTGCCGAGCGCCCACACTGGCACGGCCAAATTGGTTGAGAGAAAGGGACGCTCATGCGTCGCATCGCTGTGACTCTGGGAGCCGCTGCGGCTGCCGTCATGCTCTCGCTGGGAACGTCAGGTTCTGCGTTCGCGGCGGAAGGTGTCCTGGTCGTCGGCGGAGTGGAACACACCGACCCCAGCGGCTGCTACGCCGGGGACTCGTGGCCGCTGGCCGTCGACAACCGCACGGACGAGGTCGCACAGGTCTTCTCGGGATCGGACTGCACCGGCGATGTCCTCGCACTCGTCGCCCCCGGAGAGAGCGCCGTTTCCGAACTCGGTACCAGCGTCTACGTGAACTGATCACCACAACAGACAGGCCAGCGGGGCGCTGCGCACACGTACGGGTCGAACGGCCCGCCCGAACTCCGTGCTCGTCTTGAGCTGGTGACGCCCACGGCACAGCGCTTGAACGTTCCCGTCCGTGTCGGTCCCTCCCATCGAGAGGGGCCGCACATGGTCCACGTCCACGTCTGCCGCGGGGAAGTCGTCTAGGCACCAGTCACACCACGCGTGCCCCTTCCGCTCGATGATCCGGCGGAGTCGTGCAGCCGCGTCGTTCCGGGCCGCTCGTCGTCGGCTCCGGGCTCGTCGGTCGCGGACGGTCGGACGTCCCTCGTACGCCCCGTGGTGGGTCTTGCAGCGGCCCCGATGGGTCGCCGGCTCCGTGCAGTCGATACAGCGCATGGCGCCCCCTCGATGTCGTCGGCCTGGTCGTCGTTCTCTACGTGCCCGCCCCCGGACTCGAACCGGGAACCTTCGCGGTCTAAGCGCGACGCCTCTTGCCGTTGGGCTAGGCGGGCTCCGATGGGGTGATGGACCGTTTCCCCTGCCCCCAATAGTCGTTCTCTTGATCATGAAGAAGCTCATTGCTGCCACTGCACTCGCTGTCGGCGCCCTCGCCATCACGGCCCCCGCCCACGCCGACAACGACCAAAACTTCGGCGGCGGCGTGAATGCCGCCAACAACTGGACCTGGAGTGCTGCCGCCGTCTGCATGCAGGAAGTGGCCATCGTCCCCGTCCTCGTCGGCGAGACGGGCTATGTCGGCGACCACGTAAACAACTGCTCCAACGGCAATGTGATCGACTACCCGTAGCGGCACCACGCGTTCCCGGCCCGGTGCCCACCCCGGGACTCGAACCCGGAACTCTGATATCCCGAGGGGACTGACACAGGCGCAGGAAGGTCACCCTGTCGGGCCAGTTCCAAGGGGCACCCATGACGACACCACGGCCAGCTGGTCGAAAATGCTTCCGGCGAATGACTGATCCACCGCGAGGCGGTCCGGATTCCTCGGCAGAGTCTTGGTATCCCTCTGGCAGGTTCACGCATAAGGCGCGAGCTTCCCAACGGAACCAGCGAAAGCAGAACTCTGTGCTCAAGAAATCTTTCGTCGCCGCTGCCGCCGTCGCAATGATGTTCGGAACGGCCGGGCTGGCGCAGGCCAACTCGGATCTGCACATCGTGCAGGGAGCCGAGGTCACGATTCCTCCGGCCACCGGCAGCTTCGCCGGCAACGCCTCGGCCACCGCCAGCTGCCCCCCTGGCGAGACGCTCACGGGCGGCGGAGCCAACGTGACGTCCGGGAACTCGTACACCCAGAACTACAAGCTCGTCTCCAGCTTCCCGAACGGCAACCAGCAGTGGTGGGCCTACGCCACCAACATGGACCCCAACACCCCCGGAAAGCTGCGGGCCTACGCCATCTGCGCCAAGGTCACCAACGTGGACGTGGTCACCGCCCCGTAAGGAGCACCGTCGGTCTCGGCCCGTCAACCTTTGTGTTGGCGGGCTTCGGCGGAGCCACAGAATGACCACCGCGGCGCCGCAGCAAGCAGACCTCCGGGGGCTTCCCATTCGCGCGAACAAGCCGTGGTGGGGGACCGCACGCGCTTACAACCCCTTTCGGCGACTCGCGGACGAGCCGGTTACTCATGGGCGGTGCAGTCCCCCGCGCTCTGCCACACGACCCCTGCGGCCACCCCGGTAACGCGGGGCGCGTGGTGCACGGACAGAGCTGGTGTGAGGGCGGGCACTCGGTCCGCCGTGGTTCCCCCTCGGGGTGGGTGCGCGGTAGTCCCGCTCTCTCTTGCCCCAGTAGTAGGGACCGAGGGTGTCCCGCGCCCTCGCCGCTTCGTGCGGTGGACGGTCGGGGTCGCTCGGTTCCTCCCTGGTGCCCCAGTAGTAGGGACCAACGGTGTCCCGAGGGTGCCGAGCGGTGTCGGTGGTGACGGCAGAGACCCCGGTTTCTCTTTCTCTGTATTTTTTTCTATGCGTTCTAAAAAGTGTCGAAAGTCGTCACTCTCAACACCTCCTCGCCCCGCTGTGGGGCGGCCCCGCCCGAGCGAGCCAGCGAACCTCCTCACTGTGTTGTGGGGACCAGCAGATTCCCGCGCCATCTGTCCGGCCGCGAGCCGTGCCGCTCGGTCCCTCACCGTGGTGTGGGGACCATCGGATTCCCGAGGGCCGAGCATGACGGGATGATGATTCGACGGACGGTTTGGTTTTCTCCTTATTTTTCTTGTGCATACGAAAAAACAGTCTGAACCGTCATACAGTCATGGCTCCGCCCGCTGGTCGGCCCGCTGCGGCACAGCAAAGCCCCGGCGGCCTGCGAGGGACTACCGGGGCTCGACTCGGGCGACCCGCAAGACTGCGGGGCTCAGAAAAGCCAAACGGCCCGCCGCCAGATCTCTCCAGCGGCGGACCGTGCAGACCTCTCAGGGTGCTCAGGTGTCCGCAGGGCCGGGCGACTCAGCCCAGCGCACGATCACACGGTCCCGCGTATTCGCGTTCCGCCCCCTGCCGACGGACTTGGTGATCCTCACGGAGTCGATGAAGAGCGCCAGGAACTCCCGCTTCTTCTCCAGGTCCCACACCGCCCATGTCGAACCCTCCCCGATGGGATCCCCGTCCACGCTCGTCCACTCGTTGGGGATCTGGATGCTTCGGTTGCCGGTCGCCTCCAGTTCCACCAGCCGTTCGGCTGTCCGCTCCTCGTGGGCAGCCAACCGCGCCATGGACTCCCTGAACATCTGCGCACCGGTCTCGTCGGCGTAGACGCCGGCCAGCCGGTCCACGTGGAGGATGCGGCGGGATTCCCGTACGTGCTCCAACTCGGCTCGTACCGATGCGCGTTCCGCGTCTCGCTGGGACGTGTCCTGTTGGCGGGCAAAGCGCCGTGACGCCTCGGCCAGCCATTCGAGGTCTTCCGGGTCGTCGGGGTCCATGGCCATGAGACGGGCCCATACCCGCCCCGCCGTCTCGCTGTCCGCCGCGTCCTGGCCGATGACGAGACCGCCGTGGCCTGCAACGACTCCCCCGGCGCGGTTGCACTTGTAGTAGAGCTTCCCGGCCCGTCGGTCGGTCACCATCACCGATCCGCAGACGTCGCAGAACAGCATTCCGTGTCCAGCCAGCAGAGTAGGGACTCGTCGGCCCGCTCGTACGACCACCTGCGTCCGGCCGTCCAGCACGTCCTGGAGCTTCCACCATTCATCCATGGGGATCAGCGCTTCGTGCGACTGGACGGGCTGCCCTTCGTCGTCACGCAGGATGGCGCGCTTCCCCGTCTTGCCCGGGATGGGATTGCCGTCGGCGTCCTTGGTCGCCTGTACCCGTCCCTGCCACTCGATCGCGTACCCCGCAAGGCGCGGGTCCCGCAAGATGCGCAGGACAGTGGACGACACCCACGCGGGACGCTCTACGGCTTCCGAGACTCCGCGCGCACGGCGCGAGGCGAGGCGCTTGGCTCCCGACTCCCCCAGGGACACCGCCTTCGTGGGAACGCCGTCCTCATTGAGTCGCTTGGCGATCTGCGAGGCGGACACGCCCTCTGCGGCCCACTTGGCCATGTCACGAACGTGCGGGGCTTCCACCGGGTCCGGGACGAGTCGGACGACGGACAGCTTGCCGCTGGTCGCCCTCTCCGTCGTGAAGCCGTACGGGGCGACGCCCGACACGTGGCTGCCGGCTCGCCGGAGCGTGTCCTTGGTGGCGGAGACGTACGCCGACTTCATGTCGGATTCCTGCTGCGCCAGCCCCGCGATGATGGCGAGGATGCCGACGCCGACCGGGGTGGACGTGTCGAGGTACGGCTCTTCGACGCTGACCAGCCGGACGCCGTGCGCCTCCAGCTCCTCGATGATGCGCATCGCTTCCAGCGCGCCACGACGCGTCAGGCGGGACAGCGAGAAGACGACCACAGCGTCCACGTGCCCACCGCGCACGGCCGTCATCATCTCTTCGAACCCCGGGCGGTGGATGCTCGGGTCCCACCCCGACTTGCCCACGTCCTCGAAGTGGCCCGCGTCGCTCCACCCCTTCGACGCGATCAGCGAGGCGCACCGTTCGCGCTGCGCCACGGGCGACGCCTGCGAGTCGTCCTCACGCCGCTTTGACTGGCGGATGTACGAGACTGCACGTACGTGATCAAGGCTCGGCGCAGCGCCCGGCCTGTGCTTCCTGAGAGGTGTCATGTGCCTAGTGTGGTAAAGATCAACGTCCTGACCGTGCCGGCCGAGCAGCGTGAGGTGCTTGAGCAGCGGTTCGCCTCCCGGGCCGGGGCCGTGGAGGGGTCCGACGGTTTCGAGTGGTTCGAGCTGCTGCGCCCGGTGGAGGGCACCGACCAGTACCTGGTGTACACCCGGTGGCGCAGTGAGGAGGACTTCCAGAACTGGATGAGCGGTTCCATGAAGGACGCCCACCAGGGCGGTGGCGAACGGCCGAAGCCGGCCGCTTCCGGCTCCACCCTGTGGTCCTTCGAGGTCGTCCAGCAGGCGTCGCCCAAGTAATTGGGCCGCGAGAGTGGTCGTGCGGGCCGCAGAATGGCCCGCATGACCTGGACCATCTCTCCCGAGCGCGTCGACACCCCGGACGCGACCGCCCTTCGGCGCGACTACTACGACGACGTCGCCAGCCGCTACTGGAAGCGGCCCGCGACCGAGGCCGAGATAGACGAGGGCCTGACGAACGACGGGGTCGAGAAGCTGACCCCGCCGACCGGGCAGTTCCTGGTCGCACGGTTCGAGGGAAAGCCGGCCGGCTGCGGCGGGGTCCTCATGCTCGATGCCGAACGCGCCGAGCTGACCCGGGTGTTCCTGCGGCACGCCTTCCGTGGCGCGGGCGGCGCGGGCGCCCTGCTGCGCAAGCTGGAGGAGGAGGCGCGCGGCCTCGGGGCGCGCCGGATGGTCCTCAACACGCGCCTCGACCTGGTCGAGGCGCGCGCCCTGTACACGCGGCACGGGTACGCGGAGATCCCCGCGTACTGCACCGGGCCGTACATGGACATCTGGTACGGCAAGGAGCTCTGAGCCCCGCCGGTTTCAGGCGTGGTGGTCGCCGCCGGGCGGTTCCGGTGTGTGGGGCCGCTCCCCGTCCGGGCCGGACAGCTCGGCCGTCAGCTCCTCCGCCAGCTGCACGAGGTCGGTGGGCCGGTCGGGTCGCCACCAGTCGCCGAGGAGTTCGGCGAGCGACTCCTCCCGGGCCCTGGCCAGTACCGCCGCTGCTCGTACGCCGTCCTCGGTGAGGACCAGCTGGACCCCCTCCCGCGCCACCAGGCGCCGCTCCTCCACCTGCCGGGACGCCTCCGTGATCACCCGCAGGGGTACGGGGGTGACCTCGGCGAGCCGGGAGGGCTCGACGGTCCCGTGGCGGCGGACGCGCAGCAGCAGCCAGCTCGCGGCGGGCTGCAGGTCGAGCCCGGCGCGCTCGGTGATCCTCACGTAGACCGCCTTGCGGCCCTCCCAGGATCCGAGGAGGGACAGGGCGCGGCCGACGTGATCGGCGGAGGGCCGGCCGGCGTCGGGTGCGGTGACCGGGCCGCGCAGCCTGTCCTCCTTCAGGAAGCAGGCGATGACGAAGGCGACGAGGACGACGGGCGCCGCGTACAGGAAGACGTCCGTGATGGACGTGGCGTACGCGTGGAGGACGGACGGCCGCAGCTCGGGCGGGAGCGCTGCGATGGCGCGCGGGTCGGCGGCGACCCGGCCGGGGCCGGCGCCGGGCGGGAGTTCCGTACCGGCGTCCGCGAACGCCGTGGCGAGTTCGTCGGTGAGCCGGCTGGTGAAGATCGTGCCGAAGACGGCGACGCCGAAGGATGCTCCGATCGAGCGGAAGAAGGTCACTCCTGAGGTGGCGACGCCGAGGTCCTGGTGGGAGACGGCGTTCTGCACGACCAGGACGAGGACCTGGATGACGAGGCCGAGTCCGGCGCCGAAGACGAAGAAGCAGACGCTCATCGACCAGGTCGAGCTGGTCTCCGTCAGCCCGTGGAGGAGGAGCAGGCCCAAACAGGTGAGGGCGGTGCCGGCGATGGGGAAGGCCTTCCAGCGGCCGGTGCGCGAGACGACCTGACCGGAGGCGATCGAGGTGATCAGGACGCCGAGCACCATGGGCAGCATGTGGACGCCGGACATGGTCGGCGTGACGCCCCGGACCACCTGGAGGAAGGTCGGCAGGAAGGTCATCGCGCCGAACATCGCGAAGCCGACGACGAAGCTGATGACCGAGACGAGGCTGAACGTCCGGATCCGGAACAGCTTGAGCGGCAGCACGGGCTCCGCTGCGCGCCGCTCGGCGTACAGGAACCAGACCAGGAGTACGGCTCCGAGGACGGCGAGCCCGATGATCTGCGGCGAGCCCCACGCCCAGGTCGTGCCGCCGAGGGAGGCCACCAGGACCAGGCAGGTGGCGACCGCGGCGATGAGGAAGGTGCCCAGGTAGTCGATCGTGTGCCGGGTGGAGCGGGCCGGGATGTGCAGCACGGTGGCGATCACGAAGAGGGCGACGATCCCGATCGGCAGGTTGATGTAGAACACCCAGCGCCAGGAGAGGTGCTCGGTGAAGAGCCCGCCGATCAGCGGGCCGAGGACGCTGGTGCCGCCGAAGACGGCGCCGAAGAGGCCCTGGTACCTGCCGCGCTCCCGGGGCGAGACGAGGTCGCCGACGATCGCCATGGACAGGACCATGAGGCCGCCGCCGCCGAGGCCCTGGACGGCGCGGAAGGCGATGAGCTGCGGCATGTTCTGGGCGATGCCGCAGAGGGTGGAGCCGACGAGGAAGAGGACGATGGCGCCCTGGAACAGCTTCTTGCGCCCGTACTGGTCGCCGAGCTTGCCCCAGAGGGGGGTGGCGGCCGTCGACGCGAGCAGGTACGCGGTGACCACCCAGGAGAGGTGTTCCAGGCCGCCGAGCTCGCTGACGATGGTCGGCAGAGCGGTGGAGACGATGTTCTGATCGAGCGCGGCGAGCAGCATGCCGAGCAGCAGCGCGCCGATCGCGACGAGGACGGTGCGGCGGCTCTGCCCCTCGCCGGGCACGGGGGCGTCGGCGTCGGGGGGCCGGGACGGGTGCGTGTCCTGCGCCATGGGGTCTCCGTCTCCGTGTCCGTCTCCGTGTCCGTCTTCGTGCCGGTCTTCGTACCGCGACGGGCTCCTCCATCCTGATCGGAATGTCCCGTTATGGCCTGCGGAAGGGCACGGCCGTTCGCCCGCCGTACAGACGCGGCCTGCATAATCGCTCGCAGTGGTATCGGGGAGGGGACCCATCATGACCGGACACGTCTGTCCTGAATGCGGTGTACACAGACCTGGCTGCGCCTGCGCCCGGGCGGCGGAAATGGCGGCGGCCGAGGACTTCGACCCGCTGCGGATCAGGCCTTACGTGACCCTGGACGCCTCGGAGGGCCCTGCTGGGCCGTACGAGGCGGGGGCGGGGGGTGTCGGCGTGACGGGCGGCGGCATGGCGCCCGGCGGCGCGGCGGGGGCCGGTGCGGCGGGGCCGGACGTGCAGCAGACCACGGTTCTGCCGGCGTACTCGACGGAGGACGCGGCGACCGCGCACGTACCGGCGTACTCGATGGAGGACCCGGCGGCCACGCACGTACCGGCGTACTCGATGGAGGACCCGGCGACCGCGCACGTGCCGCCGTACTCCACGGACGGCCAGGCGACCGCGCACATGCCGACGTACTCCACGGAGGACCCGCCGACCACCCAGCTGGCGGCGATCCACGCGGAGGGCGCCCTCACGGCACCGATGCCGGCCGCGCACCCGGCCGGCGGCCCCGAGTCGGAGGCGTACCCGACGGCGCCCCATCCGGGCGCGCACCCGGGCGGCTCCGGCGCGCAGACGTACCCCGGCGACTTCGACCCGGAGACGTACCCCTCCGGCCCCGGCCCGGACGCGTACCCCGAGCACGTCCCCCCCGGCGCGCCCGCGGGCGACCCCTCCGAGACCATGCCGCTGCTGCTGCGCGGCGTCGGCGACGTACCGCCCGCGTACGGGCACGAGCGGGCGCGGGGTCGCAGGCGCGGCGTCGTGGTCGCGGCGGTGGCCGCCGTCGCCGTGGCGGGCACCGCGGCCCTGGCGGCGGCCGTCCTCGGCGGCGCGGACGAGACCGACGACCGGGCGGCCGTGCCCGAGGTGACCACGAGCGCGTCCCTGAACATCGCCGTGTCCGAGGCGCCGTCCCCGTCCTCCGAGACGCCGGAGCCGACCTCCTCCTCCCCGACCCCGCACCGCACGTCCGCGTCGCCGTCGTCCACGCCCTCCCCGAGCCGTACCACCGCGAGCGCGGCCCCTCCGGCCGCCACCCCCTCCGCGGCGCCGACGACCGCCGCGGAGACGGCCACGCCGTCCTCGCAGCCGCCCCGGGCGACCGAGGAGGCGGCGGCCACGCTGAGCCTCGGCTCGTCGGGCGACGAGGTCGTCGAGCTCCAGGCGCGGCTGACCCTCGCGGGGGCGTACCACGGCGACGTGGACGGGGAGTACGACCAGGAGGTCTGGCGCGCGGTGAAGAACTACCAGTCCTGGATGTACATCCAGGGTGACCCGAAGGGCGTGTACGGCCCGAACACGCGCGAGGCCCTCGAGCGGAGCACCTGGCTCTAGACCTCCGTACGACCTCCGTACGACCTCCGTAAGACAGCAGAGCAGCGGGCCGCGGGATTCCGGAGTGCGGACCGGTTGGCCAAGACGACCCCGGGTTTTGTATCGTAGAAGAACAAAGTGGCCCCGCCCGCACTCCCTGACCGGTGGGCGGGACCACTTCGTTCTCCACACCACCCCCTCTGGAGACCCGATGCCTGCCACCACCCCGGCAACGCTCACCGCCCGCGCCCTCCTGCTCGACATGGACGGCACCCTCGTGAACTCGGACGCCGTCGTCGAGCGCTGCTGGCGCCGCTGGGCGGACCGCCAGGGTCTCGACGCGGACGAGGTGCTCAAGGTGGTCCACGGCCGCCAGGGGTTCGCGACGATGGCCGTCCTCCTCCCGGACCGCCCGATGGCGGAGAACCACGCCGACAACCGGGTCATGCTGGCCGAGGAGACCGCCGACCTCGACGGGGTCGTGCCCGTCCCCGGAGCCCCCGCCTTCATGGCTGCGATCGCGGACCTCCCGCACGCCCTGGTGACCTCGGCGGACGAGGGCCTGGCCCAGGCCCGTATGGGTGCGGCGGCGCTCCGGATGCCGGAGATCCGGGTCACGGCCGAGATGGTCGGTGCCAGCAAGCCGGACCCCGAGGGCTTCCTCAAGGGCGCGGCGGCGCTGGGCTTCGAGCCGGCGGACTGCGTGGTCTTCGAGGACTCCGAGGCGGGCATCCAGGCGGGCCGTGCGGCCGGCATGCGCGTCGTGGGCGTGGGCCCGCGCGCGGCGGCCTTCGCGCCGGACGTGCACGTCGCCGACCTCACGCGGCTGCGGGTGGAGCCCGCGGCCGACGGATCGATCACGCTGACCGTCCTGGCGTAGCCTCCCCCTCCCCCTTCTCACCTCGCGCGCGACCGGAGCTTCCGGCCGCGCGCGAGGCGCTTCCGGGCCCCCGACCCCCTGACCGCGGGCGGAATCTGGCACTCCATCAGGACACGTCACACCCCTTGATGTGACGTGTCCATGTCGCCACTCTGTTACCTGGCGCACCCCCCACCGAAACCTGGCGCCGCCACGATGACCGGGCCCACCGCCCGGCACCCCACGGGGACGTAGTCAGCCAAGGTCCCCCCGCTTCCAGGGAGTTCACATGCCCGTCGGCATGATCTACGCGCGTCGACTCGCCGTACTCGCCACCTCCGCCGCCCTCACCGTCACCGGCCTCCTCGCCACCGCCCCGGCCGCGCAGGCCGCGATGCCCACCCCGGTCAGCGCCGCGACCGCCCGCACCTACCTGGCCGCCCTCACGGTCAAGGCGGAAGGTTCCACCACGGGTTACAGCCGGGACCTCTTCCCGCACTGGATCACCCAGTCCGGCACCTGCAACACGCGGGAGACGGTCCTCAAGCGCGACGGCGTGAACGTCGTCACCGACTCCAACTGCGCCGCGACCAGCGGCAGCTGGTACTCCGAGTACGACGGCGCCACCTGGACCCTCGCCTCCGACCTCGACATCGACCACCTGGTCCCGCTCGCCGAGGCCTGGCGCTCGGGCGCGAACTCCTGGACCACCTCCCAGCGCCAGTCCTTCGCGAACGACCTCACCCGGCCGCAGCTCATAGCCGTCACCGACAACGTCAACCAGTCCAAGGGCGACCAGGACCCGTCGACCTGGCTGCCCTCGCGCACGGCCTACCGCTGCACGTACGTCAGGGCCTGGGTGCAGGTGAAGTACTACTGGAACCTCAGCGTCGACTCCGCCGAGAAGAGCGCGCTCCAGTCTGTCCTCAACGGCTGCTGACCGAAGCGCCGCCGACTGAAGCACTGCTGAGTTCACGTCAGCGACGGTCGTCGGGGAGTGAGCCGTGCCACACGCTCCCCGATGACCGAATGTTGAACTTGCAAGCACTAATGAGGGATGCCTAACCTTACGGCCTCATCGGTTTTCGTCCCCCCGCGCCCCGTTCCCCACGGACAGGGCCAGGCCGAAGGAGTCCCTCCCCCATGACCGCTGAGAGCACCACCTCAGGCACCACCCCGAGTTCCACTCCGAGCTCGGCCCCGAGCTCCGCCCCCGCGAGCCTCACGGCCCGTCTGAACCAGGCCCAGCCCTACGCGCTCGGCCTCTTCCGCATCGTCGTCGGCCTGCTCTTCGCCTGCCACGGCGCCTCCGCGCTCTTCGGCCTCCTCGGCGGCACCGGGATGCCCGCAGGCACCTGGCCGAGCTGGTACGCGGCGGTCATCCAGCTCGCCGCGGGAATCCTGGTCCTGGCAGGACTCGGCACCCGGAGCGCCGCCTTCCTCGCCTCGGGCTCGATGGCGTACGCGTACTTCAAGGTCCACCAGCCGGAGTCGCTCTTCCCGATCCAGAACGGCGGTGAAGGCGCGGCCATGTTCTGCTGGGCCTTCGCTCTGCTCGTGTTCACGGGCCCGGGCGCGCTGGCCCTGGACCGGCTCTTCGGCGCCGGCGAGGCCACGGACGCGAAGGCCCGCGAGGAGCGGGGCACGCCGGTCGCGGCCTGACGTACGAGCCACTTACTGGAGGGGGCCGGAATCCGCAGCGCGGTTTCCGGCCCTTCTCGGCGCCGGGCCGCCGCTCCCCGCACTGGTCCTCGACAACCGCGGACCTGGTCGCCCCTCGACACCATGTCCCCCACACGAACACCCACCCGGGCCCACTCCCCTCCCCCGGCACCCACCGGCCGCGATCCCCTCACCCCCGCGTAGGCTCTGGCCCTGTGAATCTGCTCGACAGCCTGGGCTCGCTGCGGTCGCTCACCGCCGGTCCGTGGATCTACCCGGTGGTGGCGACGTCGATCCTGCTCGACGTCTTCCTGCCCGTGCTGCCGAGCGGCTTCCTGGTGATCACCGCCGCCACGGCGGCGGCGACGGCCACCGGGGCCACCTCCGGCGTACCGTCGCTGCTCCCCCTGCTCCTCTGCGCGGCGACCGCCTCGACCCTCGGCGACTTCCTCGCGTACCGCCTGGCCCTGCGGGGCGGGGCCAGGCTGGACCGGGCGATCGCCCGATCACGCCGCCTCTCCCTGGCGCAGGAACGTCTCGGCACCGCACTCGCCCGGGGCGGCGGACTGCTCGTCGTGCTCGCGCGCTTCGCCCCGGCCGGCCGCTCCGTGGTCTCCCTGGGCGCGGGCGCGGCGAAGCGGCGGATCGAGGAGTTCCTGCCGTGGTCGGCGCTGGCGGGCGTGACCTGGGCCTCGTACAGCGTGGGGCTCGGCTGGCTGGGCGGCCAGTGGCTGGGCGCGACCTGGTTCAGCGCGGGGGTGTCGACCCTGGCCCTGTTCCTCGCGGGCGGCCTCGCGGCGTACCTCATACGCCGTCCGGCTACGGCTCCGGCACCCGCGTCCTGACGGCGAAGGGCCGAGGACGACCACGTCCTGACGGCGAAGGGCCGAGGACGACCACGTCCTGACGGCGGAGGACCGAGGACGACCACGTCCTGACGGCGAAGAGCCGAGGGCGACCATGCCCTGACCGCGGCGGGCAGAGGACGACCGCGCCCTGACCGCGACGAACCGAGCCACGACACGCTGCGACAACCGCGTCCCGGCAGCGACGGCCGCATCCCGACCGCGACGGACCACCTCTACCGCATCCCGACCGCGACGGAACGCGTCCCACCGAGACGGACCGCGACTACCGAGTCCCGACCGAGACGGGCTGCGGCTCCCGCGTCCTGGCGGCGGCGGGGTGCGAGCCGCGTACCTCCAGGCCGTCGAGGAGTCTCGCGGTCGCGTCGGCGATCTCGTCCACGGCCCGCTCGAAGACCTCGCGGTTGTGGGCGGCGGGCGCGTGGAAGCCGGAGACCTTGCGGACGTACTGCAGGGCGGCGGCGCGGATGTCGTCCTCGGTCGCCTCCTCGGGCAGCGCGGGCGGGCGGAGCGTCTTGATGCTTCGGCACATGCCTCCAGTGTGGCGCGCCCCACTGACAACCGCCCGGAGCCGGCCCTCACCCACCCCCGAGACCGCGTCTGCTCCGTGCGTTGATCTCGGCGGTGCGGGCGCGCAGCTCGTGCAGGGGCGTGGCGGGCTGGACGTCGACGGGCTCGGCCTCCCACTCGCCGCCGCCGTGGACGGCGCGGATCAGAAAGCGCCCGGAGACGCTCTGCACATAGAAACCGACCCGCCCCGTGGCGGTGTCGCGGACGAGGTCACCGACCTCGGGCACTGGCTGCACGCATCCCCTCCGTCCCGAATCCTGAAGCATGGGGACACTCAGGGAAGCGCGGCGACTCCGCCCTGTCAACGTATCTCTAGAGATGTCCCCCGATGGATGGATCGACCGGGCGGGACGGCGTACAGGTGTGCACCTGGGCCGAGGAGCGCGCCGTAGGGTGTCCCGCAATGGAAGGGAGTGGTCCACCCGTGACTGACCAGGACAGCGCTCGTCGGCCCAAGTACCAGCGCATCGCTGACGAGTTGAGAACCGCGATCCGGTCGGGCGCCTTCGCGCCGGGCGATCGGCTCCCCGGCGAGAACGACCTCATGTCGACCTACGACGTGGCCCGCATGACCGCTCGCCAGGCCCTGTCCGTGCTGCGTACGGAGGGGCTCACCGAGGCGCGCAAGGGCGCCGGGGTCTTCGTCCGGGTCTTCCGCCCGCTGCGGCGCCGGGGCATCCCGCGCCTCGCCGGGGAGCAGTGGGGCAGCGGCCGCTCGGTCTGGTCTGCGGACGTCGACGAGGACCGGGAGCTGGTCGTGGACCAGATCGAGGTGGGCGAGACGGAGGCCGGGGACCGGGTGGCGGGGGCGCTGAACCTGGCGCCGGGGGCGCCGGTCTGTGTCCGCAGCCGCCGCTTCGTACTCGATGCCAAGCCGGTGCTGCTCTCGGTCTCGTACCTCTCGGCCGAGCTGGTACGGGGTACGCCGATCGCCGAGCCGGACACGGGTCCGGGCGGCACCTACGCGCGGCTCACGGAGCTGGGGCACCGGCCGGTGCGGTTCCGGGAGGAGATCCGCTGCCGGATGCCGACGGCGGACGAGTCGGACCGGCTCTCCCTGGAGTTCGGGACGCCGGTGGTCCTGATCGGACGTACGGCCTTCACGGGGCCCGGGATGGCGGTGGAGCTCAACGAGATGACGCTGGACTCGTCGTCGTACGTCCTGGAGTACGACTTCGACGCGTGACGACGGCGTCGAACCGCAGTCCGGGGTCGGCGTGGACGACGTCGCCGGGGAACTCGGCGGCGGCCAGGGCGACGGCGTCCGCCGGAGTGGTCCCCGGCCCGACGTGGGTCACGACGAGGCGGCCGGCACGGGCTTCGGCGGCGCTCTTTCCGGCCTGTGCGGCCGAGTGATGCCCGGGCACGCAGCCGTCGGCCTCGCAGACGAACAGATCGCAACCTAGGGCGAGTTCGACAAGGGAGGGACAGGGCTCACAGTCCCCGGAGTACACGAGGGAGGCCCCTCCCGCATCCTCCACGCGCAGGGCGAAGGCGGGCGGACCGCCATGCTCGACGGCGCGCGAACGAAGGGTGAGCCCGCCGATGCGGACGACATGCCCGTCGTACAACTCCTCGACGGCGAAGGCCTTTTCCACGGGACTGCGGTCGGGTCCGCCGCTCAGGAAGCCGGCGAGGCGATCGGCGATGCCGGGCGGGCCGAAGAGGGGTACGGGCAGCGGGAGGTCGAGCCCCGCGTACAGCAGCGCGTAGTAGGTGGTGAGCAGATCGGCGCTGTGGTCGGCGTGGAGGTGGGAGATCCAGATGGCGTCGACCTCGCCGAGCGGCACGTGCCGCTGGAGCTCGGCGAGGGTGCCGGTCCCGGCGTCCACCCACAGGCGGACGCCGCCGCCCTCGACGAGGTAGCCGGAGCAGGCGTTGCCGGGCCGGGGGAAGGGGGTGGCGGACCCGAGGACGGTGATCCGCAACAAGTCGCTGCCCATGAGCCGAGTCTAGGCCGAGCTACCGACAACTGGCCTGAACTTGTGCAGAAGCAGTAAAGATCGTGCGTATTCTGTGGGCTCGCCGGGCCCCATCGGCGGGCGCCCGGCAGAGAACTGAGGGACATTCATGCTTCGCGTACGCACGCTCGCGGCCGTCACCGCGGCCGCCGCCTCCGGCATCCTGCTGCTGCCTTCGCAGGCGCAGGCGGCCGGCTCGGTCCACCTGTACAAGATCTATTACGACAGCCCGGGCACGGACAACCGGTCCAACAGCAGCCTGAACGCCGAGTACGTCCAGATACGCAACACGACCGGCGCTGCGGTCAACCTGCGGGGCTGGACGCTGACGGACGCGGCCAACCACAAGTACACCTTCGGCAACTTCCCGCTCGGCGCGGGCAAGATCGTGACGGTCCGCACGGGCCGGGGCACGAACACCGCCGCGAACATCTACCAGAACCGCGCGGCGTACGTCTGGAACAACGACAAGGACACGGCGACGCTGCGCAAGTCGAACGGCTCGACCGTGGACACGTGCGCGTACAACTCGACGCGGGTGGACTACAAGTGGTGCTGACGAGGCGCGACAGCTGATACCCCTGAGGGCCCCGCGACCGGGGCCCCAGGCTCGGCTCCCCCGACTCACCGAGGCCCCCGGGCTCAGGAGCCCTCCGCCGCCTCCCGGGCGCCGGGCACGCCACCACCGTGCTGCTGCACATCGGAGTTGACCTGCCCGCCGAGGGTCATGACGTTCAGGGTGGCGGAGTTCTCGTTGGCGATGGCCTTCTCGACACGGGAGACGAGGACGGAGAACGCCTCACGCTTGCCCAGGTCGTGGTAGGGCCCGACCTTGGTCTCGAAATAGACCCGCTCGTGCCCGAGCAACTGCTCGGTGGACCGGTAGTTCTTCCACTGCTCGCGATAGCGGTAGACGCTCTCCAGGGACACGGCGGCGACGACCACGACGCTCAGGACCGTGGCGGTGACCCGAGCGAACCCCAGGTCCAGATTCACGAACACCGGTACCAGCGCGCCGCCGACGACGGAGACGGTCCGCATCCGCAGATGCATCGCCTTCATCCGGGTCGCCTTGGTGTCGTACCACCCCTGGTACTGCGCGAGCCTGGTCTCGATGTAGCGCTGCGGCGTCATCTCGCCACCTGGCACCCCTGTTTCGGGCGCGTCCCCCACGTCAGCCATGCCGGGAGTACACCGGGAAGGACGAGTCCACGTCAACTCCCGCCGAAGGAGACCCCGCCCCACTCACGCACGGCGTCGAGACCGAGCCGCCAGGGAAACGGCGCGGGCCCATGCGGCGCGACGCCACCCCCCTCCCCGTCCAACACGTAGACCCCGGCTCCCCGGAGGGTCTCCACGGACCGCTCGAACTGCGGATGCCGGGCGTAGGCGGCGCTGAGACACGGCACGGCCACCGTCGGAATCCGCTGGCCGATCCCCTCGGCAACCACACCGACGACGAACTTGTCGGTGATCCCGAGCGCCCACTGGTTGACCGTGTTGAAGGTGGCCGGCGCGACAAGGATCGCCGAGGCCTCCGGCCACACATCCGGCTCACCGGGCAGCCGGTAGTCCCACCGCACGGGATGCCCGGTGAGCACGGCCAGCCCATCGAGCGACCCGGCTAGCCAACGGGCCGCCGTCGGGGTGAGACCAAGACAGACGTCCCACCCGTCGGCCTGCGCGTCCTCGATGACACGGGCGACCTCGAAAACGGGCTCGGCGGCACTGGCGAACAAGTACAGGGTGCTCATCCCTCCATCCGACCACACCGCTCCTGACCACCCACAATGCCCTGGCAACCACCGACGCGGAACGCGCGACGGTCGGGCCGCGAAAACCCAAAGGCGCCCGGAAAGCAGGCCGAGACGGCTACGGTCTGCCTCGTTCCGACCTGAGCTCCTGGAGGTTCGTTGCTCACGCGTGTCCAGCCCGCCCGCCCCGGCGACCCGAGCCGCGTAGGCCCGTACCGGATAGTCGGCCGCCTCGGGGCAGGCGGGATGGGAACCGTCCATGCCGCTCTGCACCCCGGGGGACGCCGAGTAGCGCTCAAGCTCATTCATCCGGCGCAGGCCGACGACGGCGAGTTCCGCGCACGGTTCAAACGAGAGGTCGCGCTGTCCCGGCGGGTCTCCGGCCCGTGTCTGGTGGCGCTGCTCGAAGCCGACACCGACGCCGACCACCCCTGGCTGGCCACCGAGTACGTCCCTGGCCCCACCCTCGGTCAGCACGTCACGACAGCCGGTCCACTGACCGGTGCCCCTCTGTACGCCCTGGCGGCGGGCACCGCAGCAGCCCTGGCGGCCATCCACGCGGCGGGAGTGGTGCACCGAGACGTCAAACCGGCGAACGTGATCCTGGCGCCGTCCGGTCCCCGCGTACTCGACTTCGGTATCGCCCACGCTCTGGACGGCACCTCGGTGACCCGCACGGGTGTGATGACGGGAACCGCCGGCTGGATCAGCCCCGAGTACTACCGAACCGGCACCGCGGGCGCCGAGGGCGACGTATTCGCCTGGGGAGCTCTGATCGCATACGCCGCGACAGGACGCCTGCCTTTCGGCACGGGAGCCCCTGACGTGGTGGCGTTCCGGGTGATGTCGGGCGAACCCGATATCGCCGGTGTGCCGGATGACTTGCTCGCGATGGTGACATCGGCGCTGGCCAAAGACCCGGGCGACCGCCCGGCAGCGGAGATGCTGGCCGAGAAATGCGCCGAACTCCTGGCCACCCAAACAACCAGCGTCGTACCCCCGAATGCGGACACGCCCACCACCGTCGGGAACCTCGTCGCCACCCACTGGGACATGCCCACCGAGGACGACCCCGCATGGACACTCGCCCGCCGCAGCCTGCTCAGACACCGCGCCGGCCTCTTGGCCGCCGTCGGAGTGACCGCGTTCGCCGTGGCCCTGGGAGGCGGCTATGCCCTCCGCGGACACGATCCGACCGACACGACAACAGTCGACGCGAAACCGGTCGACACGAAACCGGTCGACACGAAAGCCCGCCCTCCCGGAACCACACCACCAACCAGTGCTCAGCCAAGCCCCAAGGCGTCGGCCACATGCCTACCCGTCACGTACAGACTCCCCGACGGCGAGCCAAGCTGTGAACCCAAGGAAGCAATCTGCGAAGACGGCGCACCGTGGTACGTCTCCGACATCAACACACTGTGCGGCACACGCCCTTCCCCCCAGCTTGTCCACCTCGTCTCCCAACCGGAAACCGGCGGCGATCCCGGCACAGTGTTCTGCGTCTCCTGGACCGGCGAAGAAACGGCAGCCGGCCGCAACGGCGCACTTCTCTTGAACGCCCCCGGCTATCAGTGCGGCGCCACTCTCGTGGGTGCCGTCGACGGCCAAGCCGTACATCTGAACGGCGAGTCGAGCGTCTTCTACGATTCCCCCCAAGACTGCAACCCCGCCTACCCCGGGACCCGCCTGACCTACCCGGCGATCCTCGACTACAGCAGCCTCGACCCCGAGGTACCACGGGCGTACGTCTGCCTCATGCAACACACCGGCGCCTGACGAACGACACTTGCGGGGACGGACGGTTTCGAACCGCCGGCATCTGGCTCGTCGTGCCTGCCACCCCGGTGGACGACCGATCGGCCGAGCCGAAACACACCGGCGGAGCGTGGGACGCCACCGCTACCGTGCGGGCATGAAGAGGGGCCGAAAGCACTGGCGGGACGGACTCGGGACACCGCGGACGTTCGTTCTGTACCGCACACCTGACGCATGGCGCTGTGCCATGTACTTCTCCGGCGGCATCGTCGACGGCTACCTCGCCGAACCCAGCGCCGACAGCGAACCCGGCGAAGCTCAGACAGCCGCACACGCCAAGGCCGAGGAACTGACCGGCCAACCGCTGACGATCTCCTGGGAGACAAGCGACGAACCAGGCTGGTGGACGGGAACCATCACGCCCGGCCCCACGGATCCGACGACACCCAACTCTGCTACCGGTTGACGGAGAATCTCGCCGAGAGCCGCAGAGGGGCTCTGTCGGCCAGGTCGGTTGCTGGGGTTGCGGTACGGCGCTGCAGTACCGCAACCAACCCGAAAGCCTGTCGCCGGCTCCCTCATCGACCAGGACGAGGAGCAGCACCGTCCGACGCGTCTCCGGCACGCCGAGCAGTCACCAAGTAGCCCGCGAAGCGAACGTCCGGCCGGGACTTCGCCCACCCATCCGCCTTCTCGGACGGAACCAGCACGGTAGTGCCGGGAACGGGGTAGTGGTCCTCGGACCTGCTGCCCATGGGCACCGCGTAACGACAGTGCACCTCGGCGATCGTCAGCACCTCCAATAAGGCGGGTGGACAGTCGTCGCCGTGGACGTGATGGTCCTCCCGGAAGTCGATCCCAGTCGCACGTTCGCCACCGACGACGTCCACGAAGTCCCCGGGATCAGCCTCCAGCAGCGTCCACGAGACGACATCCCCCGGCGCGAAGGTCTCCCCGCAGCACTGGATCTGCCAGCCATCGACCCAAATCGTCAACGTCATACCGCCATTGTCTGCCGATTAGGGCCCGTTGTTGTCGACGGTGGATGTCAGCGGACCAGGTTGGGAGAGGGACAGACTCCAAGGGTTCGCCCGGGCGGTCACCCCAGCGCCACCGGAGAACAACGAACTCGCTTCCCACCCTCCTCGCGCAGGTCGCACTCGGGGCAGCGGGGGCCTTTCACGCCTCGGGACTCTCAGCTCGGACCCCACTCCCTCTCACCGCGCCGCCACGAACAAGAAGTCGCACCGCGTCCTGCACACCGCCCTCGATGTCGTCGGCCTCCGCTGGCAGAACGTCGACCTCGACAAGCTCAACCGTGGATGGCATGTGGCACCCACGCGGCATGGGAAAGCCCCCAACCGTGATCGGTCGAGGGCTCTCCCTTGGTGTGCGCGGACGGTTTCGAACCGCCGACATCTGCTTTGTAAGCTCGTGCAGATCACGGTGGGCGAGGGTCCACCCCAGCTCGCGGACACCAGGCAGGGCCGTGCAGAGCTGCTCTCATCCGCCGTCGTTGATGTCAGATTTGGATGTCACCTGGCGCCGGTCCGCGAACGGCCGCCGACGGTCCGAGGCGTCCCCGACCGGGGGATAGTCCCTGCCGAACATCACGTAGACGGGGTGCTCGGGATCCCCGGCTTCCATCCGCACGGAGATGTCCACGTCGTGGTTCGCGAACCGGTGCAGATACTGGACGAACAGCTCCAGCTCCTCATCGGACAGCCGCTCGTCGTGCCGCTCATCATGCATGTCACCCTCACTACCGACTGATCGACGGGGCCGGACGATACCCGAGCCGAAACACACGGGCGGCTCGCCGGGCTCCAGCGCTACCGTGCGGGCATGAAGCGCGGACGAAAGCACTGGCGGGACGGCTTCGGGACACCGACGTCGTTCGTCCTGTACCGCACGCCTGACGTGTGGCGCTATGCCATGTACTTCTCCGGCGCCATCGTCGACGGCTACCTCGCCCAGCCCGGCGCCGCCAGCGAACCCGGCGAGGCCCAGACAGCCGCACACGGCAAGGCCGAGGAACTGGCCGGCCGAGCGCTGACTATCTCCTGGGAGGCAAGCGGCGAACCAGGCTGGTGGACGGGAACCATCACGACAGAGGGCTGCTGATCGGAATCTCGTAGACGATCCCATACAGGTTGGCGGGGCGCTCCCTGGTGTTTTGGCAGCGTGAATGTCAGACCGCCCTGACATCCTGCGCCCGTGAGAATGACATGGGCCGACTTCTGGGCACTGATAGCCACCCTGAACGGCGAAGCCACCCACGCGAACTGCCAGCGCCTCGCCGAAGAGCTGAGCCGCCGTCCCGTCCCCGACATCGTCGGCTTCGCAGAACGACATGCTGAGGCACTCTATCGACTGGACCAGGAGAAGTTCGGCACTCTGCCGGTGGTCGACCTGACGGCCCGGTTCGGCAGCCCGTTCCCGCAGCCGTCCGACGTGTTCCTGTACGCGCGCTGCGCTGTCGTGGCGGCGGGGCAGACTGTGTGGGAGAGCGTCTTCTTCGACGTCGAGAAGTTCGCTCCGTACACCTCAAGCGAGCGTGACGGCGAATGGCTGCTGTACGTGCCGGACAAGGCGTACGAGCTAGCCACCGGCGAGGAGTGGGACCGCTCCACCCGGCACTGCTTCGAGGGCTACTCCAACAGGGACGGCTGGCCAGACCTGCGGAACTGAGGCGAGCTACCTCTTGATCGGGATCTCGTACACGATCTCGCAAAGCGCAGCAGGCACGACGATGTCGGCCGTCTCTACGGGGCGCCCCTCATCGCTGTAGTAGGTCCGTCGGATGTGCGTGACGAGTGCAGCTTTCTGGATCCCGAGGAGTGACGCTTCCTCGGCGGTCGCCTGCCGCGGCTCCGGCTGCTCGACGGCATGGCTGACCGTGACCCCGATCTCGGCCATCCGGTTCACAACGCCGGCCCCGGCGTGCGGCCCGCCCTCGGGAAGGACGACGAGGGTCCCGCCAGTGAGGTCGTACGGCTCCCAGCTCGTCGACAGCTGCACGGGCCGCCCCTCGGCAAGGAACTCGTACACGGTCCGGACACACAGCTCGCCCTCACCGATCCCAAGCCGCGCAGCAATCTCCGCCGGCGCGGACACCTTGGCATCGGTCCGGCTCTCCCAGCCGCCAGTCCGCCCCCACGGCCTTCATGTCCGCCCGGAACGGCGACCCGTCGGGCTGCTCGCGCGCCGCGGACCGAACCATCCGCACCCGCTGCCGAGGCTCGGCCACGTAGGTCCCGGACCCGGCCCGCCCCTCCAGCACACCCTGGGAGATCAACAGCTCCTGGGCGCGACGGACGACGTTCTCGCCCACCCCGCACTCCTGGCCGATCTGGGCCCGCGAGGGCAGCCGGTCTCCAGGAGTCCACTCGTGCTCCGCGATCCGCCGCCTCAGTTCGTCGGCGATGCGGAGGTATGGCGGCTGCTCAGGCATATGGAAAATCTAGTCCACTAGCTCTAATCTAGTTAACTAGCTTCACTCAAAGTGATCGCCGGTGACGGAGGCTGCCTGTGCCTGCTCCAGAGGTAAGCGCGGAGGCCTTGGCCGCCCGGCTGGCCGCCGTCGGACTCGCCACACGCGTGGAAGAGCACCCCCGGCACACATCGATCGAAGCGGAGGTACCGGAATCCCTCCCCGCCGAGACATGGCGGGAGGTCCTGGAAGTAGTGGCCGCGGCGGACCGATTCGGTCTCCTGGCTACCAGCCTGGGCGGCCGCACACTCTGGGCCGCCGTGAACAAAGTGGTCCCCGCGACGGGCGATGTCCGGGGACCTGGCCATCAGCGATAGGAGCTGATCAGCATGTTCAACCGTATCCGTCACGCCATCAGGCGCACCAGGGAGCGGCACGCTCCAAGGGCCCGACACGGCAAGGCCTTAACACCAACGCGCCCGACGCCCACCCACCCCAAGCCGTCCGAGGAACTGACACTGTTCCTCCGGCAGCTCGGAGACCGCACAAACTTCCTCCTGGGCGAAGAGACCTCCCTCGTCCGCCCGTACGTCCTGGCCAGCGAGCAGTTCACTCGGCAGAGCTCGGTGCCGGTCCCGCACTTCCTCCTCGCCCACACCTGCTTCGTGCCGGCGGAGGTCCACGGATGACCCGCGTTCCCCCGGCGCTGGCCACGCCCTACGAGTCCAGCGCATGCCGGATCGGCACCCACCAGGAGTGCGCACACTCCTCCCCGACGACGGCGCCGATCGGCATCCCGGTCGTCTACGAGGCGTGCGCCTGCTTCTGCCACTCCGCGACTACGTCATCGGAGGCGGCCTCGTGAACGGCCTGCCCTCCAGCGGCGCACTCGCTTCCCCGGTCGAGATCACCACGGCCACCGTGCAGCGCGGCGACGTCATCCAGATCGGCGGCCAACCGTGCCGAGTGGCCGACCTCCGCCAACTGCCCGGCGGAGCCAAACGCCTCCTCTTCGAGTCGGGCGAACTCCTGACCATGCACACCCGTACGCGGCTGATCGCCGTACGAGTGCTCAGAAGGTGGTGAGCGCCCTCATGCCGTCCCTACGCCAGACCATCGCCGCCGACCTCCGGGATCAAATCACCACCGGCCATCTAAAGGCCGGCGCCCGTCTCCCCTCAGAGCCCCGCCTCGCTGCGGACTACAAGGTCAGCACCCCGACCCTGCGCAACGCCCTCGCGCTCCTCCAGGCCGAGGGCCTGATCGAGAAGATCCACGGCAGGGGCAACTTCGTCCGTCGCCCTCTCCGCAGACTCACGTACACCGAAAGCCGCCTCACCCCGGACGCAGACCTCCACGTCACGATCCGCACCACGAACCTCCGAGCACGCGGAGACCTCATTTCCCTACTCAAGGTCCCCTCGCGCACCCCGCTGACGGAGTTCCTCTGCCTCACCCACCAGGGAGAGAGGCCGCACAGCCTGGCCCGCGTCTACGTCCCGCGCGACCTGGAACCGACCGAACTGCCGTGGTGGCCAAGCCCCGGACGGGCTGAAACCCGAGAAGTGGTCGCCGCCCGACTCCCCACCCCAGAAGAGGCCTCCGCCCTCCGGCTCAGCACCTCTCTGGCCGTACTCGCGATCACGCGAGTGTCTGTCGACATCACAGGCCGCGTGATCGAGGCGGCTCGCCTGATCCTCCCCGGCGACCGCGCCGAAGCGCTCTTCACCACTCACCACACGATCGAAGAGATGAGGACGGAAGGATGAAAGCCCACAGCGAGCTCCGCCTCCTGCCGTGGTCCGGCCCCGATGGAAAGCCCTGCTACCTGAGCACTGACGACGACGACAGCCGCCTGTCCCGCCTGGCCGACACCACCGAAGCCGCCCAACTCGACGTCGGCCAAGAGCTCCTGGAGCACGCCATGGAGGTAATCGCCGATGCGGAATCCGGGCCGGCGGAACTTCGCCTCCTGGCGAGGGATCTCACAGAAGCTTTGCGGGACACACTCCGCGTGGCCGTAAGCCGCGGCCACCGCCTCCCTGCGCCGGACTCCGCCGCGCGCGGAGAAGAAGATGCAGGCCCTCAGTTGCCCGCGGCAGCCTTCGGTTAGCAGCTATCCAGCGCCAAAGAGTCGAAGCCCCGGACCAAAGGCCGGGGCTTCTCTGCCCACGGCCCCGGAGGCCCCGTATGTCTGAAGTGTCTGCGCAGTTCAGCGTCCTACGATCGGGAGGCCAAGCTCTTTCGGTCCGCGAATAGGCCGCATCCCGCGAGGCGCCGTTGAACCTCACCAGGCATTGATGCTGACACAGAGTGCGCCGTTGATGCCCGTTGGCCTGCCGCGGCCCGGGCTGCTCGACAGCATTGCTGACCGTGACGCCGATCTTGGCCATCCGGCTCACGACGACAGCTCCGACGCCAAGGTGCCTGAGTAAGTCGTCTCGCACTCCGGTCCCTACTGCTCCTGCTCATCGCCGACCACGAGGACTGGCTCACCGTCGCCCATGCCCTCGGACCTGAACCCGCAATAGGGCATCTGGTCGCTGGTCAGCGCGACATCGGCAACCTCGCCACAACCGACCTCGGCCAGATCACCCGCGACGTCAAGCGCAGGCTCAAACAAATCTAGTACCGCCCAGACCTGATCGACATCTGGTCTCGCCGGCACCAGCCTGATCATCGACGACTGACCGACACCGCACTTTCAAGTCAAAACAGTTGGCCTACTGGATGCGATATTTAGCGTCGCAGAAAGATGAAAACGAGGTACCGGGCGTAGGACAGACAGCGCACCTTGTTCGTCAACATAATCTGCGACCGCTTAACTTCGCTAGCTTCGTTCGCCATAGAACGGAAGCCTGCGATTTCAACATCAAGCGCCGCCAACCGGGCGTGGAATTCCGCGATTTCACCCTGCTGGAGATCGGCCATTTCCGTGCGTGCGGTGATCGTTTTGCGGCGGACATCTTCCCGCTTGCGTTCAGCTTCATCGTTAATCGCGACTTCCCGTTTAGCTATTCCCGAGAAGCGATCATTGAACTTGCATCTGATTCGTTTTTCTTCATCCCCTGGCAGTTCAATCGAGCACGCTGAGCGAGCCTCACTCTCGCATCGCAGCCTCCACTTTCTCAAAGCAGAAGCCTTACCGGGGCCAATCCCTGGAATCTTGACCGACCGGCCATCACTAGTCAAGATCCGAACATTCGATCCGCTCTTCGTTTGATTGACCCCGGCGATATCTGCCGCACTGAGGATACCCGCTCTTGCGAGTGCAGCCTTATCCTTCAAAGTTATGACACTAAGGCGTGCATCCGCGATCAAATAGGTAGGCAGCTGTGCTTCTATCCAAGGTTGCTGGAGAGGCATCAATGCACTGCCTAGAGCGCTCTGCAAATCGCCTTTTACCGACTTCAAGTCACTATAGACTGCTTCTGCAGCAGCATTTCTCCACGACTCGATTCGAGCTAGACTTGAGTGGAGTTGATGAGTCAACTCCTGATTTCTTTCAGCGTGCACCTCGACCATGCGTTCCTGCTCAGCGAGGATACTAGAGCGTTCCTTTGAAGCGGAAAGATACTTAGAAGCTGCCTCCTGCGCGTAGCTAAGTAGCTGTTCCAAACTCCTCTGCTCATTTCGCATAGCTGTAATTTCGGCCCGCTTATAGTGCATGCGCGAGGACCCCACGAAGAACGTAACCGAAAGCAGGAGAAAGATTATAAGGGCAGCGCTGATACCTGACGCGAGGAACACTGCCGCTCCCAGCGAGAGGGTGACAGAGAGAAAGCCAAGTAGCGCCAAGACTCCTTCCTCCAGGCGCCATTCTTCAAATCGCACGACCGGGCTGATTTCCTGAATGACACGTGTGGGCATGTGCTCATTGAGCCATTCCGGGATACCGCTTTTTGCGTCAGTCGAACACTGCCCGTCACTGGCTCTCGATTCATCGTGCTTCTTGCCGGCGCGAGAGAGTCTGTCATCTAGCGCCGGAACCTCATTTAGTGGTAGTCCACAAAGCACTTCGAGCCATTTCATGGCTTCGCTAATTTCCAGGTTCCTATGACGGACTAGTCCTGGGAAATGTGCAGATCCTTCCGGATTTTCGAAGTCGTCCTCCGTCAGAATCAGGTAATCGCCGTCGGGCTCGTGAAGTTGTGTCCATATCGAAGCGTCTGCCGCGATAGCAACAAGTGAAACGTAGATTACCCATGAAGAGAAATTGTCTACGCTGAGATCGAAATCTTCGATAGACCGGTTCGGTGATTGGTAGTTTCGGTGTCCGACCTCGTTACTCTTCTGCCCACTGAGCGAAGGAACGAACATGCCATCATAGTCCACCAACCGTAGAGTAAGGTCGTCGGTGACCAGAAGATTTCCATGCTGCAGATCCCCGTGGGCAATCCCAAGCTTGCGTAGATCCTCTATTAGGTCGAAAAATTTGCAAGCCAACGCGGCTACAGCAGCTTGGTCTTCGTGGTGCTCGTCCAGCCACTCCGTAAGGCTTTTCCCCTCGACCCACTCCATTACGAGAATTGGGTATCGATGCCCCTCCACAAGTATGCCGTCAGGAATGTATTCGAAGTCAATCTTCCAAGGCTGCGAAAGGATTGACTTGTCAATCTTGTCAAGGTGTTCAGTTACTTCACGATACCTATTTACCCGATCACTCACTGGACGCGTGAAGCATTTCACTGCCGTACGCTGCCCATCGGTACCGACAAGCGAAAGTACAATTGCCGAGTTTCCCGAAATAGGCTTCGGCATCCCCATAGCATCCCTGACCGGACGCGCGCTTTTCAGCGCCGAACGGGCAAAGCAAATTTGTGGATTCTGTAGCGCCGTGACGTATTGAGCCCCACTGGGAAGCTTATTGACCACAGTTTCTCGCGGATTTCTCATTCGTTACCCGTGATGCGGATGTGCATGAGAGTAATATCGTCGTTCCTGAGATCCCCGCGTGCGATAAGATTCGTGAGCCAACCCTCTATCCCGTTGCCTCCGTCTGCTGTGTCCGCTTGCCTGATGCTATCCAAAATCGCCGACATCTCGCCAATGTTTCCCCTTTCGGTTACGTCGAGGAACCAGGCGGCCAGGGAGTCTGTCATTAGGAGGAAGTCGTCACCGCGTCTAAAGTTCCCCTGCGTGAATTTGGTGTGGTGACAAACCCGCTCGATGTCGGTCTTGCTACCTAGAAGTTTTGGCGTTATATCGAAATCTTTGGACGATTCGACTGGAAAATGCGACATGAGGGTATGTCCGCGGATGTGCAACAGGCAGGAGTCCCCTAAGGCTGCAGCGTGCCAGGAGCCAGCCAACGTTGGCGAGTTGTTGCTCTTCTCGAAATGTACCGCCAAGAAAGTAGCGAATGAGCCCTGAGCGATCTTTGCTTCTTCGTACCAGCGAAGAGGGCGGGACGAATTAGAGCGAAGCTTAATGTAGGCAGCGAGCCATGACTCCCAGCTGTTTTGAAGCTGGGAAACGCACTTTCGGAAACTATCCCCGGGACCCCCGATGGATTCTGGTACGGCATAGACTCTGTTCGCGGTCTCCTTAGTGATGATATGGGACCAGGTTCGGGCATGAATGCTTTCAGAGGCTCCGTCAGAGACTACTGCTACGACGGTTTGAGGACCCTCACGTTCGTTAGACGGCCCGCTCACGCAATAGGCAGAGTCCTCACACTCATCTGCGGTGCTACCCCTTTTGGGGATGATGACTGTTCGTGAGATCACGAATTTTGTCACCGGAGATCGGAGGTTCGGGTGCCGATGTCGAGAAATTGCACGATTGCGCTGATGTCCGCGTTGTAGACAAATCCGCGAGTTTCGTCGGTCACTCGATGCCCTAGAGAATTTGCATAGGAACGCATGTGGCTCGGGAGCCGACTCGACATCGAAAAAAGAAGACGGGAATAATCGTCAGGCAGCGCAGTCTCAGAGTGAGGAAATGTCATTGGGTGTCCCCCTGATTCAGACACATGCAGGTTAAAAAGAAGCGCCGCGCCGTCTGCGGTAGTCAACTTGCAGATTTCGGCGCCGGCTTCTGCAGGGTCGCCATCAGTTGATTGCCCATCAGTGAGGTTTAGTACAATCGGGGGGAAGCTGCCAGGGTGCTCTGCTACCCAATTTTCTACCAGGCTCTTCGCATATCGCAGTGCCATGTTCATAGGAGTTCCTCCGGCTGCGGCTGGCTCCAGCCAAACAGGAAAACTGAACGCCGAGTCCACGAGGCCTCCGGCACCGTCAGGCACCTTTCTGATCCGCTGGTCCACCCTCGCAGGGTTGTCTGCGATTTGCGATAGAGGGACAAGGTCGCGATCCGCAAGCTTCCCGCTGAACGCGGACTCTACAGTTCCTCCGTAGCCAATAACTGCCACCTGGAAATAGTCCCGAACGCCACTTTCCTTGGCGCATTTAACCGTAAGCTCGAAAAGGAGACGGTTGATGGAGTCGGCGACTACCTCGGATTTTGGCTGCGGCATTTCTCCGCCAATTAGCTCTGCCATAGATGTGGATCGGTCGACCAGGAAAATTAGACAGGCTGGGTTGCTGCGGCTGATCTCTGCCGTGTACATCGTCCGGACCTCCAGCTGTGATGGCGAGTAGTTGGGCCGACTCGCCCAGCTGCGGCAAGCCTCTGTCAAGGGGCACAGTCTAGACGGGAGACCAGGTCATGGCAGGGGTTTGGCTCAGCACGCAAGCCGGCAGAGCCTCCTGAGGTCGAGGCTTCCTGTTACCGCGAACGAGCTGCGTCTGCTCACGGCAAGGCAGACCAAGCTCGCGGCATCAAAAATGGAACCCAGCATTCCGCACTGATCGAAGGCGTTACATTGGCTACATTGACGCAGGAAAGATCGGGGAGGGTGCATGTCAGGGGAGCAGAGCGGCGCCGGAAGGCAGCTGGCTAGATCTCTCAAGCGGCAGGCTGCCGAAGCAGAGACGATGCTGATCATGCGCCGTAGGGCAAAAAGATGGTTTTGGGTCTTTTCGGTAGTTTTGGCAACTGCTGTGTTGGTTGCATCGCTGGCTTCCGCGGCGGCTTGGGGTAACGAAGTAGTTGAGAAAGTAGATCTGATTTGTGGCGTTCTCGCTGTGATTTCTGGTACCGCTGCCTTGGGTATCAATGTTTGGACTCGCCGCCGCGGGTTGCCTGGCCTCGAAGAGGCTGAGGCGACGCTCGAAAGAATCCGTGATGATCTACGGTGGACCGAGGCAGGCAATGCCGTTTCCAGCGAGTTGAGTCAGAGTCTCTACAGGGCCGATATTGCAGCTCACATCTCCCAGTACCAAGACGAAAGCGACAAATATAGGAAGGTTCATAATCGTCTCCAGTCGGTAATTATCATCGGTTCCCTTTCTACTACCACTGTGGCCGCACTGCAGTCGGGGGAGATGACGCTCGATAGGTGGCTCACGGTAGGTCTGAGCTTCTCCGTGGGGCTGGCTGCTGGATTTATGGGGTACTTCAAGTTCCGAGAGCGCAGTTTTTACCTCCAGCAAACGGCTGATTTGATCGAGCAGGAGGTTAATGCGATGACGTTGGGAATCGGCGACTATTCCGGCTTGACGCGGCCGGAAGCCCTTGCCCGCCTCGTTGAGAGGGTTGAAGTTTTCCGGAATGAGCAGCGACGTCGGCAGCAGCAGCTAGACCAACCTGTGGAGGAGCACGTCGCCGGTTCAGCTGAGTGGAGCCGATCGTCAGGCGCCGCCGGCTGAAGTAGCGGTGGCCCCATTGATCCGAAACGGTTCGGGTTCTGAAGGAGGTGCAGGCTGCGAACGTGTCCCTTTTATGACGATTCAGCAAGGGCTGGGGGCGGAACGTTTCACATTGGCCCATGGGGTTGCGGACGGCTGTGGGACGGCCGCCGCCATAGTGCGTCCTGCTCCCGTCCCGTCTGCCGTCGACCCACACACCGTGGAGCAGGCGCGGTGCCGGGCGTCCAGGTGGAGCGCGCCACTGTACGAACGACCTGGACGCCCGGTGCCGTGTCTGCTCGGCTCTGCCTGGGTCGACGGCAGACGGGACGGGAGCCCCCCACCATCACACCCCACCGGCCGGCACCCGCCCACGGAGCCTCCTCCATCCCGGAGCCTGAGCGCCCCCGCCGGAAGCATCGCCTTGAGCCGCACTCGCGTACCGCCTCGGCCGCTCCGGGGTTCGTCACCCATCAACCCGAGCCGTCAGGCGTGCGGGCTGGCGGCCGGGCTGGAGCGGGGCGCAGACAGGAGCGCAGGCCCGGGTGACGGGCCGCACGCGCCGCGCCGTGCGCGGCGGGTGCCTTGATGAAGTAGAGAAAGTCTTATCGCGCCGTGGTGCCTGGGACTTCAGAGAGCGATCGGCTTGTGAGACAGGGCTCTGTCGACGATCTGCTCTGCTGTCGGCTCGGGGGTGGAGGGCCAGTAGATGTAGTCGCTGATGTGTGGGCAGCTCAAGCCTTGACGGAGGACGTCCACGGTCTCAGTCCACTCCTCGTCAGACAGCTCTCCGTTCATCAGGCGGCTCACGAGGTTGATCGCTTCGTCCCGGGTCATCCTCGGCTGACGATGCCGGGTCACGGCTGAACGACCAACTGGCGGCCTCGTGGCTGCGCACGTGGATCCGTGACCCTCCAGGGGGCGGATCGCGAAGACCTTGGACATGCCTTCTTCCCTCTCCGCCGGCGCGAACCAGCCGACCACGATGTGCGCGTTGGAAATGCGTTCAATGTCGCCCGACTTGTCCCCTCAGCTACGGCTGTTCCCTCCAGCTCCTTCACGTGCCGCTCGGCTGATCGGCTGCCCAGCGGAGGACGGCATCACGGACCTCCGCCTGGGAAGCTGACCGCGTCCGGTGACGCTCGGCGGCCGTGCCCGCTTGGTGAACCACCTCGTAAGTGTCGTCCTCGTCGAGCAGGACTTGGATGTACCAGTCGCCCTCATCGTGGTCGGTCATTCGCTGGAGCAGCAGGTGCTCTCTGCGCCGCAGCTCGGCAAGCATCGCCTCGATGGTGGGGGCGCCGGGGTCACGGACCAGCCGTCCGCTGGCGGCCAGCGCGACAAGCTTGAGCGGACCGAGTCCCTCCTTCTGATGCCTATCCCGGAGCCACCCTTTCTCCTGGCCAGTCAGGAGAGGCGGCGGTACGGGGGGGCCGTCAGGGTTGTAGACGGCTATGGGGTCTTCCGGATCGGACCACGAGCCCACCGTCCACAGGCGGTACGTGTGGACGCCACCCTCGGCCAGCCGCACCGCAAGGATTTCCGGCGCGGGAGGACCGGGGATGCAGCGACCCGCATCCTCCCCGTACGGGCCACCGTGGAAGATGGCGTGCATCCAGCCCTTCGGCGGTCTGCCGGTCGTGTCGAAAACGTCCTCCACCGTTCCCCCTTCGACGGAATCGCAGCCCGCTAGTACAGGTGACCATGGGCGTTGATGTCAGATGTAGATGTCAAAGGCCCCCAGTCATGATCGACTGGGGGCCTTTTCCCTGGTGGGCGCGGACGGTTTCGAACCGCCGACATCTGCTTTGTAAGAGCAGCGCTCTACCCCTGAGCTACGCACCCGTGGAAGAGGCAACAGCCTACATGGCCCGGGGGTGGGTGCTGCAAATGGATGGTCCGGCGGGGGGTAGCCCCACCCCTGGGACGGTGGGTCGCCTGATCGTGACCTGGGGTAGTGGCGTCGTAGCGTCGGGGGGTCGTCGTGTCTCTCTGGGGGAAGGATCGTCATGGCCGTAGGTCGCCCGTTCCGTGTGCTGCTCGCTTCCGGGGTCGCCGTGCTCGCGCTCGCCGGGTGTGGGGCGGTCGCCGATGCCGAGGGGGCGCCGGTGGAGCGGAGGGCGTTCGCGTTCGACGGGGACGCGCTCACCGTCGACTCGGACGACTCCGATCTGGTGATCACGCCCGCCGACGTCGACGGCGTGCGGGTGGAGCGGCAGGTCGACGGGTGGGTGGTGATGGGGTCCGGGCCCGAGGCGAGCTGGGAGCTGGTGGACGGGCGGCTCACGTTGCGGGTGGACTGTGATGCCATGGCGGCGAGCTGTTCGGCCGTGCACCGGATCCAGGTGCCCCGCGGGGTCGCCGTCACCGTCGAGGGCGGCAACGGGGACGTGAGCGTCGAGGGCTTCACCACGCCTCTCACGGTGCGGGCCGACGACGGGGACGTACGGGTGCGCAAGGCCAGTGGGGCTCTCGATCTCGGGAGTCAGGACGGGGACGTGAGCGTCGAGGACTCCGTCAGCTCGCCCTCCGTCGCCGTCCGGTCCGACGACGGGGACGTACGGATCACCCTCGCCGCCGTCCCCCGCGACGTCGACGTCGCCACCAAGGACGGTGACGTCGACGTTGCCGTGCCGAAGGCCGAGTACGAGGCGACCGGCGCCAGCGACGACGGTGACGTCCGTGTCGATGTGCCCCTCCGTGGTGGCAGCGGGCATGTCGTGAACCTGCGCAGCGACGACGGGGATGTCACCGTCCGCACAGTGAACTGACCGGGCCGTGTGTTCGTCCTTACCGGGTGGGAGAATGAACCGGACCGGGCACGGCGGACACAGCACGGGGAGAAGTACGTGGCGGCGAGTGACGTGAGGGGTACTTCGGCGCCCAGGCATACCTCCGCGTTCCGGTTGGCTTTCGCGCTTCCCCTGCTCGTGGGCGCGCTGCTGCCGCAGGCCTTCGCCGGCGGCGGGACCCGCCGCTGGTTCGGCGGGCGCGGGGAGGGGCAGCGGGCCGAGGCCCAGGCCGCCAAGGACGCCGCCGCTGCCGCCTTCTACGAGCTCGACACCGCCCAGCGCGGGCTCCGCATCTCCATCGAGACGATCACCGCCGTCGACAGCTCCCCCGAGGCGCGTCGCGCCGTCGACGGGTTCGAGGCGCTCGGGCGGCGGATCGACGAGGTCAGCCATCTGTACATCGATGCCGTCGATGCTCATGACCTTGATCGGGACGAGTTGGATGCGGGCAGTGCGTCGCGCGCCCGTGCCGAACTCACCCGTGCCAAGGAGGAGCTCGACCGCGTCAAGGGCGAGTTGGACCGGTTCGAGGAGGGCCTCGCCCCGCTCCTCGGGCGCGCCGAGACCCAGCTCGCCCGCCTCGCCCCCGCCGTCGAGCGCGCCCGGCAGGCGCTGCGGGGTGCGAGCGGTGCCCTGGATGTCGTACGCGAGGGTGGGCTGCGCGCCGATGACCTCGCCGCGCGGCTCGCCGCGCTCGGGCCCGAGCTGACCCGCCTCAACGAGGGCGCGGGCCGGCACGGCGTCACCGAGACCCTGCAGCGTGCCGACCGGGTGCTGCGGGACGCCGAGGCCGTACGCGCCGAGGCCGAGCGGCTGCCCGAGCGGGCCGCCGAGATCGACAAGCGGCTGGTGTCGCTCCGTACCCGCACGGAGGCGCTCACCACCCGCGCCGGGGGCGTCGAGCCCGTCCTCTCCGAGCTGCGCCGGCGGTACTCGGCGGCCTGTTGGCAGGACCTCCAGCACGTGCCCGAGCAGGCCGTCGTGACCCTCCGGCAGGCCGAGGAGCGGCTCGCCGAGGCCGGGAAGGCGCGGGCCGAGCAGCGCTGGCCCGACGCCACCTCTCTGCTCTCCACCGTCCGCGCGCTGCTCGACTCCACCGACGAGGCCGTCTCGGCCGCCGGGGAGCGGCTGCGCCGCCTGGACGCCGTCGCGAAGGACCCGAAGGCGGAGATCGACCGCACCCGGTTCGCCGTACGGGACGCCCAGCGGCTCGCCATGGCCGGGCGGAACACGCCCGACCCGCGCCACGCCCGGCCCCTCGACGACGCCGTCTCCCGCCTCGACCGCGCGGTCGACGGGCTTGAGGGCCGCCACCCCGACTACTGGCACTTCCTGACCGAGCTGGAGGCCGTCCGCGCCTCGGCCGCCCGCGTCGTCGGCCTGATCCGGGAGGAGCGGGGAGCCGCGCACTGATGCCCGGCAGACCCCGCCGTTAGCCTGGTCCCATGCCTCGTTACGAATACCGCTGCCGCACCTGCGGCGACACCTTCGAGCTCAGCCGTCCCATGGCCGAGTCCTCCGCTCCCGCCGCCTGCCCCGCCGGGCACGACGACACCGTGAAGCTGCTCTCCGCCGTCGCCGTCGGCGGAAGCTCCTCCGCCGCCCCCGCTCAGGGCGGTGGCGGCGGTGGCGGCGGTGGCGGTTGCTGCGGTGGGGGCTGCTGCGGCTAGGGCCTAGACCGCTGCCGCCGCCCTGAAGCGGCGGAGGATCTCCTCCCCCGCCGCGACCCCGCGCTCCGCGAGGACGTCGAGGTGGGGGGCCGTCCAGTCGCTGTCGGCCAGTTCTCCGTGGCCCGGGCGCCAGGCCCGGTCCGCGGCGAGCAGCAGGTCGGCGTCGAGGAGCGAGTCCCCCGCCGCCAGGGTGAGCGTGGCGCCGGTGCGGCGGGCGACCTCGCGGACCGCCGCGCTCTTGGTGAGCGGCTTCGGTACGGCGTACACCTTGCGGCCCTGGAGCGAGACGGTCCAGCCGCGGTCCCCCGCCCAGGTGCCGAAGCGGTCCAGCCAGTCCTCGGGGAGCCGCTCCCGCTCGACGACCAGGTAGGCGAAGAGGTCCTCGGCCACCCGGTGCTTGCGTACCCAGGACAGGTCCGTGGTGGCGGTGAGGTAGGCGCGGATCTCGGAGAGCGGCGCGCATTCCTCGGCGAGCCTGCGGACGACGGACTCGTGCCAGTCGCGGTCGGAGACGCCGTCGACGAGGATGTGCCCGCCGTTGGCGCAGATCGCGTACTTCGGTGCGGTGCCGGGGAGTTGGATGCGCTGGTACTGCTTGCGCGTCCGCGTCGTGGTGGGGACGAAGACGGCTTCGCCGGTCAGTCGCGCCAGGAGGTCCGCCGCGTCCTCGGTCATGTACGAGAGCGGCTTGGACTCGTGGACCTCGACGCAGAGCAGCCGGGGCGCCTGGGCGTCCGGCATGCCGAGGGCGAGGGCCGCGGTCGAGTAGATGAGGGTGCGGTCGAGGTCGCTCGCGACCAGGGTCTTCACGCTGGTGGGGCTGCTCACTGGGACACCACCGCCTTGCCGTCGGCGCCTGTCGCGCCTCTCGTGTACTGAGGGTGGATCAGTCCCACGCAGCTGTACGGGAGTTCGTCGACCTCCTCGACCGGCACCCCGCGCTGCTCGGCGAGCAGTCGGACGTGCGCGAGGTCCGCGTCGGCGCCCCGCTTGGCGAGGATCTTCCAGGGGACGCGGCGCAGCAGCACGCGCGTGGTCTCGCCCACGCCCGGCTTGACCAGGTTGACGTCGTGGATGCCGTACTCCTCGCTGATCCGCTCGACGGCCGCCCAGCCCTCCCAGGTGGGGGTGCGGTCGGCGGCCAGGAGCTCCTTGACGTCCGTGTCGACGGTCGCGGCGACCTCGTCGAAGCGGGCGGCGACGGCGTCCAGGAAGGCCACGGACACATCGACCTCGGCCAGCTCCCGGTAGAACTTGGCGCCGTGGAAGTCGTCCGGTCCGACCAGGTCGGAGCGGAGGACCGTACGCGATATCAGGCCGGAGACCGTGGAGTTGAGGCACGCGGAGGGGATGAGGAAGTCCTCGCGGGTGCCGTAGGTGCGGACGCAGGAGCCGGGGTCGGCGAGGACCGCGATCTCCGGGTCGAAGCCGTCGAACTCCTTGACGGCTTCGGCGAGTTCGCGGGTGATGGCTCCCTTCCCCGTCCAGCCGTCGACGAACACGACGTCGGCCGGGTCGTGGTGGGCGGCGAGCCAGCGCAGCGCGTTGGCGTCGATGCCGCGGCCGCGCACGATGGAGACGGCGTAGTGCGGGAGGTCGAGGCCGTGGCGGGCCTTCGCCCAGCGGCGCATGAGGACGCCGACGGGGGTGCCGGCCCGGGCCAGGGACACCAGGACGGGTCGCGTGGACCGCTCGGCGAGGACGGTCTCGGTGACCGTGCCGACCGCGCGGGCCATGCGGGCGGCGGAGCTCTCCAGGGCCGCGTGGAAGAGGTTCTGGTAGCGCTCGCTGGGCTGGTACTCGACAGGGAGCGACTCGGCGTAGTGGGCGCCGCCGCTCTGGATGGCCTCCTCGCGCTCCTCGGTGGGGGCTTCGAGTTCGACGTCCGAGAGGTCCTGGAGCAGCCAGCCGACCTCTTCGGGGGCGTACGAGGAGAAGGCGGGGCCGCGGAGGGGCTCGGGCAGCATGGAGCTCCTTTCGGGAGCTTCGGTGGCTTCGGTGACGCGGACCGTGGGTGTGGAGGACGGTGTGTAGGACGGGATCACCGCGAGCACGACGCGCGGGATGTGCGCGGCGAGCTGCGCGAGCAGACCGTCCGGGGCGTGCAGGGCCGGGGTGTCGGCGGCGGAGTCGACGACGAGGACGACGGCGTCGAAGCCCGCGCCCACGACGTTGTAGGCGTAGCGCTCGCCGGGTCCGTCGGCGGGCGCGTCGTGGGCGGGGAAGACGAGCCGGGTGCGTATCGCGTAGCCGGGGTCGTCGACGGCGAGGACGGGCGAGCGGGTGGTGGTGGAGTAGCGGACGTCGTGGCCGGTCTCCTCCAGGGCGGTGCCGAGGCGCAGCGGCGCGTACATCAGCTCCTCGAAGCCGAGGACGAGGACGCGGGGCCCTGCGGGGGGCGCGGCGGGGGCGTCCTGGGCCACCGGGTCCTCCTGGGCCTGCCGGGTCACCAGGGCCACCGGGGCCTCCTGGACCTCCCAGGTCACCGGGGCCTCCCGGGTCACCGGGGCCTCCCGGGTCACCGGGGCCTCCCGGGTCACCGGGGCCACCCGGGTCACCGGGGCCACCCGGGCCTCCTGGGCCACCGGGGCCTCCAGGACCTCCTGGACCTCCCGGGTCACCAGGGCCTCCTGCGCCTCCTGCGCCTCCTGGGTCATCGAGGCCTCCAGGACCTCCCCTGCCACCGGGGCCCCCAAGACCTCCCCGGCCAGGGCGGCGGGCCTTCGTTCGGTCTCCTGGGCCTGCCCTGGAGTGGCCGGGGGCTCTGTGGTGCCGTGGGCCCGTTCCCCCGCGCCCGGGTGGCGTCGCAATGCCTCGGCGATCGCGCCCGCCATCCCCGGCAGGGCCGCCTCCAGGCGTTCCCGGTGTTCGGTCGTGAAGCCGTGCCGTCCGCCGTCGGGAAGCTCCTCGGGCCAGCCGAGTTCCACCCGTACGGGTGCCTCCCGCGGCGCGCGGGGGTGCGGCACGGCGGCGGTGCCTTCGTGTTCCGCCACCAGTGCCTGGCCCTTCTCCAGGACCCCGGCCGGGAGGCGGACCGTGCCCGCTGCGCCGGCTATCAGGTCGACGCGGGCGCCGATCTCCGTCGCGAAGGCGTCCAGGCGGCCGAGGTCGGCGGCCGAGCGCATGTCGACGAGGGCCACCACCACGTACCGCCCGCGCGGGTAGCTCTCGTGGAGGTCGCGGATGGTGTTGAGGACCGTGTTGCCGGTGGAGAACTCGTCGTCGACGAGGACGAGCGGGCCGTCGCCGGCGAGGAGCTTCGGGTCCTCGGGGAGCAGGAGGTGCGAGGTGGCGTGGGAGTGGGACTCCTCGAAGCCGCCCGCGCGGGCGACGCCGGCCACCGGACGGCGGGTGGAGTGGAGGTACGGGGCGAGGCCGAGGCCGTCGGCGACGGCGTGCCCGAGGGCGGTGGCCGTCTCCGCGTACCCGAGGACGACGGACCGGGCGGCCTCCTCGTCGCCGAGGAGCTCGCGCACGCGCCGGCCGAGTGCGAGGCCGGAGCCGTACACGACGGAGGGGCGCTGCGGCACGTGCTTGCCGAGGACGCTGGAGACCAGCAGGTGCGCGCGCTTGGGGTTGCGACGCAGTGCGAGGCCCAACAGGGCCGGCAGCTCCTCGTCGCCGATCAGTTCGACGCCCAGTCGCTCCGCGACCCACGTTCCGGTCCACACCACGTCGTCGACGTCCCTTCGTCAGCCGGCCAGGCCGGCGGTGAGCAGATCCACGAAGCCGACGTCCTCCTTGGCGACGCCGAAGACCTCGGCGCGCAGGAGGGTGCGCTCGGCCCACGCGCGATGCGGCTTCACTTCGTTCATCTTGTTCGTGTAGGCGGAGCGGAGGACTCCGCCGCCGTCCCGCTCGGGCCGCAGGATGTCCCGGGCGTCGCTCCACTCCTCGTGGCTGACGACCGAGAGGGCGTGCACCGGCACCACGTGGGTGGGGTGGATGCAGGTCTTGCCGAGCAGGCCGTTGGCCCGGTCGAGTTCGATCTCGCGGAGCAGGCCGTCGAGGTCGTGCTCGATGAGGGCGGTGCGCAGGTCCTCGGCGCGGCCTTCGAGGAAGGGGCTGCGGCGCAGCTGTGGCTTGAACATGCGCTCGCCGGGGCGGAAGTACTCCCAGACGGGTCCGGTAACGGTGAAGCCGGTGCCGTCGGAGCGGCCGAGGACGTTGACGACGTCGGCGATGACGTTCGCGACGATCTTGATGTCGTAGGCCGTCATGTCGGGCGAGCGGCGCAGCCCGTAGGCGGAGCAGAAGTCGGTGACGCCGAGGCGGAGGGCGAGGACGCGGTCGCGGTACTTGTCGGTGATCGAGGCGATCCCGGCGAGGGTCTCGGCCCGGGTCTCCAGGTGGAGGAGCTCGGGGGACTCGAGGACGGGCATGGCGAAGAGGCGCCTGCCGCTCGTCCGCTCGGCCTGGGTGAGCGCTTCGAGGAAGGCGTGGCCGCGGGTCTCGGTGAACTTGGGCAGTACGAATCCGGACAGCAGGCGGACCGAGGCGCCGAGGCGGTCGACGAGGTCGGTGATCTGGTGCGGTTCGCGGACCCGGATGAAGAGCAGGGGGAGGTCCGTGGCGGTGTCGGCGTCCGTCACGGTCCCGGCGGCGGGGTCTTCGGAAGGTCGCGTCCCTGCGGGGTCTGCGGAAGGTCGCGTCCCTGCGGGGTCCGCGGGGTATCGCGGCCTGGTGGTGGGGTCCGCGGCGAGGTCGGCGAAGTGCCGGACGAGGTTGGCCTCGCCCGCCTCGACCTCGGCGTCGCTGATGGAGTCCTCCAGGCAGAGGACCATGGAGACCACTCCGCGACCGGCCTGTTTGCGTACGGCGTCGGCGAGCCGGGGCCGGGTGGCCGGGCTGTAGAGCGTGGCGCCCAGGGCCACGGCGAGCGTGCGGGCGGGCGAGTCGGCGGTGAACTCGGCCGGCTCGCGGTGGAACAGCCCGGTCCGCACCGCGGACGGGATGTGCCCGAAATGACGCATGTAAATCCCCCGCCTGCCCCTCCGGGCCCTGATGACATGTGGCCGGTAATAGTACGTAGGTACGGGTGTCCTTAGTTCCCTCCCTGCATGAAATTCAGGTAACTCGTCAGCATCCGTCACCCTGTCCCGTTATCGGTGGCGCCCCCGCGTTGTCCGCGGGTCGGGCGGGAGGGCAGGATTGCCGTCATGACGCACGCGATGCTGAAGGGCTCCAACGTCCCTCTCGACACCGCGGCCGTACGGGCCGTGCTCTGCTGGACCCCGGGCCCCGGGGTCCCCGACGTGGACGCTTCGGCCCTGCTCCTGGGGCCGTCGGGGCGTGTGCGGTCCGACGAGGACTTCGTCTTCTACAACCAGCCGCGCCACCCCTCGGGCCTGGTGCGGCGGCTGCCGAAGAAGCGGGTCGCCGAGGGTCTGACGGACACCGTGGAGGCCGATCTGGCCGCGCTCGACGTCTCGGTCGACCGGGTGGTGATCGCGGCCTCCTCCGACGGCGGCACCTTCCGCTCCGTCTCCGACCTGCGGATCCTGCTGTACGACGCGGTGGGCGGGGCGGAGCACGAGCCGCTGGCGCTGTTCGACGTGACGGCGGAGACCGGCGAGGAGACGGCGGTCATCTGCGGCGAGCTGTACCGGCGCGGGGACGCCTGGAAGTTCCGCGCGGTGGGCCAGGGCTATCCGACGGGTCTGGTGGGCCTCGCCACGGACTTCGGCATCTCGGTCGACGAGGACGCCGCACAGGAAGCCGCACAGGCAGCCGCACAGGAAGGCGGACAGGGAGGCGGGCAGGAAGGCGGACAGGGAGGCGGGCAGGACGCCGCTCAGGGCGCCGCTCAGGCCCCCTGGGGCCCCGCCGGCGCGCACGACCCCGATCTCGATCGGACCGTGGTCCACACCCCCGTACCGCCGCAGCCGACGGTGCCGCCCATGCCTGACCGGGCGCCCTCCTACGGCTACCCCCAGCAGCAGGAGAACGCCCCGGCCCCCGCGTACGGCTACCCCCAGCCGGTGACCGCCCCCGAGCAGAACCCGGCACCGGAGTTCCGCATGCCGCCGATGGGACCCCAGTTCGTCCGGTCGTAAGCAGGACGGGGGCAACGGCTACGCCTTGGTCTTGTAGCCGCGCCCCCACTGGAGTCCCCAGCCGTACAGCCGGTCCAGTTCGGCCTGGAAGCCGTACACGAACCGCACTTCGCGGCGGACGGTCAGCTGGCCCTTGACGTTCTCCATGGAGAAGACGGCGCAGGAGCGGGCCTGCGGGGCGCGCTCGTCGAGCTCGATCTCGATCCGGGGGCCGTTGCTCGGGTAGAGCGTGACCTTGGCGTGCGTACGGTCGAAGGCCGGCGTCTGGTCGTAGATGTACACGAAGAACAGCAGCCGCTTGATCTCGTCCCGGTGGTCCAGGTTGACGAAGATCGTCTCCCCGGAGGAGCCCCCGAAGCGGTCGTCGCCGCTCAGCTTCACGTACGGGGCGGCGTTGAGGTCGCCGAAGAAGCCGCCGAGCGGCTGCACGACCCCCTTGCTGCCGTCGGTGAGCTCGTAGAGACAGCCCAGGTCGAGGTCGACGTTGACCATGCCCTGGGTGTGGGCCTGGACGACCTCGGGCTTGAAGAACTGGGCGGGGTTCCGCAACAGCCGTCCGCTTTGGCGCGAGCGGCCCTCGATGTCGGAGGTCCGCATCCGCCAGGAGAGGTTCACCCGCAGGTTGCCGGTGGCGGCGCCCTGCTGGGTGAGCGAGACGGTCGGGCGCCGTTTCGTCAGGTCGATCGAGTTCGATGCGGCGCTGCCCGAGTCGAACTGCGCCGCCCTGCCCGGAAACAGGTTGTCCCAGAAGGCCATGTCGCCTTCACCCCCCACTGGTCGTCAACACCGCGGTCGTCAGCACCGCGCACATGCCTGCGGGGCGGCCGGATGCACCGGCCGCCCCGCAGGGAAGCATTCCTCGCTGCCGGGGGTGTCACACCCCGGACGACACCTCGGTCTTGTCGCCCGAGGAGCCCGAGCCGCCCTCGGCCGCCGCGAGCCGCTGGTTGCGGCGGACGGAGGACCAGAAGGACCAGCCGATGAGCGCGACGCCGATGCCGCCGGTGACGATCTCGGGGATCTCGTACTGGATGGTGATCATGAGGACCACGGCCAGGGCGCCGATCGCGTAGTGGGCGCCGTGCTCCAGGTAGACGTAGTCGTCGAGGGTGCCCTGGCGGACCAGGTAGACCGTCAGCGAACGGACGTACATGGCGCCGACGCCGAGGCCGAGCGCCATCAGGACGATGTCGTTGGTGATGGCGAAGGCGCCGATGACACCGTCGAAGGAGAAGGAGGCGTCGAGGACCTCCAGGTAGAGGAACATGAAGAAGGCGGCCTTGCCGGCGAGCTGGACCACGGAGACCTTCTTGCCCGTGCGCTTGGCCTCTTCCTCGGCCTCCTGCTCGGCCTCTTCCTCCTCCTCCAGCTTGTTCTCGAAGTAGCCGGAGAGACCGCCGACGACGAGGTACGTGATGAGGCCGGCGATGCCGGAGATCAGAACCGTCTGCGCCTTGTCGACGTGCGCGCCGCCGTGCTGGTGGGCGTGGGTCGCGAAGGTCATCGAGGTGATGAGCAGGACGACGAGCGCGATGCAGACCGACAGCATGTCGACCTTGCCGAGCTTGGCCAGCGGGCGCTCGATCCAGCGCAGCCACTGGATGTCACGCTCCTCGAAGATGAAGTCGAGGAAGATCATCAGCAGGAACATGCCACCGAAGGCGGCGATCGACGGGTGCGCGTCGGTCACCAGCTCCTGGTACCGGTCGGCGTCGTTCAGTGCGAGATCGACGGCTTCGATGGGGCCGATCTTCGCGCTGATCGCGACGATCACGACGGGGAAGACGAGGCGCATGCCGAAGACGGCGATGATGACGCCGATCGTGAGGAAGATCTTCTGCCAGAAGGCATTCATCTTCTTCAGGATTCCGGCGTTGACCACCGCGTTGTCGAACGACAGGGAGATCTCGAGGACGCAGAGGATCGCGACGATCCCGAACGCCTCCCACCCCCCGTAGATGACCGCCACGGCCAGGCCGATCACAGTGATCGCGAACGACCAGCCGAAGGTTTTCAGAATCACTGTCTACCCCATCGTGAAATTACATGGCTTTACGAAACGTTGACCCCGAAGTCTAGAGCGATGCCCCGGAGCCCGGACGCGTACCCCTGTCCCACCGCCCTGAACTTCCATTCGCCGTTGTACCGGTAGAGCTCACCGAAGATCATCGCGGTCTCCGTGGAGGCGTCCTCCGAGAGGTCGTACCGGGCGAGTTCCTGGCCGTCCAGCTGGTTCACGACGCGGATGAACGCATTGCTGACCTGGCCGAAGCTCTGGCCGCGGTTGTCGGCGTCGTGGATCGACACCGGAAAGACGATCTTGTCGCAGTGGGCCGGCACCTTGGTGAGATCCACGATGAGGGACTCGTCGTCCCCGTCACCCTCGCCGGTGAGGTTGTCGCCGGTGTGTTCGACGGAGCCCTCGGGGCTGCGGAGCTGGTTGTAGAAGACGAAGTACTCGTCCCCGAGCACCCGGCCGGCCTGGCACAGCAGCGCGCTGGCGTCGAGGTCGAAGGGGGCTCCGGTGGTGGAGCGCGCGTCCCAGCCGAGCCCCACGAGGACCTGGGTGAGGTTGGGTGCGGCCTTGGAGAGGGAGACATTGCCTCCCTTGGCGAGCGTGACGCCCATGATTCGGTTCCTCCCCGGTGGTGATGAGGCACGTCCGGCGCCGCACGTGAGGTGCGGCGCCGGACGGTTCGTACGGTGCTCGGCTCAGACGTTGACGCCGAAGTCCTGCGCGATGCCGCGCAGACCCGAGGCGTAGCCCTGGCCGACGGCGCGGAACTTCCACTCGGCACCGTGGCGGTACAGCTCGCCGAAGACCATCGCGGTCTCGGTCGATGCGTCCTCGGAGAGGTCGTACCGGGCGATCTCGGCGCCGCCGGCCTGGTTCACGACGCGGATGAACGCGTTGCGCACCTGGCCGAAGGACTGCTGGCGGTTCTCGGCGTCGTAGATCGAGACCGGGAAGACGATCTTGGCCACGTCGGCCGGCACGGTGGCCAGGCTGACCTTGACCTGCTCGTCGTCGCCCTCGCCCTCGCCGGTGAGGTTGTCACCGGTGTGCTCGACCGAGCCGTCGGCGCTCTTCAGGTTGTTGAAGAAGACGAAGTCCTGGTCGTTGCGGACCTTGCCCTCCTCGCTCACCAGGATGGCGCTGGCGTCGAGGTCGAAGTCCGTACCGGTGGTGGTGCGGACGTCCCAGCCCAGACCGACGGTCACGGCGGTGAGGCCAGGGGCCTCCTTGGTCAGCGAGACGTTGCCGCCCTTGCTGAGGCTGACTCCCACGAGTCCCTCCATAGGTTTCCAGGGGCAGCGCCCCCAGTCGTGCGTTGGCATCGGATCAACGTCTGGATCCTAGTGACGGGTTCCCGGTCGAAACAGTCGATTCGCCCGGTGAATCCGTGGGTGTCGGGTCCCGGCGGGCCCCGGGGCGCTCAGAGCGCCTTGAGGGCCTCGATGTATTCGGCGGCGTCGCGGGCGTCCGGCAGGGCGTTCACGACCGTCCAGCGGACGACGCCCTCCTTGTCGATGACGAAGGTGCCGCGGACCGCGCAGCCCTTCTCCTCGTCGAAGACGCCGTAGGCCCGGGAGGCCTCGCCGTGCGGCCAGAAGTCGGAGAGCAGCGGGAACTCCAGCTCCTCCTGGTCGCCGAAGACGCGGAGGGTGTGGATGGAGTCGTTGGAGACGGCGAGGAGCTGGGTGTCGTCGTTGACGAACGCCGGGAGGTTGTCGCGGAGCTCGCGCAGTTCACCGGTGCAGACGCCGGTGAAGGCGAAGGGGTAGAAGAGCAGCACCACGTTCTTCTCGCCGCGGAAGCCGGAGAGCCGCACGGTCCGGCCGTGGTTGTCCTTGAGCTCGAACTCCGGGGCCTTGGTGCCGACCTCGATCGCCATCGCGTACGCGTCCCTTTCGACGGGTCCCGGGGCTTTGGGCCGTATCGGTGAACCCGGGTGGCTCCCACCCTACGGCCTGCGCACGAAAGCCCCCGCCGGCGGACCGGCGGGGGCTTCTCGCAGCGTGGTGATCAGCGCTTGGGGGCGGCCAGACGGGTGCCCGACCAGTCCTTGGCGACGCTGATGCTCTTGGTCTGGGAGAGACCCGCTGTCTGCGCGGCATCCTGGATGTCGGACGGCTCGATGTAGCCGTCGCGGCCGGTCTTCGGGGTCAGCAGCCAGATATTGCCGCCGTCCTCCAGAAGACCGATGGCGTCCACCAGGGCGTCGGTGAGATCGCCGTCCTCGTCACGGAACCACAGCACGACGACGTCGGCGACGTCGTCGTAGTCCTCGTCCACGAGGTCCTGTCCGATGACGGACTCGATGCCTTCACGGAGATCCTGGTCGACGTCGTCGTCGTAGCCGATCTCCTGGACCACCTGTCCGGGCTCGAACCCCAGCCTCGCTGCCGGGTTGGTCCGCTCCTCCGCGTGGTCCGCGGTCGCGCTCACGGCTTGCCTCCTGCTCATTCGGAAAATCCTGTGGGCCGCGCGTATGCGCGCGGCGCTGGCCGTAGTCCACACGTGCCGGGGCGGATCGCGCAAGTACCCGGCCGCCGAGACCGCCGAAACGGTGACGTTTGGGGCCGTCTCGCCGCAACTTCCGGCATCGTCGGACCCTCCTCCACGATCAGGCACACACGGTTCGTCCCGTTCTGCTGGCTTCTGCGGTTTCAGTCTGCCGAACGCCCGGACGAAACGCATGCGCGGGTTGGGCGTAAGGTTGCGATTTGACCGCACAGAACAGCCGGATCGACCGCACCGGACATCTGGAGGGCAGGGCGAGGCACCCCCGGGGGTTACCCCTCGGTAAATGTGACGTCTGGCGTCGGCGGGGTACACGATGGACATCCCGACAGCCCGTGGCCCCGTGGGCACCACCGAACAGCGAAGGAAGAGCGTGGCTCCCGGATCCGATCGCAACCCGATCATCATTGGCGGCCTTCCCAGCCAGGTCCCGGATTTCGACCCGGAAGAGACCCAGGAATGGCTCGACTCCCTCGACGCCGCCGTCGACGAGCGGGGCCGTGAGCGGGCCCGCTACCTCATGCTCCGCCTGATCGAGCGGGCCCGCGAGAAGCGCGTGGCCGTGCCCGAGATGCGCAGCACGGACTACGTCAACACCATCGCCACCAAGGACGAGCCGTTCTTCCCCGGCAACGAGGAGATCGAGCGCAAGGTCCTCAACGCCACCCGGTGGAACGCGGCCGTGATGGTCTCGCGCGCCCAGCGCCCGGGCATCGGCGTCGGCGGTCACATCGCGACCTTCGCCTCCTCGGCCTCCCTGTACGACGTCGGCTTCAACCACTTCTTCCGCGGCAAGGACGAGGGCGACGGCGGCGACCAGATCTTCTTCCAGGGGCACGCCTCCCCCGGCATCTACGCCCGCGCGTACCTGCTCGACCGGCTGGACGCGACGCAGCTCGACGCCTTCCGCCAGGAGAAGTCGAAGTTCCCGAACGGCCTTTCCTCGTACCCGCACCCGCGGCTGATGCCGGACTTCTGGGAGTTCCCGACCGTGTCGATGGGCCTCGGCCCGCTCGGCGCGATCTACCAGGCGCGGATGAACCGGTACATGGAGGCGCGCGGCATCGCCGACACCTCCAAGTCCCACGTCTGGGCGTTCCTCGGCGACGGCGAGATGGACGAGGTCGAGTCGCTCGGCCAGCTCTCCATCGCCGCCCGTGAGGGTCTGGACAACCTGACCTTCGTCGTCAACTGCAACCTCCAGCGGCTCGACGGCCCGGTCCGCGGCAACGGCAAGATCATCCAGGAGCTGGAGTCGATCTTCCGGGGCAACGGCTGGAACGTCATCAAGCTGATCTGGGACCGCTCCTGGGACCCGCTGCTCGCGCAGGACCGCGACGGCATCCTGGTCAACAAGCTGAACACCACCCCGGACGGCCAGTTCCAGACGTACGCCACGGAGACCGGCGGCTACATCCGCGACCACTTCTTCGGCGACGACCACCGGCTGCGGGCCATGGTCGAGGGCATGTCGGACCAGCAGGTCCTGCACCTGGGCCGCGGCGGTCACGACCACAAGAAGATCTACGCGGCCTACGCGGCGGCGAAGGGCCACGCCGGCCAGCCGACCGTGATCCTCGCGCAGACCGTCAAGGGCTGGACGCTCGGCCCCAACTTCGAGGGCCGCAACGCGACCCACCAGATGAAGAAGCTGACGGTCGACGACCTCAAGCGCTTCCGCGACCGGCTGCACATCCCGGTGACGGACCGGCAGCTGGAGGAGGGCCTCCCGCCGTACTACCACCCGGGCCGGAACTCCGAGGAGATCCAGTACATGCACGACCGCCGCAAGGCGCTGGGCGGGTACGTCCCGACCCGGGTCGTGCGGGCGAAGCCGCTGGTCCTCCCCGACGACAAGGCCTACGCGGCCGCCAAGAAGGGCTCGGGGCAGCAGTCGATCGCCACCACGATGGCCTTCGTCCGCATCCTGAAGGACCTCATGCGGGACAAGGAGATCGGCAAGCGCTTCGTGCTGATCGCCCCCGACGAGTACCGCACCTTCGGCATGGACGCGTTCTTCCCGAGCGCCAAGATCTACAACCCGCTGGGCCAGCAGTACGAGGCGGTGGACCGCGAACTCCTCCTCGCCTACAAGGAGTCGCCGACCGGCCAGATGCTGCACGACGGCATCTCGGAGGCCGGCTGCACGGCCTCGCTGATCGCCGCCGGCTCGGCGTACGCCACGCACGGCGAGCCGCTGATCCCGGTGTACGTCTTCTACTCGATGTTCGGCTTCCAGCGGACCGGCGACCAGTTCTGGCAGATGTCCGACCAGCTGGCGCGCGGCTTCGTGCTCGGCGCCACCGCCGGCCGGACGACGCTGACCGGGGAGGGTCTCCAGCACGCGGACGGCCACTCGCACCTCCTGGCCTCGACCAACCCGGCCTGCATCGCCTACGACCCGGCGTTCGGCTTCGAGATCGCGCACATCGTCAAGGACGGTCTGCGCCGCATGTACGGCCCCGAGGCCGAGGACGTCTTCTACTACCTGACCGTCTACAACGAGCCGATCCAGCACCCGGCCGAGCCGGAGAACGTGGACGTGGACGGCATCCTCCAGGGCATCCACCGCCTCAAGCCCGGCGAGGCGGGCACGATCCCGGCGCAGATCATGGCCTCCGGTGTCGCCGTGCCGTGGGCGATCGAGGCGCAGCGGATCCTCGCCGAGGAGTGGAACGTCAAGGCCGACGTCTGGTCCGCGACCTCCTGGACCGAGCTGCGCCGCGAGGCCGTGGCCGTCGAGGAGCACAACCTGCTCCACCCGGACGAGGAGCAGCGCGTCCCGTACGTGACCCGCAAGCTCCAGGGCGCCGAGGGCCCGTTCGTCGCGGTCTCGGACTGGATGCGCACGGTGCCGGACCAGATCTCCCGCTGGGTTCCCGGCTCGTACACCTCGCTGGGCGCGGACGGCTTCGGCTTCGCGGACACGCGCGGCGCGGCCCGCCGGTACTTCCACATCGACGCGCAGTCGATCGTGCTGGCGGTGCTGACCGAGCTGGCCCGCGAGGGCAAGGTCGAGCGCTCGGCCCTGAAGCAGGCCGTGGACCGCTACCAGCTCCTCGACGTGGCGGCCGCCGACCCGGGCGCGGCGGGCGGCGACGCCTGACGCCGGTCGTTCGTTTCGGCTGGTGAGGGCGGTGGGACGCGGTCCCGCCGCCCTTCGCCATTCCTTACGATGCCGGTCATGCCCGTCATGAAACTTCGCTGGGAAGAGCGCACCCAGACGCCGCTCCTGGTGCTCGCTGTCGCGTTCGGCGTCGCCTACGCGGTGCCGATCGTGGCTCCCGGCGCCGAGCCGTGGGTGCACGGGCTGTGCACGCACGTCGAGTGGGCCGTCTGGGGTGCCTTCGCGCTCGACTATCTCGTCCGTCTCGGGCTCGCCCCGGACCGCTGGCGCTTCGTCCGCGGCCATCCGCTGGACCTGCTCGCGGTGATACTGCCGATGGTGCAGCCGCTGCGGCTGCTGCGGGTCGTCTCCACGCTCCTCCTCGTGGGTCGGCGGGCCCGGATGGCCCCGCAGATAACGCTCACCACGTATGTGGCGGGCGCGGTGGTCGGGCTGATGATGTTCGGCTCGCTGGCCGTGCTGCACGTGGAGCGGGACGCGCCGAACGGCAACATCAAGACGCTCGGGGACGCGGTGTGGTGGTCGTTCACCACGATGACCACGGTCGGCTACGGCGACCACGCGCCGACCACGGGGCTCGGCCGGATCCTCGCGGTGGGCCTGATGCTCTCGGGCATCGCCCTGCTCGGTGTCGTCACGGCCAACATCGCGGCCTGGTTCATCTCGCGCTTCGACCGCGACGACGCGGTGGAGCGCCGGCAGACCGAGCTCCTGGAGGCGCTCACCCAGGAGGTCCGGGAGCTGCGCGCCGAGGTGGCGCGGCTGTCGGCCCCGCCGGGACCGGGCCCGCACGAACCGCCCGGTCTCCCCGGCCCGTCGGGCCCGCAGGAACCGCCGGGCCCGCACGAGGTCCCCTCGCCTACCGCTCCCAGAGCTTGAACGCTCTGACCTCGTAGGCCGTCTGCGGCACCCAGGTCCCCCGCCCCGGGTACGTCTCGAACTCCCCCGTCTCCCCGCATTCGGCCGACTGGTAGGTGGTGACGGGGCGTCCGGTGCGGTTCGCGAGGGACTGGGCCGAGGTGCCGGGCGGCAGGGCGACGCAGCTGTCGATGTCGGTCGTGGCCAGCTCGTGCGTCCACGGCCTGCCCTTGAAGTCGGGCTTGGGCCAGAGGCAGAGCCGGCCCGGTCCGCAGGCCCCGAGGGCGGTGCCCCCGGCAGGTGCGGCGCCCGCGGGCGCGGCACTCGCGGGCACGGCGCTCGCGGGCGCGGCGCTTGCGGGCGCGGCGCTTGCGGGCGCGGCGCTTGCGGGCGCGGCGCTTGCGGGCGCGGCGCTTGCGGGCGCGGCGAGGAGTGCGGTCAGGACCGCCGCGATCGTGAGAGCGGTCTTCGTATACACGCTGACGTACATGCTGATGAACCCCCGTTTCGTCACTCTCTGTAATCACGAGAATGGCGGAGGTCTCCCCGCGACGGAAGAGGGGCCGCCCCCGTTCACGCGAACGGGTGACGGCCCCCTACGGGAACCCTGACGGGCGGACGTCAGATGTGACCGCCCATGCCGCCCGCCTCCGCGTTCTCGCCGCGCTTGGTGAGCGTGGCCACGAGGGCCGCGACGACGGCGACGCCGCCGGCGACGGTGAAGGCCAGGCCCATGCCGTCGAGGAAGGTGTCGTGGATGACCCCGGTGATCTGCTGGAGGAGCCCGGGAGTCATCCCCGGCGCCTGGGCCAGCTCCGGCGGGGCCATGCCGAACTCGGCGGCCTGCTCCAGACGCGGGTCGGCCGGGACCGGGATGCCGGCCTCCTTCCAGTTGCCCGCGAAGGCGTCGGAGACCTTGGAGGACATGACGGCACCGAGCACCGCCGTGCCGAGCGCGCCGCCGACCTGCATGGCGGCCTGCTGGAGACCGCCGGCCACGCCGGAGAGTTCGAGCGGCGCGTTGCCGACGATGACCTCGGTCGCGCCGACCATGACCGGGGCGAGGCCCAGACCGAGCAGGGCGAACCAGAGGGACATGGCGAGGGTTCCGGTGCCTGCGGTGAGCGTGATCATGCCGAACATCGCGACGGCCGTGCAGACCATGCCGCCGACGAGCGGCACGCGCGGCCCGAACCTGGTGATCAGCGCGCCGGCCAGCGGCGAGGAGACGATCATCATCGCGGTCAGCGGCAGCAGGTGCAGACCGGCGTCGACCGGGCCGAGTCCCTTCACGCCCTGGAGGTAGAAGGTCACGAAGAAGAGGCCGCCCATGAAGGCGAAGGCCATCAGGACCATCAGCACCACGCCGGCCGAGAGCGGCACGGAGCGGAACATGCCCAGCGGGATCAGCGGCTCCTTGACCTTGGTCTCCCAGAAGGCGAAGACCGCGAACAGGACCAGCGCGCCGATCAGGCAGCCCCAGGTCTTGCCGCTGGACCAGCCCCAGGACTCGCCGGCCTTGATGAGGCTCCACACGAGGGAGGCCATGGCGCCGGAGAGCAGCAGGATGCCGAGGATGTCGAAGGAGCGCGGCGCGTTCTCGGCGCGGTGGTCCTTGAGGATGACCAGGCCGAGGACGAGCGCGAGCACGCCGACCGGCACGTTGATGAAGAAGACGGACTGCCAGTTGACGTGCTCCACGAGGAAGCCGCCGAGGATCGGGCCGCCCGCCGTGGACGCGCCGATGACCATGCCCCAGATGCCGATCGCCATGTTCAGCTTCTCGGCGGGGAAGGTGGCGCGCAGCAGGCCGAGCGCGGCCGGCATCAGCAGGGCGCCGAAGAGGCCCTGCAGGACGCGGAAGGCGATCACCGCGCCGATGGAGTGGGACAGGCCGATCGCGCCGGAGGCGGCGGCGAAGCCGGCGATGCCTATGAGGAAGGTCTGCCGGTGGCCGAAGCGGTCACCGAGCTTGCCGGCGGTGATCAGGGCGACGGCGAGGGCGAGCAGATAGCCGTTGGTGATCCACTGGACCTGGGCGAGGGTGGCGCCGAGGTCCTCCTTGATGGCCGGGTTGGCGATGGCGACGATCGTGCCGTCGAGCGCGACCATCATCACGCCCACGGCGACGGCGAACAGCGTCAACCACGGGTGGCCGCGCAGTCCCTTCGCCGGGACCGGTACGGGTTCCCGGGTGTCCCCCTGACCCTGCGGGGCCTTTTCCACGGTGGTCTGACTAGTCATGCGAACGAGGCTAATGACAGTCACTGACAATTGACAAAGCGATTCACGCGTCGGTAACTGTCACGTAGCTCACAGGTAGGCTGAGCGGACGAAATGCCGGAAAAGAGGACCCCGACGTGACCGTGCCCGTGCCCGGACTGCGCGAGCGGAAGAAGCAGCGCACGCGCGACGCGCTGATCCGGGTCGCCCTGGAGCTCTTCACCACCCAGGGGTACGAGCGGACCACCGTCGACGAGATCGTCGACGCCGTGGAGGTCTCCCAGCGCACCTTCTTCCGGTACTTCTCCTCCAAGGAGGAGGTCGCCTTCGCCGTCCAGCAGATGGTGGAGGAGCGCTTCGTGCACGCCCTCGGGCAGCGCCCCCCGGAGGAGGCGCCCCTCGACGCGATGCGCAACGCCGTCCTGTGCGCCTGGGACACCATCGGCGAGGCGATCGCCGAGGTCGTCCCCGTCGAGCTGCACCTGCGCACGTACCTCATGATCGAGTCGACGCCCGCGCTGCTCGCCGTCCATCTGCGCCGCTCCACGGAGACGGAGGAGACCCTCGCCCGGATCATCGCCGCGCGCGAGGGCCTCGACGTCGACGAGGACCCCCGCCCCCGGATCGCGGTGGCGGCGTTCGGCGGGGTGATGCGCGTCACTGGCCAGATGTGGGGCCGCGGTACGGACCAGAGCCTGGAGGCCATCAGGGCGCTCACCGAGGAGTACCTCGACCACCTCGGCCCGGCTCTGGCCCCGCACTGGCGGGAGCGGGAGGGATAGGGCCCCGGGGCCTGTCCGGCGGACCAGGGCGGACCCGGCCATGATCCACCGGACGGGCCCTGGGACCCCGCAGGTCCGGGGCCGTCATCTTCGCCCCGTAGGGTGGCCGCCCGTGACCTCCGTCGATTCCTCGCCCGCCGTCGTCGCCACGCGCGCGCTCCTCGCGCTCGCCGTCGTGTTCGTGCTCCTCGCGACCACCGGGTGGACCACCATCCGGCACCGGCCCGTGCCCTGGCCGTCCCGCGAGGCAGCGCTCGCCGCCTGGGCGCGCGACCGGATCGACCTCCGTCCGCTGCCCGACCCGGCCGCCCCGGCCCGTACCGTCGCCGCCTTCTTCGCCGGACTCGGCCCCGCGGAGGGCGACCGGCTCGCCGCACGGCATCCGCTCGTCGTCGGCAACCTCAACGGCGTCCCGGTCTCCCTGCGCTACCGCGCCAACCGGATCACCCTCGCGCGCGCGTACGCCGCCGAGCGCGGCCGGGTCGACGACACCAGGCTCTCCCCCGAGGGCCGGCACGAGGCCCGGCGCCGCGTCGACCGCTTCGCCTCGCTGATGCGGCCCGGCCGCCAGGTCCTCGCCTTCGACCCGACCGGTACGGGGCGGGCCGCCGAGGTCCTCGGGGACCTGGAGCGCGCCCGGCGCGTCTCGGTGATCGTGCCGGGCGTCGACACCAACCTGCTCACCTTCCAGAAGACCCACGGCCGGTACAGGGCCCCGGTCGGCATGGCCGAGGCCCTCTACGCCGCCGAGCGGCAGGCCGCGCCCCGCGCGCGCGTGGCGGTGGTCGCCTGGGCCGACTACACCGCGCCCGCCGGGATCGGCGTCGACGCGATGACCGGCCGGCTGGCCGAGGAAGGAGCCGCGCGCCTGGTCGGGCTCACCGAGTCGCTGCCCCCGCAGACGCGCGTGGCGCTCTTCTGCCACAGCTACGGTTCCGTGCTCTGCGGGGTCGCCGCGCCCCGGCTGCCCGCCCGGGTGACCGACGTGGCCGTGGCCGGAAGCCCCGGGATGCGGGTCGAGCGGGCGGCCGAACTCGACAGCCCCGCGCACGTGTGGGCCATGCGGGACACCGACGACTGGATCGCCGACGTGCCGCACCTGGAGGTGGCCGGGCTCGGGCACGGCGCCGACCCCGTCGCGCCGGAGTTCGGCGCCCGGCTGCTCTCCGCGCGCGGGGCACTCGGCCACAGCGGCTATTTCGAGCCGGGTACGGAGAGCCTCGGAAACTTCGCCTCGATAGGCGTCGGGGCCTACCCGAGGCTGATCTGCGCACGTGCCGACAGCGCTTGCCACGACGGAATATCCGGCACGGAAGGGCTCTGACGCGCGTAGATCACGCAATTTCGGGACCTTTCACAGGGGCGACGCGAGGGCACACGCCGCTTACGATGAGGCGTATGGGTGATGTGCTGGCCGGAATTCATGCCACCTGGGAGCTCGAGAGCGACGCACTCGTCATCCGCTTCGATCGGGGGATCCGCACGCCGAAGCTGTTCTCCGCGCTGCGCGAGAGACGCGTACCGCACGAGGCGCTGGCGTCTGTGACGCTCACGCCCGGCAAGCGGGGCACCGTCGTGCTGCACGCCGTGCCGAGGCCGGGCGCCGATCCGCTGATGGAGGCGGCCGCGGGACAGCTCAAGGAAGGCAGCGATCCGTACCGCCTGGTCCTCCCGGCGGAGCGCGAGACGCTCGCCGAGCAGTACCGGGACGAGCTGCGGGCGCTCCTCGCGTCGCACCCGGGGGCCGCGGGGGCCGCCGGGTACGAGGCGTACGACGCGGGCGGGGACGTCGGGGGCGTCGCGCCCGCCGAGCGGTTCCTGGTGGCGCCGCCGCCGGGGCCGCAATCCTTCAAGGCGTACGACGGGAAGGCCAGCTTCGACGGAACCTCGGAGGTCGCGTTCCGCTGGTCCTGGACGGGGGCGTCCACGGAGAAGTGGAAGTCCGGCGATCAGGTCTTTCCCGTACGGGACCTCTGCGGGGTCGAATGGCGCTCGCCGGACGGCGTCGACGGGTACCTGCGGCTGGTGCCGCGGGGCGGCGGGCCCCGGGCCGACCGGCCCGACCAGGACCCGGCGTGCGTCGTCTTCGGCCGCTACGGGCCGGTGTACGAGTCCCTGACCTTCGCGGCCTCCGTCCTCGCGGCGATCCGGGGCAAGGACCGGACGCCCGTGCCCGTGCCCGTGCCCGTCGCGGCGTCGGCCGGGGGGCGGGACGGGGAGGCTCGGGATCCGGGGGCGGTGGCTGAAAGGATTCGGCACTTGGGGGAGCTGCATCAGGCGGGGCTGGTTACGGATGCGGAGTTCTCGGCGAAGAAGGCGGAACTCCTGGCGGAGCTCTGAGGGGGCGCGCCTTGCCCTGCGCCCGCGCCTTGCCCTGTGCCCGCGCCTGGGCTGGGCGGTGCCCACCGCCCACCCGCCGTGTGGGCAGGTGTCCCGCAGGGCGGGACGGGTGGGCACACGGGACGGCGCCCTCTAGCGGCGCCTCCGCGTTCCGAGCCTGACCCGCACCACGTTGTGCGCCGTACCTGCGGTGCGGGTTCAGGCGCGAAAGCCTCTGGCGCCGGCAGGGCGCGGGTCCGTTGTGCCCACCCGTTCCGCCCCAGCGGAACGATTGCCCACAACGGGGTGGGTACCGCCCCGGCGGAACGCATGCCCACAACGGGGGTGGGTGGGTACCGCCCCGGCGGAGCGACTGCGCCCGCAACGGGGGTGGGGGTCATACCCCGGTATCACCCCCCGGTCCAGTCTCCGGTATGACGTCCGGGGGTGGGGGCTTGCCTACTCTGGGCTCGTCATGGTTACCGCATCGCGGCCCGAGCCGCCCGCCGCCCGCCCGTCCGCCACACGTCTGCGTGAGATGTTCCAGGGGCTCGGGGCCGCGCTCACCACCCCGACCACGCCGGGGGCTCCGCTTCTCGCGGGTGCCTCGGGGCGGTGGGTGCGGCTGCTGCCCTACGTCGTCGCCCTCGCGTTCAGCGCCGCGCTCCTCCCCTCCACCATCCTGCTCCTCGTCAACGACTACGGCGTCAACGGCGCCCTCGCCGGCGCCCTCGGCACCGCCCAGGCCGCGCCGCTGCTCCTCGCCGTCACCCGCCCCCTCCAGGCCTGGTGGATCGTCTTCGCCGCCGATGTGCTGGGCGCGCTCGTGCTGCTCGGCTCGGACGGTCCCCAGGCGGAGATGTGGCCATGGACCCCGCCGGTCGTCATCGGCTACTGCGCCCTCATGGTCGCGCTCGGACTGCGCGAGTCCCGCCGGGCGCTGTTCGGGGTGTGGCTGGCCACCGGCGTCGCCGGTTTCGTCCTGGAGGCCTTCCGGCCCGCCGGGCTCACCAGCCTCCACGTCCTTCTGCTCGTCCTGAGCGGCGTGCTGCTGCTCCTCACCTCGGCGGTCCGTGCCCGCGGCGACGCGCAGCGGCGGCTCGCCGAGCAGGAGACCATCAGCGAGGCCGAACGGGCCCGCCGCACGCTCCTGGAGGAGCGGGCCAGGATCGCGCGCGAGCTGCACGACGTCGTCGCCCATCACATGTCCGTGATCACCGTGCAGGCGGACTCGGCCCCGTACCGCATCCCCGAACTCCCGGAGGCCGCCCGCGAGGAGTTCACCTCGATCGCGGCGAGCGCCCGGGAGTCGCTGGCCGAGATGCGGCGGCTGCTCTCCGTGCTGCGCAGTGACGGCAGCGAGGGCGAGCGGGCCCCGCAGCCGGGCCTCGACCGGGTCCAGCAGCTCGTCGAGGCGACCGTACGCGCGGGCGTGCCGGCGGAGCTGCGGCTCGCCGCCGATCTCGGGGACGTGCCGCAGGCGGTGGACCTGTCCGCGTACCGGATCGTGCAGGAGGCCCTCGCCAACGTCGTACGGCACGCGCCCGGGGCCTCGACCCGTGTGTCGGTGCGGGCCGACGAGGGCTGGCTGACCATCCTCGTCGTCAACGGGCCGCCCCTGGAGGAGCGTTCGTCCGTCGAGCGCGGCGCCCCCGGCACCGGGCACGGGCTCGTCGGCATGCGGGAACGCGTACGGTTGACCGGCGGCTCCCTGGACACCGGGCCGCTTCCGGACGGCGGCTTCCGGGTCGCGGCCCGGCTTCCCCTGCGTACGAAGGACACCGAGTGACCATCCGCGTGATCATCGTCGACGACCAGGCCATGGTGCGGGCCGGTTTCGCCGCACTGCTCGCCGCGCAGCCCGACATCGACGTGGTCGGCGAGGCGCCGGACGGGCGGCAGGGCGTGGAGGTGGCGCGTTCGACGCACCCGGACGTGGTCCTGATGGACGTGCGGATGCCGGAGCTGGACGGGCTCGCGGCCGCCCGGGAGATCCTGCACCCGCCGGCCGGGGTCACGCACCGGCCGAAGGTGCTGATGCTGACCACCTTCGACGTCGACGACTACGTGTACGAGGCGCTGCGCGCGGGCGCGTCCGGCTTCCTCCTCAAGGACGCGCCGCCGGCCGATCTCATCGCGGCGGTACGGGTGGTGGCGGCGGGCGAGGCGCTCCTCGCCCCGTCCGTGACCCGCCGCCTCATCGCCGACTTCGCGGCCTCGCGCCCGGCGCCCCGCCGGGACACCACGGCGCTGCGCCTGAACGGGCTCACCCCGCGCGAGACGGAGGTCCTGGAGCTGATCGCCCGGGGCCTGTCCAACCAGGAGATCGCGGACAGCCTGGTCCTCGCCGAGCAGACGGTGAAGACCCACATCGGCCGGGTCCTCGCCAAGCTGGACCTGCGCGACCGGGCGCAGGCGGTGGTCTTCGCGTACGAGTCGGGCCTGGTGACCCCCGGGGCGAGCTGACGCCGAGCGCCCGGGGGAAAACCCCACCCCCACCCTCGGGTTGGCTGCTCCTCCACCCCCTACCCCGGTATCAGACGGGAGTTGGCTCCCGGGTGTGACGTGCCGTCACCCCTCGTCTTCCTACCTTCCTCTCGCCAACGACAAGAGCGAGGGAGGGCGGGCCGATGCGCCGCTTCACGAGGACCCTGATCACCGCGGCCGTGGTGACCGGCGTGATCGCCGGAACGGCCGGCTGGGCGTCCGGGAACACCCAGGAGGCCGTGACCGGGGCCCCCGCCGGAACGGCGGCGTGGCGGGCCGAGGGGCTGCCGGACCCGGAGCGGATGGGCCCGGCCGAGGTCGCGCGGTTCTTCGCGGGGCTGAGTCCCGTACGGCAGCGGGAGCTGGCCCGCACGCACCCGACGGTCGTCGGGAACCTCGACGGGGCGCCCCTGGAGCTGCGGTACGAGGCCAACGCCCGCTCCACGCACGGGGAGTTCGCCGGGGCTCGGGTCCTCGCCCACGATCCGCGCGGCCGGGGGCAGGTGGCCCTGGTCTACGGGGACCTGGCGCGGGCCGAGCACGTGGCCGTGATCGTGCCCGGCTCCGACATCGACGCGGAGCACGTCGAGCCGCTCGCGGACATGGCGGCCGAGCTGCGCCGGGCGACCGGCGGCCGTACGGCGGTCGTCGCCTGGGCCGGGTACACCACGCCCGTCGGCGTCGGGCTCGACGCGGCCACCGGGCGGCTCGCGGAGGCCGGGGCGGAGCGTCTGACCCGGTTCACGGACGGCCTGGCGACCGTGGGGGCGGCCGAGCCGTCCGTCTTCTGCCACAGCTACGGCTCCGTGGTCTGCGGGCTCGCCGCCCACCGGCTGAAGGCCAAGGACCTGGTGGTCTTCGGCTCCCCCGGGATGCGCGCCGAGAACGTCTCCGAGCTCGGCACCTCGGCCCGCGTCTGGGCGGCGAAGGATCCCACCGACTGGATCGACCGGGTCCCGAACGTCGAGTTCGCGGGCCTCGGGCACGGCGCCGACCCCACCGACCCGGCCTTCGGGGCCCGCCGGATCCCGGCCGAGGACGCCGCCGGGCACGGCGGCTACTTCGCGCCCGGCACCGCTTCCCTCCGCGCGTTCGCCGCGATCGCCGAGGGGGACGTCCGATGAAGACGCTCGTCGCGAAGATCGAGTCCTCCACGCCCGCCCACCGCGACCGAGCGATCGACGGGCTGCGCGCCCTCGCGCTGCTCGCCGTGCCGACCGGGCACTGGCTGCTCGGCGGTTTCACGCTCTCCTCCGACGGCGCCCTCCACAACGCGAGCCCGCTCGGCACCTTCGCCGGCCTCGCCCCGGTGAGCTGGGTCCTCCAGATGCTGGGGATCTTCTTCCTGGTCGGTGGCTACGCCTCCGTCCTGTCGTACCGGCGCCGCAAGGGCTCCACGCGCGCGTGGCTGGGCGGCCGGCTCGCCCGGCTCGGGCGTCCGGTGCTCGGGGTCACCGCCGTGTGGGCGGCGCTGCTCCCGGTCCTTCACTTCGGTCTCGGGGTGCCCGTGGACACGCTGCGGACGGCGTCCACGCTGGTGATCCAGCCGCTCTGGTTCGTCGGGGTGTACACGGTGGTCACCGCGCTGACCCCGCTGTGCGTGCGGGCGGCCCGCCGTCTCGGGGTGTGGGCCGCGGCGCCGCTGCTCGGCTCGGTCGCCGTCGTCGACTTCCTGCGGTACGGGCCGTACGCCGACGCCGTGCCGTCCTGGCTGAGCCTGCTGAACATCCTGCCCGGCTGGCTCTTCGCGTATCAGCTCGGCGTCTCGTGGGGCGAGGGCCGGGTCACCCGGCGCCACGCGTGGGGGCTGCTGCTCGGCGGCGCCGCGCTCTTCGCCGCCCTGCTCCTCGCCTTCGGCTACCCCGCGTCGATGGTCGGCGTGCCCGGTGAGGCCCGCACCAACTCGCACCCGCCGTCGCTGCTCGTCCTCGCCCTCGCCGCCGCGCAGAGCGGCGCGGCGATCCTGCTCCGGGACCGGCTCGGCCGGCTCCTGAAGCGGCCCGCGCTGTGGGCGCCGGTCGTCGTGGTCAACCTGTCCGCGATGACGATCCTGTGCTGGCACCAGACGGCGATGCTCACCGCCGCGATCCCCGCCTCGTACGCCGGGGAGGTCGCCGGTCTGGTCGGCGGGCCGGACTCGGTCGGCTGGATCCTCGCCCGGCTCGCCTGGATGCCGGTCTTCGCCGGTCTCCTGGTCCTGATCGGCCGGTACGCGCGCGTCTTCGAGTCCCCGTGGGCCAAGACCGGCCCGGCCCGCCGCACCCTGGCGGGTGTCCTCGCGGCGGGCTTCGCGGTCTTCGCCCTGGGGCTGGCCTAGGGGGGTGTCGCGAAAGTCCCGTGCGGTGCCCGCGGTGTCCGGTGCGTGCCGGGCGCCGCGGGTGCTGTGCGGGACGTGCGCAACACCCCCTGGATGTCAGGCCTCCCGGGCCGCCGACGTGGAGCTCATGTCCGGGTAGCGGTCGCCGGCCACCAGGCCCGCGATCGGCTCGAGCTCGGCGAGTTCGGCGGTGGTCAGGGTGATCCGGGTGGCGGCCGCGTTCTCCAGGAGGCGGGAGCGCTTGCGGGTGCCGGGGATGGGGACGACCGTGAGGCCGTGCACGGCGGCGCGCTGCTGGACCCAGGCGAGGGCGATCTGCGCCGGGGTCGCGCCGTGGGCGGCGGCGATCTTCCGGACCGGGTCGAGGAGGGCGGCGTTCCGCTCGGCGTTGTCGCCGGTGAACCGGGGCTGGTACTGGCGGAAGTCACCGCCCGACAGCTCCTTGGCGGCGTCCGCGAACGCGCCGGTCAGGAAGCCCCGGCCGAGCGGCGAGTACGGCACGAACGTCACGCCGAGCTCGGCGGCGGCGCCGACGGCGCTGCGCTCCACGTCCCGGGAGAAGAGCGACCACTCCGACTGCAGGGCGGCGATCGGGTGCACCGCGTGGGCCTCGCGCAGCTCGGGCCCGGTGACCTCGCTCAGGCCGAGGAAGCGGACCTTGCCCTCCTGGACGAGCTCGGCCATCGCGCCGACGGACTCCGCGAAGGGGATCTCCGGGTCGCGGCGGTGCATGTAGTAGAGGTCGATGGTCTCGATGCCGAGGCGGCGCAGGCTGTCCTCCGCGGCCTTCTTGATGTACGCCGGGTCGTTGCGGATCCCGCGGTAGGTGGGGTCGTCGGCCCGGCGCTCTATGGCGAACTTGGTGGCGAGGGTGACCTCGTCGCGGTGGGCGGCGAGGAACGGGGCGAGGAACTCCTCGTTGGCGCCGCTGCCGTAGATGTCGGCGGTGTCGATCAGGGTGACGCCGGCCTCCAGGGCCGCGTCGAGGGTGTCGCGGGCGGCGGCCTCGTCGGTGTCGCCGTAGAACTCGCTGATGCCCATGGCACCGAAGCCCTGGACGCCGATCTCCGGTCCGTCCTGGCCGCCGAGACGTACGGTGTCGATCTTGGTCACGCTGGTCATGAAGGTGCTCCTCCGCATGCGGTCCCGTAATGGCTGATCTTGATGTCGAGCACGGCGAGCGTGTCCTGGAGTTCGGTGATCCTGGTGAGGACGTCGCGCCGGGTGGCCTCCAGGAGCTCCCGTCGCGCGTCCCGGGTGTGGTCGCCCTCGCGCACCAGCTCGGCGTACCTGACCATGTCGGCGACCGGCATTCCGGTCAGCCGCAGCTTGCCGACGAAGGCCAGCCAGCCGAGGTCCTGCTCGGTGAAGCGGCGCTGTCCGGTGTGCGAACGGTCGACGTGCGGCATGAGGCCGATCCGCTCGTACCAGCGCAGGGTGTGCGCGGTGAGCCCGGTCAGCGCGGCCACCTCGCTGATCGTGTAGCGGTCCTTCCCCGTAAGCCCGGTCGTGCTCTCGATCACGCTCATGGGTCCACGCTAAAACGTTGGAGTGCACTCGAAGCAAGTAGGCTCGGCCCCATGCAGAGCAGCGTGCCGAGCCTGGCGTCGATCGAGAACTGGCCCGTCCCCACCGCGGCGGCCGCCGTGGTCCGCGCGGACGGCACCCTGGCCGGGTCCCACGGCCCCACCGGGCAGCGCTTCCCGCTCGCCTCCGTCACCAAGCCGCTCGCGGCGTACGCCGTCCTCGTCGCGTACGAGGAGGGGGCGATCGACCTCGACGAGCCGGCCGGGCCCGAGGGTGCGACCGTCCGCCACCTCCTCGCCCACACCTCGGGGCTCGCGTTCGACGAGAACCGGGTGATGGCCGCGCCCGGCGCCCGCCGGATCTACTCCAACACCGGTTTCGAGGCGCTCGGCGACCACGTCGCCAAGGCCACCGACATCCCCTTCGCCGAGTATCTGCACCAGGCGGTCCTGGAGCCCCTCGGGATGACCTCCACGACCCTGGAGGGTTCGCCCGCCAAGGACGGCGTGTCGACCGTGGACGACCTCGTGCGGTTCGCCGCCGAGGTGCAGGCGCCGCGGCTGCTCGACGCGCGGACCGTCCTGGACGCGATGACCGTCACGTACCCCGGTCTGACCGGCATCCTGCCCGGCTACGGGCACCAGAAGCCGAACGACTGGGGGCTCGGCTTCGAGATCCGTGACGGCAAGTCCCCGCACTGGACGGGCGCGAGCTCCTCGCCGCGCACCTTCGGGCACTTCGGGCAGTCGGGCACCTTCCTGTGGATCGACCCGGACGCGCGGGCCGCGTGCGTGGCCCTCACCGACCGGCCCTTCGGGGCGTGGGCGGTCGAGGCCTGGCCGCCGTTCACGGACGCGGTGCTCGCGGACCTGCGGGCGCGCTGACCCCCAGGAGCACCCCCTAGGTCTCGCAGCGGGTCGTCGGGAGCGTGCCGTCGAGGCCCACGACGCTCACGTCGGCCATGCCCCCGTCGTCCTCCGCGTACGCGGCCGTGCAGACCAGCTGCTGGACGGCCGCCTCCGACAGGTCCAGGACGGGGAACGGCGACCGGAGCCGGACGATCCGGCGGCCCTCCGGGTTCAGGCCTTTGATCTGCTCGGCGTGCGGCGCTTCCCTGGACACGGGGAGACCCGTGGTCAGGCCCGCCACGGTGTCGGCGTCGGCCGGGCCGGCGACGAGCGCGGCGAGCACCTTGTCGGTGGCGACCCCCGTGCCGTGCTCTTCGTGCGACTGCCCGGTGCCCAGTCCCTGGGCCTTCCGGTCCTGGGCCCACTCGGAGCCGCCCGAGGCGAACGTCGGATCGGGGATCGACGGCCCGACCTCGCGGACCACCGGGACCGGCCGGCCGTCCGGTCCGAGGAAGTAGAGCACCATGCGGAACTCGGGCGCCGGGCTGACGGCGACGGTCGCGGCGCCGCCCGCCTCCACGACGTCGCTCTCCTGGATGCCGCAGGCGGCGAGCGACACCATGGCGAGCAGGGCCACGGCGGCGGCCCTCCGACGCCTCACCGCCACGGCGGCGGCCGTCCCACGCCCCACCGCCACGGCGGCCGGCCGGCGCCTCACCGCGGCATCCGTACGGTGAAGACCGCCCCGCCCGCCGGGTGGTTGGCGGCGCGGACGGTGCCGCCGTGCAGCCGGACGTTCTCCAGGGTGATCGCCAGGCCCAGACCGCTGCCCGCCGAACGGGTCCTGGCCTGGTCCGCCTTGTAGAAGCGGTCGAAGACGTGCGGCAGGACGTCCGGGTGGATGCCCGGCCCCCGGTCGGCGACCTCGGTCACCAGCTCGTCCCCCTCCGCGTACAGCCTGACCGTCACCGGCGCGGCCCCGTGCCGCAGGGCGTTGCCGACGAGGTTGGCGACGACGACGTCGAACCGGCGCGGGTCGAGCCGGGCCCTGATGCCCTCCTCAAGGTACGGGACGACCTGCGCCGGATCGGTCCAGTGCCGGTGCTGGAGGGTCTTGCGGACGCAGTCGGCGGCGTCGACCTCGTCGGTGTGCAGCTCGGCGGCGCGCGCGTCGAAGCGGGAGATCTCCATCAGGTCCTCGACGAGCACGGCGAGTTTCCCGGTCTCGGCGCTGATCAGCCGGACGGCGCGGGCGGTGTCGCTGTCGAGGCTCCCGGCGTCCTCGTCGAGGACCTCGGTGACCGCGAGCATGCCGGCGAGCGGGGTGCGCAGCTCGTGCGAGACGTCGGAGGCGAAGCGGCGGGCGCGGGCCTCGGCGTTGCGGAGTTCCGCGACGGAACGTTCCAGCTCGGCGGCGGACTCGTTGAACGTGCGGGCGAGATCGGCGAGTTCGTCGCTGCCCTTGGCGTGGATGCGGGTGTCGAGCCGTCCCCGGCCCATGCTGTGGGCCGCGTGCCGCAGTTCCCGTACGGGGCGGAGCACGCCGCGGGAGGCGATGAGCGCGGGGACGAGGGCCACGGCCAGGGCCGGCAGGGCGCCGTCGCGGGCGGCACTGACCATGGCCTCGATGTTCGCCTCCTCGTCGTCGAGTTCCATCACGGCGTAGAAGACGAGGCCGGTGGGCTGGGCGGTCCCCTGGGTCGCGTGCGTGCGGAAGACGGCGGGGACGGCGATGGTCAGGTACGGGGTGCCGTTCTTCACGACCCGCTGGAAGCTGCCGTGCGGGGTTCCGGGCCGGGCCTGGGCGCGGGCGCGCAGCGCGGGGGTGATGACGGAGGAGGTGGGGCGGTTGGTGGAGGAGACGCGGACGCTGCCGTACTCGGCGTAGACGCGCCAGGGGCGGGGTTTGCCCTGACGGGCGATGCCGAGGACCAGCGACTGCAGCTGGTCGGTGTTGACGGGCAGGCTGATGACGATCGGGTCGACCTGGTCGCGCAGGGCGGAGACGGCGGTGTCCTGGGTCTGCTCCAGGATGGCGTTGCGGGCGGCGCGGTAGGTGAGCGCGGCGGTGGTGCCGCAGCCGACGGCCGCGACGAGGAGGAAGGCGAGGACGAGGCGGGTACGGAGGCCGAAGGGGTACGGACGGGGGCGCCGGGCGCGGCGCCGGGCCCGTCCTGCCTGCGGCTCCGTGTCCGGCTCCGGGGTCACGCAGGCCTTCACAGCGGACCGAAGCGGTAGCCGAAGCCCCGCAGGGTCTGGATGTACCGGGGTTCGCCCGGGGTGTCCTCGATCTTGTTGCGCAGCCGACGGACACAGGCGTCCACCAGCCGGGCGTCGCCGTGGTAGCTGTGCTCCCAGACGTGTTCGAGGAGCTGCTGCCGGCTGAAGACCTGCTCGGGGGCGGCCGTGAGGTGCAGCAGCAGCTTCAGCTCGGAGGGGGCGAGGGCGACGCGCTCGCCCGCCTTGGCGACGGTCAGGCCGGACCGGTCGATGGCGAGCTCCCCGTGGAACTCGACGGCGGAGCGGCCGGAGCCCGGCTCCTCGATGCGCCGCAGCACGGCCCGTATCCGGGCCTCGATGACCTCGGTACGGGCGGGCTTGACGATGTAGTCGTCGGCCCCGGCCTCCAGGCCCACGACGACGTCGAAGTCGTCGCCCCGCGCGGTGAGCATGATGATCGGGAGCTGGCTGCTCTCCCGGACCTGACGACAGACCTGGACGCCGTTCATGCCGGGCAGCATCAGGTCCAGGAGCAGCAGGTCGGGCCGGAACTCCCCGAGCGCGGCGAGCCCCGCCTCGCCGGTGGGGGCGGTCCGGACGTCGTGCCCGCGGCGGCGGAGACCCAGCTCGACGCCCTCGCGGACGGAGGGGTCGTCTTCTATGAGGAGCACGCGGGGCATGTGTGGAGTATCCCAAGGTCGGTGCGGGCGCCCGCACGGGGCGGGGCGTCGGGTTCGGCGGGTCAGGTCCGGCGGAGGCGGTTCGCGGTCGAGGCGAGGAGGGCCTGGAGCTCGGTGAGGCGGAGGGGGCGGGAGAGGAGGGCGAAGGTCGTCAGGATCGTCGCCGCTCCCGCGAGGCCCGCCACCACCGGCCCCGCGACTCCCGCCGTGTCGGCGACGAACAGGCCGTATCCCGCCGCGGGGACGGCCGCCACGAGCAGCCGGGCCAGCGCGGGGACCGCCCCGCCCGGCGCCCCGCCGAGCCGCCGGCGGAGCACGTACGCCGTGGCCGCCCAGCCCGCCCACAGCGCCAGCGAGTACGCCGCCGCCATGCCCGTGACGGCCCAACGGGTCGGGAGGTAGTGGTACGCGGCCAGGGAGAGGCCCGCGTTCAGGGCGGCGATGACCAGGTTCAGGAAGAACGGGGTGCGGGTGTCCCGCAGGGCGTAGAAGGCCCGGGTGCACACGTACTGGCCGGAGAGGGCGACCAGGCCCGGCGCGAAGGCCATCAGGGTCCAGGACATCGCGCGCACGTCGTCGCCGCCGGTCGCCCCGTACCCGAAGACCAGCGTCATCAGCGGGACGGCGAGGGCGAGGAGCGCGCAGGCCGCCGGGACCACCGCCGCCGCGCTGGTCCGCAGGGCGTACGAGACGTCCCGGCGGACGCCCGCGAGGTCGCCCTCGGCGGCCGCGCCGCTCATCCGGGGCAGCAGCGCCGTGACGAGGGAGACGGTGATGATGCCGTGCGGGACGGTCCAGAGGAGGTACGCGTTGTTGTACGCGGCGAGGCCCGCGCCGCCGTCCTGCACCAGGCCGCCCGCCGAGGTCGCGATCCAGGTCGTCACCCAGTACGCGCCCTGGTTCGTGAGGACGAGCAGCACCAGCCAGCCCGCCGAGCGCAGCGGGGCCGCGAGGCCGCTGCCGCGCCAGTCGAGGCGGGGCCGCCAGCGGAAGCCGGCGGCGCGCAGCGAGGGCAGCAGGGCGAGGGCCTGGACGGCGATGCCCGCGGTGGTGCCCCAACCGAGGAGGGCGGTCTCCCCGGGGGTGAGCTCGCCGCCGTCGCTCACCGCCAGGAAGAGGCCGAAGACGGTGACGGCGACCACGTTGTTGAGGACGGGGGTCCACATCATGGCGCCGAACCGGCCCCGGGCGTTGAGGACCTGTCCGAGCAGGGTGAAGAGTCCCAGGAAGAAGATCTGCGGCAGGCACGAGCGCGCGAAGGCGACCGTCATGTCCCGCTGTCCGCCCGCGTAGTCGGTGTACGTGTCGACGATCAGCGGCGCGGCGAGCACGGCGACCGCCGTGAGTGCGGCGAGGGCCAGCACGCAGAGGGTGAGGAGACGGTCGGTGTAGGCGACGCCGCCGTCCTCGTGTTCCTTGGCGGCCTTGACGAGTTCGGGGACGAAGACGGCGTTGAGGGCGCCGCCGAGGAGCAGCATGTAGACGATGGTGGGGACGGAGTTGCCGACCGCGTACCCGTCGGCGACGAGGCCCGCGCCGAGCGCGGCGGCGACGACGGAGGCCCGTACGAAGCCGGTGGCGCGGGAGACGAGCGAGCCGGCGGCCATGAGGGCGCCGCTGCGGAGGGCGGAGGACTTCGGCTCGGGTGGTGCCGCGGTGAGCGTCGCGGTCATCGACGGGCCAGATAGGCCTGGAAGGCGCGGTACAGCGCCCCGTTGGTCGTGCCCTGCATCGGAATCTCCCACTCCCCCAGCGTCTCGACGACCTGCCCGCCCGTGCCGAGCTTCCAGCGAAGGAGCCCGTGGGCGCGGTCGTCCGGATCAAGGGTGGAGGGTACCCCGCGCAGGTCGTAGACGGCGGCGCCGAGCGCGTGGGCGTCGAGCATCATGCGCCACTGGAGGGCGTTGGAGGGCCGGACCTCGCGGCGGTGGTCGGCGGAGGCGCCGGTCTGGTACCAGACGCGGCCGCCGACGGCGAGCATGGTGTGCGCGGCGAGGATCCCGCCCTCGTGGCGGGCGAGGTAGAGCCGCATGCGGCCGGGCTGCTCGGCGTTGAGGACGGCGTACTGGCGCTCGTAGTAGGCGAGGGAGCGGCCGAGGCGGAAGCCGTCGCGTTCCTCGGTGATGCGCAGGAGCCGGTAGAACTCGGGAAGGTCGGCGGCGGAGCCGACGACGACCTCGACGCCGGACTTCCGGGCCTTGCGGACGTTGCGCCGCCACTCCTGGTTGAGGCCGGTCCACAGGTCGTCGGTGCTCCGGCCGGCGAGCGGGACCTGGAAGACGTGCCGGGGCTGGGCGTCGGCGCCGTCCTCGGAGTCGCCGCCGCACTTGCGCCAGCCGCGGGCGCGCAGGCGCTCGGCGACGGCGGTGCCCAGCGGGTCGACCTCGTCGGCGAGGACGTCGGAGAGCCGGCGGCCGGGCCCGGTGCCGGCCTTGACGGTGGCGGCGTTCCACCGGCGGTAGGCGGGCCCGGGTCCCATGCGGACGGCGAAGGCGCCGAGCGAGCGGAGGTGGCCGAGGAGCGGGCCGAGCCAGCCGTCCAGGTCGGGGTCGGCCCAGTCGGCGACGGGCCCTTCGGGCAGATAGGCGAAGTACTTCCGGGTGCCGGGGAAGGGCCGGAGGAGGACGAGCGCGACGCCGGACAGCTCGGCGCCTTCCCGCCCCCACCCGAGGAGTTGATGACTCCAGCCGTCCTTCACCTGGGCCCAGGAGGGGAGTTGGAGGAAGCTGGGCCCGTCCGCGCCGGAGCGGGAGTCGAGGAACGCGCGGTACGCCTCGGGGGTCACGGGCCCGAGCCTGACCGGTCCTGCGGGGGCGCGGCGGTCGGTGGGTGCGGCCGTCACGAGCAGCGCTGACACAACGGGAGCCTCCTTGTTCCGCCCCTCGGTGGTGGGGCGCACAGCAGACTCACAGCCGAATTCGACGGGTGCGCGCGGCGATTGTGACCGGACGATGACCGTTCCGCCTCAGCCGTCGTCACAGAGGCGTCCGGCGCCCCGGGGCGCTCGGCGGCGGCCTACAGTCCAGGACATCCCACCCTTTCTCCCTCACACCGCGGAGGTCTTCCGTGCTGCCGATACGCACATCCCGTCCCGCCCTGGCGGTCGTCGCGCTGACCGTGTCCCTCACCGCCTGCACGGCCCAGGCGGCGGACGGGGGCCCGTCCGGGACGCGGGTCGGGGCGTCCGAGGCTCCGCCGGCGAAGGTGACGGTCGTGAAGAAGACGGCCGGCAGTCCGGTGACGGTGACGGCGACGGGCGGCACGCTCAGGGCGGTACGGGTCGTCGACGCCGACGGCGGTGTCCTGGAAGGCCGTACGGACGCGGGCGGTTCGAGCTGGGTCTCGGACCGCAAGGCGGTGCCCGGCGCCTCCTACACGGTCGAGGTGACGTCCCGTACGGCCGACGGCAAGGAGTCGACCAGCCGGTCGTCCTTCGCCACCCCGGAGCCCGAGAAGGTCAACAAGCTGACCCTGGCCCCCGGCAAGAACACCACCGTCGGCATCGCCCACCCCCTCTCCATCGTGTTCGACCTGCCGGTGACGCGGAAGGCCGACGTGGAGAAGCAGCTCAAGGTGACCACCTCGAACGGCACCGAGGGTTCCTGGGGCTGGGTCAAGGACTACTCGGGCCGGGACAGGGCGGACTGGCGGCCCCGGGAGTACTGGAAGCCGGGCACGAAGGTCACCCTCGAAGCGGACCTCGACGGCACGGACTCGGGCGGCGGCTGGTTCGTACGGGACTACCGCACCGGCTTCACCGTCGGCGCGGCGCAGGTGGTGAAGGTCGACCTCGACGCGCACCGGCTGACTCTCGAACGGGACGGGCGGGCGGTCCGCACGATCCCCGTCTCCGGCGGCACCCCCGGCGGCGACAAGCGCTCTTGGCGGGGGACGGCCGTGCTGATGGCGAAGGAGGGCACGATCAACATGAACTCGGAGACGGTCGGGCTCGGCGACGCCTACAACAAGGACGTCGACTACTCGATGCGGCTGACGTGGTCGGGGATGTACGCGCACGCGGCGCCCTGGAACGCGGCGTACTTCGGCCGGGCGAACCACAGTTCCGGGTGCATCGGGATGAGCGACGAGAACGCGGCGTCGTTCTATGCGGCGGTGAAGGTGGGCGACCCCTTCGAGATCACCGGTCGCGAGACGAAGGGGACGGTGGCGGAGGGGAACGGGTACGGGGCGTGGAACGTGCCGTGGCCGGAGTGGAAGTCGAAGAGCGCGCTGCACTGACGCGCCTCCCGTGCCCGTGTAGGTCTACGGGGCTCGCATCTGCCAGGTCAGGAGTTCCGTGTCCGTGGTCGCCAAGAGGTCCACCGTCCCCTCCCCGGTCAGCCTCGCCGCGTCCCCCGGGCCCAGTTCCTCGTCGTCCAGCGACACCCCGCCCCGCACCACGTGCACGTACGTGAAGTCCGCCGGCGGCAGTGCGGCGGACTCGGCCGCCTTCATGCGCTCCACCCGCAGGACCGCCCCCGCCGCCGGGACCTCGTACGTGTCGCCGACGCCCCGCACCACCTCGTACGACGGCGAGCCGCCCGGCTGGAGCGGGGCCAGCCACATCTGGACGAAGACCAGGGGGACGGCGGCGTCGTTGCGTTCGACGTGGCGGACGCCGCCCGCCGCGCTGAGGTGCTGGAGGTCGCCGGAGCGGACCACCGAGGTGTGGCCGGCGCTGTCGGCGTGCGTCAGCTCGCCCTCCACCACCCACGTCACGATCTCGGTGTGGGAGTGGGGGTGCTCGTCGAAGCCGGCGCCGGGCGCGAGCCGCTCCTCGTTGCAGGCGAGGAGCGCGCCGAAGCGGAGGTTGTCGGGGTCGTAGTACGGCCCGAAGGACAGGGCGTGCCGGGTCTCGATCCCGGCCGCCGGGTCGCCCCCGGGGTAGCGCTCGCCGGCGCGCTGGATGCGTATCACGGACGTACCGTAGCCCCGACCCCGCACGCCGGCGTCCCGATAAGGCAGTCTTGTCCCCGTGCCTGAACCCGTGAACGCCGCCCATCCGCACGCCGCGACCCTGAAGCGCCTCGAACAGTCGTCCGGGCGGCTCGCCGCCGGCGCCATCGCCCGCATGGACGAGACGCTGCCGTGGTACCGCGCGATGCCGCCCGAGAACCGGTCGTGGATCGGTCTGGTCGCCCAGGCCGGTATCGCCGCGTTCACCGAGTGGTTCCGGCACCCGGAGACCCCGCAGGCCATCTCGACGGACGTCTTCGGCACCGCGCCCCGCGAGCTGACCCGCGCGATCACTCTGCGCCAGACCGTGGAGATGGTCCGGACGACCATCGAGGTCATGGAGTCGGCGATCGAGGAGGTCGCCGCCCCCGGCGACGAGTCCGTGCTCCGCGAGGCGCTCCTCGTCTACGCCCGCGAGATCGCCTTCGCCACCGCCCAGGTGTACGCGCAGGCCGCCGAGGCCCGAGGCGCCTGGGACGCGCGCCTGGAGTCCCTCGTCGTCAACGCGGTGCTCTCGGGCGAGGCCGACGAGGGGGCCGTGTCCCGCGCCGCCGCCCTCGGCTGGAACTCGCCCGACCATGTGTGCGTCGTTCTCGGCACCGCGCCCGACGGGGACAGCGAGCTCACCGTCGAGGCGATCCGCCGGGCGGCCCGGCACGCCAAGCTCCAGGTCCTCACCGGTGTCCTCGGCAACCGGCTCGTCGTCATCGCCGGCGGCAACGACAACCCGCTGGCCGTCGCGAAGGCGCTGATCGGTCCGTACGCGCCCGGGCCCGTCGTCGCCGGGCCCGTCGTGCCCGATCTGCTCGCCGCGACCCGGTCCGCGCAGGCCGCCGCCGCCGGGCTCAAGGCCTGCTCGGCATGGCAGGACGCGCCCCGGCCGGTCCTGGCGGACGATCTCCTCCCGGAGCGCGCCATCGCCTCCGACCCTTCGGCGCGAGAGCAGCTGGTGGAGGAGATCTACAGACCGCTGGAGGAGGCGGGCTCGGCGCTGCTCGAAACTCTCAGTGTCTATCTGGAGCAGGCGAGCAGCCTGGAAGGCGCGGCCCGGATGCTCTTCGTCCACCCGAACACCGTGCGCTACCGGCTCCGACGTGTGACCGACGTCACCGGCTGGTCACCCTCCGATGTTCGCTCCGCGTTCACGCTGCGGATCGCCCTGATCCTGGGACGCTTGGCCGACGGAGATCCGCAGTCCTAGACTTTTGTCGAACACCAACAAATCCCCCGACGGTTCTTCGTCCTTGTCCCCACGGGCGCTCGGAGCCGTCCCCAAGAGAAGGTGTGAGGGTGCTCGTACTCGTCGCTCCCGGCCAAGGCGCCCAGACGCCCGGCTTCCTGACCCCCTGGCTCGAACTCCCCGGCGCCGCCGACCGCCTCGCGGCCTGGTCCGACGCGATCGGGCTCGACCTCGTGCACTACGGCACGAAGGCGGACGCGGACGAGATCCGTGACACCGCCGTGGCACAGCCCCTCCTCGTCGCCGCCGGCCTGCTGTCCGCGGCCGCGCTCGGTGACGTGAAGCCCGGCGTCGTCGCCGGTCACAGCGTCGGTGAGTTCACGGCCGCCGCCTTCGCGGGCGTCCTCGACGACGAGGCCGCGCTGCGCCTCGTCCGTACCCGTGGTCTCGCGATGGCCGAGGCCGCCGCGATCACCGCGACGGGCATGTCGGCGCTGCTCGGTGGCGACCCCGAGGTCACCGTCCCGCACCTGGAGAAGCTCGGCCTGACCCCGGCCAACGTGAACGGCGCGGGCCAGATCGTGGCCGCCGGCACCCTGGAGCAGCTGGCCGCCCTGGAGGCGGACAAGCCCGAGGGCGTCCGCCGGGTCGTCGCGCTCAAGGTCGCCGGCGCGTTCCACACGCACCACATGGCCCCGGCCGTGGCGAAGCTGGAGGAGGCGGCGAAGGAGCTGTCCCCGGCCGCCCCGACCACCCGCTACGTCTCCAACAAGGACGGGCAGGTCGTCGCCGACGGCGCCGAGGTCGTGGCCCGTCTGGTCGGCCAGGTCGCGAACCCGGTCCGCTGGGACCTGTGCATGGAGACCTTCCAGGCGCTCGGCGCGACCGCGCTGATCGAGGTGTGCCCCGGCGGCACCCTGACCGGCATCGCCAAGCGTGCCCTGCCGGGCGTGGCCACGGTCGCCCTCAAGACTCCCGACGACCTCGACGCGGCCCGTACGCTCATCGCCGAGCACGCGGCCGTCTGACAAGGAGTGTCGAGAAACATGTCGAAGATCAAGCCCAGCAAGGGCGCCCCGTACGCACGCATCCTCGGTGTCGGCGGCTACCGTCCGACCCGGGTCGTGCCGAACGAGGTGATCCTCGAGAAGATCGACTCGTCCGACGAGTGGATCCGCTCGCGCTCCGGCATCGCGACCCGCCACTGGGCCTCTCCGGAGGAGACGGTCGCCGCCATGTCCGTGGAGGCCTCGGGCAAGGCCATCGCCGACGCCGGGATCAGCCCCGAGCAGATCGGTGCCGTGATCGTCTCCACGGTCTCGCACTTCAAGCAGACCCCGGCCGTCGCCACCGAGATCGCCGACAAGATCGGCGCCGGCAAGCCGGCCGCGTTCGACATCTCCGCCGGCTGCGCGGGCTTCGGCTACGGCCTGACGCTCGCCAAGGGCATGATCGTCGAGGGTTCGGCGGAGTACGTCCTCGTCATCGGTGTCGAGCGGCTCAGCGACCTGACGGATCTGGAGGACCGCGCGACGGCCTTCCTGTTCGGCGACGGCGCCGGCGCCGTGGTCGTCGGCCCCTCGGACGAGCCGCACATCGGCCCCACCGTGTGGGGTTCGGAGGGCGACAAGTCCGAGACGATCAAGCAGACCGTCCCGTGGAACGAGTTCCACGTCGGCGACGTCTCGAAGCTTCCCCTCAACGAGCAGGGCGAGATCAAGTTCCCGGCCATCACGCAGGAGGGCCAGGCGGTCTTCCGCTGGGCCGTCTTCGAGATGGCGAAGGTCGCCCAGCAGGCGCTGGACGCCGCCGGCATCTCGGCGGACGACCTCGACGTCTTCATCCCGCACCAGGCGAACATGCGGATCATCGACTCGATGGTGAAGACTCTGAAGCTGCCGGAGCACGTCACGGTCGCCCGTGACGTGGAGACCACCGGCAACACCTCGGCCGCCTCGATCCCGCTCGCGATGGAGCGGCTCCTGGCGACCGGGCAGGCGAAGAGCGGCGACACCGCGCTCGTCATCGGCTTCGGGGCGGGTCTCGTCTTCGCCGCGACGGTCGTTACTCTCCCCTAGGCACACCGGATCTTCCGGAAGCCGTTTTCCTCAGTACAACCACAAGAAGGAGCGCCACATGGCCGCCACCGAGAAGGAGATCGTCGAGGGTCTCGCCGAGATCGTCAACGAGATCGCCGGCATCCCCGTCGAGGACGTCCAGCTGGACAAGTCCTTCACCGACGACCTGGACGTCGACTCGCTGTCCATGGTCGAGGTCGTCGTCGCCGCCGAAGAGCGCTTCGACGTCAAGATCCCGGACGACGACGTCAAGAACCTCAAGACCGTTGGCGACGCCGCCAGCTACATCCTGAAGCACCAGGCCTGATTCGGCCCCTGCTGACTCGGTCCGCCACCCGGCGGTGGCGCCGTATTTCGACCATCACACACGTGGAGAAAGAATTCCTGTGAGCTCGACCAATCGCACCGTGGTCGTCACCGGTCTCGGCGCAACCACACCGCTGGGTGGCGACTCCGCATCGACCTGGGAAGGTCTGATCGCGGGACGCTCCGGCGTCAAGCCCCTCGAGGGCGAGCGCTTCGCCGAACTGCCCGTCAAGATCGCGGCGCTCGCCGCGGTCGACCCCGGCGACGTGCTGCCCCGCCCGCTGGCCCGCAAGCTGGACCGCTCGGCGCAGTTCGCGCTGATCGCGGCCCGTGAGGCCTGGGCCGACGCGGGCTACACCGGCCCGGCCGGCGAGGACGAGAAGATCGTGCCCGAGCGGCTCGGTTCCGTCATCGCCTCCGGCATCGGTGGTGTCACCACCCTGCTCGACCAGTACGACGTGCTGAAGGAGAAGGGCGTACGCCGCGTCTCCCCGCACACCGTGCCCATGCTCATGCCGAACAGCCCCTCCGCGAACGTGGGCCTCGAGGTGAACGCCCGGGCGGGCGTCCACACCCCGGTCTCCGCGTGCGCGTCGGGTGCCGAGGCGATCGGCTACGCCGTCGAGATGATCCGTACCGGCCGTGCCGACGTGGTCGTCGCCGGCGGTACCGAGGCGGCGATCCACCCGCTGCCGATCGCCGCCTTCGCCAACATGATGGCGATGTCCAAGAACAACGACGAGCCGACGAAGGCCTCGCGTCCCTACGACACCGGCCGCGACGGCTTCGTGCTCGGCGAGGGCGCCGGTGTCGTGATCCTGGAGTCCGAGGAGCACGCGAAGGCGCGCGGCGCCCGCATCTACTGCGAGGTGCTCGGCCAGGGCCTGTCGGCCGACAGCCACCACATCGCGCAGCCCGAGCCGACCGGCCGGGGCATCGCCGCCGCGATGCAGAACCTGCTCGACTCGACGGACCTCAAGCCGTCCGAGGTCGTCCACCTCAACGCGCACGCCACGTCGACGCCGCAGGGCGACACCGCCGAGATCAAGGCGCTGCGGAAGGTCCTGGGCGACGACCTGGACCACGTCGCGATCTCCGCGACGAAGTCGATGACCGGTCACCTTCTCGGTGGCGCGGGCGGCATCGAGACCGTCGCCACGGTCCTGGCCCTGCACAACCGCCTGGCCCCGCCGACGATCAACGTCGACGAGCTGGACCCCGACATCGACGCGGACATCGTCCGCGACGAGCCCCGCGAGCTGCCGCAGGGCACGATCGCGGCGATCAACAATTCGTTCGGCTTCGGCGGCCACAACGTGGTGCTGGCCTTCCGCACCGTCTGACGCCTGCCTGAACAGCGAGGCCCGCTCCCCAGCACGGGGGCGGGCCTCCGCCGTGCCCGCCGCGTTCCGCACCGTCTGACGCCTGTCTGAACAGTGAGGCCCACCCCCGTTCGGGGGTGGGCCTTCGTCGTGGGGTCAGCGGAGGGCGAAGGCCGCCGGTTCCGCCTGCATCAGGATCTGGTTGAGGACGACGTGGCCGCCGGTGACGGCGTGCAGCTCGGGCCTGATGGAGATCTCCGGCGTCTTGGCCGTGTCGGGCGCGAGGCGCGTGCGGACCGTGCCGGTGGCGCGGTCGAGAACGGTGATGCCCGCGTCGTACCCGAGGACGGCGACGCGGCCGTCCGGCTCCGTCGCGAGGGCCATCGTCTGGTGCTCGCTGCCGTACAGCCACGCCTTCCGGCCGTCCTTCAGGGAGTACGCGACGACCGACGTCGGCACGCTCGAACCTCTCTCCGCGAGGGTGATCAGGAGGTCGCCGAGCACGAGGGGCCTGACGGTGCGGCCGTCGCCCACCTCGCCGGGGGCGGAGAGGACGCCCTCGGGCCCGTTCAGCGGCACGGTCACGGTCGGCGCGCCCTTGTCGTCGAAGCCCAGGAAGGCGTGGGTGCCCCGGGTGTCCTCCTCGTCGACGGCGAGGATCACCGGGGAGACGGAGACGACCGCCGCCGTGGCCTTCGACTCGACGGGCAGGTCGCGGGCCCACCGCCGGGCTCCGGTACGGGTGTCCAGGGCGAGGAGCCGGGCGCCCTTCCCGCACTGCTCGGCGAGGAGCGTACGGGTGGCGTCGGCGTCGACCGCCAGGGTCTCGCACCCCTTGGGCACCGCCCGCTGCCAGCGCTGCTCGCCTGACTCGGTGGAGCGGGCCCGTACGGCTCCGTCCTCGACGCCGACGGCGGTGGTGCCGCCGACGGCGAGGGCACCTTCGACGAGTCCCTTTCCGCCGAGGCTCCGCTTCCACAGGACCTTGCCGTCGGAGGTACGGACGGCGAGCAGCGTCGCGCAGGGCTTGTCGTGCCGGCCGTACGCGACGAGCCCGACGCCCTCCTCGGTGTCCGGGGTCATCGCGCACAGGGCTTCGCGCGTGGGCGCGGGCACGCTCCACCGGACGTGGCCGTCGGAGCCGTCGTACGCGAAGAGTCCGTCGATCCGGCCCTGCGCGACGACGGAGCCGAGACCCCAGGAGCCGACCCCCTCGTCGTACTTCTGGCCGACGCCCGGGACCTTCCACGCGACGGCCGGCTTCGGGGTGCGCGAGGGGGAAGCGGTGGACGGGGGCTTTCCGGGCGCCTTGTCCTCGGCGGTGGTGTCGTCGTCCCCGGCCGTCACCGCCCACACGCCGCCGGCCAGGAGGGCGAGCGCCCAGACCACGGCCGCGGCCACGAGCGAGGACCGGCCCGGCCGCGTGGGCAGCGGGGCCCGCTTCAGGTCCTCCTTGGCAAGGCGCGGAGCCCTGTCCCGTACCTCCTCCGGGACCGGAGGCGTACGGCGGCTCCGCCGCACCGCGAGGAGCGTCGCCCCCAGCGCCCCGCACACGAGGGCGCACACGAGCGCCGCCCAGCCCGTCGGCCAGGCACCGCCGGCGACACCTGCCCCCAGGAAGACCGCCGCCGCGCCGAACGCGGCGCCCGGTATACCGTCACGCGTCACTTCTCTCCCACCCGGCGCGCCCCCTGCGCGCCCGGGCGGAATCTACAGCCCCGTCAGACGACCTGGTGGAGCCAGCGGACGGGGGCGCCCTCGCCCGCGTACCGGAAGGGTTCCAGCTCGTCGTCCCAGGGCTTGCCGAGCAGCTTGGCGATCTCCGCCTCCAGCTGGGTCTCGCCCTGCGCGGAGCGCGCGAGGGCGGCCCGCAGCCGGTCCTCGGGGACCAGGATGTCCCCGTGCATGCCGGTGACGGCGTGGAAGATGCCCAGGTCGGGGGTGGCACTGTAGCGCTCGCCCTCGGCGGTGGGGCAGGGCTCCGCGGTGACCTCGAAGCGGAGCATCTGCCAGCCGCGGAGCGCGGAGGCGAGTTCGGAGGCGGTGCCGGTCCGGCCCTGCCAGGAGAACTCGGCTCTCCAGGTGCCGGGGGACGCCGGCTGGCGGATCCAGTCGAGCTGGACCCTCGCACCGAGGACGCCCGCGACCGCCCATTCGACGTGCGGGCACAACGCGCGCGGTGCGGAGTGTACGTACAGGACTCCACGTGTCGTCACCGGGACCTCCAGTGTGGGACGAGGTTCGCCTTGCCCAGCGGCCTCAGTAAACAGCATCAGGAGCAGAACACCGCAAACCCTCAAAAAGGGGACAGCATGTGACGTGATGTAATTTACCGGAGCCGGTCGGCGAAGGCGCCTCTGGTTCGACGGGGGAAAAGCTACCGTGCCGCACCGTCATCGGTGTGACGTACGGTCGGTCCGGGGGTCGGTGAACACGAAGCTTTCACCCGCCAGGACGCCGAAGGAGGGGCCGGGGATGCGCGGCCGAGGCCGATTCCGTACCGCTGTCGCCGCCGCGACGGCCACGCTGCTGTGCGGAGGGGTGCTCTCCGGCTGCACGGCCGGGGAGCCGGTGGCGAAGGCGCCCTCGGCACGACCGGTACCGAAGCCGACGCCTCTGTGGGACGTCTCCCCCGCCTCCGTCGCGGCCGTCGGCGACTCCGTGACCCGCGCCTTCGACGCCTGTTCGGTGCTGTCGGACTGCCCCGAGGTGTCGTGGGCGACCGGCACGGACACCGCCGTCAACAGCCTGGCGCTGCGGCTCCTCGGGCCGGAGAAGGTGGCCACCCGCAGCTGGAACCTGGCCAGGACGGGCGCGCGGATGGCGGAGCTCCCGGAGCAGATGGCCGGGGCGGCCGCCGAGAGGCCCGAGCTGGTGACGGTGATGATGGGGGCGAACGACGCCTGCCGCGCCACCCCGGACCTGATGACCCCGGTGGCCGATTTCCGCGCCTCCTTCGAGTCGGCCCTCGCCCGGTTGCGGGCGGGCGCACCGAAGGCGCAGGTGTACGTGGCGAGTGTGCCGGACCTGAAGCACCTGTGGTCGACGGGGCGGGTGAGCCCGATGGGGCGCGAGGTGTGGAAGCTGGGGATCTGCGGCGCGATGCTGGCGGACGCGGAGGACCTGGGTCCGGCGGCCGAGCGGCGACGGGCGTCGGTGCGGGACCGGGTGGTGGCGTACAACGAGGTCCTGGAGCAGGTCTGCGCGAAGGACGCGCGCTGCCGGTACGACGGCGGGGCGGTCTTCGGGTTCCGATTCGGCGGCGGGCAGTTGAGCCCCTGGGACTGGTTCCATCCGAGCAAGGACGGGCAGGCGCGGCTCGCGGAGCTGGCGTACCGGCGGATCACGAAGGAGTGAGGGGCCCCGGGGCGGTTGTCAGGTTCCGCCCCGGGGCCGGTCACGGGGGAGGTCAGACCTCCAGGGTGGCCGTCAGGCGCGCGTCCGTGAGGGAGTGCGCGGCGACGACCTCGTAGGTGCCGGCGACGAAGGTCCAGTCGTTCTTGTCCTCGTCCCAGATCTCGAAGGCGCGGCGGGGCAGCGCGATCTCGGTCTCGACGGTCTCGCCGGGCGCGGCCTCGACGCTCGCGAAGGCGGCGAGCCAGCGGGCGGGGCGTTCCACCGTGGCGCCGGTCGGCGCCAGGTAGATCTGGACCGTCTCGCGTCCGGTACGGGCGCCGGTGTTGGTGAGCCGGACGGTGACCGTGTCGGGGGCCGCGACCAGGGAGTCGTACGACCAGGTCGTGTAGCCGAGGCCGTGGCCGAAGGGGTACGCGGGGACGGCGCCGGCCTTGTCCCAGGCGCGGTAGCCGATGAAGACGCCCTCGGTGTAGTGCAGTTCGCCGTCCGTCGGGGTGACCTCGGTGACGGGGGCGTCGGCGAGGGCGACGGGCCAGGTGGTGGGGAGGCGGCCGCCGGGCTCCTCGGCGCCGGTGAGGACGTCGGCGAGGGCGGCGCCGCCCTCCTGGCCGGGGAACCAGCTGAGCAGGATCGCGGCCACGTCCTCGCGCCAGGGCAGTTCGACCGGGGAGCCGGCGTTGACGACGACGACGGTGTTCGGGTTGGCGGCGGCGACGGCCCGTACGAGGTCGTCCTGGCGGCCGGGGAGGGCGAGGTCCTTGCGGTCGAAGCCCTCGGACTCGACGCGTTCGGTGGTGGCGACGACCACGACGGCGGTGTCGGCGGCGCGGGCGGCCTCGACGGCCTCGGCGATCAGTTCGTCGGGGTCACGGCGGGGACCGAGGTGGACGAAGGAGAACATGACGGCCGGGAGCGGGGCCGCGAACGCCTTGTCGAGGGTGTGCAGCAGGGAGACCTCGACGGTCTCGCCGGCGGTGAGCGTGACCTTGGCGCGCTCGACCGGGGAGCCGAAGAAGGCCTCGAAGGGGTCGGTCTCGGGGCCCATGGCCTGGGTGCCGTCGAAGACGGTCTCTCCGGCGACGGTGAGGGTGAAGGCGCCGAGGCCGCGGGTGCCGAAGGCGTGCTCGCCGGACTCGCGCGGGGTGAAGGTGCCGACGACCTCGATGGAGGCGAGGGTCTCGTGGGTGACGCCCGCGGGGAGGTCGTCGCCGATCCACTGGACCTGGCCGTTGGGCAGGGAGCCCTCGCCGATGACGATTCCGGCGGCGTCGCGGCAGCGGGCGCGGAGGGTGAAGCCCTGGTCGGCGGGGGCGAGTTCCTCGCTGGGGTCGGCGCCGATCGTGTAGGTCAGGGCGTCGGCGGGGAGGGCGGCGGTGAGGCCGTCGAGCGGGGAGACGACGTGGTCGGGGAAGACCTGGGCGGAGCCGCCGCCGAGGACGCGGGCGTCGCGGGCGGCGGCGCCGGAGAGCGCGACGGTGGCGTTCTTCAAAGGCAGGGCGCCGTTCTCGTTCCGTACGAGGACGAAGCCGCGGCGGGCGATCTCGCGGGCGAGGGCGTCGCCGTCGATGGCGGCGGGGTGCTCGGTGACGACGGGCGGGGCGCCTTCGAGGGCGCCGACGCGGGCGGCGAGCCGCAGGACGTTGCGTACGGCCGTGTCGACGGCGGACTCCTCGACCTCGCCGGCACGGACGGCGGCGGCGAGGGCCGGGCCGTAGACGGTGTCGGGGCCGGGCATGGCGACGTCGAGGCCGCCCGCGATGTCGGCGGTGGTGGAGCGGGCGGCCATCCAGTCGGAGACGTTGTAGCCGTCGAAGCCCCACTCGCCGCGCAGGACCTCGTTCACGAGCTGGTGGTGCTCGGTCATCGTCACGCCGTTGACCTGGTTGTAGGCGGTCATGATGCCCCAGGGGTGGGCGTTCTTGACGATGGCCTCGAAGGGGGCGAGGTAGAGCTCGCGGAGCGGGCGCGGGGCGATGCGGTTGTCGACGGAGAAGCGGTCGGTCTCGGCGTCGTTGGCGACGTAGTGCTTGACGGTGGTGCCGACCCCGCCGTCCTGGACGCCCTGGACGTAGCCGGTGCCGATGGCTCCGGTGAGGTACGGGTCCTCGCTGTAGGCCTCGAAGTGGCGGCCGCCGAGCGGGGTCCGGTGCAGGTTGACCGTGGGCGCGAGGAGGACGTGGACGCCCTTGCGGCGGGCCTCCTGGGCGAGGAGCCGGCCGGCCCGGCGGGCGAGCGCGGGGTCCCAGGTGGCGGCGAGGGCGGTCGGGGACGGCAGGGCGATCGACGGGTCGTCGGCGGTCCAGCGGACGCCGCGGACGCCGATGGGGCCGTCGGACATGACCAGGGACTTCAGGCCGATCTCCGGCAGGGCGGGCAGGGACCACATGTCCTGGCCCGCGAGCAGCCGGGTCTTGGCGTCCAGGTCGAGCTTGCCGAGCGCCGCCTCGACGACCGTGTTCCTCACGGTCTCCGCGCTGGTCTCCGCCATGGCCGTACCTCCTCGTTGACGTACCGAATGACCCCGATGCGCCCATCGTGCACCCACCTACCTGTAGATCGGTAGGTGACGTAATCATTCCGTTACTTCGCTGTCGTCGCGAGGAGGTACGGTCCTGTCGGACGGACCTGTGAAAGGGGGCCACGGCGATGGTGCGGGCCAGAAGCGAGGAGCGGCGCGCGGACATCCTGCGCGCCGCCCTCGAAGTGATCGCCGAGCGCGGCTACCGGGGCGCCACCCTCGGCTCCGTCGCCGAGCGCGTCGGGCTGACCCAGCAGGGGCTGCTCCACTACTTCCCGACGAAGGAGGCGCTGCTCGTCGCGGTCCTGGAGGAGCGCGACCGCTGGGACACCAGCGGGGGCCGGGACCGCGAGGGCTGGCGGCTCGACCTCCTGGAGTCCCTCGTCGAGTACAACGCGATGCGGCCGGGGATCGTGCAGACCTTCTCGGCGCTGCTCGGCGAGAGCGTCACCGACGGGCATCCGGCGCGGGAGTTCTTCACCGAGCGGTACACACAGGTGCGGGCCAACATGGCGGACGTGCTGCGCCTGGAGTTCGGCGAGCGGCTGCCGGGCGGCCTCACCCCGGAGCGGGCGGCGCCGCTGCTCACAGCGGTGATGGACGGCCTCCAGTACCAGTGGCTCCTGGATCCGTCGGCGGTGGACATGCCGGGCGCCTTCCGCGACTTCCTGCGGCTGCTGTACGGCTCCGAGGACGGCGCCGAGGGGCGCGGCTAGCGGACGACCGCCGACAGGTCCTCGCCCAGGAGGGCCGGGTCCTCGGTCAGCAGGTGGTGGACGGCCTCCAGGACGGGGAGCTTCGCCGCCGCCGTGGCCAGGGCGACGTCCTTCGCGGCGAGGGCGACCGGGAAGTACGAGCCGGTGGCGGTGGCCCGGGCGACGGCGCCGGACAGCGGGCCCGCGCCGAGGGTGCGCAGCGCGAGCTCGCGGGGCAGGCCGAGGGAGCCGGCGAGCGTGAGGGCCTCGGCGACGAGGGCGACCCCGCCGATGGCGGCGTTGATGAGGACCAGCTTGAGGGCGGCGCCGGTGCCGGGGCCGCCGCAGGGCGTCACGGAGCCGAGCCGGTCGAGGACGGCGGCGACGGGCGCGGTGTCGCCGCCCGCGAGGATCAGCAGCTCGCCGGTCGCCGCCCGGTCGACGCTGCCCATGACGGGCGCGTCGATCAGGGTGACCCCGGCGGGGAGCCGGGCGGCGAGGGCGGCGACGGTGTCCGGGCCCACGGTCGAGGTGTCGATCCAGTGGGTGCCGGGGCGCAGCGCCGGGACGAGCTCGTCCGCGACGGCGAGGGCGGCGGCGGGGTCGGCGAGCATCGTGACGACGACGTCGGCGTCCCGGACGGCCTCGGCGGGGGTCGCGGCGCGGACGGCGCCGTCGGCGACGAGGGCGTCGGCCTTGGCGGCCGTACGGTTCCAGACGGTCAGGGGGTGTCCGGCGTCGAGGAGGCGGCGGGCCATGGGCAGGCCCATGGATCCGAGGCCGAGGAAGGCGATCTTCTGCGGGGTGGTGTCCATGCCGTCGACGCTAGAACCGGCTCCGGCATGCGACAAGCGAATGTCTAGCATGGTTCCCATGCCCCGTTCTCATGGCTTGTACGAGGTGTTCCTCGCCGTCGCCCGCGCCGGCTCCTTCACCGCCGCCGCCCAGCTCCTCGGCTACACCCAGTCCGCGGTCTCGCGGCAGGTCCAGGCCCTGGAGGACGAGGTCGGCGCCGAACTCTTCGAGCGGCTGCCGCGCGGGGTGCGGCTGAGCGAGGCGGGCCGGGTGCTGGTTCCGCACGCGGAGGCCGTCCGGGACCGGCTGGCCACCGCCCGGGCGGAGCTGGAGGCCCTGCGCTCCCTGGACGGCGGACTGCTGCGGCTCGGCTCCTTCTCCAGCGCCACGGCCGCGCTGGTGCCGCGCGCCCAGGCCGCGTTCCGGGAGCGGCACCCGGGGGTGACGGTCAGCCGCCTCGAAGGGCCCTCCGTGAAGCACCTGCGCCTGGTGGCCGCCGGGGAGGAGGACCTCGCGGTGGTCAGCCCGCCCCAGGACACTCCCCCGCCGCCGGGCGTGACCCTGCACCACCTGCTGGACGAGCCGATGCTGGTGGCGCTCGCACGGGGGCACGCGCGCGCGGGGCGGCGGGCCGTGCGGCTGGCCGAGCTCGCCGACGAGGAGTGGATCGTGGGCAACGAGCGCCTGGAGGACACCCTGTTCCGCCCGGCGGTCGCGGCCGGGTTCCGCCCGCGCACCGGGCTGCTGGCCCACGACTGGATCGCCAAGCTCGGCGCGGTCGCGGCGGGTCTGGGCGTCACGCTCGTGCCGGCGCTCGCGGCGGCCTCGGTCCGCCCGGACGTCGCGCTGGTCACGATCCACCCGGAGGACGTCCCGTACCGCCGGATCTGCGCGGCCACCCCGCCGGCCGCGACGGTCGCGGCGACCGCCTTCCTCTCCGTCCTGCGCGAGACGGCCCGCGAGCTAACAGACTCAACCCCATATTGACCCTTACAGGCCCGCGCGAGAGGATGGCGGTCATGATCGTCGCAGCCACCCAGTTCGCCCCGGTCGCCGGGGACATCGACGCCAACGTCCGTACGATCGCCGGCCTCGTCCGGGCGGCCGGGGCGGAGGGGGCCAGGGTCGTGGTCTTCTCCGAGCTCTCGCTCACCGGGTACGAGCCGTCCCTGATCCGGGACACGCCCGGCCTCGTCCTGACCGAGGACGACCCCCGCCTCGACCCCGTACGGGAGGCCTGCCGGGCCGCCGGTGCGGCGGCCGTGGTCAACGGGCCGGTACGGACGGGTGGTTCGGGCACCGGGATCACCACGCTCGTGATCGGTCCCGACGGCTCGCTCCTCGCGCGCTACGACAAGCAGCACCTGTACGGCGTCGAGGCAGAGGTCTTCGAACCCGGGGCCACCGACGGGCGGTTCGCGCTCGACGGGGTCCGCTTCGCCCTGGCCACCTGCTACGACAACCGCTTCCCCGAGCTCGCCGAGCGGGCCGCCGCCGACAACTGTGCCGCCTATCTGGCGAGTTCGGTGCTCGGCGCGGACAACGACTCCTTCGAGAAGGTCTATCCGGCGCGGGCCCGGGACTTCGGTCTGCACGTGGTGCTCGGCAACGTCCTGGGGCCCAACGAGGACGGGGTGGGCTGCGGCCGGGCCGGGGCCTGGGGCCCGGACGGCGGGCGGATCGCGGACGCGGGCTCCGAGGAGCCCGGGTTCGTCCTCGCCGAGGTGGGCTGAGCACGGAGGAAGGGCCGGACGGTCGTGGGACATACGACCGTCCGGCCCTCCGGGGAGCCCGCCGCGGAACCCCCGGTCCGCGACGTCAACCCGCCCCCGTTACGGGGCGCTCATTCCCTTACGGGGCGCTCAGGCCCAGCGTGTACGCGCCGGAGCCGCTGTACGCGTGGACCACGTACCGGTAGTAGCCCGCGGTGCCGTAGTAGCTGGTGTCCTCGTCGGCGCCCGCCGTGCCGCCGACGGCCACGTCAGCCCAGGCCGACCCGTTCCACTTCTGCAGGTACAGGTCGAAGTCGGTGCCGGCCGGGCCGCGCAGGCAGCCCACGTGGGTGCCGGAGGTCGCCGAGTAGTAGTACGAACCGTCGGGCTGGGCCTCGGCCTGACCGTCGGCCAGGGTGCCCTGGTAGGTGTACTCGGTGGTGTCGCAGCCGGTGGGCGGCGTCGTGGTGCCGACCGACAGCTGGTACGTGACCGTGTGCGTGGCGGAGCCCGTACCGGTGACGGTGATCGGGTACGTGCCGTTCGCGGTGCCCGCGGCGACCTGGACGGTCATCGTGGACGAGGAGCCCGAGGTCACCGAGGCCGGGCTGAAGGAGACGGTGACCCCGCTCGGGGCGCCGCTCGCGGAGAGCTGCACGGTCTGCGCGCTGCCGCCGGTGGTGGAGGTGTTCACCGTGGAGGTGGCGGAGGCACCCGGCTGCACCGAGCCCGAGGACGGGTTCAGGGCGAGCGAGAAGTCCGGGGTGGTGGTGCCGCCGCAGTCGGTCTCACCGGACTGGGCGGGCACGCCGACCGCGTTCCAGGCCGCCTTCACGGCGTTGCACTCGGCGCTGCCGTAGGTGTTCTTGGCGCTGGTCAGGGTCGCCTTGCGGGCGGCCGGGTGGTTCCAGGAGGAGGTCTTCATGAGCAGGGCGCCCATGAAGATCTTGCCGGCCTTCTGGATGCCGATGCCGGTCACCGAGGAGGGCCCGCCGGAACATATCGGGCTGCTCGGCTTGCCGCCGCCCGGGTTGGAGCCCTCGGCGAGCAGGTAGAACCAGTGGTTCTGCGGTCCTGCCGCCGCGTGCACCTCGGTGCCCGAGGTCAACTGCGGGTAGCAGTTGGGGGCGTTGTCGGCGAGCGAGGGGTTGTACATGTAGCGGATCGGCTTGTTGTCGCCGAGGAAGTTCAGCTTCTCGCCGACCGTGTAGTCCGGGGTGTCGTTCGGGTTGTCGGCGTAGTGCTCGGTGAGCGCGCCGAAGATGTCGCCCGTCGACTCGTTCATGCCGCCGTTCTCGTTGGACGAGCCCGAGCTGCCCGGCGTCCGGTCGAAGATCTCGTGGCCGTACTCGTGCGCCACGACGTCGATGCCGGTGAGCTGCATGGAGCCGGTCTGGTTGCGGCCGTACGTGGTCTTCGTACCGTCGTAGTACGCGTTGACCTCGCCGAGTCCGGCGCGGGCCGGGACCATGCCGCCCTGACCGTTCTGGCCGTTGTAGCCGAACCACTCCTTGAGCATGGAGTGTTCCTTCTGCGCGGCGTACATGATGTCGACGCAGGCGGTCACCAGATCGTTGGCGGTGCCGTTGCCCCACGGCGAGGAGCCGGTGTAGGCGCTGCCGTTCTGGCCGCCGCACTTGAAGCCGGAGCGGGTGGGGTCGGTCATCGAGGTCGCGGCGGTGTCGATGGTGACGTTGCCGTTGTGGTAGCCGCGGCCGTCGGCGTGCAGGATCTTGTCGGTGGCGCGGGCGACGGACCCGGTGCGCGCGTCGACGAAGGTGTCGAGGGAGCTGGGCGCGTCCTGCGCCGTCCGGCCGATGACCAGGGTGTGCCAGGTGAGGACGGCCTTGCCGCCCTTCAGGAGCACGGTCAGCTCGGGGGCGCTCGCGCTCTCGACCGAGGCCAGCTGCTTCCGGGCGGTGGCGAGGGCCGCGTCGGCCGTCACCTTCGCCTTGGTGGAGAGCCTGATCACGGGGGCCGGGGCGCCGGTGACCTCGCGGACCTTGCCGGAGCTGTCGGAGACGACGACCGCGTCGCCGCCGACGACCGGGAGGCCGCGGTAGGTGCGCTCGTACGAGGCGTAGTACAGGCCGTTCGTCCAGGGGGTGACGGACGTCCGGACGAGGTCCTCGTCGGCTCCGTGCCGCAGCTCGTCGAGACCGCTGCTCGCGGCCTTGTCGGCGGCGGCGAGGGCGAGCGCCTTGCCGTGGCCCGGGGGTACGGGCTGTGCCTGCGGGGTCGCCGCGGTCGCCGGTCCGACGAGGGCGGTCGCGAGGCTCGCCGAGAGCGCCAGGGCGGCCACGGCCGCCGTGAGTCTGGTCGGGTGCAACGTCGTGCTCCGTTCAAGGGTGGGGGAGACGGATCGTCGCGCCGAGTATGGGCGTGGACATGGCTAGTTCGGGACATCTCACGCGGCATAAGACGCGGGTTATGGTGCGCCCGCGCACCGCTGCGTACGCTGCTGAAATGCAGCTGGAGTTGAGGCATCTCGAGGCCGTCTGCCGGATAGCCGAAGCGGGCAGTCTGGGGCGGGCGGCCGGGCGGCTCGGGGTCTCGCAGCCGGCCCTCTCCGCGCAGCTCCGCCGCATCGAGCGGGTCGCGGGCGGGGAGCTCTTCCTGCGCGGCCGGCACGGCGTGGAGCCCACTCCGCTGGGCGAGTTCGTGCTCTCCAAGGCGCGGCTCGTGCTCGGCGAGATGGACGCGCTGGCCGCCGGGGCGCGGGCCGTCGCCCCGCACACCCCGCTGCGGCTCGGCTGCATCCTGCTCGTCCTCGTCGACCGGCTCCTCGGGGAGCTGGAGGAGGTCATGGCGGGGCAGGAGATCGCCGTCACCGTGGAGCACTCGGCGACGACGCTGACCCGGCAGCTCGGCGCGGGCCGGTACGACGCCGTGCTGTACGGGGAGGTCAACGACCACGAGGTGCCGCTGCCCGAGGGGACGAGCGCCCGCACCCTGGTCCCCAAGGAGCCGTTCTGCGTGCGGCTCTCGGCGGCGCACCCGCTGGCGGGCCGGGAGCGGATCGCACTCGCCGAGCTCGCGGGCGAGTCCTGGATGACGCTGGTGGAGGACGACGACGGCGGCCCCGAGGCGCTCGTCGCGGCCTGCGAGAAGGCCGGGTTCACGCCCTCGCTGCGGCACCGGGTCGCCGACCGCAAGATGCACTACGACCTGATCGCGGCGGGCCGGGCGATCTCGATGAGCCAGCCGACGGCCCCGGCGGCGGAGGGCACGGTCCTGCGCCCCCTGGAGGGCGATCCGGTGACGGGGCGGATCCGGCTCGCCTGGAACCGGGCGGCGGTCCCCGCCCCGCAGGCGGAACTGCTGTACGGGGCGGCGGCCCGCGCCTATCTGGCGAACGTCGACAACAACGCCTTCCACCGGGCCTGGTGGGACGCGCGGCCGGAACTGCACCCGGTCCTCGAGGTCTGAGGACCGGGTGCTCGTCCGGAATCAGTCGTACGAAAGGTCCCCGGCCGAGTAGCGGCAGGTGGTGCCGTCCGGGCCGGTGCCGATCTCCTTGGGCTCCTTGCCGGTGTTGTTGCCGGTGAAGCGGGTGCACGGCTTGATCTTCTGCTTGGCGTCGCCGTGGATCCGGATGTTCCGCAGGGTCGCGGTGTCGCCGTAGTTGGCGTTGACGCCGACGATCGACTTGCCGGGCGCGGTGACGTCGACGTCGTTGACCAGGATCGTGCGCGTGTACTGCTTCCTGCAGTTGCCGCAGGAGCGGACGAGCTTGCCGAAGTCGGCGACCTGGAACTTCGTCACGACCAGCTTGCCCGCGCCGTTGAACTGGAAGACCTTGTCGGAGGCGCTCTTCGCACCGCCGCCGTAGACCGCGTACACCGACGAGGCCGAGGTGCCCTTGAAGGTGGCGGCGTCCTCGCCGACGTTCTCCCACCAGACGTTCTGCAGGGTGCAGCTGCCGAGGCAGTGGACGCCGTCGGCGGCCGGGGTGCCGATGATCACGTTCTTGAGGACGGCGCCGTCCTTGAGGACGAACACCGGCTTCTGGCTCTCGTCCTGGCCGTCCGAGCCCAGCTCACCGGTGCCGTAGAAGCGCTTCAGCTTCCCGTCGTACGTGCCGGAGACCTCGATGGTCGTGGCGACCGGCTTCTCGCCCTTCGCCGCCGGCCAGGCCGGGACGGCGCTCGCCGCGCCCGCCGGGGCGAGCAGGGAGCTGGTGACGAGGGCCGCGCCGGTGATACCGAGGGCGCTGAGGCCGCCGATGACCGCGCGGCGGCGGCCCGTCTTCCGCTTGTGGGACGTCATGTGTTCCTTCTTCAGTGGGGGAGGTGATGCACCTCCTGGTCGCCACCGGAGGAAGGAAGGTTGCCGCCTTCTTGATCGTTTTCCTCGGAGTCGTCGCCGGACGTCTCTCCGCACAGGTCACGGGCCATCAGGGTGGCTCCGGCGACCGCTCCCGGCATGAGGAGGACGGCGACGAACGGCACCAGGAAGGCGAGCGTCAGCGGAACGCCGAAGCCCAGGACGGCCGTCCGGCGCCCGCGGAGCAGCCGCAGCCGCTCCTTGAGCTCGACGCCCCGGCGCTGGAGCGCGACGGCCGTCAGCTCCTCGGTGAGGAAGAAGCCGGAGACACAGAAGCCGATGGCGGGGACGACGGTCTGGCCGACGACGGGGATGAACCCGCAGGCGAAGAGCAGGACACCGTAGAGCGCGACCCGCAGCAGGATCCGCAGGCTGTCACGGGCCGAGATCCACAGCTCTCGCCAGAGCGGCAGGCCCGACTCGGGGACCTCGCCGCCCTCGCTGCGGTCGACCTCCTCGGAGAGCGACTCGTAGAAGGGCTGGCCGACGAGGAGGGTGACGGCGGTGAAGGTGATCACCGCGAGGAAGAGCCCGAAGGCGAAGACGAGCCCCGTCAGGGCTCCGCGGAAGAGGCCCTGCCAGGGCGAGGTCCAGTCGTCGGCGAACGGCGTCGCCCACGCGGCCAGGTCGTCGGCGCCGTAGCCGAGGCCGACGAGGGCGCCCGCGTAGAGGACGAGCGTCACGAGCCCGGGCAACAGCCCGAAACCGAACCACCGCCCGTGTTGTCCGACCCACTTCTGGCCCTGCAGCACGTACTTGAAACCGACCCCGAGATCACGCATGGGGGCCACCCTAACCGCCGGTGGTACGGAAGGATTCCAGGGCCGTGGCGAAGTGACGGCGGGCCTCGGCGGCGCGGCCGACCGGGGCCGAGGCCCACAGGTCGTACAGGGTCCCGGCCTGCTCCCAGCACAGGTCGACGGTGTGCCGGGGGCCCTCGGCGCCGGTGAAGCCGTCCCAGGTGAACTCCCAGCGGGCGGCGGGCAGTCCCTTGTGCCGCGTCTCCTCGACGGTGGCGTCGCGGTAGCCCTTGTTGGTCTTCGGGCCGGCCGCGTCGGCGGTACGCATCACCCCGATCGCCCCGCCGGTCGGGATGGCCCGGATCCTGATCCCGACCCAGACGCCCCCGTCCCCCGTCGTGTAGAAGACCCGCTCGCCGTCGGTCGAGCGGCGCGCCCCGGCGGGCACGGCGAGGGTGAAGCCGCGCTCGTCCCGGACGGCGGTGTATCCGGCGGGTACGGGCGCGGGTGCGGGTGTCGCGGAGGAGCTCCGCGAACCGGTGGGCGAGGCCACCGCGGGCTGCTCGTCGCGACCGGCGAGCAGCACGGCCACGGTCACCGCCGCGACGGAGGCGGCGACGGCCGCGACGACGAACGGCAGCGCGAGCCCGCCGCGGCGGGAGGGGCCTTCGGGGCCCGTGGGTCGGTGCCGTGGCTCCGGGGCGGTGTCCCGTGCGGTCGGCGGGTGGAGGTCGGGCACCGGCTGGGGTTCGGCCGCGCACGCGGCGAGCAGACGGCGGGCCTCGGCGGCGCCCAGGCGGCGGGCCGGGTCGCGTTCGAGGAGGCCCTGGACGACGGGGACGAGCGGTCCCATCCGTTCGGACGGGCGGATCTCCTCGTACACGATCGCGTGCAGGACGGCGCCGATGGAGTCCCGGCGGAACGGCGACGTGCCCGTCGACGCCGCGCACAGCAGCGCGCCGAGCGACCACAGGTCGGAGGCGGGTCCCGCGTCGTCGCCGCGCATCCGCTCCGGCGCCGTGTACTCCGGGGTGCCGATGAAGACCCCGGTGCGGCTGAGCGTCGTCGCGCCGGGGAGGCTGGCGATGCCGAAGTCGGTCAGGACGGCCCGGCCGGTGCCCTTCTCCAGGAGGACGTTGGCGGGCTTCACGTCCCGGTGCAGGACGTCGCGGGCGTGGGCGGCGGACAGCGCGTCGAGCAGGTCGAGTCCGAGCCGCGCGGTCTCGCGCGGGGACAGGACCTCGCCGGCGGCCAGCCGGTCGGCGAGCGAGCCGCCGTCGACGAGCTCCATCACCAGGGCGGGCTGTCCCTGGTGCTCGACGACGTCGTGGACGACGATGACGTGCGGGTGGCGGACCTGGGCGACGACCCGGGCCTCCCGCAGGGCGCCCTCCGGGTCGGCGCCGGAGTCGAGCGCGAGCGTCTTGACGGCGACCTGGCGTCCGAGCAGCTCGTCGGTGGCCCGCCGGACGACGCCCATGCCGCCCTGGCCGAGCCGCTCGCCGAGGCGGTACCGCCCGCCGATCAGCTCGTGATCGGCCTGTTCCGACCGGTTGTTCGACACGCTGGCTCCCCCCGTCCGCAGGACACGGACATGATGCCGCAGCCCTCCGTACGCGGCGAGGACCGCACCCCGGTCGGTCGGGGTGCGGTCCTCGCACGGTGTGCGCGTCCGTGACTCAGACGGCGAGCTCGACCGTGATGTTGCCGCGGGTCGCCTTGGAGTACGGGCAGACCTGGTGGGCCTTCTCGATCAGGCTCTTGGCGGTCTCGGCGTCCACGTTCGGGATGGTCGCCGAGATCTTGACGATGATGCCGAAGCCGTCGTCGTTCTTGCCGATGCCGACCTCGGCGGTGACCGTCGAGCCGGAGACGTCGGCGTTCTCGTTGCGGGCGACGACGCCGAGCGCGCCCTGGAAGCAGGCGCTGTAGCCGGCCGCGAAGAGCTGCTCGGGGTTGGTGCCCGCGCCGGAGCCGCCCATGGCCTTGGGCGGGTTCACGACGACGTCGAGCTGACCGTCGTCGGTGGCGACACGGCCGTCACGGCCGTTCTCGGCGGTGGCGACGGCGGTGTAGAGAACCTCGGACTGCTGGATGGACATGCGGATGTCTTCCTTCTTCACTCCGCCGACGACTCGCGCCCACGATCGCGACGGCTGAGGGAAGACTAGCGGGTCGCCGAGACGATCATCTTTCCGGTGTTGTCACCGCGCAGCAGGCCGAGGAAGGCGTCCACGCCGTTCTCGATGCCCTCGACGAAGGTCTCGCGGTGCTTCAGCTCGCCCGAGGCGAGCCAGCCGCCGACCTCCTGGACGAACTGGTTCTGCAGGCCGTAGTGGTCGCCGACGAGGACGCCCTGGAGCCGCAGCCGCTTGCCGATGATCATCGCCATGTTGCGTGGTCCCGCCACCGGCTCGGTGTCGTTGTACTGGGCGATCATGCCGCAGATGGTGGCGCGGCCGTGCACGTTGAGCGAGGAGATCGCGGCTTCGAGGTGGTCCCCGCCGACGTTGTCGAAGTAGACGTCGATGCCGTCCGGGGCGGCCTCACGGAGCTGGTCCTTGACCGGGCCGTTCTTGTAGTTGAAGGCGGCGTCGAAGCCGAGCTCCTCGACGAGGAACTTGACCTTCTCGTCGGAGCCGGCGGAGCCGATGACCCGGGAGGCGCCCTTGAGCTTCGCCATCTGGCCGACCTGGCTGCCGACGGCGCCGGCCGCGCCGGAGACGAAGACCGCGTCGCCCTCCTTGAAGGAGGCGACCTCGAAGAGGCCGGCGTAGGCCGTGAGGCCGGTCATGCCGAGCACGCCGAGGTAGGCGGAGAGGGGGGCGAGCGCCGGGTCGACCTTGGTGGCGTGCTGGGCCTGGACGTCGGCGTACTCGCGCCAGCCGAGGCCGTGCAGGACGTGGTCGCCGACGGCGAAGCCCTCGGCGTTGGAGGCGATGACCTCGCCGACCGCGCCGCCGTCCATGGGGTGGTCGAGCTTGAAGGGCGGGATGTACGACTTCACGTCGTTCATCCGGCCGCGCATGTACGGGTCGACGGAGAAGTGCAGGTTGCGCACGAGGATGCGGCCCTCGGCCGGCTCGGTGACCGGGGTCTCGCGCAGGGCGAAGTCCGCCGGCACGGGCCAGCCGTGCGGACGGGCGACGAGGTGCCACTCACGGCTGGACGCGGGAAGAACGGACATGAGCACGGCCTCCAGGCAAAGCTTGAGATCACAAAAGGTTCACTGACTGAAACAACCATGCGCCTGGATATTTCATGTTGTCAAGTATCTGGGTAGACTGAGCCCCATGGCCACCTCACGCACGGACCCCCTGACCGTCGAAGTCGTCGAGCTGATCGGCACGGTCGTGGCGCGCTACTACGAGGAGTACGAGCAGGCGGCCGCACAGCACGCGCTGACCGGCGCCCAGGCCCGCGTCCTCGGCCTGCTCTCGCTCGATCCGCTGCCGATGCGGCGCATCGCCCAGAAGCTGAAGTGCGAGCCCTCCAACATCACCGGGATCGTCGACCGCCTGGAGGCCCGCGGCCTGGTCGAGCGCCGCCCCGACCCGGACGACCGGCGGGTCAAGCTGGCCGTCCCCACGGACGAGGGCCGCGACACCGCCCGCCGCCTCCGCGAGTCCCTCGACTTCGCCCGCGAGCCGCTCGGCGAACTGACCGAGACCGAGCGGACCCTCCTGCGGGACCTCCTGAAGCGGATGCTGGGCGAGGCCGTGGCCTGAGGCAGGCCCTACACGCACCACCAGAGGAAGCGGGTGCACGTCGGCTCCGGGCTGGGCGTCGGCGTCTGGCTCGGGGTGGGGCCGGTGGTCGACGGTACGGGACCGCCGGGCGTCCCCGATTCGCTCGGCGTCGCGCCGCCCGCCGGCGCGGACGGGGTCGCGGTCGGCGTGCCGGAGGGCGAGCTCGGGCGGGTGGTCGGCGCGGAGGTCGGTGCGCCGCCGCTCCCGTGGCCGGTACCGGTCCCCGAGCCCGTCCCCGTACCGGATCCCGTGCCCGAGCCCGTACCGGATCCCGAGCTCGAGCCCGCGCTCACCTGGCGGGGGCGTGCCGCGACGGAGCTCGGCGCGTCCGTCGCCGGGGACGGGCTCGTCCCCTCCGGCGTCTCGGAGGCCTCCACAGGGGGCGGAGACATCGGGGTCTCGGTGGCCTCCAGCTCCTCGACGGCCGTGGCGGCGCCGTCCTGCGGCGGCTCCTCCAGGGCGAGCTTCGCCAGGGTCAGCGTCCCGGCCGCGAGGACCAGTCCCACCGTTCCCACCAGGACCGTACGGCCCCGGCGCGCGCTCTTCCCCCGCCGCGCGGCGGAGCGGCCCCGCGAGGCGGCGCGGTCCTGCGCGGCGCCACGGGCGGCCCGGCGCCCGCCGGGAGCCGGGCGCGGCGGTTCCAGGACGTCCAGCTCGTAGACGTGCTCGGGCGCGGGCCGGTCGGACTCGTCGTGGTCCTCCGGCGCGTCCGGAGTCTCGGGCGCGTCCGGCGTCAGGGGCGACTCGTAGATCGCGGGGCGCATCGGATCGCCGTAGACCGCGGGGCCGGTGGGCGCACCGTAGACCGCGTGCTGGTTCGGCGTCTCGTAGACCGCGGGCCCGTTCGGCGCACCGTAGACCGCCGGCCCGTTCGGCGCACCGTAGACCGCGGGGCCGTTCGGGGCACCGTAGACCGCGGACCCGGTCTGCCCGCCGTACATCGCGGGCTGGTTCGGCGTCTCGTAGAGAGCGGGCCGGGTCGGCCCGCCGTAGCTGTGGTCCGGGGTGTGGACCGGTATGTGGGGGGTCTCGTACCGCAGTTCCTCGACGGGAGTCCCGCACCCGGCACAGGCGAGGGCCCCGTTGAGATGCCGCCGGCACGCGTGGCAGTAGTCCATGGGGCCCGCAGGCTATGCGGCCAGGTGCGGCGTCAGGTAGGCGCGGAAGTGAGGATCCTGTGTGGAAACCGCAGGTCGTCGGCGGTGCGCCGTGATTCTCCCGCTTCGGGAGGGATGGCCTCCGGGGCGCCCCTCACCCGGAGTGGGGTCGCCGACACGGCCCGCACCGGAGCCCCGGGCGGCGCAGCCCAGCGCGCGCCGCGCCCCGGACGGCCGGACGATGCGAACAGGACCGCGCATCGCGACCCGCCTCGCCCGTGCCAGCACCGCACTCCGGAGGATCCGCCGTGACCGTCAGCCTTGAGCAGCTGCGCCGTTGCCATGTCGCCGTCGACCTGGGTGCCGCCCGCACCCGGGTCTACGTCAAGGGCGCCGGACTCGTCGTCGACGAGCCCAGCGTCGCCGCCGTCAACACCCGTACCGGAGCGCTGATCGCCGTCGGCGCCCTCGCCGAGAAGATGACCGGCCGCACCCCCGACTACATCCGGGTCGTGCGCCCGGTCTCGGGCGGCACGGTCGTCGACATCGACATGGCGCAGCGGATGCTCCGTCACCTCCTCGGCGAGAAGCTGCGCCGGCAGCTGCGCCGCAAGCCCCGGCTGCGCGCGGCGGCCTGCACCCCGCACGACAGCGATCCGCTGGCGCAGCGCGCCGCCGTGGAGACCCTCGTCGGTCTGGGGGCGCGCCGGGTCGAGCTGGTCGACACGCTGATCGCGGCGGCCGTGGGGTGCGGGCTTCCCGTCGAGCAGCCGACCGCGACCATGATCCTTGTGTGCGGGGCGGCGACCACGCAGGTCGCGGTGCTCTCGCTCGGCGCGATCGTCACGGCGGAGCGGATGCCGGTCGGCGGCGACGCCATCGACCACGCCGTCATCCAGCACCTGCGCCACCACCACGAGCTGATGCTGCCGAGCCAGTCGGTGCGCCCGCTGCAACTCGCCCTCAGCGGCAACGGCCTGACCACGCAGGGCCCCGCCTGGACGGAGATCCACGGCCGGGACGTCGCCACGGGCCTGGCCCGGTCGGTGACCGTCGACACCGCCGCCGTACGGGACGCCATCCACACCCCGCTGACGGCGGTCCTCGACGGCATCGGGAAGGTGCTGCGGGACTGCCCGCCGGACCTGGTGGCCGACCTCGCGGACCGCGGGATCATGATGGTCGGCGGCAGTGCCCTGCTGCCGGGCCTCGACCAGATGCTGCGCGAGGCGACCGGGATGCCGGTGCACATCGCCGAACGGCCGGACGTGTGCGCGGTCCTGGGCCTCGGCGCGATGCTGGAGGGCAAGGTCAAGCCGATGGTCCTCGACCCGCTGTCGGAGCGGGACCCGCTCGCCGACGACGAGGACTGAACACCGCAAAACCGGATGTTCCGTACGACAATGAGACCATGACGATCATGGACGAGGACGCGGACGCGGAGACCGACGACGGCGCGGAAACGCCCCGCCTGCCGATGCTGCTCGAAGCGGTCCTCAGCGTCGGCACGGACCTCGAACTCCGCACCACCCTCCAGCACATCGTGGACTCCGCCACCGAGCTGACCGGAGCCCGCCACGGGGCGCTCGGGGTCGTCGACCCCGAGCGCCACCGCCTCACCGAGCTCTTCACCTCCGGCATGACCGAGGAGGAGCGGCAGCGGATCGGCCGCCTCGACGATCTGACGAACGGTCCGCGCTCGACCGGCGTCCCCGAGGACCACCTCGATGTCCCCATCCGGGTGCACACCCAGGTCTTCGGGCATCTGCACCTCACCGAGAAGCACGCGGGGCGCTTCACCGAGGAGGACCTCGCCCTGCTGCGGGTCCTCGCCTCCCAGGCCGGGATCGCCATCGGCAACGCCCGGCTGTACGAGACCGCCCGGCAGCGGGAGCGCTGGATCGAGGGCGCGGCCGCGGTGACCACGGCCCTGCTCACCGGCGCCCCCGCCGAGAACGCCCTGACGACCGTCGCCGAGCAGGCCCGCATCCTCGCCGACGCCTCGGCCGGCGTCGTCCTCCAGCCCACCGAGGAGGGCGGGATGGAGATCGTCGCCGCCTCCACCACGGACGACCCGGGAGACCTGGTCGGCACGACGATCGCGCCCGGCTCCCCGGTCCTGGTCCAGCTCCTGGGCGGAGAGCCGGTGTTCATCGAGGACTCGGCCACGGACCCCCGGATGACCACCCCTGTACGGTCCCGCTTCGGCCCCTCGATGATGCTGCCGCTGCAGAGCGGCGGGAAACTCATCGGCACCCTCGCCCTGCCCCGGCGGCGCGGCGGCGCGCCCTACTCGGCCGTGGACCGGCTGCACGCCTCGCAGTTCGCCTCGCAGGCGGCACTCGCCCTGGTGCTCGCGGACGCGCGGCACGACCGGGAGCGCCTCGCGGTCTTCGAGGACCGCGACCGGATCGCGCGGGACCTGCACGACCTGGTGGTGCAGCGGCTGTTCGCCACGGAGATGATGCTGGAGTCGACGCGGCGGCGGGCCGCCGGCTCCTCCGACGAGAACGAGCTGCTCGGCCGGGCCGTGGACGAACTGGACTCGACGATCCAGGAGGTCCGGACGACCATCTTCGCCCTCCAGCAGCCGCCGGCGGACGCGCCGACCTCCTTCCGGGGGCGGGTGCTGCGCGAGACCGGCGGTGCGGCGGCCCTGCTGGGCTTCCAGCCGTCCGTGCACTTCTCGGGCGCGGTCGACACGCTCGTCGACGAGGCGACGGCGGACAAGCTCCTCGCCGTACTGCGCGGGGCGCTCGCGGCGGCGCACCGGCGGGCCGGGGTCGGCGCGATCACGGTCGAGGTGTCGGCCGGGGAGGGTGGCGCCCGGCTGCGCGTCGAGGACGACGGGACGCCGCCGACCACGGTGACCTGGCCGTAGGACCGGACGGCGTCCCTCGTACGGAGCAGTTGGGCGCGCCGAGCCCCTCCCCCGGAACTTGACTGAGGACGTGACCACCGAGACCAAGTCCCCGACAGCGGCGGCCTACCGCAATCTGGTGATGGCCACGATCGGCTTCACGCTCACCTTCTGGGCGTGGAACCTGATCGCACCGCTCGCAAGCTGGTACGGCGACCGGCTCGACCTCAGCTCCTTCGCGCAGTCGTTCCTCGTCGCGGTCCCCGTCCTGGTCGGTTCGCTCGGGCGCGTCCCGGCGGGAGCCCTGACCGACCGGTACGGCGCGAAGCGGATGTTCCCGCTCGTCTCGGCGCTGACCATCGTCCCCGTGCTGCTGCTGACCGTGGTCAAGGACACCTACGGCCTGCTGCTGGTCGTCGCCTTCCTCCTCGGTCTGGGCGGCACGACGTTCGCCATCGGCATCCCCCTGGTCAACTCCTGGTTCCCGCCCGCCAAGCGCGGTCTCGCGCTCGGGGTGTTCGGCATGGGCATGGGCGGTGTGGCGCTCTCCGGCTACTTCACGCCCCGGATCGCCAAGCACGGCGAGAACCTGCCGTTCATCGTGGTCGCGATCGCGCTCGCCGTGTACGCGGTGCTGGCCGCGTTCCTCATCACCGACCGCCCGGACCGGCCCGTCCCGACGGCCTCCCTCGGGTCCCGCCTCGCCTCGGCGGGACGGCTGCGCGTGACGTGGGAGCTGTCCGCGCTGTACGCGATCGGGTTCGGCGGCATCGTCGCGTTCGGCGTCTACCTGCCGACGTACCTGAAGACCTGGTACGAGCTCGACCCGACGGACGCGGGCACCAAGGCCGCCGGATTCGCCCTGGTCACGGTCATCTTCCGGCCGATCGGCGGCTGGCTCTCGGACCGGATCCACCCGGCGCTCGTGACGGCCGGGGCGCTCGGCACGGCCGCCCTGTTCGCGATCGTCCAGGCCTTCGACCCGCCGCTGTACCCGGGCGGCACGATCGCCCTCCTCTTCATGGCGGCCGGACTCGGCACGGCGAGCGGTTCGGTCTTCGCCCTCGTCTCCCAGGTCACCCCGCAGGCCCAGGTCGGCAGCGTGACCGGCATCGTCGGCGCGATGGGCGGCCTCGGCGGATTCGTGCCGCCGCTGGTGATGGGCGCGATCTACAGCGCGAAGGGCTCGTACTCGATCGGCTTCATGCTGCTGTCGGACCTGGCGCTGGCGGGGTGTGTGTACGCGTACGGGCGGATGCGGGGGATCAGGCCGGGCGGCGAGAGCCCGGACCCGAAGCCCGCCGAGGTCACGGCGCGCCGCCCCTAGACGGTCACGCGCCCACCGGACACGGTCACGCGCCCACGCCGAGGAAACGCAGCACGGCCAGGACCCGGCGGTGGTCGGCGTCCGCCTTGGACAGGTCGAGTTTGGCGAGGATGCTGTTGATGTGTTTGGCGACGGCGCTCTCGCTGACGACGAGCTGGGTGGCGATGCCCGCGTTGGAGCGGCCCTCGGCCATGAGGGAGAGCACTTCCCGTTCCCTGGCCGTCAGCCGTTCCAGCGGATCGTTCGACCGCCGTACGAGGAGCTGGGCGACGACCTGCGGATCGAGCGCGGTGCCGCCGTCCGCGACCCGCCGCAGCGCCTCGATGAACTCCTCGACGTCCGCGACCCGCTGCTTGAGCAGATAGCCCACGCCGCTGGTGTGGGCGGCGAGCAGGTCGGCCGCGTAGCGCTCCTCGACGTACTGGGAGAGCAGCAGCAGGGCGGTCGACGACCGGCTGCGGCGGATGGACAGCGCGGCGCGCACCCCCTCGTCCGTGAAGCCCGGCGGCATCCGGACGTCGATCACCGCCAGGTCGGGGCGGTGCTCCTCGACCGCGGCGAGGAGCCCCTCGGCGTCGCCCGCCTCGGCGGCCACCTCGAAGCCGGCCATCTCCACGACCTTGACCAGTCCCATCCGCAGCAGGACGGAGTCCTCGGCGATCACCGCACGTCGCACACGGGGCTCCTCCTGCCCGGCGTTCTTCAGTTCTGGCACGGCAGATCCACGCTCATCATGGTCGGTCCCCCCACCGGGCTGCTCATTCGGAACGTTCCGTCGACGGACCGCACGCGCTGGGCGAGCCCCGTCAGGCCGCTTCCCTTGCCGGGGTCGGCCCCGCCCAGGCCGTCGTCCTCGATCATCACCCGCAGTATCCCGCCCAGCCGGGTGACCGTCACATCGGCCCGGGTCGCCTCCCGTGCGTGCTTGGCGACGTTCGTCAACGCCTCGGAGACGACGAAGTAGGCGACCGCCTCGATCACCGGCGGCGGCCGTCGCGGCAGGTCCGCCCTCAGCCGTACGGGCAGCGGGGCGCGGGCCGCGAGTCCCGACAGGGCTGCGTCCAGGCCGAGTTCGTCCAGGACGGCGGGGTGCAGGCCGCGCACGAGGCTGCTCAGCTCCTCGATCGACTCCTTCGCCTCCCGGTGCGCCGCGTCGATCACCTCGCGCGCCTCGGGCGGCAGGTCCACGAGCGTGGCCTTGGCTATGCCCAGGTTCAGTGCCAGCGAGACGAGCCGTTGCTGCGCCCCGTCGTGCAGGTCCCGTTCGATGCGCCGCCGTTCCGCGTCGGCGGCGTCCACCGCGCCGGCCCGGCTCTCGGTGAGGTCCTCGACCCGTCGCGCCAGGTCCTCTTCCCGGCTGCGGCCGAGCAGGGCGGGGACCACCTCGCTCTCCAGGCGTACGAGGGCGGCGGCCAGGTACGGGACCGCCGCCAGCACGAGCAGTCCCGCGACGGAGATGTACGCGGCCTGCGTGGAGTATTCGGGGTGCTTGATCCGCCATTTCCAGGGGACGGCGTAGACCCACACCGTGGTCAGCGAAGTGGCGAGGCCGGCCGGGATCAGCGCCACCACCAGCGCTTCGAGCCAGCCGAACAGCATCCCGGCCAGGGAGTGGTAGCCGAACTGGCGCCAGGGCCGCCGCCACCCCGGGCGGGGGATGTCGATGCCGAGCAGCCGCCGGAAACGCCAGCACTGGGCCACGGTCAGCGCCGGCACGCAGAGCACCGTCAACACGACCGTGATCCCCAGGCCGATCGGCCAGCTGCCGTCCGCTCCCGCGACGCTCTCCCACACGAAGCCGAAGACCACGAACAGCAGGGAGCTCATGAGGAGATGGAGCGGCGCCCCGAGGGCGAGGAAGGACGCGTCGCGCGTCAGGCGGGTGAGCGCTCGCCGCAGCCGGGTACGGATCTTCATGCCCTCACCGTAGGGGCCGGTCTCCGCGGCCTGCCATGAACCTGTCGTCCGCATCGGGGGTGTAGCCAGTGCCACCCCAAGACGGACAGCGGTGTTACTGACTCCGGAGCGCGGCGACCGGAGGGTTGATCACGAGCCCGACGGCCGGGTTCGTGACAGCGAAAGCGACCTCCGACATGGCTCTGACCTCCCTCATCCCCCTTGCCGCTGACGACAGTCGCGCTTCCGTCGGCATCCCCCGCCTCGGCCGCGTCCGCCGCCTGCAGGGCCGCGTGCTCCTGGGCGCGGGCCTCGCCCTGCTGCCCTGGCTCGGCTATATCGCCGGTACGCTCCCGCCCGCCGAGGCCGCCGCCTGGGTCGCCCTCGACGCCCTGGAGGCCGCCGCGCTGCTCACCGCCGGCAGCCGGCTGCTGCGCGGCGACGCCCGTCACCGCGCGCCCGCGGCCGCCGCCGCGGTGTTCCTCCTCGGCGACGCCTGCGTCGACCTCGCCACCTCCGCCGCAGGACCGGAGCTGGCCGTCGCCGTCGCCATGGCCGTGTGCGCGGAGCTCCCCCTCGCGGCCCTGTGCGCGGTGATCGCCGCGCGCCCACCACGAAGGGGTGGTCCCCGACCTGGGCCATCGGCCACGCCGCGCCCTCCGCACGGGCAGAATTCCTCCTGGTAGCCCCCTCCCTCGACGACCCGAGGAGTACGACCGGTGAGTGCGCTCTTCCCCGCCCTGGCGGACCCGTCCGACCGCCCCGCCCTGCGTGTCGGCCCCGACACCCTGACGTACGCCGAGCTGGCCCGCGCCGCCGGCGCGCTCGCCGGGCGCCTCGCCGGGGTGGAGCGGGTCGCCGTCTGGGCCACGCCGACCGCCCGGACGGCCGTCGCCGTGGTCGCCGCGCTGCTCGCCGGCGTGCCTGCCGTACCGCTCAATCCGCGCACCGGAGAGCGGGAGTTGGCGCACATCCTGGGCGACAGCGCGCCCGGCCTCGTGCTCGCGGGGCCGGAGGACGAGCTGCCGGGCGGGCTCGCGGCGCTCCCCCGGGTCGACGTGGAGCTCACCGGGCCGGAAGCGCCGCCGGCGGCGCCGGTCGACCCGGAGGCCACCGCGCTCGTCGTCTACACGTCCGGAACCACCGGCCCGCCGAAGGGCGTTCTGCTCTCCCGCCGGGCGGTCGCCGCCTCCCTCGACGCGCTGGCCGAGGCCTGGTCGTGGACGGCGGACGACGTCCTCGTGCACGCGCTGCCGCTGTTCCACGTCCATGGGCTCGTCCTCGGGATCCTGGGCCCGCTGCGGCGCGGCGGCGAGGTCCGGCACCTGGGCGGGTTCTCGGTGGACGGCGTCGCGCGGGAGCTCGGCGCCGGGGGCGGCACGATGCTGTTCGGCGTACCGACCATGTACCACCGGCTCGCGGACGCGCTCGACGCGAACGACCGCCTCACGGACGCGCTGGCGGGCGCCCGGCTCCTCGTCTCCGGCTCGGCGGCGCTGCCGGTGCACGACCACGAGCGGATCGCGGCGGCGACGGGCCGGACGGTCGTGGAGCGGTACGGGATGAGCGAGACGCTCATGAACACCAGCGTGCGCCCGGGCGGCGAGCCCCGGCCGGGGACGGTCGGGAACCCGCTCGCGGGCGTGGACCTGCGCCTCGTGGACGAGGACGGCTCCGTCCTGGAGGAGCTCGACGGGGAGACGGTCGGCGAGGTGCAGGTGCGCGGCCCGAACCTCTTCTCCGGCTACCTCAACCGGCCGGACGCGACGGCGGCGGCCTTCGACGGCGACTGGTTCCGCACCGGCGACATGGCGGTCCGCGAGGCGGACGGCGGGGTGCGTCTGGTGGGCCGGAAGGCGACCGACCTCATCAAGAGCGGCGGCTACAAGATCGGGGCGGGCGAGATCGAGAACGCGCTCCTCGACCACCCCGGCGTCCGCGAGGCGGCCGTCACGGGCGAGCCGGACCCGGACCTGGGCGAGCGGATCGTGGCCTGGGTGGTGCCGCAGGACGGGGAGAAGCCGCCGAACGACAAGGAGCTCGCCGATCACGTGGCCGGGTTGCTCGCACCGCACAAGCGCCCCCGGGTGGTGCGCTACCTCGACGCCCTCCCCCGCAACGACATGGGCAAGGTCCTGAAGAAGGCACTCCCGACGGCCGGTTGAGCGCGAAGGGGAAGGCCGGGCCCCTCCTGGAGGAGGGGCCCGGCCGTATCCCGCCCGGTTACTTCACTCCCACCGCGCGGATCAGCTCCTGCGTCACGGAGCCTCCCCGGTCGTCGCTCGCCCCGGCCCGCAGCGAGACCGAGCCCGCGCCCGACGGGATCCGCAGCTCACCGGTCCAGGAGGCGCCGCGCCAGGACTTCTTGAGCGCGACCTTCGTCCAGGTCGCGCCCTCGTCGTAGGAGACCTCCAGGGTGCCGGTGCCGATCGTGCCGGTGCCGGCCGCGCCCTTCACGTACTCGGCGGAGATCCCGACGGGCAGCCGGCTGCCGGCGCGGACGTCGCCGTCGAGGTCGGTGTCCACGTCGAAGCCGAGGTTGAGCAGGGGCAGATAGGTGATCCGGTCGTCGGGGGTCTCGGCGGAGCGGAAGGTCCACTCGCTGTGGCCCTTGGTGCCGAGCCGCCAGCGGTCCGCGTCGAGCGCCGTGTCGGTGACGACCTTGTAGGTGGCCTCCTCCGCCGGTGCGTCCCAGGCGTAGGCGCCGGAGCTCTTCTTCCGGTCGACGCGGACGCCGTTCACGTACACCTCGGTGTACTGGGTCATCGTGTCGTCGCTCCACACGTTGCCGAAGCCGGTGTGGTCGCTGCCGGAGTCGCCCCAGCCGGGGGTGTTGAAGCGGAGGTCGTTGCCGGTGCGCTGCTGGCCCCAGCCGAGGCCGGTGCCGAGCCAGGGGTGCCAGACGGGGCCGAACCAGTCGAGGCCGACGCGGCTGCCGCCCCGGTAGACGGACTGTCCGCCGCGCTCCTCCAGCGAGTCGCCGAGGTCGACGGACTCGTGCCAGCGCTGGCCGGTGCCGGTGGAGACGTACTCGGTGCGCGTGGTCGGGAAGGCGATCCACTCCTTGAAGCCGAAGCCGATGCGGAAGGTGTCGGTGAGCGAGTACCGGAACTCGCCGCCGAGTTCCTTCCGCTTGGTCGGCATGCGGAAGGTGGAGTCGATGGTGGCGAGTTCGTCCTCGTCCGGCCGGAAGACGAGGTCCGTGCCGATGGCGCCGGGGTGTCCTTCGGAGAGGTCGTAGGTGTACGGGGTGAAGCGGGTGCCGGTGAGGTCGACGCGCAGGCCCTCGGCTGCGCCGGCGGCGAGCCGCTTCGCGTCGGCGGTGTTGACCGTGGCGACGGCGAGCGGCCGGTCCTCGTAGTCGGCGGTGCCGAAGTACGCCATCAGCCGGCCGGGCCGGTCGTCGGTGACGAACAGGACCTTCGCGCCCGCGTCCTGGGCGGCCTGGGCGAGCGCCTTCGGGTCGGCGCCCTCGGTGAGCCGGACGAGGACGGCCTTACCGCCGGCGTCCTTGCCGGTGTACTCGGCGGGGGTGCCGGTGCCCGCGTCGACGAGGCCGAGGCGGTGGCGGCCTTCCAGGAACGTTCCGCCGCCCTGGACGGTGGCGCCGGCGAGGCGGACGCCGTCGACGCTCGCCTCCATGAGCGGCTTACCGAGGCGCCACACGGTCCGGTACTCGAAGGTGCCGGTGGCGGGCTTCCGGGTGGGCGCGGCGAAGACCGAGTCGTAGGTCATGGGGACCTGGACGGCTCCGCCGTAGGAGGCGCCGTTCGCCTTGCGGTCGAACTCCATGAGGAGCTGGCGGGTCTCGGTCCGCTTCTCGACCTCGGCGCGGATCTCGCGGAGCTGCCGTCCGTCGAGGGTGATCTCCCGGTCGCGGTCGAGGACGATCTCCGGCTCGGTGAGGAAGCCGAGGCCGAGGGAGTCCTCGCCGTGGGAGCCGCGGACGTCGAGGAAGGTGTCGACGGTGTACGTGCCGGGCTTGAGGCGCAGCTGGAGCGTGCCGGACTCGCCGACGGTCGCCGGGAACGGGTCCTCGCCCTCGGCGAGCTTCTGCACGCCCAGGTAGGCGGGCGTGGCGGCGCCGTCGCGGTCCTTGACGTGGACGGTGAGGGTGTAGCGCTCCTCCTCCTTCACCAGGCCGAGCGCGGTGTGCGCGACGGCCGAGCCGCCGGCGGTGGCGGTGATCCGTCCGGAGGACGCGCCGACGGGGGCCTTGGTGCCGTCGCCGGTGACGGTGGTGGAGGCGGTGCCGTGGGCGGGGACGGTGAGGGCGGTGTCGGCGAGGGTGGCGACACCGGCGGGCATGCCCTCGACGGCGAGGTTCAACTCGACCGGCTGGTCGGAGGAGTTGGTGTAGGTGACGGTCCTGGTGACCGGCTTGTTCGCCTCGTACGGCCAGGAGGTGAAGCCGAGGTCGGCGGAGCCGGTGGCGGTGATGTTCGCGGAGATCGCGGCGGCCACGTCGACCCGGCCGGCGCCGATCTCGTACGAGCCGGCGTCGAGCGTCTTCGAGGAGGACATGAGCGCGTTCTTGAGCTGGGCGCCGGTCCAGTCGGGGTGCTTCTCGGCGAGCAGCGCGGCGACGCCGGCGACGTGCGGGGTCGCCATCGACGTACCGCTCATGGTGGTGTAGAGGCCGCTGCCGGCGACGAGTTGGGAGCGGGCGGCGAGGATGTTCACGCCGGGCGCCGACACGTCGGGCTTGAGGGCCTGGTCGCCGTAGCGGGGGCCCTGGCTGGTGAAGTAGGCGGCGCGGTCGGCGGAGTCGACGGCGCCGACGGTGAGCGCGGAGTCGGCGGCGCCGGGCGAGCCGATGGAGCCGGGGTATCCGGAGTTTCCGGCGGCGATGACGAAGAGGGCGCCGGTCTCGGCGGAGAGCGTGTTGACGGCCTGGGCCATCGGGTCGGTGCCGTCGCTGGGTTCGCGGGAGCCGAGGCTCATCGACACGATCTTCGCGTCGATGTCCTTGGCGGCCCATTCCATGCCCGCGATGATCTGCGACTCGGTGCCGGAGCCCTGGTCGCTGAGGACCTTGCCGACGGCGAGGGTGGCGCCGGGCGCGACGCCCTTCTCCTTGCCGTCGCTCGCGGCGCCGGAGCCGCCGACGGTGGAGGTGACGTGGGTGCCGTGGCCGCCGCGGTCGGCGACCTCCTGGCCCTCGATGAAGGACTTGGTCTCGGCGATGCGGCCCGCGAGGTCGGGGTGGCCGAGGTCGGCGCCGGTGTCGAGGACGGCGACCTTGACGCCCTTGCCGGTGAGCCCGGCCTCCCAGGCCTTCGGGGTGCCGATCTGGGTGTTGGACTCGGCCATGGCGGCGTCGACGCGCCCGTCGAGCCAGACCTTGGCGGGGGCGGCGGAACGGGCGGTGGAGCGGGCGGTGAAGCCCTGCCAGAAGGCGGCGGGGTCGGTGGCGGTGACGGCGGCGCCGCCGACACTGGGCAGGGTACGGACGGTCTCGGTGCCGCGCGGGGCGGCGGCGCTGCTCCGCGCGCTCTTGGCTCCGTACGTGACGATCAGCGGGAGGTCACCGGTGATGCCCTGCTCGACGAGGCCGGTGACGTCGAAGAGGCGCGGGTCGAGGGCGCCGGAGGCCAGGTAGGGACGGGCCTCGTCGGGGACGACGGTGACCCGGCCGTTCACGGTCCGGCTGCGTACCGCGCCGGTGGCGCCCTTCGCCCGGTCGACGGTGACGGTGCTGCCGCCGTCGCCGAGCTCGGTGAGGGTGACGCGGTCGCCGGTGACGAGGGTGACGGTGGTGCTCGTCGCGGACGCCTTGAAGGTGTCCGGCACGGTGGGGGCGGTGTTCGCGGCGGCGGCGGTCTGCCCGGCCGAGAGCATCATGAGCGAGATGCCCGCGGCGAGCAGCGCGGCCCTCCCTCTGTCGAAGGGTGCGGTCCTCGACGTCATGGTGGGAACTCCTCGCGGACCCGGGGTCGGGGGTGGTTCCGGGTGCCGCGAGGAGTCTTGGCCTGTGGGGCGGGAGTTGACCCCCGTCACTCCTGGCGGTTATGTGCCGTGGCGGCCAACCGCCAGGACGACAGGGGTCATTCGGGGAGAAGGGTCACGGAGTGGGGTCGAGGGCGTCGTAGCGGCGGAATCCGCGCCCGTAGAAAGCGAGGAGTCCGATCGCCAGGACGCAGGCGATCCCGCCGCCGGTGACGGCGACCGCCGGCGAGGTGAGGTCGGCGACGGAGCCCGCGAGGAAGTCACCGAGCCGGGGCCCGCCCGCGACGACCACGATGAAGACGCCCTGGAGCCGGCCGCGCATCTCGTCCGGGGCGGCGACCTGCATCATCGTGTTCCGGAAGATCATCGAGACGGTGTCGGAGTAGCCGGCGACGGCGAGCAGGAGCAGGCCGAGCCAGAGGTTCCGGGTCAGTCCGAAGACGGCGATGGCGGTGCCCCAGGCGGCGACGGAGAGGAGGATCGCCTGCCCGTGGTGGCGGATGCGGCCCTGCCAGCCGGAGAGGACGCCGCCGAGGAGCGCCCCGAACGCGGGCGCGGCGACGAGGAGTCCGGTGGTCTTCGCGTCGCCGCCGTACCAGAGGACGGCGATGGCCGGGAACAGCGCGCGGGGGTGGGCGAGGATCATCGCGCAGAAGTCCGAGAAGAACGTCATGCGCAGGTTGGGGCGGGTGGCGAGGAAGCGGAGCCCGTCGAGGACCGAGGCCCTCTTGGCGTCGGAACCGCCGGTGCGCTCCGGCAGCATCGAGGGCAGTCGCCACATCGCGTAGAGCGAGGCGGAGAAGGCGATCGCGTCGATCAGGTACGCGGTCTGGTAGCCGGCCAGGCCGACGATCACGCCGCCGAGGCTGGGCCCGACGAGGGTGCCGAAGGTGGTGGTCATGGAGTTGAGCGCGTTGGCGGCGCGCAGCTGCTCGGGCGGCAGGAGCCGGGGGATCATCGAGGAGCGGGCGGGCGCGTTGAGCGCGGCGCAGACGGCCTGGAGGGCGACGATCCCGTAGAGGAACCAGACCCGGTGGAAGCCGGCGAAGGCGGCGACGGCGAGGCCGGCGGAGAGCACGGCGAGGCCGGTGGAGCTGGCGAGGCCGAGCTTGCGGCGGTCGACGGTGTCGGCGATGGCGCCGCCGTACAGGCCGAAGACGACGAGCGGGACGAGGGCGAAGAGCCCGACGAGCCCGACGGAGAAGGGCGAGCGGGTGATGTCGTACACCTGGAGGGAGACGGCGAGCGCCGTCATGCCCTGTCCGACCCAGGTGACGGTGTTGCCGAACCAGAGGCGGCGGTAGTCGGCGGACGTACGCAGCGGGGTGAGGTCGGCGAAGAGGCGGCGCTGCTCGGGCTCGGAGGCCTGCTGGGTGGCGGTCACGCGACGTCGTAGCGCAGCTCGGGGCGCTCCCAGTGGATGTGTCCGGCGGGCCGGACGGTGCCGGTGCGGACGGCGCCGGTCCGCAGGTAGAACTCCTCGGCGGGCGGATGGGCGACGACCCGCACGGAGTCGAGCCCTGCGGCCCTGGCCTGCTCGGTCATGTGCTCCATGAGGAGCCGGCCTATGCCGAGCCCCTGGGCGGCGTCGGCGACGAACGCGAGGTCGAGTTCGGCCTCGGCGACGAGGAGCGCGTAGAACCCGAGGACGCGGCCGCCGTCGGCTTCGTCGACGGCGACGTAGACGGGGTGGTGCTCGATGTACGTCCCGCCGACCTGGTAGCCCTCGACCATGGCGGCGTAGTCGCCCCGGTAGGCCCGGGAGGTCCGGACGAGCCGGGTGAGCCGTGGGGAGTCGTCGGCGGTGGCGCGCCGGATGGTGATGTCGGACATGGAGTGAGTATAGGAGCGCGAGCCTGCCATGCTCCTTACAATTTGGGAAACGCCGGCCCGCGCCCCTCCCCCCTCACCGCTCGGCGAGCCGCATCGGCTGCGGCCCCGGGGAGAGGACGATGCGCGGGACCGGGCGGGGCGGGCGCGGGGAGACGGGGGTCAGTCGCCAGCGCGAGGCGATCGCGGCGAGCGCGAGACCGGCCTCGGCCGTGCCGAACGCCTCGCCGACGCACTTGGTGGCGCCGAGCCCGAACGGCAGCCAGGCGTCCCGGGGCGCGTCTGCGCCGGCCCACCGGCCGGGATCGAAGAGCGCGGGGTCCGGGAAGAGTTCGGGCCGCCGGTGGAGGAGATAGAGGCAGCAGATGACGGTGGCCCCGGACGGCAGCGGCAGCCCGGCCAGTTCGGTCGCGCGGGTGGCGGTGCGGGTGACCGCCCAGGCCGGCGGGTAGAGGCGGAGCACCTCGCGCACCACGTCGCGGGTGTACGGCAGCCGGGGCAGGTCGGCCCCGGTGACCGGTTCTCCGGCCAGGACCGTGTCGAGCTCCTCGTGCAGCCGGGCGGCGGCCTCGGGGTGGTCGGCCAGGAGGCGCAGGGCCCAGGCGACGACCGAGGAGGTGGTCTCGGCGCCGGCCAGGACCAGGGTGGCGACCTGGTCGCCGAGCTCGGCGTCCGACAGCGCCCGGCCGTGCTCGTCGCGCACGGCGAGGAGCAGGGAGAGGGCGTCGCCGTGGTCCACCCCGGCCGCCCGGTACGCGGCGACGATGGCGGAGACGCCGGTACGCCAGCGGTCCAGGGCCCGGCGGTAGCGGCGGCGCGGCGGGGACGGCACCCGGTCGACGGCGGGCGCCACGACCCGGGTGTAGACCCCGCGCAGCAGGACTTCGAGGGCCTCCCGCAGCTCCTCGGCGGCGCCGGGGGCGATGCCGGCGGAGAACAGGGTGCGGACGGCGACGGCGGTCGTGAGCCGGAACGCCTCCTCGGTGACGTCGACGACCGCCCCCGGCCGCCAGCGCGCGGTCAGGGCCCGGGTCTCGGCCGTCATCACGGTGGTGTAGCGGTCCATCAGGGAGGGGTGGAAGGCGGGCTGGAGGGCGCGGCGCTGGTCGCGGTGCTCGGCGTTGGAGCAGGTGGCGAGGCCGTTGCCGAGCAGCGCGCGGACCTTCTCGTACAGGACACCGCTCCGGTCGAAGGAGCGCCGGTCGGTGAGGACGCGGCGGACGAGCGCGGGATGACTCACGACGTGAGCGGTCCGGGTCCCCATCCGGACGCGGACGACATCGCCGTGACCGGACAGGGAGTCGAGGAAGACGAGGGGCCGGGTGGCCAGTTGGGGCAGATGCCCGAACAGGGGCCAGGCGCGGGGCGCGTCGCCGTGGCGGGGCGGGGGCGGGGTCACGGCGTCGCGGCGGGGCGGGGGCGGGGTCACGGCGTCGCGGCCGGGCGGGGGCGGGGTCACGGCGTCGCGGCCGGGCGGGGACGGGGTCACGGCGTCGCGGCCGGGCGGGGACGGGGTCACGGCGCGCCCACCCCTCCGCTCACCACCGCGAACGCGCCTTCCCCGGCGCGCCGTTCGCGCCCTGTGAGCGCCGACTCCCAGGCCTCGGGGGCGAGCACCGCCGGCGGCACCGCCGCGGAAGATCGGATGGGGTCTGGAGATCGCACAGAGCGCTACGATACGTCATCATGCAATCGCAATGCGTGACGGAAGGCGTGACGGCCGGCCTGCCTCCCGACCTCCTCGACGACGAGGCGGTGGCGGCCTGGACCGCTTCCGGAGCACCCTTCGTCGACCTCCTCCGCCAGGCACACACCCCGGGCCGGCTGACCGGATTCCGCCGCGGCGGCCGGACGTCGGTCCTGGTCACGGAGCCCCGGCACGTGCACCAGGTGCTCGGCGTCGGCGGCGAGCGGTACGTGAAGCGCTCGCACCGGGCGAGGCCCCTCCTCGGCGACGGCATGATCACCGCCACGGGCGAGGCCTGGCGGTCCCAACGGAAGCTCCTCCAGGCGATGTTCACGGGCCGGGGCATCCAGCGCTGGGAGCGGCACATCGTGGAGGCGGCGGCGTGTGTCGTCGACCGCTGGGCGGAGCGGGCCCGCCGCGGCGAGCCGACGGACATCGCCGAGGACGTGCAGTTCTTCACCGTCGACACGATCTGGCGCTCGCTCACGGACCGGCCCCTGGACCGGGAGACGTACGTCGACCTCGCGGCCGTGCAGGACATCGTCGCGGCGCTGCCCGCCGAGGTCGGCGGCGCGAGCACGCTGCCACCGGAGGCGGCGACGGCACTCGCCGCGGTCGACGAGCGGATGTTCCGGGCGCTCGCCGACGCCCGGGCCCGCCACCGGGCGTCCGGCGCGGGGGTGAGCGTCCTGGACCGGCTGCTCGACGCGGCCGGGACGGATCCGGCGTACACGGACCGGTTGATCCGCGACGAGCTCGTCACCCTGCTCGTCGCCGGGTACGAGAGCAGCGCCCGCACGCTGACCTGGGCGTTCGTCCTGCTCGACGCGCACCCGGAGGTCATGGAGCGGGCCGCGGGGGACGCGGGGGCCGTCGAGGCGGTGCTCTCCGAGACGCTGCGGCTCTACCCGACGGGCTGGCTGCTGCCCCGGCACAGCACGGCGGACGAGACGCTGGACGGCTGGGCGATCCCCGCCGGCACGGACCTCCTCGTCTGCCCGTACCTCACCCACCGCGACCCGGAGGTCTGGCCGGAGCCCGAGGTCTTCGACCCGGGCCGCTTCCCGGCCCGGTCGCCCCTGCCGCCGGGCGCGTACCTCCCCTTCGGCATGGGCTCGCGGGCCTGTCTCGGCACGCGGTTCGCGATGCGGGAGATGGAGGTGCTGCTGGGCGCGCTCCTCGCCCGGTTCGAGGTGGCGACGACCGAACCGGCGGGCGAGCCGGTGTTCGGCATCAACCTGCGCCCGGCGGGCCCGGTGCGCGCACGCGTCCGCGAGCGCGTGTGAACGCGCCGGCACCCGGGAGTCACGGCTCCGAGCGCGTCGACTACGTCGATCCCGGGGACCGGGTGGTGACCCAGGGCGGGCGGGCAGGCGGGCCCCCCGACGGGCTGCTCCGCCGGTACGCGGCGACGGTCTGCACCGACCACGCCGGCCGGGTCCTCCTCTACCGGCGGACCGCCTCGGCGCCCGCCTACCCGGGCCACTACGACGTCCTGATCGGCGGGGCGGTCCGCAGCGGCGAGGAGTACCGCGCGGCCGCGCTCCGGGAGCTCCGCGAGGAGCTGGGCTGGGAGCAGGCGCCCGGACTCACGGAGGCGTACCGGATCCGCGTCGACGATCCGCACGGCGCCTGCTTCCTGACCGTCCACCGCTGGCCGGCGGACCGCGCGCCCCGGCCCGATCCGCGCGAGATCGCGTGGTGCGGTTTCGTCGCACCGCTCGCGGTCCTGACCGGTGGCTACACCCCGCTGGTCCCGGCCGGCGCGGAGGCCGTGCGGCGCCTCTTCCCCTGCTGACCGCCACACGACGGGGCCGCGCGCCACACTCCCCGACGGGCGGCGTCGTGCCACGCCCCTCCCCCGCCGACTACCCCTCCCCCCTCCCTCACCTTCCGTACGACACCGCTGCAAGGACACCTCCCCCATGACGCACTGCGCGCCGCCCTTACCCGGCGTCTCCCTCGCCGCCCCCGGCCCCCGGCCGGAACCCCTCCCGGGAAGCGAGCCACTGGACCGCGCCCGGGCCCGGCTCGCCACCCGCCTGGTGGCGGCCGCGGGACCCGACGGGCTGCTCCGGGCCCCCTGCGACAGCCGGATCCTGGAATCCGCCCTGGCCCTGCGGCTGCTGACGGTGACGGGCGTGGACCCGGACGCCCAGGAACGGCTCACCCGCCGGCTGAAGACCGCCCTGGACGAGGGCGCCCCCGACCCCGTGCAGGAGGCCGCGGCCCGTGCCGCCCTCGGCGAGTACGTGGACGGGCGGGGCGCGCTCGCCCGGCTGCTCGGCGGCTTCGACCACTTCACCGCCGGGCGCAAACGGCTGATGTTCCGGACGCTCCTGGCGGAGCTCGGCGCCCACCCCTTCCCCGAACTCCCCTCCCCCGAGGCACTGTTCGAGGCGCGCGGCCAACAGCGGTGGCTGATCACGGAGATGGCCGCCCTCAAGGTCCTGTACGCCCACGGGACCGGCGCGCCGCGGCTCGTCACGGAGGAGGACTGGCGGGCCCTCGAACCCTGTTCGCTGCCCGGCCCGCCCCCGTACGGCAACCATCTCGCCCGGATCCTGGCCCTGCTCGCCCTGCGGCTGCGGCCCCGGTACGCGGCGGACGTGCGCGCGCGGGCGCGGGAACTGCGCGACTGGCTGCGCGAGGACGGCGGGCTGCCGTTCCTCACGGGCATGGACGTGTTCACGACGGCGACCGGCGGACTCGCCCTGGCCGGGGCAGGGGCCCCCGCCCACACCCTGCGGGCCCTCGCGACCGGCCTGACGGAGCACCGGAACGCCGACGGCGGCTGGGGGTTCGACCGGCGGGTCGCGCAGAGCGACGTGGACGACACCTCGTACTGCGTGGAGTTCCTGCGGGCGGCCGATCCGGGACTGTTCGGCGCCGAGGTGGCGGCCGGCGAGCGGTATCTGCTGGCCCGGCAGGGCGCGGACGGCGGCTTCCCGACCTTCGAGCACGGCACCGCCTCCGAGGTCGCGATAACGGCGGCGGCCGTGAACGCCCTCGCGCCCGAGCCCGCGCACCGCCCGGCGGTGGAGGCCGCCGTCCGGTTCGTCGCGGCCCGGCAGGAGGCCGCCGGGCCGTTCGAGCGCAGCTGGAGCCTCAACGAGAGCAACGCCCTGTTCCGTACCGTCCTCGCGTACGACTCCTTCCTGGCCGTGACGGCCGGCGGTCCCGGCACGGCGGCCCGGACCGAGGTGGCGCGGGCCCGGGCGCGGGCCGTGGCGCGCCTTGTCGACACACAGAACGCGGACGGCGGCTGGGGGCACGTGCCGTCCGATCCGAGCGATCCGATCAGCACCGCGTACGCGCTGATCGCGGTGGCCCGGACGCCGACCGTGCCGTCCGCCCGGGGTGCGACCGGGCGGGCGGTACGCCACCTCCTGGAGCGGCAGCGGCCGGACGGCGGCTTCGTCTCCCGCCCCGACCAGGCCGGACCGCGGCCGCTGCCCTATCACGTGCCGCTCCTGACGGACGTGTGCGTGCTGCTGGGTCTGAACCACGCGCGCGCGTCCGCACGGCGCGCGCCCTGAGAGCCGTACGACCGCACCCCTCGACAGATAGTCTGCGCGGAGATAGTCTACGTGCACATCATCTGGTCGAGGAGGTCCTCATGTGGGAGTACGAGCACAGCATCGAGACCAGCGCCACCCCGGAGGCCGTCTGGCGTCTCTGGGCCGACGTCCCCGGCTGGGGCAGCTGGAACGCCGAGATCGAGAAGATCGAGATCAGCGGCCCCTTCGTGACGGGCGCCCGGATCACGATGACCCCGCCCGGGGACGACCCGGTCCTGCTGCACGTCGCCGAGGCCGTCGAGAACGAACGTTTCGTCGACGAGGCCCGCTTCGGGGACCTGCTGCTGCGCACGGTCCACCGGATCGACCGGGTCGCACAGGACCGGATCCGGGTGGTCTACCGGATGGAGATCACCGGGGCCGGCGCGGACGAGGCCGGCCCGCAGATCGGCCCGGGCATCACCGCCGACTGGCCCGACACCATGGCCGCCCTGGTCGAGCTGGCGCAGCGCTGATGCCCCTCGACCCCGGGCAGAGCCCCGGATTCCTGCTGTGGCACGCCACGCTGCGCTGGCAGCGCGACATCGCGGCGGCCCTGGCCCCGCTCGGTCTCACGCACGTGCAGTTCGTGCTACTCGCCTGCGCCTGGTGGCTCAACACCCAGGGCGAGCAGCCGAACCAGCTGGCCCTGGCCCGGCAGGCCGGCACGGACGTCAAGATGACCTCCCAGGTCCTGCGCACCCTGGAGAACAAGGGCCTCGTCGCACGCGAGGTCGACCCGGCCGACACCCGCGCCAAGCGGCTGCGGGTCACGGACACCGGCGCCGCCCTGGCACCCCGCGCGATCGCGGCGGTCGAGGCGGTCGACGCCGAGTTCTTCCGGCCGGTACGGGCCGAGGAGGCGGTAGCCCTGCTCGGCCGCCTGGCCCACCCCGAGGCCTGACGGCCCGCACTCCAGGGGTCCCGCCAGGCCCGGGAGGCCGCACGGGCCGGACGGGCCGCACGGGCCGGGCGGGCCGGGCGGGCCGGGCGGGCCGGGCGGGCTGCCGGGCGGGCCGGACGGGCTGCCGCACGGGCCGGACGGTCGAGTACGCCTCAGAGACCGGTCGCGCAGGACGCCAGGTCGTCCGGGTCGACCGCGTCGAGGCGGGCGGCGAGCGCGTCGAGCCGTTCCCGCAGCTCGCGGATCTCGTCGAGGCCGAGGCCCGTGGCGGCGGCGATCCGGCGCGGCACGCCGAGGGCCTTCTCGCGCAGGGCGGTGCCGTCGCCGGTGAGGCGGACGGTGACGGACCGCTCGTCCTCGGGGCTGCGGCGCCGCTCGACGTATCCGGCCGCTTCGAGCCTCTTGAGCAGCGGCGACAGGGTTCCGGAGTCGAGCTTCAGCCGCTCCCCGATCCCCTTCACGGGCAGCTCGCCGTGCTCCCAGAGCACGAGCATGGCGAGGTACTGGGGATAGGTGAGCCCGAGTTCCCTGAGGGCCTCCCGGTAGACGCCGTTGAAGGCGCGGGTCGCCGCGTGCAGCGAGAAGCAGATCTGGTGGTCGAGCCGGAGGAAGTCGGCGTCCGGGACCGAGTCGAGCGTCTCCATGGCTCCAGGATACGCGAGGCCCCTCACACGCGATTAAGTTGTGCACAACTGAATCGTGCGCTACAAATGGAGGGCCACCACTTCCCGGAACCCGGACAGGACGGAAGAACACCCATGGACGCGATCTACACCGCAGTCGCCACCGCCAACGGCCGCGAGGGCCGCGCCGTCAGCTCCGACGGCCACATCGACCTCCCCCTCGCCCACCCGCAGGCGCTCGGCGGCAACGGCCAGGGCACCAACCCCGAGCAGCTCTTCGCCGCCGGGTACGCGGCCTGCTTCGCCAGCGCCATGGGCGTCGTCGCCCGCCAGGAGAAGATCGACATCTCCGAGGCCTCCGTCACCGCCGAGGTCTCCATCGGCAAGGACCCGGCGGACGGCGGCTTCGGCCTCGCGGTCGTGATGCGCGCCGAGTTCCCCGACCACCTCCAGGGCGAGGCGGGCCTCACCCTCCTGAAGAAGACGCACGCCTTCTGCCCGTACTCGAAGGCCACCCGCGGAAACATCGAGGTCGAGCTCGTCGTCGAGTAGTTCGCCGGCCGCCCGCCGATCAGCGCGGCGCGTGGTTTTCTGTTGGTTCCCGTACGCCCCTGGTGGTCATCGACCCACCGGGGGCGTTCGGTTGTGAGTTTTCACGTTCGGGCACGGGGGATTCGTCTGCCGTACGACGGGCAGTCATGGGACGGCCGCCGGGCGGTGGTTCACGGGCGCTCTCCTGTGGGGCGCCCGTCAGCCGGTCCGCCCGGCCGTCGCACCCGCACCCCCGTCGACGTAGCACTCACCCCCGGAGGGCAACTCCCCCATGGCCGACCTCAACCGCCGCCGGTTCCTTCAGCTGACCGGCGGCGCCGCCGCGTTCACGATGCTCTCGGAGAGCATCGCCCGCGCCGCCGCGATACCGGCGCAGGGCTCCACCGGCACGATCCAGGACATCGAGCACATCGTGGTCCTGATGCAGGAGAACCGTTCCTTCGACCACTATTTCGGGGCGATGAAGGGCGTACGGGGCTTCGGCGACCCGCGCCCCGTGACCCTGCCCAGCGGGAAGTCGGTCTGGAACCAGTCCGACGGCAACAAGGTCACGCTCCCCTTCCGGCCGACCAGCGACAAGCTGGGCATGGAGTACCTCCAGGGCCTCAACCACGACTGGGCCGGCGGCCAGAGCGCCTTCAACAAGGGCAAGTACGACAACTGGATCCCGGCCAAGACCAAGGCCACGATGGCGCACCTCACCCGTGAGGACATCCCGTTCCACTACGCGCTCGCCGACGCCTTCACCCTCTGCGACGCGTACCACTGTTCGTTCATCGGCGCGACCGACCCCAACCGCTACTACATGTGGACCGGTTACGTCGGCAACGACGGCACGGGCGGCGGCCCCGTCCTCAACAACGCCGAGGCGGGCTACGGCTGGACCACCTACCCCGAGCGTCTGGAGGCGGCAGGGGTCTCCTGGAAGATCTACCAGGACATCGGCGACGGCCTGAACGCGGCGGGCTCCTGGGGCTGGATCAACGACGCCTTCCGCGGCAACTACGGCGACAACTCCCTCCTCTACTTCAACACCTACCGGAACGCCCAGCCGGGCAACCCGCTGTACGACAAGGCCCGCACGGGCACGAACGCCAAGGCCGGCGAGGGCTTCTTCGACAAGCTCCGCGCCGACGTACAGGCGGGCAGCCTCCCCCAGATCTCCTGGATCGCCGCGCCCGAGGCCTTCTCCGAGCACGCCAACTGGCCCGCGAACTACGGCGCCTGGTACATCGCGCAGGTCCTGGACGCGCTGACCTCGAACCCGGACGTGTGGGCCCGTACGGCGCTGTTCATCACGTACGACGAGAACGACGGCTTCTTCGACCACGTGGTCCCGCCGTACGCCCCGGGCTCGGCCGCGCAGGGTCTCTCCACCGCGCCCACGACGCTCGACTACTTCCCGGGGAAGACGGGCTACGTGGCCGGCCCCTACGGCCTGGGCCCGCGTGTCCCGATGCTGGTCGTCTCCCCCTGGTCCAAGGGCGGCTACACCTGCTCGGAGACCTTCGACCACACGTCGGTGATCCGCTTCATGGAGTCCCGCTTCGGCGTCCGCGAGACCAACATCTCCCCCTGGCGCCGTGCCGTCTGCGGCGACCTGACCTCGGCCTTCGACTTCACGCGCACGGACGCGCAGCCCGCCCCGCTCCCGCCGACGGCCGGCTACTACCCGCCGGACAAGAACCGCCACCCGGACTTCCTGGCCACCGCCCCGGCGGTCGGCACGATGCCCCGCCAGGAGCCGGGCGCCAAGCCCACCCGCCCGCTGAAGTACGCCCCGTACGTGGACGGCGCGGCGGACGTGACGGCGGGCACCTACCGCCTCACCTTCAGCGGCGGCCCGGCGTCGGGCGCCCAGTTCTACGTGACCTCCGCGAACCGCACGGACGCCCCCTGGACGTACACGGCGGAGGCGAACAAGACGATCGCGGACACCTGGAACACCAAGTACTCCAAGGGCACCACCGACCTCACGGTCCACGGCCCCAACGGCTTCCTCCGCCGCTTCCGCTCCCCCGCCAAGACGGCCGTCCCCGAGGTCACCGCCCGCCACAACGCCACCACGGGCACCCTGGACCTCACCTTCGTCAACGCGGGCGCGGCGACGACGGCGACCCTCACCGACGCCTACGGCACCACGGTGACCCTCGCCCTCCCGAAGGGCACCACGACCCACGGCGTCGACGTCTCCGCCGCCCACCACTGGTACGACGTCACGATCACCTCCCCGGTCCACGCGGACTACCTCCGCCGGCTGGCCGGGCACGTCGAGACCGGCGCGGCGAGCCAGTCCGACCCGGGCATCCTGACCGCCTGAGCACATGGCGAGGGCCCGTACGCGACGCGTACGGGCCCTCTCCGCTTTTCCCCCGCCGCTCAGCCGAAGCGGCCCTCCACGTAGTCCGCGGTGCGCGAGTCCTTCGGGCTGGAGAACATCGCCTCCGTGGGGCCGTGCTCGACGATCACGCCCGGGGTGGCCTGCTCCGCGAGGAAGAAGGCGCACTGGTCGGAGACCCGGGCCGCCTGCTGCATGTTGTGGGTGACGATCACGATGGTGACCTCCTCCGCGAGCTCCCGGATGGTCTCCTCGATCCGCCGGGTCGACGTGGGGTCGAGCGCCGAACACGGCTCGTCCATCAGCAGGATCCGCGGCCGGACCGCCAGCGAACGGGCGATGCACAGACGCTGCTGCTGCCCGCCGGAGAGCGCGCCGCCCGGCTGGCGCAGCCGGTCGCGGACCTCCTTCCACAGCCCGGCCCGGGTCAGGCACTCCTCCACCAGCAGGTCCCGGTCGCCGGCGGAGACGCGGGCGCCGGTCAGCTTCAGCCCCGCCGTGACGTTGTCGTACACCGACATCGCCGGGAAGGGGTTCGGCTTCTGGAAGACCATGCCGATGTCACGGCGGGCCTCGGTGAGCCGCCGCCCGCGCGCGTAGATGTCGTCGCCGTCCAGCAGCACCTCTCCCGCGAGCTCGGCGCCCGGGATCAGCTCGTGCATCCGGTTGAGGATGCGCAGGAAGGTCGACTTGCCGCAGCCGGAGGGCCCGATGAGCGCGGTGACCCGGCCGGCGGGCATGGTCAGCGAGACCCGGTTGAGGACCTTGCGGGACCCGAACCAGGCGGAGAGGGAACGTGCGTCCAGATGGGAAGCCACGACTGTCCTTACAGGAGGTTGGGAAGGAGGAGCGCCGCCCGGTCGCCGGCCGTGAGGCCGAGGGCGACGAGGACGGGGAAGCCGACCAGCCAGACGTGCGCGCGGGGCACCCGCGTCCGCGCCCAGACCAGCAGCGCCGCCGCGAGGAGCAGGGCCTGCGCCCACAGCACCAGCGGGAGCCAGGCCGAGGGGCGGCCCGCGAGCGGGAGTTCGTCGGCCGGGACGCGGCCGAAGCGGAAGGCGGGGACGGCTCCCGGCTGGGGCGGCGAGATCAGCTCGGCGTCGACCTGGAGGACCCCGTCCGGACGGTACGGGGAGCCGGTCGCGGTCATCAGCGTGAGCCGGCCCTGCCCGGCCTGGAGGGCGGGCGGCTTGGGGTCGCCCGCCCTCCGGACGCCGGTCACCCGGTACGTGTGCTCGCCCTGCCCGGTGACGACCCCGATCGACTCGCCGGGCTGGAGGCTGTCCAGGTGCCGGAAGGGCCCCCCGTACCCCGCCCGGCGGCCCATGACGATGCTGTTCCCGGCCTGCCCGGGCAGCACCGTGTCACGGCGGTGCCCGGGTCCCGAGGCCAGCACCTCGGCGGAGCTGCCCTCCCGGATCACCTCCTTCACGCCGAGCTGAGGGATCGTCAGCAGGGCGATGGGGGTGCCAGGTTCGGTGGACGAGCCGATCGGCGCGGTGGCCTCGGCCAGCGCGGCGCGCAGATCGGCGTAGCCGACGCGGCGGTCCCGCTCCTGGCGGAGGTCGCCGAACGGCCCGACCTCGGCGACGAAGCCGAGGAGCAGCGCGCCGAGGATCGCCAGGGTGCCGCCGACGGTCCACAGCCGGCTGGAGCGGGGTGCGGGTCCTGCCGGGGCCGGGGCGGGGCGCACGTCCACCGGGGTGAGGGTGGCTGTCATCGGGTGTGCTCCGTACGTCGGGGGTTCAGTGGGTGCCGAAGGTGATCAGTCCGCGGCGGCGGGCCCACCGGACGGCGAAGGTGCCGGCGGCCACCAGAGCGGCGGCGAACAGCCCGAGCAGCAGGGGGTCGGCTCCGGTGTGCGCCAGACCGCCGCCCCCGTGGCCGCCACCGCTGCCGCCGGCGCCCGAGGCGTCCCCGGAGCCGGAGCCGGTCGTGCCGCCCGCGTCGGCGGAGCCGGTGCCGGTGCCGGTGGCCGAGGGGGTGGCCGTGGTGGGCCGGATGCTGGTCGAGACGCCGACGGTGTCGCCCCCGGTCGCGGTCGCCGACGCGGTCGGGGTTCCGGTCGCGGTCGTGCTCGTCGAAGGCGAGGGCGAGGCGGTGTCGGTGGGCGACGCGGTGGCCGTGTCGCTCGGGGTGGGGGGCGTGCCGGTGGGGGTCTCCGTGGACGTCGGCGTACCGGTCGGGGTGCCGCTGGGCGTGCCGGTGGGGTTCGGGCCGTCCGGGTCGGTGTCCTGGTAGACGGTGGGCGAGGTGAACCAGAGCGAGCCGGTGAAGTCCCCGTACGTCTCGGTGCCGAAGGCCTTCCGGCAGATCACCGTCAGGTCGTACCGGCCCTCGAGGGTGGTGAACCCGGCCTCGTTGGCGTAGTCCCGCATGGTCATGGTCAGCGGCACGATGAAGCCGGTGCCGGTGGGGTCCTGCCCGTAGGTGCCGAGGGGCGCGTTGCCGACCACGTTCTTGCCCTCGGCGGGGAAGCCCTTGCCGGTCACCTTCACGAGGACGTGGGTGGCGGGCGACGGGCAGGCGCCCGAGGTGGTCAGGGCGATGCTGGTGTCGTCGGCGCCCTGGCCCGGGGTGATCCCGGCCGTGCCCAGAGGGGCGGCCGTGGCGGTCGGCACGGTGAGGATGCCGACGCCGGCGAGGGCGGTGGCCGCGCCGAGGGCCACGCCGGCCGCGGTGCGCCGGGTGAGGCGTCTGAACTGCACGATGAGCTCCTTGTCGGGGAGTTCGGGGTTCTCGGGGTTCTCGGTGGACTGCTTCGGGGACGCCGCCGTCCGCGGCCCGCGCCGGTTCCGCCGCGACCGCCGGCGCCACAGGACGCCCGCGACGAGGAGGAGGAGCAGGCCGAGCGCCGTCCACGGCACCGTCCACAGCGGCACCGAGCGGGTCAGCGAGGGCAGCCGGGGATCGACGCCGTCCCTGGTCTGCACGGGCTGGACGGAGACGACGGCGGAGGCGTGCAGGAGCGGCGCGATGCCCTCGGCCTCGGCGGTGACCGTCAGGGCGCTGCCGGGGAGCAGTTCGCCGAGGTCGCGGGTGCCCGAGGCGATGACCGAGGAGCCGAAGAGGCCGTTGACGCGGACGGCCTGGCGGGCGCCGAGCCGCACGTTCCCGGTGTTGCGGACGGTGTAGGTGACGGTGGCCGTGCCGGCGGCGAAGGGGTTGAGGCTGCCGTGGTACTCGGCGTGGACGCCGTCCACGGTCAGCTCCGGGCGGATCGCGCCCGCCACCCGTAGGTAGACGCGGGCGCCGACGCGCTGGTCGAGCCGGACCTGGTTGCCGTGGGCGTCCTTGCCGGTGCCGGAGAGCGAGGCGACGATGCCTCCGGTGTGGTCGCCGGGGGTGGCGTTCCTCGGCACGGTGAGGCTGAAGGGGACGATGACCCGGCCCTTGGGCGGCACCGTCACCGTGTTCTTCGCGAGCTTGATCCAGCTTCCGGCGTCGGTCGGCTTCGCGCCGGCGGGGAGCAGGTCGAAGCCGCCGTCGACGGTGTTGACGGCGTCGCTCGCGTAGACGGCGAGGGTCAGCGGCCGGGTGCCGTAGTTCCACAGGGCGATCTGGTCGTGGATCCCGGCGCCGCCGGTGACTCCGTACGAGAAGTGGGGCCGCTGGTCGGGCTTCCCGGGGCCGGAGGGCTGGACGCCGAAGACGGCCTTCGTGTCGTTCTTCCCGCCGTCGGCGGGAACGGCGGCCGTGGCGCGCGGGGTTCCGGCGAAGGCGAGCAGGAGGGCGAGCAGCGCCGTGAGGAGGGCGCCGGTCCGGTGGGCTTGGCGGGGTGTGGTCATGGCGGGTCTCCAGGGGTCAGGGGCGGGGCGGAACCGCGGCGCGGTTCCGCCCCGGAGCTCACGCCTGGATCAGATGGCGGTGAGGGTGAGGGTGGTGGTGTACGTGCCGGCCGTGGTGGAGGTCGGCGCGCTGAGGGCGAGGTCGGCGCCGATGTGGGCGGTGCCGAGGCCGGTGCCGTTGGCCAGCGTGCGCGCGGACTTCAGGCCCGCGCTGCCCGCGTCGCCGGGGGCGGCGCCCTTGGCGGCGGGGACGGCGGAGCCGGCGGTGACGGTCTGCGCGGGCGCCTTGTCGACGACCTTCGGGGACCAGCCGAGGTTCTGGCCGTTGATGGTGTGGGTGGCGCCGTCGGTGAAGTCGCCGACCTGGCCGCTGACGGTCCAGCCGGGGTTGCCGGCGCGGGTGTCGGTCAGCGTGACCGGGCTGAGGGCGCCGGCCGTGGTCAGCAGGTCGCCGTCGCCGTTGAGGACCGGCGAGGGCAGGGTGACCTGCGGGTTGTCGACGCTGATGACGAGGGCTCCGGCGTTGACGGTGGTGGTGATGGTCTCCGAGGCCGTGACGCCGGCGAAGGCGCCGACGGTGTACGGGATGGCGGCGGAGTCGGAGCCGGTGTACCGGGCCGGGTCGGCGGGGACGAAGACGGCGGTGAAGGAGTGCGGGCCGGCCGGCAGGCTGGAGGTGGTCAGGACGGCGGTGCCGTTGCTCACCGGGACCGTGCCGAGCGGGGTGGTGGTGCCGCCGATGGTGTCGGTGAACCTCAGGGAGCCCGCGGCGCCGGCCGGGGTGACCGTGCCGGTCAGGGTGACGGGGCTGTACTGCGGGGCGCTCGCCGCCGGGGAGACCGCGAGGGCGGTGGTGGTCTGGGTCGCCGCGGCGGGCTTGACCTCGTAGGAGACGGCCGACGAGGTGGAGCCGTTGAAGGAGGCGTTGGACGGGGTGAACACGGCGGTGAGCGCGTGCGTGCCGGCCGTCAGGTTGCTCGTGGTGAGCGTCGCGGTGCCGCCGTTGACGGTGACCGGGGTGCCGAAGTCGGCGGAGCCGTCCTTGAACTGGACGGTGCCGGCGGCGCCGGAGGGGGTGACGGTGGCGGTGAGGGTGACCGGGGAGCCCGCCTGGGCGGGGCCGGCCGGGGTGACCGCGAGCGAGGTGGCGGTGTCCGTCTTCACGGCCGGGTCGTTCGCCTGGTACGTGGTGTTGGAGGTGAACCAGATCGCGCCCGTGAAGTCGCCGAGGCTGGTCCCGTTGAAGGCGGTGCGGCAGATGACCGTGAAGTCGTACCGGCCCTGGAGGGTGGTGAAGCCCGCCTGGGAGGCGTAGTCGCGCATGGTGGACGTCAGCGGGATGACCATGCCGCCGTTGGCCGCCGTGGGGTAGGTGGTGATCGGCGAGTTGCCGACCACGTTGAGGCCGCCGGCCGGGAAGCCGGAACCCTCCACCTTCACCAGGACGTTGGTGGCGTTGGCCGGGCAGGCGCCCGAGGTGGTGAAGGAGACGCCGCTGGTGTCGGCACCGGTGGCGGGGGTGATGGCGAGGGTCCCGATGGGGGCGGCGTACGCGGCGCCCGCGGTGGCGAGGCCCGCCGCGAAGGCGGTGGTGACGGCCGCGACACCCAGCGCGAGGGCCCGGGAGATTCTGTTCTTCAGCACGACGAAGGCTCCTGTCAGGGGGTCTGCTTGGTGATGTCGCCGCAGTTCGGGTTGGTCGCGAAGCCGTAGGTGTTGATCACGGCGGACTGCTTGCAGATCCCGGAGTCCGGGCCGACGAAGACGTCGCTCCACGGGGAGGTGGTGACCTTGCTCGTCGGGATGACGTTGTAGACATCGCGCTTCACGCCGAAGCCGGTGTTGAGGACCGTGGGCGAGACGCCTTCGACGGTGCCGAGGATGGCGCGGCCGCGCAGGTCGGCGATGGTCTGCGAGGACTGCGCCTGGTACTGCGCGATGGAGAAGGGCACGATCGACTTGTCGTCGAGGACGCGGCCGTCGTGCTCCTGGACCGGGGCGGTGCCCTTCTTGTCCTTGATGCAGGGGTAGACGCCGGCGACGACGTCGGCCTCGGTGATGCCCATCTGCGACTGCCAGAAGGAGCGCGTGCCGGAGCCGGCCTGCGGCAGGTAGACGGTCAGGTCGTAGTTCGGCCCGGCGCCCACGTAGTTGGGGTCGCAGTGGTAGATGGCCTTGAGGTCGGCCATCGCGAGCTTGCGCGGGATCGACGAGCCGGGGGTGATGGCGTAGCTGACGCCGTCGATCGCGAACGGCACGTACGTCAGGCCCGGGCTGGCCGCGCCGAGGCTGAGCGAGGAGGAACGGGAGAAGTCGAGGCACCCGTTGCCGCTCTGGAGGGAGTTGAGGAGCGCGGAGCGTCCGGCGCCGGAGCCGTTGGGCCGGGGGATGGTGCAGTTGGGGTTGGTCGCCGGGTTCTTCGTGGTGATGGTCGCGGAGCCCGTGGCGTCGTAGGAGCCGATGACCTTCTGGCCGTTCACGGTGACGACGTCGGCGAGGCCGTTCATGACGTCCTGGGTGGTGTCGGAGCCGACACCGGCGAGCTGGCGGTACTGGGGAGGGCCGGCCGGGTCGGCGGCGGCCAGGCCGCTGCCGACGGTGAGGGCCGCGAGCGCCGCTACGGCGAGCGCGAGGCCGGTCTTCTTCTTGTTCACTGGGGGTTCTCCTCAGCTAGGCTGCGCTCCGGTGGTGCCCGGGGCGCGTGTGCAGGACTTCCGTTGGCGCGGACGAATCAGACGTTCTCGGGCACCGTCACCTCCCCGTCCGTTCGCGTACGACCGCCACGAGGCGCGGCAGGTACCTCGGCAGCGTCGGGCCGGCGAAGGCGGCGAGCGCGCCGACGATCAGACAGACGAGCAGCACGTTCCGGACGGCGCCGACCGTCCAGGCGGGCGTCGGGGCGCCCAGGGCGGTGACGGTCTGCTTCTCCTGGGCGGGCTTCGTGGTGGCGGCGGGCGGGGCGGACGCGCTGGTGCTCGGGGTCGCACTCGGGGTGGTGCCCGGGGCCGTGTTCGAGCTGGTGCCCCCGGAGGAGGAGCCCGTACCACCGGCGTCGGCGCTCGATCCGCCCGTCCCCGATCCGCTCGCTGCGCCCGATGCGCCCCCGTTCGAACCGCCCGATCCGCCCGATCCGCCCGACCCGCCCGTGGTCGTGACGTTGTCGGAGCCGCCGGTGGTGGTGCCCCCGTCGGAGCCGGTGCCGGTGGTCGTGCCGCCGGTGCCGGTGGACGTGGACGGTACGGGCGTCGGCGTGGGCGTGGGCGTCGACGGCTTCACACCCGCCTGCGTCACCTGCCGCGCGGCCTCGCGGGTCTGCCGCCGCAGCTCCTCGGTCAGCGGCGCGTAGCCGTGCGGGAGGCTGCCGGCGGTGACGCCCGGGGTCTGTCCCGCGCCGGCGGCGTAGGTCAGCAGGGTGCCGTAGTCGCGTCCCTCGGCGGCGGTGAGGTCGGCGGGGACGGTGGCGGCGTAGGTGAGGACGGTCAGCGGGTAGGCGGCGGGGTCCTTCGTGCCCGGGTCGGGGAGGCTCACGCCGTTCGGGCCCGGCTTGCGGGCCTTCGCCCCGGCCGTCAGGGACACCGCGTCGGGTGCGGTGAACCGGCCCGCCGCGTTGAGCAGTTCGGCCCGCATCAGGCCGTACCGCTCGGCGGTCGCGGTGTCCGTCACGGCGAGCACGGCCCGCTGGCCGGCCGGCTGCGGCGGGTCCTTCTTGTACGCGGGCGGGGTCGCGGTCGCGTCCCAGGAGGTACGGGCCAGGGTGTCGCCGCGACCGGCCGCGCGTGCCGCGGCGTGCATGTCGGTGGCGTACGGCTTCTTGTCCTGGACGCAGAGCGGGTGCTCCGGCCGGTCGTCGAAGGTCTGGCAGTACGGGTCGCTCTTGGGGAAGGAGTCGAGGGGCAGGGCGATGTTCCGGTAGTGCGGGTTGATCTTCATGCCGGAGTTGCCGGGGTCGCCGTGGGCGCCCTCGTCGTCGGGGGTGCCGCGGAGGAACTCGGCGGCGGCCGGGTCCTGGGCCACCCACTCCCACAGCTGCCGGGTGGTGTCGGCGAGCGGCTGCGGGACGAGGGCGTCGCCGAGCTTGCCGCCGAAGTCCAGGTCGGCGTACTCGGGGTTGTGGCGGATGAACTCCGGGTCGCGGCCGAGGTTCTCGGGGTTGCCCGCCACGCTGTCGGCGAAGCGGGAGACGCCGTCGCGGTACGACTCCGTGAGGAGCTTGGCGACCAGGCGCGGGGTGAGCCGCAGGGTCGTCATCCGGGTGCCGTTGCGCTGCCGGACCTCCTCGGGGGCCCGGAAGGACGCCTGGCTCTCGATGGAGTAGCCGATGGTGATGCCGGAGAGCGCCACCGGGGCGTAGACCGGGGTGCGGCCGGAGGAGGCGGGGGCGGCGCGGCCGACGAAGACCAGGCCGGGCATGCCGGAGAGCAGCTTGACGCGGGCGGTCTCGTCGGGGACCTGGGCGTAGCCGTAGATGGCGTGCGCGCCGGTCCGGCAGAGGGTGGGCTGCCACCGGGTGACGGCCTCCGCGACCATCTCGCTGCCCAGGGTGCCGCGTTCCTCGGCGCCGATCGGGCAGTAGCTGCCGATCGGTTCGAAGCCGAGGGGGACGGTGATGCGGTGCTTCCAGTTGGCCGGGCTGAGCGGGGAGGACTGGAGCTGGCCGCTGGACTGGGCGGTGTACGGGGTGTCGTCGACCTCCTTCGTGCCGCGCGGCACGATCACCAGCCAGCAGCCGCGGCCGGTGACGGTGCCCTGCGTCTCGACGGCGGCGCCGCAGCCGAGGCCGGGTGCCTCGACGCCGGTCTGCATCTCGAAGTGGACCTCGCCGGTGCCGCGGGCGTCGGTGCGGGCGTAGGGGACCTCGTTGGTGCTGTTGACGTCGAAGAACTCGTTCCAGTTGCCGGGGCTGACGTCGTCGCCGGTGACCGAGCGGAAGGGCGCGTACGAGATGCCGCTGGGGCCGGGCGGCGGCATCGGCTGGTTCTCGGAGTCCTTGAGGTGGGCGCCGTAGTTGAGCTGCCGTCCGTTGGTGTAGGCGCCGGCGGCCTGGTTTCCGGCGCCCGCGCCGAGGGCGGAGGAGCCGCCGAACTGGCACTGGTCGGTCCCGGGGCCCTGCTCGTCGCCCCAGCACTGCATGATCTGGAGGTAGTTCGCGGCGTAGGCGGTGTCGGAGACGGTGGGTGCGCCGCCGGTCCAGTTGATCCGGACGACCTGGTTGACGAGGTTCCGGGTCTGGCCGACGGTGATCCTCAGGTCGGCGAACTCACCGGTGCCGGAGACCGTGACCGCCGAGTTCTGCCCGGTGTCGGCGTAGGCGGGCGGGGCGGCCGGGTCGAGGCCGGTGCCGACGGTGGCGACGACGGGGACGAGGGCCAGGCACAGGGTGCCGAGGAGCCTGCGCAGCCGGCCGGGGCGGGCGCCGGTCATCGGGGGCCCTCCCCCGCGCGGCGGGCGGCGAGCCGGCGGTGCAGCAGCGGCGGGCCGACGGTGACGAGGACGAGCAGCAGGGCGCCGAGGACCATGAGGGTGGTCTGGAGTCCGCCGCCGACGCTCGCGGCGGTGGTGACGGGGACGCCGTACAGATCGCCGCCTCCGCCTCCGCCACCGCTCGCGCCGCCGTCGCCCGTGCCGCCGGCCGCGCCGCCGCCGTCGCCGAGGGGCTGGCCGGTCTCGGGGTCGAGTGCGCCGCCGGTCGTGCCGCCGGCCGCGGCGCCGCCGGAGCCGGTGGCGCCCCCGCCGGAGCTGCCGTCCGCGCCGCCCGTCGCGCCGCCGGCGGCGGAACCGGTGGCTCCGCCGTTCGCCGCGCCGCCGCCCGAGCCGGTGCCGCCGCCCGCGCCGCCGGTGCCTCCGCCGGATCCCCCGGTCGCGCCGCCGGTGCCGGTGGTGCCGCCGGAGGAACCGCCCGTCCTGGTCGGGGTCTTGTCGCCGCCGGTGCCGGTGTCGCACTGGGTGGCGCCCTTGAGGTCGCAGTCACGCGGCATGGGGGCGGTCTTGGCGAGGGTGTTGGTGCCGTCGGCGGAGAAGGTCGGGTTCTTGCAGGTGCGGATGTCGATGCTCTCGGCGACCACGCCGGGGATGCGGCGGACCTGGGCCAGGCCGGCCTGCACGAGGTTGACGGGGAGCGGCGAGTAGCCGAGCCGGTCCACCGACTGCTGGCCCTGGCACAGGAAGTAGTAGGCGAAGGCCCCGAGGGACTTGCCCTTCTGCGGGTTGAAGTTCGATTCGACCGCCGTCGGGACGATCATGTAGCTGTAGCTGGAGAGCGGGTAGGTCCGCGGGTCGGTGGAGTCGTAGACCCCGTCGAGGCGCTGGGTGAGGTCGGGGTTGATGCGCGCCTCGGTGAGTGAGACCGCCACGTTCTGGGCGGTGGGCTCGGTGTAGTAGCCCTTGGCGTTGAGGATCTTGGCCACCGGGAAGCCGGTGGTGGACACGGCGTACGAGTACTCGACGTAGGTGATGGTGCCCTGGTTGCCGTCCTGGGCGACGTAGCCGGAGACACCGTTGGAGCCGGACTGGCCGACGAAGCCGGTGCCGCCGACGACGGGGAAGTTGGAGGTCGGCCCGCAGGGGGTGCTGCGGCCGGCCCGGCGGCAGTAGGCGTCCCAGAGCGCGGGGTGCTTCCTGCTCATCCAGGTGGTCAGCTGGGCGGTGGTGCCCGAGCCGTCGGAGCGGACCACGGGGACGATCCGGCGGGCGGGGAGGCTCGCCGCGAGGCCCGGGTTGTCGGCCTTGAGCGCGGGGTCGTTCCACATGGTGAGGGCGCCGGTGAAGATCTTGGCGACGTTCTCTCCGGAGAGCCGCAGGTTGGTCACCCGCCGGTTGCCGATCCGCAGGTTGTACATGAAGGCGGTGCCGCCCGCGACGATCGGCATGTAGCTGAACTTCCGCGAGGGCGGCGGGTCGGCGACGCCCGAGTCGTTGATGCCGTACGGGATCTCCGAGACGGCGAAGTCGACGGTGCCGTTGCGGAACTGGTTGCGTCCGTCGGAGGAGCCGGTGCCGTTGTAGTTGACCGTCATCCCGTACTGCTTGACGTTGGCCCGCCACTGGTCGAGGGCGTTCTGGCTCCAGGTGGAGCCGGCGCCGGAGACCGGTACGTAGCTCTCGGCGGCGGCGGGCGTCGCTGCGGGCGCCACGAGGGCGAGGGCGGTGACGAGCACGGCCAGGGTGCGCCGCAGCACGCTCGCGGGGAATGCCGGTGGGCGTCCGGACATCGGGTTCTCCTGATCGGTGGCGGGTGGTGCGGGTCGTACCGGCACGCGTACGGAACCGGGTCCGCGGGCGGATGCGGGTCGTACCGGTGGTGTCGGGGTCGTACGGGGGGGGGCGGTCAGCCTGCCCGGGGCGGCGGGGCGGCGAAGGCCTCGGCCCCGGGGTCGTCCGGGCGGTCGCCCGCCGGGTCGGGTCCGTCGGCGGAGGACCCCATGCGCTCCAGGTCCCGCAGCGAGGCGGCGGTCCTGCGCTTCTGCTGACGGCGGCTCAACTGGCCGGGTCCGCGCCCGCCGATCACCCGGGCGAGCAGGAAGAGCAGCAGGACGAGGGCCATCAGGAGGGCCGCGCAGCCGAAGCCGCGGGCGATCATGGCCTTCTCCGGGGAGGCCACCAGGGTGAAGGTGGCCAGCGGCAGCGAGGTCTGCGGCCCGTCGAAGGGGTTGAGGTTGAGGCCGGTCGCGGCGCCTGAGGTCAGCAGCACCGGGGAGGTCTCGCCGATGCCGCGGGCGGTGCCGAGGATGACGGCGGTGGTGAGGCCCGAGCGGGAGGTGGGGAGCACCACCGTCCACACGGTGCGCCACTGTCCGGCGCCCAGGGCGTACGAGGCCTCGCGGAGCGATCCGGGCACCAGCCGGATGACCACGTCCGCGGCCCGGATGATGATCGGCAGCATCATCACCGAGAGCGCCAGCGAGGCGGCGAAACCCGACTTGCCGAGGCCCAGGGCGAGGATGGCGGTGGCGTAGATGAAAAGCCCGGCGACGATGGAGGGCAGGGCGGTCATCGCCTCCACGATGGTGCGTACGAAGCGGGCGTACCGGCCGGGCACCTCGTTGAGGAAGACCGCGCAGGCCAGGCCCAGCGGCACCGTGACAAGCAGCGAGATGCCGATCTGTTCGAGGGTGCCGACGATGGCGTGGAGCATGCCGCCCTCGGTGAGCGGCTGGAGCGGGCCCGTGCCGGACATGTCCTCCGTGAAGAAGTTCAGGTGGGGCAGGGCCTCCCGGCCGCGCCAGAGGGCGTAGCCCACGATGAACAGCAGCGCGGCGAGCAGCAGGAACGCCAGGGCGTGGACGAGGGTCTGGGCGAGCCGGGCGCGGATCGTGGCGCCGTTCTCGTCGAGGGAGATCAGCACCGCGTACAGCGCCATGAAGGCGAGATAGGTGACGACGGTGAAGCCGAGGGTGCCGTCGAAGGGCAGCACCCGCTCGAAGAGCACCGAGGTCAGGGCGAGGGCGGCGGCGCCCGCGCCGATCAGGGCGAAGACGTCCCGGGCGTGCAGGGCGGAGGTGGTGCGGCGGGTCTCCGCGGGGGCGCCGGGGCCGTCGGGGACGACGTCGGGGGTGACCGTGACGGCGTCCGCGCGGAGTGGGTCGGTGGTCAGGGTCATGCGTCGGCTCCCGTTCCGGACCGGCTGCGGGCGACCACGGAGGACGCGACGAAGTTGACGACGAGGGTCATCAGGAAGAGCGAGAGGCCGGCCGCCATCAGTGCGGACATGCCGAAGGGGCTGGCGGCTCCGTAGCGCAGGGCGATCAGGGCGGAGACGGAGTTGGCGCCGTTCTCCAGGATGTGCGGCTGGAAGACGAAGACCGGCGAGATGATCATGACGACGGCGATGGTCTCGCCGAGCGCCCGGCCGAGCCCGAGCATCGTGCCGCCGATGATGCCGCCCTTGCCGAAGGGCAGGACGACGGTACGGATGACGCCCCACTGGCTCGCACCGAGTGCGAAGGCGCCTTCGCGTTCGCCGGGCGGGGCCTGGGCGAAGGCCTCGCGCATCACCGAGCAGGCGATGGGGGTGACCATCAGCGCCACGACGATCCCGGCGATGAAGGTGGAGGAGGTGTAGACGGTGGCCGGGGCGAGCGGGTCGTCCGGGTCGGCGCCGTTCACCGAGAGGAGCGGGATCCAGCCGAGGTAGGTGGAGATCCAGCGGGCCAGGCCGGTGATGTGCGGCTGGAGGAAGAAGAAGCCCCACAGGCCGTAGACCACGCTGGGCACGGCGGCCATCAGGTCGACGAGGCTCACCAGGGTGCGGCGCAGCCGGCGGGGCGCGTACTCCGTGATGTAGAGCGCGGTGCCGAGGGCGAGCGGCAGCGCGAAGGAGACCGCGGTGAGGCCGATGAGGATCGTGCCGGGGAGCACGGCGGCGATGCCGAAGTGGCGGGAGTCGGGCTCCCAGGCCGGGGTGGTGACGAAGGAGCCGCCGGCCTCGCCGAGCGCCTGGGCGGCGCGGACGGCGAGGAAGACGCCGACCAGGGTCATGGTGACGAGGACGACGGCTCCGGCTCCGCGGGCGCCGATGCGGAAGACCCGGTCGGCGGGGTCGTGCGCCGCGGTCCCGGTGCGCGGCAGCTCGGGCTCGGCGGGGACGACGGGGGTCACGGTGCTCACGAGGCGTTCTCCTGGACGGCACCGGACAGCCGCAGGCCGCGGAGCCGGCGGGTGTGCGTCACGTCGGTGGCGACCTCGCCCTCGGCGGCCGCGGCCAGGAAGAGGCGGAGGCTGTCACGGCACTCGCGCTGGCGGCTGAACTCGCGGGCGGCGACCGCCACGCAGCGCTCGTCCACGGCGAGTTGCCAGGTCCAGGCGCCGCGGACGGCGGCCATGGCCACGTGGGGCACCGCGCGGTCGAGTCCGGCGCGCAGTCGTCCGACGGCGGCGCTGCAGGCGGTGTGGTCGCGGTGGAGCTCGGGTCCGCGCCCGAGTTCGTGGTTGTTGGCGCCGACGAGCCGCCAGCTCACCGCGGCCGTGGGGCCCGCGTCGGGCGCCCAGGCGCGGCGCCCCTGAGGTCTTTCGAAGTCCACCCGTGAGACAAACAGAAACCGTGGCCGAGACACGGAACCGCCCCCTTCGCCCGGACATCGCGTGTGGCCGAGGATCGACCACACGGCGTCGTGGCTGCGGGCATGACAATCACGGCGTCGGGGGCTGACCACTCCACAGACCGGTGAAGCAGCAACGGCGAGCACATGAACGGGAGGCAGAAGACCTTGGGAGGTCTGCGCGTGCCCGGGGGCGGTCGCTACGCGCTTGTACGGCTTCGCCCGGAATGCCACCCGAGCGGAGGTGCCGGCTCCGGCCCGCGGGCGCGGCTGCCGGCCTCCAGGTACCAGCCTGTCCACGCAGGTACCGGGGTATGCACGCGCGCCGATCCCCCGAACGGAGGGGCGCCATCCGGCCAGATCCGGGGCTCCGGTGGCTATCGTCGGGTCATGCGGCCCCAGGTGATCCTGTTCGATCTCGCAGACGTGGTCTGCCGGTTCCGTCCGCGGCGGCGGATGGACCTGCTCGCGGAGGCGTGTGGGGTGAGCGCCGAGCGGGTGGAGCGGACGCTGTACGAGTCCGGGCGGATCGCACGGTGGGACCAGGGGCTCGCGTCCGCGGCGGAGATCCACCGGACCCTGCGGGAGGAGCTCGGGTATCCGGGCGACACGGCCGCCGTCCACGAGGTGTGGTGCAGCGCGTTCGAGCCCGACGAGCGGGTCCTCGACCTGGTGGACGGGCTGCGTCCGTACCGTACGGCGCTGCTGACCAACAACGACGCCCTGGTCCTGGAGGCGCTCCCCGAGCAGCTCCCCGAGGTCGCCGCCCGGTTCGACCCGCTGATCTTCTCCTGCCGGCTGGGGTCGACCAAGCCGGATCCGGCCGCCTACACCCGGGCCCTCGGCCTCGCGGGAGCCTCGCCCGGCGAGGCGGTGTTCATCGACGACAAGCCGGCGAACGTGGCCGGTGCCCGCGCCGTGGGAATCACCGCGCTCCACTTCACGGGCGCCGCGGAGCTGGCCGCCGCACTCGACGAGCTCCTGGAGCGATGATGCGTCCGAGCGGCCTCGGTCTCGTCGAAGGGCTCAGGCGACGCAGCGTTGCTTCACGGGACGCCAGTCCTCGCGGTTTCTGGTGCGCCGAGACCCGTGCAGGCCCGTGTCGCGGGCCGCTCGGAACGCGGCGACGGCCGCTCGGGCCGAGGCGTCGTCCACGTCCTCGGGGCGCAGGGCAGCGACTAACGCCGCCTTGACGTCGTCGTGTCTCTGCATACCGTTCTCAGCGCTCATCCCAGTCATTCCTTCGCAAGCCGCTTCAGCCCGCGGTGCGCGGCGGACCGTACCGCTCCGACCCGCTTGCCCGGCACCCGGGCCGCCACAGGGCCGTCAAGCCCGATGACCACCCGCAGCAGCACCGCCTCGGCCTGGTCCGGGGGGAGCGCCGCGACCAGGGCCAGTGCCTCGGCGGTGGACATCGGCTCCAGGGCCTCCCCGGCCGGCTGTCCCGGGGCGGGCAGGTCGAGCATGTCCTGTTCGAACGGGGCCGTGAACTGACAGCGGCAGGCGCTTCGGGCGACGCGGGACCATCAGGAAGAGCTCGTCAGCAGATGCGCGACGGACCCGCTATCGGCCGAATTCAGGGTCGGCAGAAGTGCGTTTGAATCTGCACGGGAAGGTGTGTTCGGGATCCCCGTGCGCCTCGACCGTCGTACTCATCCGCAGGGCCCCCTTGTCCACAGTGAAGACGAGGGTATCTGTTTCCACCACTCCCCCCTTCTCGAAACGAAGCACGAGATAGGGTGGCCGGCCAGGGTCTTTGGTGACCGCATGCCATTTCCCGTCGGTCGAACGACGTGTCACCTGCTCGCCCCGCACGGGACCGTTCCACTCGATCGGATAGTCCTTGACGGTAAAGGCGTAGTCGTCCCGCAGTCGGATCACCGGAAGCGGTGATCCGCATTCCCGGCCCCCGTCCCATCGGCCGACCAATTCGGAATGACTTACGGTCTTCGGGTGGACGTAGGTGGGTTCGTCCGTCCCGCAAGCGGTCGAAGCGAATACCGTCAAGATGGCAGCCGCAAGGCTTGCACCGCTGCGCAATACGCCGAATTTCACGCTGTCTACTTCCAGTCGCTCCGGACGGCCGGGCCGCCCCCAGGGATCCCTTGAGGTCCCCAGGGGCGGCCCGGCCACTTTCAAGGCGCTCCCGCCGACCGACCGGCGGGAGCGCGTCAGTCTGCTACCAGAAGAGGCTGGTCAGCGCATTCGTAATGCTGTCCAGCAGGCCGGGCGACGACTCCGACTGCCCCGACGGAGCCTTGGGATCCGCGAGGTCGATCGTCTCCGTCCACGTCACGTCCTGCGTCTTCTCACTGAAACGCCCCGTGGCGTAATTCGCCAGGAGAGGTTCGGCGATGTGCTCATCCCACCACGGGCTGTACCCGCCGGCCCCCGGACCGATGTGCGTACCGGAGTTGATGTCACTGGTGTTCTGCACATGGAACTGAACGGTCGCCGTCCCCGCCTCCTTGTCCACCGACTGGACCGTGTAGTCCATGGTGTAGGAACCGAGGAACGCCGCGGACATGTTGGTCGTGAAGTCCAGGATGAGGCTCTTGGTGTTCAGCGACTGGTTCAAGCCGTTGTTGGTGATGCTGCCGTCGTCCTCCTTCTTCTGCTTGACCGGGTCGCCCAGGTTGTAGTTACCGATGTTGATGTTGCCGGCCGCGATCTCGCGCACCCGCTGGACGTGGTAGTGGTCCATGAGGTTCTGCGTGAAGGCGTCGTTTCCGCCGAAGTCCCGATGCTTGGGGCCGCTGCCGGTGACCCATTCGAATCCCAGATCCACTCCATTGGGATTACCGGCAGTTCCGAAGCACGAAGGGCACTTCTCTCGAAGGATCGGCTCGGCGGCGATCACGGGGCTGGCGAGGGTGTCCGTGAGGAGCCCGATACCGCCGACCCACGCCTTGGCGAAGGTGTCGTTGTAGGGGCAGAAGGCCCCGTCTTCACACCAGTTGTGACCGTCGATCTCGACGTTGCTGATCGGGTTGCCGCCCGTGAAGGCGTAGCGGTTCCCCGTGAAGGGGTCCGATCCCAGCTGCATGTCGGCCAGGGCGCCGTTGTACATGTCCCGGCTGGTGAAGCGGTTCAGGCCGGGGCTGTAGTCACGGAAGCCCATGTCGTAGGTGCCGCTGGCGGAGTCCCAGCGCTTGGCGCTGAAGCGGTAGGGGTTGTACGCCTCCTTGTCGGGCTGGGCGGTGTCGGGCTTGTCGATGCCGGTGAACTCGTCGTCGTTGTTGCTGCCGTAGGCCGTGTAGCCGTAGGTCGACTTGGTGTCACCGGTGGTGTCGGTGAGGGTTTCGACGTCGGTGTGGCCGTTGTAGCCGTAGACGCCGAGCTCCTCGGAGCCGTCGGTGTTCTTCTTCAGCTGCGTGAGGCGCTCGCCCCACGGGCTGTACTGGTAGGACTTGGTGACCTCGCCGGCGACGGCCTCGTTCAGGACCTCGCTGGAGGTGCCGAGGTAGTTGAAGTCGGTGGTCTTGCCGCCCTCCGTCTTGGACGCCGTGCGGTCCAGCGGGTCGAAGACGTACGTGGTCGTCTTCGTCGTGACCCCGTCGGTCTGCAGCTTGGCGTTCTTGACCACGTGGTCGAAGCCGTCGTAGTCCCGGTCCTCGACCACCTTGCCGCCCGCGACGACCGTGTCCAGTCGACCGTACGGGTCGTAGTTGTAGCTGTTGCTCGCGGCGCCGATGCTCGAGCTGAGGAGCCGGTTGCGGTCGTAGGTGTAGTTGGTCGTGACGTTCTTGATCGTCTGGGTGACGACGTTGGCGTTGTTGTCGTGGACGTAGGTCTCGGTGCCCGCGCCGGTTCCCGTCTTGACGGACTGGGCGAGCCGGTTGACCGGGTCGTAGGTGGAGTCCGTGGTGGAGTTCAGATACGCGCCGTGGTTGTCGGCGTTCATCTTGGACGCGACGTCCTGCGCCTGGTTGCCGTTGGCGTCGTAGGCGTAGGTGTGCGAGGAGACCAGGGTGCCGTTGGGCTTCTTCTCGTTCTGGGTCTTCAGCGCCGCGTTGAGGTAGTAGGTGTAGTCGACCGTGTTGCCGTTGGCCTTCGTCTCCTTCAGCCGCAGGCCGCGGTCGGTGTAGGTGTAGTCGGTGACCTTCGGCGAGGCGTCCGAGACGGACTTGCCGACCTTCACCGTCTTGACCTGCTCACGCAGGTCGTAGATGTACTGCGCGTACTGGTCGGGGTGGGACGTCGTCGCCTTCTGGCCGTTGGCGTCGTAGGTGAACGACGTGGCCTTCTTCTCGACGCCGGCCAGGGACTCGCTGACCTTCTGGACCTGGTTGAGGCCGGTGTAGGTCATCGAGTACTTGTCGATCTTGGCACCCGAGGAGGTGTCGGTGATCGACTCGAGGTTGCCGTTGAGGTCGTACGAGTAGGTGAAGTTCTTCTTCTCGGTGTCCGTCTCGGTGACGGTACGGACGATCTTCACCGCGTCGGCGACGACCTTGCCGGAGGCGTCGGTCGCCAGGGTGATCTTGGACGTGATCCCCTGCTTGAAGGTGAACGAGCCCAGGGAGACCCAGGTGCCGCCACCGGTGGTCTGGTTGACCGTCTTGTCGGTGGTGCCGCCGTCGTGCGTGACGGTGTACTTCGCCGCCGTGGAGGCGCCCGAGGTCGTCGGGTACTTCGCGTAGGCGGTGTAGCTGCCGTCCTGCGGGACGTTCAGGTTCCAGGTGAACGTGTCCGTCGACGTGCCCGCCGCGTGGGTGCGGTGGTCGTAGCCCTGCTGGCCGGTGGCCGAGGCCGTGGCCCAGGTACCGGTCGCCGACGTGGTCTGGGTGTCCGAGTTGTCGGCCACCACCACGTGGGCGCCGACCGGCACGCCGTCGTCGGAGCGGGCCTGGATGCTGCCGTCGGGGTAGTACGCCCAGCCCTGGGTCCGCGAGCTGGAGCCGCCGGCGGAGGAGAGGGTGCGCGAGACCTGCTGGCCGGTCGTGTTGTAGCCGTAGGAGGTGACGATGTCCCACGGGTCGGTGGACGTCTTGGTCCAGCCGTTGTCGAAGTAGGTGTAGTCGGTGTCGTTACGGACCGTCTGACCCGCCGACGGCGGCGCGGAGACCCGCGAGGTGCGGCCGACCACGTCGTAGGTCGTCTGCGTGTAGACGTTGGGGTCGTTGTAGCGCGCGTCCGCCGGGTCGTAGGGCTGGTACTGCTTGACCGGACGGTTGAGCTTGTCGTACTCGGTGCGGCTGGTGAAGTCGTCGACGGCCGCGGTCGCGGTGCCGCGCGGGCTGATCACCTTGGTGGCGTTGCCCATCTGGTCGTACTCGTACTTCGTGGTACGGACGACGCCGGTCGAGTACGGGACCCGCTGCTCGATCGTCTTGCCGCGCTGGTCGTAGACGACCTCGCTGACGTTGCCTTCCTTGTCGGTGCTCCTGACCACCAGCGAGTCCTTGTCGTACTCGCTCGTGGTGAACTTGCCCGCCGCGTCGGTGACCTTGGTGACGCGGTGGTTGAGGTCGAAGGAGCTCTTGCTGGTGTAGTCGGTGGTGTCGGCGGTGGCGTTCTTCTTCGGGTCGATGAGCGTGACCGGGTTGCCGACGATGTCGTACTCGTAGGAGACCTTGTCGCCCTGGGCGTTCACCACCGACATGAGCTGGTAGATCTCGTTGTAGTTGTTGGTGGTGACGTAGTCGTCCGGGACGGAGGTCGTCGCCACGCCCTTGGGCTCGGTCGTGGTCTTGAGGTTGCCGACCTTGTCGTAGGTGTAGCGCGTCGTGCGACCGCTCAGGTTGTTGTCCGGGCCGGTCGACTCGGTCACCTGGTCCGCCGGGTCGTAGACCGCGGTGGAGACCACGCCGTCCGCGGCCGTGCTGGTGGTGACGTTGTCGTTGGCGTCGTACACCGGGGCCGGAGTGGTGATGAACACCGCCTGCGCCTGGTCCTTGGGCACCTTGTTGACCAGCGGACGCTTGAAGGCGTCGTAGGTCTGGGTGGTGGTGGTGCCCGCCGCGTCGGTCACCGAGGTGACCTGGCCACGCTCGTCGTAGACGAACGAGGTGGGGTGGTTCTCCGCGTCGGTGATCGTCTTGGGGTAGCCCATGACGTCGAAGTCGGAGTTGTTGGTGGCGTTGCCGTTGGCGTCGGTGGCCTTGGTCAACTGCCCGTAGGCGTCGTAGTCGTACTTGGTGGTGTAATCGTCCGGCACCGAGGTGGTGGCGGCGCCCATGGGGTCGGTGACCGTCTTCAGGTTGCCGAAGGCGTCATAGCCGAACTGCCACTTGCGGCCCTCGGGGGAGGTCTTGGTGGACAGGTCGGCCGAGAAGCCGTCCGCACGGGTCTGGTACGTGTAGACCGTCGCCGCGGTGCCGTTCTTGTTGGCCTCCGCGTCCTTCTTCGTCAGCGGGTTGCCGGTCTTCTGGTCGTACGTCCAGGTGGTCTGGGCGCCGTTCGCCTCCTTCAGGAGGATGACGTTGTTGTCCGCGTCCCAGGACATGTCCAGGGACTCGGACTTGGCGTTGGTGGACTTCACCTGGCGGCCGAAGTCGTCCAGGACGTAGTCCGTGGCGTGCGACTCGGAGTCCGTGACCTTGGTGTCGGTGAAGCTCGGGTTCACCGTGTCCGCCTTGTAGGCGAACGTCGTGTTGTTGTTCAGGCGGTCCGTGATGGTCTTGGTCCACCAGTGGTACTTCGGGTCGTCACCGGTCTGCGGGGCGTAGTAGTCCAGCTTGGTGGCGTTGCCCCGGGGGTCGGTGGCCGCCACCATCTTGACGTTCTTGTTGCCCTGCGTGGCGTCGTAGGTGAACTTGAACACCTTCGGCTGCGAAGAGCCCACGCCGTCGGTGAACTGGCCGAGCAGACCCTTGTCCGTGTACCAGAAGTTGATCTTACGGCCGGAGACGTCGGTGACCGACTTGATGTGGTCGTAGATCTTGGAGTTGGTCAGGTTCGAGCCCGTGGCGATGGTGCCCGTGCCCGAGACGTACTCGTAGGAGTTGTCGCCCTTCTTGAAGTAGTCCACCGTCAGCGTCTGCCGCGACGCGGGGTCGGTGATGTACTTCAGGAACTTGGTCGGCTTGTTGTTGGACTTCCGCTCCTCGTAGGTGAACAGCATGGTGTTGCCGTTCTTGTCCACCGTGGAGGTCAGGTAGCCGTCGCAGCCGAACAGGAAGCGGGTGCCGTCGGGACGGGTCATCGTCCAGGCGTCCGGGATCGGGTCCTTCAGCGGGGTGCAGTCCAGACCCGCCTTGGCGGCCAGCTTGTAGTGGACACCGGCCGGCGCCTTCCACGAGCTCGTCGCCGAGTCCCAGCGGAACACGTGGGTGGTGCCGTCACCGTCGGGCAGGCGCACCTCGGTGGGGTTGGGGTTGGGGTGGAAGTCCAGCGGGGCCCCGAGCCGGATCGGCCCCGATGCCTGCATGGACCAGCCGTAGCCGGAGACCGTGTCGGAGGTGTCCAAGCTGTTGTAGGCCAGCCGGAAGAACGTGTTCAGGCCCCGGCCGGGGTTGTTGAACCCGTTGTACGACCACACCACGTTGCCGGAGGCCATGTTGTTCATCATGCTGGCGCCGGCGCCGGTGTTCTTGCCGGTGTAGCCGTAGAACTTCTCCAGGCCGAGGCTGTTGGAGGTGGGGTCCTCCACCGCCACGTTCTGACTCAGGCCGGCGATGCCGGAGGTGCCCGAGATCCAGGTGCCGGTCGTCTTGTTGTAGACGTCCCAGGTCAGCACGTAGTCGGTGCGCTTGTTGCCGTTGTCCGAGTTGATCGGGGTCTTGACCTGCGCCTGCAGGTTGACCGAGCCGCCCGGGGCGACGTTCGACGGCAGCGCCGTCTGGACCTGGTTTCCGCCGGTGGTGACGTCCGTGCCGTCCGGCAGCGCCCACTTGTACGTCAGGACGTTGTCGGCCGAAGTCCAGTTGGACGCGGTCGTGTTGGTGAGGTTGAAGTCGACCGTGTAGTCCGAGTTCGGGGTCATACGGGCCGGGGTCTGCGGCGCGTAGTACGTCGACTCCGTGGTGGAGTCGATGTACGTGACCACGATCCTGGGCGCGAGCCTGGGCTCGGTGCCCTCGGACGACAGGAACAGGGTGCGCTCCTGCGAGGCGGCCTCGTCGGCCATCTTCAGGACGACGCCCTTCTGGGAGGCCGGGGTGGTCACCCAGGACTGCGCCAGCGAGGTGACGTTCCAGTCGTGACGGGCCGGGTCGTTCGTCATCGCGCCGGTGTCGGCCGTCACGGCGCCGAAGTCGCCGCCCTGCGTCGTCCAGTTCGTGGCGCTGTCGGCCTTGACCCAGGTGGCGGCGGCTTCGTCGAAGTCACGCGTCAGCGGCCGCAGTTCGTACAGGGCGCCGGTGGTGTCCTGGGCGGTCTGCGTGGACCACAGGCGCACGTTGGCGTCCAGGACCCGGGCCGTGGCGGGAATGCCCAGGGCCGGGAACTTCAGCAGGGCGCGGGTGTCGCCGTAGGTGGCGGAGTTGTTGCCGACGCTCAGCCAGTTCTTCGGGCCGCTGTCGTCGATGGTGTCGTGCGCGAGGGTGGACTGCGTCGAGGACAGGGTGGTGTCCTGCGAGGCGGTGAACACCTTCGTCGTACGGCCGGCCTTCGGCAGACGCACGAGCTGGGTCGGCGCTGCGACGACCTGCCCGTCCTTCGTCTTGACCGCGACCATGTAGTAGTACGCACGGCCGTACGGATCCGGGTCGTCGGCCTTCGTCGGCGTCGCGGAGGTGTCCGTGTACGACGTCGTGCCCGGCGTGACCGGCGCGACGAGCGTGGCGGCCGACGGGGTGAAGGTCTGGCTGACCGAGCGGTGGACCTGGTACTCGACGATGTCGTCGCCGGTACCGACCGGGTCCTTGTCCTGGTACGCGGACCAGTTCAGCTCCGCGCCGGTGTCGTGGATCGTCGTCGGGGCGGAGAGGTCGACGCCCTGACGGCCGAAGGTGAGGACGAGGCGCGGGTAGTTGGCGGTCTCGCCGCCGTACCCGAACTCCGAGCCCTCGTAGCGCGGACCGCCCTTGGGGCCGTTCGCGGACTCGTCACCGGCCTTGATCACGAAACCGTTGTTGACGTTGGTACCGTCGATCCAGGACTGCACGGTCTTGGTGACGGGGAACGAGTGCCAGGTGTTGAGCTCACCGGGCTGCTTGGTGACCACACCACCCTTGGTGAACCGCACCGCATCCGCGATCACCGAGGTCGCGGTCGTGACGGGCCCGTCGCCGAGGACGATCTTGCCGAGGGTTCCGGCCTTGAACGGGTGCGAGCCGAGCGTCTTCCAGACGCCGGTGGTGCCGGCCTGCTGGTTGACGGTGTAGGCCTTCGTACCGCCGTCGTAGGTGACGGTGTAGGGGGCGTTGGTGGCACGGTCGGAGGCCGGGACGTAGTGCGTCTCGACCTGGTAGGTGCCGTCCTCGGGAAGGCTCGGCTGCCAGGTGTACGTGTCACCCGCGACCGAATCCTTGTTGTACATGTACGTCTGGTTCACCGCGTACTGCGTGTACGCCGTGTTCCCCGACGCCGGCCAGGCACCCACCGCAGCGGTACGGCCGGCCTCGCCGTTGTCCACCAGCACCGAGGTGCCGGACAGTTCACCGGTGATCGCGTTGGCGTTGCTCCAGGTCGCCCCGGACTCGGTCCACGCCTGGGTGGCGCGGTGCGCCTCCAGCTGGACCTCGGTGTCACCCGTGGTGTGCGTCTGGTCGAAGTACAGCTTCAGATCGGCCGAGTCCAGCTTGGTGCCGGCCGGGATGCTGCTGACCGGGAACCGGATCAGCGCACGCGAGGCACCCGTGGAGGTGTTGCCGACCGACAGACGCCAGTTGTCGTCGTAGTTCGTCGTCGCACCGTCCGACGAGATCATCACGTCCTGCGCCGTCGACGGCGTCGGAGCGATCGAGATCGTCGGGTCGATCGTGACCGGGTACTGCCGCTCGGACGCGGCCAGCCACTTCGCGTCGGGCGTGACCGACAGCTCCCAGCCCTTGCCGGCCCGCGTCAGCTTCTGCGTGACGTTCCCGCTGTAGGCGGAACCGTAAGCGGCCTTCGCGTCCTTCTTCGCGTCCGTCATGAACGCCGCCGGGATGACGAGGACCGGGTCCGCGCCCTCGCCGAAGAAGGAGATCGAGCCGTCCTTGTTCTGCTTCGGCGTCAGACCGCCCGCGTCCAGCGTGAACGTGAACGACACCGGACCGGACGGCTTCGCGTCCAGGACGATGTTCTCCTTCACCCGGCCCGGACCGACCACGTACGACAGATCCGCACCGGACACCGCGTCCTTGTACGTGACCGTGTCGCCCTTGGCCACCGGCGCGAGCTTCCCCGCACCCTTCAGACCAAGAGTCACCACGTGACCGGCACCGGCCTCGAAGCGGACCAGCTTGCCCGCGTCCGAACCGAACCAGCTGGACGCGGCGTTCGTCGTGTTGGCGAAGTCGAAGCCCTTGGCATCGGACGGAACGACCGTCGCGTCGATGTCCTTCCAGGACTTCCCCGCCCGGTACCCGGTCGGCACGGCCGACACCTCGGCCTGCACCCGGCCGTCGGACAGCTGCCAGTACCGCGCGTTCGCCGTCCGCTTACCGGTCAGCTCCGCGACACGCTTCGGCTTCGCCGCAGCCTTGCCCTTCGGCAGCTTCTCCCGGCTCACGGGAGCCCCAGCGGTCGACTGCGCCTCGAGCCCGCGCGACTCGTCGTTGTTCTCGTCGTCCGAGAACCAACCCGCGATCGCGTCGAAGGCGCCCTTGTCGTCGCTCGTCGCCGGTGACAGCGGAGCCCCATAGGCAACCTGCGGCAGTAGCGTGCCCGCTACCGCCGACACGACCAGACAGGAGAGATATCTCCTGTACGGAACTTTCACCTCAATACCTTTCGGCATCGACGCACCCGCATCGCGGCACGCGAAATGGGTACGCCAAACGAGCCGGTGCGAAGTTTTCCGCCCGGCTTGGAGCAATACGGAGTGATTGCGCGGATGGCATGAGCCACGAGCTCACAGGCATTGCAGCGGGCTTTCTAACCACTTTGACGAGGCCCGGTCAACCCCTGCGACATAAAGGACAATCAGCAGGCCGGAGGGGGTGTGGTTCGCCCGATTCTTCCGCTCGCTCGCAATCGGTCGGCGGCCTGGTGTATAACCAGCCGGTTCCTCTGCCACCCAACCGAAAGCCGGCTCCCTCATGTCATCCGATGAACTTGTGGAAAGCGCAGTGCGGGAGGAGACCGAGCAGGAGGGCACGGGGGGCTCCCCGGGCCGACGCGGGTGGCTGATCGCCGGCGTCGCCCTGCTCGCCTGCCTGGGACTCGCCGGCTACGGCCTCCTCGACACCGACGAGCAGTCGAAGCCGCACGCCGAGCCGACGGCCGAGGTGACGTACGAGGTCACGGGGACGGGAACGGCGGAGATTTCGTACCTCGCCCGAAATGAGGCGGGTACGGCCACGGTCGAGAAGGGCGTCAAACTCCCCTGGACCAAGTCGGTCCAGATGCCCCTCGACGGCAAGGCCCCGACCGTCAGCATCATCCTCGACGACAAGGGCGGGCAGGCGTCCTGCACGCTCGCCATTCGCAATAAGCACGTGCAGCGCGCCACCGCGATGGGCGCATTCGGGCGCGCCACGTGCACGGGAGTGGCTCAGGCCGAGCAGAAGTAATTCTCGCCGACCTGATTGGATTCCGGATCGGCGATTCGCCCGAAATCTTCACGTGGTTGCGATCCGGCGACGCGCTGCCGTATAAAGACGCCTATTTGGCACCGGCGACGGACTCGATTACGGCGGCGCTCTCGCGTACGAGGTAATTGATCGCGGCCAGGTGGGTTTCGAGGACGGCGCCCTCGGCCGGGTAGGCGCCGCGGTCGAGTTCCGGGCCCTGGGAGACCGCTGGGGAGCGGCCGCCGCACTCTGCGTCCGGGCCGAGGTCGCCCTCTACCGGGGGCAGCCGGACACCGCGCGCGCCGACGCGGCGTACGCCGGCGCGGTGTTCCGCGAACTCGGCAACAGCTGGGGCGAGTTGCAGACGATCGTCATCCTCGGCGGCCTGGCAGAGTCTCGCGGCGACTACGCCGCGTCAGGGCAACCGCGCCGAGGAACTCCACCGACGGCCCCGGCATCTCACGGCGGCGCATTCCTATCAGCGGGGGAGAGTGCGCCGAGGTCGCCCTGGTCGCGCGGCGCCAGGGCGAAGAGCGGGGCGACGGCGACGGCGACGGCACGCTGACATTGCGCCGCGAAGGCATGGACCACGCCCGGCGGACGGGCGACCGAAGGGCGCCCGCACGTGCCCTCGAAGGCACGGCGGGCGCCCACATCCTCACAGGTGCACGGCCGGGTCAGTCGGTGGGCTCCAGGTGCGCGAAGACGACGAGGTTGTCGGTGTAGTCCCTCGCCGTACGGTCGTAGGGGCCCGCGCACGTGATGAGCCGGACGAGCGCGCTGGGAGTGTCCTCGTAGACGCGCTGATCCGGGAAGTCGTCCTTGGAGAACTCCTCCACGGAGTCGACGCGGAACACGGCGTCGGTACCGTCGGCGCGACTCACCTCGAAGGTGTCCCCGGCCTTCAGTTCGCCGAGCCGGGCGAAGACCGCGGGGGCGGTGGCGGTGTCCAGGTGGCCCGCGATGATCGCGGTCCCCACTTCACCGGGGGAGACACCGGACGCCTGCCAGCCCACCAGGTTCGTGTCGTCGGCCGGAGGCGGGTCGAGCGCACCGGAAGGGCCGATCTTCAGGCCGATGAAGGGCGCGTCCACTCCGATCCCGGGAATCCTCAGACGGACGGGAGCCGACCTGGGCATCGACGGTTGACCGGCCGCCGGGACGGCACCCGGCGAGGCAGGCCGCGAGGCGCTGGGGCGGGATGACGGGTCGGGGGCCGAAGCGCGACCGGACTCGGCGGCAGCCGCGGGTCGGGCCGGTGCTTCCGTGTCCTGGTCGGACATCCCCGGACGGAAGACAAGGAGAAGCACGGCAAGAACCAGCGTCCAGAACACGGCGGGGACCACCCACCGCGGGATACGCCGGGAGGCTCCCACGTCAGCGGGATCCGGTCGGGTCGTCACCAGGGGCTCCTTGGGACTCGGGCGGGGGATCCGGGATGGGGTACGGAGGCGTGGACGACCGGACGCGGGGGCCGTCTTTCAGAAGACGACCCCCTAACGTCCGTACTTCCTCACGCAGCCGCGCCGGCGGACTTCCTGCGGCGGTGGAGAACGAACGCGGCCAGTCCGCCCACGACCAGGGCCGCTCCGGTCACGTTGGTGGTGCCGCTCGCGAGGCCGCCGCCGCCCGTGTGCATGCCGCCCTTCGGCTTCTCCTTGTAGCCGCCCTCTTCCTTCTCCGTGTCCTTGGTCCAGTCCTTCTGCTTGTCCTTCTCCGTGTCCTTGGTCCAGTCATCGGCGTTGACGAG
>NZ_JBWKFA010000002.1:415972-579600 GCF_056435185.1 Streptomyces sp. NPDC044003 | reverse complement strand
ACGGGGACAGAGCGCCGGAGCCGGTGTGCATGCCGCCCTTCGGCTTCTCCTGCTCCTTCTCCCACTGGCCGCCCTTGTCGTGCTCCTTCTCGGTCTTCCCGCCCTTGTCGTGCTCCTTGGACCAGTCGTCGCCGTCGACGAGGGACAGAGCGCCGGAGCCGGTGTGCATGCCGCCCTTCGGCTTCTCCTGCTCCTTCTCCCACTGGCCGCCCTTGTCGTGCTCCTTCTCGGTCTTCGGCTTGCCGTGGTCGTTTTCCTGGCTCTGGGAGGAGCCGTCCCAGTCACCTGCGGTGATCGCGTAGGCGCCGGGTGCGGCGAGCGCCAGGGTGCCGGCGGTGGCGGCCGCGGCGAAGAGAATGCGGGCAGAGCGCATCGGTGGACTTCCTTTCGTCCGCCGCGTCAGCTGACCCACTGTCGGCTCTCGATACGCGGCGACATGGCTCACCGTCAGCTGCTGTGCAATCGCCCGCCACTTGGGATGGTGCATACGGGCTCCATACGAACGGCCGTGGGCATCGCGCACCGCACCTCGCGGAGTCGTCCGCCCCCGCCGACACGCTCCCGTTACTCCCTGCGCCGTCCTGTCGTCGGGCCCGTTTCTCTGCGTCACTCCTAGGAATGACCCGCCCTTCGCGCCGGATGCGTATCGGTCCGCGGCTCCTACGGGCGGGGCGGTGACATGCCGCCTCTGCGCGGCGAGGGCACGGCGCGGTCCGATCTCCCCGGCGAGCCGCAGGAACGACCAGCCGGGCCTGAGGACCGGAGTGTCGACAAGGCGCCAGAAATTCGACTCGATGTGCGGCGTGTCACACGCAGGGGCCGTGGGATCGGCGTGGGAACATCGTCGTGGTTTCACACTCACGTTCCACCTGAAACCCCAGGCCGGGAAGGCCCGGGCCCGGTGGGGCGGACCAGGGGCGCCCCTCGCCGCACAGGCGGGAGGCGAGCACCGCATGCGGAAACACCCCTTCAGGGGCGTTTCCGCTGGTCACGACGTTTCTGCTGCGGTGGGGCGGGTGGGACTCGAACCCACGGCCGACGGATTATGAGTCCGCTGCTCTAACCGGCTGAGCTACCGCCCCGTACGGTGAGGCGCGTACATGTGTGCGCGCCGTCTGCCGCAGCATAGCCGCTCATACGATCTCCTGCTCCGGATGATCGGCTCTGCTCGACCATGAAGACCGCGTCGCGCCCCACATGGTTCCCATAGACGCGAAAAAGGACCCCGAAGGGTCCTCTTCCGTCTCGCTCCCCCGGCTGGACTCGAACCAGCAACCCTCCGGTTAACAGCCGAATGCTCTGCCAATTGAGCTACAGGGGATCGCGCTCCCCCGACTGGACTCGAACCAGTAACCTGCCGGTTAACAGCCGGCTGCTCTGCCAATTGAGCTACAGGGGATTGCTGCGTTGCACCGATCGGATCCACCTCGGGCCTTCCCGGGCGGCGCTCGCTCGCTGCGAGACATACATTAGCGCAAGCAGGGGGGTGCTCCGCCAATCGGTATCCCCAGGGCCTCCAGGGAAGGATCGCTGCCGTGCGGTACAAGCTGACGTTCGTCATGGGACTCGCCCTCGGTTACGTGGTCGGCACGCGGGCCGGACGCGAGCGCTACGAACAGATGAAGAAGTCCGCGAAGGACTTCGTGCAGAACCCGGCCGTGCGGAACGCCACCGAGTCCGCCGCCCAGACCGGGCGCCAGGCCGCGGGCAAGGCCCTGCACGTCGTCGGCGACCGGCTGCCGCACTCCGTGACCGACCGGGTCCACGCGCTGCGCGAGCGCGGCCGGGGCAACGGCAAGGTCGAGGACGAGGAGTGGGGCACCAGCAACACCTGAGCCCCGCACCCGGCGCCGGCCGCTCCTGAGCCCCCACACCCGGCGCCGGCCGCTCCCGAGCCCCCGCATCCGGGACTGGCAGCGCCTGAACCCCCTCGCGTGCGGCAGAATCAGGTGCCATGGGGATAGTCGCCGGATTGGACAGCTCTGCGGAGTTCACACGCATCGTCGTCTGTGACACGGACACGGGTGCCGTACTGCGGCAGGGGTACGCCGCGCATCCCGGCGAACCCAAGGCCGTCGACGTCGATCCGCAGACCTGGCTGCTCTCGCTCGGGGACGCCGCCACCGGCGGGCTCCTCGAAGGTGTCGAGGCCATCGGCGTCTCCGCGCAGCAGCACGGGCTCGTGCCGCTCGACGCGCAGGGCGGCCTGGTGCGGCCCGCGCTCGTCCGCAACGACAAGCGGGCGCAGGTCGCCGCCGCCGACCTCGTCGAGTCCCTGGGCGGACGGCAGGCCTGGGCCGAGGCCGTCGGCAGCGTGCCCGGTGCCGGACAGGCGGTCGCCAAGCTTCGCTGGCTGGCCCGTACGGAGCCCGAGAACGCTCAGCGCGTCGCCATGGTCCTCCAGCCGCACGACTGGCTCGTCTGGCAGCTGCTCGGCCGGCCCGCCCGCCGCACGACGGACCGCGGCGCCGCCTCCGGCACCGGCTACTGGTCGGTCCGCACCGGCACGTACCGCCCCGACCTCGTCGATCTCGCCCTCGGCCACCAGGCCGTGCTGCCCGAGGTCCTCGGGCCCTCCGACGCCGCCGGCATCACCCCCGAGGGCCTCCTCGTCTCCGCCGGCACCGGCGAGACGATGGCCGCCGCCCTCGGCCTCGGCCTCGGCCCCGGCGACGCGGTGGTCTCCCTCGGCGCCTCCGGCTCCGTGATGGCCGTCCACCACGAGGCCCTCGCCGACCCCACCGGCATGATCACGTCCTTCGCCGACGCCACCGGCATGTACCTGCCGGTCGTCTCGACCTCCAATGCCGTACGGGCGCTGCGCGGGACCGCCGAGATGCTCGGTGTGGAGTCGCTCGAGGAGCTGTCGGCCCTCGCGCTGAAGTCGACGCCCGGCGCCTCCGGGCTCGTCCTGCTGCCCTATCTGGAGGGCGAGCGGACCCCCAACCTGCCGCACACCGCCGGCACGCTCAGCGGGCTGCGGCGCGAGTCGATGAGGCCCGAACACCTGGCGCGGGCGGCGTTCGAGGGGATGCTCTGCGGGCTCACCGACGCCATGGACGTGCTGCGCGGGCGGGGTGTCGAGGTACGGCGGGTCTTCCTGCTCGGCGCGGCCGCCGCCCTGCCGGCCGTGCAGGCCCTCGCGCCGGCGCTCTTCGGCGCCCAGGTCGTCGTCCCCCAGCCCGCCGACTACGCGGCGCTCGGCGCGGCCCGGCAGGCCGCCTGGGCCCTCGGGGTCGCGCGGGGCACGCTCTCCCCGTCCGCTCCCCCGGCCTGGCAGGGCGCGGTCGCGCAGATCCTGGAGCCCGGCGGGGAACTGTCGGTCGGCCAGGCCGTGCGGCAGCAGTACGTGGCGACGCGGGACCAGATCCACCCGGGCGCGTTCGGCGCCTGAGGGTCGCACGCAGGTTCGTAAAGTCTTTCCCAGGGCTCCGCCCGCGCCCCGAAACCGAGTCGTAACGCTCCCGGGGTGCGGGCGATAGTAGGAGCCGTGCTCATAAGACTTCTCCGAACCCACCTGCGGCCCTATCGAAAACCCATCGCCCTGCTCGTCCTCCTGCAGTTCCTGCAGACCTGCGCGAGCCTCTACCTGCCGACCCTGAACGCCGACATCATCGACAACGGTGTCGTCAACGGGGACACCGGCTACATCCTGCGCTTCGGCGCCCTGATGGTCGGCGTCTCCGTCGTCCAGGTCGTCTGCAACATCGGGGCGGTGTACTACGGCGCGCGGACCGCCTCGGCGCTCGGCCGTGACGTGCGCGGCGCGGTCTTCGACCGGGTGCAGTCCTTCTCCGCCCGGGAACTCGGCCACTTCGGCGCGCCCTCGCTGATCACCCGTACGACCAACGACGTCCAGCAGGTCCAGATGCTGGTCCTGATGGCGTTCACGCTGATGGTGTCCGCTCCCATCATGTGTGTCGGCGGCATCGTGATGGCGCTCGGCCAGGACGTCCCCCTCTCGGCCGTGCTGCTCGCGGTGGTGCCGGTCCTCGGCGTCGCCGTCTCGCTGATCGTCCGGAAGATGCGGCCGCTCTTCCGGACCATGCAGACGCGCCTCGACACGGTGAACCGGGTGCTGCGCGAGCAGATCACCGGCAACCGGGTCATCCGCGCCTTCGTGAAGGACGGGTACGAGGAGGAGCGCTTCCGCGGCGCCAACGGCGAGCTGACCGATGTGTCGATGGCGACCGGTCGGCTGATGGCGCTGATGTTCCCGACGGTGATGACCGTCGTGAACGTCTCCAGCGTGGCCGTGGTCTGGTTCGGCGCGCACCGCATCGCCAGCAACGGGATGGAGATCGGCGCGCTGACCGCCTTCCTCGCCTATCTGATGCAGATCGTGATGGCCGTGATGATGGCCACCTTCATGTTCATGATGGTGCCGCGGGCCGAGGTGTGCGCCGAGCGCATCGAGGAGGTCCTCGGGACCGAGACGAGCGTCGTGCCGCCGGCGGAGCCGGTGACGAAGCTGCTCCGGCGCGGGCACCTGGAGGTCAAGGGCGCGGACTTCCGGTACCCGGGCGCGGAGGAGTCCGTCCTCAGGGACGTGGCGCTCGTCGCCCGGCCCGGTGAGACGACCGCGATCATCGGTTCGACGGGCAGCGGCAAGTCGACGCTGCTCGGGCTCGTGCCCCGGCTCTTCGACGCGACCGGCGGCGAGGTACTCGTCGACGGCGTGGACGTGCGGAGGCTCGACGCGAAGCTGATGGCGAAGACCGTGGGACTCGTCCCGCAGAAGCCGTACCTGTTCTCGGGGACGGTGGCGACGAACCTTCGGTACGGGAAGCCCGACGCGACCGACGAGGAGCTGTGGCACGCGCTTGAGGTCGCCCAGGCCGCCGACTTCGTACGGAAGCTGGAAGCCGGCCTGAACGCCCCGATCGCGCAGGGCGGCACCAACGTGTCCGGCGGTCAGCGGCAGCGGCTCGCGATCGCGCGGACGCTCGTGCAGCGGCCGGAGATCTACCTCTTCGACGACTCCTTCTCCGCGCTCGACTACGAGACGGACGCCCTGCTGCGGGCCGCGCTGGCGCAGGAGACGGCCGACTCGACCGTGGTGATCGTCGCCCAGCGCGTGTCGACCATCCGCGACGCCGACCGGATCGTGGTCCTCGACGAGGGCCGGGTCGTGGGCACCGGACGGCACCGTGAGCTGATGGCGGAGAACGAGACGTACCGGGAGATCGTGCTCTCCCAGCTGACCGAGGCGGAGGCAGCCTGATGGCCGGTCCTGGCGGACGCATGATGGCCGGTGGCGGCCCCGACCAGCGGTCGATGGACTTCAAGGGCTCGGGCAAGCGGCTGCTCAAGCAGCTGGCGCCCGAGCGCGGCACGCTCTGGGTGATGCTGATCGCGGGCGTGCTGTCGGTGGCGGCCTCCGTGGTCGGGCCGAAGATCCTCGGCAAGGCGACGGACCTGATCTTCGCGGGTGTCGTCGGGCGGAACATGCCCGAGGGCGTCACGAAGGCCCAGGCCCTGGAGAAGCTCCGCGCCGACGGTGACGGCGGCATGGCCGACATGCTGTCCGGGGTCGACTTCACCCCCGGCCAGGGCATCGACTTCGGTGCGGTCGGCGAGGTCCTGCTGTGGGTCCTCGCGATCTACGTGGCGGCGGGCCTGCTCATGCTGGTCTCCACCCGTATGTCGATCAAGGTGATCAACCGGACGGTCTACCGGATGCGGGAGGACGTCCAGACGAAGCTGGCGCGGCTCCCCCTGTCGTACTTCGACAAGGCGAAGCGCGGTGAGGTGCTGTCGCGGGCGACCAACGACATCGACAACATCTCGCAGACGCTCCAGCAGTCGATGGGCCAGCTGGTCAACTCGCTGCTCACGATCGTCGGCGTGCTCTTCATGATGTTCTGGATCTCGCCGCTGCTCGCCCTGGTGGCCTTGGTGACGGTGCCGGTCTCGGTGTTCGTCGCGGCGAAGATCGGCAAGCGCTCGCAGCCGCACTTCGTGCAGCAGTGGAAGTCCACGGGCGCGCTCAACGCCCACATCGAGGAGATGTACACCGGGCACGCCCTGGTGAAGGTCTTCGGCCGGCAGGAGGAGTCCGCGAAGGACTTCCGCGAGCAGAACGAGGCGCTGTACGAGGCCGGGTTCAAGGCCCAGTTCAACAGCGGTGTGATGCAGCCGGTGATGTTCTTCGTCTCGAACATCAACTACGTCCTGGTGGCCGTGGTCGGCGGTCTGCGGGTGGCGACCGGCAGCCTGTCCATCGGTGACGTGCAGGCCTTCATCCAGTACTCGCGCCAGTTCTCGATGCCGCTGACGCAGGTCGCGTCGATGGCGAACCTGGTGCAGTCCGGTGTCGCCTCGGCGGAGCGGATCTTCGAGCTGCTCGACGCGGAGGAGCAGGAGCCGGACAGCCCGAGCAGCGAGATGGGGGCACCCCCGGCCGAAGGCTGGGGGACGGTGGACCTCAAGGGCAAGGTGGCGCTGGAGGGCGTCTCCTTCCGTTACGAGAAGGACAAGCCGCTCATCGAGGACCTGTCGCTCACGGTCGACCCGGGCCAGACGGTCGCGATCGTCGGCCCGACCGGCGCCGGCAAGACGACCCTGGTGAACCTGCTGATGCGGTTCTACGAGGTGACGGACGGCCGGATCACCCTGGACGGGGTGGACGTCGGGAAGATGTCCCGCGAGGAGCTGCGCAAGGGCATCGGCATGGTCCTCCAGGACACCTGGCTCTTCGGCGGCACCATCGCGGACAACATCGCCTACGGCGCCATGCGCACGGTGACCCGCGCCGAGGTCGAGGAGGCGGCGCGCGCCGCCCACGCCGACCGGTTCATCCGGACCCTGCCCGAGGGGTACGACACGGTCGTCGAGGACGACGGGGCGGGGGTCAGCGCGGGCGAGAAGCAGCTGATCACCATCGCGCGGGCGTTCCTGTCCGACCCGGTGATCCTCGTCCTGGACGAGGCGACCAGCTCGGTCGACACCCGTACCGAGGTCCTCATCCAGAAGGCGATGGCGCGCCTGGCCCACGGCCGGACGAGCTTCGTCATCGCGCACCGGCTCTCCACGATCCGGGACGCGGACGTGATCCTGGTGATGGAGAACGGCTCGATCGTCGAACAGGGCACGCACGAGGAGCTGTTGTCGTCCGGCGGGGCCTACGCCCGGCTGTACGCGGCGCAGTTCGCGCAGGCGGTCGCCGAGGTCGACTGACCGGACGGCCGACCGGCCGGATGATCGACTTCATGGTGGCCCGTGCCGCATCATGTGCGGCATGGGCCACTTCGCGAAGTCTCCTGAATCCCCGGGCGGTCCGGTGCCGTTGACCGGTGTGACCAAGGTGCCGGGGCAGGCGCCGCCCGGCTGGTCGGGCACGGGGGCCGGCGGGGCGGGTTTCCCCCCTGCGGACCGGCCGTACACCCTCCTGGAGGGCTGGGACTTCGGCCCGCTCTTCGAGCCGTTCACGATCGAGGGGACGGGCCCGGAGACCTTCGCGACCGACGAACGGTTCCCGGACGGCCCCTTCCTGCTGGAGGCGGCGCACCGGGGCGGGGGCCACTTCGGCGTCCGGCCGCTCACCGCGGAGGGCAAGGACATCCCCGAGGTCTACTTCAACGTCCTGTACGAGGACTTCCGGGGCTCCTGGGTGCCCCGCACCCATCCCCCGCAGCTGGTCGTCTCGGCGCGGGACGCCTGGATCCTGCGGGTGAAGCCGGTGGCCGCGGCCCGCAGGCTGACGGGGACGCTGACGGGCGTCGGCCACGAGGCGCTGCTGTACACGGGCCCGGCGGCCGACCTCCGCGTCCGTTTCCGGGGCCGGGAGCCGGGCCGCGGCGGGCACGTCAGCCTGCGGTACTGGGAGGTCACCGGGCTGACGACGCTGGATCCGCTGAAGAGCGTGCTGCCGGTGAACGACGGCGGGCGGGTGCGGACCACCGTGCGGCTGCCCGGCGGTCCGCTGTTCCTGCAGTTCGACGCGGAGGGCTCCTGGGAACTGACCGTCGGGGACAGGCCCTAGTCCAGGTAGCCGCGCAGCTGGTCGGCGTAGGCGTGGTCCCGCAGTTTGTTGAGGGTCTTGGACTCGATCTGGCGGATGCGTTCGCGCGTCACGCCGAAGATGCGTCCTATCTCCTCCAGGGTGCGGGGCCTTCCGTCGTCGAGGCCGTAGCGGAGCTGGACGACCTTCCGTTCGCGCTCGCCGAGGGTGGACAGGACGTCCTCCAGGTGGCGGCGGAGCAGCAGGAAGGCGGCGGACTCGACGGGTGAGGCGGCGTCGCCGTCCTCGATGAGGTCGCCGAGGGCGACGTCCTCCTCCTCGCCGACGGGCGCGTGCAGGGAGACGGGTTCCTGGGCGAGGCGGAGGACCTCGCCGACCCGCTCGGGGGCCAGGTCCAGCTGGTCGGCGACCTCTTCGGCGGTGGGTTCGTAACCGCGTTCCTGGAGCATGCGGCGCTGGACGCGGATGACCCGGTTGATGAGTTCGACGACGTGCACGGGGACGCGGATGGTCCGGGCCTGGTCGGCGAGGGCCCGGGACATGGCCTGGCGGATCCACCAGGTGGCGTACGTGGAGAACTTGTAGCCGCGCGCGTAGTCGAACTTCTCGACGGCCCTGATGAGGCCGAGGTTTCCCTCCTGGACGAGGTCGAGCATGGTGAGGCCGCGGCCCACGTACCGTTTGGCGACGGAGACGACGAGGCGGAGGTTGGCCTCGATGAGCTTGCGCTTGGCGATCCGGCCGAGGACGACGAGCCGGTCCAGATCGCCCGCCAACTGACTGTCCAGGTCGGGGGTGTTGGCGAGTTTCTCCTCGGCGAAGAGTCCGGCCTCGACGCGGCGCGCGAGGTCGACCTCCTCCTCGGCGCTGAGCAGCGGGATGCGGCCGATCTCGCGCAGGTACTGACGGAAGAGGTCGGACGAGGGGCCGTTGCCGCCGAGGTCGGTCCGGCGCCGCTGGACCGGTATCTCGGGGAGTTCGGCCTGCTCGTCCGGTTCGGTGGTCTGGATCTCGGTCTGGATCTCGGTCTGCACGGCGGGCGACCTCCAGGGAGGGGCGGAACGGCACCGTCACCCAGTGTGGGGTACGACACATCGCCGCCACGAGGGGCGTGCGGTGACTTTTTGAGTCCGTACCGTGACCGACGGTCAGAGCGCGGCGGCGCCGTTGTTCCTCAGGGACTGCCCGTACTGGGTGAGGACCCACAGCTCGTTCTGCACGGCGGCGAGCTGCTCCGGGTCGCCGTTGGCTCCGAGCCGGGCCAGGGTGCCCTGGACGTCGCGGATGCGGCGGTCGACGGCGCGGAGCCGGACGGTGACGAGCTGGTCGCCGGCGTAGGCCTCGTCGACGGACTTGGCGAAGATCGTCTCGACGGCGAGTTCGGTGACGAGGGCCCGGACCGAGTCGTTGGGGGCGGCCTCGCGGACGGTGTCGAGGTAGTCGGAGGGGGCTCCGGTGGCGCCGCCCGCGTCCTGGACGCACTGCCGGACGGCCGCGTACGGCGGGGCGGTGAACTCGTCGACCCCGTAGGCGTCGAAGGCCGGGGAGACCAGCTCGGGCCGCTGGAGGGCCAGCTTGAGGAGCTCCCGCTCGGTGCGGTGGGCGGGGCTGCGCAGATTGAGCGCCGGGCCCGAGGGGGCGGCGGCCGGGGCGGGGGTGTCGTACGTCCGCTGGGGCTGCTGCTGCCGGCCGGGGCCCCGCTCGCCGCCCTGGCGCTGCCAGCGGGCGATCTGGGCGACGCGCCGGACCACGAACTGGGTGTCGAGGATGCCGAGCATGCCGGCGAGCTGGACGGCGACCTCGTGCTGGGAGGCGATGTTCTTGATCTTCGCGACGATCGGCGCGGCCTCGTCGAGGGCGGCGGCGCGGCCCGCCGGGGTCTCCAGGTCGTAGCGGCGCACGATCTGGCGGAGGGCGAACTCGAAGAGCGGGGTGCGGGGCTGGACGAGTTCGGCGACGGCCTCGTCGCCCTTGGCGAGGCGGAGTTCGCAGGGGTCCATGCCGTCGGGGGCGATGGCGATGTACGTCTCGGCGGCGAACTTCTGGTCGTCCTCGAAGGCGCGCAGGGCGGCCTTCTGGCCGGCCGCGTCGCCGTCGAAGGTGAAGATGACGCGGGCCGAGCCGTTGTCCATGAGGAGGCGGCGGAGGATCTTGATGTGGTCGCCGCCGAAGGCGGTGCCGCAGGTGGCGATGGCGGTGGTGACGCCGGCGAGGTGGCAGGCCATGACGTCGGTGTAGCCCTCGACGACGACGGCGCGGCTGACCTTGGCGATGTCCTTCTTGGCCAGGTCGATGCCGTAGAGCACCTGGGACTTCTTGTAGATCGGCGTCTCGGGCGTGTTGAGGTACTTGGGGCCGTTGTCGTCGTCGCGGAGCTTGCGGGCGCCGAAGCCGACGATCTCGCCGCCGACGTCCTTGATCGGCCACATGAGGCGGCCGCGGAAGCGGTCGATGGGGCCGCGGCGGCCGTCCTGGGAGAGGCCGGAGAGGATCAGTTCCTTGTCGGAGAAGCCCTTGCCGCGCAGGAAGCGGGTGAGGTGGTCCCAGCCGGCCGGGGAGTAGCCGACGCCGAAGTGCTCGGCGGCGGCCTGGTCGAAGCCGCGCTCGGCGAGGAACTTCCGGCCGATCTCGGCCTCGGCGGAGCCGAGTTGCCCGGCGTAGTAATCGGCGGCGATCTTGTGGGCCTCGATCAGGCGGATGCGTTCCCCGCGCTGGTGGCCGGGGTTGTAGCCGCCCTCCTCGTACCGCAGGGTGATGCCCGCCTTCGCGGCGAGGCGCTCGACCGTCTCCGAGAAGGAGAGGTGGTCGATCTTCATCACGAAGGCGATGGTGTCGCCGCCTTCCTGGCAGCCGAAGCAGTGGAAGAGTCCCTTGCTGGGGCTGACCTGGAAGGAGGGCGACTTCTCGTCGTGGAAGGGGCAGAGGCCCTTGAGGTTTCCGCCGCCCGCGTTGCGCAGCTGGAGGTACTCGGACACGACGGCGTCGATCGGGACCGCGTCCCGTACCGCCTTCACGTCGTCATCGTTGATCCTGCCTGCCACGCATGAATTCTACGGGTGAACCGAAGCGATCAGATCAGGCTCTCCAGGGGTACGGAGGGGTCGGCGAGGGCCTCCGGGTCCACGGCCGTACGGGCCCGGATGAGGTTCTGGATGGGGTCTGTGACGTCCCACACATTCACGTTCATGCCGGCGAGGACGCGGCCCTCCTTGAGCCAGAAGGCGATGAACTCGCGCTTGCCGGTGTCGCCGCGGACCACGACCTGGTCGTACGAGCCGGGCGGCGCCCAGCCGGAGTACTCCATGCCGAGGTCGTACTGGTCGGTGAAGAAGTACGGCACCCGGTCGTAGGAGACGCGCTGCCCGAGCATGGCGCGGGCGGCGGCCGGTCCGCCGTTGAGGGCGTTGGCCCAGTGCTCGACGCGGAGCCGGTGGTGCAGCAGCGGGTGGTGGAAGGCGGCCACGTCACCGGCGGCGTAGATGTCGGGGTCGGAGGTGCGCAGGGACTCGTCGACGGCGACGCCGCCGCCGTCGGCCCGGTCGACGAGGGCGAGGCCCGAGTTCTCGGCGAGGCCGGTGCGGGGGGCGGCGCCGATGGCGATCAGGACGGCGTGCGCGGGGTGCTCCTCGCCGTCGTCGGTGCGGACGGCGAGGACCATGCCGTCCTGGCCGACGATCTCGGTGAGCCGGGCGCCGAAGTGGAAGCGGACGCCGTGGTCGGTGTGCAGATCGGCGAAGAGCTGGCCGAGCTCGGGGCCGAGGACCCGGTGCAGCGGGGTGGGGTCGGCTTCGACGACGGTGACCTCGGCGCCGTACTGACGGGCGGCGGAGGCGACCTCCAGGCCGATCCAGCCGGCACCCGCGATGACCAGGTGGCCGTTGTCCCGGCCGAGCTGCTTGAGCTCGTGCCGGAGCCGCTCGGAGTGGGCGAGCCGGCGCAGGTGGTGGACGCCGGCGAGGCCGGTGCCGGGGATGTCGAGGCGGCGCGGCTCGGCGCCCGTGGCCAGGAGCAGCTTGTCGTAGGCGATGACGGTGCCGTCGCCGAGACGGACGGTGCGGGCCCCGCGGTCGATGGCGGTGACGGTCTGGCCGAGGTGCAGCTCGATGTCGTTCGCCGCGTACCAGGCGGCCTCGTGCACGAAGACGGAGTCGCGCTCGTCCTTCCCGATGAGGTAGGCCTTGGAGAGGGGTGGACGCTCGTAGGGGTGGTCGCGCTCGTCGCCGATGAGGATCACCCGGCCGTTGAACCCTTCGGAACGCAGGGTCTCCGCCGCTTTGGCCCCTGCCAGGCCCCCGCCGACGATGACAAAGGTCTGATCTGCGTCGACCACGTCGTTTCCTCCTCGTTGCGACCGGTTCCAACCTACGCCCCCGGGCGTTCGTCCCGTCGTACCTCTCCGGGCCGTGCCTGCGAGGGTCTCGTACGGAGAGAGGTGACGGAAGAGGCCCTACGGCCGGTGGGTGCGGAGGCGGGCGTGGAGGGCGCGGGCGGAGGCGTCGGTGAGGTTGGCGATCTGGTCGACGAGGACGCGCTTGCGGGCCCGGTCGTCGGGGGCCCTGTCGAACGCGGCCCGGAACTGCGGTTCGAGGCCGTCGGGGGCGCGGGCGACGAGGGCCTCGGCGAGCTCGGCGACGACGATCCGCTGGTCGGCGCGGAGGGCCTCCTGCTCGGCGCGCTGCATCACGTACCGGTCGGCGACGGCCTTGAGGACCGCGCACTCGTTGCGGGTCTCGCGCGGGACGACGAGCTCGGCGGCGTACCGCGTGAGCCGGCCCGAGCCGAACGCCTGGCGGGTCGCGCCCTCGGCGGCGAGGCAGAAGCGGCCGATGAGCTGGCTGGTGGCGTCCTTGAGGCGGGCCTGGGCGACGGCCGAGCCGTCGTAGCCGTGCGGCCACCACTCCTGGTCGACGAGCCGGTCCAAGGCCTCGGCGAGCTCCTGCGGGTCGGTGTCCTCGGGTACGTAGCGGCCGACGGCGACGGCGAAGACGTCGGCGCGCTCCGGCTCGGCGTACAGCATGTTGGGGTCGATGTGCCCGGCGTGCAGCCCGTCCTCGAAGTCGTGCACCGAGTAGGCCACGTCGTCGGACCAGTCCATGACCTGGGCCTCGAAGCACTTGCGGTGGGCGGGGGCGCCCTGCCGGATCCACTCGAAGACCGGCAGGTCGTCCTCGTACACGCCGAACTTGGGCGAGCCGGGGTCCTCGGGGTGACCGCCGCGCGCCCACGGGTACTTGGTGGCGGCGTCGAGGGCGGCGCGGGTGAGGTTGAGCCCGACGCTGACGAGCTCCCCCTCCTCGTCCTTGACGAAGCGCTTGGGCTCGATGCGGGTGAGGAGGCGGAGCGACTGGGCGTTCCCCTCGAAGCCGCCGCAGTCCTTGGCGACGTCGTTGAGCGCCTGCTCGCCGTTGTGCCCGAAGGGCGGGTGGCCCATGTCGTGGGAGAGGCAGGCCGCCTCGACGAGGTCGGGATCGCAGCCGAGGGCGGCACCGAGCTCACGGCCGACCTGGGCGCACTCCAGGGAGTGGGTGAGCCGGGTCCGGGGGCTGGCGTCCCAGGCGTGGCTCCTGGTGCCGGGGGTGACGACCTGCGTCTTGCCGGCGAGCCGGCGGAGCGCGGCCGAGTGCAGCACGCGGGCGCGGTCCCGCTGGAAGGCGGTGCGCCCGGGACGTTTGTCGGGCTCGGCGGCCCAGCGCTCGGTCGCCGCGGAGTCGTATCCGGGGGTGTCGGTGGCGTTGCCGTTGCCGTTGCTGTCGCTGTCGCTGTCGCTGTCGGCGTTGTCCTTGGGATCCGTGATGCCTTCCATGCACCGAAGGTAACGGGCGGGACGGACAAACGAGACCGGGGCGCGAGAGGGATCCGGGTTCAGGGCCGGAACTCGTGGGAGTACAGGCCGCGTTCGCCGACGGCGACGAGGCCGCGCCCGTCCTGGAGCCAGGCGCAGGAGCTGAGGGGCGTCTCGGCGCGGACTCCGGCGACGGTGCGGCCGGTGGCGGCGTTCCGGACGCGCAGCATGGCGCCGGCGGTGGCGATCCACGTGCCGTCCGGGGAGACGGAGAGGTCGTGGACGGGACCGTCGGGGTCGGTGAAGGAGGAGAGCAGGGCGCCGGTGCGGGGGTCCCAGAAGCTCACCGTGCCGGTGGCGGAGGCGGTGAGGAGGCGGGTGCCGTCGGAGGTGACGGCGAGGGCGTTCAGCTTCCCGTCGTGCGGGAGGTCGACGGGGCGGCCGGCCGATCGCCGGTACGGTGCGAGCGGGAACACCTGCACGAGGGACTCGACGCCTGCCGGCCCGGGCCGCGGCCGGTGGCGCAGCACGGCCAGCCAGGTCCCGTCGGGGGCGATCGCGACGGCGTGCGCCCGGCCGGCGGCGCCCCAGGGGCCCGGCAGGACGGCGGTCCGCCGTTCCGCGGCGTGGTCCCACAGCTGAAGCGCGCCTTCGGAGTCGGCGACGGCGATCCAGGTGCCGTCGGGGGCGACGGCGAGGGCCTGCGCCGTGACGGTGTGGCCGAGCCGGAGGACGGCGTGGCGCACGCCCGACGACCGATCGATGGTCCTGACCTCGACCCGGTACAGGTGGCCGACGGCGTACCGACTGCCGGACGGGGCGAAGGCGACCGGCCCCGTGTAGTCGTCGCCGATCCGTGAGGACAGGGGGCTGCTCCAGGTGTCACCGAGCGGGTCCCAGAGCCGGGTCCGTCCGTCGCGGTGCACGACGGCCAGCCGTCCGCCGCCGTCGGCGACGGTGATCCTCCGCATTCCCTCGCCGTCGCCGGACCCGATCCGCTCGGGTCCGTCGCCGGCCCAGACCTTGACCGTTCCGTCCTCCCCCGTGCTGATCAGCCGCCTGCCGTCGGGCGTGACCGTGACGGCGTGGACCCGGCCCGTGTGCGCCTTGTAGCGGGCACGACACGCGCGCGTCGACCGGTCCCAGACCGCGACGGTCCCGTCCTCTCCCCCGCTCACCAGCCACGTGCCGTCCGGTGACACCGCCACGGCGGTGGCGGGGCCGCTGTGTGCCGTGATCCGCCACCGGTCGCGGGCCGGGGTCTCGTCCCAGATCTGCAGCGTGCCGTTCACTTCGGCGGAGACCGTCCAGTCGCCGGACGGCGCCACGGCGACGGCGTTCACGAGGGGACCGATGGTGGCGACGCGCGCCTCGTCGCGGGCGAGGTCCGCCACGGACATCGGCACGACGCCGGTCCGGCGACCGCCGACGGCGATCCAGTCGTGGTGCGGGGGGAACGCCACACAGACGGGCTCGTCGCCCCGCCATGGGGCGGCCGAGGCGAGGCGCTCCCCCGTATCGGCGTGCCAGACCTCCAGGGTGCCGTCCGTGGCGACGGTCGCGACGCGGGCGGACCCGTCGCCGAGGACGCGGGAGATCGCCAGGGCCCCCACCGACGCACCGCGTTCCCCGGCCGGCCCGAGGGTGAGCCGCGACGGGGTGCCCCGGTGCGTCGACCAGAGGTGGACGGTGCGGCCGGACCCGGCCGTCGCGAGCCAGGTGCCGTCCTGGGACATCGCGAACGCCCGGATGCGGCCGCGGACGTCCACCGTCAGCCTTCCGCCGCTGTTCGGGTCGAGGCCTCGGGCCATGCCGTCCGCGCCGGCCGTGACGAGCGAGCCGTCGGCCGCGACCGCCACGGACCACACCGGACCGGTGTGGCCGTGGAAGGTGCGCAGCAACGCCGGTTCGGGCAGATCCGGCGGGGTGCGGCGGTTGCGGAGCTGGGGCCGGCCGCCGGTCTCCGGGGCGGTCCGCCGGCCGGCGATCCGGTCGCGCCACAGCGGCAGCGGCTCCAGGCGGCTGTGCAGGACGTCCGTCAGGAGTTCGGGCGGGTCGGTGGGACCGAGGAGGTGGGCGGTGCGGGTGAGGTCGTCGGCCATGCGCGCCGCCATGTCGGTGGGGACGGCGGCCAGATCCGCCCAGGGCGCCATGGGACCGCGCTGGTGCAGCCGGGTCTCGATCCAGTTCAGGTGGCTCGCGACGCGCTCGGCGTCCGCTGTCCGTCCGGCGGCGAGCAGGTGCTCGACGGTGTGGTCGAGGAGGTAGCCGCGCGAGTCCTCCGGCGGCTCCCAGGGGACGGGGCCCGCCGCGTCGGCGAGCGTGCCGTGCAGGGCGGTCACGGCCGCATCGCCCAACTCCTTGTGCAGGTAGTCGCGGAGCACGTCGTGGAGGGTGATCCGGCCGCCGTGGCCGGGCGTGAGCGAGACCAGGGACAGCCGGTCGAGCTCACCGCACAGGGAGCGCGTCCCGGCCTCGGTGAGGCCGTCGGTGGCCGCCCAGAGGCGGGCGATCAGCGGGACGGGGACGGACTCGTCCTCGGCGAAGACGGCCAGCTCCGCGAGGCGCCGGTCGCCGCCGGCCGGGAGCAGCGTCCGGGCCGCCTCCACCGTGGCCCGTACGGCCTGGGCGCGGCGGACCGGGTCGTCGAGGTCGAGCGTCGCCGGGTCGGAGTCGACCGCGGCCGGGCCGTGCGCGGCGAGACTGCGCAGGGTCTCCGCCGCGGCGTGCGCGGGGTCGCTGCCGGTGGCGATCCGGCGGGCGATCAGGCGGTTGGTGAGGCGCAGCAGGAGCGCCCAGCGGCCGGTTGCCTCCAGGAGGTCGCGTACGAGGGTCTCGGGGAGCCCGGGCAGTTCCCAGGTGAGGACGGAGCGGGCCTGGTCGGGGGACATCTCGTCGACGCGGACCCGTTCCGTGTCGCGCGGCAGGGCGCCGGGGACGCGGGTGGTGACGAGCCGGACGCATCGGGCACCACCGCGCAGGAAGGGTTCGAGCTGTTCGGCCTCCCAGACGTCGTCGAGGAGCAGCAGGGTGCGGGGCCGCCGGTCGAGGAGGCGGCCGAGGTGGTCGCCCGCGAGGCCGGGGTCGTCGAAGGCGGTGGTGTCGTCGGTGATGAAGCGGGTGGCCTCGGCGACCTTCGCCGCGATGGCGGCCCGGCCGCGGACGTCACGGCCGATCGTGACGGTGTAGATGCGGCCGCGGAAGCGCCTGCGGACGCGGGGACTTGCCGCCACGGCCCGGGCGAGGACCGTCTTGCCGAAGCCGCCGGCGCCTTCGAGGGAGGTGGTGAGGGCGACCGTACGGCCGCGTCCGCGGCGGCGGGTGCGGCACACGGCCTTGACGGTGCGGGCCCGTTCGGCGCGGTCGACCACCCAGTCGGGGACGGTCTGCGGGGGCGGCGGTGGCGGGTCGCCCGCCGTCGCGGCGCCGCGCTCCTGCCGCCAGGCCGTGCCGACGGCCACGAGGACGGCGACGGCGGCGAGTCCGGCCACCCACCACCAGGGCTGCTGCCGGATCCGGTCCAGCACGCCGGGCCAACGGTCCTCGGACGTGGCGGCGTTGGCCGCCAGCGAGGCCAACACGGCCACGGCCGCGGCGATTCCGGCCAGCGACACGCCCTTGACGACACCCCGCACTGGTCACCCCCTTGTCCCGATCGCCCGACGATAGTCAGGTGCCGGAGCGCGGGTGACGTGATTCGGCCGTGCGTGGCCGGGGTCACCCGGCGGCGAGGAGCTCCCGGTGCGCGGCGCGGGCCGGCGCCTGGTCGTAGCGGTGCAGCACCAGGCGGGCCAGGGCCGGGTGGGCGCCGAGCGGTTCGGCGGCGAGCCAGGGGGCGTGGGCGGCGGCGCGGGTGGCGAAGAGGCCGGGCGCGGTGAAGCAGGAGGCGACGGCGACCCGGTGCCGGCCGCGGGCGGCCAGGGCGCGTATCGCGTCGGGGACGGTGGGCGCGGCGGCCGAGGCGTACGCGGGGACGACGGGGACGCCGCCGAGGCGCTCGCCGAGGAGGGCGGCGATCCGGCGGATCTCGGCGCGGGACCGGGGGTCGCGGGAGCCGGCGGAGGCAAGGACGACCCCGTCCCCCTCGTCGGGGGTCCAGCCGGCCTCGGCGAGGCGGTCGGCGAGGGCCTCGACGAGGAGGGGGTGGGCGCCGAGGGGTTCGGCCACGCGGGCGCGGAGGCGCGGTGCGGCGGCGACCGCGGCGGGCAGGTCGTGGGTGACGTGGTGGCCGGGGGCGAGGAGGAGGGGGACGAGTACGGCCTCCCGGCCCTCCGCGGCGAGGTCCTGGAGGGTCTCGTCGAGCAGCGGCGCGTTCAGCTCGATGTGGGCGAGGCGGACGTCCAGCCCCGGGCGGAGCTCGCGGACGCGGTCGAGGAGGTGGGAGAGGGTGGCGCGGGCGCGGGGGTCACGGCTGCCGTGGCCCACGGCGAGGAGGGTGGGGGCGGGGGTCATCGGCGGGGGTGCCTCCTCGTCGCGGCGGCCGTACGGGCGTACGTGGCCGAGCCGGGTCCCGAGCTGCTCGCCGATCCTGCCGAGCAGCTCGGCGGCGCTGTCGAACGTGGCGTCCGGGTGCGTCATGGACCGATCGTGACGGGGGTGCGTTGCCTGGGGGTTTCGCCGGGGTGACGTGTCTTTGCGCCGACCTCACGCGCGCGCCCGCCCCGTTGTGGGCGCCACCCCGGCCCGCACGGGGCGGGGGCGCCACCCCGGCCCGGTGCGGGCCGGGGCGCCGCCCCGGTTCGTTACGCGCTCAGCCAGACCCTCAGCGGGCCCAGTTCCCTGAAGCCCGCCTCGCGCGCCGGGGGCAGGTCCGCGGAGGATTCGTAGCCGACGACCGGCCGGTCCGTCGGCGCGGACGCCAGGGCGCCCGCCCAGACGGAGGCCGGGTCCGTGTCCCCGGTCGCGAAGAGGTTGGAGACACCCGTCACGCGCGCGCTCGCGCTCAGTACCGCCCCGCCCAGGATCCGCCCGTCCGCCGCGTGGCCCGCCACGATCGTCGTCGCCGGGTCCGCCAGGAGTTCGGGGCGGAAGAGCTCCGCGTCCTCGGCGTCGTCCCCGCTCCACGCGAGCGCCCAGGCCGCCAGTTCGGCGGGGGTGCGGACCTCCCGCCAGTCGCCGACCGTGGAGGGGGTCGGGAGGCCTGCCGGGCGGGCTATCCACTGCGCCTCGAAGAGGAGGCGGAAGCCCTCCGACGTCAGGTCCACGCGCGCGTACCTGTCCTTCACCGACGCCCCGGCCGTCGTGCGGTCGATGCCCGCCACGACGTCCCCCACCTCCGCCTGCTCCGTCAGTGTCACCGCGTCCGGGTAGTACAGCGGCGTGCGGGCCGCGCTCGTCCAGGCGCGGGGGCCGAAGGTGCCGGTCAGGCCGTGGGCGCGGCACATCGTCTGGCACCACTCGGCGTTGTTGCGGACCGCGTCCCCGAGGACCTCGTCGTCAATGATCATGAAAGCGGATCGTACGAGGGTCACGCCCCTCTCCTCCCCTCTTTTTTCATTCCGAATCACGGAATATCTTTTCCACTATGAGAATGTCCCCGCCCGCGCTCCCCCGGCGCGCCGCAGCCGAGTTCATCGGCACCGCCTCCCTCGTCGCCGTCATCGTCGGCTCCGGCATCCGCGCCGACTCCCTCAGCCAGGACATCGGCGTCCGGCTGCTCGCCAACGCCGCCGCCTCCGCCCTCGGCCTCGGCCTGCTCATCGCCCTCATCGGCCCGCTCTCCGGCGCCCACTTCAACCCCGTCGTGACCCTCTCCGAGTGGTGGTCCCGGCGACACGACGGCAAGGGGCGCGACGTCCTCGCCTACATCGCCGCCCAGCTCGCCGGGGCCGTCTCCGGCGCCCTGCTCGCCGAGGCCATGTTCGGGCGGGCACCCGGTTCCTGGGCCACCGAGCCGCGCTCGGCGCTGCATCTGCTGCTCGGGGAGGCCGTCGCCACCGCGGGGCTCGTACTCGTCGTGCGGGGCCTCGGCCACCTCGGCCGTCCCGCCCTCGCCCCCGTCGCCGTCGCCTGCTACATCGGCGCGGCCATCTGGTTCACCTCCTCCGGGTCCTTCGCCAATCCGGCGGCCACCGTCGGCCGCGCCCTCTCCGACTCCTTCACCGGCATCGCCCCCGCCTCCGTGCCCGCCTTCGCCGCCGCCCAGCTGCTCGGCATGCTCCTCGGCATGGGCCTCGCGGGTGTGTTGTACGGAACACGCGCGGCATCCGGCGAACCGATCACCGGCGATGCGCGTCGGACGGAGTGACAGACCGAACACCGCCCCACGCTCCCCGGAGGTCCCGCATGCCGGCACGGCTCACCCGGTCGATCCCCCGCACCACCCGGGCCCGCCGCCGTACCGTCCAGGCCGTGATGCTGGGCGCCGTCCTCGCCCTCGCCCCGGCCACCTGGATGCAGTCCGCAGCCGCCGGGAAGCTCCGTACCACCGCCGACGTGCCCGCCCGGGACGTCGCCGTCGTCTTCGGCGCCGGCCTCTGGAAGGGGCGCCCGACCCCGTACCTCGCGCACCGCCTCGACACCGCCGCCGAGCTGTACCGCACGGGCAAGGTCCGGGTCCTCCTCGTCACCGGCGACAACAGCCGGACCGCGTACGACGAGCCGAGCGCCATGCGCACCTACCTCACCGCGCGCGGCGTGCCGGACGGCCGGATCGTCAGCGACTACGCGGGCTTCGACACCTGGGACTCCTGCGTCCGCGCCCGGAAGGTGTTCGGCGTCGACCGGGCCGTCCTCGTCACCCAGGACTTCCACATCAAGCGGGCCGTCGCCCTGTGCGACCGCGCCGGGGTCGACTCGTACGGGGTCGGGGTCCCCGAACCCCACGACCGCACCTGGTACTACGGCACCACCCGCGAGCTCTTCGCCGCCGGCAAGGCCGCCCTCGACGCCGGGCTCCGCCCCGATCCGCATTTCCTGGGTCCCGAGGAGAAGGGCGTCGCCGAGGCGCTGGCCTCACCCGATGCCGCCCGGCCGGCGGAGGGCATGGCACCGCGCCCGTAATACGCCGCGCCGCCCCGCGTAACACGCCGGACGCATCCTGGCGGCATGTCCGACGCCGCCACCGTGCCCACCCACTGCCCCTACTGCGCCCTGCAGTGCGGCATGTCGCTCCGCCCCACCGGCACCCCGGAGCTGCCCGCCGAGGTGGTCGAGCGGACCGACTTCCCCGTCAACCGGGGCGCCCTGTGCGGCAAGGGCCGCACCGCCCCCTCCGTACTCTCCTCCCGGGTCAGGCTCACCGAGCCCCTGGTCCGACGCCCTGACACAGGGGCCCTGGAACCCGCCTCCTGGGAGGAGGCACTCGCCGCCGTCGCCGACGGGCTGCGCCGGACCCGCGCCGACCACGGTCCCGATGCCGTGGGGGTCTTCGGCGGCGGCGGCCTCACCAACGAGAAGGCGTACACCCTGGGCAAGTTCGCCCGGCTCGTCCTCGCCACCTCGCAGATCGACTACAACGGCCGCTTCTGCATGTCCTCGGCCGCCGCTGCCCACCAGCGGGCCTTCGGCCTCGACCGGGGACTCCCCTTCCCCCTGGAGGACATCCCCAAGACCGGCTGCGTGATCCTCGTCGGCTCCAACCTCGCCGAGACGATGCCGCCCGCCCTGCGCTACCTCACGGAGCTGAAGGAGAACGGCGGGAAACTGATCGTCGTCGACCCGCGCCGCACCCGCACCGCCGAGCAGGCCGATCTGCACCTCGCGCCGCGCCCCGGCACCGACCTCGCGCTCGCCCTCGGCATGCTCCACCTCGTGGTCGCCGAGGGACGGGTGGACGAGGAGTTCGTCGCCGCACGCACCGACGGCTGGGAGGGCGCCCGCGCCGGAGCCATGTCGCACTGGCCCGAGCACGTCGAGCGGATCACCGGCATCCCCGTGCCGCAGCTCCGCGAGGCCGTCGCCATGTTCTGCGACGCCGACAGCGGCATGGTCCTGACCGCCCGCGGCCCCGAGCAGCAGTCCAAGGGCACCGACACCGTCGGCGCCTGGATCAACCTCTGCCTCGCCACCGGCCGGGCCGGCCGGCCGCTCAGCGGCTACGGCTGCCTGACCGGCCAGGGCAACGGCCAGGGCGGCCGCGAGCACGGCCAGAAGGCCGACCAGCTCCCCGGCTACCGCAAGCTCGACGACCCGGCCGCCCGCGCGCACGTCGCCGGCGTGTGGGGCGTCGCGCCGGAGTCGCTGCCGGGGCCCGGGCGGAGCGCGTACGAGCTCCTCGACGCGCTCGGCGGCGAGGTGAAGGCGCTGCTCCTCATGGGCTCCAACCCGGTGGTCTCCGCGCCGCGCGCCGCGCACATCGAGGGCCGGCTGCGGTCGCTCGACTTCCTCGCCGTCGCCGACGTGGTGCTCTCCGAGACCGCCGAACTCGCCGACGTCGTCCTGCCCGTGACCCAGTGGGCGGAGGAGACGGGGACGATGACCAACCTGGAGGGCCGGGTGCTGCTGCGCCGCCGCGCCCTCACCCCTCCCCCGGGCGTCCGAAGCGACCTGGAGGTGCTGCACGGGCTCGCCGGACTGCTCGGCTGGGAGAAGGGCTTCCCGACCGACGCGGAGGAGGTCTTCGAGGAGCTGCGCCGCGCCTCGGCGGGCGGCCCCGCCGACTACGCGGGCATCAGCTACCGGCGGATCGAGGAGGAGCAGGGCGTCTTCTGGCCCTGCCCCGAGCCCGAGCACGCGGGGACGCCCCGGCTCTTCCTCGACCGGTTCGCGACGGCCGACGGGCGGGCCCGGTTCGTGCCGGTGGTGCACCGGGCGGCGGCCGAGGAGACGGACGCCGACTACCCGGTGGTCCTGACCACCGGCCGGGTCGTGTCCCAGTACCAGTCGGGGGCGCAGACCCGCCGGGTCGACGAGCTGAACGCCGCCGCGCCCGGCCCCTTCGTGGAGCTGCACCCCCGCCTCGCCGAGCGGCTCGGGGTCGCCGAGGGCGAGCGGATCGCGGTGGTCTCGCGGCGCGGGCGGGCCGTCGCCCCGGCCCGGATCACCGCGTCGATCCGGCCGGACACCGTCTTCATGCCGTTCCACTGGTACGGGGAGGGGCGGGCGAACACCCTGGTGAACCCGGCGCTCGACCCGGTCTCGCGGATGCCCGAGTTCAAGGTGTGCGCGGTGCGTCTGGAGCCGGTCGCCGACCAGCGGGGCGGGGCTACGGGCGCATGAACCAGTCGCCGCTCTCGATGACCGGGCCCAGGGGCGCGTCCGGCGCCGCCAGGAACACCCAGGCGGACACCCGCGCCCCGTCCCGTACCCGTACGACGTCCATCGCCACCCGCTCGTAGCCGACGGGCAGCTCCAGGCGGTCGAGCAGGCCGAACAGGTCGCTGTAGTCGCCGGGCGAGGGCGTGAGCAGGGTGCCGACCACCCGGCCCTCCGCCGCCGGGACGACGTACGGATAGCCCGGCCCGTCGTGCAGGACCGCCCCGTGCAGCACGGCGTCCGCCTCGGTGCCGATCCGGCCGGCGAGGAACCGGTCGTGGTTGTACGCGCCCGGGCGCAGCGTCCCGTACACGAAGAACGGCCGCTCGTCGGAGACCGGGGTCTCGATCTCCACCGCCCCCGCGGTCTCCCGCTCGACCCAGCGGGCGTACTCCTCGCTGACCCGGTTCACCCGGGTGGCGAGGATCTCGGGCGTCTCGTAGTCGTGGGCGGCGAGGAGGTGCGCCTCCAGGGCCTGGTAGCGGGCCTCGGTGGTCTTGAACACCACCTCCCACTCCTCGGCGGTCTCGATCGCGCCGTGCCAGTGGTAGACGGAGGTGACGGGCCCCGAGATCTGCGCGCAGGCGACGAGCCGGGCCTCGACGGCGCCGCGCGCCAGGGCGTCGGCCTTGGCGCGGGCGTCGGTGGTGGTACGGACGGTCACGATCACGTCTCCACCGTACGGGCGAACCGGGCCGCGTGCAGCCGGGCGTAGGCGCCGCCGACGGCGAGGGGTTCCTCGTGGGTGCCCTGCTCGGCGATCGCGCGGAGTCCGATCGGGAGCCCTGCCGGAGTCCCGTCGGAGTCCCGTCGGAGTCCCGTCGAGGTCAAGTGCCGCCCCGGCGCCGTACGGTGAGGCTATGACGACACCTCCCCCGCACATCGAGATCGACGGGGCCCCGGCAACCGATCCGCCGCTCCTCGCCGCCCTCATGAGCGGCTACGGGCACTTCACGGCGATGCAGGTACGGGACGGGCGCGTGAAGGGGCTCGCGTTCCACCTCGACCGCCTCGACCGCTCGACCCGCGAGCTCTTCGGCCGGGAGCTGGACGGCAAGCAGGTGCGCGAGCTCGTCACCGGGGCCCTCGAGAACGCCGGGCGTCGGGACGCCTCGGTCCGGGTGTACGTGTACCCGGGCGTCCGCACCGCGGTGACGGTCGCCGACCCTGCCCCCGACGGCCCCGGCGCCCCGCAGCGCCTGACGACCGTCGACTACTGGCGGCCCGCGCCGCACATCAAGCACCTGGGCGGCTTCGGCCAGCGCTACCACGGTGAGGCGGCCCGGCGGGCCGGCTTCGACGAGGCCCTGCTGACCTCCCCGTACGGCGAGATCGCCGAGGGGGCGATCACCAACATCGCCTTCTGGGACGGCACTTCGGTGATCTGGCCGTCGGCGCCCTGCCTCGCCGGGATCACCATGGCCCTCCTGGAGCCGCGCCTGCCCTCGGTCCGGCGGCCGGTCACCCTGGCCGATCTCCCGGGCTACCGGGCCGCGTTCGTGACCAACTCCCGGACGATCGCGCCCGTGACGGCGATCGACGAGACGGCGTTCGCGGTGGACGAGGAGCTGATGGGGCAGGTGTACTCGGCATACGACTCCGTGGAGTGGAACAGGCTCTAGACCGAGCGGGACCGGGGAGAGCAACGGGATGGTCGCGAGGTACGTCGTCTCGCCGCGCGGGGGCCGTCGGGCCCACCCCGACATCGCGTCGGCGCTCCGCGCGGCGGCCGCGCGGGGCCGTGCGGCACTGATCGAGATCGCGCCCGGGCGGTACGAGGAGACGCTCACCGTCCGGGGCGAGGTGCGCCTCGTCGCCGCCGAGGGACCGGGCTCCGTCGTGGTCGGCCGGGCCCGGGGCGCGGCCCTGGACGCCTTCGGACCGGTCCACGTCCAGGGGCTCGTACTGGTCGGCCGCGAGGCGGACGTCGTCGGCTGCCACGCGGGGACGCTGACGCTGGAGCACACGGAGATCCGGGCCCACGGCGGCGTCGCCCTCCACGCCCGGCCGGGCACCTCCGTCACCCTGCGGGACAGCGTGGTCCTGCACGGCCGCACGGTCTTCACGGGTGCGGCCGGTCTGGTCGAACGGTGCCGGTTCACCGACGCCGCCGACAACGCGATCGCGGTGACCGAAGGCGCCCACGTGGCCCTCCGGGGCAGCCGGATCGAAGGCAGCCGTATCCACGGCCTTCGAGTCAGCGGGGCGCGCGCAGAGGTCACCGGCTGCGAGGTGACCGGCACGGGGGCCGCGGCCTTCGTGGCGGACACCCAGGCCGAGCTCACCTTGACGGAGTGCGCGATCAACGCCGTCCACGCGGAGGGAATCATGTTCATCGAGCAGTCCCGGGGCTCCGTGGACCGCACGCGGGTCAGCGATGCCTTGCACGGGATCGTGACGAAGAGCGGCGCCGGTCCGGTGGTGCGCGGCAGCGTGTTCGCCGCGTGCCGCGACACCGGCATCAACGCCCAGGGACAGGGCCTGGGCCGGTTCGAGGACTGCGAGGTCCTCGACGCGCGCAACGTCTCGGTGTTCTCGACGTCGGGCGGGGCGCCCGAGGTGCGTGACTGCCACATCTCGGGAGGGAACGTCGGCATCGCGGTCACCGACGGTGCCAGGGGACGCTTCACGCGCGTCCGCATCGAGGACCTGACGAACTCCGCGCTGCGGGTCCTGGACGGCTCCGCGGGCTTGTTCGAGGGCATCCGGGTGGACCGGTGCCAGGCCGGCCTGGACACCCAGGGCGACGGAGGCACCACGGCCGACCTCACCGACACGACGATTCGTGACTTCAGCCTGCCTGCGGTGACCGCGGGCGGCCAGTCCAGGGTCACGCTCAGACACGTGACGGCAGAGCGTGGAACGGTCGGCTTCGGAGTGGCCGAGGACGCTCAGCTGTTCGTCTACGACTGCACCGTCAGCGCGGTGACCAGCGGCGGGGTCGGAGGGATCGGGAACGGAAGGCTCTTCGCCAGGAACCTCTCCGTCACCGGCTCCGGAGGAGTCGGGATCTCCGGCAAGGACTCCGCCTACCTGGACGTCGCGCAGAGCGAGTTCACCGACTGCGCCGTCGCCGGGGCGATCTTCGACGAGGGGACCAGCGGGCGCTTCGCGGACTGCTCCGTGAACGGCACACAGGGCAAGGCGGTCCTGCACAACGGCGGCGTCGAGCTCGTCTCCCTGCTCACGTCACTGCCGGTCGTCCGCACGACCGACCGCACGACCGACCGGACCCCGACGGTCATCAACCAGATCGGTCCCGTGATCCACGGGGACGTCCACGGTTCCCAGTTCGCCTGGAACAACGACCACGCCACCCAGCACCAGCAGACCGAAGGAGACGAGTCCTCCCGATGAGCGACCAGCAGAACACCCCGCGCGACAACGGGCCGGTCTTCCACGGCGCCGTCTCGCACTCCCAGTTCGCCTGGAACAACGAGACCGTCACGCAGAACCAGCAGAGCAACGGCACGGTCGCACCGGGGTACGAGACGCTCGCCGAGCGGGTGAACGAACTCCTCCGGGAGCTTCCCCGGGCCGGCCTCGCCGAGCCGGACCGCCTGGCCACCCAGGAGGCGGCCGAGGAGGTCCTGGCGGAGATCACCGGGCCCGAGCCCGTCGAGGCGGGCCGGCTGCGCCGTACGCTCACCGCCCTGCGGGGCGTCCTCGCCCCGGTCGCGACGGGGGTCGCGGCCGGGACGGCGGCAGGGGCGCAGGAGTGGGCCGTCGCGGCGATCGGCGGGCTGACCGGGATCGGATAGACCGGGCACCCATCGGTGATCACCCGTTCGGAACGAACCGTCAGCTGACTCCCCGTAACCCCTCCGACCTGCGGAAACGTACGGAATCCAGCCGACACACCGTATCGAACGGACCAATCCTGATGCCCCATCAGCAGGCGGGGCGCGCGGCGCGGCTCTTATCTCGGTCTTAGAAGGTCCGGCTCCGGGATGTCCCTCCCGGCAGGACCAGCCGGCATGACCGCTCGCGCGCCCCGGAGGACCCCCATGCGCACCACTGCCCGCCTGTTCACCGGTACCGCGCTGGCGGTCCTCGCGATCGGGGCGTTCGGCGCCCCCGCGGCGTACGCGAACGACAACCAGGAGTGGAACAGCGAGAGCCACGAGTCGAGCGGGAACAGCGGGAACCACGAGTCGCTGGAGATCTTCCCGTCGTCCGCGTCCCCGGGCGAGACCGTCACCGTGAACACGCTCGCCTGCGGCAAGCACGGCCACGGCGTCGGGGACGCGAACTCGCTCGGCGCGGGCGAGTTCCCGCTGAGCCCGAGCACGCACAAGGAGGTCGTGGTCGGACAGTTCAGGGTGCCGGAGCACGTCAAGGCCGGCTCCTACTGGATCAGCGTGGCCTGCGACAACGGCAAGACCGCCCGGGGCGACCTGTGGGTCAAGCACCGGAGTCCCAGCGGCCACGTCCAGACCGGTGTCGGGGGCAGCGTCGGCCCCGACACCGCCCAGGTCACGGCAGGTGCGGCGGTGCTGGCCGCGGCTGCCGTCGGCGGGGTCGTGCTCCTGCGTCGCCGGGCGAGCGGCGCGCAGGGCCACTGAGACCACCGCCCGTCCTGCCCCCGCCGCGCGCCCGAACACGGCCCGGCGGGGGCAGGGCCACATCCACGAAGCGACCGAGTCGACCGAGGGAACCCAGGTGAGCAACAGGACCAAGGGCTGGGGCATAGCCATGGCCGCCTGCGCCGGACTCTGGCTCGTCCAGAACGGCTCGGAGAACGTCACTCCGCCCGTGCCGTCGGCCGCGCAGGCCTTCGCCGCCGGGCCGAGCGTGCACACCGACGCCGCCGCCGACCCGCTGCCGCCCTCGGCGCCGGTCCGGCTGCGGATCCCCGAGACCGACGTGGACGCCCCGATGATGCGGCTCGGGCTCGCGGAGAACGGCGCGCTCGACGTGCCGCCCGCCGCGAACCGGAACATGGCCGGCTGGTACGGGGACGGCACGACGCCCGGCGCCAAGGGCACCGCGATCGTCGCCGGTCATGTCGACAACGCCGAGGGACCCGCCGTCTTCTACACGCTGGGCGCGCTGAAGAAGGGCCACCGGATCGAGGTGGACCGGGAGGACGGGAGGACCGCCGTCTTCACGGTCGACGCGATCGAGGTGTACGACAACAAGAACTTCCCGGACAAGAAGGTGTACGCCGAGGCCGACCGGGCCGAGATCCGGGTGATCACCTGCGGGGGCGGCTTCTCGAAGAAGAACGGCTACCAGGGGAACGTGGTCGCCTTCGGCCACCTCATCGGGGTCCGCTGACCGCCCCGCACCGCCGCCCGCCCGTCGTCGCGTTCCCACGGTGTTCCCCGAGCTCACCGTCCCGAAGAGGAGCCCGTCGCTGTCCTGCCGGAAGTCCACCCGCACCGTGGCGTTGATCACCCGAACGGGGAGCGGCGCTCAACTCCACTGGTCGAAGGCGAGTTTCGCGACCAGCGAGAGCACCACGACGAGCAGCACCCCGCGGACGAACTCGGCGCCCTTGCTCAGCGCCATCCGGGCCCCGACGGTCCCGCCCACCAGGTTGAAGACGGCCATGACGGCCGCGAGCTGCCAGTAGACGCTGCCCTGGTAGGCGAACATGGCGAGGGCGCCCGCGTTGGTGCAGACGTTGACGATCTTGGCGGTGGCGGAGGCGGTCACCAGGTCGAGGCGGAGCACGGCGGTCAGCGCGAGGACCAGGAAGGTGCCGGTGCCCGGCCCGAACAGGCCGTCGTAGAAGCCGATGCCTCCGCCGACGACCACGATCGCGGTCACGATCCGCGCCCGGGTCAGCGGCGCCCGCTCCTCCCCCTCGGCCTTCGCGCCGAAGGAGGGCCGCAGCATCACGAAGGCGGCGACCGCGAGCAGGACCACCATGATCACCGGGCGCAGCACGTCGCTGCTGATCCCGGCCGCGAAGAACGCGCCGCCCATGGACCCGGCGAGGGCCGCGAGCCCGATCCGTACCGCCGTCCACACCTGCACGGGCGCCTTGCGGACATAGGTGACGGCGGCCCCGGTGGTGCCCACGATGGCGACGGCCTTGTTGGTGCCGAGGATCTGCGCGGCCGCGACGTGCGGCAGCCCGAGCAGCAGGGCGGGCAGCAGGAGCAGCCCGCCACCGCCCACCACGGCGTCGATCCAGCCCGCCACGAGCGCGGCGAGGCAGAGCAGTACGAGGGCGGTCAGCGAGATCTCGGGCATGGCCGTGAGCCTAGGGAGAAGATCGTTGCCCCGTCCATCAATCGGCTGATCGTTGAGCTACGTCTGAGCTTGCGGCGCCCGGTTCCCGGTCGGGCGCGGGCGGGGCCGCCGGGGTGACGACGGCGGTGAGCAGGGTCGCGGCGAGCGCCCCGGTGCCGAGGAGCGCGGCCGCGAGCCGCCGCCGGGCGAGCTCCGTGGGGCGTGGCGCTCGGTGTCTAGGCATGGTCGAAGTCCTCGCTGTGGATACGGGAGGCCGGCACCCCGGCCCTGAGCAGGGAGGCGGTCGCGGCGCGGGCCATCGCGGGCGGTCCGCACAGGTACACGTCGTGGGCGGCGAGTTCGGGCACGAGGTGCCGCAGCGCGCGGGGCGCGAGCGGGTCGAAGGCACCGTCCGAGGGGCCGAGCAGGAAGTGCAGGGCGGCCTGCCGCTCCCGGGCGATGCCCTCCAGCTCGGCGCGCAGGACGAGACCGGCCGCGTCCGAGGCCCGGTAGAGGAGGGTCACGTCGCCGGGCCCGCCGGGCAGGGTCTCGAAGAGGGCGCGCAGCGGGGTGATGCCGACCCCGCCGGCGAGCAGCAGGACCTTGCGGCGGGTGCGGCGGTGGGCGGTGAGCGCGCCGAAGGGGCCGGAGGCGAGGACGCGGGTGCCGGGGCGGAGCCGGCGGATGCGGCGGGTGTGGTCGCCGAGCGCCTTCACGGTGATCCGCAGGGTGTCGTCGCGGACGGGCGCGGAGAGCGAGAACGGCAGGGCGGTGGACCAGAGCCCGCGCCGCAGGAAGCGCCAGCGGAAGAACTGGCCGGGCTCGGCGCGCAGCAGCGCCACTCCCCTGCCCCGGACGAGGACCGAGACGACCCCGGGGCCCTCGTCGCGGACCTCGGCGACCCGCAGCTCGTGGCGGAGGGCGGCGCGGACGGGGACGACGATCCGGTACCAGACGAGGAGGACGGCGACGGTGCCGTGGGCCATCGACCAGAGCCAGCGGGTGAGGAGACCGCCGGCGAGATCGGGGCCCGCGAGCTGGTGGACGAAGCCGAGCGCGGCGGCGAGGAGGGCGCCGAGGTGGACCGCCCGCCAGGTCTCGTGCCGGATCCGGCGGCGGACGGCCCGGGCGGAGGTGACGCCGACGGCGACGAGGAGGCCGGTGCCGGCGGTGGCGGCGGCGATCGCCCCGTACGCGAGGAGGTCGCCAGTGGCGGTGACGAGATCGGTGCGGGTGTGCACCGCGTAACCGCAGAGGGCGAGGAGGGCGTGGGCGCCGATCAGACCGAGGACGTACCGGCCGCCCAGTGCGTGCCAGCGGGCGAGCCGGTCGGCGCCGACGCCGTGCTCGACGGCCGGGACGCGGGCCATCAGCAGGAGCAGGACGAGGACGCCGTACCCGGCGAGGAGGCCGGTGAGGTGGGCGCCGGTCGCGAAGAACGCGTCGAGGCGGGCGGAGGGCCGGGCCTGCACACCCCAGAGCAGCGCGACGGCCCCGGCGCCGGCGGCGATCGCGTTCCGCAGCCGCTCGGGGGCGAGCCGCAGGACGGGAGCGGGCGGGACCTCGGCCGGCGGCCGCTCCGACAGCGGCACGAGCAGAGGGGTGTAGAGGGGGTGGTGGCTGGCCTCGGTGGTCACGTCCGGCACCCTAGGGCGGCCCGTATACGGAAACGGCGCGCTTAAGGCGGCCTTGAGGCGAGACTCACCGCGCGTTAATCCGGCGGGCCTCACAGCGCTCCCCGCACCGCACGGAGATCAGCGTTCCGTACGGGAAACAGTCGGGATGCCGACGGGTAACACCCGCCCCGCACCCTTCCCATATGAGTACACGGATCGTGGTGGTCGGGGGCGGAACGGCGGGCGCCCGGCTCGCCCAGCGCCTGCCCGTCACCCTCCTCGGCGAGGAACCGCACGCCCCCTACAACAGGGTGCTGCTCGCGGACGTCCTCGCCGGACGGTACGCCCCCGAGGTCATCGCCCTGCCCGGAACCCGGGAGCCGGTACGGCTCGGGACCCGGGCGGTACGGATCGACCGGGCGGCCCGGACCGTGGAGTGCGCGGACGGCTCGCTCGTCGCGTACGACCGGCTGGTCCTGGCCACCGGCTCCAACCCGGTGCTCCCGCCGCTGCGCGGGGCGCGCGGAGCGGCCCTCCCTTCCGGGGTCCACCCCTTCCGCACGCTCGACGACTGCCTGGAGCTGCGCGCCGTCGTACGGCCCGGGGTGCGGGCCGTGGTCATCGGCGGCGGGCTCCTCGGCGTCTCGGCCGCGCGGGCCCTCGCGGCGCTCGGCGCCGAGGTGGTCCTGGCGCAGCAGGGCGAGCGCCTGATGGAGCGCCAGCTCGACGAACAGGCCTCGGCGCTGCTCCGGGAGCACGTCGAGACGCTCGGGGTCGAGGTGCACACCGAGTGCCGGGTCAGCGGCCTGCGGCAGCGGGACGGGGCGGTCACGGCGGTCGAACTCGCCGACGGCTTCGTCCTCGACGCGCAGGTCGTGGTCCTGGCGTGCGGGGTCCGGCCCCGGGTGGCCCTGGCCCGGGAGGCGGGCCTGACCGTCGCGAGGGGCGTGGTCGTCGACGACGAGCTCCGCACCTCGGACCCGTACATCCACGCGATCGGCGACTGCGCGGAGCACGCGGGCCGCGTGTACGGCCTGGCGGGCCCGGCACTGGACCAGGCGGACACCCTGGCGGCCGTCCTGCTCGGAGAGTCGACCGCGCCCGCGCCGCGCTACACCGGCACCCGCGCCCTCACCCGTCTCACGCTCGGCGGCGCGCAGCCCCTCGATCTCGCCGCGTTCGGTGAGGTCACCGCGCGTCCCGGCGACGACGTCGTCCAGCTCACCGATGCCACGCGCGCCGCCTACCGCAAGGTCGTCGTCCGCGGTGACCGGCTCGTCGGCGGCGTCCTCCTCGGCGACCTCGCCGCGGTCGGCGCGCTCGCCCGGGCCTGGGAGGGCGACGAGGCCCTGCCCGACGAGGCCCCCCTGCTCCACCTGCTCACCCACGACGGAGGCTCCTCATGACCACCCCCACCATCGTCCTGGTCGGCCACGGAATGGTCGGCCAGCGGTTCCTGGAGGCGCTCGCCGACCGTGGCGTCACCGAGCGGGCCAGGATCGTGGTCCTCTGCGAGGAGCCGCGCCCGGCCTACGACCGCGTCCAGCTGACCTCGTACTTCTCCGGGAAGACGCCCGACGACCTGTCGATGGTCGAGGACGGCTTCATGGAGAGGCACGGCATCGAGCTGTACGTCGGCGACCCGGCGGAGACGATCGACCGGGAGGCCCGGACGGTCACCGCCCGCTCGGGCCTGGTGGTCGCGTACGACACGCTCGTCCTGGCCACCGGCTCGTACCCCTTCGTGCCTCCCGTGCCCGGCAAGGACGCCAAGGGCTGTTTCGTCTACCGCACGATCGAGGACCTCCTCGCGATCGAGGAGTACGCGAAGACGGCGAAGGCCGGCGCGGTCGTCGGCGGCGGTCTGCTCGGCCTGGAGGCGGCGGGCGCGCTCAAGGGCCTCGGTCTGGACACGCACGTCGTGGAGTTCGCGCCGCGCCTGATGCCGGTGCAGGTCGACGAGGGCGGCGGCGCGGCCCTGCTGCGGACGATCGAGCGGATGGGGCTGACCGTCCACACGGGGACGGGCACGCAGGAGGTCGTGACGGCGGACGGCTCCGTGACGGGCATGAAGCTGTCGGACGGTTCCGAACTGGCCACGGACATGGTCGTGTTCTCGGCGGGTGTGCGCCCCCGGGACCAGCTGGCCCGCGACTGCGGCCTGGACGTCGGCGAGCGCGGCGGCATCGCGGTCGACGCGCTGTGCCGTACGTCCGACCCGGCGGTCTTCGCGATCGGCGAGTGTGCGCTGGCCTCGGACGGCCGGGTGTACGGCCTGGTCGCGCCGGGCTACGAGATGGCGCAGACGGCGGCGGCGGCGATCGCCGAGGAGGAGGCCGGGGGCGGCTTCACCGGCGCCGACATGTCGACCAAGCTGAAGCTGCTCGGTGTGGACGTGGCCTCCTTCGGCGACGCGCACGGCACGGCCGAGGGCTGCCTCGACGTCGTGTACTCCGACTCCCGCTCGGGCGTCTACAAGAAGCTGGTGATCTCCGGCGACGGGGTGCTGCTCGGCGGCGTCCTGGTCGGCGACGCCGAGCAGTACGGGCTGCTTCGTCCGCTCACCGGTTCCGTGCCGCCGGTCTCCCCCGAGCAGCTGGTGCTTCCGGCGGGCGCGGGCGCCCCGGTCGCGCTCGGCCCCTCGGCGCTGCCGGACGACGCGGTGATCTGCTCCTGCCACAACGTGACGAAGCACGCGATCGGTCAGTGCACGAGCCTCCCCGAGGTGAAGAGGTGCACCAAGGCCGGTACGGGCTGCGGCAGTTGCGTGAAGGTGATCGAGAAGCTGCTGCCGGCCGCCACCGACAAGGGGCTCTGCGGCTGCTTCTCGTACACCCGGAGCGAGCTGTACGAGATCGCCCGCACCCTGCAGCTGACCTCCTTCGCCGCCCTGCTCGACTCGCACGGCCGGGAGGAGGCGCGGGGCGGCGAGGGCTGCGAGGTCTGCAAGCCGACCGTCGGCTCCATCCTGGCGTCCCTCAACAACGGGTACATCCTGGACGGCGAGCAGGCCTCCCTCCAGGACACCAACGACCACTTCCTCGCCAACATGCAGCGCAACGGCTCCTATTCGGTGGTGCCACGCATCCCCGGCGGTGAGATCACCCCGGACAAGCTGATCGTGATCGGCGAGGTGGCGCGGGACTTCGGGCTCTACACGAAGATCACCGGCGGCCAGCGGATCGACCTCTTCGGCGCCCGGGTGGACCAGCTGCCCTCGATCTGGACGCGGTTGGTCGACGCGGGCTTCGAGTCCGGGCACGCGTACGGCAAGGCGCTGCGCACGGTGAAGTCCTGCGTCGGGCAGACCTGGTGCCGCTACGGCGTCCAGGACTCGGTGAGGATGGCGATCCAGCTGGAGCTGCGCTACCGGGGCCTGCGCGCCCCGCACAAGCTGAAGTCGGCGGTCTCGGGCTGCGCCCGCGAGTGCGCGGAGGCCCAGTCGAAGGACTTCGGGATCATCGCGACGGCGAACGGCTGGAACCTGTACGTCGGCGGGAACGGCGGCGCGACCCCGCGCCACGCGGACCTCCTCGCGCAGGACCTCTCGGACGCCGAACTGGTGCGGCTGATCGACCGGTTCCTGATGTTCTACATCCGGACGGCGGACCGCCTGGAGCGGACGTCGACCTGGCTGGAGCGCCTGGAGGGCGGGCTCGACCACCTCAAGGACGTGGTGGTGCACGACTCGCTCGGGCTCTGCGACGAGCTGGAGGCGCTGATGGCCGCGCACGTCGCCGACTACCGGGACGAGTGGGCCGAGACCCTGGACGACCCGGAGCGGCTGCGGCGCTTCGTCTCTTTCGTGAACGCGCCGGGAGCGCCGGACCCGTCGGTCCGGTTCGTGCCGGAGCGCGACCAGATCAAGCCGGACCTCACGATTCTCACGATCGGAACGCTGGAAGGGGCCACCTCCCGATGACGACGACGACCACGACGGCGACGCTCGAACTGTCTCTGTCCCCCGACTCCTGGATGGCGGTGTGCGAGGAGGCCCGGCTGACGCCCGGCCGTGGCGTGGCGGCGCTGCTGCCGGACGGCCGGCAGGTGGCGGTCTTCCGGGACCGCTCGGGCCGGACGTACGCGATCGACAACCGCGATCCGTTCACGGGGGCGCAGGTGCTGTCCCGGGGGCTCGTCGGCTCGGCGGGCGGGCGGCCGTTCGTGGCCTCGCCGCTCCTGAAGCAGCGTTTCGACCTGGAGACGGGCCGGTGCCTGGACGACGACGAGGTCACGGTGGCGGTGTATCCGGTGCGCACGAAGTAACTTGACCGAGCGTTCCAGACAGCCGTACGGTCTTCGCGTGGCCAGGACCAAGGAATTCGATCCGGAGGCCGCGCTCCAGGCAGCGCTCGAACTGTTCTGGGCGCGCGGCTACGAGGCGACGACGATGTCCGACCTCGTGGAGCGCCTCGGCATCGGCCGCGCCAGCATCTACGCGACCTTCGGCAACAAGCACGAGCTGTACCTGAAGGCGATGGACCGCTACCTGGAGACCCGCGACCCGCGGATCGTCGAGGAGCTGTCCGCGCCGGGCCCGGCCCTGCCGGCCGTGCGGGCCCTGGTCCGCCGCTTCGCCGCCGAGGCGGCGGCGGACGGGGAGCGCCTGAACGGCTGCTTCGTCACCAACTCGGCCGCGGAGCTGGGCCCGCACGACGCGATGGTCGCGCGGCGGGTCGAGCTGAGCTGGGAGCAGATCGAGACGCTGCTGTACGGGGCGCTCACCCGGGCCCGCGCCGGGGGCGAGCTCCCGGCCGACCGGGATCCGCGCGCCCTGGCCCGGATGCTGCTCGTCCTGCTCCAGGGGATCCGGGTGGTCGGCAAGGTGTCGAGCGAGCCGGGCCGGGTCACGGACGCGGCGGAGCAGGCACTGGCACTGCTGAAGTGAGGAACGGGCGCCCACGGGGGGCGCCCTTTCTTCGACCCTCATTCTGGAACGTACGGTCAAGTTCACCACTCGACAAGGAGCCCTCATGTCCGCACGCTTCACCGACCGCACCGTCCTCGTCACCGGCGCCGGTTCCGGTCTCGGCCGCGCCATCGCGCTCGCCTTCGCCGCCGAGGGCGCGAAGGTCGTCGTCGCCGGCCGTACGGCGGAGCCCCTCGGCGGGACGGTCGCCCTGATCGAGGCCGCCGGGGGCACCGCCGCCGCGGTGACCGCCGACGTGTCGAGCGCCGAGTCCACCCGGGAGCTGGTCCGGCGCGCGGTCGAGCTCTACGGCGGCCTGGACGTGGCCGTGAACAACGCGGGGGTCTTCCGGGGCGGCGGCCACAGCGCCGCCGACCTCCCCCTGGAGGACTGGCACGCGCTGCTCGACATCAACGTCACGGGGGTGCTGCACGCCCTGCAGGCCGAGGTCGCCCACATGCGGGCGAACGGCGGCGGGGCCATCGTGAACATCGCGTCCAACCTGGGTCCGCACGTCCGGATCCCCGGGGTCTTCGGCTACCAGGTCTCCAAGGCGGCGGTCTCGGCGATCACCCGGGCCGCGGCCCTGGACCACATCGGCGACGGGGTCCGGATCAACGCGGTCAGCCCCGGCGCGGCGGAGTCCACGATGTCGCTCCAGCCCGGCGAGACGGAGGCCGAGCGGGAGGTCCGGATGAAGGAGCAGTCGCCCCTCGGCCGCATCGCGTCGGCGGCCGAGGTGGCGGCGGCGGTGCTGTACCTCGCGTCGGACGACGCGGGCTCCGCCGTCGGCACGGACCTGGTGATCGACGGCGGCGTCTCGGCCTGAGCCTTCGGAGGGGCACTCAGCCCTGGACGGCCGCCGGGTCCATCCAGAAGACCTCCCAGTGGTGGCCGTCCAGGTCGGTGAAGGAGCGGCCGTACATGAAGTCCATCTCCAGCGGCTCCTTCGCCGGGCTGCCGCCGGCGGCGAGGGCGCGGTCGGCCAGCTGGTCGCACTTCTCCCGGCTCTCGGCGCTCAGCGTGACCAGGACCTCGGTGGTCTTGGTCGCGTCGGAGATCTCCTTGCCGGGCGCCATGAAGGACTGGAACTTGGGCTCTTCGAGGAGCATCGCGAAGATCGTGTCGCTGATGACCACACAGGCAGTGGTCTCGTCGCTGAACTGCGGGTTCGAGGAGAAGCCGAGCTTCTCGAAGAAGGCCTTGCTGGCGTCGACGTCCTTGACGGGCAGGTTCACGAAGATCATCTGGGGGGCCATGGCGCGCTCTCTTCCGTCGTGCGGTGCTGTCGAGAGGTAAGACGGGCCTGCCCCTCGGAACTCATCGCTCTCCCGAGGATTCTTTTCGCTCAGGCCACGGAACGCAGTTCGAGGGCCGCCAGCGGGACGAACCCGCCGCCCGTGCCCTCCGTCGACCCGCCGCCCAGCCGCTTCAGCAGGGCGAGGGCGATCCGCTCCCCCTGCGCCTTGGCCCGCTCGGCCCGCGGCCCGCTGTGGAGTCCGTCGACGCTCGCGTGCCAGAGCTGCACCCAGCGGCCGAAGTGCGCGGCGGTGAGCGGCCGGGCGGCGTGGAGGGCGGCGTGCGGGGCGAAGGCGTCGCGGCCGTAGTCGGCGGTACGGAAGAGGGCGCGCTCCCAGAAGTCGGCGATGCGCGGCAGATGGACCTCCAGGTCGGTCCCGGCGATCTCGGTGAAGAAGGGCCCGATCAGCGGGTCGGCGAAGGCGGCGCCGTAGAAGCGCCGCAGCAGCACGTCGAGGTCGTGGCGGTCGCCGATGTCGGGGGTCTCACGCATGCTCCCCAGTGTCCCCCGCGCCGTGGCCGGGCCCCAGTGCCGAAGGTCCCTCAGACCGTCCAGCGGCTGAGCGTCTCGGTCTTCTCGTCGTATGTGAGCCAGCTGCCGTCCCCGAGGGGGCGGACGAGGCTGTCGACGGGGCCGCAGGGGTACGTGACGGAGCCGCGTACCTCCAGGGTGCGGGCGGTCAGGAGCCAGTGGCGGGGGCCCTCCTCGTCCTCGTACTCGATGCCGGTGGTCGCGATGACGGTGTCGCCGTCGACGAAGCCGGCCGCGTAGTCCCAGGCGAGCTCGGCCTCCTCGTCCTGCTCCCGCTCGGCCAGGACCGCGCCGTCCAGGGCGTGCAGCCGCAGGTCCGCCCCGTAGTGCTCGACGGTCAGGAAGCCCTCGTGGGCCGCGTGGGCGTCCAGGAGGATCCGGTCGAGCGTCTCGTTGAGGTCCCACACGGTCGTCCGCTCGCCGTCCCAGCGCGCCCAGTACAGCAGGATGCCGTCCTGGCCCATGCCGATGCAGAGCCCCATGTGGACGCCGTCGGGGTGGGCGAGGTGGTGGGATCCGGCGGCCGCGCTGTCGTCGAGGGGCAGCCGGGCGAGCTCCCGGCCGTCGCGGGCGTCCAGGACGGCCCACATCTCCTCGTACTCCTCCCCCATGACGTGCGCCCAGACGAACCGCCCGTCGTCGGAGACCCGGACCGAGCCGTGCTCGTACCCCTCGCAGAGCTGCTGCTCGTCCCCGGTGTGCTCGTGGTCGAGCACGGGGCCCCAGCAGGCGTGCCGGTACTCCCACCGGGTCGTGCCGTCCCTGCCGACGGCCCGTACCGCCCGCTGCCCGGAGAAGACCGCGAAGGTGCCGTCGGGGCTCACCGAGGCGCCGCCCCGGCCCCAGCCCGGCCACGGCATCGGGAAGACGGCCGCGGGCGCCCGCTCCCCGGCGAACAGGTCCTCCAGGTCGTGGACCTCCAGGTCGTCGCCGTGGAGGAGCAGGGCGCGGCGGCTGCCGCCCCGGCGGCTCTCGTAGACATCGCCGTGGACGAGGGCGCCGGCCCCGGGCAGCCGTACGGAACCGAGCAGACGTGCGTGAATCGACATGGCGGGAACCTAGCGCCCCGCACCGACAGCGAGCCCCCGCCTCCGCTTCACCGCTCGTTGATGCCCAGTCAACTCCGCACTCCTAGGTTCCGGAAGCGCGCGACCCCGTCGCCGACCGGTGCGGCGGGGCAGGCACCACCCTTCTCAGGAGTGAGACGTGGAGCGACGCACCTTCCTGCGTGGAGCGGTCATCGGCACCTCGGCCGCCGCCTTCGGCGGCAGCCTGTGGCAGAGCGCGGCCGTCGCCGCCCCCGCACAGCCCGGCGCCGGCCCCTACGGGGCGCTGGGCGCGGCGGACGCGAACGGCATCCAGCTGCCGGCCGGGTTCACCAGCCGGGTGATCGCCCGGTCCGGCCAGACCGTGACCGGCACCTCGTACGCCTGGCACAACGCCCCCGACGGCGGCGCCTGCTTCGCCGACGGCTCGGGCTGGATCTATGTCTCGAACTCGGAGATCAACCCGAGCGGCGGCGCGAGCGCGGTGAGGTTCGACTCCGCCGGCGCGATCACCGGCGCGTACCGCATCCTCTCCGGCACCCGCCAGAACTGCGCCGGCGGCAAGACCCCGTGGAACACCTGGCTGTCCTGCGAGGAGGTGTCGCTCGGCTACGTCTACGAGACGAACCCGTGGGGCGGCACCGCCACCCGCCGTGACGCGATGGGCCGGTTCAAGCACGAGGCCGCGGCCGCCGACCCGGTGCGCCAGGTGGTCTACCTGACCGAGGACGAGACGGACGGCTGCTTCTACCGGTTCATCCCCACGACCTGGGGCAACCTCTCCTCCGGCACCCTCCAGGTCCTCACCGCCGGCTCGGGCACCTCCGGCACCTTCGGCTGGCAGAACGTGCCGGACCCGGACGGCTCCCCGACCACCACCCGTACCCAGGTCTCCGGCGCGAAGCACTTCAACGGCGGCGAGGGCTGCCACTACGCGAACGACACCGTCTGGTTCACCACCAAGGGCGACAACCGGGTCTGGCAGGTCAACCTGGCCGCCGGCACCTACGAGCTGGCCTACGACGACTCGCTGGTGGTCGGCGGTGGCGCCCCGCTCACCGGCGTGGACAACATCACCGGCTCGTCCTCCGGTGATCTCTACGTCGCCGAGGACGGCGGCAACATGGAGATCTGCCTCATCACCCCGGACGACGTCGTCACGCAGTTCCTGCGGATCAACGGCCAGTCCGGCTCCGAGATCACCGGACCGGCCTTCTCCCCCGACGGCACGCGGCTGTACTTCTCCAGCCAGCGCGGCACGAGCGGCAGCTCCTCGGGCGGCATCACCTACGAGGTGACCGGCCCGTTCCGCGCGTAGCCACCCGTGTAGCACCGCAGGTCGACCTGCCGCTGGGCGCCGCCGAGGAGGGCGGCGCCCAGCGGTGTCAGGGTGTGCAGGACGGCGTTGCCGTGGCGGAGGGTCGCGATGAGCCCGGCCTCGCGCAGGACGCCCGCGTGCTGGCTGGCCGAGGCGAGCGACACCCCGGCCCTGCGGGCCAGCTCGCTGGTCGTGCCGCCGTCCCCGATGGCGTGCAGGACGGCCGAGCGGGTCTGGCCGACCAGCTTGGCCAGCGAGGAGCCGCCAGGCGCGCGGACGGTCGGCGTCTCGCCGTGCGTGACGGGGTAGACGAGGACCGGCGGCAGCGCGGGGTCGCGCAGCACCACCGGGGTCCCCCGGCAGAAGAACGAGGGCTGGAGCAGCAGGCCCCGCCCGTCGAGGTGGACGTCCCGGTCGACCGGGTAGTCCGCCTCCAGGACGGGTGCGCGCCAGCGCAGCATCGGCGGCAGCGAGGCGAGCAGCTCCTCGGCGCCGCCGTCCAGGAGCGCGCGGCCGCGGCGGGCCCGGTCGGCCTCGACGCGGGCCCGGACGTGCGGCCAGTACGGTTCGATCGCGGCCCGGTGGTAGCTGCGCAGGGCCCCGACGAGCCGGTCGAAGGGCTCCGCGCCGCCGTCGGCGAGGGCGCGCAGCGAGTGGGGCACGGTCCGGCCGCCGGAACGGTCGGCGGCGAGCAGCGAGAGCTCGCCGCGGAGCCGGTCGTGTTCGGTCGCGCGGATGGCCTGGAGGCCCTCGTCGAGTCCGTGGACGCCCTCGGCGGGCGTCAGGAAGTCGGGGAAATAGCCGCGGCTGGGGACGAGCGCGGCAAGGAGCCGGGTCTCACCGCCGAGCCGCATCCGGGCGTCCGCGCGCCATTCCCCGTAGACGACGGGGCCGCGCCGGTCCCTTAAACGGTGAAAGCTCAGAATCGTTTCCCACAGAACGTCCGGCCGGGCGGCCGTCCGCACCCCTGCCAAATCGTTCGCGGTGAAATGAATCCGCAGCATGAAGGTCCCCACCTGTGCACTCGCAACCACCCCCGACGACGAGTATGCACAGCATCACTGCACGTTACCAGGGTGTTTCAGCCACAGTTGAAAGGCATCGCGGCAATCAGGGGGGAACCGAAAAGCTGTACGGGTCGGGCAGGAAACCTTCAGGACCGAGGTGACGTGGTGAAGACCGTGGGGGGCTTTGCCCGTCCGGCGGCGGTCGGCGAGGTTGCGGCTCACCTGCCCGGCATCGGTAAAGGGCGCGGCCTCCGGGTGGGGATCCGGGGGCCGCGCCCGCCCCGTTCTTTGCGCTGAGGAATCAAACAAGTTCAATGGCCAATAATCCAATCGGCCGCAATTGAACATTGACTCACATCAGCTCGACAAACAAACGAACAAACAACGGGACGGACACCTCCGCACAAAAGGTGTCCGTCCCGTCTCTTTGTGAATCCGGAGCCGCCGCCCGTCGGTGAGGGTCAAGAGGTGACCGACGGCGGCCCCGGTGGCTGTGAAGCCCGCTGCTGAACCGGGGTTCAGGAGGGCCCGACCGCCGCTCCTGAACCCCGGTTCAGCAGGCTCAGCGGCTGTCGCTGCCCTTCGCCCCCGAGGCGGCGCGACCGGCCTCCAGGCGCGCCACCGGGATCCGGAAGGGCGAGCAGGAGACGTAGTCGAGGCCGACCTCGTGGAAGAAGTGCACCGACTCCGGGTCGCCGCCGTGCTCGCCGCAGACACCGAGCTTGATGTCGGGGCGGGTGGCGCGGCCGGCCTGGACGGCGCTGCGCACGAGGGCGCCGACGCCGTCCTTGTCGATGGTCTCGAAGGGGCTGACGCCGAAGATGCCCTTCTCCAGGTACGCGGTGAAGAACGAGGCCTCCACGTCGTCGCGGGAGAAGCCCCAGACCGTCTGCGTCAGGTCGTTGGTGCCGAAGGAGAAGAACTCCGCGGCCTCGGCGATCTGACCGGCGGTCACGGCGGCGCGCGGCAGCTCGATCATGGTGCCGAGCGCGAGCTTCAGCTCGACGCCGGTCTGCGCCTGGACCTCGGCGATGACCTGCTCGGCCTCCTCGCGGACGATCTCCAGCTCCTGGACGGTGCCGACGAGCGGGATCATGATCTCGGCGCGCGGGTCGCCCTTGGCGTCGATGCGGTGGGCCGCGGCCTCGGCGATCGCCCGGACCTGCATGGTGAACAGGCCGGGGATGACCAGACCGAGGCGGACGCCGCGCAGACCCAGCATCGGGTTCTGCTCGTGCAGCCGGTGCACGGCCTGGAGCAGGCGCAGGTCGTTCTCGTGCGGCTCCTTGCGGGACTCGGCGAGGGCGACGCGCACCGAGAGCTCGGTGATGTCGGGCAGGAACTCGTGCAGCGGCGGGTCGAGCAGACGGACCGTGACGGGCAGCCCGTCCATGGCCTCGAAGAGCTCGATGAAGTCCTGCTTCTGCAGCGGGAGCAGCGCCTTCAGCGACTCCTCGCGCTCGGCGTCCGTGTCGGCCAGGATGAGGCGCTCGACGTACTGGCGGCGCTCGCCGAGGAACATGTGCTCGGTGCGGCAGAGGCCGATGCCCTGGGCGCCGAAGCGGCGGGCGCGCGAGGCGTCCTCGGCGTTGTCGGCGTTGGCGCGGACGCGGAGGCGGCGGACGCGGTCGGCGTAGGCCATGATCCGGTGGACGGCGGCGACGAGCTCGTCGGCGTCGTCGGCGCCGGCGTGCATGCGGCCCTCGAAGTACTCGACGACCGGGGACGGTACGACGGGTACCTCACCGATGTAGACCTTGCCGGTGGAGCCGTCGATGGAGACGACGTCGCCCTCCTCGACGACCTGGCCGTCGGCCGTGGTCATCCGGCGGCGCTTGGTGTCGACCTCCAGCTCCTCGGCGCCGCAGACACAGGTCTTGCCCATGCCGCGGGCGACGACGGCGGCGTGCGAGGTCTTGCCGCCGCGGGAGGTGAGGATGCCCTCGGCGGCGATCATGCCGTCCAGGTCGTCCGGGTTGGTCTCGCGGCGGATCAGGATGACCTTCTCGCCGGAGCGGGACCACTTGACGGCCGTGTACGAGTCGAAGACGGCCTTGCCGACGGCGGCGCCCGGGGAGGCGGCGATGCCGCGGCCGATCTGCTCGACCTTGGCGTTCTCGTCGAACTTGGGGAACATCAGCTGGGCGAGCTGGGCGCCGGTGACGCGCTGGAGCGCCTCGGCCTCGTCGATCAGGCCCTGGTCCACGAGCTGCGTGGCGATGCGGAAGGCGGCACCGGCGGTGCGCTTGCCGACGCGCGTCTGGAGCATCCAGAGCTGGCCGCGCTCGATGGTGAACTCGATGTCGCAGAGATCCTTGTAGTGGGTCTCCAGCGTCTCCATGATGTGCATGAGCTGGTCGTACGACTTCTTGTCGATCGACTCGAGGTCGGCCAGCGGCACGGTGTTGCGGATACCGGCGACGACGTCCTCGCCCTGCGCGTTCTGCAGGTAGTCGCCGTAGACGCCCTGGTGGCCGGAGGCGGGGTCGCGGGTGAAGGCGACGCCGGTGCCGGAGTCGGGGCCGAGGTTGCCGAAGACCATCGAACAGACGTTGACGGCGGTGCCGAGGTCGCCCGGGATGCGCTCCTGGCGGCGGTACAGCTTGGCGCGGTCCGTGTTCCAGGAGTTGAAGACGGCCTCGATGGCGAGGTCCATCTGCTCGCGCGGGTCCTGCGGGAAGTCGCGGCCGGTCTGGGCCTTCACGATCTTCTTGAAGTGCTTGACGACCTTCTTGAGGTCGGCGGCGTCCAGGTCGGTGTCGCTGGCGACCTTCTTCGCGGCCTTGGCCTCGTCGAGGGCCTCCTCGAAGAGCTCGCCGTCGACGCCGAGGACGGTCTTGCCGAACATCTGGATGAGGCGGCGGTACGAGTCCCAGGCGAAGCGCTCGTTGTCGGCCTGGCGGGCGAGGCCGGCCACCGACTCGTCGGAGAGGCCGATGTTGAGGACGGTGTCCATCATGCCCGGCATGGAGAACTTGGCGCCCGAGCGGACGGAGACCAGAAGCGGGTCGTCGGCCTGGCCGAGCTTCTTGCCCATCTGCTGCTCGAGGGCGTCGAGGTGCGCGGTGACCTCGTCGCGGAGCTCGACCGGCTCCGAGCCGCTCTCGAGGTAGACCTTGCACGCCTCGGTGGTGATCGTGAAGCCCGGAGGCACCGGCAGGCCGAGGTTGGTCATCTCGGCGAGGTTGGCGCCCTTGCCACCGAGCAGGTCCTTCAGGTCCCTGTTGCCCTCGGTGAAGTCGTAGACGAACTTCTGATCATTAATTTCCGACACGGGTCCCGACTCCTCGATGACTCGGTTGGCTGCCCTGACGGCGAGGAACATACCCAGATCGAAGGCTTCTGGGGAGGTACGCCTGCCGGTCACACGGTTTTAACCACCCGTCCGCCAGCACTTCGAAAGTTACCGAGGCGAAGCTTCCGGTTTCACGGCCCGAAGGCCAGTTGGCCCAATCCAACCCCTAACCGCTCACATGAGCGCCCAATCGAGCACTTGCGTTCAACTCTTGAACGCAAAAGGGATGGCACTCAGTGCCACCCCTTCAGGCTGTGCAGCCACCCGTAACCTGCTCATCTGAGCACCATCCCCCTCAAGGGTGGCGAGGATCACTCCCCCAGAAGGGCCGGATCTCAGCCGCCGGACGTGTCCAGCTCGGCGTCCTCACTCACCCCGGCGCAGTCGTAGGGGTCCTTCAACCAGCCGTCCGGCAGGACGACTCGGTTGTTTCCGGACGTACGGCCCCGAGGACCGTCCGCACCCACCGGCCACGGCTGGTCCAGGTCGAGCTCGCTCAACTGAGCGCGCAGCTCGTCCAGAGAAGAGGTGATCGCGAGCTTCTTGCGCATCTCCGAGCCGACCGCGAAGCCCTTCAGGTACCAGGCCACGTGCTTGCGGAAGTCGATGACACCGCGTGCCTCGTCGCCCAGCCACTCGCCGAGCAGCCGCGCGTGCCGCACCATCGCGTCCGCGACCTCCCGAAGCCCCGGCTGCGCGTACGCCCCGGTGCCCTCGAAGCCCGCCACCAGGTCCCCGAAGAGCCACGGGCGGCCCAGGCAACCCCGGCCCACGACGACACCGTCGCAGCCCGTCTCCCGCATCATCCGCAGCGCGTCGTCCGCCGACCAGATATCGCCGTTGCCGAGCACCGGGATCTCCGGGACGTGCTCCTTGAGCCGCGCGATCGCGTCCCAGTCGGCCGTACCGCCGTAGTGCTGGGCGGCGGTCCTGCCGTGCAGGGCGATCGCGGTGACGCCCTCCTCGACGGCGATCCGCCCGGCGTCGAGGAAGGTGATGTGGTCGTCGTCGATGCCCTTGCGCATCTTCATCGTGACCGGCAGGTCGCCCGCGTTCGTCACGGCCTCGTGGAGGATCGCCCGCAGCAGCGGCCGCTTGTAGGGAAGGGCGGAGCCGCCGCCCTTCCGGGTCACCTTGGGGACCGGGCAGCCGAAGTTCAGGTCGATGTGGTCGGCGAGGTCCTCGTCGACGATCATCCGCACGGCCTTGCCGACCGTCACCGGATCCACGCCGTACAGCTGGATCGAGCGCGGCTTCTCCGTCTCGTCGAAGCGGATGAGCTGCATCGTCTTCTCGTTGCGCTCGACCAGGGCGCGTGTCGTGATCATCTCGCTCACGAACAGCCCCTTGCCGCCGCTGAACTCACGGCAGAGGGTACGGAAGGGGGCGTTGGTGATGCCGGCCATCGGGGCGAGCACCACCGGCGGCTGCACGATGTGCGGCCCGATGGCGAGAGGGGTGAACGCGGTCATTCGGCCATTGTCCCGCACTGCGGAGTTTCTTAGACAGCCATACGATCCGCACATGCCCGAGCTCACACGCGGTCGCCGTCTCGTCGTCCTCGCGATCTGCTGCATGAGCCTGCTCATCGTCAGCCTGGACAACACCGCGCTGAACGTCGCCCTGCCCGCCATGCGCCGCGACCTCGGCGCCACCGTCGCCGGCATGCAGTGGACGATCGACGCCTACACCCTGGTCCTCGCCTCCCTGCTGATGCTCGCGGGCTCCACCGCCGACCGGATCGGCCGCCGCAAGGTCTTCGTCACCGGCCTGGCCGTCTTCGCCCTCGGCTCGCTGCTCTGCTCCCTCGCGCCGAACCTGGAGGCCCTGATCGCCTTCCGGGCGGTCCAGGCCGTGGGCGGCTCGATGCTCAACCCGGTCGCCATGTCGATCATCACGAACACCTTCACGGAACCGGCGGAACGCGCGCGTGCCATCGGCGTCTGGGGCGGGGTCGTCGGCGTCTCCATGGCCGCCGGGCCGCTGGTCGGCGGCGTGCTCGTCCAGTCGGTCGGCTGGCGGGCGATCTTCTGGGTGAATCTGCCGGTCGCCCTCGTCGCCCTGCTCCTGACCATGAAGTACGTCCCCGAGTCCCGCGCGCCCCGCCCCCGGCGCCCCGACCCCGTCGGGCAGCTCCTGGTGACGGCGCTCCTCGGCTCGCTCACGTACGCGATCATCGAGACCGACCCGCTCTTCGCCGGGATCGCGGCCGCCGCGCTCATCGGGCTGCTGCTCTACGAGCCCCGCCGCCGCGAGCCCCTCATCGACCTGCGGTTCTTCCGCAGCGCGCCGTTCAGCGGCGCCACCGTCATCGCGGTCTGCGCCTTCGCCTCGCTCGGCGGCTTCCTCTTCCTGAACACGCTCTACCTCCAGGACGTGCGCGGGCTCTCCCCGCTGTCCGCCGGGCTCTGGATGCTGCCGATGGCCGGCATGACCTTCGTCTTCGCCCCGCTGTCGGGGCGGCTCACGGCGGCGCGCGGGCCGCGCCCCTCGCTGCTCCTCGCGGGGACGGCGATGGCGGCGGGGCCGCTGCTCTTCGCGGCCTTCTCGGCCGAGACGAGCGATGCGCTGCTCTTCACCGGGTACGTGGTCTTCGGCATCGGCTTCGGCCTGGTGAACGCCCCCATCACGAACACCGCCGTCTCCGGGATGCCCCGCGCGCAGGCCGGCGTGGCGGCCGCCGTCGCCTCGACGAGCCGCCAGGTCGGGCAGACGCTCGGCGTCGCGGTGATCGGCACGGTCCTGGCGGCGGGGGCCGGCGCCGCGCCGCAGGCGGACGCGTTCGTGGCGGCGGCCCGCCCCGGCTACTGGATCATCACGGGCTGCGGGCTCGCCGTCCTGGCGGTCGGGGCGCTGACCAGCGGTGCGTGGGCGCGGCGCACGGCGGAGCGGACGGCTCGGTGCCTGGCGCCGGAGGGTTCGACGGAGGGCGGGCCTCAGGCGATGGCCAAGGCCCCTTCGACCTGACCCTGCCTTTCGCGGACCACCAGGTCGAGCAGGCGGGCGACGCCGGCCTGGGTGGCGTCGTCCACGGGGACGTACGTGACGAGGTGGGTCCCGGCGTTCGGGCCGAGCCAGAGGTTGGTGTGCTCGAAGCTGAGCAGCCCCACGCGCGCGTTGCGGATGACCTTCACGCGGCCGCCGGGGGCGACCACCTCGTGCCGGGCCCAGAGCTCCCGGAACTCGGGCGAGGCCTCTTCCAGGCGGCGTACGAGCTCCTTCCAGGCGGGCTCGGCCAGGTGCTCGGCCATGGCGGCGCGGAGCTTCCCCGCGAGCGCGCGCATGACCTCGGGCAGATCGGTGACCGAGGCCCGGAAGTCCTCGTTCGTGAAGGCCAGCCAGAGGGAGTTGCGGTCCTCGCGGGGCAGCGCGTCCAGGTCGCAGAAGAGCTGCCCGAAGGTGCGGTTGTGGGCGAGGAAGTCGTACCGGCTGTTCTGGATCGCCGCCGGGACGGGCTCCAGCTGGTCGAGCAGCCGGCGCAGGGTGGGTGTGACGGCGGAGCAGGGCGCCTCGGGGTGCGGGTCGGCCGCTCCGGCGAGGGCGAAGAGGTGGCTGCGCTCGGTCGGGTCGAGCAGCAGGGCCCCGGCGAGGGCGTCCAGGACCTGCGGGGAGACCTGGATGTCGCGGGCCTGTTCGAGCCAGGTGTACCAGGTGACGCCGACGGCGGAGAGGTGCGCGACCTCCTCGCGGCGCAGTCCGGGGGTGCGGCGGCGCCGGCCCCGGGGCAGCCCGACCTGCTCGGGGGTGATGCGCTCGCGGCGGGAGCGCAGGAAGGCGGCGAGTTCGTGGCGCCGTACGTCGGTCTCGTTCGGCGCGACGTCGGTCTCGTTCGCCGCGTCCGAGGGTGCGCGCATCGCCATGACGGTCATGCCTCCAGCGTGCCGGGCCGGTCAGCCGGTTTCCAGGTAGTGCTTGTACCAGGATAAGGACACTCTGGTACCAGGCTGAGCGGAGGCGGAGGCTCGGTCCCGTGACTACGACCTCCCCTTCCGTCCGTACCGTGGCCCCGGCCGGCCGCCGGGCCCCGGCGCTCGGCGCACTCGGCCTGTTCACCGTCCTGCTCGGGGCCGCGCTCCCCCTCATCGACTTCTTCATCGTCAACGTCGCCCTGCCGTCCATCGACCACGACCTGGCCGCGGGCCCGGCGCTCCTGGAGCTGGTCGTCGCCGGGTACGGCCTGGCGTACTCCGTGCTGCTCGTCCTCGGCGGGCGGCTCGGCGACCTCTTCGGCCGCCGCCGGCTCTTCCTCGCCGGCATGGCCGCCTTCGGCCTCACCTCGCTCGCCTGCGGGCTCGCCCCGGACGCCTGGACCCTGGTCGCGGCGCGGGTGGCGCAGGGCGCCGCGGCGGCGCTGATGCTGCCGCAGGTGCTCGCGACCATCACCTCCTCGACCGAGGGGCCGCGCCGGGCCAGGGCGCTGAGCCTGTACGGGGCGACCGCGGGTCTCGCGATGGCGGGCGGCCAGATCCTGGGCGGGGTGCTCGTGACCGCCGACATCGCGGGCTCCGGCTGGCGCGCGGTGTTCCTGGTGAACGTGCCGGTGGCGGTGGCGGGCCTGGCCCTCGCCGTCCGCACGGTGCCGGAGACCCGCTCGGACCGGCCCGCGCCGGTGGACGTGCCGGGCACGCTGCTCCTCGCGCTCGCGCTGCTCACCCTGCTCGCGCCGCTGACGGAGGGCCGGGCGGCGGGCTGGCCGCTGTGGACCTGGGTGTCGCTCGCGGTGTTCCCGTTCGCGGCCGGGGCCTTCTGGTGGGTGGAGCGGCGGGCGGACCGCCGGGGCGCCGTCCCGCTGGTCCCGCCGAGCCTGCTCGCCCTGGTCCCGCTGCGGCGCGGGCTCGCGGTGGTGCTGCCGCTCTCGCTGGGCTTCAGCGGCTTCATGTTCGTGATCGCGGTGGCGCTCCAGCAGGGCCTGGGGACGGGCGCGGTGGCCTCGGGCCTGGCGCTCGTGCCGATGGCGCTGGCGTTCTTCGGCGCCTCGCTGGCGGGGCCGCGGCTCGTACGGCGCTGGGGCACCCGGGTCGTGCCGGTGGGGGCCCTGCTCCAGGGGGTCGGCGTCGCCGCGATCGCCTGGTCGGTGGGGCACGACTGGCAGGGGCTCTCGGTGGGGGAGCTGGTGCCGGGCATGGCGGTCGCGGGTCTCGGTCAGGGGCTCCAGCTGCCGGTGCTCTTCCGGGTGGTGCTCTCCGAAGTGCCGTCGGAGCGGGCGGGCGTGGGCAGCGGGGTCATGGTGACCACGCAGCAGTCGGCGCTGACGCTGGGCGTGGCGACGCTGGGTTCGCTGTTCCTCTCGCTGGCCTCGACGCCGGCGGACATGGGAGGGGCGCTGCGGACGACGCTCCTGGTCCAGCTGGGTGTGGTGGCGGTGACGCTGCTGCTGAGCCTGCGCCTGCCGCGCACGGTGAAGTGAGCCGGACGTGGGAGATGGAGTGACAGATATTGAAATCTGTCATTGCACATGTCATGGTTGTTCCATGACCACCACAGCAAAGACCCCGAAGACCGCCGTCCCCACCCGTCCCCTCGGCACCACCGGCCCCGTAGTCTCCGCGCTCGGCCTCGGCTGCATGGGCATGTCCGCCCTGTACGGCGAGAGCGACCGCGCCGAGTCGATCGCGACGATCCACGCGGCCCTGGACGCCGGCGTCACCCTGCTCGACACGGGCGACTTCTACGGAATGGGCCACAACGAGCTGCTCATCAACGAGGCGCTGCGGACCGCGCCCTCCGCCGCCCGCGAGCAGGCGCTGACCAGCGTGAAGTTCGGCGCCCTGCGCACGGTCGAGGGCGGGTTCACCGGCTACGACGGCCGCCCGGCCGCCGTGAAGAACTTCGCCGCGTACTCGCTCCAGCGCCTCGGCACCGACCACATCGACATCTACCGGATCGCCCGCGTCGACCCGGACGTGCCGATCGAGGAGACCGTCGGCGCGATCGCCGAGCTGGTCGAGGCGGGGCACGTGAAGCACATCGGCCTCTCCGAGGTCGGCGCGGACACCCTCCGCCGGGCCGCCGCCGTCGCCCCGATCGCGGACCTCCAGATCGAGTACAGCCTGATCTCCCGCTCGATCGAGGAGAAGATCCTCCCCACCGCCCGCGAACTGGGCATCGGCATCACGGCGTACGGAGTCCTCTCCCGGGGCCTGATCAGCGGCCACTTCACCCGGGACCGCGAGCTGGCGCCGGGCGACTTCCGCGGGATGTCCCCCCGCTTCCAGGGCGAGAACCTCGGCCGGAACCTGGACCTGGTGGACCGGCTGCGCGCGATCGCGGAGGCCAAGGGCGTCACGGTCGCCCAGACCGCGATCGCCTGGGTCCTGGCTCAGGGCGAGGACATCGTGCCCCTGGTGGGCGCCCGCCGCCGGGACCGGCTCACCGAGGCGCTCGGCGCCCTGGACGTCACGCTCGACGCCGCCGACCTGACCGCGATCGAGGAGGCGGTCCCGGCGAACGCGGCCTCCGGCGCCCGCTACCCGGAGGCCCAGATGGCCCACCTGGACAGCGAGCACTGACGGGTACTGTCATTCCATGGCCGCCACCGAGACCCTGACCGCAGAGCGCATCCTCGAAGCCACCGAGGAGGTGCTGCGGCGCTACGGGCCGGCGAAGGCGACCGTCGTCGACGTGGCCCGGGTGCTCGGCGTCAGTCACGGCAGCGTCTACCGCCACTTCCGCACGAAGGCGGCGCTGCGCGAGGCGGTCACCGAGCGGTGGCTGGAGCGGACGATCGTGGCCCTCGGGCCGTACGTCGAGGCCGGGGGTCCGGCGGACGAGCGGCTGACCGGCTGGCTCACGGCCCTGTTCGCGCTCAAGCGCAAGAAGGCGGGCGGCGATCCGGAGCTGATGGCCACCTTCCAGGTGCTGATCGGCGAGAACAGTGCGGTGGTCGACCGGCACGAGGAGCACCTCGTCGAGCAGATCGCCCGCATCCTGGAGGACGGTCACCGCGAGGGTCTGTTCGCGGCGCCGGAGCGGGACTTCGCCACCACGGCCCGCGCGGTCTTCGACGCCACGGACCGCTTCCACAACCCGGCGCACGCCGCCGAGTGGTCGGCCCCGGACGTCGAGTCCGCGTTCGCGGCGGTCGTCTCCCTGGTGCAGCGGGCGCTGCGGGCCTGAGCCGTCTCACCATTTGAAGATCATTTGGCGTGGAGTTTTCCCTTCCCTATCCTGTGCATGACTAAGGTTCTCCCGCACCGCGACCGTAAAAGCACCCAGGGGGAACCATGTCCGCGCCCGCACCCGCCAAGCCGGCCCGATCAGGCGGGGCCTCCGCGATCGGCTGGGTCCTCACCATCGGCCTGAACGTCGTCGCGCCGATCCTCACGTACAACACGCTGACCGAGGACCACGGCTGGTCCGAGTTCTCCGCGCTGCTCCTGAGCAGCGCCTGGCCGGTTCTCGACACCGCGATCATGGCGGCCTGGCGCCGCAAGATCGACGAGTTCGCCATGGTCACCCTGGTCTTCCTGGTGATCACGGCCGTGGTCTCGCTGGTCGGCGCGCACACCGCACGCGCGCTGCTGATCAAGGACTCCTCGGTGACGGGCCTGTTCGGCCTGCTCTGTCTGGGGACGCTGCTGGCCCCGCGCCCGCTGATGTTCTACTTCGGCCGCAAGTTCGCGACCGACGGCACCCCGGAGTCCACGGCCTGGTGGAACGGCATGTGGCAGTTCGAGGGCTTCCGCTCCACCATGCGCACCATGACGCTGGTGTGGGGCGTGGCGTACGTGGCCGAGGCCCTGGTCCGTATCGCTCTCGCGTACGTGCTCGCGACCAAGACCATGGTCACGCTCAGCCCGATCATGATCTACGGCGTCCTCGGCGCCCTCGGCGTGTGGACGGCCTGGTTCGGGAAGCGCCGCGCGGCGGAGGGAGCCCGCCGCCAGGCCGAGGCCGAGGCGGCGGCCGCCGCCGCCGCAACCGCCTGACGACACGGGAAAGCCCCCGGTTCCTTCCTGCGGGAAGGGACCGGGGGCTTTCCCGTGTCCGCGATCAGATTCAGCAGCCGATGAGGCGGCTGGCCAGGTAGCCCTGGATCTGGTCGAGGGAGACGCGCTCCTGCTTCATGGTGTCGCGCTCACGCACGGTCACCGCGTTGTCCTCGAGGGTGTCGAAGTCGACGGTGATGCAGTACGGGGTGCCGATCTCGTCCTGGCGACGGTAGCGGCGGCCGATGGCGCCGGCGTCGTCGAACTCGATGTTCCAGTTCTGGCGCAGGTCCGCCGCGAGGCCCTTGGCCTTCGGGGAGAGCTGCGCGTTGCGGGAGAGCGGGAGGACCGCGACCTTGACCGGGGCCAGGCGGTGGTCGAGGCGCAGCACGGTGCGCTTCTCCATGACGCCCTTGGCGTTCGGGGCCTCGTCCTCGATGTACGCGTCGAGCAGGAAGGCCAGCATCGTGCGGCCGACACCGGCCGCGGGCTCGATGACGTACGGCGTGTAGCGCTCGCCGGTCTCCTGCTCCAGGAACGACAGGTTGGCGCCGGAGGCCTTGGAGTGGGCGCTCAGGTCGTAGTCGGTGCGGTTGGCGACGCCTTCCAGCTCGCCCCACTCGCTGCCGCCGAAGGAGAAGCGGTACTCGATGTCGGCGGTGCGCTTCGAGTAGTGGGAGAGCTTCTCCTGCGGGTGCTCGAACCAGCGCATGTTCTCCTCACGGAGACCCAGGCCGGTGTACCAGTTCCAGCGCTGCTCCATCCAGTACTCCTGCCACTGCTCGTCCTCGCCCGGCTTGACGAAGAACTCCATCTCCATCTGCTCGAACTCGCGCGTGCGGAAGATGAAGTTGCCCGGAGTGATCTCGTTCCGGAAGGACTTGCCCATCTGCGCGATGCCGAACGGGGGCTTCTTGCGCGAGGTGGTCTGCACCTGGGCGAAGTTGGTGAAGATGCCCTGGGCGGTCTCGGGACGCAGGTACGCGACGGAGCCGGTGTCCTGGGTCGGGCCGAGGTGCGTGGAGAGCAGGCCGGAGAACTGCTTGGGCTCGGTGAAGGTGCCCTTGTTGCCGCAGTTGGGGCAGTTGAGCTCGGTGAGGCTCGCGGGGAGACGGCCGTGCTTCTCCTCGTACGCCTCCTCCAGGTGGTCGGCGCGGAAGCGCTTGTGGCAGGAGGTGCACTCGGTCAGCGGGTCGGTGAAGGTGGCGACGTGACCGGAGGCCTCCCAGACCTCGGTGGCCAGGATGACCGACGAGTCGATGCCGACGACGTCCTCGCGCGCGGTGACCATGTAACGCCACCACTGGCGCTTGATGTTCTCCTTCAGCTCGACACCCAGCGGCCCGTAGTCCCAGGCGGCACGCTGGCCGCCGTAGATCTCGCTGCACGGGTAGACGAAGCCACGGCGCTTGCTCAGGCTGACGATGGTGTCGATCTTGTCGGCGGCCACGGTGCTCTCTTCATTACGACGACGAAGTGCGAATGCCACAGGTTACCGGCGCCCTGGGGCCCCGTATCAAATCGGTTAGGCATCCAGGGCCCGCGAGGCCCCGGGTGGCCCGGAACACAGGGAGGGCAATTGACAACCGTTTCCAACTTTGTTGAAAATGAGTGTCATGAACGTACGTCGCCTGATACCCAGCACCGCCCTCGCCGGAGCCGTCGCGCTCGGCGTCGTCTCCCTCTCCGCCTGCTCCGGAACCTCCGACGCCGCGGACAAGGGAAGCAGCGGCAAGCTGGACGTGGTGGCGTCGTTCTACCCCATGCAGTACCTGGCCGAGCAGATAGGCGGCGACCACGTCGCCGTCGACACGCTCACCAAGCCGGGCGTCGAGCCGCACGACCTGGAGCTCAAGCCGAAGCAGATCGGCGAGCTCGGCGAGGCCGACGTCATCCTCTACCTCAAGGGCATCCAGCCCGCCGTCGACGACGCCATCGCCCAGGCCGGCGTGGAGAACACCGTCGACGCCGCCACCCTCACCCAGCTCGAAGAGCACGGCACCGAGGTCGGCCACGACCACGGTCACAGCGACGCCCATGGGTCCGAGGCCGGCGCCGACCCCCACATCTGGCTCGACCCCGTGAAGTACGCCGAGGTCGCCAAGGGCGTCGGCTCCGCCCTGGAGAAGGCGGACCCGGACCACGCCGCCGACTACAAGAAGAACACCGAAGCCCTGGTGAAGAAGCTCGGCGACCTGAACACCGCGTTCGAGACGGGCCTGAAGAACACCGCCACGAAGACCTTCATCACCACCCACTCCGCCTTCGGCTACCTCGCCGAGCGGTACGGCCTGGAGCAGGAGGGCATCACCGGCATCGACCCCGAGTCCGAGCCGAGCCCCGCCCGCATCAAGGAACTCCAGGACATCGCCGCGAAGGACAAGGTCTCCACGGTCTTCTTCGAGACCCTCGCGAGCGACAAGACCGCCAAGACCCTCGCAGGCGACACCGGTCTGAAGACCGACGTGCTCGACCCGCTGGAGGGAATCACCAAGCAGTCCAAGGGCGATGACTACATCGAGGTCATGCAGTCCAACCTCGCCGCCCTGAAGACCGCGCTCGGCGCCAAGTAGGAGGCCCCACGTGAGCGACGACCAGCCCGTCATTTCCGTCCGCGGAGCCACGGCGGCCCTCGGCGCGCGCCCCGTCCTCCGGGGCGTCGACCTCACCGTCCGCTCCGGTGAGGTCGTCGCCCTGCTCGGCGCCAACGGCTCCGGCAAGTCCACCGCCGTCCGCGCGATCATCGGCCAGGTCCCGCTGACCGGCGGCACGATCGAGCTGTTCGGCACCGAGCGGAAGCGGTTCCGCGACTGGGCCCGCGTCGGCTACGTACCGCAGCGCACCACCGCGTCCGCCGGCGTGCCCGCCACCGTCCGGGAGGTCGTCGCCTCCGGCCGTCTCGCCCGCCGCCGGTTCGGCCTGCCGACCAAGGCCGACAAGGCCGCCGTCCACCGGGCGATGGAACTGGTCGGCCTCGCCGACCGCGCCCAGGACTCCGTCACCGCGCTCTCCGGCGGCCAGCACCAGCGGGTCCTGATCGCCCGCGCGCTCGCCTCCGAGCCCGAACTCCTGATCATGGACGAGCCGATGGCCGGCGTGGACCTCGGGAGCCAGGAGATCCTCGCCGCGACCCTGCGCGAGCAGGTCGCGGGCGGCACCTCCGTCCTCCTCGTCCTGCACGAGCTGGGCCCCCTGGAGCCGCTGATCGACCGCGCGGTCGTCCTGCGCGACGGCTGCGTCGTCCACGACGGCCCGCCGCCCGAGGCTCTCGGCCAGCACGCGCTGCCCGGCCACGACCACGTTCATCCGCACGCGGCCGACGAGCCGCTCCGTACGGGACTGCTGACCTGATCATGGACTTCCTCGAACCCGCCTTCATGCAGCGGGCGCTGCTCGCCGCCGTCCTCGTCGGCATCACCGCGCCCGCCGTCGGCATCTATCTCGTGCAGCGCCGCCAGGCGCTGATGGGCGACGGCATCGGCCATGTCGCCATGACCGGTGTCGGCCTCGGTTTCCTCCTGAACAGCAGCCCGGTCTGGATGGCGACCCTCGTCGCCGTCGCGGGCTCGGTCGCGATGGAACTGATCCGGGCGTACGGCAAGACCCGTGGCGACCTCGCGCTCGCGCTGCTCTTCTACGGCGGCATGGCCGGTGGCGTCCTGCTGATCAACCTCTCGTCGACCGGTTCCAACGCCAACCTGAGCTCGTACCTCTTCGGCTCGCTCTCCACCGTCTCGACGGAGGACGTCACCGCGATCAGCATCCTCGCGGCCTTCGTGGTCCTGGTCACGGTCGGCCTGCGCCGGCAGCTCTTCGCGGTCAGCCAGGACGAGGAGTTCGCCCGGGTCACCGGACTGCCGGTCCGCGCCCTGAACCTGCTCATCGCGATCACCGCCGCGGTGACCGTCACGGTCGCCATGCGGGTCGTGGGCCTGCTCCTGGTCAGCGCGCTGATGGTGGTGCCGGTCGCGGCGGCCCAGCAGCTGTCGAAGTCCTTCCGTGCGACCTTCGTCCTCGCGGTGGTGACCGGTATCACGGTCACCCTGGCGGGCACGGTCACCTCGTACTACCAGGACGTACCCCCGGGGGCGACGATCGTCCTGTACGCGATCGGGATCTTCATCGTCCTGACGCTGCTCGCCGCCCCGCTGGCCAAGCGGCGGGCCAAGGCCGCCGCGCAGGCCACCGCGGACTGCGACACCCGCTGCGTTCCGGCCACCCGGCGGCCGACGGACGACGTAAAGGTCTGATCCGCGGCTGATCCCGGGGGCACGGGGGGCTGGCAGAATGGCGGGGGCAGACAAGCATCCAAGGAGGCCCCCGTGGCGACGGCAGGACCCCCCGTACGCGGCCGCTCGACCAAGCAGCGGGCCGCCGTGTCGGCGGCACTGAACGAGGTGGACGAGTTCCGCAGCGCCCAGGAGCTGCACGACATGCTCAAGCACCGCGGCGACTCCGTCGGCCTCACCACCGTCTACCGCACGCTCCAGTCCCTCGCGGACGCGGGCGAGGTCGACGCGCTGCGCACCAGCGACGGCGAGACGGTCTACCGCCGCTGCTCGACCGGCGACCACCACCACCACCTCGTCTGCCGCGTCTGCGGCAAGGCCGTGGAGGTGGAGGGCCCGATGGTGGAGCAGTGGGCCGAGACGATCGCGTCGGAGCACGGCTTCGTGAACGTGGCGCACACCGTGGAGATCTTCGGAACCTGCGCGGACTGCGCCGGGAAGTGACCTGACATACGAAGGGCCCGCACCGATTCGATTCGGTGCGGGCCCTTCGTATGTCAGGTCACATGCGGGTGAGGTTCCGGTCCAGGAACTCGCGGAGCCGGTCGACGTCGGCGGGGTCGGCGAAGCCGCGCTTGGGCAGGGCGCCCACTCCGACGCCGCCCTTGTCGGCGGAGAGCAGGACGAACTGCGTGGGCGTCTCGGCGTACCGGTTCATGAGCTGCCAGCGCTGGACGATCTCGCTGTCGCGGGTGGTCCAGCGCACGCTGTCCTCGTCCACGCGGGCCCGGAACTCCCCCTGCCGCCCGATCAGGGCGAACATCTGCCGGGTGGTGAGGGACCGCGCGAGCGGCCCCAGGACCACGAGCAGCAGCGCGAGCCCCGCCAGGCGGGCGGCCCCACCCGTGTTCGGGTCACCGGGCCCGAGCAGCGCCAGGACCGCCACCAGGGCCGCGAGGACCGCGACGATCCGCATCACCCGCAGCACCCACCGGAACCAGCCGTGCTTCATCTGAACGCCCACGGCGTCGGCCACGTCCGCGCGCGTCGGCGTGTAGACGAGCTCCATCGTCCCCCCTCCCACGGCCGGAGGCCCTACGCCTTGTCGAGGACGGCGAGGTCGGCCGGGTCCACGCCGCCGAAGCGGCGGTCGCGCTGGGCGTACTCGACACAGGCCCGCCACAGGTCGCGGCGGTCGAAGTCGGGCCACAGCACGTCCTGGAAGACCATCTCGGCGTACGCGCTCTGCCAGATCAGGTAGTTGGAGGTGCGCTGCTCGCCGCTGGGCCGCAGGAACAGGTCCACGTCCGGCATGTCCGGGTAGTAGAGGTACTTCTGGATGGTCTTCTCGGTGATCTTCGCCGGGTCGAGCCGGCCGGCCTTCACGTCCTCGGCCATCGCCTGCGCCGCGTCCGTGAGCTCGGCGCGACCGCCGTAGTTCATGCAGAAGTACAGCGTGAGCTTGGTGTTGTCCTTGGTCTGCTCCTGGGCGACCTGGAGCTCCTTGGCGACGGACTTCCACAGCTTGGGCATCCGGCCGACCCAGCGCACCCGGATGCCGAGCGCGTCGAGCTGGTCGCGGGTCTTGCGGATGAAGTCGCGGTTGAAGTTCATGAGGAAGCGCACCTCTTCGGGGGAGCGCTTCCAGTTCTCGGTCGAGAAGGCGTACAGCGAGATCGCCCCCACGCCCATCTCGATCGCGCCCTGGAGGACGTCGAGCACCTGCTCGGCGCCGACCTTGTGCCCCTCGGTGCGCGGGAGCCCGCGCTCCTTGGCCCAGCGGCCGTTGCCGTCCATGACGATCGCGACGTGCTCCGGCACCAGCTCGGACTGGAGCTTCGGCGGGCGGGCACCGGACGGGTGCGGCTCGGGGGTGCTGTACTCCCGACGCTGGCGCCCGAGGAGTCGTGCGATGGCCATGAGTGGTCTCTCCTAGAAGGTGTCCCGTACTTCACGCGTAGTCGATTTTCACATGGAGAACGGATTGCTCTTGTTGCGGTTGGTGATCAACCCGGCGGCATGGACCACCACCCACTAGGCGTATGTATGTGCGACATGTCGCGAGTGCTGGTGAATATGTACGTGGTTCGCCTGCACGTGCGGACTGATCTCTAGGTTGAGTCTGAGGTCGGGCGACACCGAGGGGGTGACAGTTGTGCGGGCTGCCCGGAAGACACGGACGTTCCGGGGCAGGAACAGGGCCCCGAGGTGGGAGAAGCCCGAGGGTGGGCAGGTCTCGGTCATGGTGCTGCCATTGGCCGTCACCGACCCCGCCGACGTCGCACGCCTGGGGAAGCTGTTCGATGCGATGTGGTCGGTCAAGCGGGCCGTCCAGCGTGACGCCCGTGCCAGGGTCGACGCCTACTGGGCTGCCAGGCATGAGCGCGAGCGGGACGGCGCGAAGGCCGTACGGCAGCGCCTCGGACTGTCCCGTGAAGCTCTGGAGCGTTGCGCCTACAAGCACCTCGAAGACGCCGGGCACCTCAAGCACCACGCATCCAAGGCCCTGGCCATGCACATGGCCGACGAGGTGTGGAACGGTGTCCATCGACATCTCTTCCCCGACGTCACCGGCAAGCGACACGGCCGCCCGAGGACGGGCCGCCGACACGACTTCACCCGCATCCCCGGCCGGGCACGTTCACACACCGTCGCCCGCAAGTGGGAGACCTTCCGCCTCGTAGGCTCGTTGCACGGCCACACCATGGCCTACACCGACGGCGGTCGGCACCCTCTGTTGCAGCCCCGCCGGATGCCAGCCCCAGCCTCCTCTTCCACCCGTGTACCCACCGGCAGGACCACCTCCTCAGGCAAACCGGTCTTACGGAAGGCCAGCTGGTGGGATCACATCGGCTCGCTCGCTGTGGTGTTCGCAGGGGGTCCGAACTCCGGCCGGGGTGACCTGGTGCTGCCGGTCAGGGTGCCGCAGCAGCCGGGCCAGTGGGCCCGTGTCGCATATTTCCTCGCCCATCCCGGCCGCTGGCACAAGGTCGACCTCGTACGGCGCCGCAAGGCGTCCGCGCCGGGCGGCTGGGTGTACGAGGCGCACCTGATGGTCCTCGGCCCCGGCTACACCGCCCCCGCCGTACAGCGGATGCGCGAGCAGGCCGCCGCCCTGGACCGGATCGGCGGCGTGGACGGCAATGTCTCCAACCTCTCCGTCGTCTCCCTGCCTGCCGACCTCGACCCCACCGACGGCGTCCCGGCCTCCACCGAGATCACCCTCACCGACGCCGAGCGCGCCCGGCTGGAACGGGAAGCGAAGAAACAGCGCGGTCGGGCACGGGCACTGGAACGCTCCCGCCGGGCGACGAACACCGCCCAGTACGGACTGTCGAAGAAGCAGATCCGGCGCGCCGAGCACCGGGCGGCCAAGGGCCTGAGCCCCAGGACCATCACGGTGCCCGGTGGTGCGCGCGATGCCCGCGTCGACGGGGTGCCGATGCAGGCGTACCGCCGCGACCGAATCTCCATCGGCTACCGAGAAACGCGCGACCGTCAGGCCGAAGCAGCCGCCTCGGCCGCAGAGCACCGCCGCCACCGAGCCCGCACCCTGGCGCGGCAGATCATCGCCACCCACGGCCCCGTGCTCGTCGTCGAGGACTGTGACGTCCGCACGTGGTACCGCCTGTGGGGAAAACGCCTGTCCCAGACCACTCCTGGTCTGTTCATCGACGCCCTTGAGCGTGAGTGCCAGGCAGCGGGCGGTCGTCTCTCACGGGCCTCCACCTGGTCCACGGCCCTGTCCCAGTACTGCCTGTGCGGTGAACGTGTGCGGAAGACCCTGCGGGACCGTGAGCACAAGTGCACCGCGTGCGGCCTGACCGGGAAACGCGACTTCGTCTCCGCGGCTCTGGCCGTGTTCGTCCGCTTCACCGACGTCGACAACCCCAAGACCGCGTACCTGGACACCACTGCGTCCCGGCACGCGCAGATCGCATTCGCACAAGGGCTGGAAGAAGCCCTGCGGGAGTCAACCGCGCCGAGCCGGACCACCCCACGCGGTGCCGGCCATGCGGCAGTCCCACGGCGGCGCCGTGAGACCTCTGCTCCCCGAACCGCCGGACAGCGGAACCGTGCAACCCCGGATGAGCCACGCCCCAGGCGTGACCACGCCGGAAAGCCCGGACACCGCACGGCGTGCAGTCCGCAGCTCACCCTCTGGTGACGTACGGATCAAGTCTTAGCTTTTCTCTACATACCTCAAGGACCGCAGGCCGCGCTCCAGGTGCCAGTGCAGATAGGCGGACACGAGTCCGCTGCCCTCCCTGACGTGACGCGGCTCGCACGCGTCCGCCGTCGCCCAGTCGCCGGTGAGCAGCGCGCTGAGCAGGCCGATGGCCTCCGCAGAGGGTACGACGCTTCCGGGCACCCGGCAGTCGCCGCATATGACCCCGCCCGCCGCGACCGAAAAGAACCGGTTCGGACCGTGGAGTCCGCATTTCGCACAGTCTTCGAAGCTGGGCGCGTAGCCGTTCACGGCGAGGGAGCGGAGGAGGAAGGCGTCGAGGATGAGGTGCGGCGCGTGCTCGCCCCGGGCCAGCGTCCGCAACCCGCCGACGAGCAGCAGGTACTGCTGGACGGCGGGCTCGCCCTCGTGGTCGGTGAACCGTTCCGCCGTCTCCAGCATGGCCGTGCCGGCGGTGTACCGGGCGTAGTCGGTGACGATCCCGCCGCCGTACGCGGCGATGGTCTCGCTCTGCGTGCAGAGCGGCAGCCCGCGTCCGACCAGCTCACTCCCCCGGGCGAAGAACTGCACGTCCACGTGCGAGAAGGGTTCGAGGCGCGCCCCGAACTTCGACTTCGTCCGGCGCACGCCCCGCGCGACCGCGCGTACGCGGCCGTGACCGCGCGTGAGGATCGTGATGATGCGGTCCGCTTCACCCAGCTTCTGGGTGCGCAGCACGATGCCGTCGTCGCGGAACAGACTCATGCGCCCATTCTCCCGTACCGCGATGCCGGAGAGGACGCACGGCCCAAGGGAGACGCAGGTCACATCCGCCGGTGTCACAGGGGCTCGGGCTGTCTCGTCTCGGGGGTGTAGCCAGGCCAGTGACCGACACCGAGGAGCACCCCATGGACGCCCGACTGAACCTCTTCACGAGCCCCACCGCCGGCAAGGCCTTCAAGCACCTCATGGCGGCCGGCAAGGCCGTCAAGGAGTCGACGGTCCCGGCCGCGACCCAGGAACTGGTCGCGCTCCGCGTGAGCCAGATCAACGGCTGCGCCGTCTGCATCGACATGCACACCAAGGAGGCCGCCCACGCCGGTGAGACCCCGGTGCGGCTCAACCTGGTGGCGGCCTGGCGCGAGGCCACCGTCTACACCGAGGCCGAGCGCGCCGCCCTGGAACTCGCCGAGGAGGGCACCCGGATCGCCGACGGGGCCGGCGGCGTCGGCGACGAGGTCTGGGAGCGCGCGGCCCTCCACTACGACGAGGAGCAGCTCATGGCCCTCGTCATGCACATCGCCTTCATGAACCTGGCGAACCGGCTGAACGCGATCACCCGGCAGCCGGCGGGCGACTACGTGCCGGGCCAGTTCCACTGACGGACACCACCCGTCTGGATGATCATGAGGCGTACGCGTACGGGGAGAGGAAGTCGTCATGAGCAAGGTCGAGGAGTTCGAGGAACTGCGTCCGCTGCTGTTCTCGATCGCCTACCGGATCCTCGGCAGCGTCAGCGAGGCCGAGGACGCCGTCCAGGAGACCTGGCTGCGCTTCGACGGCTCCTCGACCCGGCCCGTCTCGGCCAAGGCCTTCCTGTCGGCCACGGTCACCCGCCTCTCGATCGACGTCCTGCGCTCGGCCCGGGTCCGGCGCGAGGAGTACGTCGGACCCTGGTTCCCCGAGCCCCTGCTCAGCGATCCGTACGAGGACCCGGCACGCGCGGTGGAGCTGGCCGACTCGGTCTCCATGGCCGCGCTGCTGCTCCTCGAAAGGCTCAGCCCCCTGGAACGGGCCGTCTTCCTCCTCCGGGAGGTCTTCGCCTTCGACTTCCAGGACGTCGCCGAAGCGGTGGGCCGCTCGGAGGCGGCCTGCCGCCAGCTGCTCGTACGGGCCAGGCGGCACATGCACGACGGGCGCCCCCGGTTCGCGGCCGACCGCCAGGAGCGCCAGGAACTGGCCACCCGCTTCTTCGACGCCCTCAAGGACGGCGACGTCGGCGGGCTCCAGGACCTCCTCGCCGCCGACGTCCAGCTCGTCGGCGACGGCGGCGGCAAGGCCCCGAACTTCGCCAGGACCATCGTGGGCGCGGAGAAGGTCGCGCGGCTCCTGGGCGCGGTCTTCCCCTCCCTGCTGGCGCTCGACGTCACTTGCGAGCCGCACGAGGTCAACGGTCAGCCGGGGGGGCTCTACCGCGACCGCGACGGCCGGATCCTCCAGGCCGTCGTCCTGGACATCCTCGACGGCCGGATCCAGGCCATCCGCTCGGTCCTCAACCCCGACAAGCTCGGCCACCTCGGCCCGGTGGCCGACGCCTGGGCCATCACGCGGGAGGTGCAACAGATCCGCCGCCGCACCCACTGACGGTGCTCGGGGCACCGTCAGTGGGTGCGAGGTGCTCAGTAGTTGCCGGCGTGCACGAGGTACCCGTAGAAGCGCCCGGTGACAGGCGTGTTCGGGTCGCCCGTGAAGCCGTACGAGGTGGGCTGGGCCGCCGCGTGGCCGCGGAGCTCGGCGATCACTCCGGCCGGGGACGGGTCCGCGCACACCCCGCCGGCGAGGCACAGCGCGGCCGTGCCGGCCACGTGCGGCGAGGCCATGGAGGTGCCGGAGTAGACCACCGTGCCGGTGCTCCTGCGGGTGGACTCGATGCACACCCCCGGTCCGGCGATGGTGTGGTCGGCGTCCGCGGCGCTCACGGCGAAGTTGGAGAAGCCGGCCGCGCTGTCGTCCGCGTAGGGCGCCCGGCAGGTCGTGGCGCCGCCGCCGCCCGGCTGCCCGTTGTAATCGGCCACGGCGGTCACGGTGAGGACCTCGTCGTAGGCGGCGGGCCGGTGTGAGGCCAGGTCGCCGGCGTCGTTGCCGGCCGCGACGACCATCGTGACGCCGGTGTCGTTCACCACGTGGCAGATCGCCTGGTGCTCCGGGTCGTTGTTGGTGAACCCACAGTTGCCGTCATCGGCGCCGTCGCCGCCGAGGCTCATGTTCGCGACCTTGATGCCGAGCTCGGCGGCATGCTGGGCCAGCCAGTTGATCCCGCACACGATGCTGGAGGTGGATCCGTGGCCGGAGGCGCCGAGCACCTTCACCGCGTACAGCCGGGCGCCCGGCACGACCCCGACCACGGCGTCGCCGTTGTCCCGGGCGGCGACGGTACCGGCCACGTGGGTGCCGTGGCCGTTGTTGTCCCGCCACGCGCCGGGCCGCGAGGGATCCAGGCAGTTGAACCCGCCGGCCACGTTGAGATCGGGGTGCCGGTCGTCGATCCCGGTGTCGAGGATCGCCACCGCCGTGTCGACGGTCCCCGTCCCGTTCCCGGAGGCCGCACTGCTCACATCGGCCTCGATCCGGTCCACCCCGGTCGGCAGCACCTGCTGGGTGGCGTGCACGGGCAGGTCGGGGGCGACCGCCTTCACGTTCGGGTCCTCCCGCAGCGCGGCCACCTGGGACTCCGGCACCACCGCCGAGTACCCGACCAGCGCGTGCCGGTACCGGAAGCCCGCCCGCACCCCGTGGTCCCTGCCGTGGCCCCGCACGATCGCGTCGAGCCGGCCGCGCTCCGAGTCCTTCAGGACGATCACGTACCGCCCTTCCGGCTCCGCCGCGTCCGCTCCCGTCAGTCCCCCGGCCAGCAATGCCCCTGCCGCCGCGGACACCGCCGCCAGCCGGTACGCCGGTCTCGCGACCCGGCCTCGTCCCACCATGCCGAACACCTCGTCTCCTTTCGTGGTCAGCGAACGCGAACCGGTTCGCGGCAACCACGTAACCGGTGCGGCGAGATGAGTGCAGCGCGGGCGCGGCGGATGGACCAACAGGCCGCCCAAACGGCGTTTCACCCGACCGGGCGGCACCTGCTCAGGGCCGGAACGGGCTCACGGCACCTCGCCCCGGCTCCGCGCGTTGACGTGCGCCGTGGCCGCGCTCAGCCGCTCCGCCGAGGTGGCCTCCCGCACCTCGTCCGGCTCCACGTCCCACTCCCGCCCGCCTCCCAGCGGACGCACCTGCACATAGGGCCCCTCGTGCCCCATGACCCTCCCGACCCGTCCGGTACGGATCTCGACGACGTACGACCCGATGGGCAGCGTCACGATCGACTCTCCTCCCTCGGCAGTACGGCGGCGGCGAGGAGCCGGGCCGTTTCCACCGTGCAGCATCCCAATTCCACGAGCGGCCGCGGCGGGTCGGCCGCGAGGGTGACGACGTCGAGCCCGAGCGAGGGGAGCGTGATTCCCGCCCTCGCCAGGGCCTCGCGCAATTCCGCCACTGCCTCTTGTGCGGCTCCGATGGCCCCCGTGGTCGCCTTCATGATGTCTTCCTTCACCAACGTATGCCTTTCTGAATCCATTTCCCGCTTCGCCTCTCCAGAGTGGGGGCAGATCCGTAGAATCGGCAGATGCGCAGGTCGTACAACTGCTGGGTAGGGTTGGGGAGTTAATCCATGGCCAGAAGCAAGCAGCAGGACGCGTGGGAGTTCTTCGGCGACCTCCTGAAGGAACGCCGGGAGGCGGCGGGCCTCTCACAGGGCGAACTGGGCAGACGGGTGTTCGTATCCGGGGCGTACATCGGCCTGTTCGAGCAGGGAATTCGAAAGCCGCAGCTGGATGTGGCGCAGCGAATCGATGAAGTCCTACAAACCGGCGGTATTTTCGAACGTACGTGGCGCAAGCTCATCGACAAGTCGCCCTACGCGTCCTATTTCAGCGCGGTGGCGGAGCTGGAGGCGGTGGCGACGAGGATCTGCGAGTTCGCGCCGCTGGTGGTGCCGGGCCTGCTCCAGACGGATGCGTACGCGAGGGCGGTCACGCTGGCGGCCAACCCGTTCGCCACGGAGGAGTACGTCGAGGAGAAGGTCAGCTCACGGATCGACCGGGCGGGGATCCTCGCGGACGCTACAAGGCCCGAGTATTGGGTCACCTTGCATGAGAACGCGATCCGTATCCCGGTCGGCGGCTCGACGGTCATGGCCGAACAGCTCGGCCACATCGCGACGCTGATCCGGCAGCGGTGGGTACTGGTGACCGTCGTGCCCCGCACGGCCGGGGCACACGCCTCCATGAACGGCACACTCAAGCTCATGGAGTTCGTGGACCAGCCGCCAACGGCCTATACAGAGACCTCGTTTTCGGGAACGCTCCTCGATGATCCGGCAGTGGTGAAGCGTGCACAGCGCGCCTACGATCTGCTCAGGGTCGCCGCCTTGTCGCCGGAGGCGTCCCAGGCCCTGATCGAATCGGCGGCGGAGGACTTCAGACGATGCGCGAGTACGACCTGAGCAACGCCCGTTGGTTCAAGAGCTCCTACAGCAACGGCGAGGGCGGCGACTGCGTCGAGGTCTCGTACGACGTCACCGGCGTCGTCCCCGTCCGCGACAGCAAGGTCACCGACGGGCCCGTCCTCGTCGTGCCGGCGGCCGCCTGGGCGGCCTTCGTCACCGGTCTGAAGGCGTAACGGCGCTCCAGGACAAGGGGCGCGCCCGCGAGATGCCTCAATGCGCCGGCGTACGCCTCTGCGTCAGCCCCGATGGCGATCCGCCGCGCGCGGTCGCAGCATGGAAGGAGGAGAACCGGTTCCCTTCCATGCCGCACGCAACATCGCCGTGGGAGTCACCATGCCACTGCTCCTGATCAAGGGATCCTTCCACCTCTCGGGCCATACGGCCCCCGACGGGGACACCGTCCCCTTCATCCCGGACTACGTGGGCGAGTGGAAGCTCGTCCGAGGCTGTGAGAAGCCGCAGCCGGAGCGCGACGGCCACGTCGACATCCGACTCGAAGGCATCGACGCGCTGGAGACCCACTACTCGGGGAACTACGGGGACGAGGAGCGCCAGCCGGCCAAGTTCGGCGACGAGGCCACGGACGCGCTGCTGACGTTTCTCGGCTTCCGTGACATCAAGCGCACCCCCGACCCCCACCACCCGCACGACATGATCTCCGCGACCCCGGAATCGGTCCCGGGCTTCATCCTCACCAACGGCGCCGACGTCTTCGGCCGCTGCGTGGCGTTCGCCTGCGCGGGGGACCCGCCGGGGCCCAGCGGCTACGAGCTGGACGTGTCGGTGAAGCTCCTGAAGGAGAGGACGGCCAACTACCACCTGCTCAGCCTGGGTCTGGCGTATCCGACGTTCTACCAGGGGCTGCTTCCCGTCCTGCGCGAGGCGCTGGCCGAAGGCAAGGCGGAGGCGCAGGCGGGGATCGGCGTAGGCATCTGGAACACCACGGGCAACGCGTTCGGCGACGTGACCCTCAGCGGGGCGAAGATCACCGGGATGCAGTCGATCACCGACGACGTGGTGATCCTCCCGAAGCTCTTCCGCCGCCTGAAGGAGTACTTCTCGCTCGGCAACACCACGCTCGACGCCCTCCCCGCCTACCTGGCGGGAGCCGCGGACAGGTTCCTCGACCTGACGCAGGCCAAGCCGAAGGAGCAGGTCGGTCTTCACCGGATCGTCGAGATCACCAACACCAGCACCGTGAGGATGACACTCCCTTCGGAGAAGATCCTCTTCAAGGCGAAGTGAGCCGTCGCGCAGTCCGCCCGGGCCCGGCCGTACGGCTTCGCCCGGGCGGACTCCGCCCTGGGGCAGGGCGAACCCCCGTGCCACGAACCGGAAGTGGGCTCCGTCCGATCCCGGACGGAGCCCCTCCCGTAAGCCGATCCTCCCGCCTACCATCCCGTCCATGTCGATCACCCCGTCCACACCCGTCGTCGAAGGTGCCGGAAAGGCCTCCCTCCGCCTCGACGGTGACGCCCTGCTCCTCGCCCGCCCCACCGAGGAGGCCCTCATCCCCCTCGCGGCGGTCGAGCAGATACGTACGGAGCGGAGGACGGTCACCGTCGAGCTGACGGCTCCTCCGGGAACCACGCGCTATGTGCACCGGATCGACGGCGTCAGCGAGGCGGCGGCCACCATGTTCGCCGCGACCGTGAACGCCGCCCTGCCCGGGACGCCCGGACGGGACACGGCGGCCGACGGGACCGCGCTCGTCCGGACGCGCGACCTCCCCCTGAGCCGGCGGTCGAGGAAGCTGCGCCGTGTCCTGTGGGTCTCGGTCGGCGCCCTCGGCCTGCTCGTCCTGCTGTGCGTGCTGGTCGCGGTCGCCGGGGAGCCGGTCATGGCAGCGCTCCTCGTCCCCGGAGGCCTGGTCCTGACGGGGACCCTCGCCATCGGCGCGAACGCCCTGGCCAACTGGTACCGCGAGTGGCGCCTGATCCGGCACGGCATCACGACCTTCGCCGCCGAGGTGACGGACAGGCCGGGGATGTATCTCTACACGGACCCGGCGGGCCTGATCCGTCACGTGTTCACCTGGGCGGGCGGCATCGCCGTCAAGGTGAGCTACGACCCCGTCGACCCGGGGAACGTCGTCCTCCCGAGGACCGCCCTGTTCCGGCGCGGGGAGCTCGCGGTCGGACTGTTCTGCACCGGCTTCGCGCTCCTCGGCTTCGCCGGCCTGATCACGATTGCCGTCATCGCGTTCGTCGACCCCCAGGCGATCTCCGGCGACACCTAGGTCGACTTATGGAAGTCATAAGTTCGCCTTATGAGGCCATAGACCGGGGGCGGGTACCGGTCCGCGCCAGGTGTTATTTAGGGTGACCTAAGTGTCGGCGGCTTCGCCGCCACGTCGCTTGCGAAGGGAAACCCAGTCATGCCCCGCCCCCTCCGGGTCGCGATCGTCGGCGCCGGCCCCGCCGGAATCTACGCCGCCGATGCGCTGCTGAAGTCCGAGGCCGCCGCCGAGCCGGGTGTGTCGATCGACCTCTTCGAGCGGATGCCCGCGCCCTTCGGCCTCATCCGCTACGGCGTCGCCCCCGACCACCCGCGCATCAAGGGCATCATCACCGCCCTCCACCAGGTCCTCGACAAGCCGCAGGTCCGCCTCTTCGGCAACGTCGACTACGGCACCGACGTGCACCTCGACGACCTGCGCGCCTTCTACGACGCGGTGATCTTCTCGACCGGCGCCATGGCCGACCGCGAGCTGAAGATCCCCGGCGTGGAGCTCGACGGCTCGTACGGCGCCGCCGACTTCGCCTCCTGGTACGACGGCCACCCGGACGTGCCGCGCACCTGGCCCCTCAAGGCCGAGAAGGTCGCCGTCCTCGGCGTCGGCAACGTGGCCCTCGACATCGCGCGCATCCTCGCCAAGACGGCGGACGAGCTGTTGCCGACCGAGATCCCGGCGAACGTCCACGAGGGCCTCAAGGCCAACAAGGCCCTGGAGGTCCACGTCTTCGGCCGTCGCGGCCCGGCGCAGGCGAAGTTCAGCCCCATGGAGCTGCGCGAGCTCGACCACTCGCCGAACATCGAGGTCATCGTCAACCCCGAGGACATCGACTACGACGAGGGCTCGATCGCCGAGCGCCGCAAGAACAAGCAGACCGACATGGTCGCGAAGACCCTGGAGAACTGGGCGATCCGCGACGCCGGCGACCGCCCGCACAAGCTCTTCCTGCACTTCTTCGAGTCGCCCGTCGAGATCCTCGGCGAGGACGGCCAGGTCGTCGGCCTGCGCACCGAGCGCACGGAGCTGGACGGCACGGGCAACGTGAAGGGCACCGGCGCCACCACCGACTGGGACGTCCAGGCGGTCTACCGCGCGGTCGGCTACCTCTCCGACGAGCTGCCCAAGCTCCCCTGGGACGCGGTCTCCGGCACCGTCCCGGACGAGGGCGGCCGCGTGATCGAGGAGACCGGCGCGCACATGGCCTCCACGTACTGCACGGGCTGGATCCGCCGCGGCCCCGTCGGCCTCATCGGCCACACCAAGGGCGACGCCAACGAGACCGTCGCGAACCTCCTGGACGACTTCGCGAACGGGCGCCTGCTCACGCCGGAGACTCCGGAGGCGGACGCGGTCGTGTCCTTCCTGGAGGGCAAGGGCATCACGTACACGACGTGGGAGGGCTGGTACGCCCTCGACGCCGCCGAGAAGGCGCTCGGCGAGCCCCAGGGCCGTGAGCGCGTGAAGATCGTCGAGCGCGAGGACATGCTGCGCGCGAGCGGCGCGATCAACTAACGGTCCGAGCGGCGCGATCAAGTAACGGTCGCAGGGCCCTCCCCCCCTCCCGGTCCTACCCTGGAAGGACCCGGAAGAGGTGAGGGCCATGTCCGCACCCACGATCGACCGGATCGCGCGGGCGAGGACCGCGGCGGCCCGGGAGTCCTGGGCCGAGGCGTACGGACTGCTGCACGCCCACGACGAGCACCCCACGAGCGCGCTGAGCGCCGACGACCTGACGATCCTGGCCGACGCGGCCTGGTGGTCGGGTCATGTGGACGAGTCCGTCGCGGCCCGGCTGCGGGCACACGCGGCGTACGTGGCGGGCGGCGACCACCGGGGCGCGGGACTGACCTCGTGGTGGCTGTCGTACGAGTACGAGGGCCTCGGGCGGCCCGCGGCGGCGGCCGGCTGGCTGCACCGGGCCCACCACCATCTGGACGGCCGGCCGCCCTGCCCCGAGCAGTGCTTCCTCGCGTGGACCGACGCGGAGGAGGCCTCGGCCCGCGGCGACCACGCGGCGGCCCTCGCGGCCACCCGCCGCATGACCAGGCTCGCCCTCCGCTCCGGCAGCCCGGACCTCCTGGCCCTGAGCCGCCAGGCGGAGGCCTCCGTCCTCCTCGCGAGCGGCCGGCGCACCGAGGCCCTGACGCTCCTGGACGACGCGATGTGCGCGGTCACCGCCGGCGAACTGAGCGGCATGTTCACGGGCTGGCTGTACTGCCTGGCGATCACCCAGTGCATGGAGACCGCGGACTTCGCCCGCGCCGTGGAGTGGACGAACGCGGCGATGGAATGGTGCGAACCACCGTGGGCGGGCAGCGCGCCGGACGAGCCCGGTACCGGCACGGGCACGGCCCCCATGACCGTCCCCTCCGGCGAGAACCCCTTCCGGGGAGTGTGCCGGGCGCACCGGGTCGAGGTGCTCGACCTCCTCGGGGCGTGGGCGCTCGCGGAGGCGGATGCCCGGCTGGCGTGCCGGGAGGTGTCGGTGGACTGCCTGGAGTCGGCGGCCGCCGCGTACTACGCCGCCGGGGACGTCCAGCGGCGCCAGGGCCGCCTGGACGAGGCCGCCGCCTCGTACGCGCACGCCCACGAACTGGGCAGGATCCCGCAGCCGGGCCTCGCGCTGCTGCGGCTCGCGCAGGGCCGGGCCGCGGCGGCGGTCGCGGGCGTCGACCTGGCGCTCGCCTGCCAGAGCGACCCCCGCCACGACCTCCTCGGCCGGGCCCGGCTGCTCGCCGCCCGGAGCGAGGTGGCCCTCGCCGTCCGTGACGTGCCCGGGGCCGCGGGCGCGGCGGCGGAGCTGGCGGTCCTGGCCGGGGACGTACCGCTGCTGCGGGCGATGGCCGACACGGCCCGGGGTGCGGTGGCGCTGGCCGAGGCGCGGCCGGAGCCCGCGCTGCGGCTGCTGCGCGGGGCGCTCGCCGGGTGGCTGGAGCTGCGGGTGCCGTACGAGGCGGCGCAGGTGCGGATGCTGCTCGCGGCGGCCGACCGGACGGTGGGCGACGAGGAGGCGGCCCGCCTGGAGCTGGGCGCGGCACGCGCGGTGTTCGAACGGCTCGGGGCCGTACCGGACGCCCGGCGTGCGGCGGCGCTGCTGACCGGCGGGGCGCGGCGCCGCCTGCCGGGCGGACTGACCGCCCGGGAGGCGGAGGTCCTCCGGCTGGTCGCCTCGGGCGGCACGAACAAGGACATCGCCCACGCCCTGGTGATCAGCGAACACACGGTGGCCCGGCACCTGAACAACATCTTCGCGAAACTGGGCGTGGGCTCGCGGGCGGCGGCCACGGCGTACGCGTACGCGCACGACCTGGTCTGAACGGCCCATCCGGGCCCCGTGCCGGACCATGGGCCGTTCAGGCGATGCGGCTGGGCGGGGCACCCGGCTACACCGGAGGCATGACCACCACGACCACTCCCCTGGACACGCTCCGCGATGCCGTGCGCGGCACCGTCGTGACCCGTGGCGACCCGTCGTACGACGTCTCCCGCCGGGTCTACAACGCCCTGATCGACCGCCGCCCCGCCGCCGTCGTCCACGCCGTGGACGCCGCCGACGTGATCGCGGCGGTCCGTCACGCCCGGGAGCAACGGCTCCCGGTGGCCGTGCGCGGCGGTTCCCACTCCGTCGCCGGCTTCGGCACCGTCGACGACGGCCTGGTCGTCGACCTGTCCCGGATGCGGGCCGTCCGGGTCGACCCCGAGGCCCGGACGGCACGGGCCGAGGGCGGTGCCACCTGGGGCGACTTCAACCACGCCACCCACGCCTTCGGGCTCGCCACCACCGGCGGGGTCGTGTCGACGACCGGCATCGCCGGCCTGACGCTGGGCGGCGGCATGGGACACCTGGCCCGCCGCTGCGGACTGAGCTGCGACAACCTGGTCGCGGCGGACGTGGTGACCGCCGACGGCACGCTCGTCACCTGCGACCGGGACCGGAACCCCGACCTGCTGTGGGCCCTGCGCGGCGGCGGCGGCAACTTCGGGGTGGTCACCTCGCTCGCGTTCCGGCTGCACCCGATCGACGTGATCTTCGGCGGGATCGTCTGCTATCCGCTCGACGGGGACGTCGCCCGCGCCTGGCAGGAGATGAACGCGGCCGCTCCCGTCGAGCTGAACACGATCCTCGTCGTGGCGCTCGGCCCGGAGGAGCCGTTCCTTCCGGAGCGCTGGCACGGGCGCCCGATCTGCGCCGCGTTCACCTGCTTCAGCGGCCCGGCGGCGGAGGACGAGAGGGTCCTCGCCCGGCTGGAGGGGCTGGGCCCGGTCGTCGGCCGGTTCATCGACCGCATGCCGTACCCGGTGATCAACACGCTCTTCGACGAGCAGCTGCCGCCCGGCCTCTACCACTACTGGAAGGGCAACTTCAGCCGCGGGCTGACGGACGGCGCGATCGCCGCGCACATGGAGTTCGGCGCGACGATGCCGTCGATGGAGTCGGACACGGCGATCTTCCCGATCGACGGGGCGTGCCACGAGGTGGGCCCGGAGGACACCGCCTTCGCCTACCGGGACGCCTCCTTCTCGCACACCTTCGGCGGCACCTGGGTCGACCCGGCGGACAATGAGCGGAACATCGCCTGGACCCGCGCCTACGACGCGGCGCTGCGGCCGCACACCGAGGAGGCCGGGTACGTGAACTTCATGACGGACGACGACCAGGACCGGGTGCGGGTGAACTACCGGCAGAACTACGACCGGCTGCGCGAGGTGAAGCGCCGCTACGACCCCGACAACGTGTTCCGGTTCAACCAGAACATCGCGCCGTAGCCGGTCGTCAGGGTCCGAGGACCAGGGCCCCGATCGACAGGGCGCTCCCGAGGAACGACAGGGACGCGAACCACACGGTGCCCCTCACGAAGCTCTCGCGGGCCCTGCGCTCCTTGCGGACCGCCCCCCTCGTCCCCTGGTACACGCTCTTGGCGTTACGGGGGTGGTGGACCAGCGTCCGGCACAAGGGGATGGGCTCCGTGGTCAAGACGCTGATCGGGGCCGCGTTCCTCCTGGCGATCACGGCGCTCGCCGGCTGGGGCACGGCCGCCCTCGCCGTGCCCGCCTTCGCCGGGTAGACGGGGCTTACGGGACGGTGCGGGCCGAGGCGAGGAGACGGATGGTGTCGTCGGGGGCCAGCGCGAGCGCGTTGCCGACGGTGCCGAGGACCTCGGTCTCGGCCGGGGTGTAGGCACCGTCCGCGAGCGCGATCCGGGCGGCCTGCAGCAGAATCGACTCCCGGCCGGCGGTAGCCAGGTGCGGGGTGAGCGGCTCCAGGGCCTCGTGGAGCTCGATCGACAGGAGCGTCCCCTCGGGGTTCACCTCGGGCATGAAGCGCCCCGTGTCGGCCTCCAGGGCCTCGACGAGGTCGACGAGCTGGACGGCCGTGCACTCGGCGAAGCCGGCCGACCGGACCGCGACGACGGCCCGGTCCAGGACCTCGCGGGACTCGGTGCCGCCGGCCGCGAGGACGGCCAGGGCGACGGTGTGCACGGCGTCCCGCAGCATCGCGGAGAAGCGGCTCGTCGTCGGACGGTCGAGCACCTCCGTACCGAAGTGCGTGTGACAGGCCGCGCACTCGACGACGGGGCCGGTACAGCCCCGGGGCAGGACGGGGACGCCCAGGACCGCGAACCTGCGGCGGCCGGTGCGCCGCCGGTAGTTGCGGTCGCCCCCGCACTCCTCGCAGAAGAACTCGCCGTCTCCGACGGTGTTCCAGGAGGTGCGGATTCCGCAGACGCCCACTTTCCCACCACGTGAATTCCGGGCAGACCGCACACGCACCTCCTCAACGGCCCGGCTGCACTGCCGGCGTTGGCGTGATGTTAGCCACATCCTTGATGTGGCGTCAGCACCCCGTCAGGAGTTCACCGCGTAGTTGGCCGAGACACGTCACCGCTCTCGCAAGATCAGGAAGTGCGGCGGCGGCGCTTCGCGAAGGCCAGGAAGCCTCCGCCGACGGCGACGGCGGCCACGGCGGCGGCGATGACGCCCGGGCCGATGGCCGAACCGGTCGTCGCGAGATCACCCTCCGGGGTGGCGGACGGAGCCGGGGCGGGCGCGGTGGTGGCCTCACCCGGAGTCGCCGGGGCGCCCGGGGTGGACGGGGAGGCGGAGGGGCTGTCGGTGCCCTCCGGGGTGGTCGGCGTGCCCTCGGTCGCCGGGGTGGTGGGCGCGGGGGTGTCGGTCGGCCTGGGCGTCTCGGGGGTGACGACCGGGCCGGGGGTGGTCACCTCGGGGAGGCAGCCGGTGAAGTTCATCTGGTGGGTCTCGGCGCCGGGGACGGTGTGCAGCGACTCGGCGATGACGGAGCCGTTGATGTGCCCGGGGCCGTAGGCGCCCTCGCTGCCCATGGTGACGTCGGCGTTGGGCGCGAGGATCGCGCCGGGCCAGGCGGCGTAGTTCTTCTTGACGGTCTCGGCCTGCGGGAAGTTCCACAGCAGCCTGGAGCGGATGCTCTTGTGGGCGTCGGTGTGCTGGTCGTAGTCGTCCTGGACGTACGCGCCGCCGTCCGAGATCCAGACGCCGGAGGTGGGCTTGGCCTGCATGTCGTACGAGGCGCCGATGACGTTCACGAGGGTGGAGGAGCCCGCCGGGACCTTGAGGTAGATCTCGCCGGCCTTCTCCAGGTCGGCGCCGCTCAGGGCGAAGACGTTCAGCTTCGCGTCGGTGCCGGTGAGGTAGAGGCTCCGGCCGTCCTGGCCGCCGGCCGCCTCGCCGTTGGGCTGCACGCCCGCCCAGCCGGCGGAGAGCTTGCGCAGCTCGGTGAACTCCTTGCCGAAGTCGATCGGGGAGGGCCCGGTCGCGACCTTGTCGCCGTCGACGTCGAAGCCGGCGCCCCCGGTGTTGTCCACGACCTTGCCGGCGATGCCGGAGCCCTTCACCAGGACCACGCCGTTGGCCTTGAGGGTGCCGCCGACGACGAGGCTGTGTCCGCCGGGCAGCCGGGCGAGATCGGCGTCGGAGAGGCGGGAGCCGACGGAGAAGCCGGACGTGCCCGACTCGCCGAAGGTGGCGTCGCCGCCGACCGCGACCGCGCCCTCGGAGTCCGCGTGGCGGACGGAGTCCTTCTCGACGAACTCGGCGTACAGACCGGCCGTGCCGAGCGGATGCGACACGCAGTCCGTGGTGGTGGCGGAGGCGGCGGGGGCCCAGGTGAGGGCGGCACCGGTCACCGCGAGGACGGCGGCCACGGCAGCGGTCGTACGCATACGAAACTCCAGGTCAGGGAGGTACGGAGAGGGCGCGTGGGGGGTGTGTCCGAGTGGACGAGCCGACCTTCCGCCATTCCCCGATGTGGCGTCAACTCACCTGATATGACGCCGATTCCGGCATGCCGGGATGATCTTCCTTAAGCGAACCTGAAGCGACATGAAACCGTGACGCAGCTCACACATGCCGCTGCCCCGCACCCTCCGGGAGGAAGGGTGCGGGGCAGCGGACGGCGGGGTGGAGCGGGGTCAGCGGGCGGAGCGGTTGACCGCCGAGATGACCGCCTTCAGGGAGGCGCGGGTCGTGTTGGCGTCGATGCCGATGCCCCACAGGACCTTGCCGTCGATGGCGCACTCGATGTACGAGGCGGCCTGCGCGGAGGCGCCCTCGCTCATCGTGTGCTCCTGGTAGTCCAGCAGGCGGGCGTCGACGCCGATGGACTGCAGCGCGGCGAAGAACGCGGAGATCGGACCGTTGCCGGCGCCGGTCAGGACGGTGTCGACGCCGTCCACGACCGCCTCGACGGTCAGCGTGTCCGTGCCGTCGGTGTCGGAGGTGGTCTGGCCGGAGCGCAGCTGGATGCGGCCCCAGGCATTGTCCGGGTTGGGCAGGTACTCGTCCTGGAAGACGGCCCAGATCGCGGCCGGCGTGACCTCGCCGCCCTCGCTGTCGGTCTTCTGCTGGATGATCTTCGAGAACTCGATCTGCATCCGGCGGGGCAGGTCCAGCTTGTGGTCGTTCTTCAGGACGTACGCGATACCGCCCTTGCCGGACTGCGAGTTGACCCGGATGACGGCCTCGTAGGAGCGGCCGACGTCCTTCGGGTCGATCGGCAGGTACGGCACCGCCCACTCGATCTCGTCCACCGTCTTGCCCTGGGCGGCCGCGTCGGCCTCCATGGCGTCGAAGCCCTTCTTGATGGCGTCCTGGTGGGAGCCGGAGAAGGCCGTGTAGACCAGGTCGCCCGCGTAGGGGTGGCGCGGGTGGACCTCCATCTGGTTGCAGTACTCGGAGGTACGGCGGATCTCGTCGATCTGGGAGAAGTCGATCTGCGGGTCGACGCCCTGCGAGAACAGGTTCATGCCCAGCGTCACCAGGTCGACGTTGCCGGTCCGCTCGCCCTGGCCGAACAGGCAGCCCTCGACGCGGTCCGCGCCCGCCATGACGGCCAGTTCGGCCGCCGCGACGGCGGTGCCGCGGTCGTTGTGCGGGTGGACGGAGATGCAGATGTGCTCGCGGCGGGTCAGGTTCCGGGACATCCACTCGAAGCGGTCCGCGTGCGTGGACGGCGTCGAACGCTCCACGGTGGCGGGCAGGTTGAGGATGATCTCGCGGCCGGGGCCGGGCTGCCAGACGTCACAGACGGCCTCGCAGACCTCCAGGGCGAAGTCCAGCTCGGTGTCGGTGAAGATCTCGGGGCTGTACTGGTAGCCGAAGGTCGTCTCCGGGCCCAGCAGCTTCTCCGCGTACTCCATCACCAGCCGCGTGCCGTCCACGGCGATCTGCTTGATCTGCTCCTTCGAGCCGCGGAAGACGACCCGGCGGAAGGTGGGCGCGGTGGCGTTGTACAGGTGGACCGTGGCGCGCTTGGCGCCCTTCAGGGACTCCACGGTCCGCTCGATCAGGTCCTCGCGGGCCTGGGTCAGGACGGAGATGGTGACGTCGTCCGGGATCGCGCCCTCTTCGATGATGGAGCGCACGAACGCGAAGTCGGTCTCGCCGGAGGACGGGAAGCCGACCTCGATCTCCTTGTAGCCCATGCGTACGAGCAGGTCGAACATCTCGCGCTTGCGGGCCGGGGACATCGGGTCGATCAGGGCCTGGTTGCCGTCGCGCAGGTCGGTGGACAGCCAGCGGGGCGCCTTCGTGATGCGCTTCTCGGGCCAGGTCCGGTCGGGGATGGTCACGGCCTCGTACTGGCCGTACTTGTGGATCGGCATCCCGGACGGCTGCTGCGTGTGGGTCGCGTTGGTGATGGGCGTCGGGCGGCTGACGAAAGGCGACTGGGACATTGCGTAGGGCTCCTCGGGGTCCTGCGGGAGGGACGGCCGACTGTCGAACGCAACACCAAAACCCGCGGGGAGGGGGTCGGCCTACGACTACAGGCCCTCGCCGCGGCAGCTAAGGAGAAGCAGCCCGAAACGCATGATGTGCGTCACCATAGCCCAGGTCCGGGGAAGCCGGACGTCCTGTTTCAGTATGCGGGACGGCGGCCACGTCAAGGTCGAATGGTGATCCATCACTCCATTTCGCCAATCATCGTCGCTACTCGTGACACCGGCGGTACGCAGTGCCACATTGCTGTGATGACCTCCCACGCGTCTGTCTTCTGCTCGATCGTCCCGCCCCACGTCCTGGAGCGGCTGGCCGAGTCCGCCGATCCGGCCGTCGCCGAAGCCGCCCGCCGCACCCTCGCGGTGGACCTCACCCAGCGCGCCACCCGGACCGAGCGGAGCGCGCCCGCCCCGTCGGCGGACAGTCCCGGAAAGCCCCGGCGCACGATCTACGACGCCAAGAACGGCACCCGGCTGCCCGGCCACCAGGTGCTCGACGAGGGCGAGCCGCCGCTCACCGACAGCACGGCCAACCGCGCCTACGCCGGCCTCGGCGCCACCTTCGACCTCTTCCTGAACGCCTTCGGCCACGACTCGATCGACGGCGCCGGGCTGCCGCTCCGCGCCACCGTCCACTTCGACGAGAAGTACGACAACGCCTTCTGGAACGGCGAGCAGATGGTGTTCGGCGACGGGGACGGCGAGCTCTTCCTCGACTTCACGCTCCCGGTCGACGTCATCGGCCACGAGCTGGCCCACGGCTTCACCCAGTACTCGGCGAACCTCGCGTACTACGGCCAGTCGGGGGCGCTCAACGAGCACGTGTCGGACGTGTTCGGCTCGCTCGTGAAGCAGTACGCCCTGGGCCAGAGCGCGGAGCAGGCCGACTGGCTCATCGGGGCCGGGCTGCTCGGCCCCGCCGTCGACGAGGGAACGGCACTGCGGTCCATGAAGGCCCCCGGCACCGCATACGACGACGACGTGCTCGGCAAGGACCCGCAGCCCGCCCACATGGACCACTACGTCCGCACCAGCTCCGACAACGGCGGGGTGCACATCAACTCCGGCATCCCCAACCACGCCTTCTACCTCCTTGCCACCGAGCTCGGCGGCAACGCCTGGGAGCGGCCCGGCCGGATCTGGTACGCGACGATGACCGGCGGCACCCTGTCCGAGGAGGTCCGGTTCGGCGAGTTCGCCGGGGCGACGGTGGCGACGGCGCGGGGACTCTACGGCGACGGGGAGGTCGTCGAGGCCGTGCGGCGCGCCTGGGCGGCCGTCGGCGTACCGACCTCGTGACCCGGCCGGTTCTGCGGTAGACAGGGCCCATGCGGATTCGAGTGCGGCGCACGGGTGGTTTCGCGGGCATCGAACGGTCGGCGGAGGTGGAGGTCTCGGGACCCGAATGGGAGTCCCTGACCTCCGCCGTCCTCGCGGAGGGCGACGGTGACGCCCGGGGCGTGCCGGACGGCTTCTCGTACGAGATCACCGTCGACGGCCGCACGGTCCGGTGCCGCGACCCCCGCCTCACGGACGCCCAGAGGACCCTCGTGACGAGGGTCCTCAAGGAGGGCGCGTAGGGGCTAGCGGGAGGCCCGGCGCCAGAACCGGCTCTGCTTCGGCGGCCGGACCTCCAGGGTCCAGTCCCCTTCGGAGCTTCCGACCGCCACCAGCAGGGGGCCCGCCGGCATCGGGCGCGAGGACTTCGGGCGCCTGCTCGCCTCGTTGGCCAGCAGGTGTACGCGGTCGCCCGGCTCGTAGCCCCGCACCTGGAAGAGGGCGTGCCCGTCCTTCGGGCGCAGCCGGGCGGAGAGCTCGGCGGCCGGCCCCGTGTGGAGCAGTACGTCGGCGCCCCGTCCCTCGGCGCCGTGACCGAGTTCGTCCACGGCACTCACCGGGCGGACCGCGACCGTCCACGGGCGGCCCACGGCGTTGACGCGCAGGCGCAACGGACTCCGGCCGTCGTACCGGAGCAGCGCCCGGCCCTGGAAGTCCTCCAGGGTCGTGTTCGCGAGCAGGGCGCCGTTCTCGCCGTCCTCGCCGATGGTGTGCACCGAGAAGTAGCCGTCGCGCGTCCGCTCGCAGTCGACCAGGACGAAGCCGGGCGGTACGGGCACGTCGACGGTGAGATCGGTCTTGCCGGTGCCGCTACGGACGAACTCCGGGAAGTCCTCCCCGAAGAGCCCGGTGGGCAGGGCGGGGCCGACCCGCACGGGGACCTGTACCGGGATCCGTACGGGGGCCTGCGCCGGGACGGCGGCCTCGGCTTCCCGGACCTTGGCCAGGAGCTCCCCGGGAATGGCCTCCGGCGTGACGCCGGCGGAGGCGGGCTCGTCCTCGGAGGCGGGCTCGTCGTCGAGGGCGGGCTCCTCGCCGGGGGCGGGCTCCGGGTCCCTGCCCTCGATGCCGAAGTCCTCGGCGAGGCCGACGAGCCCGGAGTCGTACCCCTGGCCCACGGCACGGAACTTCCACGCCCCGTCGCGCCGGTAGAACTCGCCGAGGACGAACGCCGTCTCGGTGCTCGCGTCGTCGACCTCGTACAGCGCCAGCTGCTCGCCGGTGGCGGCGCTGGTCGTCCGGATGTGCAGGCCCGGCACCTGGCCGAACGTCCCGTCCTCGCTGGACGCGGTGATCACGATGCGCTGGACGGCGGGCTCCACGCGCGCGGTGTCGATCTCCAGCCAGTCGGCGACGCGCTGCTCCTCGTCCCGTACCTGCCCGAGCAGCCGCACGGCGCCGGACGCGTGCGCGGGCTGGTTGTAGAAGACCAGGTCGCCGTCGCCCCTGACCCGGCCCGCGGCGTCGAGCAGCAGCGCCGAGGCGTCGACGTCCGGCACCCCCTCGCCGCCGGCCCGCCGGACGACCGCGATCCGCCACACCTGCCCGGGGACCGGCAGGTTTCCCCCCTTGACGATCTCTGTCACCGCGCCATGCTGACACGCGGCCTGGGAGCCTGCCCAGAGGATTGCCGAGAGCTAGAAGCCGAGCTTCCTGAGCTAGAACCCCAGCTTCCGCAGCTGCTTCGGGAACCCTCTTCATTGCCGTCCTCGCACCGCTCGGCCCCAGGGGGGCCTCACGGGCTTCGGTCGGCTGCGCCGGCCTCCGGCCGGACGGTGGAGGGCTCCCCCTAGAACCCCAGCTTCCGCAGCTGCTTCGGATCCCGCTGCCAGTCCTTCGCGACCTTCACGTGGAGGTCGAGGAAGACCGGGGTGCCGAGGAGGGCCTCGATGTGCTTGCGGGACTTCATGCCGACCTCCTTGAGGCGGCTGCCCTTCGGGCCGATGATGATGCCCTTCTGGCTGGGGCGCTCGATGTACACGTTCGCGTGGATGTCGAGCAGCGGCCGGTCCGCCGGGCGGTTCTCGCGCGGGATCATCTCCTCGACGACCACCGCGATCGAGTGCGGCAGCTCGTCCCGTACGCCTTCGAGCGCGGCCTCGCGGATCAGCTCCGCGACCATGACCTGCTCCGGCTCGTCCGTGAGGTCGCCCTCCGGGTAGAGCGGCGGGGACTCCGGCAGGAGCGGGATGAGCAGGTCGGCGACGAGCTGGACCTGCTTGTTGCCGACGGCCGAGACCGGCACGATCTGCGCCCACTCGAAGCCCAGCTCCTTGCCGAGCTGGTCGATCGCGATGAGCTGCTCGGCGAGCGTCTTGGAGTCGACCAGGTCGGTCTTGGTGATGATCGCGACCTTGGGCGTCTTCTTGATCCCGGCGAGCTCCTTGGCGATGAAGCGGTCGCCGGGGCCGAGCTTCTGGTCGGCGGGCAGGCAGAAGCCGATCACGTCGACCTCGGCCCAGGTGGTGCGGACGACGTCGTTGAGCCGCTCGCCGAGGAGGGTGCGCGGCTTGTGGAGGCCGGGGGTGTCCACCAGGATCAGCTGGGCGTCCGGGCGGTGCACGATGCCGCGGACGGTGTGCCGGGTGGTCTGCGGCCGGTTCGAGGTGATGGCCACCTTCTGGCCGACCAGAGCGTTCGTGAGGGTGGACTTGCCCGCGTTGGGGCGGCCGACGAAGCAGGCGAAGCCGGCCCGGTGGACGGCTTCGGTTTCTTGGTTGCGAGCGCTCATGGGGGCCATTGTCCCCGATGAGCGCCCGCGCCACGTACTCAGTGCCCGACGGGGGCGTATCCCGTCACGTACTCAGTGCCCGACGGGGGCGTATCCCGTCACGTACCGGCGGCCCGGCGGCGGCGTATCCGCAGGCCGAAGAGCCCGGCCGCGCCGCCCACGGCGAGGACCGCGGCGGCGAGCCAGGGCAGGGCCAGGAAGGACACGGTGCCGGTCTCCTTCACGTCCTTCGCGGTGGCGGTGAGGGTGACGTCGCCCCAGTCGAGCTGCGGGGAGCCGGTCCAGCGCTCGGTGAGCCGGATCTTCTGGCGGGGCAGCAGCTCGGCGGGGACCCTGGCCAGGTCGCGGTCGAGGAGGGTGCGGCCGAAGAGGCCCTGGGCCTTCAGGACGACCTTGGGGTTGAGGGTGACGTTGCCCCGGTTGTGCAGGGTGTACGAGACGAGGGCGCTGCTCGTACGGGTGCCGGGGACCAGCGGCCGGTCCTGGTCGAGGGTGACGTCCTCGACGGCGAGGGCCGGGACGGTCGGCCCGTTGACCCGGAGGTAGACGCGGGCGCCGACCGCGCGCTGCACGCCGACGGCGACGGAGCCCTTCCCGCCCGGGGCGATCCGCTCGTCGAGGGCGACGAGGGCCCCCGGGTGGTCGCCGGGGTCGGCGTCGGCGGGGACGGTCAGCGTGTACGGCACGGTGACGACGGAGCGGGGCGGGACGGTGATCCGGGTCCGCTCGGGCCTGATCCAGGCGCCGGCGCCGGTCTGCTTCTCCCGCTGGGTGCGGACGGCGAAGCCGCCGTCGCGGTCGGTGTTGTAGGCGTCGGCGCCGTACAGCCGGAAGGTGAGCGGCGCGGCGGTCTTGTTGGCGACGGTGACGCGGTCGGTGAGCGTCGTGCCGGGGTCGGCGGAGAGGTAGAAGTACGGGCGGCCGCCGAGCTTCGAGGCGGCCGGGTAGACGGCCCACTCGCCGTTCTCGGCGGCCCCGGCTCCCGGCGCGAGGCCGAGCAGCACGAGCAGGGTGCTCAGGAGGAGTGCGGAGAGCTTGCGCACGGGTGCGGACCCCCGGGGTGCGGATCGGAGCGGGCCGGCCGGGTGCGCGCCCGGCCCGCGAGCGGTCAGGACAGGGTCAGCGTGAGCACGCCCGCGTACGAGCCGGGCGCGGTGAACGCCGGGACGTCGAGGGAGAGCTGCGCGTCGACGGTGAACTCGCCGCCCGTGAGGGTGCCGTTCGGCGTGGAGGCGAGGGTCGCGCCGCCGCTGCCGACCGGTCCCGCCGAGCCTGCGGCGCAGGCGCTGGGGCTGCCGGCCTTGGCGGTGCAGGCCGGGGTCCAGGAGAGGTTCCCGGCTCCGATGGCGCCGCCGGGGCCGGTGAAGTCGGTGACCTTGCCGGTCAGGGACCAGCCGGCGGGGCCGCCGCGGAAGTCCTTGACGGTCACCGTCTGGAGCGCGCCCTTCGCCGGGCCGCCCGCGCCGAAGTCGACGGAGGACAGCTGGACGGCGTCTCCGGCCTGGGTCATGGACAGCTCGCCCGCCGTGACGGCCGCGGTGATCGTCTGGCTGTTCGGCGGTGCCGGGACGATGACCTTGTACGCGGCGGGGCCCGCGCCCTTCTCGGGGTCCCAGGCCGTGCCCTCGTACGCCACGATCCCGGTGGTCGCCGGGTCGTTGACCTTCAGGCGCGCGGCGAAGCCGCCCTCGCTGTCGGTGGTGACGGTCATCTTGTCGGCGGTCTCCGCCGCTCCGGCGCGGCCGACGACGGTGACCTCGGTGAGCGGGGTGAAGTGGGAGCCGGTGACGGTGACGCGGACACCCGGGTCGCCGGTGGCGTTGTCGAGCTGGAGCGCTCGGGTGTTGGGGCTGGTCACGGGGCTCGCGACGACCGTCTCGGAGACCGGGGCGGGCGGGTTGAGCACCGTACAGGGGGTGTCCAGCTCCATGAGGTAGCTGGTGTGGATGTTGTAGTCGCCGGGCGAGAGGGTGATCGAGCCGGCCTCGGTGGCGGTGAAGGTGCCCGTCATGGAGAAGGCCGGGAAGGAGCCCTTGCCGGGGACCGGCGGGTTCTTCTTGGGGCCGGTGACGGTGACCGTGCCGGTCTGGGCGCCGCCGAGGACCACCTTGCCGCTGGGCGTCATGATGTCGGCCGGGAGCGCGAGGTCGACGGGGTTGGACGCGGCGGGCTTGGTGACCGTGTAGGTCACGGTGACGGTCTCGCCGACCTTGGGGCTGGTCTTGTCGACCGTGATCTGGGCGGTGGTCGCGCCCTCGATCGGCGGGATCTGGGCGACCGGCGGCGGGACGCAGCGGGTCTGGAATTCCACCGACTGCGAGGTGGTCGCCGCGCCGGCCGGGGCGGCGAGCGCGCCGCCGGCGACCGCGAGGGCGGTGACGCCGAGGACGGCGGTCCAGCGCCGTCTTCGGGCCGCCGCCCGGGATCGGGTGAGTGCCATGTGTGTGCCCCCTCCTGAGGGATGAGTGGGCGCCATTGACGGCTGCGGGCGGAGAGAAGTCAATGGAATCGAATTCCACCGACTGATGACCCATCAGATACTGTCAAGATCGGGACGTAGGCGACATTTCCCCAGGTCACGACAGAGACCGGTGTCGCCGCGGACGACACCGGTCAGGGGCTGAGCGGGACTCAGCTGAAGACGAACGGACCCGGCGACTGCGAGGTCACCGCGTCGCAGTTCACCGTGATCCCGAAGATCACCATCTTGAGGGCGACCCCGGCGAAGTACGAGTTGAGGCTGTCGCCCGAGGCCACGGTCCCGCTGAGCGGGCCGATCTTGACGGACTGCCCGGCCGTGAGCGCCGGGTTCTTCTTCCCGGTGAAGACCCGGGTGCCACCGCCGGCCTTGGCCATCGTCAGGGTGGAGCTGATGGTGTCGGCGCCCACCCCGACGGGCGTCGTGATGGCCGACGTGAGGGTGAGGGTCGCGGCGGTGCCGCTCTGCGTGGCCGTGAGGTTGGCGGTGCCACTGCCCCACGTACCGCAGTCGTACGTCGCCGTCGCCGAGCCCGGCGACACCGCGCCGGCCGTCGGCGCGAAGGCGAGTCCTGCGGCGGCGAGCGCCCCGGTGAGGACCGCGACGGCCCCTAAGGTGCTTCTGCTTCTCATGGCGAGTTCGAACCCCTTCCGATACCGAACGCAGGGGTGCGGACACTGCGTGAAGGACGAGAGATCTGACGGTCCGTCGGACGAACCGCTGTCATTGACGCGCAGACCGCCGGGGAAGGCAAGAGAAGATGCGGTGATCCTTCACAAACACACAAAGGCGCGGGGGCCCGGCGTCACGCCGGGCCCCCGCTGTCCTGATCCGTTCGCTCAGCCCGCGGTGACGGCCACGCGCAGCTGCCCGTCCGGACCCGCGAGCAGCACCGGGGTCTCCGGGCCGCCGAGGTCGCGTACCGCCGCGCGGTCCTCGTCCGAGGCCGCCTCGGCGTTCGACACCACGGCCGCCGCCTCCAGGGACTGGGCCCCGCTGGCCACGGCCATCGCGACCGCGGTCCGCAGCGCGCTCAGCTTGAGCGACTCCAGCTCCACGGTGCCGGCCACATAGGTGCGGCCCGTCTCGTCGCGTACGGCCGCACCCTCGGGCACGCCGTTACGGGCGCGGGCGCTCCGCGCAAGGGTGATGATCTTGAGGTCCTCGGCGCCGAGGTCGCCGTGCTCGCTGCTGAGTGTCATGAACCGAGCATAGGTCCGCGACGATGATCAGCCCGCGACCGGGTACATCGCCCCACGGCGCCCCTCCGGCGACACCAGCCACTCCAGCTTCTCGGCCGTGTCCGCCTCCGGGAGCGGCGTGTGCATCACGATGACCAGGTCCGGGCGAGCCGGGACCCTCAGCTGGGTCGCCTCGACGACGAGCGTGCCGACCAGCAGGTGCTCCATCTCCTTGCGGTTCTGGCCGCCCGGCAGGATGTCCCGCCGCTCCCACAGCTCCGCGAACTCCGGGCTCGCCTCCTTGGCCGCCTCGACCACCGCCTGGAAGCCCTCGTCGTCCGGGCACTCGGAGCACGCCGAGCGGAACTGCGCGACGACCTTCGGCGCGATCTCCTCCCAGCGCGTCGACCGCGAGCGGTACAGCGGGTCCGTGAAGAACGCGATCAGGCAGTTCTGCACGATCTCCGGGCGCATCCCCATCACGATCGCCGCCGCGTCGTTGTACATGACGGTGTTCCAGTACTGGTCCATGATGTGCGCCGGGAACGGCATCCACGCGTCGATGAGCCGCCGCAGGCCGTGGCACATGTCCCGGTCCTCCGGGGCCGCCTCCAGGGCCGGCGGGTTCAGCGCCGCCAGGACGTACAGATGACGGCGCTCGGCCGGGCTGAGCCGCAGCACCCGCGCCACCGAGTCGAGGACCTGCGGGGAGACCGTGATGTCCCGGCCCTGCTCCAGCCACTGGTACCAGGAGACCCCGACGCCCGCGAGGACGGCGACCTCCTCGCGACGCAGGCCCGGGGTGCGGCGGCGGGCGCCGCCGTCCGGGAGTCCCGCCTCGGCCGGGCTGACCCGGGCCCGACGGCTCATCAGGAACTCGCGCAGTTCGCCGAGTCGGTGCTGCTTCGCGCCGGCGCTCTCGAGAACGGTGGCCACGTGTGCTTCCTCCCCCTGGACGCGGATGGCAGATGCCTGGCGGTGCCGTGGTCGTGCCGTGGTCGTGTCCGGCGGTGCCTGGTGGTGCCTGGTGGTGCCTGGTGGTGCGACCAACAGGATAAGTTCCCGCTCCCCAGCGTTGTTCCCGTACGCCGAAGGTGGACGCATGGCAACGACGACCACCCCGCCCGAGTCCCCCACCACGCCCACCGCCTCCACCGCCCCCGCCGCTCCCCCGGCCCTCACCGGCCGCGACCGGCTCGTCCTCTTCGTCCTGTGCGCCGCCCAGTTCATGGTGGCGCTCGACTTCTCCGTCCTGAACGTCGCTCTGCCCGTCCTCGGCGCCGACCTCCACTTCGACCCGTCCGGCCTCCAGTGGGCGGTCACCGCCTTCGCCCTGCCCTCCGGCGGCTTCCTGCTCCTCTTCGGCCGGATCGGCGACCTCTTCGGCCGCAAGAAGCTCTTCCTCTCCGGTCTCGTGCTCTTCGGCGCGGCCTCCCTGCTCGCCACCCTCGCCTGGAGCCCCGGCGCCTTCCTCGCCGGCCGCGCCCTCCAGGGCCTCGGCGCGGCGGCGATCGTGCCGACCGGCATGGCGCTGCTCACCACCGTCTTCCCCGAGGGCCCGCTGCGGGCGAGGGCGCTCGGCATCTCCGGCACCCTGATGTCCCTCGGCTTCACCATCGGCATGGTGCTCGGCGGCGTCATGACCGACACCCTCGGCTGGCGCTCCACCATGGGCCTGCTCGCCGTCTTCACCCTGATCGTGCTGCCGCTCGCCCCGGGCCTGCTGCCCGAGTCCCGCACCCCCGAGCGGCCCCGCCTCGACGTGCCCGGCGCGCTGACCGTCACCGGCGGTCTGCTCTCCCTGATCTACGCCCTGACGACGGCGGCCGAGCGCGGCTTCGGCGGCGTGGACGTCCCCGTCACCCTCGCCCTGGGCGTGCTGCTGCTCGTGGCCTTCGGCGTGATCGAGTCCCGGCACCCGGCCCCGCTGGTCTCGCTGCCGGTGCTGCGCCGCCGTACCGTCGCCTTCGGCAACGTGGGCGGTCTGGTCACCTTCTCGATGATGTCGACGATCGTCTTCGCCCTGACCCTGTACCTCCAGCAGACCCTCGGCCTGTCGGCCTTCGCCTCCGGCATCGTCTTCGGTGTCCAGGGCGCGTTCTCGGTGCTCGCCGGCATGGTCACCCCGAAGGTGATCGGCCGGTTCGGTGCCCACCGCACTCTGGTGGTCTCGCTGCTCGGCCAGGGCCTGCTCACCGCCGGACTGCTCGGCATCGGCCGGGAGTCCGGCGCGGTCCTGGCGGCCGTGGCCGTCTCCCTGGCGTCGATGCTGCACCTCGGCGCGATCATCTCGTACGGCGTGACCGTCACCTCCGGCGTCCGCGACGAGGAGCAGGGGCTCGCGACCGGTCTGGTCACCACCACCCAGCAGGTCGGTCTGACCGTCGGCATCCCGCTGCTGGGTGTCCTCGCCACCACCGGCTCCGACCTCTTCGCCGGGGTCCGCACGGTCATCGCCGTCGACGCGGCGATCGTGGTCGGCGCGGCGGTCCTGGTCGCCCTCGGCCTGCGGCGCCGGTCCTGAGTCAGGGGCGGTCGAGGCGGAGCCGTACCGCCTTCGGAAGACCGGCGACGACGAGGTCGTACGAGTCCTCGACGAGCTCCCGGACCATCCGGTCCGGGAGCTCTCCGACGGTCACGGTGTTCCAGTGCCGCTTGTTCATGTGGTAGCCGGGGGCGATCGCCGGGTGCTCCTCGCGGAGCCGTACGGCCTCGTCCGGGTCGCACTTGAGGTTGACCCGCAGCGGACGGCCGTCGAGCCACGAGAGCGCGAACATCTTCCCGGCGACCTTGAACACGGAGGTGTCCGGGCCGAACGGGAACTCCTCCGAGGCGTCGTTGAAGTCCAGGCAGAAGGCGCGCAGCTCGTCGGGGGTCATTCCGGCTTCTCCTCCGGTTCCAGCGGTTCCACGAGCACGGTGACGATCTTGTTCCGGCGGCCGGCCGGCGATTCGGCCGTCAGCCGCAGCGAGCGGCCGTCCGGCAGCTCCACGACCGCCTTGGCGCCGGAGATCGGGACCCGGCCGAGCGCCTTGGCGAGCAGCCCGCCGACGGTCTCCACGTCCTCGTCGTCGTACTCGTCGGGGCCGAAGCCGTACAGCTCGCCGAGGTCGCCGATGTCGAGGCGGGCGGTGACCCGGTAGCGGTCATCGCCGAGCTCCTCGACGGGCGGCAGCTCCCGGTCGTACTCGTCGGTGATCTCGCCGACGATCTCCTCCAGGATGTCCTCGATGGTGACGATGCCGGCCGTGCCGCCGTACTCGTCGATGACGACGGCGACGTGGTTGCGCTCCTGCTGCATCTCGCGCAGCAGGTCACCGGCGTTCTTGGTGTCGGGCACGAAGGCGGCGGGCCGCATCGCGGTGGACACCAGGTCGGCCTCGGAGTCCCGGTTGATGTGGGTCCTGCGGACCAGGTCCTTCAGATAGACGATGCCGACGATGTCGTCCTCGTTCTCCCCGGTGACCGGGATCCGGGAGAAGCCCGAGCGCAGCGCGAGGGTGAGGGCCTGACGGATCGTCTTGTACCGCTCGATGCAGATCAGGTCGGTGCGGGGCACCATCACCTCGCGGACGAGGGTGTCGCCCAGCTCGAAGACGGAGTGCACCATGCGGCGCTCCTCGTCCTCGATGAGCGACTCCTGCTCGGCGAGGTCGACCATGGCCCGCAGTTCGGCCTCGGAGGCGAAGGGGCCCTTGCGGAAGCCCTTGCCCGGGGTCAGCGCGTTGCCGATGAGGATCAGCAGCTGCGGGATCGGGCCCATGATCCGGGCCAGCGGCAGCAGCACGTACGCGGCGGCGGTCGCCGTGTTCAGCGGGTGCTGGCGGCCGATGGTGCGCGGCGAGACGCCGACGGCCACGTACGAGACGAGGACCATGACGACGATCGCGACGAGCAGGGCCTCCCAGGTCTCCGGGAGGGCTTCCAGGCAGACGTACGTGACGAGGACGCCGGCCGCCATCTCGCAGGCGACGCGGACGAGCAGCGCCACGTTGAGATAGCGGGTCGGGTCGGCGGCGACCTGGGCCAGCTTCTCCGCGCCGCGCCGCCCGGACCGTACGGCCTCGGCGGCGCGGAAGCTGGAGACGCGGGCGAGACCGGCCTCGGCGCAGGCGGCGAGCCAGGCCACGATGACCAGCGCGACGGCGCCGAGGATCAGCGAGACGTCCATCGGGTCAGGACACGGTCGGAGCCGGGGACGGGCCGGTGAGGCCCTTCTCCGCGCGCCAGCCGTCGACGATCGCCGCCTGGAGGCCGAACATCTCGGCCTTCTCGTCCGGCTCCTCGTGGTCGTACCCGAGCAGGTGCAGCACCCCGTGGACGGTGAGGAGCTGGAGCTCCTCGTCCATGGAGTGCTGCGTCGGCGCGTCCTTGCCCTGCTGGGTGGCGACCTCGGGGCAGAGCACGATGTCGCCGAGGAGCCCCTGCGGGGGCTCCTCGTCGTCCTTCGACGGCGGGCGCAGCTCGTCCATCGGGAAGGACATGACGTCCGTCGGCCCGGGCAGGTCCATCCACTGGATGTGGAGCTGCTCCATCGCCTCCGCGTCCACGACGATCACCGAGAGCTCGGAGAGCGGGTGGATGCGCATGCGCGCGAGCGCGTAGCGGGCGATGTCGAGGATCGCCTGCTCGTCGACCTCGGTACCGGACTCGTTGTTGACGTCGATCGACATGGTGCTCAGTTACTACTTCCCGTTGCGGATGTCGTACTGCTCGTACGCGTCGACGATACGGCCGACGAGCTTGTGCCGGACGACATCCTGCGACGTGAGCATCGAGAAGTGCACGTCCGGGACACCGTCGAGGATGTCGCGGACCTGCCGCAGACCGCTCTTCGTCCCGCCCGGCAGGTCGACCTGGGTGACGTCACCGGTGATGACGATCTTCGAGTCGAAGCCGAGGCGGGTGAGGAACATCTTCATCTGCTCGGGGTTCGTGTTCTGCGCCTCGTCGAGGATGATGAACGCGTCGTTGAGCGTCCGTCCGCGCATGTACGCCAGGGGCGCGACCTCGATCGTCCCGCTCGCCATGAGCTTGGGGATCGAGTCGGGGTCGAGCATGTCGTGCAGCGCGTCGTACAGCGGCCGCAGGTACGGGTCGATCTTCTCGTAGAGCGTGCCGGGCAGGAAGCCGAGCCGCTCGCCCGCCTCGACGGCGGGCCGCGTCAGGATGATCCGGGTGACCTGCTTGGACTGCAGGGCCTGGACCGCCTTCGCCATGGCGAGATAGGTCTTGCCGGTGCCGGCGGGGCCGATGCCGAAGACGATCGTGTGCTTGTCGATCGCGTCGACGTACCGCTTCTGGTTGAGCGTCTTGGGACGGATCGTGCGTCCCCGGCTGGAGAGGATGTTCTGTGTGAGCACCTCGGAGGGCGTCTCGACCGCCGCTCCGCCCTCCCCGTTCTCCTCGCGCAGCATGGCGATCGAGCGTTCCACCGCATCCTCCGTCATCGGCTGACCGGTGCGGAGCACCAGCATCATCTCGTCGAACAGTCGCTGGATCAGCGCGACTTCCTTCGCGTCGCCGATCGCGCTGATCTGGTTGCCCCGGACGTGGATGTCCGTCGTGGGGAACGCCTGCTCGATCACGCGCAGCAGGGCGTCGCCGGAACCCAGCACCATGACCATGGGGTGCTTCGCGGGGATGGTGAAGCGGGCTTCTGCCTGCCCCGGCGCGGGGGCGTGGGCTGTGGGTGTCTGAGTCATGGGCCGGCACAAAGGCCTGCGCATACCTCCCGTTGCGGGGTTCTCGCCGCTCGACAACCTCTCGGCTTCCAAGCCTACGACCAGGTACCGACAAGCCCGAAAGGGTTTACGAGTGGGCTGCTCTGAACCCGATCGTCGGCACCGCCCGGCGCAGCGGCCACGGGCGGGCCGGGGCGGGAAGGAGCCGCTCCAGGAAGGCGTAGCGGCCGCGCAGCGCCTCGGGGTCCTGGCGGGCGTGACCCTGGACGTGCTGCCACCAGGCGGCGATCTCGCCCCAGGTCGGGGCGGACAGCGAGCCGCCGAACTCCTGCACGGAGAGTGCGGCGGTCAGGCCGGCGAAGGCGAGCCGGTCGGCGAGCGGCCAGTCGGCGAGGGTGCCGGTGACGAATCCGGCGACGAAGACGTCCCCGGCGCCGGTCGGGTCGAGGGCGGAGACCTGGATCGCGGGGACCTCGGCGGTCTCGCCGGTGGCGCCGTCGACGGCGTAGGCGCCCTCGGAGCCCAGCGTCACCACGGCGTAGCGGACCTTGTCGGCGAGGGCGCGGGCGGCGGCCCGGGGGCAGTCGGTGCGGGTGTAGCGCATCGCCTCGGCGGCGTTCGGCAGGAAGGCCTCGCAGTGCTGGAGGTCGGTGAGGCCGGCCAGGTCCCAGCGGCCGGTGTCGTCCCAGCCGACGTCGGCGAAGACCTTGGCGCCGCCGCGGGCGGCCTGGGCCACCCAGTCCTCGGAGCGGCCGGGCACGAGGGAGGCGACGGCCGCGCGCGCGTGCGGCGGGTAGGCGGGCAGGGCGCCGTCGAGGGGCGGGGCCTCGTGGCCGTGGGAGACCATCGTGCGTTCGCCCTCGTAGGCCATGGAGACGGTGACCGGGGAGTGCCAGCCGGGGACGGTCCGGGAGAGCGAGAGGTCGATGCCCTCGCCCTGCTCCAGGGCGTCCCAGCAGTACTCGCCGTAGTGGTCGTCGCCGAACGCGGCGGCGAGCGAGGTCCGCAGGCCGAGGCGGGCGAGGGCGGTGGCCATGTTGGCGACGCCTCCCGGGCTCGACCCCATGCCGCGGGCCCAGGACTCGGTGCCGCGGACGGGGGCGCTGTCCAGGCCGGTGAAGATGATGTCGAGGAAGACGGTGCCCGTGAGGAAGACGTCGCAGGCGGGGTCCGTGGGCTCGCGCAGGCACACCAACGGGTCGACCCCGGCATCGTGTTGCGGCTGCTCTCCCCTTGCTGTGGTCACGGCAGGCTCCCCGGTCGTGGTGCGGATCAGATCAGTGTGCCCGATGGGGGTGGGGTGACGGGTGGGACGCACAAGAAGGCCCCTGGTTACCCACGAACTCACCCATCAAACAAAGAGTGACTCGGATCACACCCCGAACGGGCGGAAACCACCTTCTCCCGCCACTCACCTGCTTGATACACATGGTCCGCGACCCCGTGCCCCGCGCACACCACCGGGCGCTCCACCCCTCCCCCTTCCTTTCCCGGGAACGCCCATGTCCTCGCGGACTCGCGGCGCGGGGGCCCTCGTCGCCCTCGTCGCCCTCTTCACGGCCGGCTACCTCGCCCCGTACCTCCTGCCGACCGTCGTCGGCCGCCTCTCGGCCGGTCTCGGCCTCACCCCGTCCCAGGCGGGCCTGGTCGGCTCCGTGCTGCTCCTCGGCTCCTCCACGGCCGGCTTCACGCTCGCCGCGCGCGGGGAGCGGATCGGGCCGCGCCGGGCCGCCCGCGCGGGCCTGCTGGCGATGGCCGTCGGATACGGCTCCGCCGCCGCGACCGGCCTCGTACCGCTGGTCGTCGCGGGCGCCGTCCTCGGCGGCCTCGGCTCGGGCACGGCGACGGCGGTGGCCGTGGCCGGGATCGCCGGGCAGCGCGACCCGCACCGGGCCTCCACCCTCGGCCTGCTCTCCGTCTCGGCGACGGCCGGCGCCCTCTACCTGACGCTTCCGCACCTGGGCGGCGGCCACGCCGCCCCACTCCTCGCGATCGCGTGCGGGGCGGCGCTGGTGTGGCCCTTCACGCGCGGCCTGCCCGCCACCCCGCACACGGTCCGCGAGACCGCGGGCGTCTCCGGCGTCCGCGAGACGGCGAGCGCCTCCGGTCCCCTCCCCCACCGGCGGGCGGGCGCCGTGCTCGCCGGGGGCATCCTGTGCTGGTCCCTCGCGCAGAACGCCCTCTGGGGTGTGAGCGGCCGCATCGGGCTCACCCAGGCGGGCCTCTCCGAGGTCACCGTCGGCGCGGTCTTCGCGGCGGCGCTCGGCGCGGGCCTCGCCGGAGTCACGGCGGCCGGCGCACTCGGCTCCCGCCTCGGCCGGGCGGTCCCGATCGGCGCCGGCACGGTGGCGATCGCGGGCTGCGTCCTGCTCAGCTCGACCGCCGAGAGCCTCGCGGGCTTCGCGACCGGCGAGATCCTCTGGAACGCCGTCTACCCGGTCGTCCTGTCCTACCTGCTCGGCCTGGCGGCCTCCCTGGACCCGCGCGGCCGCTGGGCCGTCATGGTCGGCTCGGCCTCGTCCCTCGGCGTGGCCTGCGGCCCGGTCGCCGGCTCCCTGCTCTCCGACCGCGCCGGCTACCCGGGCATGGGCCTGGCCCTCTGCGCCCTGCTCCTGCTCGTCGCCGCCCCGATGACGGCCGTCGCCCGCCACGCCTCCGGCCGCCCCCTGGTCCCGGGCTCGATCCGCCGCCGCGGCGGGGCCCCCGCGGCGGTCCTCGCGGGCCGCGGTTCGGGGACGGCCCTGGTCCCCCAGATGGGAGCCCCCGAGCAGGAGGTCACCCCGATCCCGGTCGCCACGGGGCGCCGCCGGGCGGCGAAGTCGGCGTTCCGGCTGGCCCGCCCCTCGGACCGGGGCTGAGGGATCACCTGAGGGTCCGAGGCCTCACCCCTGCCCGAACCGCCAGAAGTGGTCGGCGTACGGGCCGCAGGGGTACTGGTTGACCGGCGCCGTCTGCCGGGTGCTCGCCCCGGGGACGGCGAGGCAGAGCCCGCTGTTGGAGTTCACGATCCGGTAGAGCGGGCGTCCGGCCGTGTCCCGCTTCTGGTACTCGACCCGCCAGAGGTGGTCCGGGTAGTCGCCGCAGGGGTACTGGTTGACGTTCACGGCGGTGGCCTTGCTGGCCCCCGGCACGGCCGCGCAGTACCCGCTGTTGCCGTTCACGATCCGGTAGCGGGCCCGTCCGGCGCCGTCCGCGCCCGCGGGCCGCAGGTGCCAGAAGTGGTCGGCGTACGGGCCGCAGGCGAACTGGTTCAGGTCGACGACCGCGGTCGAGGCGCCGGGCACCGCGAGACACAGACCGCTGTTGCCGTTCACGATCCGCACCGCCGGACCCACCGGGGGCGCCATGGCGCCGCCGTCCCGCGGCGCGGGCGGCACCCGCGTCGGGGACTGCCGGGCGGGCGGCGGCGTCTCCGGTGCCCGGGTGGGGGCGCCGCTCGGTTCCGGCACCGAGCTGGGCGCGGCCGTCCCCGGCGTGGTCGTTCCCGGCGCCGTCGGGGACGGCGTCGCGGACGTCGGCCCGGTGCCCGGTGCCTCGCCCGCGGTGGACGAGACCGCCGAAGGCACGACCTGCGCGGGCGGCGGCGCCGACGCGTTGCCCGTGCGCTGCGTCTGGGTCAGGACCGTCGCCAGAGCGCCGACCAGGGGCACCACCACCCCGGCCACCCACCAGGCCCACCGGGGCGGATGCGGGGCCGGCCGGTCGGCCGGGGCGGTTCCCGGAGCGGCTCCCGCGGCTCCGGGACTCGGCGGCGTGGCCGTGGTGTCCCCCGTGGGACCGGGCGTGTCTGACACGTGCTGCTCCCCCCGAAACAACTGTCGTCGCCCGAGTATCACCCCACGGCCGGACCCGGAAACCCGCAATCCGAAAACACGTACGCCCGACGTCTCCGCATCACCGGCCCCGGCTTCTCCCACTCACCGACTCCGGTTTCCCCCGCTCACCGACTCCGGTTTCTCCCGCTCACCGGCCCCCGAACTCGTACGCCTCCACCTCGGCCAGGTAGCGCGCCCGCCGCTCCTCGTCGTCCTCCAGGAAGGACGCCTCGAACGAGTTCCGCGCCAGCTCGCGGAGCTGGTCCTCCGTGAGGTCCAGCGCCTCCCGCACGCCGTCGAAGTTGTCCCCGACGTAGCCCCCGAAGTACGCGGGATCGTCGGAGTTCACGGTCACGAGCAGCCCCGCCGTCATCATCGTGCGGAGCGGATGGTCGGCGAGGGTGTCGATGACGCGGAGCCGGACGTTCGACAGGGGGCAGAGCGTGAGCGGCACCCGCTCGCGGGCCAGCCGGTCGACGAGCTCCGGGTCCTCCATGCAGCGCAGGCCGTGGTCGATCCGCTCCACGCCGAGGACGTCCAGGGCCTCGCGGACATAGGCGGCGGGGCCCTCCTCGCCCGCGTGGGCGACGCGCCGCAGGCCGAGCCGGGCGGCCTCCTCGTACACCTCGCGGAACTTGGCCGGCGGGTGGCCGACCTCCGCCGAGTCGAGGCCGACTCCGGTGATCCGGTGCAGATACGGCTTCGCGGCCTCCAGGGTCGCGAGGGCCGACTCGGCCGACTCGTCGCGCAGGAAGCACAGGATGAGCCGGGTGGAGATCCCGTACCGCTCCTCGGCGCGGTCGAGGGAGGCGCCGAGGCCCTCGATCACGGTGCCGATCGGGACGCCGCGGGCGGTGTGCGCCTGCGGGTCGAAGAAGATCTCGGCGTGCCGGACGCCCTGGGCCGCGGCCCGCTCCAGGTAGGCATCGGCGAGCTCGGTGAAGTCCTCGGCGGTGCGCAGGACCGCCATCAGCTCGTAGTAGAGGTCCAGGAAGGACTGGAGGTCGCTGAAGCGGTACGCCTCGCGGAGGGCGGCGGTGTCGGCGTACGGCAGGGTGACGCCGTTGCGGGCGGCGAGCGCGAAGGCCAGCTCGGGTTCGAGGGTGCCTTCGATGTGGAGGTGCAGTTCAGCCTTGGGTACAGGCATGTTCACGTTCGTTTCGGTACGGGGACCCTCATGAGGTCCTGGGCAATGGTCAGCTCGCCGTCGAACCCGGCCGCCCGCGCCTGCCGTTCGAAGGCGGCGGGGTCGGAGTAGCGCTGCGAGAAGTGGGTCAGGACGAGATGGCGCACGCCCGCGTCCCGTGCGACCGCGGCGGCCTGTCCGGCCGTCAGATGGCCGTGGTCGGTGGCGAGCCGGACGTCCTCGTCGAGGAAGGTCGACTCGATGACGAGCATGTCGGCGCCTTCGGCGAGGGCGTGCACCCCGTCGCAGAGCCGGGTGTCCATGACGAAGGCGAAGCGCTGCCCGCGCCGGACCTCGCTGACGTCGTCGAGGGTGACGCCGTTCAGGCTGCCGTCGCGCTGGATCCGGCCCACGTCGGGGCCCTTGATGCCGTGCGCGGCGAGCTTCCCGGGCAGGATGCGGCGCCCGTCGGGCTCGGTGATCCGGTAGCCGTAGGACTCGACGGGGTGGGAGAGCCGGCGGGCGTCGAGGGTGAACTCCTCGGTGACGGCGAGCGGCCCGTCGGCGGCCACCGGGGCCTCGGTCAGCTTCACCGTCTCGCGGTAGGCCGTGGCGTACCGCAGCCGCTCGAAGAAGCGCTGCCCGCTCTCCGGGTAGTGGCAGGTGACCGGGTGCGGGACCTGGTCGAGGTTGATCCGCTGGATCACCCCGGCCAGGCCGAGCGAGTGGTCGCCGTGGAAGTGCGTGACGCAGATCCGGTCGAGGTCGTGCGCGGCGACCCCGGCCCGCAGCATCTGCCGCTGGGTGCCCTCACCGGGGTCGAAGAGGATCCCTCTTCCGTCCCAGCGGAGCACGTAGCCGTTGTGGTTGCGGTGCCGGGTCGGGACCTGGCTCGCGGTCCCGAGGACGACCAGTTCGCGTACGGACACGGCTTATCCGGGGGGCCAGTTGAGACCGCGGCCGCCGAGCAGGTGCGCGTGGGCGTGGAAGACGGTCTGGCCGGCGCCGGCACCGGTGTTGAACACGATCCGGAAGCCGCTGCCGTCGATCTTCTCCTGCTCGGCGATCTCGCCCGCCTCGCGCAGTATGTCGGCGGCGACGGTCGGCGCGGCGGCGGCCAGCGAGGGGGCGTCGGGGTAGTGGACGCGCGGGATCACGAGGATGTGCGTGGGCGCCTGCGGGTTGATGTCGCGGAAGGCGACGACGGTCTCCGTCTCGCGCACGATCGTCGCCGGCACGTCCCCTTCCGCGATCTTGCAGAACAGGCAGTCGCTCTGCGGCTCTCCAGCCATGTCCCGGACCTCCTAGGTCGGATGACGATCACTACCCGGTCATGCTATCCGCCGCCTCCGGCAGTCGGTGGAAGCCGGTGGGAGCCTGTGGAAAACCCTCAGTCCTTCGGTGCACGGCGGTTGAGCGCGGAGCGGCTCACCCAGTACGTGATGATCACGCCCCAGAACAGGGGCGTGCCGACTCCGCTCACCACGCCCGAGTCGAAGGACCACAGGGCGAGCGAGGCGAGCGAGTAGAGGCCGAGGAGCCCGACGGCCCCGGCCATGAACAGCACGGGCCGGCAGTTGCGTGCCACCAGGAGCATCGGCCGGCGCAGCCGCGGCGGCACCCGGCGGGCCATCCACACCGCCCATCCGGTCCAGGCTCCGACGATCACGGCCCCGCCGACCAGGAGCGGGACGGCCGCGTCGGCCCAGGTCGCGGGGGTGGGGATCGCGGCGAGGGCGACGGCGGCGGCCAGGAAGCCGACGAGCGCGACCCAGCGGGCCCCTGCGGCGGTGTTCCAGGCCATGGCCTCCAGGTTGTAGCGGGCCTTGCGGTCCTGGAGGTCGAGCGCGGCGGAGGCGACGAAGCCCTCGGCGGCCTGGGTCCAGGCTCCGCGCCGGAACCAGCGGCGGCGCAGGCGCAGCAGCGAGAGGTTGTTGTGGGCCTCGCTGCTCTGCGGGTTGAGGCGCAGGGTCGTCTCGTACGCGCGCTGTGCCGTGGCGTGGTCGCCGCGCCGCTGGGCGGTGAGGCCGACGAGGAAGTGTGCCGCGTCCTCCTCGGGCGCGAGGCCGACGGCGGTCCGCGCCGCCTCGTACGCCTCGACGGTACGCGCGGGCGTGCGGGCGTGTTCGGCGTACTCGGCGAGGGCGGTGCCGAGCGCGTAGTGGGTGCCCCAGTAGTTCGGGGCGAGTTCGACGGCGTGCCGGGCGGTGGCCTCGGCTTCCTGGAACCGCCGGTCGGCGAGGAGGATGTGGACGCGCATCAGCCAGCCCCCGAGCAGCTCGGGCTCGGCCCGCAGGGCCTGGTCGACGGCGGTGAGGGCGGCGGCCCGCTCGCCGGCCCGGTGGTGGCAGCGGGCGAGCAGGACGAGCGCCTCGGCGTCCTCCGGTTCGGTCGCCAGGTGCCGGGCGACGAGCTCGCCGGCCTGCGCGTACCGACCGGTCTCGTAGAGCGCCTCGGCGCGGGCGAGCGCGGTGGATGCGGTCACAGCTTGCGCTTCCGCTTGAGGTGGGCGAGGAGGTCGTCGTACAGGCCGCCCTCGTTGGCGAACATGGCGACGTTCCGTGCGGCGGCGAACCACGGCTCCGTGGACGGCTTGATCTGCTTGGCCGCGCCGAGCAGGTCCTTGGTGGTGATCAGGCGTACGGAGCCGGTGCGGGCCGATTCGAGGAGCGCGGTCTCGGCGGCCGTCTCGCAGACATGGGCGAGGTCCGCCCCGGAGAAGTCCTCGGTGGCCTTGACGAGCTTGCCGAGGTCGACGGCCTCGATGGGGCGCTCCCGCAGGTGGTAGCGGAGGATCGCCTCGCGGGCGGCGGCGTCCGGCGGCAGCACGAGCAGGGTCCGGTCGAGGCGGCCGGGGCGGCGCAGCGCGATGTCCACGTCCCAGGGCACGTTGGTCGCGGCGAGCACGAAGACGCCCTCGTTGCCGGCGCCGCTCGCGATGCCGTCGAGCTCGGTGAGGAGCTGGTTGACGACATTGCGCAGGCCGCTGTGGTGCGTACGGGAGCGCTTGGCGCCGAGGGCGTCCAGCTCGTCGAGGAAGACGACGCAGGGGGCCTGGCGGCGGGCGGTCTCGAAGATGTCGTGGATGTTCTTCTCGGAGGCCCCGATCCACATGTCGAGGACGTCGGAGAGCGAGACGGTGAGGAAGTTGGCGCCGAGTTCGCCCGCGACGGCCCGCGCGATGAAGGTCTTGCCGCAGCCGGGCGGGCCGTACAGGAGCAGGCCGCCGCGGAGCGACTTGCCGTACAGCCTGCGCAGTTCGGGGTTGCGCATGGGCGCGAGGAAGGCGGCCTCCAGGCGCTCCTTGACCTCCTCCATGCCGCCGACGTCGGCGAGGCGTACGGCGCCGGGGGCGTCGACGTCCCAGGCGGCGGCGTCCCCGGCGATCCCGTCGCCGCCCTCGGCCTGCGGTTCGTCGAGGAACCGGGGTCCGACGAGGTCCTGCACCTGCTGCTCGGCGGCGTCCCAGTCGAAGGAGGGCGCGGGCGCGGCGGGCTCTTCGGCGGCGGTCGCGGGCGCGGCGGGCTCTTCGGGAAGGGGCGCGGGCGCGGCCGGCTCTTCGGGGACGGGCGCGGGCGCGGAGGCGGGCGGCATCCCCATGGCCCGCATCATCAGCGCACGCGCGTCCGTGTCACCGGGCGCGTGCTGGAGGGCGACGGCCGCCTCCGCGACGGCCTCGTCGTTGCGCCCCTCCGCGAGGAGGAGCTCGGCGAAGTGGAGGCGCAGGGGCACGTCACCGGGGGCGGCGGCCACGGCGGCGCGCAGACTGCGGATGAGGGGGGACTCGTCGGCCATGCGGGTCAGCCTAAGGAGCGTTCGGGGGCCGATGTCCACCGGGTGCGGCAGGCCGCGGGGCGTAGGGTGCGCGGCATGAGACGGGAAGGCGCGCCGCGCAGACTGACCGTGGACGGCACCGTGTGGCTGTGGAACGTCCGGCACCGGCACCCCGACTGCCGGACGGTGCTCTCGCTGCGCCGCGCGGAGCACCGCCACGCGCAGCTCCGTCTCGTCTTCCGGGACGGCCCGGGCCGCATCGTGGCCGGATACCCCTTCGGCCTGGGCGACGTGGCCTCGACGGACGGCGACATCCTGAACCTGAACAGGCCGGGGGTCGTACGACGGTTCCTGGACGAGGCCGCGGCCCGCGGCCTCCTCCCCACCGCCCACGGCGTCCGCGAGGAGAACGCCTGGCCGCTGTACGACACGCTCACGGCCTCCGAGGAGGCCTAGGGGGTGTCTTGCCGATCAGGCCGGATCAGGGAGCGGCGTCTGGTGCCTGGGGCCTCCCCAGGCCCGCCAGGGCCGAGGGGACGCATCGCAGGCGGAGGAGGGAGTCATGGCGGAGCCATGCCGACCGACGACAACGCGGCGAGGCGCGGTGCCAGACGCCGCGAGCCCGGCCTGATCGGCAAGACACCCCCTAGCTCCAGCGGCCGGTGCGCCCCAGGACCAGCGCCGTCGCCGCCGTGCCGGCCGTCGACGTGCGCAGGACGCTGCGGCCGAGGCGGTACGGCTTCGCACCGGCGGCCTCGAAGGCGGCGAGCTCGTCCGGGGAGACCCCGCCCTCGGGGCCGACGATCAGCACGATCGAGCCCTTGGCCGGGAGTTCGGCGGTCGCGAGGGCGCCGCTGGGGTGGTCGCGGTCCTCGTGCAGGACGGCCGCGAAGTCGGCGTCCGCGAGGAGGGCGGCGAGCTGCTTGGTCGTCATGAGGTCGGCGACCTCGGGGAAGCGGGTGCGGCGCGACTGCTTGCCGGCCTCGCGCGCGGTGGACCGCCACTTGGCGAGCGCCTTGAGGCCCCGGTCGCCCTTCCACTGGGTGATGCAGCGGGAGGCGGCCCAGGGCACGATCGCGTCGACGCCGGTCTCCGTCATGGTCTCGACGGCGAGTTCGCCCCGGTCGCCCTTGGGAAGGGCCTGGACGACCGTGATGCGCGGCTCCTCCTCGGGGTCCTCGTGGACCTCGTCGACCCGCACGGTCAGCTCGTCCCTGCCCTCGGCGGAGACCACCACGCACGCGGCCCAGCGGCCCCGCCCGTCGGCGAGCACGAGCTCCTCCCCGGCCCGCAGCCGCTTCACGGAGACGGCGTGCCGCCCCTCGGGCCCGTCCAGGAGGAAGCTCCCGGCACCGGGGACGGTGTCGACGACGAAGACGGGTGCGGTCATGAGGCGCTCCTGGGGGCCAGCTCGGAGAGAGCGGTGTCGAGTTCGGCGGCCAGCACCTCGACCAGCTGCCCGGCGGGGAGTTCGCGGGCGAGGCGGTGGCCCTGGCCGGCCCACAGGGCCATGCCCTGGGCGTCGCCGGCGGTGGCGGCGGCCTTGCGGAGCGGGGCGGTGAGGTGGTGGATCTCGGGGTAGGCGGCGGGGGCGTACGGCCCGTGCTCGCGCATGAAGCGGTTGACGAGACCGCGCGCCGGGCGCCCGGAGAAGGCCCGGGTGAGGGCGGTCCGGGTGAACAGCGGGTCCGTCAGGGCCTGCTTGTGCAGGGGGTGCGCGCCCGACTCGGGGCAGCGCAGGAAGGCCGTGCCGAGCTGGGCGGCGTCGGCGCCGGCGGCGAGGACGGCGGCGATCTGCGCGCCGCGCATGATCCCTCCGGCGGCGACGATCGGCAGCGCGACGGCCTCGCGGACCTGGGTGACGAGGGTGAGGAGCCCGGTGCCGGGGGCGCCTTCGTCGGCCGGGTCGTCGCGGTACGTGCCCTGGTGTCCGCCGGCCTCGACGCCCTGGACGCAGACGGCGTCGGCGCCGGCGCGCTGCGCGGCGAGGGCCTCGTCGGCGGAGGTGACGGTGACGATCGTGTACGTACCGACGCGGTCGAAGGCGTGGAACGTCTCGCGGGCGGGGCAGCCGAAGGTGAAGGAGACGACGGGGACCGGGTCCTCCAGGAGGATGGCCAGCTTCGCGTCGTACGCGTCGTCGCGGGAGTCGTCGGTCTCGCCGAGCGGGGTGTCGTACCAGGTGGCCTCACCGGCGAGCTGGTGGCGGTAGACCTCGACGGCGGCGGGGTCGGCGGGCCGCCCGTCCTGCGGCATGAAGAGGTTGACGCCGAAGGGGCGGGCGGTGAGCCCGCGGACCTGCTTGATCTCCTGGTACAGGCCTCCGGCCGTCTTGTACCCGGCGGCGAGGAAGCCGAGCGCCCCGGCCTCGCAGACGGCTCCGACGAGCTCGGGACAGGAGGCGCCACCCGCCATGGGGGCCTGCACGATCGGAAACCGAGAGAGATCGTTCAGTGCGGTGGTGGACATATGGGCATCGTGTCATGCCGCAGGGAGGGACATGGAAAGGGGCGGTATCCAAGAATGGATACCGCCCCTTTCCAGGTCCACAGGCCTACCGCCCGTTGAACGCGTCCTTGAGCCGCGAGAACAAGCCCTGCTGTCCCGGCTGGAACTGCCCCGTGGGCCGCTCCTCGCCGCGCAGCTTGGCCAGTTCGCGCAGGAGGCGTTCCTGCTCCGCGTCGAGCTTGCTCGGGGTCGTCACCTCGACGTGCACGATCAGGTCGCCCCGGCCGTTGCCCCGCAGGTGCGTGACGCCGCGCCCGTGCAGCGGGATCGACTGGCCGGACTGCGTGCCCGGCCGGATGTCGATCTCCTCGACGCCGTCGAGCGTCTGCAGCGGCACCTTGGTGCCGAGCGCGCCCGCCGTCATCGGGATGGTGACCGTGCAGTGCAGGTCGTCGCCGCGCCGCTGGAACGTCTCGTGCGGCGTCTCGTGGATCTCGACGTACAGGTCGCCGGCGGGGCCGCCGCCGGGGCCGACCTCGCCCTCGCCCGCGAGCTGGATGCGGGTGCCGTTGTCGACGCCGGCCGGGATCTTGACCGTCAGCGTGCGACGGGACCGGACCCGGCCGTCGCCCGCGCACTCGGGGCACGGGGTCGGGACGACGGTGCCGAAGCCCTGGCACTGCGGGCAGGGGCGGGAGGTCATGACCTGGCCGAGGAACGACCGGGTGACCTGGGAGACCTCGCCGCGGCCGCGGCACATGTCACAGGTCTGCGCGGAGGTGCCGGGCGCGGCACCCTCACCCGAACAGGTGGTGCAGACGACCGCCGTGTCGACCTGGATGTCCTTCGTCGTGCCGAAGGCCGCCTCGTTGAGGTCGATCTCCAGACGGATCATGGCGTCCTGGCCGCGGCGGGTGCGCGAGCGCGGGCCGCGCTGCGAGGCCGTGCCGAAGAAGGCGTCCATGATGTCGGAGAAGTTGCCGAAGCCACCGGCCCCGAAGCCGCCGCCCGCGCCACCGCCGCCGGAGGCCGAGAGCGGGTCGCCGCCGAGGTCGTAGACCTGCTTCTTCTGCGGGTCCGAGAGGACCTCGTAGGCGGCGTTGATCTCCTTGAAGCGTTCCTGCGTCTTCGGATCGGGATTGACGTCCGGGTGCAGCTCGCGCGCGAGCCTCCGGAACGCCTTCTTGATCTCGTCCTGGGAAGCGTCGCGGCGCACGCCGAGTACGGCGTAGTAGTCCGTGGCCACTTACGACTCCGCCAGGATCTGTCCGACGTAACGTGCCACTGCGCGTACCGCTCCCATCGTTCCGGGGTAGTCCATGCGGGTCGGTCCGACCACGCCGAGTTTGGCGACTGCCTCGCCGCCCGAACCGTAGCCGACCGAGACGACGGACGTGGAGCTCAGCCCCTCGTGCGCGTTCTCGTGCCCGATGCGTACGGTCATGCCCGATTCCTTGGCCTCGCCGAGCAGCTTGAGGAGCACGACCTGCTCCTCCAGGGCTTCCAGGACGGGCCTGATCATCAGGGGGAAGTCGTGTCCGAAGCGGGTGAGATTGGCGGTGCCGCCGATCATCAGCCGCTCCTCGTGCTCCTCGACGAGCGTTTCGAGGAGGGTCGCGAGCACGGTCGAGACCGTGGCGCGGTCCTCGACCTCCTCGAAGGACTCGGGGAGGTCCTGCACCAGCTGCGGCACGTCGGCGAACCGGCGGCCGACGACCCGGCTGTTGAGCCGGGCCCTCAGATCGGCGAGCGAGGTCTCGCCGAAGGGCGTGGGGCAGTCGACGACCCGCTGCTCGACCCGGCCGGTGTCCGTGATGAGGACGAGCATCAGGCGGGCGGGGGCCAGCGAGAGCAGCTCCACGTGCCGGACGGTCGAGCGGGTCAGCGAGGGGTACTGCACGACGGCGACCTGGCGGGTCAGCTGGGCCAGCAGTCGTACCGTACGCCCGACGACGTCGTCGAGGTCGACGGCTCCGTCGAGGAAGTTGTGGATGGCGCGCCGCTCGGGTGTCGACAGCGGCTTGACGCCGGCGAGCCGGTCGACGAAGAGGCGGTAGCCCTTGTCGGTCGGGATGCGCCCGGCACTGGTGTGAGGCTGGGCGATGTACCCCTCCTCCTCCAGGACGGCCATGTCGTTGCGCACGGTGGCGGGCGACACGCCGAGCTTGTGGCGCTCGGTGAGCGCCTTGGAGCCGACGGGCTCCTCCGTCCCGACGTAGTCCTGGACGATGGCGCGCAGGACCTCGAGTCTGCGTTCGCTGAGCATCGTGGCGCACCTCCAGCTGTCGTCGTTCCGGTTGCTCCGCTTTTGGCACTCGCCCTGTCCGAGTGCCAGCGATCCCCCGGCCAGTGTACGGCGGCGGACATCGCTCCTGGCAAGGAGGCGGCGCCCGCACCGGTTAGCGTCGCCCCATGGACGTGGATTGGGAAGCGTACGGATGGGAGCGGCTCGCGGACGGGGTGGGCCGGCGACGGCTGCCCGGCTGGGACGCCACGGTCGGGCTGGTCCTGGGCACACGGGGGGTGCTGCTCTACGACACGGGCTCCTCGATGGCGGAGGGTGCCGAACTGCGGGCACAGGTGGCGGCACTCACGGGCGGCCGGAAGGTGACACACATCGCACTCAGCCACCCCCACTTCGACCATGTCTTCGGCACGGCGGCGTTCGCGGGAGCGGAGGTCTTCGGCGCGGTGGGCTCGGACGAGCTGATGCGGCGGGTACGGGACCGGGAGGAGCTGCGCACGGACGCGGTACAGCAGGGTCTTGACGCGGAGGCGGCGGCGGAGGCGGCGGACCTCCTGGTGGCACCGCGGCACGTGGTCTCGGGCGAGTGGACACTCGACCTGGGCGACCGCCAGGTCCTCCTGGCGAACGTGGGCCCCGGCCACACAGGACACGACCTGGCGCTCTGCGTCCCCGGCGCGCGGGAGGTCGTCTTCTGCGGCGACCTGGTGGAGGAGTCGGGCGAGCCGCAGGCGGGCCCGGACGCGATCCCGTCCCGCTGGCCCGACGCCCTGGACCGGCTGCTCGCCCTGGGCGGCGAGGAGGCGGCGTACGTTCCGGGACACGGCGCGGTGGTGGACGCCACGTTCGTCCGGGCACAGCGCGATGAACTGGCACGCCGCTTCGAGGTGTCGTAGCGTCGCCCAAATGCGCAGCTACAACCCGGACCTGACGCCGTCTTGGAAGAAGCCGAAGCCCGTCCCGGAGGTCCCGGCGGACCCCGACCTGGTCGTCGAAGAGGTCACCACGGGCTTCTGCGGGGCGGTGATCCGCTGCGAGGCGGGCACGGTGACCCTGGAGGACCGCTTCGGCAAGCACCGGGTCTTTCCGCTGGAGCCGCGCGGCTTCCTCCTGGAGGGCAAGGTCGTGACCCTGGTCCGCCCGGCCTCGGGCGGTCCGGTACGCCCCACCCGTACGGCCTCCGGCTCGGTCGCCGTGCCGGGCGCTCGCGCGCGCGTGGCGCGGGCGGGCCGGATCTACGTCGAGGGCCGCCACGACGCGGAGCTCGTCGAGCGGGTCTGGGGCGACGACCTGCGGATCGAGGGCGTGGTCGTGGAGTACCTGGAGGGCGTCGACGACCTGCCCGCGATCGTCGCGGAGTTCGGCCCCGGCCCGGACGCCCGGCTCGGCGTCCTGGTGGACCACCTGGTGCCGGGCTCGAAGGAGTCGAGGATCGCCGCCCGGGTGACCTCCCCGGACGTCCTGGTCGTCGGCCACCCGTACATCGACGTCTGGGAGGCCGTGAAACCGTCCTCCCTCGGCATCCCGGCCTGGCCGGCGGTCCCCCGCGGCCAGGACTGGAAGACGGGCGTCTGCCGCGCCCTCGGCTGGCCCTCGGACAACACGGGCGCGGTCTGGCAGGCGATCCTCAAGCGCGTGACGTCCTACAAGGACCTGGAACCGGAGCTGCTCGGGCGCGTGGAGGAACTGATCGACTTCGTGACGGCGCCGCGGGAGCCGTAGGCGGACGCGTCCCGGGAAGGCGCGGCCCGGTGTCCCGGGACAGGGGTGTCCCGGCGTCTCGGGACTCCGGATCCGCGCCACGGCGGACGGGTCCGTGCGAGCGTGGCGGAGTCTTCACCGGCGCCGTCCTTCCGCCGCGCCGCCACCGTCACGTCATCCGGAGGAATCCGTGTTCTCCCACCCCGCATTCACGAGGGCCGCACTGCTCGTGTCCGCCACCGCTGTCGCCGTGACGGGCCTGGCGGGCACCGCCAGTGCCCGCCCGGGTGCCCCCTACCTCTCGTACGGCAGCCAGGGCGAGGGCGTGAAGTGCGCCCAGATCGCGGTGAACTGGGCCAATGCCTACCCCGTCGACCTGGCCGAGGACGGCATCTGGGGCGAGCAGACGCAGTGGGGCGTGGTCGCCTTCCAGCGCTGGAAGCTGGGTGACTCCCAGGCGGACGGCATCGTCGGGCCCAACACCGGCGACAAGATGCTGGAGACCCTGCGGGCGTACAACCCGGAGACGGCGAACTACTGCTACCGGTACCTGCCGAGCCACTGACACCCCCAGGGCGTGCCCCCGCCCGGGGGCACGCCGGGCCCACCTCCGCGAGGCCGCCCTTCGCCCCCTGGGGCCTGTCGGGCCCTGATCCGCCGGACAGGCCCCGTCCTAGTCCACCAGGTCCCGCACCACCGCGTCCGCCAGCAGCCGCCCCCGCAGCGTCAGGACCGCGCGCCCCGCCTCGTACGACGCGGGGTCGAGCAGCCCGTCCCCCAGCGCCTTGCGCGAGGCCGCGAGGCCCGCGGGCCTGAGGATCGACAGCTCGACGCCCTCCCGCAGCCGCAGCTCCAGGAGGATCCGCTCGACGCGCCGGTCCTCCTCGGCGAGGATCTCCCGCCCGGCGCCGGGAGAACGCCCCTCCGCGAGCGCGGCGGCGTACGCGCCGGGATGCTTCACGTTCCACCAGCGGACGCCGCCCACGTGCGAGTGCGCCCCGGGCCCGGCGCCCCACCAGTCCGCGCCGCGCCAGTACAGCTCGTTGTGGAGGCAGCGCCCGGCTTCGGAGGTGGCCCAGTTGGACACCTCGTACCAGGAGAAGCCGGCCTCCTCGAAGGCCGCGTCGGCGATCAGGTACCGGTCGGCGTGCACGTCGTCATCGGTCATGGGCACCTCACCGCGCCGGATGCGCCGGGCGAGCTGCGTCCCCTCCTCGACGATCAGGGCGTAGGCACTGACATGGTCGGGCCCGGCGCCGATGGCCGCCTCCAGCGAGGCCCGCCAGTCGTCGTCGGACTCCCCGGGCGTGCCGTAGATGAGGTCGAGGTTGACGTGCTCGAACCCGGCGGCCCGCGCCTCCCCGACGCACGCCTCGGGCCGCCCCGGCGTGTGCGTGCGGTCGAGGATCTTCAGCACGTGCTGCCGGGCGCTCTGCATCCCGAAGGAGATCCGGTTGAAGCCCCCGTCCCGCAGCTCGGCGAGATAGGCGGGGTTCACGGAATCCGGATTCGCCTCCGTCGTCACCTCGGCGTCGTCCGCGAGCCCGAACTCGTCCCGGATCGCCCCCAGCATCCGTACGAGGTCCCCGGCGGCGAGCAGCGTCGGCGTGCCGCCGCCGACGAAGACGGTCCGCACGGGCCGCGGGTCGTCCCCGAGGACCTTCCGGGCGAGCCGGATCTCCTCGACGACCTGCTCGGCGTAGTTGTCACGGGAGGCGAGCACACCGCCCGTACCGCGCAGCTCGCTCGCCGTGTACGTGTTGAAGTCGCAGTAGCCGCAGCGCGTCGCGCAGTACGGCACGTGCAGATAGAACCCGAGCGGCCGCTCCCCGGCCCCTTCGAGGGCGCGCGGGGGCAGCGCCCCGTCGTCGGGCACGGGCTCACCATCGGGCAGTACGGAAGGCATGGGATCCATTGTCCCGTACTGCCCGAGTGAACCTCCGGCCCGCGGGGTCACTGCCGTCCCCGGGTCAGCTGTCGACGTAGCGAACGATCACGCTGTGCCGCCGTCCGTCCTCCGTCTTCCACCGGACGGTGTCTCCCACCTCGCTCCAGAGCAGGGCCTCTCCCAGCGGGGTGTACGGGCTGAGCTTCTCCGCTTCCTCGCCGGGCCGCAGCGCGATCTCATACGTAGTGATACCGGGGTCGTCCGGGTCCTCCACTCCGACCAGGCAACCCGGCGTGACGAGGCTGCCGCCACCGCTGCCGGGATCGACCGCCACCTCGTCCAGAAGCCTTCGCAGAAACTCCTTACGGTCCAGCAGCGTCTTCTGCAGCTGCTCCCGGCCGGCCTGCTGCGCCCGCCAGGACGCGGAATCGACGGCGACCACCTCGGGGAGGGGCTTCTCGAGCTCGTCCCTGATCCTGTCCAGTTCGCGCTGGACCCTGCGGTAGGCGGTGACGGACAGCCGGTCCACCTTGATACGGCGGTCTCTGGCCGAGGGAACGCTGTCCGCCACGACCGCCGGTGTCACGGCGACCCGCGCTCGCGGCGCCGGAGACTTCGCCCTGGACGCTCGGGACTCCTGCTCCCGGGCGGGTCGGCGAAGCAGCTCCGTGGAGGAGCCGTGCCGAACCGCCTCGGCTGACCGCCGATCATGGTACCGCACAAGAGCGACTTGGCGATCGCCCGCGAGAACCGGAACATCCGTCTTGGCCACAGCCGCGCGGATGACCCCCTGCACCTCGTCGTGTGTGAGTCGCACAAGCGGTTCACCCGCCCTGACGACCTCTACGAGGTCGCCGCCGGCCGTTCCCGCCTTGGACAGGAATCGGGCCGCCCCCGTGGCATCCTCGTCGTCGGGGACCGTACGCCTCATGCTGAACGCGTGCTGCGCCGCGTTGACCTCGCCTCGACGCAACCAAGCGACGGTACGAAACCCTGTCGGATCAAGGGTCCACCGCGGCCTGTCCGCCACGGCTTCGCTCTCGCCCGTTGTGGCAGCGACAGGCGTCACCGGCTGCGACTGCGCCGAGCCCTTGGGCCTCTGCCGCGAAGGAACCGGCTCCCCTGTCCGCACGCGCGGAACGAGCGGTGCCTGCTCGGGCTCAGACACGGGTGCGGCTCCGGCCTGGGAAGGAAGGAGCGGCGTCTCATCGAGTACAGCTGCGGCGACACCCGCAACGACTGCCCCTCCGCTCGTCGCCTTCTCGATGCCGAGCTTGTCGAGCTCGGCCCACAAGGGTTCCAGAGCCTTCTCCGGATCGAGGAAGTAGCGGCTTCCCCTGATCCGTACGAATGTCCAGCCGACCCGTTCCAGCTCGCGCTGCCGGGCCGCGTCCGCGTCCGCGTTCTCCTCGGTGTGGTAGGCGTCCCCGTCGCACTCGACGGCAAGTCGCCGCGTACCGCCTTCGACAACGAGGTCGATGCGGTACCGCCCGGCCGGGTACTGCGGCCGTACCCGGTACCCCCTCCGCCGCAGGGCCAGGAAAACCCGCTGCTCGAAGAGGCTGTCGAAGGCCTCGTGGGGCTCATCAGCCGTGACGTCGCCGAGACCCGATCCGTCCAGCTGCTCCGCGGGGCGGGAGAACCAGTCGAGGTACCGGCGACGGAAGTCCGACTCGGCGAGTTCGGTCAGGGTGACGCTGTGGAAGAGCCAGACCTGGTCCCGGGCCCTGGATGCCGCCACGTTGATGTGCTGCTGGGACAGTGTGTTGCTGTACGAACCGATCCTCCGCGGTCCCTCAGAACCGGTCAGCGACGCCACCGCGGAGAGGAAGACGATGTCCCGCTCATCGCCCTGGAACTCCTCCGCGCTGCCGACCCGGAGGCGGCGCCGCTGCCGCTCGTCGAGCGGGACGCGATCGGCGAGCAGGTCCTCGACGAGGTACTTCTGGCCCTGCCCGAGGAGCGTGATCACACCCATTGTGCGGCCCGCGTACGCGGGATCCTCGATGCACTGGACCACCGTCTCCACCAGACGCTCGGCCTCCGGCCGGTTGACCTGCTTCTGACCGGCGCCTTCCACGTAGCCGTCGGCCACGTGGACCGAGCGCAGCGGCAAGAGCCGGTCGGCACCGTACTGCCGCAGCGGCTGGAGCTTGCCGCCGTAGCAGAGCTCGTTCGAGAAGCCGATGATCTCGGGCATGCAGCGGAAGTGCTCGCGCAGCATGAGGCGCCCGCGCCCGCCGGCCAGGCCGGAGGCAATGTCGAAGAAGCTTGCCGTAGGCGCGAACAGACTGCGCCGGAAGTCGGGGAGGCCGCTCAGCACCCTGCCCTGGATGGCGAAGAGCTCGTCGTGGTCGATTCCGACGTTGGCCGGACTGACCTGCTTGTCGTCACCCACCACGACGATCTTGGCGCCGAGCCAGGCCAAGAGCAGCGCCTCGGGCCCTGACTGGCTCGCCTCGTCGATGATGACCACGTCGAAGCGGCCGGACCGGTCCATCGGGACGGTGTCCGTGACCGCGTGTAGCGGCATGATCCACGCCGGGACGGCCTCCTGGCTCGCCTTGAGGCTCTCCCTGGCCTGCTGCCGGTACCGATGCGCGTACTTCCCGGTCCCCTTGCCCAGCCGTCTGACGTTCTGCTGGTACGAGGTGAGTGCGACCGCCTGGTCGTCGGTGAGCCGGGAGAGACAGCCGTACCACGCTTTGTCGGCCGCGAGCCGCTCCAGGCCGATGCGGATGTCGGCGTCGGCCTGGGAGAGGCGGGCCAGGGCCCGCTTCTCGGCAGCGGGGTCGGTCAGCTCGTCCATCCGGAGGGACCAGGCCGACCAGGCCCAAGCCTCCTCGTAGCAGCGCAGCCGTTCGTCCCAGGCGGGAGACTCGGCTTCCGCCTCCAGCTGGTCCGCGAGTTCGGGCAGATGGTCGGCGACCGCGGAGTAGGCCAGGTCGCAGGCATGCTTGCGGGCCAGCGCCTCCCGCAGTTCCTCCAGCTCCCCGATCGCCTCGGCGTACGCCTTCACGTCCCCTTCCTCGGCGGCTCGCCGGGCGCGATCCACTGCGGGCGGAGCGCCGCGCAGCAGGGCGGCAGCGCCGAGTGCGGAGGCGGTCTCCCCCAGCTGTCGGCGCGGTGCAGCGGCCTTGCGGCTGGCGGCGTGGGCGCGCAGCAGCGCCGCCACGGTCGTCCGGGGCTCGTCGTGCTGCCAGGCGAGGCCCGCGAAGCCGGGGGTGCCCGATGCCGCCCGCACGAGCGCCGTGCGGCGATCGGCCAGTGTCACCAGGGTCTCCAGGCTCTGGACCTGCTGCCGGAGCCGCGCCAGCCTGCGGGAGGGCGACTGCCAGGGCTCAACGGTCCCGTACTCCTCCTCGGTCTCCTGGAGATGGCGTTCCAGGCGTACGCGCTGGAGCACGGTCTCGGCGGCGCTCTGGGTCTGCACGGTCTGCCCGTCGACCTTCACGGTCTCCGGGAAGTCCCCCACAGCCTTGCGCAGCCGGGTCTTGAGGCCGAGAGGGCCACGGAGCCGTTCTCCCCCGGCCAGGCCGTCACGGAGGGTGGTGGCCAGGCCGAGCGCGTCCGCCACGGTCAGGTTCTCCAAACCGCTGACCAGGGCGTTCCCGCAGGAGTCCGCGGCCTCTCCGGCCGCTTCCAGGGCGGCGCGGGAGCGGTCGAACCGGTCCCTGACTTCGTGTTCCCTTCCATCGAGCGCTTCCCCGCGTAGTGTGACGAACCACGGCGTGTGCTCCTGCGCGCTCTCGGCCATGGCCGTAAGGAAGTCGTCCAGTGCCCGCGCAAGGCTTTCCTGCCGGTCCACGGGCAGGCCTGAGACGGTCCCGTCGAGGCCGGATGCCTGTGGCGCCTCGCGCAGGACAGCCAGATCGGCCTCCGCGGCTCGGACGGAGGCCACGGCCTCGGCAAACTCCGGTCCGGACAGGAGCGCCTGTGCCGCGGGGAGCTTCGCGGAGACGGAAGCGGCCAGGGCCCGGTGCCGTGCGGTGAACGCGAGGGAGGTCCGCCGGAGTTCGGCCAGCGTCTCGACACCCATGAGGGGTTCAGGGGCGGGAACGGTGCCTATCCAGGCATGGGCAGGACGCTCGTCGTGGAGGCGGCTCGCGATCTGCGCAAGCGTGCCCTGGTAATCGCCGATGCCCACGGGATGGCGGTAGGTCTCCCGCTCGCGGATCGCGCGAAGTTCCTTGAGGGAGCCGGCCTGGATGGAGCGGGCGGCGCGCAGCTTCTCCTCGTGGCCCTTGATACGCCGCTCGTAGTCGCGCGGGTAGAACTCGCCCTGTCGGTCGAGGATCGCCTTGACCGACTGCTCCAGTTCCTGCTGGGCCGTCAGTTCGTCCGTGCGGCTCACGCAGAGTTCCCGCACGGAGACGGGAAGTTTCTCCTTGAGGACCCTGAGGGCCCGCGAAGTGTGACTGGTGATCAGCACGCGCTGTCCGTGAGCGAGCAGATCGGTGACGAGGTTGGCGATGGTGTGCGTCTTGCCGGTGCCGGGCGGTCCCTGGACGACGACGAGGCTGCGGTCCCGCAGCCGTTCGGCGATCGTGCGCTGTTCATCGTTGGAGGGCAGAGCGAAGTAGAGCTCCTGCGGCTGGGCCCCTTCCCCGCTCCGGTCCTGGCTGTCGGGGCGACCTGAGTCATCGAGCGGGGCCGTGTCGTCCGTACCCGCGATCGCCCGCAGCAGCCGGGTCGGCTCGGCTCCGTGCTCGATGAGGCGGGCGATGCCATGGAGGGCTTCCTGCATGCTGCGGCGGGTCCGCTCGCGCAGGAGGAGAACCGGTGCGAAGTGGACGATGGGTGCGGTCCTGTGGCCGCTCCGGCCGGGGCGGGCAGGGTCGGTGACGTACTCTCCCGACTGATGGGCTGCGATCGCCCAGGTGTTGAGGGCACGGTGCAGCAGGTCGCGGCCGTCCGGTTCGGTGGCATCGCCGGACGCTTCGAGATCCTTGAGGACGAGTTCCCGCGTGTGGGCCCGGGTCTTCTGGTCGGCGTCGAGCATCGACTCGTCCAGAACGAAGGCGCCCTGCTCGGGATCCGGGCCGACGGTGATGGTGCCGGTGTCCGGGTCGAGGGCGATGACCGCCCGGCAGGTGACGAGGTGACGCCGGACGGGTTCGTCGCCCGACTGCCAGGTCAGATGACCAAGACCGAGAAGGAGTTCGAAACTCTCGCCGAGGTCGCTGACGTCCTCGTGGACACGGTAGAGGCGGTCGTAGGCCCGTACCACCGGCTTCATGACACGGTCGTTCCGGGCCCAGCCGATCCAGAGCGGCTCCCAGTCCTCGTACTGGGCCAGCACCTCGTCCTTCCGGTGGTAGGCGTCGAGGGTGGTCGTGACGAGGCGCGTAAGAGTGCTGCCGTCGGGGGTCACTTCGGAGACGGAGACCTCCGCGGTGTCACGGGGCCGCGGGGCCGCGTCACGCTCCGACTCGCGTATGTGGGCCGCTTCCAGCCAGGTGGCGAGTGGCTGGGGCGGAGCGGGCGGTTGGGCGGCCAGCGGGCGGTCCGCGCTCAGCCACAGGGGCCGGTCGCCACCGACCGGCCCCCGGAGGAAGTCCTGGAACTGCGGCGGGAGCTCGCCGAACCAGAGGGCGTGCCTCGCCCCGTCGTCGTGGCGTACGGGCTTCGTCCGGCTTCCGCCTACCTCGGCGAGGTAACGGAAGATCTGCCGGACGCGCGCGGCGTCCTCGGGCACAACGGCGGGGTCTGACACGGTTACCTCGCTGACGAACGACCAACCTGAAGATCTTGCGGAGATCCTAAGTGCCAGCCGTGACAGCAGGGTTCCGGTTTCCTGATCCCGCCGTTCACTCGAGAAGGTACGCCCCGAACCCCTGGGGTCAGGACTCCCGCGACCCCGCGTACATCTCCTCGATGAGGTCCTTGTACTCGCGCTCGACGACCGGGCGCTTCAGCTTCAGGGACGGGGTGAGCTCGCCGTGCTCGATGTCGAGGTCGCGCGGCAGCAGGCGGAACTTCTTGATCGTCTGCCAGCGCTGGAGGCCCTCGTTGAGGCGGTCGACGTAGCCCTGGATGAGCTTGACGGTCTCCGGGGCGGCGACGACCTCCGCGTACGACTTGCCGCCGAGGCCGTGCTCGGCGGCCCAGCCGAGGAGGGCGGGCTCGTCGAGGGCGATGAGGGCGGTGCAGAAGTTCCGGTCGGCGCCGTGGACGAGGATGTTCGAGACGAAGGGGCAGACGGCCTTGAACTGGCCCTCGACCTCGGCCGGCGCGATGTACTTGCCGCCGGACGTCTTGATCAGGTCCTTCTTCCGGTCGGTGATCCGGAGGTAGCCGTCGGCGGACAGCTCGCCGATGTCGCCGGTGTGGAACCAGCCGTCGGACTCCAGGACCTCGGAGGTCTTCTCCGGCAGGCCGTGGTAGCCCTCCATGATGCCGGGGCCGCGCAGCAGGATCTCGCCGTCGTCGGCGATCCGGACCTCGGTGCCGGGGAGCGGCTTGCCGACGGTGCCGGTGCGGTAGGCCTCGCCCGGGTTCACGAAGGAGGCGGCGGAGGACTCGGTGAGGCCGTAGCCCTCCAGGATGTGGATGCCGGCGCCGGCGAAGAAGTAGCCGATCTCGGGGGCGAGGGCGGCGGAGCCCGAGATGCAGGCGCGCAGGTTGCCGCCGAAGGCCTCGCGGATCTTGCCGTAGACCAGGGCGTCGGCGACCTTGTGCTTCGCCGAGAGGCCGAAGGGCGCGGAGGCGGTGCCGGTGCGGCGGAAGTTGTCCTGGGTGGCCTTGGCGTACTCGCGGGCGACCTCGGCGGCCCACTGGAAGATCTTGTACTTGGCGCCGCCGCCGGCGCGGGCCTTGGCGGCGACCCCGTTGTAGACCTTCTCGAAGATGCGGGGCACGGCCGCCATGTAGGTCGGCTGGACCACCGGAAGGTTCTCGATGATCTTGTCGACGCGGCCGTCGACGGCGGTGACGTGGCCGACCTCGATCTGGCCGGACGTGAGGACCTTGCCGAAGACGTGGGCGAGCGGCAGCCAGAGGTACTGGACGTCGTCCTGGGTGACGAGGCCGGTGGCGGCGATGGCCTTGGCCATGTACGACCAGTTGTCGTGCGGGAGGCGGACGCCCTTGGGGCGGCCGGTGGTGCCCGAGGTGTAGATGAGGGTGGCGAGCTGCGTGGAGGTGATCGCGCCGACCCGCTCCTTGACGGCCTCGGGGTGCTTCTCCAGATAGGCCTTGCCCCGCGCCTCCAGCTCGGCGAGGGAGAGGACGAACTCGCCGTCGCTCTCCACCCCCGTGGCGTCGATGACGACCACATGACGGAGGTCGGGCAGCTCGGCGCGGCGCTCGACGGCCTTGGCCAGCTGGGCGGCGTCCTCGGCGATGAGGACCTTCGACTCGGAGTCGGAGAGGATGAACGCCGACTCCTCGGCGTTCGTCTGCGGGTAGACCGTGGTGGTCGCGGCGCCCGCGCACATCACGCCGAGGTCGGCGAGGATCCACTCGACCCGGGTGGAGGAGGCGAGGGCGACGCGCTCCTCGGGCTGGACGCCGAGGTCGACGAGGCCGGCGGCGATCGCGTAGACCCGTTCGGCGGCCTGTCCCCAGCTGAGCGACTTCCAGTCGTCCGGGCCGGCGCCCGAGGCGGCGGGAACCGGGTAGCGGTAGGCCTCCGCATCCGGGGTCCGCTCGACGCGCTCAAGGAAGAGGCCCGCCACGGAGGGCGGCCGATTCTCGATCTGGGTCTGTGTGTCGCTCACGACGTCCTCCGGGCGGCGGCGGTGCCTTCTGGTGGTTCGTAACTAACTGGCGAGTAACCTTCGAGCCGGGATCAGAGTAGAGGCCGAAATGCTGCCACGTAAGGGCCCCTGGATAACGAACAGGCCCACGTGCGCTGCGCACGTGGGCCCATTCGGTGCATAAGGCAGCTACTTCTTGCCCTTGCCGGAGGACTCGTCGCTCGACAGGACGGCGATGAAGGCCTCCTGGGGCACCTCCACCGAGCCGACCATCTTCATGCGCTTCTTGCCTTCCTTCTGCTTCTCCAGCAGCTTCCGCTTACGGGAGATGTCACCGCCGTAGCACTTGGCGAGGACGTCCTTCCGGATGGCGCGGATGGTCTCGCGGGCGATGACCCGGGAGCCGATGGCGGCCTGGATCGGCACCTCGAAGGCCTGCCGCGGGATGAGCTCGCGCAGCTTGGCGACGAGCCGGACACCGTAGGCGTACGCGGCGTCCTTGTGGGTGACGGCCGAGAAGGCGTCGACCTTGTCGCCGTGCAGCAGGATGTCGACCTTGACCAGGCTGGAGGCCTGCTCGCCGGTGGGCTCGTAGTCGAGGGAGGCGTAACCGCGGGTCTTGGACTTCAGCTGGTCGAAGAAGTCGAAGACGATCTCGGCGAGGGGCAGGGTGTAGCGGATCTCGACCCGGTCCTCGGAGAGGTAGTCCATGCCGATCAGGGTGCCGCGGCGGGTCTGGCAGAGCTCCATGATCGCGCCGATGAACTCGCTCGGGGCCAGGATCGTGGCACGCACGACCGGCTCGAACACGTCGCTGATCTTGCCCTCGGGGAACTCGCTCGGGTTGGTGACGGTGTGCTCGCTGCCGTCCTCCATCACGACGCGGTAGACCACGTTCGGCGCGGTGGCGATCAGGTCGAGCCCGAACTCGCGCTCGAGCCGCTCACGGATCACGTCGAGGTGGAGCAGACCGAGGAAGCCGACGCGGAAACCGAAGCCGAGGGCGGCGGAGGTCTCCGGCTCGTAGACCAGCGCGGCGTCGTTGAGCTGCAGCTTGTCGAGGGCCTCGCGGAGGTCCGGGTACTCGGAGCCGTCCAGCGGGTAGAGGCCCGAGAAGACCATCGGCTTCGGGTCCTTGTAACCGCCGAGCGGCTCGGTGGCGCCCTGGTGCAGGGAGGTGATCGTGTCACCGACCTTGGACTGACGGACGTCCTTCACGCCGGTGATGATGTAACCGACCTCGCCGACGCCGAGACCGTCGGAAGAGGTCATCTCGGGCGACGAGACACCGATCTCGAGCAACTCGTGCGTCGCGCCGGTCGACATCATCCGGATGCGCTCGCGCTTGTTGAGCTGACCGTCGACGACTCGGACGTACGTCACGACACCGCGGTAGGAGTCGTAGACGGAGTCGAAGATCATCGCGCGGGCGGGGGCGTCGGCGACACCGACCGGGGCCGGGACGTCCCGCACGACACGGTCGAGCAGCGCCTCGACGCCCATGCCGGTCTTCGCGGAGACCTTGAGGACGTCCTCCGGCTGGCAGCCGATGAGGTTGGCCAGCTCCTCGGAGAACTTCTCCGGCTGGGCGGCCGGCAGGTCGATCTTGTTGAGGACGGGGACGATCGTGAGGTCGTTCTCCATCGCCAGGTAGAGGTTGGCGAGCGTCTGCGCCTCGATGCCCTGCGCCGCGTCGACGAGGAGGATCGTGCCCTCACAGGCGGCGAGCGACCGGGAGACCTCGTAGGTGAAGTCGACGTGCCCGGGCGTGTCGATCATGTTCAGGATGTGCGTCCTGCCCTCACCCTGCCCGTCGGTGGGCGCCCAGGGCAGCCGGACCGCCTGGGACTTGATCGTGATGCCGCGCTCCCGCTCGATGTCCATCCGGTCGAGATACTGGGCACGCATCTGCCGCTGGTCGACCACACCGGTCAGCTGGAGCATCCGGTCGGCAAGCGTGGACTTGCCGTGGTCGATGTGCGCGATGATGCAGAAGTTGCGGATCAGAGCCGGGTCGGTACGGCTCGGCTCGGGCACGTTGGTAGGAGTCGCGGGCACGCAGTGATCTCGTCTCGGGCGATGTTCAGAACGGATACGTAGAGACCATGGTCCCATGCCCGCCGCCCTGCGCCCGGTTTGGGCGGCCCCGAGGGTGGCTGATAGTGTGGACAGCTGTGTCTCGTATGCCCTCTCAGCTGCGAGGCGCATCCAGAAGGAACATCGAACCTGTAAAGGCTCTTTTCGTGGCGAACATCAAGTCCCAGATCAAGCGGAACAAGACGAACGAGAAGGCGCGCCTGCGCAACAAGGCCGTCAAGTCCTCGCTCAAGACCGCGATCCGCAAGGCCCGTGAGGCTGTCGCCGCCGGCGACCTCGAGAAGGCCACCGTTGCCACTCGCGCCGCCTCGCGTCAGCTCGACAAGGCTGTCTCGAAGGGTGTCATCCACAAGAACGCCGCCGCCAACAAGAAGTCGGCGCTGGCCACCAAGGTTGCCTCCCTCCAGGGCTGAGCTCTGATGTGATCGGCCGTACGGGACTCAGCGGGCCCTCTACCCCGCTCCCGCCCGGCCACCCGGACTCGCGCACGGACGCGTTCGCCACGCGGGCGCGAGCCCACCAGCGACAACGACGAAGGCCCCGCTGCCTCCTTCCCCAGGAGCAGCGGGGCCTTCGTCGTGGGTGGATCCGAACGGGTTGACCTTGGTGGAGCCGAACGGGCCGCCCGTCTCGGGGCCGGTAGTGGGCGGCGCGAAGCTGCCGCGCGAGGCGGCGCCTCCCGATGCCTGACGGCACATCCGGACGGGCCCGACCCTCTCGGGGCGGCTGGTAGCGGGGGCGGCGCGAAGCTGCCGCCTTGCTGCAGGGGTCCGGGGGCGGAACCCCCGGAGAAACAGACCTCAACCCCCACCAGCCCCCGGCAGGGTTTCGGGAAGGGGCGGGGTGGGGGATCCCCCGGACGGCACCACCCGCCCCCGCACCGCCGACGAACCCCCGCGCCGCACGGCCCCCGCACCGCCGACGAACCACCCGCGCCGCACGGCCCCCCGCACGGCCCCAGGGCATCAGCCCCGCCGCATCCTCGCCGCCCGCGCCACCGCGACCACCGCCTTCTCCAGGGCGTACTCCGGGTCGTCGCCCCCGCCCTTCACCCCCGCGTCCGCCTCCGCGATCGCCCGCAGCGCCAGCGACACCCCGTCGGGCGTCCAGCCGCGCATCTGCTGCCGCACGCGGTCGATCTTCCAGGGCGGCATGCCCAGCTCCCGCGCCAGGTCGGCGGGCCGCCCGCCCCGCGCCGAGGAGAGCTTGCCGATCGCCCGTACGCCCTGGGCCAGCGCGCTGGTGATGAGCACGGGCGCGACCCCGGTCGAGAGGGACCAGCGCAGGGCCTCCAGGGCCTCGGCCGCCCGCCCCTCGACGGCGCGGTCCGCGACGTTGAAGGAGGAGGCTTCGGCGCGGCCCGTGTAGTACCGCCCGACGACGGCCTCGTCGATCGTCCCGTCCACGTCGGCGGTGAGCTGGGAGACCGCGGACGCGAGCTCCCGCAGATCACTGCCGATCGAGTCCACGAGCGCCTGGCAGGCCTCGGGCGTGGCCGACCGCCCCAGCGCCCGGAACTCCTGCCGTACGAACGTCAGCCGTTCCGCCGGCTTCGTCGTCTTCGGGCAGGCCACCTCCCGGGCCCCGGCCTTGCGCGCCGCGTCGAGCAGCCCCTTGCCCTTGGCACCGCCGGCGTGGAGCAGGACGAGCGAGATGTCCTCGACCGGATCGGCCAGGTACGCCTTGATGTCCTTGATCGAGTCGGCGGAGAGGTCCTGCGCGCTCCGCACGACCAGCACCTTGCGCTCGGCGAAGAGCGAGGGGCTGGTGAGCTCCGCAAGCGCCCCGGGCTGGAGCTGGTCGGGGGTGAGGTCGCGCACGTCCGTGTCGGCGTCGGCGGCCCGCGCGGCCGCCACCACCTCCTGGACGACTCGGTCGAGGAGCAGGTCCTCCTGCCCCACGGCGAGCGTCACGGGGCCGAGGAGGTCGTCGGGGGAAGTCTTTCTGGTGGCCATCGCGATCCAGCATCCCACGGGCCACTGACACCACCGCCCGCACAGGGGACGAGAATGGCGGGGTGAGTGAACGACACGTACTGGTACTCCCCGACCGCGACGCCGCCGAGGAGGTCGCCGGGGAGCTCCCCGACCGTTTCGGCCTGGCCGAGGAACCGCAGCTCGTACGGGACGCCCTGGCCGGCGAGGACGACGCTGAGGACGCGCAGTGGCTGGTGGTCGTGGAGGACCCGGACGCCCGCCTCGACCCGGCGGCCCTTGACGCGCTGGCCGCCGAGTACGAGGGCTGGCTGGAGGCCCCGTAGGACCGCCAGGGGCGCCCGTCAGCCCTTCTTGGGGACGATCTGGACGTCGAGGTCGATGCTGATGCTGGACCCGACCGCCGCGATCCCCCGCGCGAGCAGCGTCTGCCAGGTGAGGGTGAAGTCCTCCCGGTGCAGCTCGGTGGTGGCCCGGCAGGCGCCCCGGGTCTCGCCCTCCAGGCCGTTCCCGAGGCCCAGGTACTGGGTGTCGAGGGTCACCGTGCGGCTCACGCCGTGGAGGGTGAGCGCACCGGTGACGGCCCAGCGGCTGCCGCCCCGGTGGACGAAGCGCTCGCTGAAGAACTCCAGCGTCGGGTAGGCGCCGACGTCGAGGAAGTCGCCGGAGCGCAGATGGTCGTCGCGCATCTGCACCCCGGTGTCGATGGAGGCGGCGTCGATGACGACGTGCATCGCGGACTGCTCCATGCGCTCGGCGATCCGCACCGCGCCCGCGAAGCTGTTGAACCGTCCATGGATCCGGGCGAGCCCGATGTGGCGCGCGGTGAAGCCGATCTGCGAGTGCAGGGGGTCGATCTCCCAGTCGCCCGGTTCCGGGAGCTGCGGCTGCGGCGCGACCTGGAGCAGGACGTCGCCGAGGCCCTGGTGATGGCCCTCGGTGACGACGGCGCTGCCGTGGTAGGGCGTGTACCCCTCGGAGGTGACGGCGACCCGGTACTCGCCGGCCGGCACGGTCGCGAGGACCGTGCCGTACGGGTCGGTCTCGCCGCCCAGGACCTTGCGGCCCGCCGTGTCACTGACGACGAACTCGGCCTGGCGGACGGGTTCATGCACCGGGTCGAGCACCCGGCAGCTGAGCACGCCCGCCGAGGAGGGGACGGCGAGACCGGCGAGCGGACCGCCGCGCGCGGCCCCCGCCACGCGCTTCCCGAAGAGACGATCGAACATTCTTCACGCACCCCCGTGCGACTCGTTCACTATGCAACGAAGTCGCATTCGATCACCGTTGAGGCGTTCGAGGCAAACGGGGCGAGTGGAGGCAAGTGTTACCGAGGGTCCGAATTGGGGATTCCGCTTCGCACGGCCGGCAGCACGTCGAGCTCGATCCCGAAAAGCTCCCGGTACGCACTCCTCACCTCGTCCTCGCTGTCGAGAATCCGCTCCTCGCGCTCACCGCCCGCTCGGGTGATCAGCTTCGGGGCGCTGAGCGTGATCCGGCCGTCCTCGGTGAGCCGGGAGCAGATGAGGGACCGCGGGAAGTGCGAGTCGGGCGAGGTCTGGTGGTACCAGGCGCCCGCCGTGAAGTCGGCGAGCTCCCGCGGCCGCCGCTCCAGCCGGTACTGCGGCTTCCCGTCCCGCAGCACGTCCAGATCGCCTTCCGCGGTCTCCACGATCCGGAAGACCCCGCCCGGGTCGGTCTGGTCGTCGCGCGCGTCGAAGGCCAGCGGATAGTGGCTGTGGTCGCCGAAGCCGACGTCGGCCAGCCACCGCTCCCCCTCCGCCGTCTCCACGAGCAGCGCCATGTGGTCGTAGGGGATGCCAGGCGTCCCGTCCGGTCCGATCACCCGCGCCTGGAGCAGCGCGACCTCGTAGCCGAGCCCTCGCAGCAGCACGGCGAACGCCGTGTTGACCTCGTAGCAGAACCCGCCCCTCCGGGCGCCGACCACCTTGTCGAGGAGCGCCTTCTCGTCCAGGACGACGGGCTCGCCGAGATGGATGGAGAGGTTCTCGAAGGGCACGGTCCGCAGGTGCAGCAGATGCAGCTCGCGCAGCGCGGCGACGTCCGCGCGCCCCGGCCGCTCCGCGCCGATACGGCGCAGATAGGCGTCGATGGCGGCAGGTTCGTGTGTGGTCATACCGGCAGTCTGCCCGCTCGTTGATCCTCTTCTCCATCCGATTCCCTGCCCGAATCCCTATCCGACGGGCACCGACTCCCCTTCCCGCGTGGGAAGTTCCCGCATCCGCGGCAGCGGCGAGGGCAGCAGCCAGAGGACGGCGAGGACGGCCCCGGCGGTGGCGATCCACAGCGTGGGGCGCAGCCCGATCGCGGTGCCGAGCAGACCCCCGACCAGTGCGCCGAGCGGGCGGAAGCCGTGGTTGAGCGTCCGGTACGCGCCCATGACCCTGGCCCGTACGGCGTCGGGTATCAGCGCCATCTGGAACGATCCCGCGGCGATGTCGACGAGCATCACCCCGAGGCAGGAGAGGAACTCCGCGGCGAACAGCACACCCGCCACCAGCGGAAGCGGCCCGCCCGCCAGGGGTACCAGCAGCAGGGGCAGGGTGAATCCGAGGAACCCGGCGACGAGCGAGGCGCCGATGCCGATCCGCCGCACGACCGCCCCGCTCCACACCGCCCCGAGGAGGCCGCCCACGGCTCCGGCCGCGAGCACGAGGCCGAGCAGCCCCGCGCCGATGCCGAGTTCGGTGGTCGCGTAGAGCACGAAGAGGGTGGAGAACATGAAGTTGAAGAACTGGATCGTGCCCGAGGCCGCGAACAGCGCGCGCATCGAGCGCTCCCCCAGCACCCAGCGCAGCCCCTCGGTGAAGTGCCCCTTGGCCACGGGCGCCGGCGCGGGTTCGACCGGCTTGATCCGGGCCAGGTACCCGGCCGACACCAGATAGGTGAGGGCGTCCGCGACGAGCGCGAAGGGCGCGGTGAGGAACTGCACGAGCAGGCCCCCGATCCCGGGCCCGGCGAGCCAGGCCATCGAACGACTGCCGTTGACCAGCGAGTTCGCCTGGACGTAGCGATCGGTGGGGACGAGCGCGACGACGACCGTGACGTTGCAGACCTCGAAGAGCACGGTGAGCGCGCCGATCCCGAAGGCCACCGCGTACAGCTGACCGAGCGTCAGCGCGTCCAGCGCGTAGGCGACGGGGAGGCTCAGGACCAGCGCCGTCCGCCCGAGGTCGGCCGCGATCATGGCGCGCCTGCGACTGGCCTGCCGGTCGGCCCAGGCGCCGATCGGCAGGTTGAGCAGGAGGGCGGGCAGGAGTTCGGCGGTCTTGAGCAGGCCCATCTGCGCGGCGTCGGCACCGAGGACCAGGACGGCCGCGAGCGGGATCGCGATGAGCGAGATCTGGTCCCCGGCGAGGGAGACGGTCTGCCCGGTCCAGTAGCGACGGAAGGTCCGCTCGCGCAGCAGCGCCGGTATGCGTTCCACGAGAGCCATCTCGGTCACTCCTCTTCGCTGTCGGGGATGTCCTGGTCCAGGTAGGCGATCCGCAGGATGCTGACGAGCCGGGCGCCCTCGGGCCTGAGGGCCGGGTCGGCCCCCCGCGCCTCGTAGGGCCGGAGCAGTTCGCCGATCCGCTCTCCGAGGCCGGCCAGCTCCTCGGGGGTGAGGTGGAGCAGGGAGTCGCCGAACTGCTCGGCCTCCCGCCACTCCCTCGGCAGCCGGTGCCGGTTCTCGATGGCCCGGGTGACCCGTTCGAAGTAGCGCTCGACGACGGCGGTGCTGAGCGCGTCGGCCGCCTCGGCGACCGTCGCGTCCTCGCTGTACTCCGGCCATTCGGTGTACCGGGCGGTGGCCTGCCAGGGCTTCTCCCGCCCCCGCCCGCCGGGCGCCTCCTCCACCAGCCCGTACTTGGCGAGTATCCGCAGGTGGTAGGAGCAGCTGGCCACGGATTCGCCGGTCAGCTCGGCGGCCCGGGTGGCGGTGAACGGCCCGCTGCTGCGCAGCAGCCCCACCAGCGACATCCGCAGCGGATGGGCGTAGGCCCGCAGGGCGCGCGGGTCGGTGAGTCGGATGCTGCGGGGCTGCTCGCCCCCGGGCTGCGGTGCGCTGGTCTCCGGCATGATGAAAAGGTATCTTTAGAAAGACTCCTTTACAAGGATTTCTTTACAAGCGCTTCCTTCCGAGCATGCTCGGTGGCTTCACCCTCCTCCCGGTACGGCCACGAGCCCACGCCCCGCGCCCACCACCGCGACGGCCCCGTCCCGATCGGTCCGCAGCACCCGCGCACCGCCCGCCCGCAGCGCCTCCAGGGTCCGGGGCGCCGGGTGTCCGTACGGGTTGTCACGCCCCGCCGACACGAGCGCGAGTCTCGGCCGCACCAGAGCCATCAGACCCGGGTCCTGGTGCGCGGAACCGTGATGGGCGACCTTGAGCACATCCACCGGCCCGAGCCCCGGATGAACCCGCACCAACGCCCGCTGGGCCGGCGGTTCGAGGTCCCCGAGAAGCAACAGACTCAGCCCTCCGGCGGTACGGACAAGCAGCGTCACACTGGCGTCATTGGGCCCACCGTCGAACCCCCCAGAGTCCGAGGACACCCCGGAGCCCGCGGACACCCCGGATCCCGACCATTCCCCGGAGCCCGCGGACCCCTCGCCACCCGACCATGCCCCTGAGCCCGCGGACCCCCCGCCACCCGCCCACGGCCAGAGCACCCGCCACTCCAGGGCCCCGACCCTTCGCCGCTCGCCCGGTCCCGCCCGGATCAGCGGCACCCCGGCGGCGGCCGCCGTCCGCCGCACGAACGCCGCCTGGCCGGGCGGCTCTTCGAGTCCCGTGACCTGGATCGCGCCCACCGTCCTCCCCCGCAGCACCCCGGGAAGTCCGGCCACATGGTCCGCGTGGAAGTGCGTGAGCACCAGCAACGGCACCCGCCGCACCCCTAGTTCACGCAGACAGCGATCCACCGGTACGGGGTCGGGGCCCGCGTCCACCACGACGGCCGAGTCCCCGCCCGCCGCGAGCACCGTCGCATCCCCCTGCCCCACCTGGCACATCGCGAACACCCAGCCCGGCGGCGGCCACCCCGTGACCCATCGGGCCATCGGCACCGGCCGCACCACCACGAGCAGCAGCACCGTGGCGACGATCACGCCGACCGCACCCCGGTACGGCAGCCTGCGCGCCCCGAGGACCACCAGCGCCGTGACCAGCGCCAGCGCGAGGCCGCCCCACCACCCGCCGGGCCAGGCCAATTCGGCCCCCGGCAGCACGGCGCCCGTTCGGGCCACCCGTGCCAGCCACCCGGCCGGCCATCCCGCCACCCACGCGAGCCCCTCCGCCGCCGGCATCCAGACCGCCGCGAGGGCGAGCGCGGCGAACCCGCACACCGTCGCCGGCGCCACCGCGAGTTCGGCGAAGAGGTTCGCCGGGACGGCGACCAGACTCACCCGGGCCGCGAAGACCACCACGACCGGCGCGCACACCGCCTGCGCCGCCAGGGCCGCGCCCAGCGCCTCGGCCAGTCGGCCCGGCACCCGGCGCCGCCGCAGCGCCTCGCTCCAGCGCGGGGCGATCGTCAGCAGCGCCCCGGTCGCCAGGACCGACAGCAGGAAGCCGTAACTCCGCGTGAGCCAGGGGTCGTAGAGCACCAGGACGAGGACGACCGCGGCCAGCGCGGGGATCAGGGATCTCCGGCGTCCGGTCCCGATCGCCAGGAGGGCGACGAGCCCGCAGGCCGCGGCGCGCAGCACGCTCGGATCCGGCCGGCAGACGATCACGAAGGCCAGCGTCAGCGCTCCCCCGGCCAGCGCGGTGAACCGCAGCGACAATCCGATCCGTGGCGCGAGCCCACCCCGCTCCACCTGGTGCGCCCGCCCGGGCCGCCCGATGAGCAGAAGCAACACCACCGTGAGGTTGCTCCCGGAAACGGCCAGGAGGTGGGTGAGGTCGGTCGCCTCGAACGCCTCCCTCAGCTCGGGTCCGATCCGGGAGGTGTCCCCGACGACCAGTCCGGGCAGCAACGCCCTCGCGTCCGGATCGAGCCCCTCGGTCGCCCTCCGCAGCCCTGCGCGCAGGTCCCCCGCCGTCCGCTGCAGCACGCTCGGCGGGCCGACGATCCAGGGCGGACCGGCCCCGTCGACCTTGAGCACCGCCGCGAAGGGCTCGCCGGGGCGCAGCGGCGGCGCGAGCCGGCCACCGACCTGCAGCCGGGTGGAGGGCAGGAGCCGCAGCCATTCCTCCCGTCCCTCCCCCGACGGCACGATCAGCAGGACCGGTGTCCGGGTCCGGTGGACCGAGCCGTCCGACTGCTCGACCCGGGTCACCTCGCCGTCCAGGACGATCGAGACCGGCGCCATCGCGTCGCCCCGGACCTTGGGCCTGGTGAGCCGTGGATCGGAGGTCACCGCCACCTCCAGCCGCGCCCGGGCGTACTCCCGCGCCAGCTCCGGCACGGGCCCCCGTCGAAGGTCCGCCGCGTGCAGCCCCGCTGAGGTGGCCCCGGCCGCGGCGCAGAGCAGCACCCCGGCCCACGCGGTCGCCCGTAACCGCCACCCCGGCGTGGCAGGCGGTACGGCGTCGCCGGGACCACCGGGTCCCTCGCGCCCCCGAACCGGCCGTCGCGCCACCAGAACCAGCGCCCCCACCAGGCAGACCGTGACACCGGCCACCGTCCACCACCCGGTGATGCCCACGGCACAGGACGCCGCCGCCCAGGCCGCCAGCGCGAGGGGAACGAGCCGGAGATCGACCGGCTCCTCCCGCCGCACCGGCCCGGGCGCGCCTGCTTCTTCCCCGGCCACCTCCTCGTGCTTCATGGCCGGACCAGCGGTTCGAGGTCGGCGAACCGGCGCTCACCGATGCCGTTGACCTCGCGCAGTTCCCCGACCGACCGGAAGCCGCCGTGCTCCGTCCTGTGGTCGACGATGTGCTGGGCGAGCACGGGTCCCACACCCGGAAGGCCGTCGAGCTGCTCCGCCGTGGCCGTGTTGAGGCTGAGCGGCATCCCCGGCGCACCGCCCCCGGCACTGCCGCCCGGGCCTGTACCGCCGGCCGGGCTCCCCGGCAGACCGACCAGGACCTGCTCGCCGTCGAACAGGACACGGGCCCGGTTGACCCCGGTGAGATCCGCGCCGGGCTCCGCCCCACCCGCCGCCCGCAGGGCGTCCGCCACGCGCGAGCCGGCGGGCAGGGTCAGCACCCCGGGCCTGCGTACCTTGCCGCCGATGTCGACGACGACCCGCGCCCCGGAAGCCCCGGCCGCCTCCGGCACCGGACCTGGTCCCGCCCCCGAACCGGCCCTCGGCGCGGGCTCAGGTACGGCGGACGCGGGGGCCGCGGGGACGGCGGCGCGGACGAGTTCGGGAGCGCGCACGGACTCCGGCCGCCCGGTCCAGAAGTACCCGCCCGCGAGGCCCGCGGCCAGAAGCAGGACCACGGTCAGCGCGGCCAGCGCCCTCGGCTCCAGACCGCACCTGGTCTGCACCCACAGCGGAGTCCGGTCGCGGAGCACCGCGGCCAGCCGCGCCCGTACCCCTGGCGGGGAACCACGCTCCGGCGCCTCCGGCATCTCCCGGACCCCCGGCACCTCCCGAACGTCCGGCGCGCGCACCGGAGGCGGTGTCGCCGCCGGCACCGGTGGTGTCGACGTCGGGAACAGGGCGTCCCCCCGTCGCCGTACGGCATCCCCCGGCTCTGCGAGGGTCGCGAGGGTCCGGCCGCCGACCGGGATGCACCTCCGTGCCCGTCCGGCGGGCGAGCCGCGCCCTCCGGGGCGGCTGCGCCCGTCCGAACCGGGCACCCGACCGGGCCCGCTCGTCGGACCCCCGGCCCTGCCCGAGGTCCTGGAGGTGGTCGCTGGGATACGTGTACGAAGAGTCATGTCCGTGACGGTAGAGATCACGGCATGCCCGTGCGGAGCTCAGCCGTCTTCCGTGGACAAGCGCTCCGCTGTGGAAAACTCCCTCACCCTTGCGGGGGACGGTTGGGGATCGGCCCGCTGGGACGAAGGGGCTCAGCGCGGCGAGACCACGACCGCGAGGAGCCCGGGGCCGGTGTGGGCGCCGATGACCGCGCCCACCTCGCTGACGTGGAGTTCCTCGATTCCCGGGACGCGCTCCGCGAGCCGGTCCGCGAGCGCGTCGGCCCGCTCCGGTGCGGAGAGGTGGTGCACGGCGATGTCGACGGGGCCGGAGCCGGCCCGCTCCACGGCGATCTCCTCCAGGCGTGCGATCGCCTTCGAGGCCGTTCGCACCTTCTCCCGCAGTTCGATCCGCCCGCCGTCGAGCTCGAGGAGTGGCTTCACGGCGAGCGCGGAGCCGAGCAGCGCCTGCGCGGCACCGATGCGCCCGCCCCTGCGCAGATAGTCGAGGGTGTCGACGTAGAAGTAGGCGGAGGTGCCCTCGGCGCGCTTCTCGGCGGCCGCGACCGCCTCGTCGAGGGAGCCGCCGGCCTCGGCGACCTCCGCCGCCGCGAGGGCGCAGAAGCCCAGCGCCATGCCGACCATGCGGGTGTCCACCACCCGTACGGGCAGGGGGGCGTCCTTGGCGGCGAGCACGGCGGCGTCGTAGGTCCCGGAGACCTCGGCGGACAGATGGAGCGAGACGACACCCTTCGCGCCCGCCGCGGCGGCCTCGCGGTAGGCCTCGGCGAAGACCTCGGGGCTCGGCCGCGAGGTGGTGACGGGCCGGCGCTTCTGCAAGGCCTCGGCAAGGGCCTTCGCCGAGATCTCGGTGCCCTCCTCAAGGGCGCGGTCGCCGATGACGACGGTCAGCGGGACCGTGGTGATGGCGTGCCGCTCCCTCGTCTGGCGTGGCAGGTAGGCCGTGGAATCGGTGACGATCGCGACATGCCGGGACATGAGCGGGAGGTTACCCGCCGAGGCCGTCGCGCGGCAGCCCGGCCCCCCACCGGACGCCCGTCCGCGCCCCGCCGGGGCTTCGCCGAGGGTCGTTACGTCAGGTGGTGGTCTCCGGGCGGGCCGACTTCTCCCACGGGTAGGCGGTGCGCCGGGGGTCGGGCCCCGTGATCGCGGACGGCTCTCCGGCTGCCCGCGGACCGGCCTGACCGGCGGGCCTGGCGGGCCCTGCGGGCTGCCCCCATCCGTCGGCCGTCGCCGCGTCCGGCACCCCGGCCCCCGCCCCGGGGCCGGCCGTCCGCGCCGACCCCGGCGTGGTCCCCGACGTGGCCCCCGGCGCACTCTCCGGACCCGTCCAGTGACGCAGGGCGCCCGCCTCGACGTCGATCTGCGCGCTGAGCGTCGACAGGTCGTCCTCCGCGAACTTCAGCGCCCGGTCCCGGGCGGCGCGCCGCAGCGCGTCGGCCGAGCCCGTGATCCGCTCGGTCCGCGCGGCGAGCTCGGGCAGCTGGCCGGCCACCCACGCCCGGTCGGGCTCGCGCTCCAGGCGCTTGAGGTCCGCGTCCAGTTCGAGCCCATGGGTGCTGAGCCGGCGGAACAGGTCGAGCGACTCCTTCAGCGAGGCGTCCTCGCCGACCCCCGACTGCAGCGCCTCCTGTGTGGCGCGCATCGAGGTGCGCAGCGAGAGTCGCAGCCGGGCCAGCTCGCCGGCGACCCCGGCCTGGCCGAGGCTCTTGGCCCTCAGCGTGGTGTCCTCGACCGTGCGGCGGGCCTGGTCGAGGGTGCGGTCGACGCCGCGCTTGGCGGCCTTCGCGACCTTCACGGTGACGAACACACCGAGCGCCACGAAGGACAAGAAGAGCAGCGCCAGGATCGTGATAATCGTGGCTTCCATGTGCGGCCCCTCCGCGTCCGTCGAATCCCCACGGCTGTGGTTCCTCCACCGTAAACGGAAGTGGCAGGCCGGGGGTTCCATCGGAACCCCCAACCTGCCACTAGGGGAAACCCCTATGTGCCGCTAGCCGGCGACGATGTTGACCAGCTTCGGCGCGCGGACGATCACCTTGCGGATCTGGGCGCCGCCCAGCGCCGCGACCACGTGCGGGTCGGCCAGCGCCAGCGTCTCCAGCTCCGCGTCCGTGATCGACGGGGAGACCTCCAGGCGGGCCCTGACCTTGCCCTTGATCTGCACGACGCAGGTCACGGCCTCGTCGACGACGTACGCCGGGTCGGCGACCGGGAAGTCCTGGTGGACGACCGAGTCGGTGTGGCCCAGCTTGCGCCACAGCTCCTCGGCGATGTGCGGGGCCAGCGGGGCGACCAGCAGCACCAGCTGCTCGGCGACCGGGCGGGAGATCGCGCCACCGGACTTGGTCAGGTGGTTGTTCAGCTCGGTGATCTTGGCGATGGCGGTGTTGAAGCGCATCGCGGCCATGTCCTGCGCGACGCCGTCGATCGCCTTGTGCAGGGCGCGCAGCGTGTCCTCGTCGGGCGCGGTGTCGACGACGGTGACCTCACCGGTCGCCTCGTCGACGATGTTGCGCCACAGCCGCTGCAGCAGCCGGTACTGGCCGACCACCGCGCGCGTGTCCCAGGGGCGCGACACGTCCAGCGGGCCCATCGCCATCTCGTACAGGCGCAGGGTGTCGGCGCCGTACTCGGAGCAGATCTCGTCCGGCGTGACCGCGTTCTTCAGGGACTTGCCCATCTTGCCCAGGACGCGGCTGACCTTCTCGCCCTGGTACCAGAAGCCGCCGTCCCGCTCCTCGACCTCGGCCGCCGGCACGGCGATGCCGCGCGCGTCCCGGTAGACGAAGGCCTGGATCATGCCCTGGTTGTACAGCTTGTGGAACGGCTCGGCCGAGGAGACGTGGCCCAGGTCGAACAGCATCTTGGACCAGAAGCGCGCGTACAGCAGGTGCAGCACGGCGTGCTCGGCGCCGCCGACGTACAGGTCGACGCCGCCGGTCGGCATGCCCTCGCGGGGGCCCATCCAGTACTGCTCGACGGCGGGGTCGACCAGCTTCTCGGAGTTGTGCGGGTCCAGGTAGCGCAGCTCGTACCAGCAGGAGCCGGCCCAGTTGGGCATGGTGTTGGTCTCGCGCCGGTAGGGGCGCGGACCGCGGCCGTCGCCCAGGTCCAGGGTGACGTTGACCCAGTCCTCGTTGCGGGACAGCGGGGTCTCCGGCTGGGTGTCCGCGTCGTCGGGGTCGAAGGTGCGCGGCGAGTAGTCCTCGACCTCCGGCAGCTCCAGGGGCAGCATCGACTCGGGCAGCGAGTGGGCGACGCCGTCCTCGTCGTAGACGATCGGGAAGGGCTCGCCCCAGTACCGCTGGCGGCTGAACAGCCAGTCACGCAGCCGGAAGTTGACGGTGCCCTCGCCGATGCCGCCGTCGGCCAGCCAGGCGGTGATCTTCGCCTTGGCGTCGACGACGCCCAGGCCGTCCAGGGAGATCTCGCCGTTGGCGGAGTTGACCAGCTTGGCCTCGTACGAGGAGAAGGCGTCGTCCCAGGTCGAGGGGTCGGTGCCGCGGTCGTCCGAGGGCTCGACGACGCAGCGCATCGGCAGCTCGAAGGCGCGCGCGAAGGCGAAGTCGCGGCTGTCGTGCGCGGGGACGGCCATGATCGCGCCGGTGCCGTAGCCCATCAGGACGTAGTCGGCGATGAAGACCGGGACGGGCTGTCCGCTGACCGGGTTGGTCGCGTACGCGCCGGTGAAGACGCCGGTCTTGTCCTTGGCCTCGGCCTGGCGCTCGACGTCGGACTTGGAGGCGGCCTGCTTGCGGTAGGCGTCGACGGCCTCGGAGGGGGTGGCGTGACCGCCGGTCCACACCTCGTGGGTGCCCTCGGGCCAGGTGGCCGGGACGATCTTCTCGACCAGGTCGTGCTCGGGCGCCAGGACCATGTAGGTGGCGCCGAACAGGGTGTCCTGGCGGGTGGTGAAGACGGTGATGGCACCGGTGTCGCCGACCTGGAAGTCGACGCGGGCGCCCTCGGAGCGGCCGATCCAGTTCCGCTGCTGCAGCTTGATGGCCTCGGGCCAGTCCAGCGCGTCCAGGTCGTCGAGCAGGCGGTCCGCGTAGGCGGTGATCCGCATGTTCCACTGGCGCAGCTTGGCCTTGAAGACGGGGAAGTTGCCGCGCTCGGAGCGGCCGTCGGCGGTGACCTCCTCGTTGGCCAGGACGGTGCCCAGGCCGGGGCACCAGTTGACCGGCGCGTCGGAGGCGTACGCCAGGCGGTACTCGCCCAGGACGTCGGAGCGCTCGGCGGCGCTCAGCTCGCTCCACGCGCGCGTGCCGGGGACCTCACGCGTGCCGTTCTCGAACTGCTCGATCAGCTCGGCGATCGGCCGGGCCTTCTTGGCCTCGTCGTCGTACCAGGAGTTGAAGATCTGCAGGAAGATCCACTGGGTCCACTTGTAGTAGTCCGGGTCGATCGTGGCGAACGACCGGCGCTTGTCGTGGCCCAGGCCCAGCCGGCGCAGCTGGACCTTCATGTTCTCCATGTTGGCCTCGGTGGACACACGCGGGTGCGTGCCCGTCTGCACGGCGTACTGCTCGGCCGGCAGGCCGAAGGCGTCGAAGCCCAGGGTGTGCAGCACGTTGTGGCCGGTCATGCGCGCGTGGCGGGCGAAGACGTCCGTGGCGATGTAGCCCAGCGGGTGGCCGACGTGCAGGCCCGCACCCGAGGGGTACGGGAACATGTCCATGATGAACTTCTTGGGCAGGGCGGCGACCGCGGGGTCGCCCGCCAGGTCACCGGTGGGGTTCGGCGCCTCGTAGGTTCCCTCGGCGTCCCAGAAGTCCTGCCAGCGTGCCTCGATGTCGGCGGCCATGGCCGCCGTGTAGCGATGAGGGGCCGCCGTCTCGGCGGCCGTCGTGATCTCGGTCATGGTCCTTGATGCTCCATCGATCGTCTCTGCCCACTGCCACGAACTGCCCGAAATGAAAAATCCCCTCGCACAGGAGGGGATGCCGCGCCGACTCCGACGGAATGTCTGTCACCCGTCGGGACTGGTCAGCGCGGCTCGGTAAGCAGAAGGCGTTCGGCACGCATGGCGCCAGGGTACCGCAGGGCCCGAGCGGGCCGCATCGACGTTCCACGGAGCGGCACCGAGGAGACGCACACGAAGAAGCGGGCCACCCGATCCGGGTGACCCGCTTCTCTTCTGTGGAGCTAAGGAGAATTGAACTCCTGACCTCCTGCATGCCATGCAGGCGCTCTACCAACTGAGCTATAGCCCCGCGTGCGGGAATTATTCAGATTACCGCAGAACCGGTGCAAGCCATCCGATCCGGATGGCTCGCTTCCGTTCTGTGGAGCTAAGGAGAATTGAACTCCTGACCTCCTGCATGCCATGCAGGCGCTCTACCAACTGAGCTATAGCCCCTTGATTTGTCGTCTCGCTTCACTCTCGCTCGCGGCGACGGACAGAACAGTAACGGCCCGCCCGGCAGATCGCCAAATCGGTTTCTCCGCCCCTTCCGGAGCCCCGGGTAGGGTCGCCGACTGTGTCCGTCTCCGTGCTCTCCCGAACCCGCGCCCGGCCGTGGCCCCTGGCCACCGCCGCGGCGGTCTGTCTGCTCTCGTTCGCGGCCTTCTGGGTGGCGCAACGCCTGGCCCACGTGAACATGCTCGACGTGATGGTCTACCGGGCCGAGGGCGAGACGGTCCGGGCCGGCGGGGACCTGTACGCGATGCGCGCGACCTCGGCGAACCTCGGCATGACCTACCCGCCCTTCGCGGCTCTGCTGTTCGTCCCGCTGACGCTGGTCGACGTCCCGCTGATGCGGACGCTCACCACGGCGGGGAACCTGCTCCTGGTGGTCGCCCTGGTACAGCTGTCGCTCCAGCTGATCCGCCCCTCCCTGTCCCGGACCGACCTGTGGCGCACGACGCTGTGGGTCGCCGCCGTCGTGGTCTGGTGCGAGCCGGTGTGGACGACCCTGCGGTACGGCCAGATCAACCTGCTCATAGCGGTGGCGGTGCTCTGGGACCTCACCCGCCGCGAGAGCAGCCGCTGGGCCGGACTGGGCATCGGTCTGGCGACCGCGGTGAAGCTCACACCGGGGCTCTTCGTGGTCCTGCTGCTCGCCGCGGGTCTGCTCCTTTGTCACCGGGACCGGGGCATGAACCAGTGGCTGCGCACCGCGCTGACGGCGACCGGGGTGTTCCTCGGGACGACGCTGGCGGTGGCGCTCGCCCTGCCCGCGGACTCGAAGCGGTTCTGGACGCAGACCCTGTTCGAGACCGGCCGGGTCGGCTTCGCCGAGGAGACCGCCAACCAGTCGATCCGCGGGGTCCTGGCCCGGCTGCTGCACACGGACGACCCCGGCATGTGGTGGGCGGTGACCGCGGCCGTCCTGGGCGGCGCGGCGATGGTGCTCGCGGTGCGGGCGGCGGTCCGCGGCGACAAGGCCGTGGCCGTGGTCGTCTGCGCGTTCACGGCGCTGATGATCAGCCCGATCTCCTGGTCCCACCACTGGGTCTGGTGCGTGCCCCTGCTGATCCTGCTCGCGGACCGCGCCACGCGCGCGTGGCCGGTGACGGGGGCGGTGGCCCTGGCCTTCGCCTCGTTCGCGCTGTGGTGGGTCCCGCACGACCCGGGCCGCCCCGAACTGGACCAGAACGCCGGGCAGATGCTGCTGTCGGCGATCTATCCGCTGACGGCGACCGCGCTGTTCGTCGGGTACGCGCTGACGCTGCGGCGTCAGGCCGTGGCGAAGGAGTAGAACCGCTTGAGGGTGCAGTGCTCGTCGAGGAGCCGGCCGTAGATCGGCTCCCCCTCCAGCTCGCGGTAGGTCTCGATGGGGTCGCCTTTTATGATCAGCGCCCGCGCACACTCCTCGCACCAGTACTGGAACCCCGGATTGACGGGGTCCATGTCGCGCACGATGGGCGTGCCGCTGCCGCACCAGTCGCACTTCCGCCTGTGTGCACCCATCAATCAGCTCCAGCTGTGGCCGCAGGCCGTGCACCCATAGGACACCCTGCCGTTGTCGCCGAGCACTTGGGTCACCCTCCCGTCCGGATCCTCGTCCCCCTCCGGCCGTCCGATTCTGCCATGGCCCCGCAAGAGGGTCAGCGTGATCGTCGCGGCAGTCCCGCCGCGGCGCCCACGACGGAGGCGGCGGCCAGGGCCAGGGCGGTCGCCCACAGCGCGTCGGCGGAGTCCTGGGCTCCGGAACCCGCGTACCGGCCGAGGAAGAGGGTGCCGAACGTGGCGACGCCGACGATCTGGCCGAGCTGCGTGACCGTGGCGAGCAGTCCGCTGGCGTCGGCCGCGTCCTCGGGCCGTACGGTGGCCAGGGCCCCGGTCAGGGCCGGGCTGAAGGCCAGCGAGATCCCCGCGCCGAACGCGCCCAGCGCCGGGTAGAGAGCCCAGCCGCCGGTGCCACCGTCCCCGAGCAGCGCTCCGAGGGCGAGGACCGCCACGGCCGCGAGCAGGAATCCGGCCGGGACCAGGCCGCGGTGCAGCCGGGCCGGCCAGCGCCTCCAGGTCAGGCCGACGACCCCGAAGACGAGGGCGGCGGGCCCGAAGGTGAGTCCGGCGCGCAGGGCGCTGTGGCCGAGCCCGCCCTGCAGATGCAGGGTGAGGGTGAACAGGAAGCCGGCGTTGACGCCCATCGCCGCCGAGATCCACAGGACGGCCCGCCCCATCCCCGGAATGCGCAGCACGCGCGGGGCGATCAGCGGTGCGCCGCCGCGCCGGGCGAGCCGGGACTCGTACATGCCGAACACGACGGCGATCACCAGCGAACCGCCGAGGGAGAGCCAGGACCAGAGCGGCCAGTCCTGCTCCTGCCCGAGCACCAGGGGGACGGTCAGCAGGGACACGGCCGCGCCGAGCAGCAGCAGACCCGGCAGGTCGAGGGCACGCGCACGCGTGGACCCGGCGTGGACCTCACGGGGCAGCACCCGGGCGCCGAGGGCGAGCAGGGCGATCCCGATGGGCACGTTGACCAGGAAGACCGGCCGCCAGCCGGTGCCGAAGAGGTCGGCGCTCACCAGGACGCCGCCGGCCACCTGCCCGGCGGCCGCGCCGGTGGCCAGGACCGCGGAGTAGGCGCTGAGGGCCCGGACCCGGCGCTCGCCCGTGAAGTTGCGCTGGATGAGGCTCAGCACCTGAGGGATCATCAGGGCGGAACCCGCGCCCTGCACCAGCCGGAAGGCGATCAACTGGCCGGATCCCGTGGCCAGTCCGCAGGCGAGGGAGGCCGCGGTGAACAGGGCGAGGCCGCCGAGGTACGCCCGGCGGTGGCCGAACAGGTCGCCCAGGCGGGCCCCGGTGATCAGCAACACCGCGTAGGAGATGGTGTATCCGGCGATGACGAGCTGGAGCGCGCCTCCGGACGCGGAAAGTTCGGCCCTGATGGTGGGGGCGGCGACGTTGACGATGAAGACGTCGAGGAGTGCCATGAACTGGGCGGCGAGCACCACGCCGAGCAGCAGTCCCGGGCGGTTGTCGGTGGCACCGTCTTTACTGAGTGCGGGACGTGTTGTGGTCGAGGTCATGCGTCGAGCGTGACCGCGATCGGATACGGGTAACGAGAGCCCGCCGATGCTGGTACTGACACCACCTGGCAGCGGCGGCGCGGGGACTCGACCATGGGGGTGTGACGATTGTGGCAGCACTGCCGGCGCAGCGACGACGACGACCGGAACTGGCCGCGTTCCTGCGCAGCCGCCGGGCCAGGGTGACCCCGGAGGACGTGGGCATGCCGCCGGGACTCCGCCGGCGCACACCGGGGCTGCGCCGCGAGGAGGTCGCCCAGCTCTCGGGCGTCGGCGTCACCTGGTACACCTGGCTGGAGCAGGGCCGGCCGATCAACGCCTCCGCGCAGGTCCTCGACGCCGTGGCCCGCACCCTCCGGCTCGACCGGCCGGAGCGCGAGCACCTCTACCACCTCGCCGAAGTGCCCTACGCGCCGGACCGGTCCGCCGCGGACGCCCTGGTGGTCAGCCCGGAGATCCAGGGGATCCTCGACGCCCTCGACCCGCTCCCGGCGGTGCTGTACAACGCGCGGTACGACGTGCTCGCGACCAACGCCCTGTACGAGCGACTCCTGATGCAGGACGGACCGGGCCTGGACACCGGCCCGTTCGGCATACGCAACGTGCTCTGGGCGCTCTTCAGCGTCCCCGGGCCCAAGTGCCCGGTGGTCGACCGGAAGCGGGAGCTGCCGCTCATGGTGGCCCAGCTGCGGGGCGCGTACGGCCGTCATGTGGGCGAGCCCGAGTGGGAGGAGTTCGTACGGCGTCTCGCCGAGACCAGCCCGGAGTTCGCCCGGCTCTGGAGCAGCGGTGACGTGGTGCCCCCGGGGACGAGGGTGAAGACCTTCCGGCACGAGCTGGTGGGCGAGGTGCGGCTGACCTCGGTCTCCCTCTCGGTCAACGGGATGCCGGAGTGCCGGATCGTGACGTACACGCCGACCGACGAGGAGAGCCGCCGGGGGATCGAGCTCCTGCGCGGGGCGAAGAGGTGACGGAACGACGAATCCCGCCCCCTGATGGGGACGGGATTCGGTGACTGTGGAGCTAAGGAGAATTGAACTCCTGACCTCCTGCATGCCATGCAGGCGCTCTACCAACTGAGCTATAGCCCCTCGTGTTCTTCGCGCTCCGCGCTGCGAACAAGAAGAACTTTAGCCTGTGACCTGCCGGAAAGTGAAATCCTGGTCCGGCAGGCCGGTCGTGGGGCTCAGTCGTCGTCGCCGAGGACCGGCTCGGGCAGCGTGCCCGCGTTGTGCTCCATCAGACGCCAGCCGCGGGCGCCCTCGCCGAGCACCGACCAGCAGCAGTTGGAGAGCCCGCCCAGGCTCTCCCAGTGCCGGGCCTCCAGGCCCAGGAGCCGGCCGATGGTGGTGCGGATGGTGCCGCCGTGGCTGACCACGACGAGCGTGCCGTCCTCGGGCAGCTTGTCGGCGTGCTCCAGGACCACCGGGGCGGCCCGGTCGGCCACCTCGGTCTCGAGCTCGCCGCCGCCCCGGCGCACGGGCTCCCCGCGCTTCCAGGCGGCGTACTGCTCGCCGTACCGCGCCACGATCTCGTCGTGGGTCAGTCCCTGCCACTCCCCCGCGTACGTCTCGCGCAGGGCGGAGTCGTGCGCGACGGCGTGGCCGGTGAGCGCGGCCAGCTCGGCGGCGGTGGCCGCCGCCCGCTTCAGGTCGGAGGCCACGATGGCGTCCGGCCCCAGCGCGGCGAGCAGCCGTGCGGCCCGGCGCGCCTGGGCGACACCGGCCTCCGTCAGCTCGATGTCGGTCGAGCCCTGGAAACGGCGCTCCAGGTTCCAGGAGGTCTGGCCGTGACGCCAGAGGACGATGCGGCGGCCGCTGCCGCCCTTGGTGGCGCTCAGCTCAGCTCACCGTCCGGTCCTTCGGGGAGACCGGAGCCGGCCTCGATGTCGGCGCCGATCAGAGCGGCGTGCTCGGCGGCCTTGCCGCGGGTCTTCAGAGCGTCCTCGGGCAGGTCGAGCTCGGGGCAGTCCTTCCACAGCCGCTCCAGGGCGTAGAAGACCCGCTCCTCGCTGTGCTGGACGTGGACGACGATGTCGACGTAGTCCAGCAGGATCCAGCGCGCGTCGCGGTCGCCCTCACGGCGGACCGGCTTGGCGCCGAGCTCCTTCTGCAGCCGCTCCTCGATCTCGTCGACGATCGACTTGACCTGGCGGTCGTTGGGTGCGGAGGCGAGCAGGAAGGCGTCGGTGATCGACAGCACGTCGCTGACGTCGTACGCGATGATGTCGTGCGCGAGCCGGTCGGCGGCCGCCTGTGCGGCGGTCTTGACGAGCTCGATGGAACGGTCCGTGGCGGTCACAAGCAGGCTTTCGTCGGCGGTCCAGTACCCCTCCAGGGTCTCACGGACCGCCGACGGGCCCGTCGGCGTTTTCCGGGGCGCCCCTTACCGGGCCCCCGGGGCCTTGTAGTCCCGGCCCAGGATCACGGTGACAGCGATCGTTCCGGAGGGCTTGCCCTTCTCGACCGAGCCGGCGGGCAGCCCCAGCGTCTTGGCCACCTCGGCCGCCGTCGCCTTCTGGCTGTCGTCGCCGTACAGGACCTGCGATTCCTCCCGGGCCGGCGCGTCGGCGCCGCCCACGAAGGCGTAGCCGCCGTTGATCAGGGCGACCCTGGCCGCCTCGGCCGCCTTCTTGCCGGAACCGTCCCGCACCGAGACCCGGGGCACCTCGCCCGCCTCGGGAGCGGTGACCTTGCCGCCCAGGATGTCCTTCACCACGCTGTCGCTCGCGCCCTCGGTCAGCGCTCCGTCCTCTCCCACCGGGAGCAGGGCCGTCTTGTAGTCGCCGAGCTTGGCGTGCTCGGCGAGCTTGGCCAGGGAGGCGCCGAGGTCCTTCTCGGGGAGAGAGGGGTCGAGGATCTGCTGGAGGGTCTCGATGGTGACCGTGGCCGCCCCGGGGTCGCTGGAGAACTTGCGCAGCACCCCGTACATGACCTGGCCGAAGCGCTGGAGCTGCTTGGCCTCGGCCTCGCCGGGCGCCCGGTAGGTGGCGTAGGCGACGGCGGCGCGGCCGTTCAGGGTCTGCTTCTCGCCGTGCTTGACCAGCGGCCCGGCGCCCTTCTTGGTGTCGGGGACGTCGGTGTCGGTGTCGATCTCGATGCTGCTGACGGACTCGACGAGGTTCTCCAGGTACGGGGTGTCCAGCCGCCAGGTGCCGGTGATCTTCGCCCCGAGCAGGTTGCCGATCGCCTCCCGCGTGCCGCTGGAGCCGTCGTCCTCGACGGACTTCCCGAGGGTGGTCCCCGAGCCCTCGGCGTCGGCGACGACGACGGAGTTGGGGAGGAGGACCGTGGCGCCCTGGCGGGTGGTCGTGTTGTCCACGAGCAGGGCGGTGGAGGTGTTGCCGTTCTTGAGGTCGTGGAGGTGGACGACGATCGTGTCGCGCTGCTGCGGGCCGGTCGCCGTGTTCCCGCCCTTCTGCTCCGGGTCGGACGAGCCGGGGAGCAGCCCGGCGGACCAGAGGTAGCCGAGGCCGCCGACGGCGGCGAGCACGAGGACGACGACGAGCGCGACGATGCGGTTGCGTCCGCGCCGCCTGGCCTCCTCGCGCCGCTCGGAGCGGCTCTCGGTGAACTTGAGCCAGTCGATGACGTCCTCGGAGTCCTCGTCGGGCTCCTCGATGAACGAGAACTGCTCGGTGCGGTACGCGCGGTCGTCCTCGTCCCGCCGGGGCGCCGCGGACCGCTCGGAGGCGGGGCGCTGGCCGGGGACGCCGGCCGGCGCGGCGACCGGGGCCGCGGGGGCCGCCGGCGCGGCCTGGACGGGCGCCTGTACGGGGGCGGGAGCGGGTGCCGGGGCGGGCTCGGCCTGGGGGGCCCACTGCTGCCCGGTGTCGTAGGACGGGTAGGCGTAGCCCTGCTGCCCGTAGGGGTCGTACTGCGGGGGCCGGCCCTGCTCCTGGGCGGGCTGCTGCTGCCCCTGCTGGGTGTACGGGTCGTAGCCGTACGCCTGCTGCTGCGGCTGCTGCTGCTGGCCATACGGGTCGTAGTGCTGTGCGGGCGCCTGCTGCTGTGCCTGCGGCTGCTGGTACACCGGCTGCCCGTACGCGTCGTAGCCGATGATCTGCGGCTGCGGATAGTACGGGTCGTACGGGTGCTGCTGATCGTTCACCGGTGGCCCTCCCCGAAGCTCACTCGCCGCGGTACAACTGGCGCTTGTCGATGTAGCGCACCACGCCGTCCGGGACCAGGTACCAGACGGGATCGCCCTGCGCGACCCTCGCCCTGCAGTCGGTGGAGGAGATGGCGAGCGCGGGGATCTCGACGAGCGAGACGCCGCCCTTGGGCAGTCCGTCGTCGGTGAGGTCGTGGCCCGGCCGGGTGACGCCGATGAAGTGGGCGAGCGAGAAGAGCTCCTCGGCGTCGCGCCAGGTGAGGATCTGCGACAGCGCGTCGGCCCCGGTGATGAAGAACAGGTCCGAGTCGCTGTTGAGAGACCGCAGGTCCCGCAGGGTGTCGATGGTGTACGTCGCGCCGCCGCGGTCGATGTCGATGCGGCTCACGGAGAACTGTGGGTTGGACGCCGTGGCGATGACCGTCATCAGGTAGCGGTCCTCGGCCGACGAGACGACCTTGTGGCTCTTCTGCCACGGCTCTCCGGTCGGTACGAACACCACCTCGTCCAGGTGGAACAGGGCGGCGACCTCGCTGGCCGCCACCAGGTGTCCGTGGTGGATCGGGTCGAAGGTTCCGCCCATCACCCCGAGTCGGCGCTTGCCGCGCCCGCCAGTAGGCACTTCCTGCTCTCCCATGCGTGCAGAGCCTACTGGCACGGCAGCGGACGCCGGATCAGCGGTCCGACGGTTCAGCGGTCGCGGTTGAAGCGGGTGGTGATCCACAGCAGCAGAAGCAGGGCGCCGAAGGCACCGAAGCCGGTGAGGTAGGGGCTGAGGCTTTCGTGGTTGCCGCCGTGCTCGGCGCCCTCGGCGAGGGTGACCAGGTGGGCGGCGGTGCTGTGGAGGCTCATCTTCGACAGACCTATCGATCGGGGATGGGAGCGGAGACTTCGCGCACATCGTATGCGGGCGGTCGCGGCGTGCTCACGCCGACTCAGGCGTTGGCGTCGCGCTCCGCGTTGGCATCGCGCTCCGCGCCGGTGTCCGTGCCGCCGCCGGTGTCGTCGCTGCGGTATCCGCGCAGCAGGAACCAGGCGAGCAGGGCGCCGCCCACGATCGAGACGAGCAGCAGGATCCGGAGCGTGTCGCCCGGCCCCTGCTGTGCGGCGGCCGCGAGCAGTGCGTTCGCGGCGTCGGCGGTGTCCGGCATGTCGGTCGTGCCCTTCGGTCGTCCTCGGCGCCCCAGTTATCCACAGGCCCCCGCCACACGGTAGCTCCAGCGCCTACGCTGGGCTCAGTCAGGGGGACGAGCACCGACTCGTACGAACAGGGGGCATCCATGACCGAGAACGACCAGGGGAACGTGCCGAGCAGGCAGCGGAAGCGGTTCCCCGGCATCTCCTCGCGGGCCTACGAGCATCCGGCCGACCGCTCGGCCCTCGTGGCCCTGCGGAAGCTCAGCGGCTTCGACACGGCCTTCAAGGCGCTCAGCGGACTGCTGCCCGAGCGCAGCCTGCGGCTCCTCTACCTCTCGGACTCCGTCCGGGTGAGCGACGCGCAGTTCATCCACCTCAACGACATGCTGCGGGACGCCTGTTACATCCTGGACCTGGAGAAGGTCCCGCCGATGTACGTCGTCCAGGACCCGAAGCCCAACGCCATGTGCATCGGCCTGGACGAGCCGATCATCGTGGTCACCACCGGCCTGGTGGAGCTCCTCGACGAGGAGGAGATGCGGGCGGTCGTCGGCCACGAGGTCGGGCACGCGCTCTCCGGACACGCCGTGTACCGCACGGTGCTGCTGTTCCTCACCAGCCTCGCGCTCAAGATCGCGTGGATCCCGCTGGGTACGGTCGCGATCACGGCCATCGTGACCGCGCTGCGCGAGTGGTTCCGCAAGTCGGAGCTCTCCGCCGACCGGGCCGGCCTCCTCGTCGGCCAGGACGTGCGGGCCTCGATGCGCGGTCTGATGAAGATCGCCGGCGGCAACCACCTGCACGAGATGAACGTGGACGCGTTCCTCGCCCAGGCCGACGAGTACGAGAAGTCCGGGGACCTGCGGGACTCGGTCCTGAAGATCCTCAACGTGCTGCCGCGCTCGCACCCCTTCACCACCGTCCGCGCGGCGGAGCTGAAGAAGTGGTCGGAGAGCCGCGACTTCCAGCGGATCATGGACGGGCACTACCCGAAGCGCTCGGAGGACAAGGACACCTCGGTCACGGACTCCTTCCGCGAGTCGGCCGGGCACTACGCCGACACGGTGCGGACCAGCAAGGATCCCCTGCTGAAGCTGGTCGGGGACATAGCCGGCGGCGCCGGTGACCTGGCGGGCGACCTGGGCGGGCGGCTCCGCAACCGGTTCGGCGGCGGCCAGGGCGGCCAGAAAACGGACGGCGGCGGGAAGACGGACGGCGGTCCGGCCGGGGACGGCAAGGGCGCCGACGGCGAGGCCGGGAAGCCGGCCGGTGACGGGACCGGGGACGGTCAGAGCGAGGGCTGAGCGCTCGGCGCCAGCGCACCGCACAGCGCGGGGGCGGCGGGCCGGGCGGTGGCGTACGGGTCGGTGACCGCCGGGCCGCCGCCCGCGTCCGAGGCCCGCGTGCCCGCCAGGAGCGGCTTCAGGGAGCCCGTGGTGTCGCCGCACGCCTGCGGCCCGGCCTCCACGGTGCTGGTCAGCAGCTCGGCACGGTGCATGCGCAGGTCCTCGCGGTCGAAGCGGAAGTGCACCACGCGGTGGACCGTGAAGAGGGACGCCGCGGCGACCGGACCCGCGCCGTGGGCGGCCGGGCGGAGAGCGTAGGTGTACGTGTGGTCCGCGGTGACGTCCAGGGTGTCGGGGCCGGTCTCCTCGAAGCGGAGGGTGCCCTGCACCCGGGCGGCGGGCTCCGCGAGGGCCACCTGCCGGGGGTCGAAGCGGACGAGCCAGGCCGCGAGGGCGTGCCGGCCGTCGTCGGCGGGGGACTCGACGCTCCGGTCGAACTGTTCCAGCAGGTCCGGGTCGAGCAGCAGGCGCGCGGGCCGGACGGTGGCCCCGGAGAGGACGCCCGGCTCCAGGGCGGAGGCCACCAGGTACTCCTTGGCGATGCTCAGGCCGGTGACGACCTGGCTCTCGGCGAAGTGGGAGGTGCGCCCCGCGATAGGCAGGTTGATGCCGGCGGCCCCGGTGCGGTACTCGGCGGCCGGGCTGTGGGCGAAGAGCTGGGTGGGTGTGCCGCCCGGGACGGGGCCCTGGGGGGCGAGCGGGACGACGGTGGTCCGCAGGGGCTCGGCCCGCTGGTCGACGGGGGGCTGGTACGGGTTGCGCACGCCGAGATAGATGGCGGTGCCGAAGGCGAGGAGGATCAGCAGCACGAGCAGGACCGCCTGACGGGAGCCGCTCCGGCTCTCCCAGGAGGAGCGGCTGCGGACGGCCTGGGCGTGCTCGCCCATCCGCTCCCGAGCCGAGAACTCCTGGAGGTGGGCAGCACGGATGAACGCCTCGTCGAAGACGACGGATCGGTATTCGTCCTCACCACCGCCGGGGAACCCCTCGGGTGTCCCCTCAGGCGGGTCGCCACGCCCTGCCATACCTTCAGGGTAGGTCTGTTGGGGCTTCGGTAAACGCCGGGAGACAAGTTCGGGGGAATTCGGCCGTCAGGGTGTGCCGCGCACGGCCCGCAACGCCTGGCGGGGTGATGCCGACCGGGCCGCGGGGGCGTGAGCGGGGGCCGGGGCGGGAGCCTGGGCGGCCGGCGGGGCGGGGTTCGGGCTGGGTGTGTCGACGCCGGTGGTGGCCGGCGGCGGGACCTGGTCCTCGCGGTTGGCGGCCGCGCCGCGGTAGACGGCGCTGAAGGCGAGGGCGACCATCCCGATGCCCATGACGAGGGCGAGGATCCAGGCGACGGGCCGGAGCCAGCGGGCGCGGCCCCGGTAGGGGCGCAGGGCGCCGCCGTGGCGGCCGTAGGGGCTGGCGTCGTCGCCGATGTCGTCGGGCTCGTAGGTGAGCCCGAGAGGGTCGTGGCCGTCCTCGTAGGGGTCGTCCTCGACGGATCCACCGCCGGCGCGGGCGCGGGCCGCCTCGGCCTCGGCACGGGCCTGGGCGGCGGCAAGAAGCCGCTCGACCGCGGTGGGCTCGTGGATGGTGGCGGCCCTGACGAAGGCCTCGTCGAAGACCACGTCGGCGTGGACCTCGTCGGCGCCTCCGCGGTCGACAGAGTCCTCGGGGTCCCCGCCGTCCTGGAACGGCCTGCCCCCCACGTCGTCCGGCACGGATTCAGAGTAGACCCGGAAGGTGCTTTTGGGCAGGGAGAGTGCGAAGCCTCCCTGCCCGTCCCTCCCCGTACCGATAAGGAGGTGTTACCGCACGTGACCGTCGCCGGTGACGATGTACTTGGTCGAGGTCAGCTCGGGAAGGCCCATGGGGCCCCGGGCGTGGAGCTTCTGGGTGGAGATGCCGATCTCGGCGCCGAAGCCGAACTGGCCGCCGTCCGTGAACCGGGTGGAGGCGTTCACGGCGACCGTGGTGGAGTCGACCAGCTGGGTGAAGCGGCGGGCCGCGGCCTGCGAGGTGGTGACGATCGCCTCGGTGTGGCCGGAGGACCACATCCGGATGTGCTCGACGGCCTTGTCGAGGGAGTCGACGACGGCGGCCGCGATGTCGTACGAGAGGTACTCGGTCTCCCAGTCCTCGGGGGTGGCCGGGACGACGGTGGCCTTGGAGCCCTCGGCGAGGGCGAGGACCCGCTCGTCGGCGTGGACGGTGACGCCGGCCTCGGCGAGGGCGGCGAGGGCCTTGGGCAGGAAGGCCTCGGCGACGTCCTGGTGGACGAGGAGGGTCTCGGCGGAGTTGCAGACGCTGACCCGCTGGGCCTTGGAGTTGATCAGGATGTCGACGGCCATGTCGAGGTCGGTCTGGGCGTCGACGTAGACGTGGCAGTTGCCGGTGCCGGTCTCGATGACCGGGACGGTGGACTCCTCGACGACGGTCTTGATCAGGGAGGCGCCGCCGCGCGGGATGAGCACGTCGACGAGGCCGCGGGCGCGCATCAGCTCGCGGACCGACTCGCGGGACTCGCCGGGGACGAGCTGGATCGCGTCGGCGGGCAGTCCGGCGCCGCCGACCGCGTCGCGCAGGACGGTCACCAGGGCGGTGTTGGAGGCGTACGCGGAGGAGGAGCCGCGGAGCAGGACGGCGTTGCCGGACTTGAGGCAGAGGGCGGCGGCGTCGACGGTGACGTTGGGGCGGGCTTCGTAGATGATGCCGACGACGCCGAGGGGGACGCGGACCTGGCGCAGGTCGATGCCGTTGGGGAGGGTCGAGCCGCGGACGACCTCGCCGACGGGGTCGGGCAGCGCGGCGACGTCGCGGACGTCGGCGGCGATGGCCCGGACGCGCTCCGGGGTGAGGGTCAGACGGTCGATGATGGCCTCGCTGGTCCCGGCTTCGCGGGCCTTGGCGATGTCCACGGCGTTGGCTTCGACGATCTCGGCCGTGCGGACTTCGAGGGCGTCCGCGATCGCGAGGAGCGCGTCGTCCTTGGCCGCGCGCGGGAGTGGCGCGATTTCGGCGGCGGCGCCACGGGCCCGGTAGGCGGCCCGGGTGACCGGGGAGAGGTTGTCGAGGGGCGTGAGCGAGGTCATGCCCGCAGGGTACTGGCACCCCTGCGGACATCCCTCACGTATCCCGCACTCCGAGACGTACCCGTACGCGGGGACGCGGCCCGTACGCGGGGACGCGGCCCATACGCGGGGACGCGGCCCATACGCGGGGACGCGGCCCATACGCGGGGACGCGGCCCATACGCGGGGACGCGGCCCATACGCGGGGACGCAGCTCGTACGCGGAGACGCGGCCCGTATCCCGGGGGATGCGGCCCGTATCCCCCGGGACGCACCCCGTACGCAGGGACGCACCCCGTACGCGGAGACGCACCCCGCCGCCGGGAGGAGCCCCCACGGAGACCCGCCCGTCAGTAGGGGTGGACGCCGACCGGGGCGGCGGGTGGCGGGCCGTAGCCCTCCGCGATCCGCTGGTGGTAGGTCTCGCGGTCGATGACCTCCAGGCCCACGATCTCCCAGGGCGGCAGCTTGGCGGTCTGCCGGTGCTCGCCCCACAGCCGCAGGGCGACGGCCGCCGCGTCGTGCAGGTCGCGGGCCTCTTCCCAGTACCGGATCTCGGCGTGGTCGTTGGCATAGCGGCTGGTCAGCAGGAAGGGGTGGTCATGGGCCAGCTGTTCGAGCCCGCGCCGCACCTCCTTCAGCGGTGACTCCACGCCCGACACACTGAGGGTGATGTGCCAGAGCTTGGACACCGGCCGTTCCTCACGTGTCTCGGTGGTGGTCTCGGTCTTCCTGTCCGTGGACCTGTGCCGTGCCTCGTCGAAGTCGGCTCCGGCCTCGACACTGGTCAGGGCGCGTTCGGCAGTCCCGCGGGGCGGTGCCCCTGGGCGCGCTCGTCTCACCGGCGGCCTCCTGTGTGATGCGTGTGGTGCTGTACCCCGCCTTGTCTTACCCCCGAGACAAAGTTGACCAGCCCGAGGCGGCACATGGGGCGGTTTTGGTAAACGTCCCTTCCGGATGGCCAGACTTTCAGCCGTTTCGGCGTCGGCCGAATCAGCGGATGACGACCAGGTCGTCGCGGTGGACGACCTCGCGCTCGTACTCGGGTCCGAGGTCCTTGGCGAGCTCGTGGGTGGAGCGGCCGAGCATCCGGGGCAGCTCCTTGGCGTCGAAGTTGACGAGGCCGCGGGCGACGGCCCGCCCGGCGGCGTCGCGCAGCTCGACGGGGTCGCCGGCCACGAAGTCGCCCTCGACGGCCGCGACCCCGGCTGCGAGCAGGGACTTCTTGCCCTCGACGACGGCTCGTACGGCTCCGTCGTCGAGGCTGAGGTGGCCCTGCGGGGTGGAGGCGTGGGCGAGCCAGAGCAGCCGGTCGGCGGAGCGGCGGCCGGTGCGGTGGAAGTACGTGCCGGTGTCCCGGCCGGCGAGGGCGTCGGCGGCGCGGCTCGCGGAGGTGAGGACCACGGGGATGCCGGCGGCGGCGGCGATCCGGGCGGCCTCGACCTTGGTGACCATGCCGCCGGTGCCGACGCCCGCCTTGCCGGCGGAGCCGATCTCGACGTGGGCGATGTCCTCGGGGCCGGTGACCTCGGCGATCCTCGACGTGCCGGGCTTGGACGGGTCTCCGTCGTACAGCCCGTCGACGTCGGAGAGCAGCACGAGCAGGTCGGCGCGGACGAGGTGGGCGACGAGGGCGGCGAGCCGGTCGTTGTCGCCGAAGCGGATCTCGTCCGTGGCGACGGTGTCGTTCTCGTTGACGACGGGCAGCGCGCCCATGGCGAGGAGCTGGTCCAGGGTGCGGTACGCGTTGCGGTAGTGGGCGCGCCGGCTGGTGTCGTCGGTGGTGAGGAGGACCTGGCCGACACGGACGCCGTAGCGGGCGAAGGAGGCGGTGTAGCGGGCGACGAGGAGGCCCTGGCCGACGCTGGCGGCGGCCTGCTGGCGGGCGAGGTCCTTGGGGCGGCGGGTGAGGCCGAGCGGTGCGAGTCCCGCGGCGATGGCGCCGGAGGAGACGAGGACGATCTCCTTCTCGCCGCCGCTGCGGACCTTGGAGAGGACGTCGACGAGGGCGTCGACGCGGTCGGCGTCGAGGCCGCCGGAGGCGGTGGTGAGCGAGGAGGAGCCGACCTTGACGACGATCCTGCGGGCCTCCGTCACGTACTGCCTTGCCACGTCCGTCTGTCCCGTCACCTGCGTCGCCACCTGCGTCGTCCTCACTCGGCTGTCCCACGCGCCGCGCGCTCCCCGCCGCGGCTGCCAGGCAATCTACGCGAGCCGGGAGGGCTGCCGCTCGTCCGTTTCGCTCCCTGGACCCGGCGCGGCGGGCCGGCCGGTGGAGCGGGGCACCAGGATCCGCTGGGAGATCAGGTAGGTGAACGGGATGGCGACGACGGCCGCGACGAGTGGCGCGATTCTGTCGTCCATTCCGGCCCAGGTGACGAGGGCGTAGAGACCGACGCTCTGCACCAGGTAGTTGGTGACGTTGGTGAGCGGGAAGAGGGCGAACTTCTTCCACGTCGGCCGGGTGCGGTAGGTGAAGTAGGTGTTGAGGAAGAAGGAGCCGATCATGCTGAGGAGGAAGGCGAGGGAGTACGCGGCGAAGTACGGCATCCACGGGTGCAGGAGGAGATAACAGCCGAAGAAGGTCGCGGTGTTGACGCCGCCGACCAGGGCGAAGCGGAAGATCTCGGCAAGCCGCGCCCGCCGTGCGCCGGGGGCGCCCCCCGGGCCCATCAGCGCTCCCGCTCGGCGGTCACGACGCGGATCCGTTCGGCGCCGGCCCGCTCGGCGGCCCCGCGGCCGAAGGAGCGGTGGGTCTCCTTCACCAGGAAGTGCGGCCGGCGCTTGGTCTCGTAGTAGATGCGGCCGATGTACTCGCCGATCAGCCCCAGCATCACCATCTGCACTCCCCCGAGCCCCGCGATGATCGCGACCAGCGTGACATAGCCGGGGGCGGTGACGCCCTGGGTGATCGCGGCGACGGTCACCCAGACCGCGTAGAGGGCGGCGAGGCCGGTGAGCATCATGCCGAGCCAGAGGGCGATGCGCAGCGGACGGTTGTTGAAGGAGATCAGCCCGTCCATGCCGTAGTTGAGCAGGGAGCTGAACTTCCACTTCGTCTCGCCGCCCTCGCGCGCGGCGTTCTGGTAGTCGAAGGTGACGGTGTCGAAGCCGATCCAGGAGAAGAGGCCCTTGGAGAAGCGGTTGTACTCGGGCAGCGAGAGCAGTGCGTCGACGGCGGGGCGGGAGAGCAGGCGGAAGTCGCCGACGCCGTCGGTGAGTTCCACGTCGACCCAGCGGTTGACGGCCCGGTAGTACACACGGCTGAGCGCCGTACGGACCTTCTTGTCGCCTTCGCGGGTGCGCCGTGCCATCACCTGGTCGTGGCCCTGGTGGTAGAGGTCGAGCATGCGGCCGAGCAGCTCCGGCGGGTGCTGGAGGTCGGCGTCCATGATGACCACGGCGTCGCCGGTGGACTTGCGCAGGCCGGCGAGCATGGCGGCCTCCTTGCCGAAGTTGCGGCTGAAGGAGGCGTATTGGGTGTGCTGCGGGTGCCGGGCGGCGATCTCGCGCAGTTTGCCCAGCGTTCCGTCGGAGCTTCCGTCGTCGACGTAACAGATCTCGTATCCGACCGGGAGTGCGTCGAGCACCTGTCGCATCCGCGTGTCGAACCGCTCGATGACGTCTTCCTCGTTGAAGCAGGGGACGACGACGGAAAGCCTGGTCATGGAACGGTCACTCCAGAGGGATGGGCGAGAAGACGTCCTGAAGGACTGGAAGGACCGCCACCGGACTCTCCTTCGAGCAGCGCGGCAACGGTACGACCGGGCGATGACTGCCCGGCGTCGTCCGAGTGACCACCCCCGGTCGGCATGTCGTCCATGGAGCAAAGCATGCGGGGCAGATATTGATGTACGTGACTTTTTCACCCATTTGTCACCCATAGGGGCGACACGCCACAGGGGCGACACGCCACGGATCTTGGCCGGCTGGAGCGATGACCGTTGAGCAGGACGACCATCTCGGAGCACGGTGACGCGCTGATGCGGAAGACGGACGGAATGACCGGCACCGAGGAGACGGACGGCACGGCGGACAGGGACGGGCGCCGGGGCGCCCTGCGGCGGCTGCTGCCCTGGATCACGCTCGTCGTCGCCGCCGGCGCCGGAGCGCTGCTCTCGGTCGGCGCCTTCCTCGGCGTCTACGTACGCCCCACCTCGGACGACTGGTGCGCCCTCTGGAAGGCCCGGGACATGGGCCCCCTGGGGATCACCTCGGACTTCTACCGCACCCAGAACGGGCGCGTCACCAACGCCTTCGTCACCGGCCTCCTCTACTCCGACGGCATGCGGGGGCCGAAGCTGCTGCCCGCCTTCCTGATCGTCACGCTCGGCGTGGGGCTGTTCCTCCTCGCCCGGGAGGCGCTGCGCGCCCTGCGCCTGCCGTTCCCGGTGGCGGCCACCGCGACGGCGGTCCTGATGCTCGAAGCGCTGCTGTTCCTCGCGGGGACCCGCTCGTACCAGGTGCTGCTCTGGGCTCCGTCCACCATCTCCCACACCCTCCCGAGCGTCCTCGGCGTCTGGGCGGCCCTCTCGGGGGTGTGGGCGGCCCGCAGCCGCCGGCCCTGGGCCCGGTCCGTCGCCGTCGGCTCGGCGGTCCTGCTGGGCGCGGCGGCCGGCACGCTCAGCGAACCCTTCGTCGCCATGTCCGGGCTGCTCGCGGCGACGGCCGGTGTGCTCTGCCTCCCCCGGCTGCGCCTCAGCCACGACCGCTTCGCCTCGACGTGGTGCGCCGCCTGGTGTCTGGGCCTCGTCATCGGCTCGGTGGTGCTGTTCGTCTCCCCCGGCGCCCGCTGGCGGCGCGCCCAGCAGCCGAAGCGGCCGCTGTCGCTGTCGGAGATCGGGGCGACGATCCACGACTGGGCCCGCATCTGGGAGACGATCGGCACCCAGTGGGCGTACGCGGGCGCTCTCGCCGCCGGAGTGCTCCTCGGCCTGGCGACGGCCCTCCGGGCCCGCCGTTCCGCCTCCTCGCCCGGCGGGCCGGGGGCGCTGCCGCGCGGGGCTCTCCTCACGATCGCCGTCCTCCCCGTGCCCCTGATCGCCCTGGGCAGCCTCGTGACCGCGTACGGCCTGCGTGGTGGTTACGGAGCGGGGGGCTGGACGTACGCGCGCGCGTGGACCAGCTTCCTCGTGCCGTTCCTGATCGCGCTCTGCGGTTACGGGGCCTGGCTCGGCCACCGGATCGGGCGGCGGCTCGGAGCCCGGTCCGCCCTCGCGGCGGTCGCGGCGGGAGTCGCGGGGGTCGTGGCCGTCGCGGGGACGGCCGCACTGGTGGCACCGGCGCGGACGCTGACCACGAGGACGGTGGAGCGCAGCCTCGCCTGGGACCGGCAGGACACGCGGATCCGCGCCGAGGCGGCGGCGGGACGCGCGGACGTGACGTACCGCCCCCTCTTCATCGGCGGCCTCGCGGAACCTTTCTTCACAACCGTGTATCCGCGGGACTGGGTCGCGCAGTGTGCCGCCCGCTACTACGGGGTGGACCGGCTGCGCCGTTCATGACCCATGACACCCCCGGGACTCCTGTGACGCCTGTCACTTGGAGTGGCCGGAAGTAAGCAGCTTTGGGGTAGGTTCTCGCCACATGTGCCGCCGTCCGCACAGCCGCTCCCGAACGAACGCCCATGAGGGCGACCTCTCACGCGCGCGGATGGTTGCCTCCGAGCGCCTCTCCGTCCCGTAACGATCGGGACACGGGGCTCGCCGTCGTGCCCGAAGCGGCGGCGAACCAGGTGGACAACACCAGGTAGCTTGGGTGTGTCTAGAGGAAAGACAAGTGGATCGAGGTGCAAGTGCCTGACGTCTCCGTGGTCGTCATCGCCTACAACGACGCAGAGCGTCTCCCGACGGCCGTTCAGTCGGTACTGGATCAGACCCTGCAGGCCGTCGAAGTGGTCATCGTCGACGACTGCAGCAAGGACAGCACCTTCGAGGTCGCCCAGGCGCTCGCCGCCGCACACCCGGACCGGGTCAGGGCCTTCCAGCTGCCGCAGAACAGCGGCGGCTGCGGCGCGCCCCGCAACTACGGCATCCAGCAGTGCGCCGGCGACTACGTCATGTTCCTCGACAGCGACGACGTGCTCGAGCGCAACGCCTGCCGCAACATGCTGGACGCCGCCGAGAGCACCGGCTCCGACATCGTCTCCGGCCTCTGCGTCCGCGTGCACCTGGACAGCCGCAACCAGAAGAAGACCTCCTGGTACCCCTGGCTCTACGCCTCGACCAGGACGATCGACTCGATCACCGAGCTGTCGGACCTGCTGACCTTCGACACCCTGTCGACGAACAAGTGCTACCGCCGGGAGTTCCTCCTGGAGTCCGGCCTCGAGTTCCCGGTCGGCATCCACTACGAGGACCTGCTCTTCTCGGCCCAGGCCTACGTCGCCGCGCGCCGGATCACGCTCATCCCGAACACGGTCTACTACTGGAACGTGCAGGAGAGCGCCGCCGCCAAGTCGATCAGCAACCGGCGCCACGAGATCGCCAACTTCGAGCACCGCATGGAGATCCACCGCCGCGTGGACGCGCTGCTCGCGAGCAAGGGCTACGACGAGCTCAAGTACCGCAAGGACATCAAGTTCCTCAAGCACGACCTGGTCCTCCACTTCCGTGACCTGTCGCGCGCCGACGACGAGTACCGCCACGCCTTCGCCGAACTGGCCAACGCGTACCTCGCGGACATCGACCCGCAGGCGTACGAGGAAGTGCAGCCGATCCACGCGATCTGCGCCTACCTGCTGAGCAAGGAGGACTGGGAGAACCTGCTCCCGGCCACCGAGGCGCTCACCAACCCGGGCCGCCTCACCGTCCCCCTCGCCGAGCTGGACGAGCAGATCTACTGGTGCGGCCGCCACCTGGACACCGAGCAGGGACGCAGCATCCTCGACGTCACCGCTCGTGGCTTCCACACCAGGTCGCTCCCCACCCTCGCCCTCGGCAACCGCCTCACCTCGTACGAGAGCACCGACGGCGTCGTCAAGCTCGCGGGACGCATCGTCAACCCGCTGGGCCGGATCAGCCCGGACGCGAAGCTCAGCGCCGTACTGGAGCTCTCGGCCCGCCGGAGCGTCAGCGGCAAGGCCGCCCGCATCCCGGTGACGGCCCTCCGCCACGCCGGCGAGTGGATCGAGTGGGAGGGCACCGCGGACATCGCGAACACCGTCCGCCCGCTCGGCATCATCGACGCCGTCTGGGACGTCCGCGTCATACTCACCGTCGACGGCCAGCGTCTGCGGACCCGCGTCTCCGTCGGCGACGCCTCCCTCGACGACGCCCGCTCCCTCAAGGTCCGCCCGCGGCTGACCACCCTGGTCTCGGACCGCCTGGTCCCCGAGATCACCAAGAAGGGGAACCTGTCGTACGTCCTCGCCGCCGAGGGCAAGGCGGCCGTGCGCACCTCGGCGATGATCGAGGGCGCGATGCACGGGCGTCCCGCACAGCTGGCGAAGACCAGCCTGCGCCGCCTGCGGAAGGCGAAGAAGGACCTGACCTCGGGCGAGACGAAGCTGCGCGTCTACGACGAGTTCTACAGCAAGCTCCCGATCCGCAAGGGCCTCGTCGTCTTCGAGAGCCACCTCGGCAAGCAGTACAGCGACAGCCCCAAGGCGATCTACGAGGAGATGCGCAGCCAGGGCATCCCGTTCGAGGCCGTCTGGTCGTACTCCGGGGCGACGCCGGACGGCTTCCCCGAGGACGCCACCCTCGTCCGCCGCTGGAGCTGGCAGTACCTGAAGGCGCTGGCCCAGGCCGAGTTCTGGATCGACAACCAGGGCTTCCCGCTGCGCCTCACCAAGCGCCCCGGAACCACCTACATCCAGACCTGGCACGGCACCGCCCTCAAGCGGATGGGCTTCGACGAGCCCAACTCCAAGGCGCGCCCCCTGGCCGCCCAGGAGTCCTTCCAGCAGGCCCTGGACCGCTTCGACCACTTCCTCATCCGCGGTGAGCACGACCGGCGCACCCTCGGCCGTGCCTTCCGCCTCCGCGACGAGGTGCTGCTGCCCGTCGGCTACCCGCGCAACGACGAGCTCGCCCAGGCGCGCTCCGCGGAGGCCGGGACCGGGACGCGGGAACGCGGTCCGCTCGCGGCCGAGCTGGGCCTCGACCCGGACAAGAAGGTGCTGCTGTACGCGCCGACGTTCCGCTCCGCCCCGGGCGGCAAGGTGCGTGCCTTCAAGCCGCCTTTCGACCTGGAGGAGTTCGCCGAGCGCTTCGGCGACACGCACACGCTGCTGATCAGGACGCACTACCTGAACAGCGTGACGCTGCCGGAGTCGGTCGCCGGCCGGATCATCGACGTGTCCAAGCACCACGACATCACGCCGCTGCTCGCCCTCGCGGACGGGCTGATCACCGACTACTCGTCCGTGATGTTCGACTACGGGCTGCTCGACCGGCCGATGATCTTCTTCACGTACGACTACGACGAGTACGCGACGGAGAACCGCGGCACCTACTTCGACCTGAAGGAGCACGCTCCGGGCCCGGTGGTGGCCACGGAGGAGGAGCTCTTCGGAGTGATCGCCAACTTCAAGGACGAGGCCGACACCAAGTACGCGACGGCCCGTCGGCGGTTCAACGCGGAGTTCAGCGAGTACGACCGGGGCGACGCGGCCCGGCAGATCGTCGCCAAGTTCTTCACCAGGAGCGGTAAGTGACCAACCAGACCGCCGTGTCCGGCGGCCGCGACATCTTCATCGTCTCCAACAGCGTGGACGAGATGGGCGGTGTGACCACCTGGACGCACCAGATGGCCCGGGAGTTCACCGACCGTGGGCACAAGGTCCACGTCATCGGCATCACCCCGGCCCCCGCGGGGCGGCAGCACGAGTTCCCCGAGCCGCTGCCGTACGACACCACCACGCTGTACGACGCGCACCCGCCGCAGGTGAAGCCGCTGCGCGGCCTCAAGGGCAAGCTCAACGCGGTGGAGCGCCGGCGCCACACGGCCCGCGCCGCCGGGATGCGCGAGCGCGCCGACCGGATGACGGCGCTGTTCGCCGCCGCCCGGCCCGGGGCCGTCGTCATCGTCACCCAGGTGTGGGCGATGGAGTGGGTCTCCCTCGCCGACACCAAGGGCCATGTCGTCATCGGCATGAGCCACGAGTCGTACGCGGCGAGCGCCGCCTCCTCCCGGCTCGCCCGGGTGAAGCGGTACTACCAGGACGTCGACCGGATGCTCGTCCTCACCCCGGGCGACGCGGACCTCTGGATCCGCGCCGGCATGGACAACGTCGGTCACATGCCGAACGCCTTGCCGTTCATGCCCGAGGCCCCGGCGCCCCGCACCGCGAAGGTCGTCGCCTCCATCGGACGCCTCTCGCACGAGAAGGGCGTCGACATGCTGCTCGACAGCTGGGCCGAGATCGCCGACCGGCACCCCGACTGGAAGCTGCGGATCTACGGCACGGGTGACGAGGAGCAGGCCCTGACCGCCCGGGCGGCCACGCTCGGCATCGAGGGGTCCGTGGAGTGGATGGGCCGCACCAGCGATGTGCTCGGGGCGCTCTCCGGTGCCTCGGTCTTTGCTCAGGCGTCCCGCGCCGAGGGCTTCCCGATCACCCTCCTGGAGGCGATGGCGGCGGGCGTGCCCTGTGCCGCGTTCGACTGCGCCCCGGGTGTCCGGGAGATCATCCGTGACGGCGAGGACGGTCTGCTCGCCCGGCTCGGCAACACCGTCGAGCTCGGCGGCCGCATCAGCAGCCTCATCGCCGACGAGGAGCTGCGGAACCGGATGGGCGACGCCGCCTTCGAGAACGTGAAGCGGTACTCCGCGGACGAGATCACCGACCGCTGGGAGGCGCTCTTCGCCTTCCTGGAGCGCTGACGGCGCGTCCGGACACAAGGAAGGGCCGGGGAGTTCGACTCCCCGGCCCTTCCTTTGTGCTGTGTCCGCGGTCAGCTGTGTCCGCGATCAGCTGTGTCCCGCGGTCAGACGTGTCCGCGATCAGACGGTCGCGCCGCGACGGGAGACCCAGCCGGCCCAGGCCGACTCGATCATGTCGCGCACGTCGTGACGGGCCTTCCAGCCCAGCTCCGACTCGATGCGGTCGGCGGCGGCGACGACCCGGGCGGGGTCGCCGGCGCGGCGCGGGGTGACCAGCGGCTCGGTGGTGTGGCCGGTGATCTCGTTGATCAGCCGGACCATCTCGGTGACGGAGACGCCCTCGCCGCGGCCGATGTTGACCGTCAGGTCACGCGGCTCGCCCGCCTCGGCCCACTCCGCGAGCTTCCGCGCGGCGACGAGGTGCGCGTCGGCCAGGTCCTCGACGTGGATGTAGTCACGGATGCAGGTGCCGTCGGGCGTGTCGTAGTCGTCGCCGAAGATCCGCGGGGACTCCCCGGCGTCGAGGCGCTCGAAGACCATCGGGACCAGGTTGAAGACGCCGGTGTCGGCCAGCTCGGGGGTCGCCGCACCCGCCACGTTGAAGTAGCGCAGGCAGGCCGTCGAGATGCCGTGCGCGGCGCCCGCCGCGCGTACCAGCCACTCGCCGACGAGCTTGGTCTCGCCGTACGGGCTCATCGGCAGGCAGGGGGTCTCCTCGGTGACGAGGTCGACGTCCGGCATGCCGTAGACGGCGGCGGAGGAGGAGAAGAGGAAGTTCCGCACGCCCGCGGCCGCGACGGCCTCCAGGAGGACCGTGAGACCGATGACGTTCTCGCGGTAGTAGTGCAGCGGCAGCTCGACGGACTCGCCGACCTGCTTCTTCGCGGCGAGGTGGACGACGCCCGTCACACCGTGCTCCGCGATCGTCCGGTCCAGGACCTCACGGTCCAGGGTGGAGCCGACCACCAGGGGAACGCCCTCGGGGACCCGCGACTCGTAGCCCGTGGACAGGTCGTCGAGGACGACGACCCGCTCGCCCGCCTGCGTCATGGCGCGGACCACGTGGGAGCCGATGTATCCGGCGCCGCCGGTGATCAGATAAGTCATAGTGCCCCAAACCCTTTCACTGTGAACTGCGGGCAAGCCGACGGAGCCGGGCCCTGACCGCCCGGAATCCGTCCCGTGCGCCGGGTGCGATCCGTACCGCCAGCGAACCGTTGGCCGTGGTGTACGGCTGCACCAGGAGTACACCGTACCGGCTGCTCGGAAGCACCGAGCGCCGCTGGGAACCGTCCGGCGCCCGCAGCGACGTGGTGAACGACTCACCGTTCGCACACGTCACCGTGGCGCTGATGTCCCACAGCTGGACGCCCTCGCGCCCCCGCCGCCGGCCGGATCCGGCGAGCCCGGTGAGCCCCACGGGGACCCGGGCGGTCCAGGCGGCCACCGTGCCGTCCGCCCCGGCCACGGCGCTCAGCGCGGCCTCCTCGGTACGGGCGGGCTCGGTGTCGCCGCGCGGCAGGAAGGCGAGTTCCGCGCGCACGGGCCCGGCCTCGGCGAGCCGCCCGTACAGGTCCCTGACGGTGAACCGCAGCTCGCCGCCCCCGCCGGTGCTCAGCGCGGCGTCCACGACGAGCGGCAGCCCGTCGAGCGGCAGCTCGTCCATGCCGTCGAGACGGGCCTCCGGCAGGTCGTCCGCCCAGACGGCGGCGGTGCGGGTGCCGGCGTACGGCGGGAGGAGCCGGCCCGGGTTGGCGGTGAGCCGGGACAGCCGGAGCAGGTCGCGCGGCTCCTTCGCGGCCAGCAGGAAACGGGCGGTCCAGCGGGCGGGGGCGACCGCCGCGGCGATCTCCTCGTCCGCGAAGCCGGACAGGTGTGCGCGGGTGAGCTCCCACCATTCGGCGCGGTGTCCGGCGTCACGCAGCCGCAGGTCGCGGGCGTACATGCGCAGGTCGTGTTCGAGGAACTTGGTGCGGCAGGCGGCGGCGAGCTCCGCGCGTCCCCCCTCGGCGAGGGTCTCGACGGCCGCGCCGTGGGCGGCGATCCGGGCCCGCCAGTTGGAGACGCCCTCGCGGTCCAGGGAGATCGACAGCTGCGCGGCGGCCCGGCGCACGTGCCAGACGTAGACGGTGTCGGGGATCACGGCGACGCGGGGGGCGGCGGCGTACACCCGGGCGGTGAAGAGGAAGTCCTCGTAGACGAACCGGCCGTCGGGGAAGCGGATGTCGTGCTCGGCGAGGAAGGCCCGGTCGTAGATCTTGTTGACGCAGAGCGTGTCGTGGACGAGCGGGCGCAGCTCGTCGGGCGTCTCCAGGACGGCCGGCTCCCGGTACAGCGCGGGCTGCCAGCGCACGTCCCGGCCCTCGGGCAGTTCACGCCGTACGCAGACGCCGACCGCGACCGGGGCGCGGTGCCGCTCGGCGGCGGCGACCAGGGCCTCGGCGGCGCCGGCCGGCAGGATGTCGTCGCTGTCCAGGAACATGACGTACGGGGAAGTGGCGGCGCGGATGCCGTCGTTGCGCGGGGTTCCGCAGCCGCCGCTGTTCTCGGTGCGGCGCACCACCCGAAGCCGCGGGTGCCGGGCGGCGAGCTCGTCGAGGACGGCGGCGGTCCCGTCGCTCGAACAGTCGTCGACCGCCACGACCTCCGCCACCACGGGCCCCTGGTCGAGCGCGGAGCCGATGGCCTGGGCGACCAGCTCCTCGTCGTTGTAGGCGATGACGACGACACTGAGCCGGCCTGCGGTCTCGGGCGGGGGGACGCTACTCACACCAGGATCCTACGGGAGCTCCCCGACCCCTCCGACGGGGTCGGGGAGCTCCCCGGGTACCGCTTAGAACGCTTCGAACTCGTCGTACTCGCGCTGCGCGTCGTCGTCGCGCTCCGCCTGCCGGTCACGGCGGCGCTGCGCCGCCGGACGCGGGGCCTCAAGACGGTGGTCCTCGCCGCGGCGGCCGAGCATCTCGGCGCCGGCCATCATGGTGGGCTCCCAGTCGAAGACGACCGCGTTGTCCTCGGCACCGATCGCGACGCCGTCGCCCGCGCGGGCACCGGCCTTCATCAGCTGGTCCTCGACGCCGAGGCGGTTGAGGCGGTCGGCCAGGTAGCCCACGGCCTCGTCGTTGTTGAAGTCGGTCTGGCGGACCCAGCGCTCCGGCTTCTCGCCGCGCACCCGGTAGACCTCTTCCTGCTCGTCGTAGGTGACGGTGAAGCCCGCGTCGTCGACGGCCTTCGGGCGGATGACGATCCGGGTCGCCTCCTCCTTCGGCTTGGACGCGCGCGCCTCGGCGACGATGCCGGCGAGGGCGTAGGAGAGCTCCTTGAGACCCGTACGGGCCACGGCGGAGGCCTCGAACACCTGGTAACCGCGCTCCTCCAGGTCCGGGCGGATCATGTCCGCGAGGTCCTGGCCGTCCGGGATGTCGATCTTGTTGAGGACGACGATCCGGGGCCGGTCCTCCAGGCCGCCGTACTGCTTGAGCTCCTCCTCGATGACGTCCAGGTCGGTGACCGGGTCGCGCTCGGACTCCAGGGTCGCCGTGTCGAGGACGTGGACGAGGACCGAGCAGCGCTCGACGTGGCGGAGGAACTCCAGGCCGAGGCCGCGGCCCTGGCTGGCGCCCGGGATGAGGCCCGGCACGTCGGCGATCGTGTAGACGGTCGAGCCGGCCGTGACCACGCCGAGGTTCGGGACGAGCGTGGTGAAGGGGTAGTCCGCGATCTTCGGCTTGGCGGCCGAGAGGACGGAGATGAGCGAGGACTTGCCGGCGCTCGGGTAGCCGACGAGGGCCACGTCGGCGACGGTCTTGAGCTCCAGGACGATGTCCCGCGCCTCGCCGGGCTCGCCGAGGAGCGCGAAGCCGGGGGCCTTGCGGCGGGCCGAGGACAGCGCGGCGTTGCCGAGGCCGCCGCGGCCGCCCTGGCCGGCGACGAAGGTGGTGCCCTGGCCGACGAGGTCGGCGAGGACGTTGCCCTGCTTGTCGAGGACGACGGTGCCGTCGGGCACGGTCAGGACCAGGTCCTGGCCGTCCTTGCCGGAGCGGTTGTCGCCGGCGCCGGGCTGACCGTTGGTCGCCTTGCGGTGCGGCGAGTGGTGGTACTCGAGAAGAGTGGTGACCGACTGGTCGACGACCAGGGTCACGTCGCCGCCGCGGCCGCCGTTGCCGCCGTCGGGGCCGCCGAGCGGCTTGAACTTCTCGCGATGGACGGAGGCGCAGCCGTGGCCTCCGTTACCCGCGGCGACGTGCAGCTCGACGCGGTCCACGAAGGTGGTCATGGGTGTGCCTCCAGAGAATTACGTGCGGAATGTCTATCTAGTAACACGCGAAAGGCGGACCCGCTTCCCGTACGGGAAGTGAGGTCCGCCTCCGCAAAGTGTTCCGATCAGGCGACCGGAACGATGTTCACGACCTTGCGGCCACGGTGGGTGCCGAACTGCACCGCGCCGGCCTGCAGGGCGAACAGCGTGTCGTCGCCACCGCGACCGACACCCGAGCCCGGGTGGAAGTGGGTGCCGCGCTGGCGGACGAGGATCTCACCAGCGTTGACGGCCTGACCGCCGAAGCGCTTCACGCCGAGCCGCTGGGCATTGGAGTCGCGCCCGTTCCGGGTGGACGATGCGCCCTTCTTGTGTGCCATGTCTCAGTCCCTCTTACTTCGCAGCCGCGGGGATACCGGTGACCTTGATCGCCGTGTACTGCTGGCGGTGACCCTGGCGACGGCGGTAGCCGGTCTTGTTCTTGTAGCGCAGGATGTCGATCTTGGCGCCCTTGTGGTGGTCCACGACCTCGGCCGTGACCTTGATACCGGCCAGGACCCACGGGTCGCTGGTCACGGCGTCGCCGTCGACAACGAGCAGGGTCGAGAGCTCGACCGTGTCGCCAACCTTGGCAGTGGAAATCTTGTCAACCTCAACGATGTCGCCGACAGCAACCTTGTGCTGGCGACCACCGCTGCGCACGATGGCGTACACGCGGATCTCTCTCTCACTCGGGATCGAAACCTCTGAAGCCAGCCGCTCACACGGGCCCGGGGGCCCGCGGCGTTCCGGAATCGGACGAGCGGCCTCTCCCGACGAGCGGGAGGGAGGTGCTCAGAGGCGCGGCATGTCGATGAGACACGCCGACGGTCTAGGTTACGGGCGGCTGCCACAAGGGGTCAAATTCGCCCGAGCGGGTGCGGGCCGCCCCGTGGAGGGACGGCCCGCACCCGGTGGATCAGTCCTGGGCCGGAGCCGCGGTCTTCTCCGCCGCCTTCTTGGCCGTGGCCTTCTTGGCGGTGGTCTTCTTCGCCGCGGTCTTCTTGGTCGCCGCCGTCTTCTTGGTGGCGGCCTTCTTGGCCGTGGCCTTCTTCGCGGTCTTGCGCGCGGCCGTCTTCTTGGCCGGCGCGGCCTCGGCCTCGGCCTCGACCGGCTCCTCGGCCGCCTCGGCGAGGGCCGTGGTCACCACGACGACGGCCGCCTCCTCGGCGCCCGCGGGCGAACCGGCGGGAGCGGTGGCCTTGCGGACCACCCGGCGACGGGCACGCGGCGCGGCGGCCGCGGGGGCCTCCTCGACGACGGGCTCGGCGACGGCCTCGACGACCGGCTCGGCCACCGGCTCCGGCGCCACGACGGGCTCCGGCTCCGCGACGGCCTCGACGACCGGCTCGGCGACGATCTCGGCGGCGGCGTCCGTGGTGGAGACGACCGGGGACGTCACCCGACGGGTGGCGCGACGACGGCCACGCGGGGCCGGGGCCGGGGTCTCCTCGACGACGGTCTCGGCGACCGGCTCGGCGACGGGCTCCACGACCGGCTCGGCGACCGGCGCCGGGGCGGGCTCGGCGACGGGCGCCGGCTCGAACACCACGGCCTCGGTCTCCGCGACCGCCGGGGCGACGGGCGTCGAGGCGACCGGCGCGGACACCCGGCGGGTGGCGCGACGACGGCCACGACCGCGCGTGGCGGCGGCCTCCGCCTCGGCGGCGGAGCCGTACAGCTCCTCGTCCGGGGCGATCGGCACCGGCACGGCCACCGGGGCGGCCAGCTCCGCGGCGACCTCGGCCTCGGTCTCGACCTCGGCCTCCGCCGTCTCCGGCTCCACGGCCTCGGCGTGCTCGTGCTCGTGGACGTGCTCGGCGCCGCCGCGGCCGCGCTTCTTCGCGCGCTTGCCGCCGCCACCGCCACCGGCGGTGGTCGGCTGCTCCATGTGCACGATGACACCGCGGCCGTTGCAGTGGACGCAGGTCTCGGAGAAGGACTCCAGGAGGCCCTGGCCGACCCGCTTGCGGGTCATCTGGACCAGGCCCAGCGAGGTGACCTCGGCCACCTGGTGCTTGGTCCGGTCCCGGCCCAGGCACTCCAGGAGGCGGCGCAGCACCAGGTCGCGGTTGGACTCCAGGACCATGTCGATGAAGTCGATGACGACGATGCCGCCGAGGTCGCGCAGGCGCAGCTGGCGCACGATCTCCTCGGCCGCCTCCAGGTTGTTCCTGGTGACGGTCTCCTCCAGGTTGCCGCCCTGGCCGGTGAACTTGCCGGTGTTGACGTCGACGACGATCATCGCCTCGGTCTTGTCGATCACCAGCGAGCCGCCGGAGGGCAGCCAGACCTTGCGGTCGAGCGCCTTCATCAGCTGCTCGTCGATCCGGTACGTCGCGAAGACGTCGACCTCGCTGGTCCACTTGGACAGGCGGTCGGTCAGGTCCGGGGCGACGTGGTTCACGTAGCCGTGGATGGTCTCCCACGCGTCGTCGCCGCTGACGATGACCTTGGAGAAGTCCTCGTTGAAGATGTCGCGGACGACCCGGACGGTCATGTCCGGCTCGCCGTACAGGAGGGTCGGCGCGGACGTCGAGATCTGGGTGGCCTTCTTCTGGATGTCCTCCCACTGCGCCTGCAGTCGCTCGACGTCGCGGCGCAGCTCGTCCTCGCTCGCGCCCTCGGCGGCGGTGCGCACGATGACGCCCGCGTCCTCGGGGACGATCTTCTTGAGGATGGTCTTCAGGCGGGCGCGCTCGGTGTCCGGGAGCTTGCGGCTGATGCCGGTCATCGAGCCCTCGGGGACGTACACGAGGTAGCGGCCGGGCAGGGAGACCTGGCTGGTCAGGCGGGCGCCCTTGTGGCCGATCGGGTCCTTCGTGACCTGCACGAGGACCGACTGGCCGGACTTGAGGGCGGTCTCGATGCGGCGCGGCCCGTTGGCCATGCCGAGCGCCTCGAAGTTGACCTCACCGGCGTACAGGACGGCGTTGCGGCCCTTGCCGATGTCGACGAAGGCGGCCTCCATCGACGGCAGCACGTTCTGGACCTTGCCCAGGTAGACGTTGCCGACGTACGAGGTGGCCTGCTCCTTGTTGACGTAGTGCTCGACGAGCACGTTGTCTTCCAGGACGCCGATCTGGGTGCGCTCGCCGTTCTGGCGGACGACCATGACGCGCTCGACGGCCTCGCGGCGGGCGAGGAACTCGGCCTCGGTGATGATCGGGACGCGGCGGCGGCCCTGCTCACGGCCCTCGCGGCGGCGCTGCTTCTTGGCCTCCAGGCGGGTCGAGCCCTTGATGGACTGGACCTCGTCGGACGGCTCGGCCTTCTCGCGGACCGGGCGGGGCTCGCGGACCTTGACGACCGTACGGACGCCGTCCTCTTCGGCCGTCTCGACCTCGGCGGCGGCGTCCCCGCTGCGACGGCGGCGACGGCGGCGGCGACGGGAGCTGCTGGAGCCGCCGGCGTAGGCCTCGGCCTCCTCGGACTCCTCCTCGCCTTCCTCGGCCTCCTCGGCCTCGTCCTCGGCGTGCGGCTCCTCGCCCTCCTCGGTCTCCTCGACCTCGGTGAGCTCGCCGCGACGGCGGCGGCGGCCGCCACGGCGGCGACGGCGGGAGGGACGGTCCTCGTACTCGTCCGTCTCCTCGGCCTCCTCGGTCTCCTCGACCTCGTCGGCGACGGCCTCTACCTCGGGCTCGTCGGCGACGGTGGCCGGGACGGGCTCGACGGCGACGGGCTCGCCACGGCGGCGACGGCGACGGCGGGAGCCGGACTCGGCGCGCTCGGCGGGCTCGGTCTCCACCACGGCCTCGACGGTCTCGACGGTCTCGACCGTCTCTTCCTCCTCCGGCTCCTCGACCTCGGCGGCGGCGGCCGCGGCGGCGGTCTCCGGGGTCTGGAACATCGGCTCGGCGAAGACCGGGGCCTGGAAGACGGCGACGGCGGGGCGCGTGGCGCGGCGGGGCTCGCGGGCCGGGGCCGGCTCGGAGGTGAACTGCGGCGAGGTGACGCGGCGGCGGCCGCGGCCACGGGTGGCGGCGGTCTCGGCGGCGGCGACCTCGGCCTCGTCGGCGGCGATCTGCTCGACGGCGGAGGCCGGCAGCGACTCACCGGTGGTGGCCTCGGTGGTGGCCTCGGTGGTCACCTCGGGCGAGGTGACCTTACGGGTGGCACGGCGGCGGGTACGGGCCGGCGG
>NZ_JBWKFA010000002.1:308830-415875 GCF_056435185.1 Streptomyces sp. NPDC044003 | reverse complement strand
CGGGGCGGCCTCCTCGACGGCCTCGACGACCGGGGCCTCGACGACCGGCTCGGCAGCGGCCACGGGCTCCGCGGCCTGCTCGGCGGCGGCCGTGGAAGTCACCGGCGAGGTGGCCTTACGGGTGGCACGGCGGCGGGTACGGGCCGGCGGGGCGGCCTCCTCGACGGCCTCGACGACCGGGGCCTCGACGACCGGCTCGGCAGCGGCCACGGGCTCCGCGGCCTGCTCGGCGGCGGCCGTGGAGGTCACCGGCGAGGTGGCCTTACGGGTGGCACGGCGGCGGGTACGGGCGGGGGCGGCCTCGGGGGCCTCCTCGACGGACTCGGCCGCGGGGGTCTCGACGACCGGCTCCACGGCCGGCTCGACCGCGGTCTCCACCACAGGCGCGGTGGCCTTGCGGGTGGCGCGGCGGCGGGTCCGCGGCGCGGGGGCGGCCTCGGCCTCGGCCGGGGCGGGAGTCTCGACAGCCGGGGCCTCGGCGGCCACCGGGGTCTCGGCGGTGGCGCCCGTCACCGGCGGACCGGCGGGGCGGGAAGCGGCGCGGCGCCTGCGGCGCGGCGGCAGCTTGTCACCGGGGGCGTTGGTGTCTTCGTTGGACTCGAGCATGCGGGCGGTTCTCCCGTCACGCTCCCGGGCGCCGCGCCTGGTTCCGGTCCGGCGGCACGGTCGCGCCAGTGGCGCGGTGCCGCCGTCCGGGGCGCGGGCGCCGCACGGGAGCTGTATGTCTGGCTCGCCGGTTCCGTACGCCCTGTGCGGACGGCCTGGCGAAAGTCTCCTGGTCAGTGCGCTGCCCGACCCAGGTGGCTCCCGAGTACCAGGGCGGCGCTACGACGACCGCTCCCTACGCGGTACCGGCACCCGGCGCCGTCGCCGGGGCGGTCGCGGCGGCCGTGGATGAAGCGGCCGTGACTGCCTCGCGGTCGGGCGCGAGCGGGTCGGTCACCGTGCCGGACTCCTCGTCGAAGAGCCCCTGCGCCAGCCTGGTCACCGCAGCGGGGACCGGCGGCGCCAGGTCGGCCACAGCTCGGAGACCGGACAGGACGTCGTCGGGTCGCACGGCAGGTGTCACGTGCCGAACAACCAGCCGCAGTATCGCACAGGCGCTGTCCAGCGGCCTATCACCCTGGGGATCACCCTGGGGACGGCCCGCCGTCAGCTCGGTGACAGCGGAACGGGCGTCGAAGGTGCGGACTCCGTTCTTGGTCTTGCGCTGTACTTCCACCGTCTCGGCCGCGAGAAACGCCTCGACGGCCTTCTCGGCGACCTCGACCGGGACGCCCTCCAGGCGCAGCTCCCACACGGAGGCGGTGAGCCGGTCGGCGAGACCCGAGGTCCGGGCCTCGACGGCGTCGGTGATGTCGAGGCCCGCCGGGAGGGACTCGTCGAGCAGGGCCCGCAGGTTCTCCGGGTCGCGTGCCTCGGTGAGCGCGATCTCCAGGTACTCGGCCTCGGAGCCCGTACCCGTCGGGGCGGCGTTGGCGTACGACACCTTGGGGTGCGGGGTGAAGCCCGCCGAGTACGCCATGGGCACCTCGGCACGGCGCAGCGCACGCTCGAAGGCGCGCTGGAAGTCACGGTGGCTGGTGAACCGGAGGCGGCCGCGCTTGGTGTAGCGCAGTCGGATGCGCTGCACCGCCGGTGCGGGCGGCGGGCCTTCGGGCTGTCGCTTGCCCAGTGGTTCTTCTCCTCGGTGCGGGGCGGCGCGGGTGCGCGCCGTCCACGAGATGTACGGGTTGCCCCAGGGGTCCCGCCCGGTTCACCCCCGCTTCCGCGGGGAGATCTCGGGGGCGGGCGCCGCGCCGGGGACGTTCGCTGTACTACCCAGAGTACGCGCCCGGGCCACCTCCGGTTCCCCGGGCCGGGCGGGTCCCGGGTCAGCGAGGTCCGCCGAAGAGGGCGACGCGCACCTCCCGGGCGGCGGTGCGGACGGCGCGCGCGGCGGCGGCGACGGGCCGCCACACCCAGGCCCGCAGCCAGTGGCCGACGGGGGTGAGGATCACCCGGTACGCCCAGGCGAGGGGCCGGCCGATCACGTTCCACAGCACCCAGCCGATCGCCCGGCCGACGGCCCGCGAGATCCGCCCGGCGATGTCCCAGGCCCAGGCGAGTGCGGCGCCGACCGCCCGGGCGACGGGCGCGAGCACGTACCGCCAGAGCCAGGTCAGTGGGGTCACGACCAGCAGGTCGACGACCCACCACAGGCCCTTGAGGACGGGGAGGAGGACCCACTCCCACAGGTACGTCAGCGGTGTGACGACCAGCAGGTCGATCACCCACCAGAGGGCCCGCGCGACCGGGACGATCACCCATTCCCAGAGGAAGCGCAGCGGGATCACGACCAGGTGGTGGATCAGCCATCCGAGGGCCCGGCCGACCGGGGCGAGGATCCAGCGCCACAGCTGCTTCATGCAGAAGGCGAAGGCGTCCCAGATCAGCCGGAGGGGCAGCACGATCACGAGGGCGACGGCGCGCGCCACTCCCGTGAGGCAGCCCGGGTTTTCCGTGTTCATGCCCGGAACGACGCGACGGCCCGGCAAAGGGTTTCCCCCTTCGCCGGGCCGTCACGCAAGCGTTACTACTTGACCACCGTCAGCGGCAGCAGCTTCTTGCCGGTGGGGCCGATCTGGATGTGCGTGTCCATCTGCGGGCAGACGCCGCAGTCGAAGCACGGGGTCCAGCGGCAGTCCTCGACCTCGGTCTCGTCGAGGGCGTCCTGCCAGTCCTCCCAGAGCCAGTCCTTGTCGAGGCCCGAGTCCAGGTGGTCCCAGGGCAGGACCTCCTCGTAGGTGCGCTCGCGGGTGGTGTACCAGGCGACGTCGACGCCGACCTCGGGGAGCGTCTTCTCGGCGCAGGCCATCCAGCGGTCGTACGAGAAGTGCTCGCGCCAGCCGTCGAAGCGGCCGCCGTCCTCGTACACCGCGCGGATGACCGCGCCGAGGCGGCGGTCGCCGCGGGAGAGGAGGCCCTCGACGATGCCGGGCTTGCCGTCGTGGTAGCGGAAGCCGATCGAGCGGCCGTACTTCTTGTCGCCGCGGATCTTGTCACGGAGCTTGCGCAGGCGCTCGTCCGTCTCCTCGGCCGACAGCTGCGGGGCCCACTGGAAGGGGGTGTGCGGCTTGGGGACGAAACCGCCGATGGAGACGGTGCAGCGGATGTCGTTCTGGCCGGAGACCTTGCGGCCCTCGGCGATCACGTTCATCGCCATGTCGGCGATCTGGAGGACGTCCTCGTCGGTCTCCGTCGGCAGGCCGCACATGAAGTACAGCTTCACCTGGCGCCAGCCGTTGCCGTAGGCCGTCGAGACCGTACGGATGAGGTCCTCCTCCGAGACCATCTTGTTGATGACCTTGCGCATGCGCTCGGAGCCGCCCTCGGGGGCGAAGGTGAGGCCGGAGCGGCGGCCGTTCCTCGTGAGCTCGTTCGCCAGGTCGACGTTGAAGGCGTCGACGCGGGTCGAGGGGAGGGACAGGCCGACCTTGTCGTCCGTGTAGCGGTCCGCCAGGCCCTTCGCGATCTCGCCGATCTCGGTGTGGTCCGCGGAGGAGAGGGAGAGGAGGCCGACCTCCTCGAAGCCCGTCGCCTTGAGGCCCTTCTCGACCATCTCGCCGATGCCGGTGATGCTTCGCTCCCGCACGGGGCGCGTGATCATGCCGGCCTGGCAGAAGCGGCAGCCGCGGGTGCAGCCGCGGAAGATCTCGACGGACATGCGCTCGTGGACGGTCTCCGCGAGCGGCACGAGGGGCTGCTTGGGGTACGGCCACTCGTCGAGGTCCATGACGGTGTGCTTGGACACGCGCCAGGGGACGCCCGACTTGTTCGGCACGACACGGCCGATGCGGCCGTCCGGCAGGTACTCGACGTCGTAGAACGCCGGGATGTAGACCGCGCCGGTCTTCGCGAGGCGGAAGAGGACCTCCTCGCGGCCGCCCGGCCTGCCCTCGGCCTTCCACTGACGGATGATCTCGGTCATGTCGAGGACGGCCTGCTCGCCGTCGCCGATGATCGCCGCGTCGATGAAGTCCGCGATCGGCTCGGGGTTGAACGCGGCGTGGCCGCCGGCGAGCACGATCGGGTGGTCGACGGTGCGGTCCTTCGACTCCAGCGGGATGCCCGCCAGGTCGAGGGCGGTGAGCATGTTCGTGTAGCCGAGCTCGGTGGAGAAGCTCAGGCCGAAGACGTCGAACGCGCCGACCGGGCGGTGGCTGTCCACGGTGAACTGCGGCACGTTGTGCTCGCGCATCAGCTCTTCGAGGTCCGGCCACACGCTGTAGGTGCGCTCGGCGAGGACGCCCTCGCGCTCGTTCAGCACCTCGTAGAGGATCATGACGCCCTGGTTGGGCAGGCCGACCTCGTACGCGTCCGGGTACATCAGCGCCCAGCGGACGTCGGCGGACTCCCACGGCTTGACCGTGGAGTTCAGCTCTCCACCGACGTACTGAATCGGCTTCTGCACGTGCGGGAGCAGAGCTTCGAGCTGCGGGAAGACAGACTCGGCAGCAGACATCTCGAACCTTCGTGAGCTGGCAGGGGGGCGACTCTCAAGCGTACCCCGGTGCTCAGTGGCTCAGTGCCGACCGGATTTCCGGGGCGGCGGCCCGGGCCCACACCCCGGGCAGTTCCCGCTCGTTCTCCGCGGCCCGGGCCTCCTCGCGGCCGTGGAGAAGTCCCCAGGTGAAGGCGGACTCGCCGGCCGCGTGGGCCTGGATCGCCAGCTCCCTGAGCGTCGTGCGGGCGACCACTCCGTCCTGGTGTTCGCCGAGAAGAGTCTGGACCGCCTTCACGCGCGTGGCGAGCTTCTCGGCGGGCTTCCCGAGGGTGGGGCCGGCCGCCTCGGCGGCGTACCGGGCGCGCTTGGCCGCCTTGCGGGCGGCGTGGAGGGCGAGGTCCCGGTCGTGACCGGGGTCGAGGGCGAGGGCGTGGTCGACGCGGCCGGCGAGACGGTCGTGGTCCTTGAGGACGGCGCGGGCGAGGACCTTGCGGGCGCCGCGCCCGGCGGCCTTGCGCAGGGGCGGGTCGGCGAGCAGCGCGTCGAGCGCTTCGAGCAGGGTCAGGTGGCGGGCGGAGTCCAGGGCGTCGAGGGCCCTGCGCCGCGCGCCGCCGCTGCGGGCGGCGGCCCAGATCCGCAGCCGGGCCCTGACGGGGCCGAGGCGGAGGGTCTTGGGGACCTCGTCGATCCGGGCGCTCAGCCGCTCGGCGAGCACCTCCTGGTCGCGGGCGGCGCCGAGCTCGCCGGCGAGCCACTTCAGCTCCTCGCCGAGGGGGTCGGTGACGTCCCGGTCGAGCACGGCGCCGTACGTCCTGAAGGCACTGCGCAGCCGTCGGCAGGCGACGCGCAGTTGATGCACGGCGTCGGGCAGGTCGCGGCGCACGGCGGGGTCGAGCGTGACGATCGCCTCGACCTGCTCGCGCACGTAGCCGAGCACGGCGGCGCCGGCGGTGCCGGGTTTCCCGGGGACGGCCGGCGGGCGGGGCGCCGTGCCCGTCTCCTGCAGGGCCCTCGCCAGTTTCGACGGGGCGTCCGAGGGGACGATGCCCGCCTTCTTCAGGCGTTTCCCGATCGCGTCGAGGATCGTCTCGTCGTCGGTGCCGTCGGCGAGCTCGACCTCGATCTCGGTCCAGGAGGCCTCTCCCCCGCCCAGGAGGCTTTCCGCGTGGACCGTGTCCACGGAGAGTTCCGCCAGGAGGGTGCCGTCCGCGGCGAGGAGGTGGCGGACGTCGCGGGAGGAGTGGAGGTGGACGGCGGGGAAGACCTCCGCGTCGCGGACCCGGGAGCGCAGGAGCCCCGCGAGCGCACCCGGGAGGGTGTCGCTGAGCGGGGCTCTGATCTCGTCGCGGACGCCCACGGCGACGGGGAACTTCACGTGCCAGCCGGCGTCGCTCCCGCCGGTGCGGCGGCGGAGGGTCAGCCCGTCGGCGGACAGGCGCAGGTCGGGGGTGTCGTAGTAGACGGCGTCGAGTTCCATGACGCCGTCGTCGACGACGGACGCGACTCCGGGGACGCGGGTGAGGTCCGGGAGTCCGGTGCCTCCGGTGGCTTCGTACTTCCGCTCGATCTCGCGCTTCGTCTCCGCCATAGCTCGAATCTAGCCGCCGTCAGGCCGTCATGGGCCGCTGTACCCGGATCGACTGGAGCAGTCCGATCGCCACCCATACGGCGAACATCGACGAGCCGCCGTACGAGACGAACGGCAGGGGCAGACCGGCGACCGGCATGATGCCGAGCGTCATGCCGATGTTCTCGAAGGACTGGAAGGCGAACCAGGCGATGATGCCGGCCGCGACGATCGTGCCGTAGAGCTCGGTGGTCTCGCGGGCGATCCGGCAGGAGCGCCAGAGGATGACGCCCAGGAGGACGAGGATCAGGCCGGCGCCGACGAATCCGAGTTCCTCTCCGGCGACCGTGAAGACGAAGTCGGTCTGCTGTTCGGGGACGAACTGGCCGGTGGTCTGGGAGCCCTTGAAGAGGCCGGCGCCGAGGAGGCCGCCGGAGCCGATGGCGATGCGGGCCTGGTTGGTGTTGTAGCCGACGCCGGCCGGGTCGAGGTCGGGGTTGGCGAAGGCCGCGAAGCGGTTGATCTGGTACTCGTCGAGCATGCCGAGCGTGGTGACGAGGACCGCGCCGAGGACGCCGGCGCCGATGAGGCCGAGGACCCAGCGGTTGGAGGCGCCGGAGGCGAGCAGGACGCCGAGCACGATGACCGCCATGACCATGACCGAGCCGAGGTCGGGCATCAGCATGACGATGCCCATGGGGAGGGCGGCCAGGGCGAGGGCCTTGGCGACGGTGCGGTGGTCGGGGTGGAGCTGGTCGCCGGCGTCGACCTTGGCGGCGAGGAGCATCGCCATGACCAGGATGATCGTGATCTTCACGAACTCGCTGGGCTGGAGGGAGAAGCCGCCGCCGACGACGATCCACGCGTGGGCGCCGTTGATGGTGGCGCCGAGCGGGGTGAGGACGGCGAGGATCAGCAGAATCGAGAGGCCGTAGAGGATCGGCACCGCGCCGCGCAGGGTGCGGTGGCCGAGCCAGATCGTGCCGATCATCAGGGCGAGCCCGATGCCGGTGTTGAGCACGTGCCGGAAGAGGAAGTAGTACGGGTCGCCGTTGTTGAGCTCGGTGCGGCCGCGGGTGGCGGACCAGACGAGCAGCGCGCCCATGCCGGAGAGGGCGAGCGCCGAGAGCAGAATGGGCCAGTCGAGCCGGCGGAGCACCGAGTCGCGGGCCGCCAGTTTGGCGAGGGTGCCGCGCTCGGGTGCGTACCGGGAGACGGAGAAGCCGTGGGGTGCGGTCATGGGGTCGGTCCTCCTCAGTCCCGGTGCCAGGCCGCGGGCGGGCCCGCGAGGGTCTGGTCGTCGTCCGGCTTCTTCGTGGCGGCCGGGTCGGGGGTCTTCGGTGGCGCGTTCGGGTCGATCTTGCCGACCTCGGGGTCGTACGGCTTGGTCTTCGGCGCGTCGATGGAGCCGTCGGCCTCGATCTTCGGCAGGGTCTTCTGCGGCGTCGGCAGCAGGGCCCGCTTGAGGTCCTGGTTGCCGGCGTCGTCGAGTCCGTAGAGCGCGTCGTAGATGTTGCGCACGGCGGGGCCGGAGGCGCCGGAGCCGGTACCACCCTGGGAGATCGTCATGACGATCGCGTAGTCCTTGGTGTACGTGGCGAACCAGGAGGTCGTCTGCTTGCCGTAGACCTCGGCGGTACCCGTCTTGGCGTGCATCGGGATCTTGTCCTGCGGCCAGCCGCCGAACCGCCAGGCGGCCGTACCGCGGGTGGCGACACCCGCGAGGGCCTCCTCTATCAACGCCTGGGTCTTGGCGTCCATGGGGAGCTTGCCGTGGGACGTGGGCTTGATCTCGGTGACCTTCTTGCCGTCGGGGCTGATGATCGCCTTGCCGACGGTGGGGTTCCAGAGGGTGCCGCCGTTGGCGATGGCCGCGTAGATGGTGGCCATCTGGATCGGGGTGACGAGGGTGTCGCCCTGGCCGATCGAGTAGTTGACGGAGTCACCGGCGCGCATGAGGTTGCCTTCGAGGCAGTTCTCGTAGGAGAGCTGCTGGACGTAGGTGCCGCCGCGCTTGCCGATCTTGCACCAGTAGTCCTTGTTGGCCGCCCAGAAGTCCTGCTTCCACTTCCGGTCGGGGACGCGGCCGCTGACCTCGTTGGGGAGGTCGATGCCGGTCTCGGCGCCGAGGCCGAACTGATGGGCCGTCTTGTAGAACCAGTCCTTGGCGTTCTTCTTCGGCTTCATGCCGCCGTCGTTGAGCCACTGCTGGTGGGAGAGGGCGTAGAAGACGGTGTCGCAGGAGACTTCGAGGGCCTGGCCGAGGGTGATGGAGCCGTGGCCCTGGGACTCGAAGTTCTTGAAGACCTGGCCGCCGATGGAGTACGAGGAGGGGCACGGGTAGCGGCCGTTGAAGTCATATCCGGCGTTGACGGCGGCGGTGGTCGGGATGACCTTGAAGATGGAGCCGGGGGCGGCCTGGCCCTGGATGGCCCGGTTGAGGAGCGGGAAGTTGGAGTTCTTGCCGGTGAGGGCGGCGTAGTCCTTGGCGGAGATGCCGCCGACCCAGGCGTTGGGGTCGTAGTCGGGCTGTGAGGCCATGGCGACGATGCGGCCGGTCTTCGTCTCCATGACGAGGACGGCGCCCGCGTCGGCCTTGTAGTTCTCGCTGGTGTTCTTGTCGTACGTCTTGCGGGCCTCCACCATCGCGTTGTGCAGCTCCCATTCGGCGACCGCCTGGACGCGGGCGTCGATGGAGGTGACGACGTTGGAGCCGGGGACGGCGGGGTCGCTCTTGGCCTGGCCGATGACGCGGCCGAGGTTGTCGACCTCGTAGCGGGTGACGCCGGCCTTGCCGCGGAGTTCCTTGTCGTACGTGCGCTCCAGGCCGGAGCGGCCGACCTGGTCGGAGCGGAGGAACGGCGAGTCGGTGTCCTTGGCCTTCTCGATCTCCTCGTCGGTGACGGGCGAGAGGTAGCCGAGGACCTGGGAGGTGCGGGACTTGCCGGGGGCCGGGTAGCGGCGGACGGCGGTGGGTTCGGCGGTGATGCCGGGGAAGTCCTCGGCGCGCTCGCGGATCTGGAGGGCCTGCTGGGTGGTGGCCTCGTCGGTGACGGGGATCGGCTGGTAGGGCGAACCGTTCCAGCAGGGCTTGGGCGTCTTGGAGTCGCAGAGCCGGATCTTGTTGATGACGTCCTGCGGCTTCATGTCGAGGACGTCGGCGAGCCGGGTGAGCACGCCCTTGCCGTCGTCCTTCATCTTCATCAGCTCGGTGCGGGACGCGGAGACCACGAGGCGGGTCTCGTTGTCGGCGAGCGGGACGCCGCGGGCGTCGAGGAGCGAGCCGCGGACGGCGGGCTGGACGACCTGCTGGACGTGGTTGTTCTTCGCCTCGTCCGTGTACTCCTTGCCGTTGCGGATCTGGAGGTACCAGAGCCGGCCGCCCAGAGTGAGGAGCAGTGAGAAGACGAGGATCTGGATGACGACGAGCCGGATCTGGACCCGGGGGGTCCGCCCTGTCTCGGGGATGTTGCTCATGCTGCCGGTGCCCCCTCGGTCACGGTCGCTCGGCTCCCTTGATGCGTCCGGTCGTCACAGTCGCTTGACTCCCTTGATGCGTCCGGCGCGTGAGGCACGGCTCCGTGCGGCCTTCACGCGCAGGCCCCCGCGCTGGGCGCCGATCCTGAGGCCGGTGCCGGAGGAGAGCCAGCCGGAGGCGACGTCGGCGCCGTTGCCGCCGCCGGCGTCGGCGAGCGGGTCGTTCTCGGCGCGGCGGGCCAGCGCCATGATGAGCGGCACCGTGAAGGGCGCGAGAAGCAGGTCGTACACGGCCGCGGTGAACAGCAGGAAGCCGAGGCCGACATGGCGGGCGGCGGTGTCGCCGACGAGGGCGCCCACACCCGCGTACAGGAGCGTGGAGCCGAGGGCCGCGGCGACGACGACGGCCATGGGGCCGGCCGCGGAGGTCAGCCGGCCGTTGTCCGGCTTCGCGAGGCCGACGAGGTAGCCGATGACGCAGAGCACGAGGGCGTAGCGGCCGGCGGCGTGGTCGGCGGGCGGGGCGAGGTCGGAGAGCAGGCCGGCGGTGAAGCCGATGAGGGAGCCGCTGACCGGTCCGTAGACGAGGGCGAGGCCGACGACGGTGAGGAGGACGAGGTCGGGGACGGCGCCGGGGAGCTGGAGCCGGGCGAGGACGGAGACCTGGACGACCAGGGCGACGACGATCAGGGTGGCGGAGAGGAGGATGCGGTTGAACTTCACGGTGTCACGCCCCCCTGGTCCTGCTGCGCCTGCTGGTTCTGGCCGTCGTTCTGATTCTGGCCCTGGCTCTGCGGGTTCGCCTGCTGTCCGTCCGGTGGCGGCGGTGTGACCGTGACCGTGACGGTCGGCGCGGGCTTGGGCTTCTGCGGCAGGACCATGTCGCGGGGGTCGGAGCGCGGGGCCTGGACGACGACGCCGACGATGTCGAGCTTGGTGAAGCCGACGTACGGGCGGACGTAGATGTTGCGGGTCAGGCCGCCGCCCGAGGGGTCGACACGGACGACCTCGCCGACCGGGACGCCGGGCACGAAGGGCTTGTCGGCGCGGGAGCCGAAGGTGACGAGCCGGTCGCCGGGCTTGACCTTGGCCTTGCCGTTGAGGAGCTGGACGAGGAGGGGGCTGTCGCCCTGGCCGGTGGCGAAGCCGAGTTCGTCGCTCTTCTCCATACGGGTGCCGACGGTGAAGTCGGGGTCGTTGGCGAGGAGGACGGTGGAGGTGGAGGGACCGACGGTGGTGACACGGCCGACGAGACCGGAGCCGTTGAGCACGGTCATGTCCCGCTTGATGCCGTCGCGCGCGCCGACGTCGATGGTGACGGTCCAGGAGAAGCCCTGGGCCGCTCCTATGGCGATGACCTGGGCGCCCTTGATGCCGTACTGCCCGGCGCCGGCGGTCTTGAGCATGGAGTCGAGCTCGCGCAGCCGGTTGCGGTTGCGGTCGTCGCTGCCGAGCTTCGCCTTGAGTTCGGCGTTCTCCTTCTCCAGGGCGGCGATCCGGGTGTGCCGCTCGCCGGAGTCCCGTACCGCGCCTATGGCGTTGCCGACGGGATCGACGGCGGCCGCCACACCGTTCTCGACGGGCCCGAAGACCGCGGCTGCGGCCTGTCGGGCACCGTCGACGGGTGACTCCTGACCGCCGCGGATGTCCACCGTGATCAGTGCGAACGCGATGGCGATCAGCAGCACCAGGAGCAGCCGGCTCTCTCGTGTGTCCCTCACGTGCGGCGGCCGTGCCTTTCCTCGTGGTTCGGTTGTTCGGCTGTACTACTGCGGTGGTGCGGTTCTAGCGGCGCGGCTGGGCGTCCAGGACCTGCTGGAGCGCCTCGAACTCCTCCACGCACTTGCCGGAGCCGAGCGCCACCGAGTCCAGCGGGTCCTCGGCGATGTGGATCGGCATGCCGGTCTCGCGCCGGAGGCGCTCGTCGAGGCCGCGGAGCAGGGCGCCGCCACCCGTGAGAACGATGCCGCGGTCCATGACGTCACCGGAGAGCTCCGGCGGGCACTTGTCGAGGGTGGTCTTCACGGCGTCGACGATCGCGTTGACCGGCTCCTCGATGGCCTTGCGGACCTCGGCGGCGGAGATGACCACGGTCTTGGGCAGACCGGAGACGAGGTCGCGGCCGCGGATCTCGGTGTGCTCGTCCTTGTCGAGGTCGTACGCGGAGCCGATGGTGATCTTGATCTGCTCGGCGGTGCGCTCACCGAGGAGGAGCGAGTACTCCTTCTTGATGTGCTGGATGATCGCGTTGTCCAGCTCGTCGCCGGCGACCCGGATGGACTGTGCTGTGACGATTCCGCCGAGGGAGATGACGGCGACCTCGGTGGTGCCGCCACCGATGTCGACGACCATGTTGCCGGTGGCCTCGTGGACGGGGAGGCCCGAGCCGATGGCCGCCGCCATGGGCTCCTCGATGATGTGCACCTGACGGGCACCGGCCTGGGTCGACGCCTCGATGACGGCGCGGCGCTCCACTCCGGTGATGCCGGAGGGCACGCAGACGACGACGCGGGGGCGGGCCAGGTAGCGGCGCTTGTGGATCTTGAGGATGAAGTAGCGGAGCATGCGCTCGGTGATCTCGAAGTCGGCGATCACACCGTCCTTGAGCGGGCGCACGGCGACGATGTTGCCGGGGGTCCGGCCGATCATCTTCTTCGCCTCGGCGCCGACCGCGAGGATGCCCCCGGTGTTGGTGTTGATGGCGACGACTGACGGCTCGTTCAGAACGATGCCTCGACCCCTGACGTACACCAGCGTGTTGGCGGTCCCGAGGTCGACAGCCATGTCACGGCCGATGAACGACATTGAGTTCCCCTTGATTTCCCATGGCTGAGAGTGGTGCGGCGTGGAGTTTTCCATCGTAGTGCCGCCCGCGCGAATGGCGCGCGTTGGTCCACCTCAGTACTGGTGACGGCAGGACGCGGCGATCCGTTCCCGGGATTGGCGTTCATATGCCTGGGGGCGACCGAAATTCCTTCGGTCGCCCCACAGGGTGCTTCGTTCGGCTGACTTCGCGTCAGACCAGACCCGGGAAGAAGATCTTCAGCTCGCGGGCCGCCGACTCCTCGGAGTCCGAGGCGTGGATCAGGTTCTCGCGGACGATCGTGCCGAAGTCGCCCCGGATGGAGCCCGGCGCGGCGGCGATCGGGTCGGTCGGGCCGGCGAGCGTGCGCAGGCCCTCGATGACCCGCTCACCGTCGACGACGAGCGCGACGACCGGGCCGGACTGCATGAAGCCCATGAGCGGCTCGTAGAAGGGCTTGCCCTTGTGCTCGCCGTAGTGCTGCTCCAGCGTGTCCTGGTCGAGCTCGCGCAGCTCCAGGGCCGCGATGGTCCAGCCGGCCTTGCGCTCGATACGGCCGATGATCTCGCCGATCAGACCACGGCGGACGGCGTCGGGCTTGAGCAGGACGAGCGATCGCTGGCTCACGGGGGAACTCCTTCGGAAAAACGGTGTGCGGGACCTCCGAGGCTACAGGGCCCGCACCCCCGTCGATTACGCAGCGTCAGGCCCTGCCGAGGCCTGTGCGGCCCAGCGTGCCTTGACCTCGTCGATCCGCCGCCCGTAGTGAACCGAGGCCCACCACAGACCGGCGAAGACCGCGCCGAGGAAGAACATGGTCGGGACGAAGAAGCCGCTGAGGACCAGCCCGAGCTGCAGGGCCCAGCCGAGCTGCACCCCGCCGGGCCGGGTGATCATCCCGCACAGCAGCACCGAGAAGACCATGGCCACGCCGCAGACCCACCAGACGGTGGACGTGGCGAGGCTGTCGTCCTTCATGGCGACGAGCCCGGCGAAGCCGATCACGAAGAACTCGCCGATGAGCGTCGAGGAACAGAGCACACGCATCGGGTTCAGCCCCTTCGCAGCAGCAGTCGGGCGTCGCCGACCGTGAAGATCGAACCGGTCACGAGGACACCCGCGCCGCCGTACTCGGCCTCTTCCTCCGCGAGGGTGATGGCCGCCTCGATGGCGTCGGGCAGCCGCGGCTCGACGACGACCCGGTCCTCTCCGAAGACCTCGACGGCCGTCGCGGCGAGCGCGTCGACGTCGGTGGCCCGCGGGTTGGAGTTCGCGGTGATCACGACCTCCGCGAAGATCGGCTCGAAGGCCTCCAGGAGCCCCTTGGCGTCCTTGTCCCCGCTCGTGGAGACCACGCCGATGAGCCGGGAGAAGCCGAAGGCCTCGCTGACGCCCTCGGCCGTCGCCCGCGCGCCGTGCGGGTTGTGCGCGGCGTCCAGGATGACGGTCGGCGAGGAGCGGACGATCTCCAGGCGGCCCGGCGAGGCCACCTGGGCGAAGGCCCGGCGCACGGTGTCGATGTCCAGGGTCCTGGCGTGCTCGGCGCCGATCCCGAAGAAGGCCTCGACCGCCGCGAGCGCCACCACGGCGTTGTGCGCCTGGTAGGCGCCGTGCAGCGGCAGGAAGATCTCGTCGTACTCGCCGCCGAGGCCGCGCAGGGTGAGGAGCTGGCCGCCGACCGCGACCTCGCGGGAGACCACGCCGAACTCCATGCCCTCACGGGCCACGGTCGCGTCCGCCTCGACGGCCTTCTTCAGCAGGACCTGGGCCGCGTCGACCGGCTGCTGGGCCAGGATGACGGTCGCGCCCGGCTTGATGATCCCCGACTTCTCGGCCGCGATCTCGGCGGTCGTCTCGCCGAGCCGGTCCGTGTGGTCGAGGTCGATGGGGGTGACGACGGCGACGGAGGCGTCGATGACGTTCGTCGCGTCCCAGGTGCCGCCCATGCCGACCTCGACGACGGCCGCGTCGACCGGGGCGTCCGCGAAGGCCGCGTACGCCATGCCGGTGAGGACCTCGAAGAAGGAGAGCCGGTACTCCTCTCGGGCGTCGACCATCTCCACGTACGGCTTGACGTCCTGGTACGTCTCGATGAACCGCTCGGCGGAGATCGGGGCGCCGTCCAGGCTGATCCGCTCGGTGATCGTCTGCACGTGCGGCGAGGTGTAGCGCCCGGTGCGCAGCTCGAAGGCGCCGAGCAGGGCCTCGATCATGCGGGCCGTCGACGTCTTGCCGTTGGTGCCGGTGACGTGGATCGAGGGGTACGCGCGCTGCGGCTCGCCGAGGACGTCCATCAGGGCCGCGATCCGGGTGACGGAGGGGTCCAGCTTGGTCTCGCCCCAGCGGGTGGACAGCTCGGTCTCGACCTCGCGCAGCGCCTTGTCCAGCTCGGGGTCCTCGGGACGGCTGGGCACGGGATCGCCCTGCGGCAGTCCGCCCTGCGTGCGCAGGGTGCGGCTGCCGGCCTCGATCACCGCCAGGTCGGGGTCGCGGTTCGTCTCGGTGTCGACGATGTCGTCGAACTGGTCATTCGGGTCGCTCGGCTCGCTCACGGGCCCAGTCTACGGAGCGGCACCGACGGGACGATGGACCCACCCCATTCGGGACTTTCGGTCCACCGCCGGAGTGATCGCCCCGGCAAACTTGGCGATCATGGACATAGGGATCGACCTCGGCACGGCCAACACGCTCCTCTACGCCCGGGGCCGGGGCATCGTGCTCAACGAACCGTCCGTGGTGGCGGTCCAGGAGGGCTCCCGGCAGGCCCTCGCGGTCGGCACGGAGGCGAAGGAGACCATCGGCCGCACGCCCGGCTCGATCACCGCGATCCGGCCGCTGAGGGACGGCGTGATCAGCGACTACGAGGCCGCCGAGGAGATGATCCGGCACTTCGTCCGCAAGGCCGTCCCGGGCCGCCGGCGGCCCCGCACCCGGATGGTGGTGTGCGTGCCGAGCGGGGTGACGCAGGTCGAGCGGCGGGCCATCGTGCACGCCTCCCTCTCGGCGGGGGCGCGTGCGGTCCATCTGATCGAGGAGCCGATGGCGGCGGCGATCGGCGCCGGGCTGCCCGTCTCCTCCCCGCGCGGCTCGATGGTCGTCGACATCGGCGGCGGTACGACCGAGGTGGCGGTGATCTCCCTCGGCGGCATCGTCACGGCCCAGTCGCTGCGGGTGGGCGGCGACCGGCTCGACTCGGCGATCACCGACCACGTCCGCAAGGAGCACTCGCTGCTCGTCGGCGAGCGGACGGCCGAGGACGTGAAGGTCGCGATCGGCTCGGCCTGGCCGGTGCCGGGCGGCGAGGAGTTCGAGTGCCGGACGTTCACCGTCCGGGGCCGGGAGAAGGTCAGCGGACTGCCGAGGCCGGTGGAGCTGACCGTGCCGGAGGTGCGGGCGGCGCTCGACGAGCCGGTGGAGGCGATCATCACGGCCGTACGGGTGACGCTCGAGGAGTGCCCGCCGGAGCTGTCCGGCGACGTGATGGAGCACGGCATCGTGCTGACCGGCGGCGGGGCGCTGCTTCCGGGCCTCGACCTGCGGATGGCCTCGGCGACCGGCATCCCGGTCTTCGTCGCGGACGAGCCGCTGGACTGCGTGGCCCTGGGCTCGGGCCGGTGCGTGGAGGACTTCGACGGGCTCCAGCGGGTGCTGGGGAAGGCGGAGACGGTCCGGTAGCGGGTCCTGGGGAAGGCGGAGACGGTCCGGTAGCGGGGCGCTCGGGAAGGCGGAGACGGTCCGGTGAGTTACCGCGTCAGGCCGGTAGGGAGCAATGCCGTCACCAGGTAGGCGCCGTCCTCCCGGCGGGCCTTCAGCGTGCCGCCCATGCTCGTGACGCGCTCCTCCATGGAGAACAGGCCGGTGCCGGTCGAGACGGGCGAGGGGTCCGGCGGGCTCTTCGGCAGCGGGTTGCGCACCTCGATCCGCAGATCGGGTCCCGCCACGGTGATCGCGACCGTCACGGGGAGGCCGGGCGCGTGCTTGGCGGCGTTCGTCAGGCACTCCTGGACGACGCGGTGGACGGCGGCCTGCCGCAGCGGGGACAGCGCCTTGGCCTCCTCGGCGACCGTCAGCTCGACGGGGTTGCCCATCCGCTCGCTCTCCCCCGCGAGCTCGGCGAGCCCTTCGAGGCCGGGGGTCGCGGCGTCCCGGTCGGCGCGGCGCACGATCGTCTCGTTGAGCATGAGGTGGGCGCGCCGGGCGGTGTCCGCGAGCTCCTCGAAGTCCTTCTGGTGAGCCTCTCCCCTGGCCCGTACGGCGAGGACCTCGGCCCGCACCGCGAGGACGGTGAGCTCGCGGCCGACCAGGTCGTGGACGTCCCGGCCGACGGAGATCCGCTCCTCCTGCACGGCCTGGCGGGCGGCGGCCTCGCGGCGCTGCACCTCCAGGGCGCGGACGAGGTCCTGGCGGTAGGCGGCGATGCCGACGCCGGCCGCGAGGGTGCCGATCGGGACGACCAGGCTGAGGAAGTCGCTGAGGGTCTCGCCGTGTTCGGCGGGCCAGCCGGGCGTCAGGAAGAGGCCGTACGCCACGGCGACGTACAGCAGGGTCGCGATGATCGCGGCGCGCCGCCCCCGGAACCGGCCGATCGAGTACAGCGCGAACTGGATCATGGTCAGCTCGTGCAGCCAGCCCATCAGGCCGAGCGCCACCACGTACGGCAGCCAGGGCAGCCGGCGGCGCAGCACGAGCGTGGCCGCGCCGGCCGCCAGGACCAGGGTCGCGGTGACCCCGGTGAGGGAGTTGTCGGCGCGGGCGAGCCCCGGCACGTCCAGGACCATCAGGCCGAAGGCGCTGAGCGCGGCGACGACGTCGAGGGCGCGGGGCGAGACGGCCCACCGGTCCACGCAACGGCGGAGCGCGGGGACGGTGGGGAGGCGGAGCATGCCTTCCATCATCCCGGGTCTTTCGGCCCGGCCCCAGGGACTTCGGTCACAAGTCGCGTGATGTCACCCACAAACGGACAAAGCAGAAGGGGCCCGGAACCGCGGGAAGCGGTTCCGGGCCCCTCTCGTCGTACGGATCAGGCCTGCGGCAGGTTCGCCAGCTGGGTCTGGATGCGGGCGATGTCCTCGTCCGCCTTGGCGAGCCGGCCCTTGATCTTGTCCACGACGTTGTCGGGTGCCTTGGCCAGGAAGGCCTCGTTCCCGAGCTTGGCCTCGGCCTGGGCCTTCTCCTTCTCGGCCGCCGCGAGGTCCTTCGCGAGGCGCTTGCGCTCGGCCTCCACGTCGATCGTGCCCGAGAGGTCGAGCGCGACGGTGGCGCCGGCGACCGGCAGGGAGGCGGTGGCGGAGAAGCCCTCGCCCTCCGGCTGGAGGCGCAGGATCTGCCGGATGGCGGCCTCGTGCGCGCCGAGCGGGGTGCCGTCGAGGGTGAGGCGGGCGGGCACCTTCTGGGCGTCCTGGAGGCCCTGCTCCTTGCGGAAGCGGCGGACCTCGGTGACGACCCGCTGGACGAGCTCGATCTCCTTCTCGGCGGCCTTGTCGTGGAAGCCGCCCGGGGCGTCAGCCCCAGGAACAGACACAGCCTTCGGCCAGTCCGCGATCACGAGGGACTCGCCGCCGGTGAGCGTCGTCCACAGGGTGTCGGTGACGAACGGGACGATCGGGTGCAGCAGCCGCAGCATGACGTCCAGGACCTCGCCGAGGACCCGGCCGGAGACCTTGGCGCCCTCGCCGCCCGCGAAGAACGTGGTCTTCGACAGCTCGACGTACCAGGCGAAGACCTCGTCCCACGCGAAGTGGTAGAGCGCCTCGCTCAGCTTGGCGAACTGGAAGTCCTCGTAGTACGCGTCGACCTGAGCGACCGTCTCGTTGAGGCGGGACAGGATCCAGCGGTCGGTCGCCGACATCTCGGAGGCGTCCGGCAGCGGGCCCTCGATGTTCGCGCCGTTCATCATCGCGAAACGGGTCGCGTTCCAGATCTTGTTGGCGAAGTTCCGGGACGCCTGGACCCAGTCCTCGCCGATCGGGACGTCGACACCGGGGTTGGCGCCCTTGGCCAGGGTGAACCGCAGGGCGTCGGAGCCGTACTTGTCCATCCAGTCCAGCGGGTTGACCGTGTTCCCGAACGACTTCGACATCTTCTTGCCGAACTCGTCACGGACCATGCCGTGGAACGCGATCGTGCTGAACGGCGGCTGACCGTCCATCGCGTACAGACCGAACATCATCATCCGGGCGACCCAGAAGAACATCAGGTCGTAGCCGGTGACCAGGACGGAGTTCGGGTAGAACTTCTCCAGGTCGGGCGTCTGCTCCGGCCAGCCCATCGTCGAGAACGGCCACAGGCCGGACGAGAACCACGTGTCGAGGACGTCGGTGTCCTGCGTCCAGCCCTCGCCCGTCGGCGGCTCCTCGTCGGGGCCGACGCAGACCAGCTCGCCGTTCGGACCGTGCCAGACCGGGATGCGGTGGCCCCACCACAGCTGGCGCGAGATGCACCAGTCGTTGAGGTTGTCGACCCAGTCGAAGTAGCGCTGCGACATGTCGGCCGGGTGGATGTTGACCCGACCGTCGCGGACCGCGTCACCGGCGGCCTTGGCGAGGGTCTCGACCTTGACCCACCACTGCATCGACAGACGCGGTTCCAGCGTCGTCTTGCAGCGCGAGCAGTGGCCGACGGAGTGGACGTACGGACGCTTCTCGGCGACGATCCGGCCATCGGCGCGCAGGGCGGCGACGATCGCGGAGCGGGCCTCGAAGCGGTCCAGGCCCTGGAAGGGGCCGTGGACGGTGATCACACCGCGCTCGTCGAGGACCTCGATGGACTCGAGGTCGTGACGCTGGCCGATGGCGAAGTCGTTCGGGTCGTGCGCCGGCGTCACCTTGACGGCGCCGGTGCCGAACTCCGGGTCGACGTGCGTGTCGGCGACGACCGGGATCGTACGGTCGGTCAGCGGCAGCTTGATCCGCTTGCCGATCAGGTGGGCGTAGCGCTCGTCGTCCGGGTGGACGGCGACCGCGGTGTCACCGAGCATCGTCTCGGCGCGGGTCGTGGCGACGACGATGGTGTCCTCGCCCTCGCCGTACTGCATGGAGACGAGCTCGCCGTCGTCCTCCTGGTAGTCCACCTCGATGTCGGAGATGGCCGTCAGGCAGCGCGGGCACCAGTTGATGATGCGCTCGGCGCGGTAGATCAGCTCGTCGTCGTAGAGCTTCTTGAAGATGGTCTGGACGGCACGGGACAGGCCCTCGTCCATGGTGAAGCGGTCCCGGCTCCACGCCAGGCCCTCACCGAGGCGGCGCATCTGGCCGGCGATCTGCCCGCCGGACTCGGCCTTCCACTCCCAGACCCGCTCGACGAACGCCTCGCGGCCCAGGTCGTGGCGGGACTTGCCCTCCTTGGCGAGCTCGCGCTCGACGACGTTCTGGGTGGCGATGCCGGCGTGGTCCATGCCGGGCTGCCACAGCGTCTCGAAGCCCTGCATGCGCTTGCGGCGGGTGAGGGCGTCGATCAGCGTGTGCTCGAAGGCGTGGCCCAGGTGGAGCGAGCCGGTGACGTTCGGCGGCGGGATGACGATGGTGTACGGCGGCTTCTCGCTCTTCGGGTCCGCCTCGAAGTACCCACGCTCTACCCAGCGCTCGTACAGCGGCCCCTCTACCTCGGCCGGCGCGTACTGGGTCGGCAGTTCGGTCGTGGGCGCTGTCTGCTGCTGAGTGTTCTCGGTCACGGGGCCAGTTTAGGGGTGTCCCGGTGCTGTCCTGAAACGCTTTGGTTCGGTAACGGTGTGGCCCCCGCCGCACTGACCGGCCACGGGTTCCGCCAGGATGTTCGGCAGACATAAACATCCTGTGAGGGGAACCTGTCGATGAGCTACAACCAGCCGGGTCCGTACGGCGGCCAGCAGCCCGGTCCTTACGGCCAGCCGGGCCCTTACGGCCAGCAGCCGCAGCAGCCGGGCCCGTACGGCCAGCCGCAGGCTCCGCAGCCGGGTTACGGATACCCCCAGCAGGCCCCGCAGGGTGTTCCGCCGCAGCAGCCGCCCTACGGCTACCCGCAGCAGCAGCAGCCCCCGTACGGCCAGCAGCCGCAGTACGGCGCCCCCCAGGGCCCCGGCGGCTACGTGCCCCACCCGCCGGCCCCGAAGAAGTCCAAGGCCGGCTGGATCATCGGCGCGGTCGCGGTCGTCGCGGCGATCGGCGTGGGCGCGTACTTCGTCATCGGCGGCGGTGGCGGCGGCTCGGTCGCGGACGACGGCCCGCACAAGCTGATCACGCCGGAGACGGTGCTCGGCGAGTACAAGAAGTCCCCCGACAAGGGCGACTCGTCCGACAAGGACACCCTGAAGGAGGCCGAGAAGAACGGCGTCAAGAACGCCAAGGAGGTCAGCGCCTCCTACCAGGTGGAGAACAAGGCCAACCCCCTCGCGGGCAAGGTCCTCTCCTTCAGCGGCCTCTACGGCGAGATCGACGACCCGGAGAAGGTCGTCGACACCGTCTTCGCCAGCATCAAGACCGAGGCCGACAAGGACAAGGGCAAGAAGGGCGAGCCGGCCCTGGTCGGCGAGCCGAAGGCGTACGAGCCCGCCGAGCTCGACGGCGCGGTCCTCAAGTGCCAGCAGGCCAAGAGCGAGGCCGACCCCGCCTCGTCGACGCCGGGGTTCGCCATGACCATCTGCGTCTGGGCGGACCACAGCACCGTGGGCTTCGTCGTCCCGCTCGACATGGCCTCCGCCCTCACGGGCACGGGCGGCTCCGCCGAGGACGCCGCCGCCATCACGGCCAAGCTCCGCAAGGAAGTCCGCGTCAAGGCCTGATCCCAGGCCCGCACACGGAGAAGGGGCGCCCCGCCGGCCGGCGGGGCGCCCCTTCCATGTCCGTACGGCTCAGGCCGACTTCTCGTGCCTGCCGTCGTTCTTCACGATCCGCGGGACCAGCGTCGGGTTGACGTTGTTGCGGACGACGTCGGCCGTGATGACCACGCGGGCCACGTCCTTGCGGGACGGGACCTCGTACATGACCGACTGGAGGACCTCCTCCATGATGGCGCGCAGGCCGCGCGCGCCGGTGCCGCGGAGGATCGCCTGGTCGGCGATGGCCTCCAGGGCCGGGCGGTCGAAGTCCAGTTCCACGCCGTCGAGTTCGAAGAGGCGCTGGTACTGCTTCACCAGCGCGTTGCGCGGCTCGACCAGGATCTGGAGGAGCGCCTCGCGGTCCAGGTTGTGGACGGAGGTGAGCACGGGGAGACGGCCGATGAACTCGGGGATCATCCCGAACTTCACCAGGTCCTCCGGCATGACCTCCTGGAACTGGTCGCTCGCCTCGATCTCGCGCTTGGAGCGGATGGTCGCCCCGAAGCCGATGCCCTTGGCGCCCGCCCGCGACTCGATGATCTTCTCCAGGCCGGCGAAGGCGCCGCCCACGATGAAGAGCACGTTCGTCGTGTCGATCTGGATGAACTCCTGGTGCGGGTGCTTCCGGCCGCCCTGCGGCGGGACGGAGGCCGTCGTGCCCTCCAGGATCTTCAGGAGGGCCTGCTGCACGCCCTCGCCGGAGACGTCACGCGTGATCGACGGGTTTTCGCTCTTACGGGCGACCTTGTCGATCTCGTCGATGTAGATGATCCCGGTCTCGGCCTTCTTGACGTCGTAGTCGGCGGCCTGGATCAGCTTGAGCAGGATGTTCTCGACGTCCTCGCCGACATAGCCGGCCTCCGTCAGCGCCGTCGCGTCGGCGATGGCGAACGGGACGTTGAGCATGCGGGCCAGGGTCTGGGCCAGGAGCGTCTTCCCGGAGCCCGTGGGACCCAGCAGCAGAATGTTGGACTTCGCCAGTTCGATGGCGTCGTCACGGCCCTGCGCGCCGCCGTTCTCGCCGGCCTGGACGCGCTTGTAGTGGTTGTACACCGCGACCGAGAGGGCCTTCTTCGCGGGCTCCTGCCCGACGACGTACCCCTCGAGGAACTCGTAGATCTCGCGGGGCTTGGGGAGTTCCTCCCACCGCACCTCGCTCGTCTCCGCGAGTTCTTCCTCGATGATCTCGTTGCAGAGGTCGATGCACTCGTCGCAGATGTACACACCGGGTCCCGCGATGAGCTTCTTCACCTGCTTCTGGCTCTTTCCGCAGAACGAGCACTTGAGCAGATCGCCGCCATCACCGATGCGTGCCACGAGGTGCTTCCCCTTCGCCTGGGAGCGCTTGGTTCAGCGACTCCTGGTGCCTCATATTCGACGGTACCTTGCCGGGCCCCCTGTTCGGGCCCCCCTTGGCACGGTTCACATGGTCGCGATTCGGCCACACGAGCCACGCGGACCCTGTGAACCGCGCCGAGGGAAGGTCGGGCGTCAGCGCTCGGCGGAGGCCGTGCTCTTGCGGGTCGAGACGATCTGGTCGATCAGGCCGTACGCCAGGGCGTCCTCGGCCGTCAGGATCTTGTCGCGCTCGATGTCGTCGCGGATCTTCTCGATCGGCGTCGAGGAGTGCTTGGCCAGCATCTCCTCCAGCTGGCTGCGCATGCGCAGGATCTCGTTGGCCGCGATCTCCAGGTCGGAGAGCTGCTCACGGCCGGTGCCGCCGGAGGGCTGGTGGATCAGCACGCGGGCGTTCGGCAGGGCCATCCGCTTGCCGGGGGTGCCGGCGGCGAGCAGCACGGCCGCGGCGGAGGCCGCCTGGCCCATGCAGACCGTCTGGATGTCGGGCTTCACGAACTGCATCGTGTCGTAGATGGCCGTGAGGGCGGTGAAGGAGCCGCCCGGGCTGTTGATGTAGATCGAGATGTCGCGGTCCGGGTCCATCGACTCCAGGCACAGGAGCTGCGCCATGACGTCGTTGGCGGAGGCGTCGTCGATCTGCACGCCGAGGAAGATCACGCGCTCCTCGAACAGCTTCGCGTACGGGTCGTACTCGCGGACGCCCTGCGAGGTGCGCTCGACGAAGCGCGGCACGACGTAGCGGTTGTCCATCGGCGCGCCGGTGTAGAGGCCGCTCGGGGAGAGGTTGTTCTGCATCTGGGTGTTCACCGTCCTGGTGGCGTTCAGAGGGGGCTGGGGGCTCTTCGGCGGGCTGCCGGCGCTCAGGCGCCCGTGCCGCCGCCGCCCGGAACACCCGCGGCGTGCGTGATGATGTCGTCGATGAGGCCGTACTCCTTGGCCTCCTCCGCGGTGAACCAGCGGTCGCGGTCGCCGTCGCGGATGATCGTCTCGACGGTCTGGCCGGAGTGCTGCGCGGTGATCTCGGCCATGCGCTTCTTGGTGCGCAGGAGGTACTCGGCCTGGATCTTGATGTCGGAGGCGGTGCCGCCGATGCCGGCGGAGCCCTGGTGCATCAGGATGTCGGTGTTCGGCAGCGCGAAGCGCTTGCCGGGGGCGCCGGCGGTGAGCAGGAACTGGCCCATGGAGGCCGCCATGCCCATGCCGATGGTGACGACGTCGTTCGGGATGAACTGCATGGTGTCGTAGACCGCCATGCCGGCCGTCACCGAGCCGCCGGGGCTGTTGATGTACAGGAAGATGTCCTTCTCCGGCTCGGCGGCCAGGAGGAGCATCTGGGCGGTGATCTTGTTGGCGATCTCGTCGTCGACCTGCTGGCCGAGGAAGACGATGCGCTCGCCGAGCAGTCGGTTGTAGACATGGTCGCCGAGGCCGCCACCGATGGACGGCTCACCCGCGGCGTAAGGCTTCAGATTCGTCACGTATCCACCTGCTCGTCTCCGACGGCCCCAAGCCGTCTCAGCGTCTTGTTCAGAGGGCAGTGCCCTCGTATTCATGGACCCTAACGCGCAGGTCGGACAACGCCATCCCGGTTCCCGAACTGTTCGCTGGGAGCGCAAGGTAGTTGGGGGCGTGTAAGAGGGTCCCGGTACGTCCACGGGCCCGTACGCACAGGAGTGCGCACGGGCCCGTGGAGCAGGGTCCGCCGGGGGCGGGGGCCCTTACTTGTCCTCGGAGACCTCGGCCTCGCCGGTGACGGCCTCGACGGCCTCGACGGCGGTCTCGACCTCGTCCTCGTCGTCGGAGAGGTCGACGACCTCGCCGTTGGTGTCGAGGACCTTGGCGGCCTCGACGACGACCGCGAGGGCCTTGCCGCGGGCGACCTCGCCGACGAGCATCGGGACCTGGCCCTGCTGGGCCACGGCCTGGGCGAACTGGTCGGGGCTCATGCCGGAGGAGGCGGCACGGCGGAACAGGTGCTCGGTGAGCTCCTCGCGGGAGACGTCGAGCTTCTCCTTGTTGACGAGCTCATCGAGGATGAACTGCGTCTTGATGCCCTTCTCGGCCTGCTCCTTGGTCTCGGCCAGGAACTCTTCCTCGGTCTTGCCCTGGATCTCCAGGTACTTCGCGAGGTCGAGGCCCATCTGGCCGAGCTGGTGGTGCTCCAGGTTGTGCTTGCGGGTGTTGATCTCGTCCTCGAGAAGCTTCTCGGGCATCGGGACCTCGACCAGCTTGAGGAGCTCGTCGAGGACGCGCTCCTGGGCCTGGGTGGCCTGGTCGAACTGCTTCATGTTCTCGAGGCGCTTGCGGCTGTCGGCCTTGAGCTCGTCGAGGGTGTCGAACTCCGACGCCATCTGCGCGAACTCGTCGTCGAGCTCGGGGAGCTCACGGGCGGCGACGGTGGTGACCTTGACGGTGACCTCCGCGTCCTTGCCCTCGGCGGAGCCGCCCTTCAGCTGCGAGGTGAAGGTGGCCTCGCCGCCGGCCTCGAGGCCCTTGACGGCCTCGTCGATGCCGTCGAGCAGCTCGCCGGAGCCGATCGTGTACGAGACGTCGCTGGCGACACCGTCGGGCAGGACCTCGCCGTCGACCTTGGCCTCGAGGTCGATGGTGACGACGTCGCCGTCCTGGGCGGCACGCTCGACCGGGGAGGTCGAGGCGAAGCGCTCGCGGAGCTGCTCCACGGACTTCTCGATGTCCTCGTCGGTGACCTCGACCGCGTCGACGGTGACCTCGATGCCGGAGTAGTCCGGGATCTCGAGCGTCGGGCGGACGTCGACCTCGGCGGTGAAGGCCAGCAGCTCGCCGTCCTTCAGCTCGGTGATGTCGACCTCGGGCTGGCCGAGCGGGTTGACCTCGGCCTCGTTGACGGCCTCGGTGTAGAACTTCGGGAGCGCGTCGTTGACGGCCTCCTCCAGCACGGCGCCGCGGCCGAACCGCTGGTCGATCACGCGAGCCGGGATCTTGCCCTTACGGAAGCCCTTGACCGTGACCTGCTGGTTGATCTTCTTGTACGCCGCGTCGAGGCTGTCCTTGAGCTCCTCGAAGGGCACCTCGACAGTGAGCCGAACCCGGGTCGGGTTCAGGGTCTCCACGGCGCTCTTCACGGTTCGGTCTCCTTGTGGCTGATTCCTGGAATCCGCCGGGGCCGCGTGTGGCGGTTCCGGCGGGTCGGCCCGGTCAGAAAGACACACGGGCACGCAGCTTGCATAGTAACCGCAAGCGGGATGACGCCCACAACGTGATCAAGAACGCGCGAGGTGAGCGCGTGATCGTCATGGTCGGGGTGGCGGGATTTGAACCCACGGCCTTCCGCTCCCAAAGCGGACGCGCTACCAAGCTGCGCCACACCCCGTCGGTGCGACACGTAGGGTACATGGATGGGGACTGTGCGGCGCCCCCTGTTTTCCGGGTGTGCACGAAAGGCCCCTGACCGGCTACCATGCTCCTCGTGCCGCGGTCCTCGTGACCTGCGGCGCGATGCTGTGCGGGTGTAGCTCAATGGTAGAGCACTAGTCTTCCAAACTAGCTACGCGGGTTCGATTCCCGTCACCCGCTCTCAGACGAGAAAACCCCAGGTCTCCTGGGGTTTTCTGCGTTTCGCCCACCGTCCGGGAGCGCTATCCGCGCTCGGACCGCCCGTGAAGCTCCCGGGCGAGTGCCCCCAGGGCCGTTCCGTAGCTGGACTCGCCGTCACTGCTGACGTTGACCGCGACGACGGTGCCGGTCCCGCCACCGTCGAGGTCGACCAGGTACGGGCCACCGCTCGAACCGACCCCCATGACGCACGGAATCCGCCACGCGATGCCGTCGAGAGGTTCCCCGGGGGCCTGACAGTGCAGGGCCCGGTTCGTGTACGGATAGCCGACGAAGTGGGTGAGGGCCGCCGGTTCCGGCTCGAACGTGACCCTCTGGACGCCGGTCACTTCGGAAATGCTCCGCCCGTCGCGAGCGGGGTTCATCTCCAGCATGGCGACGTCCTGCCCGTCGTCCTGCCACTCGACGGCCATCCGCACCCTGCGCACCGTGAAGCCGCCGTACGGGCTCTTGCCGTCGCGGTACCCGGGCACGAAGTAGGGCTGCCCGTCCCACGTCGCCTCCGACGCGGACTTCCCCTCGACGGGTGTCCTGACGCAGTGCGCCGCGGTGACGACCGTGTGCGTACCGACCACGGTCGCCGTACAGGCGGACGGACCGCCGTCACTCCCCCGGACGTACAGCCGGCCGACGGTACGGGCGATGGCACCGCCCCGCTCCCATGCGGGCTGCACATGCTCGCCCATGCGGTCCCCGGCAGCGAGCGCCCTGACGCCCGTTCCGGTCCAGTACGCCTCCACCTGGGCGCGCTGCCCGTCCGTGACCGCCGCGTCATGGACGACGATCTCGGCCTCGGTCGGCGCTTGGCCGTGCCGGGGTTCGCCGCCGCCCTTCCCGGCCGCGGTCATCGGGCCGCAGCCGCCCGCACCCCATACGACGAGCGCGGCCGCGACCGCACCACCCCATCCGCGCCTTCTCCCCATGCCCCTACTGCCCCCATCCCGGCCCTCGGCCGTTCGCGTGACGAGGCCCCCGCCTGTGCCGGCGGGGGCCTCGTCGCGTGTCAGAACTTGATGGAGGCTACCGTCAGAACTTTATGGACCCCACGGTCTGCGTTATCGAGTCCAGGAAGCGCTGGATGTCGTCGGCCATGCCGGTGGAGGCGAGGAAGAAGCCGAAGAGGACCGCGACCACGGCCGGGCCGCCCTTGAGGTTTCCCCCTCGGATCAGCACCACCAGGATGATTGCCAACAGCAACACCACAGACAGTGAAATGGCCACAACTGATCACACCCTCGGTCGGTCCCACCTTGCCCACCAGGGAGCCCCTGTCTCGGAACACCCCCCGCTTCCTCCATCGTGCCACCAACCCCCTTGCCCTCGCTGCCGGGTGACGAATCGTCGAGGTCGGGCAACGGGAAGGGAGAGGATTGCCACACCCGTACAACCAGAGGACGATTGCGGTGTTTTGGGGCTTTTGAACCACGCCTCACCGCCCCTTTTTAGGGGGATTTGAGACTTCGCGCACCTTTTAGCGCACATACTTTTCGGACAGCAGGCTCACAGCTAGCGTCTCGCCAATGTCGTCCACCACTCACCCGGGAATCACCGCCACTCCCCTCCGCACCGCGCCCGCCCCCAGAGCCGGGCGGCGGCGTGACCCGTACTTCGACAACGCGAAGTACCTCGCCATCCTGCTCGTGGCCGTGGGGCACGTGCTCCCCGTGGTGGTGGAGGGCAGCCGGACGACCAGAACCCTGTACATGCTGGTGTACGCCTTCCACATGCCGGCCTTCGTCCTGATATCCGGCTACCTCTCGCGCAGCTACACCGGGCGCCCCGACCAGCTGCGGCGGCTGCTCACCGGGATCGTCGTGCCGTACCTCGTCTTCGAGGTCGCGTACACCCTGCTCATCCGCTGGGGAGCGCAGCCCGAACGCCCGTACAGCCTGCTCCACCCCTCGTACCTGATGTGGTTCCTGATCGCGCTGTTCGTCTGGCGGGTGACCGCCCCCTTCTGGTCGGTCATCCGCTGGCCGGTGCCCGTGTCCGTCGGGATCGGGGCGCTGGCCGCGATCACCCCCGGCCTGGACGGTGTCATCGGCATGCAGCGGGTGCTGCAGTTCCTGCCGTTCTTCGTGATCGGGCTCCGCATGCGGCCCGAGCACTTCCTGTTCCTGCGGCGGCGGCCGGTGCGGATCGTGGCCGCCCTGGTCTTCGCCGGCGCCCTGCCCTTCACCTACTGGGCGACCGCCAGCATCTACATGACCTGGTTCTACCGGACCGTGAGCGCCCAGGAGATGGGGGTGGCGTGGTGGCCCGGGCTCATCAGGGTCGGCGCCCTCTTCGTCTGCACGCTGATCCTCACGGCGGCCTTCCTCGCCCTGGTCCCCGCCCGCAAGCGCTGGTTCACGGTGCTCGGCTCCGGCACCATCTGCGGCTACCTGCTGCACGGACTCCTCATCCGGGGCGGGCAGTACTCGGGCTTCTTCGACCAGTACCCGTCGCTCGGCACGCCGGCCGGCCGCGTCCTCCTCTCCGTGACGACGCTCGCCGTGATGACACTGCTGTGCACCCCGGTGGTGCACCGGATCATGAAGCCGGTGACGGAGCCGGAGCTGGCCTGGGCGTTCAGGAAGGACGGGAGAGAAGGAGAAGCGCCCGGTCGTCGTTGACGTCCTTGGCGACGGCCTCGATCAGGTGCCAGGCGACGCCCTCGAAACCCTCGGCGACACAGCGGTCGGCCTCGCCGGTGAGACGGTCGATGCCCTCCGCGATGTCCCGGTCGGCGGCCTCCACCAGGCCGTCGGTGAAGAGCATCAGGACGTCGCCGGGGCGCAGCGAGCCCTTGACCGGGTGGAACTCCGCCCCGTCGTAGACGCCGAGGAGGGGCCCGTCGGCGGCCTTCTCCTCCCAGCGGCCGCTGCCCGCGTGGAGCTGGAGGGCGGGCAGGTGGCCGGCGGAGAACAGCTCGTAGTCGCCGGACTCCAGGTCGAGGACGAGATGGATCGAGGTGGCGAAGCCCTCGTCCCAGTTCTGGCGGAGGAGGTAGCCGTTGGCCGCCGGGAGGAAGCCGTGCGGCGGGAGCGAGCCGAGGAGGCCGCCGAAGGCGCCGGAGAGCAGCAGGGAGCGGGAGGCCGCGTCCATGCCCTTGCCGGAGACGTCGGTGAGGACGACCTCCAGGGTGCGTCCGCCGTGGGTGCGGGCAGCGACGACGAAGTCGCCCGAGAAGGACTGGCCGCCGGCCGGGCGCAGCGCCATCTCACGGTGCCAGCCCTTGGGGAGCCGGGGCAGGGCGCTCTGGACGCGGATGCGCTCGCGCAGATCGAAGAGCATGGTGCCGCCGCGCCGCCAGGGCACACCGACGCGGGCGCGGAACTGGGCGATGAGCAGCCCGAAGAGTCCGCAGGCGGCGACGACCAGGACGGTGCCGGGGGTGACCCTGGCCGGACCCTGGGTGTACGGGCCGAGGACGACGGACTCGACGATGAGGGCGCCGGCGGCCGCCGCGTACAGACCGAGCAGGCTGGCGGGGCGCAGCAGCAGGCCGCCGGCCACGATGGGCAGGACGAGCGCGGCGGGTGCGCACCACACCGGGTTGAGGAGGGTCCCGCACGCGATGGCGGGGATCATCAGGAGGAGACCGGCGAAGGCGAGCCAGTCGGCGCCGTCGCCGCGGAAGTAGTCGACGGCGGATCTGCGCAGCGCGACGCGGGCCCGGCGCACGCGCCTGCGTGTCCGGGCCGCGTACGTGTTCACTCCGGCGCGCTGTCCCATTGGCCTGGACCCTATCCATCCCTTCGGACATCGTGCAGGGGTACCCCGGTGACAAGGTGCGTGAAATCGGGTCGCCCCGGGCGCGCGCCGCTGATATCGATGGCATATGACGACTGAACTGCGGGTTCTCGACCCGTCGGAGTGGGACCGCTGGTACGGGGTGCTGGAGCTTGCGTTCGGCGGTGTGCCGGAGTCGCCGGAGGAGCGGCAGCTCTGGCAGGACCTGACCGAGTACGACCGTTCCCTGGGTGCCTGGGACGGCGATCTGTGCGTGGGGACGGCGGGGGCGTTCACGTTCAGGCTGACGGTGCCGGGCGGGGCGTCGGTCCCGGCGGGCGGGGTGACGATGGTGAGCGTGGCCGGAACTCATCGGCGGCGCGGGATCCTGACCTCGATGATGCGGCGGCAGCTGGACGACCTGCGGAGCTGGGGCGAGCCGCTGGCGGTCCTGACGGCCTCCGAGCCGGAGATCTACGGCCGCTTCGGCTATGGCGCGGCAACGTACGCGGCGCACGCGACCATCGACAGGACCCGGGTGCGGCTGACCGCGCCGGAGGGCGTGGACGACGTGAGGCTGCGGGTGACGACTCCGGCGGAGGCGCTGGAGGCGACCGAGGCGGTGTACGCGAAGCTGGTTCCCGGCCGGCCCGGGATGCTGGCGCGACGGCCCGGCTGGGAGCGGCAGGCGCTGCTCGACCCGCCGGGTGACCGAGAGGGTGCCTCACCGCGGCTGTGTGTGCTCGCCGAGCGGGACGCTGAGGTCGTCGGGTACGCGCACTACGCGATCAAGCCGGACTGGTCCTTCGCGGGGCCAGACGGTTCCGTCTCGGTGCACCAGCTGGCCGGCCTCGACGCGGTGGCGGAGGCGGCGCTGTGGCGCTTCCTGTGTTCGGTGGACCTGACGACGAAGGTGAAGATCCACAGCCGGCCGGTGGACGACGCCTGGCAGCACCTGGTGACGAATGTCCGGCGCTGCGAGCCGACGCTGCGGGAGATCCTGTTCGTGCGGCTCGTGGAGGTGGGCGCGGCGCTTGAGGCGCGGACGTATCAGGCGCCGGTGGACGTGGTGTTCGAGGTCGAGGACGCGTTCTGTCCCTGGAACGCGGGGCGGTGGCGGTTGACGGGGGACGCGAAGGGGGCGACGTGCGTGCGTACCGGGGACGCGCCCGATCTCGCGCTGTCCGTGCGGGAGCTGGGGGCCGCGTACCTGGGCGGGACCTCGTTGATGTCGCTGGCCTCGGCCGGGCGGGTGCGGGAGCTTCGGGAAGGGGCGCTGGTCGAGGCGTCCGTCGCTTTCGGGTCACCTGTCGCGCCCTGGTTGCCGCACGGGTTCTAGGGGCGGGGCGGCAACGGGTCGGGCATCGCCCTCGGGTGCCCACCCTTATCCTCCCCCTAGGACTTCGTCCTGGGGGGACCCCCAGGCGGAACGTCTGCCCACACCTAGGCCTGGCAGCTCGGGCACCAGAAGAGGTTGCGGTTCGCCAGGTCCGCCGTGCGGATGTCCGTCGTGCAGATGTGGCACGGCTGGTTCGCCCGGCGGTAGACGTAGACCTCGCCGCCGTGGTCGTCCACTCGGGGCGGGCGGCCCATGGCCTCCGGGGTGTGTTCGGGGCGGACCGTGTCGATGCGGTTCAGGCGGACGCCCTCGCGCATGAGGACCGCCAGGTCCTCCCAGATCGCGTCCCACTCTCCCGCCGTGAGGTCCCTGCCCGCGCGGTACGGGTCGATGCCGTGCCGGAAGAGGACCTCGGCGCGGTAGACGTTGCCGACGCCCGCGATGACCTTCTGGTCCATGAGGAGGGCGGCGATCGTCGTCCGGGACTTCGAGATCCGGTGCCAGGCCCTCGCCCGGTCGTCGTCCTCGCGGAGCGGGTCCGGGCCGAGGCGGTCGTGTATCGCCTGCTTCTCGGCGTCCGTGATCAGCGCGCAGGTGGTGGGGCCCCGCAGGTCCACGTACGAGTCGGGGTTGGCGAGGCGCAGTCGGACCGTGTCCGTGGGCGGCGGAGCCGGGGCGTCGCCGAAGTTCACCTTGCCGAAGAGGCCCAGGTGGATGTGGATCCATTCCTCGCCGGGGAAGCCCAGGAAGAGGTGCTTCCCGTGGGCCTCCGTCGTCTCCAGGGTCGTGCCGTCGAGCAGGGCCGCCGAGTCGGAGAACTTGCCCTGGGGGCTGGAGACGCGCACGGGCCGGCCGCCGAACCGCTCGCGGTGGTCGGCGGCCAGCCGGTGGATGGTGTGCCCCTCGGGCATCAGGCGGTCGGCTCCTGCGGGTGGTGCGCGGGGATCGGGGGGAGCTCGCCGGTGGTCTCGTACGTCGACAGCATGTCGATGCGGCGGGTGTGACGCTCGTCACCCGAGTACGGGGTGTTCAGGAAGATCTCGACGAACTTGGTCGCCTCTTCCTGGGTGTGCATCCGGCCGCCGACGGAGATCACGTTGGCGTTGTTGTGCTCGCGGCCGAGGGCGGCGGTCTGCTCGCTCCAGGCGAGGGCGGCGCGCACCCCCTTCACCTTGTTCGCGGCGATCTGCTCGCCGTTGCCGGAGCCGCCGATGACGATGCCCAGGCTGTCCGGGTCGGCGGCCGTCTTCTCGGCGGCACGCAGGCAGAACGGCGGGTAGTCGTCGAGGGCGTCGTAGATGTGAGGACCGCAGTCGACGGGCTCGTGGCCGTGGGCCTTGAGCCACTCGACGAGGTGGTTCTTTAGTTCAAAGCCGGCGTGGTCGGAACCGATATAGACGCGCATGATGCCGAGTGTGGCACGTCAGGGCCCGGGTAGCAGGCAGCGGGGTCGGGAGCTTCACCCGACCTGGTACGGACCTTCGACTCTCGCGAGGTCGCCCGTACAACGATCCGGAATGAGGTCTTCCGATCATCCCTGCTCACGGGGTTCAATGCTCAGGCTCGCGACCCGAGCGCCCCCCACACACGAGGAAGCGTCTGTGAACACGCAACCGACCCTGACGAAGGACGGCCAGGAGACCGGCACCACCGGCACCCCGCAGTCCTCCGACGGTCTCAAGGCCGGGCTCAAGAACCGCCACCTGTCGATGATCGCGATCGGCGGCGTCATCGGCGCCGGTCTCTTCGTCGGCTCCGGCTCCGGCATCGCCGCGGCCGGCCCCGCGATCCTCCTCTCGTACGCACTCGTCGGCGCCATGGTCGTCTTCGTGATGCGGATGCTCGGCGAGATGGCCGCCGCCCGGCCGTCCTCCGGCTCCTTCTCCGCCTACGCGGACCAGGCCCTGGGCCGCTGGGCCGGTTTCAGCATCGGCTGGCTGTACTGGTTCTTCTGGGTCGTCGTCCTCGCCGTCGAGGCGACCGCGGGCGCCAAGATCCTGGAGAGCTGGATCCCGGCCGTGCCGCAGTGGGGCTGGGCGCTCATCGTGATGGTGGTCCTCACGATCACCAACCTCGGCTCCGTCGCCTCGTACGGCGAGTTCGAGTTCTGGTTCGCCGGCATCAAGGTCGTCGCCATCGGCGCCTTCGTCGTCATCGGTCTGCTCGCGGTCTTCGGCGTGCTGCCCGGCTCGGACAACCCGGGCGCCGGATTCGCGCACCTCACCGACAGCGGGGGCTTCTTCCCGATGGGCGCGGGCGCGGTCCTCACCGGTGTGCTGATGGTCGTCTTCTCGTTCATGGGCAGCGAGATCGTCACGCTCGCCGCCGGCGAGTCGGAGGACCCGCAGAAGGCCGTCACCAAGGCCACCAACAGCGTGATCTGGCGGATCGGCGTCTTCTACCTGGGCTCGATCTTCGTCGTCCTGACGCTGCTGCCGTGGAACGACAAGTCGATCGTCGACAAGGGCTCGTACGTCGCCGCCCTCGACTCCATCGGCATCCCGCACGCCGGCCAGATCATGAACGTGATCGTCCTGACGGCCGTCCTGTCCTGCCTGAACTCGGGCCTCTACACCGCCTCCCGCATGGCCTTCTCGCTCGGCCAGCGCGGTGACGCGCCGAAGGCCTTCGCCAAGGTCAACAAGCGGGGCGTGCCGACCGCCGCGATCCTCGGCTCGGTCGTCTTCGGCTTCGTCGCGGTCTTCTTCAACTACAAGTGGCCGGACACCGTCTTCGCCTTCCTGCTGAACTCCTCCGGCGCGGTCGCGCTCTTCGTCTGGCTGGTCATCTGCGTGACCCAGCTGCGGATGCGCGGCATCATCCTGCGCGAGTCGCCGGAGAAGCTGATCGTGAAGATGTGGCTCTTCCCGTACCTGACCTGGGCGACCATCGCCATGATCGTCGGCGTCCTCGGCTACATGGTCTACGACGGCGGCAGCAACCGTGACCAGGTCGTGCTGTCCCTGCTCGTCGCCGCGCTCGTGATGGCGATCGCGGTGGTCCGCCAGCGGCTCGGCAAGAACGCCGGCGCCGAGGAGCTCGAGCGCGTGTAGCTCCCTCAGGCGTACGAAAGGGCCCCGCCGTTCCTCCGGGAACGGCGGGGCCCTTCGCGTACGGCTCCGGGGCTCAGCCCTTGCGGCCCACGAGCTTCCAGGCGGCCGGCAGGGCGCCCATGGCGAGCGCGGCCTTGAGGGCGTCGCCGATGAGGAACGGGGTGAGGCCGGCGGCGACGGCCTGACCGAGGGTCATGCCGGTGGCGAGGGCCAGGTACGGCACGCCGACGGCGTAGATGATCGCGGAGCCGAGGACCATCGCGCCGGCGGTACGGAGCACGGAGCGGTCGGCGCCGCGGCGGGCGAGGGCGCCGACCACGGTGGAGGCGAGGAGCATGCCGAGGATGTAGCCGAAGGACGGCATGCCGTAGCCGGAGGAGGCCTCGGCGAACCACGGGACGCCCGCCATGCCCGCGACCGCGTACAGGGCGAGGGCGAGGAAGCCGCGGCGGGCGCCGAACGCGGTGCCGACGAGCAGGGCGGCGAAGGTCTGGCCGGAGACCGGGACCGGGGAGCCGGGGACCGGGACCGTGATCTGCGCGGCGAGGCCGGTGAGGGCGGCGCCGCCGACGACCAGGGCGATGTCGCGGGCGCGGCTCGCCGGGAGGAGGTCGGCGAGGACGGTGCCCGCCCGGAGGGAGCGGGCGGGGGCGGCGGCGGTGCTCATCGGTACTCCGCGGGGTGAGGGTGGGAGGGACAGGTTGACGCTATGCCAGGAGTGAGCACCCGATCACCGTAAGGCGCCAACAAAGCGCGACCTGAGCCCTTCGTGGGGATTGAACAAACCCTGTTCTCCGCGCCTCGTGCCACGTGACGCTTGTCACTGGGACCTCATGCACAGAGGTCCCTTTTGCGCCAGGAACCTGTCAGCGGAGAGACTGTGGGGTCTCCATAAACCGACGAACCCGTACTGCTCAATGTCAACTTCTCGGCCGTAGGCGACTGAGCGAGTGGACTCGGTCATCGCAACCGATTCGCGCTCCCGACTGCCCCCTACGACAGGACGGTCACGGGTCGCATCCCCCGGATCCGGCTATGCCGGGTCCGGGGCGGGACTGTTGACGAAGCCCCACGCCAGGACACCCCGCTTGGCGATGTTGACCCCGGCGACGTGGTCGGCGGGGCCAGCGAGCCCGCACCGACGACAGCGGAAGAGCTCCCGAGTGGGCCTATTGGCGCGCTCGGTGTGACCGCAGCGCGGGCAGCGCTGCGAGGTATAGGCCGGGTCCACCTCTATGAACGGCACGCCTGCCCGGCGGGCCTTGTACTCCAGGAAGGAGCCGAGCTGGTGGAACGGCCAGGACGACAGTGTGGCCCGCTGGTCGCGTCGAACCGTGACCCGTTCGCGGATTCCCGCCAGTTCTTCAACGGCGATGCCGCGCCCGGTGCGTTGGGCGACGGCCACAATGTCCTTGGAGATCCTGTGGTTGATGTGGGCGGTGTGCCGAGCCTCCCGGCGCGCCCGCTTCTTCAGCAGTCGCACCGACGACCGAGTGCGCTTGGCCTGCAGCTCGGCCTTCTTGCGGGCCTGCCAACGCCGATACCGGTTCAAGCGACGGCCCGTGTAGTTGGTGCCGTCGCTGGTGGTGGCGAGGTTGCTGATGCCCCGGTCCACGCCGAGGAAGCCCTTTGGCTTGAACATCTCCGGTTCGGAGACATCGACGGTGGCGAGCAGGAACCACTTACCGTCCCGGTGCACCAGGTCGGACTCGCCCTTGCGGTGACCGGCCAGCTGCTTGAGTGCGCCCGGCGAGCACGCGAACCGCAGGTTCTTGACCCGACCATCGAGCGTCCAGATGGACACGGTCCGCCGGTCGTAGCTCCAGGACAAGCAACGGTCGTCGAACGTGTGCGCCGCATCGATGCGAAACACGATCGGCTTGGACTCGGCCATGCGACGCCGCTTCGAGCCCTCCTTGCCGAGATTCCCGGCCCGCATGTTCGCCCGCAAGGTGGCGTAGGCATCCACGACACGCTTGATCACATGCTGCGCCGCCTGAGCCCCCAGTCCTCGGGTCTTGAGCTCCCCGTACGACATCGATCGCAGATCCCGCACAGAGCCCTTGAGCCCGAAGCTCTCGAACGAACCTGCCGAGACGCGGTTCGCGCACTCGTTGACCGTGCGCAGGGTGCGCTCAAGGGCTGGCGCCTGTACGGCATCCGGCATGAGACGAACCTGCACCACGAGCTTCATGACGACCACCGTAGGGCGGCTGGCCCGGCCCGGGCGCCGAGCCGCCGAAACCAGCAAGCACTGTGATCCTCTTCACGATCGAGGTGTTTCCATGACAAAAGACCCGCCTCTTGTTCGTCGTTGCCCAGAGTCGGGCCCATCTGGCGCGAGCCGCACACACTCTCCGCACATCGGAATTGAATGTTCACTTTGAGTGAAGTTGGTGACCGTATAGCGGACATCTGTTCCTCGTGAGCGGGGCGGGCCACAGACTGTGGGCTCCCTCCCTCCTCAGCTAGTGAACAGGGCTCGCCCATGTCTCGGACCACCGCGCCCGCGCCGGCCGACCGCAAGGACGGCGCGACCGCACCTGCCGAGGGCCTCTCGCACGGCCTCAAGCAGCGCCATCTCTCGATGATCGCCCTCGGCGGAGTCATCGGTGCCGGGCTCTTCGTCGGCTCCGGCGCCGGCATCGCCGCCGCCGGTCCCTCGATCGTGATCGCCTACGCGATCTCGGGCATCCTCGTGATGCTCGTGATGCGGATGCTCGGCGAGATGTCGGCCGCGAACCCGGCCTCCGGCTCCTTCTCCGTCCACGCCGAACGCGCCTTCGGATCCTGGGCGGGCTTCACCTCGGGCTGGGCCTTCTGGTTCCTGCTCTGCGTCGCCGTCGGCCTGGAGGGCATCGGCGCCGCGAAGATCATGACCGGCTGGTTCCCCGGCAGCCCGGAGTGGGCCTGGGTCGCGCTCTTCATGCTGGTCTTCTGCGTCACCAACCTGGCGGCGGTGAAGAACTTCGGCGAGTTCGAGTTCTGGTTCGCCGCGCTCAAGGTCGGCGCGATCGTCCTCTTCCTCGGCATCGGCGTCCTCGCGATCGTCGGCGTCCTGCCCGGCACGGACTCCCCCGGCACCGCGAACCTCAGCGGCGCCGGCGGCTTCTTCCCGCACGGCTCCGAGGGCCTGATCGTGGGCCTGCTGGCCTCCGTCTTCGCGTACGGCGGCCTGGAGACGGTCACCATCGCGGCGGCCGAGTCGGAGCACCCGGTGCAGGGCGTCGCCAAGGCCGTCCGTACGGCGATGTGGCGGATCGCGCTCTTCTACATCGGCTCCATGGCGGTCATCGTCACCCTCGTCCCCTGGGACGACAAGGCGGTCGTCGAGAAGGGCCCGTACGTCGCCGCCCTCGACCACCTGGGCATCCCGGCGGCCGGCCAGATCATGAACGTGGTCGTCCTCGTCGCCCTGCTCTCCGCGATGAACGCCAACATCTACGGCGCCTCCCGGATGGCCGGTTCGCTGGTCGCGCGCGGCCAGGGCCCGAAGGCGCTGGGCAAGCTGTACGGCGGGGTGCCCCGCCCGGCCGTGCTCGTCTCCTGCGTCGTCGGCTTCGGCTGCGTGCTGCTGAGCTACTGGTCGCCGGACAAGGCCTTCATCTGGCTGCTCAACACCATCGGCGCGATCATCCTGGTCGTCTGGTTCTTCATCGCCGCTTCCCAGCTGGTGCTGCGCCGCCGCACCGAGCGCGAGGCGCCCGAGAAGCTGGTCGTGCGCATGTGGGCCTTCCCGGTGCTGACCTGGGTGGCGCTGGCCGGCATGGCGGCGATCTTCGTCCTGATGGCGCGCGAGGAGGGCACCCGCGTGCAGCTGATCTACACGGGCGCGCTGACGCTGGCGCTCGCGACGATCGGCTTCATCCGCCAGAAGAAAACGGCGGACCGGGCCTCCTGAGCCCCCCTTCCTGTACGCAGCCCCCGGACCACCACTCGGTCCGGGGGCTTCGTCGTACCTGGGGGGAGGACCCGGGCGCGGGACCTAGGACGAAGGACTGATCAACTTCCCCCGCACCTACTGTTAGCCTGCACTTGCATATAGGTTGCAATAAGCCGTCGAAGGGCTCGGGCACATGGCGATCTACACACTTCCGGAGCTGCCGTACGACTACGCGGCGCTGGAGCCGGTGATCAATCCGCAGATCATCGAGCTGCACCACGACAAGCACCACGCCGCATACGTCAAGGGCGCGAACGACACCCTGGAGCAGCTGGAAGAGGCGCGCGAGAAGGACCAGTGGGGTGCGATCAACGGCCTGGAGAAGAACCTCGCGTTCCACCTCTCCGGCCACATCCTGCACTCCATCTACTGGAACAACATGGACAGCCCGAAGGACGGGGGCGGCGGCGAGCCGCTGGCCGCCGACGGCGTCGGTGAGCTCGCGGACGCGATCACCGAGTCCTTCGGCTCCTTCGCCAAGTTCAAGGCCCAGCTGACCAAGGCCTCCGCGACCACCCAGGGCTCCGGCTGGGGCGTCCTCGCGTACGAGCCGATCAGCGGCCGGCTCATCGTCGAGCAGGTCTACGACCACCAGGGCAACGTCGGGCAGGGCTCGGTCCCGATCCTGGTCTTCGACGCCTGGGAGCACGCCTTCTACCTGCAGTACAAGAACCAGAAGGTCGACTTCATCGAGGCCATGTGGCAGGTCGTCAACTGGCAGGACGTGCACAGGCGCTACCTGTCGGCGAAGGCCAGCATCCCGCTGATCTCGTTCTGACCCCGCACTCCTGCTCGTGATCGTCTTCTCAACCTTCACCGGGCAGGCGGATGAAAGAAGAACCCCCGCGATGACGTGAATCGCGGGGGTTCTTCCGTACCGGGTGGCGCCTACTCGAAGCTGGGCGCCGACGTCCGGGTGCGCTTGATCTCGTAGAAGCCCGGCGTCGACGCCACGAGCAGCGTGCCGTCCCACAGCCGGGCGGCGTCGTCGCCGCGCGGGGTCGGGGTGACGACCGGGCCGAAGAAGGCGACCTCGTCGCCCGTCGGGCCCGGGACCGCGATGACCGGGGTGCCGACGTCCTGGCCGACCTTCTCTATGCCCTCCGTGTGGGAGGCGCGCAGCTCGGTGTCGTACGTGTCCTTGTCGGCGAAGTCCGCCAGGTCCTCGGGCAGGCCGACGTCCTTCAGGGCGCCGACGATCGCCTCGCGGGTCGGGCCCTCGCCGTTGTTGTGGAAGCGGGTGCCGAGCGCCGTGTAGAGCTTGCCGACGACCTCGTCGCCGTGCAGCTGCTGGGCGGCGATCACCACGCGGACCGGGCCCCAGGCCTGGGTCTCCAGCATCTCGCGGTACTCGGCGGGCACCTCGTCCAGCTTGTTCTCGTTGAGCACGGCCAGGCTCATGACCTTCCAGCGCACGTCGACCGGGCGGACCTGCTCCACCTCCAGCATCCAGCGGGAGGTCATCCAGGCCCAGGGGCACAGCGGGTCGAAGTAGAAGTCGGCGGTGGTCCTGGTCTCGGACATGTCACTCCTCGGTGAGGCCGCGGAAAGAAGTAGGTGGTGCGCCGAAAGAAGGGAACCCGCGGACGCGCTGACGCATTCCCGGGTCCCCCGGTGACAGCTGCACATGGGAGGATCGGTGCTGTTTCGAACGCGCCACGAAGGAGTGACCGTGCCCGGTGAGAATCTGTCCCGCGACGAGGCCCACGAGCGGGCCGCGCTGCTGTCCGTCGACGGGTACGAGGTCGTCCTCGACCTGCGGTCGGCCGTCGGCGAGTCCGAGGAGGCGGTGCGCACCTTCCGCTCGCTGACGACGATCCGGTTCCGCCGCACCGGCGAGGGCACGAGCACGTTCGTCGACCTGATCGCCCCCTCGGTGAACGCGGTCACGCTCAACGGCCGCTCGCTCGACCCTGCGGTGGTCTTCGACGGCGCGCGGATCGCGCTCGACGACCTCGCCGACGAGAACACGCTCGTGGTGGACGCCCAGTGCGCCTACAGCCGGACCGGCGAGGGCATGCACCGCTTCGTCGACCCGGAGGACGGCGAGGTCTACCTCTACACGCAGTACGAGCCGGCCGACGCCCGCCGGGTGCACGCCAACTTCGAGCAGCCGGACCTCAAGGCCCCGTACCGCTTCGCGGTGACCGCGCCGGAGGGCTGGACGGTCTGGTCGAACGGCGCGGGCGAGCAGGACGCCGAGGGCGTGTGGCGGTTCGCGGAGACGGCGCCGATCTCCACGTACATCACGTGCGTCGTGGCCGGCCCGTACCACTACGTGACCGACAGCTACACGCGCGGCGAGCTGGAGATCCCGCTCGGCGCGATGTGCCGGAAGTCGCTCGCGAAGCACTTCGACGCGGACGACGTCTTCCTGATCACCAAGCAGGGCTTCGACTTCTTCCACGACAACTTCGACTACCCGTACCCCTTCGGGAAGTACGACCAGGCCTTCGTCCCCGAGTACAACCTCGGCGCGATGGAGAACCCGGGCATGGTGACCTTCCGCGAGGAGTACATCTACCGGGGCAAGGTCACCCAGGCCGCGTACGAGAGCCGGGCCAACGTCATCCTGCACGAGATGGCGCACATGTGGTTCGGCGACCTGGTCACCATGGTGTGGTGGGACGACCTGTGGCTGAAGGAGTCCTTCGCGGACTTCATGGGCTCCTTCGCGAACGCCGAGGCCACCCGCTTCACCAACAGCTGGGTGACCTTCGCCAACAACCGCAAGGCCTGGGCGTACCGCGCCGACCAGCTGCCGTCCACGCACCCGATCACGGCCGACATCCGTGACCTGGAGGACGCCAAGCTCAACTTCGACGGCATCACGTACGCCAAGGGCGCCTCGGTGCTCAAGCAGCTCGTGGCGTACGCCGGGCGGGACGCGTTCCTGGAGGGCGCGCGCCGCTACTTCAAGCGCCACGCCTACGGGAACACGCGGCTGGCCGACCTCCTCGCGATCCTGGAGGAGACCTCCGGGCGCGACATGAAGACCTGGGCGAAGTCCTGGCTCCAGACCTCCGGCGTCAACAGCCTGACCCCGGCCGTCACGTACGACGCGGAGGGCCGGATCACCGAGCTCGCCGTCCTCCAGGAGGGCGACGAGCTGCGCCCGCACCGCGCCGCCGTGGGCCTCTACCGGCTCTCCGGCGGGGAGCTCGTGCGGTATGCGCGGGCCGAGGCCGACATCACCGGCGCCCGGACCGTCGTCGACGGGCTCGCGGGCGAGGAGAAGCCCGACCTGGTCCTCGTCAACGACGACGACCTCACCTACTGCAAGATCCGCTTCGACGAGGGCTCGCTCGCGACCCTGCGGGCGCACCTCGGCGACATCACCGACCCGCTGGCCCGCGCCCTGTGCTGGTCGGCGCTGTGGAACCTGACCCGCGACGGGCTCATGCCCGCCCGGGACTTCGTCTCCGTCGCGCTCGCCTTCGCGGGCCGCGAGACCGACATCGGCGTCCTCCAGATGGTCCACGGCTGGACGAAGTCGGCCGTCACGCTGTACGCGGCGCCCGCGTGGCGCGAGGCGGGCGGGCGGCTGCTCGCCGAGGGCGGGCTGCGCGAGCTGCGGGTGGCCGAGCCGGGCAGCGAGCACCAGCTGACCTGGGCGCGGTTCTTCGCGGCGACCGCCTCCGCCGAGGCCGACTTCCAGCTCCTGGAGGGGCTGCTCGACGGTACGGCGAAGATCGACGGCCTCGACGTCGACCAGGAGCTGCGCTGGGCGCTGCTCTCCCCGCTCGCCGTGCACGGCCGTGCGGACGAGGCCCGGATCGGCGAGGAGCTGGCCCTCGACGACACGGCGACGGGCAAGCGCCACCAGACCCGGCTGCTGGCCTCGCGGCCCTCGGCGGCGGTCAAGGCGCAGGCCTGGGCGCAGGTCGTCGAGTCGGACACCCTGTCGAACGCGCTGGTCGAGGCGACCATCGCGGGCTTCGTGCAGCCCTCGCAGCGCGAGCTGATCGCGCCGTACGCGGAGAAGTACTTCGCGGCGATCGAGCGGCTGTGGGGCGAGCGGTCGATCCAGATCGGCATCGACGTGGTCCGGGGCCTGTTCCCGGGGCTCCAGGACGACGAGGCGACGCTGGCCGCGACGGACACCTGGCTGTCGGAGCACGCGGCGGCGGCGCCGGCGCTGCGGCGACTGGTCCTGGAGGCCCGCGACGACCTGGCGCGGGCGCTGCGGGCGCAGAAGTGCGATGGCCTGGCGGCGTGAGGTCCTGACGACGGGGGCCGCGGACCGCGGCCCCCATCGGCACTCGAACGTGCGTACTTTAGGGCGAGGTTGTCCCTAAATGTCGACGAGCGTGTAACAGGGGTTAGGGGAGCCTTCGGGAGCGGAAGACCCCCGGCATGAACCACAACACCCCCATCACCCCCCGCCCCCTCCCTCTCTCCTCCCGCACCGGCTGCGCGCAACGACTCGCGTCCGCAGACCAGTTGAGGGCGCAGGGCATCCCCGCAGCCGAGGTCGCCGCGCACTGCCGGCCCGGCGGCTGGCAGCAGCTGCTGCCCGGTGTCTTCCTGCTCCAGCCCGGGCCGCCCACCAGCGAGGACCGGCTGCGCGCCGCCCTGCTCTACGCCCGCAGGACCGGCGCCGTCCCCGCGCAGGGCCCGGACGCGATGATCACCGGACTCGCCGCGCTGACCCTGCACCGCTTCTCCTCCGCTCCCCCGCTCACCGCCCAGGACCGGATCGACGTGCTCGTGCCGCGCACCCGGCGACTGCGCTCGACCGGCTGGGTGCGGGTCGTGCGCGCCGCGGAGTCGCCGGAGCCGGTGGAGCTCACGGGCCTCCCCGTCGCCCCGGTCGCCCGCGCCGTCGCCGACGCGGTGTCGGGCCTCACGGACGCGGAGACGGTACGCCGGCTGCTCACCGAGGCCGTGCGCGGCGGGCACTGCGAACCGGGCGCGGTGGTACGGGAGTTGAGCCGGGCCCGGCTGCTCTCCCGGCCGCACGTGGTGGACGCGGTGGACGCGCTGCTCGTCGAGGGGCGCTCGCTCTCCGAGCAGCGGCTCTACGAGATGGTGCGGGAGTTCGCGCTGCCGGACCCGCTGTGGAACGTGGACCTGCGGCTGCCGGGCGGCCCGCACCTGGGCGGGGTGGACGCCTACTGGCCGGACCAGGCGGTCGCCGTGGAGCTGGACACCCGGGCGCCCCGGCAGGACGACGACGAGCTGTGGACCGAGTACACCCGCAAGCGGGAGCACCTGGAGCGGCTCGGCATCACGGTCGTCCACCTCACCCCGCGCAAGCTGCGCGAGGCGATGGACCAGCAGGCCGCCGTGGTCCGTACGGCCCTGATGGCCGCGCCGGACCGGCAGCCCGCCGCGTACGTCGTCGTCCTGCCGCGGTGACGGCCTACTTCTTCGGGTCGGTGCCGCAGAACTCGGCCTCGACGACCTTCTCGGTGTCACCCTCCCAGTCGGCGTTGAAGTTGCCGGCGAGGGAGTGCTCGCCGTCGCGGGTCACCTGGGCCAGGGAGGTGGAGCCGTGGATGCCGCCGCCGTGCCCCCAGACCTCCTGGCCGCAGCTCAGCTTCTGCTTCATGAGCCCGAGGCCGTAGCCCACGTTCGGGTACTCGGGGGAGATCTGGACCGTGGTCGTCATCTCCTTCAGACCGTTCTTGGTGAGGAGCCGGCCCTTGAGCAGGGCCGAGTAGAAGGTCTGCAGGTCGCGGGAGTCGGAGATGATCTCGCCCGCCGCGCCCGCGAGGCTCGGGTTGAGGTCGGAGACCTCGTGGACGGGGGCGTTCTCGTCCCGGGAGAGCTTGGAGTACGCCGGGCTGCTGGGCTCCGGCATGGCCGAGCGGGTCCCGGGGACGGTGGTGGCGCGGAGCTTGAGCGGCTTGATGATCCGGTTCTCGACGGCCTTGCCGTACGGACGTCCCGTGACCTTCTCGATCACCATGCCGGCGAGGACGAAGTTGGTGTTGGAGTAGTTCCAGGAGGTGCCGGGCGCGAAGTCCGGCTTGTGGGTCATGGCGACGTCGACGAGCTGCTGCGGGGTCCAGGTGTCGTAGCGGTGCTCCAGGAAGCCGGGGCCGAAGACCTTGGCCTGGAATGCGGGGTCCTCGGTGTAGCTGTAGATGCCGCTGGTGTGGTTGAGCAGCTGACGGACGGTGATCGCGCTGCCGTCGTGGCCGTTGCCCCGGACGACACCGGGGAGCCACTTCTCGACCGGGTCGTCGAGGTCGATACGGCCCTCCGCCTGGAGCTGGAGGAGGACGGTGGCGGTGAAGGTCTTGGTGATGGAGCCGACCCGGTAGCGGTCGTTGCCCTTGCGCTCGCCCGCGGTGCCGGTCCAGCGGTCGCGCCCGTCGCGGGCCTGGGCGACGGCACCGGGCACGCCCTCGGCGACGGCGGCGTCCAGAGCCTGCTGGGTGGCCGCGTGGTCCTGCCGGTGCGCCGGCGCCTGCGCCGCGAGGGCGGGGGTGGCGAGGGCGGTGGCGGCGAGACCTGCCACGAGGGTGGCGGCGACGATGGTGCGGGCGGCTGACATGCGGGCTCCCCTGATCGTTGTACTGCGGTCAGGGGAGGGGACTGCCGGAGGGCGGGCGGGGTTGACCGCACGCGCGACGGTTGAGCCGTTTTCAGCCTTCTGGCAGGGGTCAGCGGTTGTCGTGCTCGGTGAGGTGCGAGCGCCCGAGGGGCGGCCGGTCGCGCCAGAGCTGGAGGCCGATGTCGACGAGTTCGACACGGGCGAGGGAGGGCACGGAGTCGAGCGGGTGCCAGGCGGCGAGGTCGGTGGAGCCGCCCTCCTCGTTCCGCAGGGCGCCGCCGGTGATCCGGGACTCGTAGAGGATCCGCAGCCCCTGCCAGTCGCCCGGGGCGCCGAGCAGGCGGAGCCAGGAGCGCCGGATGGAGTCGATGCCGAGGAGGGCGGTCGGCTCGGTCAGATAGCCGGTCTCCTCCTCGACCTCGCGGACGACGGTATGGACGGGGTCCTCGCCGTGGTCCATGCCGCCGCCCGGCAGGGTCCACCGCTTGACGCCGTCCTTCGCGACCCAGCGGGCGAGGAGTATCTCGCCGTCCCGGACACACACGGCGTAGGCCGCCACCCTCAACTCCTGCTGCATGAGCCGAGATTAGAGCCAGTACGCGGGATACGTCCGCCCCGTGACACGGGCGGCCGTCAGGCCGACGGCGACCAGGAGGAGGGAGGCGAGCGCGAGAAGGCCGAGAAACGACCAGAAGGGCGGGGCCTGGAGGGCGACGATGACGGCCGTCGCCGCGGCGGGCGAGTGGGGGGTACGGGCGAGCATCATCACGCCGAGGGCGAGACCGCCCGCCACGGCGGCGCCCCACGGGCCCGGTCCGGCCAGGGCGAGGACGGCGAAGCCGGTGAGGGCGGAGAGCAGCTGGCCGCCGACGACCGAGCGCGGCTGGGAGAGCGGCAGGTCGGGGGCGCCGGCCACGAGCGCCATGCTCGCGGCGAGGGGCGGGATGAGCAGCGGCTGGTGGAGGACGGCGCCGACGGCGACCAGGAGGAGGAGTGCGGTGCCCGCGGCGGCGGTGGAGGCGAGGACGACGCGGGGGCGGGGGCGCGGCGGGGCGGAGAGGCGGGGTGCGGCGGTGGACGCGGTGGCGGTGGACGCGGTGGCGGCGGTCGTCAACTGGGGCTCCAGAGTTTCGGGTTGGCCGGGGAGTACTCCGGTGGCGACCAGCGCAGGGGACTGCCGGCCGGGGTCTCGATCGTGCGGTCCACGCGGAAGCGGGTGACGCGGCCCTCGGGGCCGTACTCCGTGTGCGCGAGGCCGCTGAGCTGGAGGGTCGGTCCCGTCTCCCAGTCGAGGAAGAGCAGTCCCGCGCGGCCGTCCTCCTCCAGGTTGCCCAGGGTCAGGAACATGGAGTTGCCCGGGTAGTCGCGCCAGCTCAGCTCCCTGGGCGTGTCGACCCGGACGAAGCCGGGGTTGCCGCCGCGGTGGCTGGTGTCGAGGCCGTCCGGGGCTGCGGTGGAGACGAAGAACGTGTCCGCCGCCCGGATCCGGCGCATCTGGTCGGGGGTGAGGGCCTCGCCGTGCCGCGCCGTGCCCGCCTCGGGGCCGGCGGGCTCGGAGCCGTACCACTCCCGCTTCTGGAGGTACTTCGGGCAGTTCGAGAAGACCTGTTCGGCCTCGATCGTGAAGCCGCGGCCGCTGGTCCTCGCGGTGCCGTTGAGGCGCATGCGGCGGCGGGTGCGGGGGTCGAGGGCGAGGGTGCCGACGGGGGAGCCGTCGGGCGTGCCCTCGGGAAGGGCGGCGGCGACCGAGACCGTGTGGGGGCCGGTGGCCCGGACGAAGCCGGGCGCGCCGGTGAGCAGGGTGGACCAGACGCGGGCCTCGGCGTCCGCCGTGCCGATCATCAGCATGGGCTGGGCTTCGAGGAAGGCTGCGGCGATGGGGCGGATGCCGTGGGTGATGGAGGGGGCTATGTGCTCGGCTCGGTCTCTTACGCCGACCCTTGCCTGCACGGCGCGGGAGCCAGGGCTGTAGGCGGTGTTCACGGGTGCCTCCGGAGGGTGCGGGTCGTCGTGGTGCGGGGCCCTGGGCGCGGGTGGCGCGTTCGGCGTTGTGCCCACCCGTTCCGCCCTGGGGGTCCCCCCGGACGGAGTCTGGGGGAGGAACGATGGCCCACAACCGGGTTCGTCAGAAGAAGCCGCAGGTCGGGGCCGTTTCGTTCGGGGCTTCAGCCCCTTCCGCGCCCTTGGGGACCGAGATTTCCAGGCGGGTGCCGTCCGGGTCGTGGAAGAAGATGCCGCCCGAGGCCGCGCCCTCGCGGTGGGCGACGACGCCCTCGTACGCGAAGGTGGCGCCGCGCGCCGTGAGCGCGGCCTCGGCGGCGCGGACGTGCTCGATGGACTCCGCCTCGAAGGCCAGGTGGTGGAGGCCCGGCCGGCCGGAGTCGTAGGCACCCTCGGCCTGCTGCCAGAGCGTGAGGACCAGGCGGCCGTCCTGGCCGAGGAAGGCGTAGCTGCTGTCCTGCTCCGCGCCCTCGCCGAGGACGTCGAAGCCGAGGACGTCTCCGTAGAAGGCGAGCGAGCGCGTCAGGTCGGTGACGTTGAGGCCGACATGGTGGGTGGCGAGCGTGCCGATCGCGGGCATGGCGGTTCCCTCTCCGGTTCGGCCGCCCCTCTCGGGCTAACCTTCTAATTCGACTTTAGGGGTTAGCCGTGGAGGGAGTCAACCGTTCACGTACTCTTGAGGGGTTAGCTCACCGAGGAGGGTGTCCACCATGACCGTCGTCGATCCGCGTCCGCTCGTCGGCGAGCCGCTCTCCCTGGACCTCCTCAACACCCGCTGGAACGACGAAGGCGTCCGCCACGACCTGCTGGCGGATGTCGAGGGGCTCTCCGTCTGGCTCGCCGCCAACGGCCTGGACCAGCGGTTCACCGCCGACGCGGCCACCCTCCGGCACACCCTCGCCGCCCGGGACGCGCTCGCCGCGCTCGTCGACCGTCCCGGCGACCCCGCCGCCACCGCGCGCGTCGACGACGTCCTCGGGCACGGCCGCATCCGGCCCAGGCTCACCACCGAGGGCCCCGGCGAGGAGGCCGAGTTCGCGGACCCCGCCCGCGGTCCCGGCTGGACCGCCGCCCGCGACTACCTCGACCTGCTGCGCACCGCACCCGACCGGATCCGGGCCTGCGCCCACGAGGCCTGCGTCCTGCACTTCTTCGACACCTCGCGGAACGGCACCCGCCGCTGGTGCTCGATGGCCGTCTGCGGCAACCGCGCCAAGGCCTCCCGCCACTACGCCCGTACGAAGGAGAGTTGAGCCGTCCACCACGGCAACTCGCCCTGGTTCGGGTGATTTCGTCCCGCGTGGCGCGTCCACCGCGCTGGCGGGTTTGTGCCGCGGCGGCAATCCGGCACCCGACAACTCTCCCCAAACCCCTGTCACTTGCGAAAGGCTGAGCGGTCATCCGGCATCAGAATCCGGACACCGTCCTTTCACAAACAGGGATGTAAATGACCACCCCCGACACTCAGAGCTCCATACCCGGAAGCTCGACGCACGGGCCCAGACGCGCGGCCCGCGTCGCAGCCGCCGCCGGACTCGTGGCGGCGCTCGTCGCGACCGGCGCCGCGCCCGTGCTCGCCACCGAGGCCCCGGCGACCACTCCCCCGGTCAAGTCCTCGAACCCGGCCGACAAGCTCGGCGCCATCGACGCCCAGCGGCTCACCGAGGCCCAGGCGAGCGGCGAGAAGAACGTCACCGTCCTCGTCGCCACCGTCCCCGGCGCCACCGAGCAGGTCGCCGCGCAGCTGGACGCCGTCGCCGGCGCCTCCGTCGGCAAGCAGCAGGACGCCCTCGGCTACGTCCGCGCCACCCTGCCGACCGCCAAGGCCGCCGCCGCCATCAAGGCCGCCACCAACCTCTCCTCCGTCCAGTCCGTCGACCTCCAGGCGGAGGTCGCGCTGGACGACCCGACGCCGGACGCGGGCGCCGCGACGGGTGCCGTCGACGGCACCACCGTCGCCACGACGTACCCGGCCCCGGGCAAGGACACCCCGGCGAAGAACCCGTACAACCCCTCGTACGAGACGGGCGCGGTCGACTTCGTCAAGGAGCACCCGAAGGCCGACGGCCGCGGCGTGACCATCGGCATCCTGGACTCGGGTGTCGACCTCGGCCACCCGGCCCTGCAGAAGACCACCACCGGCGAGCGCAAGATCGTCGACTGGGTGACCGCCACCGACCCGGTCACCGAGGGCGACAACACCTGGCGCGCCCAGATCACCCCGGTCGCGGGCCCGGTCTTCACCGCCTCCGCGCAGAGCTGGAAGGCCCCCGCGGGCTCGTACCAGTTCAGCCGCTTCCAGGAGCGCTTCACCGCCGGTGGCGACCCGAAGGGCGACATCAACCGGGACGGCGACACCACCGACATCTTCGGCATGCTGTACGACCCGGCCGCCGGAACCGTCCGCGTGGACACCGACCAGAACAACGACTTCACGGACAACGCGCCGATGAAGCCGTACAAGGACGGCTACCAGGTCGGCTACTTCGGTACGGACAACCCGGCCACCGACGTCGCCGAGCGCACCCCGTTCGTCGTCGAGATCCGCAAGGACGTCGCGCTCGACGGCTGGGGCGACGACTACATCGGCAAGAAGGCCGACTTCGTCAACATCGGTCTCGTCGAGTCCGCGCACGGCACGCACGTCGCGGGCATCACCGCGGCCAACGGCCTCTTCGGCGGGAAGATGAGCGGCGCCGCCCCCGGCGCGAAGATCGTCTCCTCGCGCGCGTGCACCTGGTCCGGCGGCTGCACCAACACCGCCCTCACCGAGGGCATGACGGACCTCGTCGTCAACCGCGGCGTCGACATCGTCAACATGTCGATCGGCGGCCTGCCGCAGCAGAACGACGGCGACAACGTCCGCTCGCGCCTCTACACCCGCCTGATCGACCAGTACGGCGTCCAGCTGGTCATCTCGGCCGGCAACGAGGGCCCCGGCATCAACACGATCGGCGACCCCGGCCTGGCCGACAAGGTCCTCTCGGTCGGCGCGGCCGTCTCCCAGTCGACCTGGGCGGCCAACTACGGCTCGGCCGTCGAGAAGAAGTACGCCATGTTCCCCTTCTCCTCGCGCGGCCCGCGTGAGGACGGCGGCTTCACCCCGACCATCACCGCCCCCGGCTCGGCCGTGAACTCCATCCCGACCTGGCTGCCGGGCGCCGGCGTCGCCGAGGCGGGCTACACCCTGCCCGCCGGCTACGGCATGCTCAACGGCACCTCGATGTCCTCGCCGCAGGCGGCGGGCGCGAGCGCGCTGCTGATCTCGGCCGCGAAGCAGAAGGGCATCGCGCTCTCCCCGCTCACCCTGCGGACCGCGCTGACCTCCACCGCGAAGCGCATCCCCGGTGTCGCCGCGCACGAGCAGGGCTCGGGCCTCATGGACATCGAGGAGGCCTGGGAGTCGATCAAGGACGGCGCCACCGCCCACGACTACAAGGTCCAGGCGCCGGTCGACACCGTCATCTTCCCGGCCCCGCACACCGGCACCGGCGTGTACGACCGCGAGGGCGGCCTCAAGGTCGGCCAGAAGCGCGTCTACGACGTCACCATCACGCGCACCAGCGGCCCGGACCGCCCGGTCTGGCACGAGCTGAGCCTGAAGTACAACGACGGGACCTTCCGGATCCTCGGCGAGGACTTCGTCGCGCTGCCGCTCAACAAGCCGGTCACCGTCAAGCTCCAGGCCCGCGCCGCCACCGCCGGTGCGCACAGCGTCATCCTGGAGGCCGACGACCTGTTCACCGAGGGCGTCGACAAGCAGATCCTCGCCACCTCGATCGTCTCGAACGACCTGGTCGCCCCGGGCTACGGCTTCTCCGCCACCGGCTCGGTGCAGCGCAACAGCAGCAAGTCCTACTTCGTCACCGTGCCCGAGGGCGCCAAGACGCTGGAGGTCGCGCTCGGTGGTCTGAAGGAGAAGAGCCAGACCCGGTTCATCTCGATCCACCCGTACGGCGTCGGCGTCGAGGACAGCGCCACCACGCAGTGCTACCCGCACTACAACCCGGCCAACACCTGCCGCCCGGACCTGCGCTCCTACGCGAACCCGACGCCCGGCGTCTGGGAGATCGAGGTCGAGTCCCGCCGCACGTCGCCGGACCTGGACAACCCGTACACCCTGAACGTCACCGCGCTCGGCGCCGACTTCGACCCGGCCGTCCAGACGGTCGCCGAGGCGAAGATCGGCACCCCGGCCGCCGTCCAGTGGCAGGTCACCAACCGCTTCGCGGGCATCGCGGGCACCCTCAAGGGCGGCTCGCTCGGCTCGCAGAAGAGCGAGACGCCGACCATCCAGCACCACGAGAAGCAGACGAGGACCGTCACCATCGGTGAGGGCGTCGAGCGGCTCGACATCGCCATCGGCAACACCTCCGACAAGGCAGCCGACCTCGACCTCACGGTCACGCTGAACGGCGAGACCGTCGGCCAGTCGGCGGACGGCGACTCGGAGGAGTCCGTCTCCCTCGTGAAGCCGGCCGCGGGCACGTACACCGTCGTCATCGACGGCTACTCGGTCCAGGCCGCGGGCGGCACCACGTACGACTACAAGGACGTGTACTACTCGTCCGCGCTCGGCACCGTGAACGTCGACGAGTCGAAGCCGGTCACCCTGGCCAACGGCGCCACCGCCCCGGTGGCGGCCGAGGTCCTGGTCTCCGGCGCGGCCCCCGAGGGACGCCAGTTCTTCGGCGAGGTCCAGCTCCTCAACGCCCGCGGCACCGTCGCGGGCACCGGCAGCGTCCTGATCGGCGCGGTCACCCCGTAACACCCTGCGCGTGAGGGGGCGGGCACCGGAACCGGTGCCCGCCCCTTTCGCGTCCCGACACTCGTCCGCCCCTTGGACAATGGATTGGACAAGGCGCCCCAGGTCATACGCATCATGGAGCGGCAGCACCCTGCACACGCGTACGGAGGAGTCCCCGTGAAGGTCGGAATCGTCGGAGCCACCGGTCAGGTCGGCACAGTCATGCGGAAGATCCTGGCCGAGCGGAACTTCCCGGTCGACGAGCTGCGGCTCTTCGCCTCCGCCCGCTCCGCCGGCACCGTCGTCGACGGCATCACGGTCGAGGACGCCTCCACCGCCGACTACACCGGCCTGGACATCGTGCTCTTCTCCGCCGGTGGCGCCACCTCCAAGGCCCTCGCCGAGAAGGTCGCCTCGCAGGGCGCCGTCGTGATCGACAACTCCTCCGCCTGGCGCCGCGACCCCGAGGTCCCGCTGGTGGTCTCCGAGGTCAACCCGCACGCGATCAAGGACCGCCCCAAGGGCATCATCGCCAACCCGAACTGCACCACGATGGCCGCCATGCCGGTCCTCAAGCCGCTCCACCAGGAGTCCGGCCTCACCGCGCTGATCGCCACCACCTACCAGGCCGTCTCCGGCTCGGGCGTGGCCGGCGTCGCCGAGCTGGACGGCCAGGTCAAGGCCGTCGCCGACCGCGCCACCGAGCTGACCCACGACGGCGAGGCCGTGGCCTTCCCGGAGCCCGGCGTCTACCGGCGCAACATCGCCTTCAATGTCATCCCGCTCGCCGGCAACCTCGTCGACGACGGCACGCACGAGACCGACGAGGAGCAGAAGCTCCGCAACGAGTCCCGCAAGATCCTGGAGATCCCCGAGCTCAAGGTCTCCGGCACCTGCGTGCGCGTCCCGGTCTTCTCCGGCCACTCCCTCCAGGTCAACGCCCGCTTCGAGCGTCCGATCAGCGTCGAGCGCGCCTACGAGCTCCTCAAGGACGCCGAGGGCGTCGAGCTCTCCGAGATCCCGACCCCGCTCCAGGCCGCCGGCAAGGACGCCTCGTACGTGGGCCGCATCCGCGTGGACGAGACCGTCGAGAACGGCCTCGCGCTGTTCCTCTCCAACGACAACCTGCGCAAGGGCGCGGCGCTGAACGCCGTGCAGATCGCGGAGCTCGTCGCGGCCGAGCTCAAGGGCTGATCCCGCTCAGGGCCTTTACCGGAGGGGCGGCTTCCCGTTGCGGGGAGCCGCCCCTCCGGCGTGCCCGCCCGTGCCAGAGTTCCCCCATGACCCAGATACCCAAGGGGGCCAACGTCGCGGTGCCCCCGCAGGCCCTTCATGTCGCGGTCAGCTGGCGCACCGGGCACGGGGTGCCCGACGTGGACGTCTCCGCCCTGCTCCTCGGGGCCGGGGAGCGGGTGCGGGGCGACGCCGATCTGGTCTTCTACAACCATGCCGAGCATCCCTCGGGGGCCGTCCGGCACCTGGGGAAGTCGGCCCCGGGCGCGCCCGGCAGTCCGGCCGCGGACTGGCTGTGGCTGGACCTCGCGCGCGTGGAGCCCGATGTCGGGCGTCTGGTGATCGCCGCCTCCGCCGACGGGGGCGCCTTCGGGCAGGTGCCGGGGCTCGACGTGCGGGTCACGGACGGGGCCGGGAACGCGGTGGCGTACTGCGCGATCGGGGACGCGACGACGGAGACGGCCTTCGTCTTCGGGGAGTTCTACCGGCGGGACGGCGGCTGGCGGTTCCGCGCCGTCGGCCAGGGGTACGCCTCGGGGCTCGCCGGGCTCGCGACGGACTTCGGCATCGTGGTGGAGTCCCCGCCGCCGCCGATCCCGGGACCCGGCTACGTCCCCCCGCCGCCGCCCCCGGCGCCCGCCGCCCCGCCCGTGCCGGTGGCCGATCCGTACGGCGGGGCGTTCCGGCCCTGTGTGTACCAGGGGCGCGGCAAGGAGACCGTGCACTGCGACCCGGGGCTGCCGGCGGGGCACTGGGTGCTCCTGGAGATCGAGTCCTACCACTCGCTGTCCACGACGATCGAGTCCTGCGACGCGTACGGGCGGGCCGAGGACTTCCTCCTCACGGCGTACGAGGACGACGTACGCGCGCGTACCGTCGCCCTCGTCCCGCGCGCCCGCCCGCTGACCCTGCGGGTGGAGGCCGACACCCCGTGGACGCTGCGGGTGCTTCCGCTGTCCCACGCGCGCCGTTTCGACAGCCACGTCGAGGGGATCGCGCACGATCTGGTGATCTACGAGGGGCCGGCCGGCGTACTCGACTTCGCGCACCTCGGCGAGTCCAACTTCACGGTCCACCAGCACACCCCGCCGCTGGATCCGCTCTACGACGACGAGGAGCAGGACCTGCTGGTCAACGAGATCGGGGAGGTCCGGGTGAGCGCCCCGGTGCCGGGGCCGGGACTGCTGCGGATCAGTGGTGACGGGCCGTGGAAATGTTCGGTGCGTCGCTGAGCCGGCCCGTGGAAGGATGGCCCAAACGTCACGAAACCGAGGAGTTGACCGGGTGCCTGGGACAAACCTGACCCGTGAAGAGGCTCAGCAGCGGGCGGCGCTGCTGACCGTGGACGCGTACGAGGTCGACCTCGACCTCACCGGTGCGCAGGAGGGCGGCACCTACCGGTCCGTCACCACCGTCCGCTTCGATTCCGCCGAGGCCGGCGCCGAGACCTTCATCGATCTCGTCGCCCCCGCCGTCCACGAGGTCGTGCTGAACGGCCGCGCACTCGATGTCGCCGCCGTCTTCCGCGACTCGCGGATCGCGCTGGCCGGCCTGGCCGCGGGCCGCAACGAGCTGAAGGTCGTCGCCGACTGCGCGTACACCAACACCGGTGAGGGTCTGCACCGCTTCGTCGACCCGGTCGACGACCAGGCCTATCTGTACACGCAGTTCGAGGTGCCGGACGCGCGGCGGGTCTTCGCCTCGTTCGAGCAGCCCGACCTGAAGGCGACCTTCCAGTTCACCGTGAAGGCGCCGAGCGGCTGGTCGGTGATCTCGAACTCGCCGACGCCGAAGCCCGAGAACGACGTGTGGGTCTTCGAGCCGACCCCGCGGATCTCCACGTACATCACGGCCCTCATCGTCGGCCCGTACCACTCGGTGCACTCGACGTACGAGAAGGACGGGCAGGTCGTCCCGCTGGGCATCTACTGCCGTCCGTCGCTGGCCGAGTTCCTCGACGCGGACCACATCTTCGACGTGACCCGCCAGGGCTTCGACTGGTTCCAGGAGAAGTTCGCGTACGACTACCCCTTCGGCAAGTACGACCAGCTGTTCGTGCCGGAGTTCAACGCGGGCGCGATGGAGAACGCGGGCGCGGTCACCATCCGCGACCAGTACGTCTTCCGCTCGAAGGTGACGGACGCGGCGTACGAGCGCCGGGCCGAGACCATCCTGCACGAGCTCGCCCACATGTGGTTCGGCGACCTCGTCACCATGGAGTGGTGGAACGACCTGTGGCTGAACGAGTCGTTCGCCACCTTCACCTCGGTCGCCTGCCAGGCCTCCGTGCCCGGCACCCGCTGGCCGAACGCCTGGACCACCTTCGCCAACGCGGAGAAGACCTGGGCCTACCGCCAGGACCAGCTGCCGTCGACGCACCCGATCATGGCGGAGATCAACGACCTGGAGGACGTGCTCGTCAACTTCGACGGCATCACGTACGCCAAGGGCGCCTCGGTCCTGAAGCAGCTCGTGGCGTACGTCGGCCAGGAGGAGTTCTTCAAGGGCGTGCAGGCGTACTTCCAGGCGCACGCCTTCGGGAACACCCGTCTGTCCGACCTCCTCGGCGCCCTCGAGGAGACCTCGGGACGTGACCTGAAGACCTGGTCGAAGGCGTGGCTGGAGACCGCCGGCATCAACATCCTCCGCCCGGAGATCGAGACCGACGAGAACGGCGCCATCACCGCCTTCGCCGTCCGCCAGGAAGCCCCGGCGCTGCCCGCCGGCGCCAAGGGCGAGGCCGTGCTGCGCCCGCACCGCATCGCGATCGGCTTCTACGACCTGGACGAGAACGGCAAGCTGGTCCGCACCGAGCGCCTGGAGCTGGACATCGCGGCGGCCGAGCTGACCCCGGTCCCGGCGCTCGCCGGCAAGGCCCGCCCGACGGTCGTCCTCCTCAACGACGACGACCTGTCGTACGCGAAGGTCCGCCTCGACGAGGTGTCCCTGAAGAACGTCACCGCGCACCTCGGCGACTTCGCCGACTCCCTGCCGCGCGCCCTGTGCTGGGCCTCGGCCTGGGACATGACCCGCGACGGCGAGCTGCCCACCCGCGACTACCTGGACCTGGTGCTCTCGGGCATCGCCAAGGAGTCCGACATCGGTGTGGTGCAGTCGCTCCAGGGCCAGGTGAAGGCGGCCCTCGACCTGTACGCGGCGCCGGAGTGGCGCGCGACGGGCCTGGCGCGCTGGGGGGCCTTCACCCAGGAGCAGCTGCGCGCGGCCGAGGGCGGCAGCGACCACCAGCTGGCGTGGGCGCGGGCCTTCGCGGCGACCGCCCGCGAGGACGCCGAGCTCGACGTGCTCGCCGCGCTGCTCGACGGCTCCGAGGTCGTCGAGGGCCTGGCCGTCGACACCGAGCTGCGCTGGGCGTTCGTGCAGCGCCTCGCGGCCACCGGCCGCATCGAGGAGGCGGAGATCGCCGCCGAGCTGGAGCGCGACCGCACGGCGGCGGGCGAGCGGCACGCGGCCACGGCGCGCGCGGCGCGTCCGACGGAGCCGGCGAAGGCGGAGGCCTGGGCCTCGGTCGTCGAGGACGACAAGCTGACGAACGCCGTGCAGGCGGCCGTCATCGGCGGCTTCGTCCAGTCCGACCAGCGCGAGCTGCTCGCCCCGTACACCGCGAAGTACTTCGCGTCGATCAAGGGCATCTCGGAGACCCGCAGCCACGAGATCGTCCAGCAGATCGTGGTCGGTCTGTACCCGACATACCAGGTCTCGCAGGAGACGCTGGACGCGACGGACGCGTGGATCGCCGAGCACCACCCGGTCCCGGCGCTGCGGCGCATGGTCACGGAGTCCCGTGCGGGCGTGGAGCGTGCGCTGAAGGCGCAGGCGGCGGACGCGGCGGCTTCGTCGAAGTAGTCCCGCAGTACGGAAAAGGGGCGCCCTCCCCCGTGGGGGCGCCCCTTTTCCGTGTTCTGGAGTCCGCCCGGCGGGCGGGCGTCGGCGCGCGGCCGCGCCGCCGGGCGGAAGCGTTTCGCCTAGCCGCCGAGGCGGGCGTACCGGGCGCGCAGGTCGGCCGCGCCCTGCTCCGTCAGCGTGCCGTGGAGCCGCATGCGGGCGACGCCGCCGTCGGGGAAGGCGTCGAGCCGGACGTGGGTGACGACGGCCTGCGCGGGGAGCTTGAAGCGGTGCAGGGTGTCGGGCTGGAGACGGGTGCGCGGGATGATCTCGAACCATTCGCCGCTGTCGCCGTTGCGGCCCTGGAGCGCGATCCAGCCGGCCGAGTTGCCCTTGAGGTAAGCGGTGTCGATCTCGACGGCGCGGACGGCGCCCTGGGCGACGAGCCGGAAGCGGACCCAGTCGTTGGTGTCGCGGACCCGGCGGCGGCGGTTCTCCCAGCCGTCGTCCATCTTGCGGGAGGTGCCGGGCAGGATGATCTGCGTCGGCGAGGAGTAGAACTTGTCCGAGGCGTCCTCGTACGAGCCGCCGTTGAGCACGGCGATCAGGTCGAGGGTGCCGAGGAGCTCCAGCCACTCGGGGTCGGGCACGACCTCGCCGTGGACCCGGAGCCGGGCGACGCCGCCGTCGGGGTGCTGGCAGAGCCGTACGTGGGTGAAGCGGCGCTCGGCAGTGATCTCGAAGCCGTTGGCGGCGTGGCCGCGGACCGGGGTCGGCGGGACGAGCTCCTCCCACTTGGCTTCGAGCAGCTCGGCGGGGCTGGGCGAGCCTTCGACGGCGGTGGCCTGGATGCTGACCTTCTGCGGGTAGTTGCCGCGGAAGTGGGCGGTGTCGACGATGATGCCGCGGATCACGCCGGGGGCGCCGAGGCGGACGATCGCCCAGTCGTGGTCCTCGGGGGCGGGGAAGACGTTCTCGGCGTCGGCGCCGCGGCGGCGGCGGGTCTCCCAGCCGTCCATGATCTTGCCCTTGTGGCCGAAGTGCTCCGGGTCGAAGACGGCGCGCTCGCGGACCAGGAGGTTCTCCCGCTCCGCGAAGAACTCGTCGTTGGCGGCGACGACGCCGGCGCCGAGGCGGCGGTCGGCGAGGTCGACGAGCTCGGTGAAGGGGAAGTCACCGGTGCGGTAGTCGGCGTAGGGGTCACCGCCGGCGTAGGGGGCGGCGTCGTTGGCGTGCGGGTCCTGGTTCGCGTCGAGGCTGCTCATGGGATGAGCTTCTCTCCGCCCGAGCACCCCGGTCCATCGAATGTTTTCGACGATGCTGTTCAGCTTTACTGAACGATTGCGTGGTCAGCCCTGCTGAACGGTCTCGCGGGCCGCCGCCGCCTGCCGGAGCGCGGCGAGCACCCGGGCCACGGCCGGGCCCTCCTCCGCCCCGCTCCGTACCGCCGCGACGACATGGCGGCGCGGCGGGTCGGCGGAGAGGACCCGCATGACGACCCCGGTGCCGCCCCGGCGGTCCGCCGAGGCCATCCGGGGGACCAGCGCGATCCCGAGACCGGCCTCGACCATGGCGAGGATCGCGGTCCAGCCGGAGGCGCTGTGGGCCTGCTCGGGCACGAAGCCGGCGGCCTCGCAGGCGGCGGTGGTGATCTCGGACCAGGGTCCCGAGCCGCCGAAGATCCAGGGCTCGGCGGCGAGGTCGGCGAGGCGCAGGCCGGGCGCCCCGGCGAGCCGGTGGCCGGCGGGCAGGGCGACGTCGAGCGGGTCGGCGAGCAGCGGCACCCTGCTGTACTTGGGGTCGCGCGCGGACGGCGCGTGGGCGGCGAGCGAGAGGGCGAGGTCGACCTCGCCGGCCGTGAGCAGCTCGTACGCCTCCGCCGCCTCCGCCTCCCGGATCCGGACGTCGAGCCCGGGGTGGGCGGCCCGCAACTGCCGTACGGCGGGCACGAGGAGCGCGGGCACGGACGTCGAGAAGGCCGCGACCCGCACCTGGCCGGCCTCGCCCCGCAGATACCCGTCGAGTTCGGCGTCGGCACGCTCCAGCTGGGCGAAGACCGCCTCCGCGTGGCGCAGGACGAGATGGGCGGCGTCGGTGAGGCGGACCCGGCGCCCCTGGGCCTCCAGAAGCCGCACGCCGAGCTGTTTCGCGAGGTTGGTGAGCTGCTGGGACACGGCCGAGGGGGTCATGAGCAGCGCCTCCGCGGTCGCGGTGACGGTGCCGCGGTCGCGGAGGGTGCGGAGGATCTGCAGCTTCTTGATGTCCCACTCGGTCATGGGGCGCAACCTACCGGGCGGTGCCAGACTGAGAGGGAGGCGAAGAGCCGTGGTCGATCAGCTGCGCATCGAAGTCCGGGACGTGGAGCGGGCCGACGGGGACGTCGAGTCACTGCTCCGGGACCTGGACGGTCTGCGGGAGGACCTCCTCCAGCTGGACGTGGAGGACGTCGGACGGCCCGCCGCGGGACCCGCTCCCCCGGGCAGCCGGTCGAGCGCGCTGGAACAGGTCAACGCCCTGCTCGTGACGCTCACGGCCGTCCCCACGTTGCTCCACCAGATCGTCACCGTCGTCGAGAAGTGGCGCGGGCACGCGGCGGTCCCCGGCCCGGCGCCCGAGGTGACGATGCGGTTCGGCGGCGAGCAGCTCGTGCTCCGCGGCGGCTCCCCCGAGGACCAGCGCCGCATGGCGGCCCTCTGGCTCGACTCCCTCACCCCCGCCGGGCAGAGGGGGGCGGACGATGGCGGCTGACCGGGCGCGGCAGGCGCTCATCGTGGTGACCAGCGCGTACGACGATCCCGGGCTCGGCGCGCTGCGGGCGCCGACCGACGACGCGGAGGCGCTGGCGGAGGTCCTCGGCGACCCGGACATCGGCGGCTTCGAGGTGGAGGTGCTCACCGACCCGGACTCCCAGCGGCTGCGCCTGAAGGTCGAGGACTTCTTCGCGGACCGCTCGCCGCACCACACGCTGCTGCTGCACTTCTCGTGCCACGGGGTGAAGAACGCGGCCGGCAAGCTGTTCCTCGCGACCACCGACACGCGGCGCAGCCGGCTCGCCTCCACCGCGGTGCCGGCCGAGTACGTGAGCGGCCTGATGCTGACGAGCCGCGCCCAGCGGGCGGTCGTCCTGCTCGACTGCTGTTACGCGGGCGCCTTCGAGCGCGGCATGTTCGCCCGCGCCGGCACGGACGCCCATGTGCAGGAGAGCTTCCAGGACCTGGAGCGCACGGGCGGACGGCGGGGCCGCGCCGTGTTCACCGCGTCGAGCGCCGTCGAGTACGCCTTCGAGGAGGACCGCCCGGTGGCCGGAGCGGGTCTGACCGAGGGCCGCAGGCCGTCCCTGTTCACCGGCTCGCTGGTGGAGGGCCTGCGCTCGGGCGACGCCGACCGGGACTGCGACGGCGAGGTCGGCATGTCCGAGCTGGCCGACTACGTCTCGGACCGGCTGTCCGAGCTGACGCCGCACCAGACACCGCAGCTGTGGCTGTTCGGCGCCCACGGCGGCGACGTCACCATCGCCCGTACCCGGCGCAGGGCCCCGGCCGCCGTCGCGCTGCCCGCCCGGCTGGACAGCGCGGTGCACGCGAAGGGCCGCGAGGAACGGCTGTGGGCGGTGGAGGACCTCGGCGCCCTGTTGTGCGGCGACGACGTGGGGCTCGCCCTGTCAGCCCGCGCGGCCCTCGCCGAACTGGCCCGCGACGACAGCCGCCGGGTCTCCGCGGGCGCCGAACGCGCCCTGCGCACGGCGCTCCCCAGCGTCGCGCCGGACTCCCTCGACCTGGGTACGGTCACCGCCGGCACGCCCGGCCCCCGGACCCTGCTCACCCTGGACGGCCCGCCGATCGTCCGCGCCACCGTGGAGGCGGACGCGGGGGCGCCCTGGCTGCGGGCGACGTGCCTCCCGGACGGGGTCCAGGTGAGCGTGGACGTGGCCGAACCGGGGCACTACGAGGGCGATGTGCTCCTGCGCACGGCGACGGGCGAACTCCCCGTCCACGTGGGCGTCGACGCGGTTCCGGACCGCCGCCGGAAACGGTGGGCCCGAACGCCGGTGCGGGAGGCCTCGGTGGCGGCTCCGGAACCGCCGCCCGCACCCACGCCCGCGCCCCCGCCCGCACCGGCGGCGAAGGAGTCGGAGGAGTCGAAGGAACCGCAGGAGCCGAAGGAGCCGAGGAAACCTGAGCCCACGGGGCCGGAGCGGAGGAAGGCCGAGCCGCAGGCCCCGCCGAAGGCCGAGGCCGGCCGGCGGCGGCAGATGGCCGGACGGCTGGGAGTCGCTCTCCTGTGGTCCGCGTTCGCCCTCAACCTGCTCGCGCTCGTCACGCCATTGGTGACGGCGAACGGCGGCCCGTACACCACGTACTTCGCGCACACCGACGTGAAGGGGCTCACCTGGCTCGTCGTGATCGCGCTCTGGGCGGGCCTCGCCACGACCGGCACGCTCGCGGTGCTCGCCCAGCGCGGCTCCGTGCTCCCGTTCCGGCTGCCGGCCCTCGTCTGGCTGGGCTGCGTGACGGCGGCGACCATGGCGGCGACGGGGTACGTCTACAGCGTGCTCGGCGTCTACCACGAGGACTCGGGCGTCGTCATCCTCAGTACCGGTGAGACCGCGCTGGCCGTGGACATCACGGTCTCGCTCGGCGTCGGCACGGTGGCGCTCACTCTCGCCGGGGTCGTCGAACTCTGGTGCTGCGTCACTCTCTGGCGCCGGAGGCGGTCCGCGACGCCAGCGCCACCCCTCCCAGGATGAGCACCATGCACGCGACCCCGAGCACGCCGGGCTCCTCGCCGAGGAGGGCGTACGAGAGGAGGGCGACGCAGACGGGCTGGAGGTAGTAGACGATCCCGGAGCGGGCGGCGCCGATCAGGGTGACGGCCTTGTTCCAGGCGAAGAAGGCGACGGCGGAGGAGAGCACGCCGACGTAGACGAGGGGGCCGACGGTGCCGGTGCCGGGCTCGAAGCCGCCCTGGACGGCGAGGCTGATCCCGTACGCCGGGAGGAGCATGAGGGCGCCGAGGGCGAAGGTGGTGAAGAGGAAGGCGAGGCCGCCGAGTTCGGCGGGGCGGCGCTTGAGCAGGGCGCTGTAGGAGGCGAAGCAGACGGCGGCGGCCATGACCCAGAGGTCGCCGGTGGCGAAGTCCGGGGTGAGCGAGCCCTTGCTGACGAGGAGGAGGACGCCGGCGCAGGCGATGAGCATGCCGGTGGTGCGGCGCGGGCCGAGGCGGTTGCCGCCGAGCCGGGCGAAGACGGCCATGAGGACCGGGGAGGCGGCCATGATCATGCCCATGTTGCCGGCGGAGGTGGCGGTGCCGGCCTGGTTGACCAGGGTGTTGTAGACGGTGATGCCGAGCAGTGAGGCGAGGGCGAGGAAGCGGAGGTGGCGGCGGATCAGGTGCCGCTGCCGCCAGGTCTCGCGGGCGGCGAGCGGGGCGACGGCGACGAGGGCGACGATCCAGCGCCAGAAGGCGGCCTGCACCGGGGGGACGGTGTCGTGGAGGGCGCGGGCGACGACGAAGCTGCCGGACCAGACGACGGTGGCGAGGAGGGCGAGAAGCACGCCGAGGCCGGCGCCCTTGGCGGGCGTCGGCCTCTCGGTGGTGGCGGTGTCGGTGGTGGCGGTCGGGTTGCGTGCGGTGCTCAGGCTCAGGCTCATGCGCCTTACCGTCGCACCCCCGAAACCTCCAGGTCCATCGAAACTTCCTGACCGTTCTTTTCAGTTGCACTGAATGATTCGACCTCAGCGACCTCGGGGGTCTTCGCGGCCTTCTTGGTACGGGGGCTCAGCTGGCCGGCCAGGGTGGCGCCGAAGGCGATCAGCATGCCGAGCACCTGCACCGGGCCGAGGGCCTGACCGAGCGCCACCCAGCCGATGACGGCGGCGGTGATCGGCGAGAGCGGGCCGAGGAGGGTGGCCGAGGAGGCGCTCAGCCGCTCGATGCCGCGGAACCAGAGGAAGTACGAGACGGCGGTGTTGCCGAAGGCGAGGTAGGCGTAGCCGGCCAGGTTGGCGCCGGTCAGGGCCGGCGGGGCGCCCTCGACCAGGAAGGCGATGGGCGCGATGACCAGACCGCCCGCGGTGAGCTGCCAGCCGGTGAGCGCGAGGGCGCCGACACCCTCGGGGCGGCCCCAGCGCTTGGTGAAGACGATGCCGGCGGACATCGAGAGCGAGGAGAGCAGTCCGGCGCCCACGCCGATCAGGTCGAACGCGGCTCCGGCCTTGAGGACCACGAGGCTGACGCCGAAGGCGGCGGCGACGGCGGTGAGCAGGGTCTTCACCGTGGGCTTCTCGCCGAGGAAGAGGGCGGCGAGGCCAACAACGAAGAGCGGGCCGACGGAGCCGACGACCGCGGCGACTCCGCCGGGCAGCCGGTAGGCGGCGAGGAAGAGCAGCGGGAAGAAGGCGCCGATGTTGAGCGCTCCGAGGACCGCGGACTTCCACCACCAGGCGCCCTGCGGGAGCTTGCGGGTGATCGCGAGGAGCAGGAGGCCGGCGGGCAGGGCCCGCAGGAGGCCGGTGAGGAGCGGCCGGTCGGGCGGCAGGAACTCGGTGGTGACGAAGTAGGTGGAGCCCCAGGAGATCGGGGCGAGGGCGGTCAGTGCGACGACGGCGGCCTTGCGGGACATGACGGTTCCCCCTGCGGTGAGTTCCCGGACTCCCTTGGAGAGCCCCGGATTGGCTTGGCGGTAATTAACTTACCACTAAGTTACTTACTCGCAAGAGGCTTTCTTGCGATCGAGTCATGAGGAAGAGGAGACTGGCGCCATGGAGACGAAGAACCCCGGCCCCGCCCACGACGCCGTCGACGCCATCACCGACCAGTGGGCGGCCGTCCGCCCCGACCTGGACACGGTGCCGATGGCCGTCTTCGGCCGCATCTACCGGCTGGCCAACGCCATGCGGGGCAAGGTGGACAAGGCGTACGCGCCCTACGGCATGGCGCTCGGGGAGTTCGACGTGCTCGCGACGCTGCGCAGGTCCGGAGCGCCGTACACGCTCTCGCCGCGCGAGCTGACCGCCACGCTGATGATCACCACCGGCGGCATGACCGGCCGGCTGGACAAGCTGGAGAAGGCCGGGCTGCTCACCCGCAGCCCCGACCCGCACGACCGGCGCGGCCTGCGGGTCACCCTCAGCGAGCGCGGCAAGGAACTGGTGGACCAGGCCGTCGGGGCCGGTCTCGGGGAGCAGCGGGCCGCCCTGCACTCCGCGCTCACCGCGGAGGAGGCGGACCAGCTGGCCGGGCTGCTCAGGAAGCTGCTCGCGACCACGGTCTAGGGGGCGGCCGGGCCCTCGACGCACGCGAGGGCGCCGCGCGGTACCTCGTACCGTGCGGCGCCCTCGGTGAAGACCTCTGAGGCGGTTACGCCTTCTTGGACTTGTCGAGCACCATCACCAGGCCGGCGATCACCAGGAACAGCACCAGCGGCGCCGCCACGTACAGGCCGAGGGTCTCGACGACACTCAGCTTGGGGGCCGGGTCGTCGCCGTCGTCGCGGGTGTTCGCGAGCGCGGGTGACGACATGAGCAGCATCATCAGCGTCGTACCGGCCGCGAGCGAGCCGGCGCGCAGAGCGTTCTTCTTGTCCACAGCCCCAAAGTAGCGAACACCTAAACGGGCCGCGCGCCCGGGGGTGCCGTACGGGCGTTCCCCCCTTCCGTACGGGCGTGCAGCTCGCGCAGCAGGGCGTGCGCCCGGGGCGAGGTGGCGAGCTCCTCCAGGGTGAGCGGCCGGCCGTCAGGACCCGCGAGCGGCAGCCGCCAGTTCGGGTACTCGTCCCAGGTGCCCGGCAGGTTCTGCGGTCTGCGGTCCCCCACCGTGTCCGGCAGCCACACGCCCACCATCCGGGCCGGGGTGGCGAGCAGGAACCGGTGGACGGCCCTGATCTCGGCCTCCTCGTCGCCGGGCCCCTCCGGGAGCAGCCCCGTCCGCTCGAACACGTCCAGCCATTCGGCGGTCGCCGCCGCGTCCGCCGCCCGCTCGCGCTCCAGGTCGCCGGCGAGCAGCCCGAGCCGGTGCCGCAGGCCGACGTGCTCGCCGGAGAGCCGGGCGGCGGTGGAGGGCAGGTCGTGGGTGGTGGCGGTGGCGACGCACTCCGCGCGCCACTCCCCCGCCGGCAGCGGGCGGCCGGTGCCCGACCAGTCCCGCTCGAACCAGAGCACGGAGGTGCCGAACACCCCGCGCCGGGCCAGCTCCTCCCGTACGCCCGGCTCGACCGTGCCGAGGTCCTCGCCGATGACGAGAGCACCCGCGCGGTGGGCCTCCAGGACGAGGACCGCGAGCATCGCCTCGGCGTCGTACCGGACGTACGTGCCCTCGGTGGGCTCGCGGCCCTCCGGCACCCACCACAGCCGGAACAGGCCCATCACATGGTCGATGCGCAGCGCGCCCGCGTGGCGGAGGAGTTCGCGCAGGAGTCCGCGGTACGGGGCGTAGCCGGCGGCGGCGAGGGCGTCGGGCCGCCAGGGCGGCAGACCCCAGTCCTGGCCCCGGGAGTTGAAGGCGTCGGGCGGGGCGCCGACCGACATGCCGGCCGCGAAGGCCTCCTGCTGGGCCCAGGTGTCCGAGCCCTCGGGGTGGACGCCCACCGCCAGGTCGTGGACGATCCCGATCTCCATGCCGGCCTCGCGGGCGGCCGCGGCGGCGCCGGCGAGCTGCCGGTCCGTCAGCCAGGCGAGCCGGCAGTGGAAGTCGACCCGGGCGGCCAGGGCGGGATCTGCGCGCACGGCGGTCTCCGCCGCGCGCGGGGTGCGCAGCTCCTCGGGCCAGCTCCGCCAGTGGTGGCCGTGGCGCTCGGCGAGGGCCTGGTAGGTGGCGTGGTCCTCCAGGGCCCGGCCCCGCTCGGCGAGGAAGTCGTGGAAGTCGGCGCGGCGGCCCGGTCCGGGCTCCACCGAGCCGAGCACCAGCTCCAGGGCCCGCCGCTTGAGCTCCCAGACGGCGTCCCGGTCGATCAGGGCGCCCTTGCCGAGGACCCGTTCGCGCAGTTCGGCGGCGTCGGCGAGGATCCGGTCGAGCTCCTCGCGGCGCTCGGGGCCCACCAGGGCGTACTCGGGGATCTCCTCGATCCGCAGATGGACGGGGTCCGGGAAGCGGCGTGAGGACGGGCGGTACGGGGAGGGGTCGCTGGGCGCCCCGGGCACGCCCGCGTGGAGCGGGTTGACCTGGACGAACCCGGCGCCGTGCGTGCGGCCGGCCCAGGCGGCGAGTTCCCGCAGGTCGCCGAGGTCGCCCATGCCCCAGGAGCGGGTGGAGAGCAGCGAGTACAGCTGGACGAGGAGTCCGTGGGCGCGCCGCCCGGGGCCGGGCACGCGCGCGGGGCTCACGATCAGGGTGCCGGTGGCCGCGCGCCCGTCGGGGGCGTGCGCCTCGACCGTGTGGACGCCGAGCGGAAGCCCGGACCAGTCCCGGCCGGTGACGACGGCGCCGTCCTCGGTGGTGACCCGCAGGCGGGTGCCGGGCGGGAGGCCCTCCGGCGGGCGGGCCGGTTCGTCGCCGTGGTGGTGGACCAGGGTCGGGGGCAGCAGGCGCTCCCGGTCGGCCCGTTCGGCCGCGTCGAGGGCGGCGGCGACCGCCTCCGGGGTGGCCGCGTCGACCCCCAGGGCGGCGAGGACGGCCACCACGGTGGCGTCCGGCACGGGCACGGTGACGCCTTCCGAGGGGCTGTGGGCGGTGGCGACGCCGTGACGGGCGGCGAGACGGGCCAGGGTCACTTCACACTCCGGGGGACTCCGGGCCGCCCGCGCTGCCGGGGGCGGTGGGTTCGCTGGTCAGGGGGGCCGCCGCGGCCAGCGGCGGCTCGCTGGTGAGGGGTGACGCGTCGGGCAGGGGCGGCTCGCTGGTCAGCGGTTCGCCGGCCGGCGCCGACTGCTGTGGAATCCGTATCCGTCCGAGGTGGCGGGCGGTCGTGGTCACGGGGGTCTCCCGATTCGTCTCGACAGGTGGACCTGGGCAACGACAGAGCCCTACCCAGCGCACCTCGTTTTACCGGCGGATCGTGGCGAAGTGACGTCACCTCGCCGACGGCTCGCCGGGCAAAGCCGACACATCGGCCACGCGCATTGACACCCCAGTGCGACGGGTGGTGGGCTCGTGACCCACTCGTGACCAACCGGCAGAGCCGCGGAGGGCCTGTCTTTCGGATCAGGCCGGATCAGGGAGCGGGGCCTGGTGCGTGCGATCGCAAGGCGGAGGAGGGAGTCAACGCGGAGCGTTGGCGACCGACGACAACGCGGCGAGCGTGCGTGCCAGGCCCCGCGAGCCCGGCATGATCCGAAAGACAGGCCCTCAGCCCGCCGAAGGGAGACCCGCGTGCACCTCGGGCGCAGGAAGCGCACCGCGACGGCCGTCGCCGCCGCCGTCATCGGCGGCCTCCTCGGCGGCGCGGTGCCGGGCTCGGCACAGGCGACCCCGAAGGCTCCGGCGACCCCGGCGGCCCCCGCGATCCCGACGGCTCCCGCCACACCGGCGACCCCGCTCTCCCCCTCCCCCACGGCCCCCGCCACGCCTTCGACGGACACCGCGAAGGCCTCCACCGCGCGCGTGCCCGCCGTCTGGCCCCGGCCCCAGTCGCTGGCCGCCACCGGGTCCGCCGTGCGCCTCGGGGACGAGGTGACCCTGCTCGCGGACGCCGACGCCGATCCGTACGCCCTCGCCGCCCTGCGCGAGCTGCTGCGGGCCGCCGGGGTACGGACGGTCCGCACCGGCCTGCCGGGTCGGGGCCCGGTCCTGCGGGTCGCGGGGCCCTCCGGCGGCGACGGCTCCGGCGCGGAGGCGGCGCTGACCGCCCTGCGCGTCCCCGAGCGCCTCGATCTGCCGCGCGGCGGCTACCGGCTCGCGACGGGCCGCTTCCAGGGGCGGGACACCGTCGTCCTGGACGGGGTCGGCGAGGACGGCCTGTTCCACGCGGTCCAGACGCTGCGTCAGCTCCTCGGCGCCGGCCGGGAGATCCCCGGCGTCGTCGTCCGTGACTGGCCCGGCACGGCCGAGCGCGGCATCACCGAGGGGTTCTACGGCCGCCCCTGGACTCTGGAGCAGCGGCTCGCCCAGCTGGACTTCCTGGGCCGGACCAAGCAGAACCGCTATCTGTACGCGCCCGGGGACGACCCGTACCGCCAGGCGCAGTGGCGCGAGCCCTACCCGGCCGCGCAGCAGGGCGAGTTCCGGGCGCTCGCCGCGCGGGCCCGCGCCAACCATGTGACGCTCGGCTGGGCCGTGGCGCCCGCCCAGTCCATGTGCCTGGCCTCGGCCGGCGACGTGACGGCGCTGACGCGGAAGCTGGACGCGATGTGGGAGCTGGGGGTGCGCTCCTTCCAGCTGCAGTTCCAGGACTCGTCCTACGACGAGTGGCACTGCGAGAAGGACGCCGACACCTTCGGGCGCGGACCGGAGGCCGCGGCCACCGCCCACGCGCGCGTGGCGAACGCCGTCGCCGAGCACCTCGCCGAGCGGCACCCGGACGCCGAGCCGCTGACGGTGATGCCGACGGAGTACTACCAGGACGGCGCGACCGCGTACCGCACGAAGCTCGCCGCGGAGCTCGACACGGACGTGCGGGTGGCGTGGACGGGCGTCGGCGTCGTGCCGCGCACGATCACCGGCGGCGAACTGGCGGGGACGCGCAGGGCGCTGGGCGGCCACCCGCTGGTCACCATGGACAACTACCCGGTCAACGACTACGCGCAGGACCGGCTGTTCCTCGGCCCCGCCACCGGCCGGGAGCCGGCCGTGGCCGCCGGTTCCGCCGCCTTCCTCGCGCACGCCATGGAGCAGCCCGCGGCCTCCCGCGTCCCGCTCTTCACCACCGCCGACTACGCCTGGAACCCGAGGGGCTACCGGCCCCGCGAGTCCTGGCGGGCGGCCGTGGACGACCTCGCGGGCCCGGACCCCGCCGCCCGCGAGGCGCTGCGCGCGCTCGCCGGGAACGGCTCCTCGTCGATCCTGGACCCGGCGGCCGAATCGGCCTATCTGAAGCCGCTCCTGACGGCGTTCTGGTCGTCCCGCACGCGCACCGGCACGGCGGGAACGGCGGCGCGGGAGAAGGCGGCGCGCGAGCTGCGGGCCGCGTTCACCGTGATGCGCCACGCCCCCGAGCGGCTCACGGCCACCGCCGACGGCGCCTTCGACGACGAGACGGGGCCCTGGCTCGACCAGCTCTCCCGGTACGGGCGGGCGGGCGAGACGGCGGTCGACATGCTGCTCGCCCAGGCGCGCGGCGACGGCGCGGCGGCCTGGCGGGCGCAGCTGGACCTGGAACGGCAGCGGCAGACCCTGAAGGCGAGCCGGGTGACGGTCGGCTCGGGGGTCCTCGATCCGTTCCTCACGCGCGCGGTGACGGAGTCGGCGGCCTGGACGGGCGCCGACCGGACCCCCGCGGCGCGGGCGGACCGTGCCCCCGGCTCGTACACCGTGCGGCTCGACCGGGCGCGGTCCGTGGAGGCGCTGACGGTGCTCGCCGAGCCGGGCGCGCAGGACCCCCGCGCGCGCGTGGAGGCGTACGTCCCCGGCGAGGGCTGGCGGCCGCTCGGCCCGCTGTCGGCGTCCGGGTGGACGCAGACCGAGCTGAAGGGGCTGCGGGCCGAGGCGCTGCGGGTCGTGTGGAGCGGCGACGGTCCGGCGCCCGAGGTGCGTTCGCTCGTGCCGTGGTTCGCGGACGGGCCGCGCGCCGGTCTCGCCCTCGCCCGGACCGAGACGGACGCGGAGATCGGCGGCCCGGCGCAGCGGATGGACGTGGAGTTGACGGGCCGGCGCGCGGGCGAGGTGCGCGGGACGCTGACGGCGAAGGCCCCGAAGGGCATCGCGGTGCGGCTGCCGGAGCAGGCCGTGGTGGAGCGCGGTGCGCGCACCCGCGTCCCCCTCGAGGTGTCGGTGGCGGCGGGCGTGCCGGCCGGTTCGTACCGGGTGCCGGTGTCCTTCGCGGGCGAGGAGCGGGTCCTGACGGTGCGGGCCTTCCCCCGGACGGCGGGCCCGGACCTGGCGCGGGCGGCGACGGCCTCCTCCTCGGGCGACGAGACGCCGGACTTCCCGGCCGCCTCGGCGGTGGACGGCGATCCGGCGACCCGCTGGTCCTCCCCGGCGGAGGACGGCGCCTGGTGGCAGATGGAGCTGTCCGAGCCGGCCCGGATAGGGCAGGTGGTGCTGCACTGGCAGGACGCGTACGCCTCCCGTTACCGGGTGCAGGTCTCCGCCGACGGGCGGGTCTGGCGGACGGCGGCGACCGTCGCGGACGGCAGGGGCGGCCGGGAGTCGGTCCGCATGGACGCGGCGGACACCCGTTTCCTGCGGGTCCAGGGGGAGACGCGGGCGACCCGCTTCGGCTACTCGCTCTGGTCGGTGGAGACCTATGCGGTGGCGCAGGATCCGGTGGAGGCCCCCGAGGGCACGCCGACGGAGCGGCCCGCCCCCTAGGGCCTGATCCGACGGGAATCGTCAGACAGGCCCCAGGGCTGAACCGCTCCGTGCCGGAAGCCTCCGCGTACGCGAAAGGCCCGGCTCAACCCGTCGTCAGCGCCCTCACGGGGGTGTCTGCGACGGAGTCGATCCGGGCCATGGCGTCCTCGGCGCCGTACGGCTCCAAGTACGGCAGCCAGCGGGGGTCCCGATGTCCGGTCCCGATGATCCGCCAGGCCAGGCCGGTCGGCGGGGCGGGTTGGTGCCGCAGCCGCCAGCCCAGCTCGCGCAGGTGCCGGTCGGCCTTGACGTGGTTGCAGCGGCGGCAGGCCGCCACCACGTTCTCCCAGGCGTGGGTGCCCCCTCGGCTGCGCGGGATGACGTGGTCGACGCTGGTCGCGACGGCCCCGCAGTACGCGCAGCGCCCGCCGTCGCGCGCGAAGAGCGCTCTGCGGGTCAAGGGAACGGGCCCCCGGTAGGGGACCCGCACGAAGCGCTTCAGTCGCACCACACTGGGAGCGGGGAGGACTTGGGTCTCGCTGTGCAGGAAGGCGCCGGACTCCTCGAGGCAGAGAGCCTTGTTCTCCAGTACGAGGACGAGTGCGCGGCGGAGCGGTACGACGCCGAGCGGCTCGTACGACGCGTTGAGGACCAGGACATGCGGCACGGATGCCTCCTATGACGCCGGCGGCGCGTGGCTCGCGCCGGGACGAACTGCTCTCAGTCTCTCCTTATGCCTGGTCGCGGCGCCACCACGTATCGGGATCGGGGTGACGGCCCCGGGGTGTTCTCGACCACATCGGCATCTCTCCCCGGTATGTGCCCAGGTGAGGTCCGTCTCTCCCTCGAACAGGGCTGCGGGAGCATGTCCGACGCCCCGTTAGTGTGGATGGTCTGCGTACGCGATGCCTGGAGGTTGTCCCGTGTCCTGGTCCGCCCTTGCGGCTGCCACCGAACCCGAACCGATGCCGGTGACTCTGGACGAGGCCGCGGAGAAGGCCACGAACGCGGCGAGCTGGGTGGAGGAGAACTGGTCCACCTGGCTCAACACCGGGCTGCGGATCCTGCTGATCCTGGTCGTCGCGCTGCTGCTCCGGATGGCCGTGCGGCGGGCCCTGACGAAGCTGATCGAGCGGATGAACCGCTCGGCGCAGGCGGTGGAGGGGACGACGCTCGGCGGTCTCCTGGTGAACACCGAGCGGCGGCGGCAGCGCTCGGAGGCGATCGGGTCGGTGCTCCGCTCGGTGGCGTCCTTCCTGATCCTGGGCACGGCCGCGCTGATGATCCTCGGCGCCTTCAAGATCGACCTGGCTCCGCTGCTCGCCTCCGCCGGTGTGGCCGGTGTGGCGATCGGTTTCGGCGCGCGGAACCTGGTGACGGACTTCCTCTCCGGGGTCTTCATGATCCTGGAGGACCAGTACGGCGTGGGTGACACGGTCGACGCGGGCGTGGCCTCCGGCGAGGTCGTCGAGGTGGGCCTGCGGGTGACCAAGCTGCGCGGGGTGGACGGCGAGATCTGGTACGTGCGCAACGGCGAGATCAAGCGGATAGGGAACCTCAGCCAGGGCTGGGCGACGGCCGGGGTGGACGTCACCGTCCGGCCGACGGAGGACCTGGAGAAGGTGCGGGCCGTGATCGCCGAGGCGGGCGACGCCATGGCGAAGGAGGAGCCCTGGAACGAGCGCCTCTGGGGGCCGGTGGAGGTGCTCGGTCTGAGCGAGGTGCTGCTGGACTCGATGACGGTCCGGGTCTCGGTGAAGACGATGCCGGGCAAGAAGCTGGGCGTGGAGCGCGAGCTGCGCTGGCGCATCAAGCGGGGTCTGGACCAGGCCGGGATCCGGATCGTGGGCGGGGTTCCGCCGCAGGCGGAGGAGTCGGCGGCCGACCCGACGGCCGGCATGGCGGCCCCGTCGGCGTTCGCCTCGACGACCTCGCCGCAGTCGGCGGCGACGACCCCGCTGCCGAAGCCGGACCTCTCCAAGTAGCTCTGCCCGTCCGCACGCCCCCGCAGGTAACTCTTTGGTTGCCTTCGGGGGCGTGTCGCGTTCCCGGGTATTGACGCCCCCGTGACGGCCGCCTTACCTTCCTCCCAACCCAATAGGAAACTTTCCTAACAGTGCCGCTCGGTACTGCAGCCACCGTACGAGGGCAGGTGCGAGTCCCATGGTCGGTACGACTCCGGGAACCCCCGGCACCCCGCGTGTCCTGCGGGCCATGAACGACCGCGCCGCCCTGGACCTGCTCCTGGAGCACGGCCCGCTCTCGCGGACCCGGATCGGCAAGCTCACCGGCCTGTCCAAGCCGACCGCCTCCCAGCTGCTCGCCCGCCTCGAAGCGGCCGGGCTCGTCGTCGCCACCGGCACCACCGAAGGCCTGCCCGGACCCAACGCCCAGCTGTACGCGGTCAACGCCCGGGCCGCGTACGCCGCCGGACTCGACGTCGACCAGCACCGCATCCACGCCGCCGTCGCCGACATCACGGGCGAGATCATCGGGGAGTTCGAGCTCCGCACCCCCGGCCGCTCCGCCTCCGGCGTCGTCCGCCAGGTCACCGACGCCCTCGACGGGGCCGTCAAGGCGGCCGGGATCACCCGTGAGGACGTACGGCGCCTGGTCATCGGCACCCCCGGCGCCTTCGACCCGGCCACCGGGCGCCTGCGGTACGCCTCCCACCTGCCCGGCTGGCACTCCCCCACCCTCCTGGAGGAGCTGGCCGCCGCCCTGCCCATGCCGTTCGAGTACGAGAACGACGTCAACCTCGTCGCCGTCGCCGAACAGCGCCTGGGCGCCGCGCGGGGCCACTCCGACTTCGCCGTGCTGTGGAACGAGGGGGGCCTCGGCGCCGCCCTCGTCCTCGGCGGGCGGCTGCACCGCGGCTTCACCGGCGGCGCCGGCGAGCTCGGCTTCCTGCCGGTGCCCGGCACCCCGCTCGTCCGGCAGGTCACCAAGGCCAACTCCGGCGGCTTCCAGGAGCTCGCGGGCATCCAGGCCGTGCCCCGGATCGCCCGCGAGGCCGGGATCGAGACCCCCGACCACCCGTACGTCCCGGTGGTGACCGGCCTCCTCGCGCACGCCGCCGAGGCACACACCGAGGACCCCCGGTACGCGGAGCTGCTCGACCGCTACGCCGAGCGCCTCGCCGTCGGACTCGCCTCCCTCGTGACCGTCCTCGACCCCGAACTGATCGTGCTCTCCGGAGACGCCCTCGTCACCGGCGGCGAACCCCTCCGCGCGCGCGTGCAGTCCGAACTCGCCGACCTCGCCCCCTCCCGGCCGCGGCTCGTCCTCTCCGCCGTGCGCCGCAGCCCCGTCCTGCGCGGGGCCCTCGAAAGCGCCCTCGCCACCACGCGCGACGAGGTCTTCGACACCTCGCGCTGACCGTCCCCACCCGTCGCCAAGCCCCCGAACCCGCCCCAGGGAGACCCCGCCATGCCCGTACGTCCGCGCAGAACCGCCGCCGCGCTCGCCGCCACCGCCTCGATAGCCCTCTTCGCCTCCGCCTGTACCGGCTCCGCGAACAACACGGCCACCGACGACCCCAAGGCCGAGACCACCATCACGTTCTGGCACGGCTGGTCGGCGCCCGCCGAGGTCAAGGCGATCGAGGACAACGTCGCCCGCTTCGAGAAGGCCCACCCGAACATCAAGGTGAAGGTCGTCGGCAACATCAACGACGACAAGCTGGGCCAGGCGCTGCGCGCGGGCGGGTCGAACGGCCCCGACGTCGTCTCCTCGTTCACGACGGCCAACGTCGGCAAGTTCTGCGCCTCGGGCGCGCTCGCCGACCTCAAGCCCTTCGTCGAGAAGGACAAGCTGGACCTGGACAAGATCTTCCCGAAGGTCCTCCAGGAGTACACCCAGTTCGAGGGCAGGCGCTGCTCCCTGCCGCTGCTCTCCGACGCGTACGGGCTCTACTACAACAAGGACGCGTTCAAGAAGGCCGGCCTCGACCCCGAGGCCCCGCCGAAGACCTGGTCCCAGTTCACCGAGGCCGCCAAGAAGCTGACGAAGGCCAAGGGCGACTCGTACGAGCGGGTCGGCTTCATGCCGAACTACCTCGGCTACGAGACCGTCGTCTCCCACTACATGTCGCAGTGGAAGCACGGCGGGTACTTCGGCGCGGACGGGAAGTCGACGGTCGCGAAGGACCCGGCGTTCGCCGAGATGATGACGTACCAGAAGTCCCTGGTGGACGCCCTCGGCGGCTTCGAGAAGCTCGACAAGTACCGCACCACCTTCGGTGACGAGTGGGGCGCCAAGCACCCCTTCCAGACCGGTCAGGTCGCCATGCAGCTGGACGGCGAGTGGCGGCTGAACTTCATCAAGGACGCCAAGGTCGGTTTCGAGGTCGGCGTCGCGCCGCTGCCCGTCGCCGACGACGAGATCGCCGAGTACGGCAAGGGCTACCTCTCCGGCACGATCATGGGCATCGCCCCGCAGAGCAAGAAGCAGAACGCGGCCTGGGAGCTGGTCAAGTACATGACCACGGACACCGAGGCCGTGGTGAACTTCGCGAACGCCATCGGGAACGTCCCGTCCACCTTCGAGGCCCTGAAGTCCCCGAACCTGAAGTTCGACGACCGCTTCAAGACCTTCCTGGACATCGCCCGCCACCCCGCCTCCACCACCTCGGACGGCGCGGTCAACGGCTCCGCCTACCAGGACACCCTCCAGAAGTTCGCGCAGCAGTACGAGAAGGGCCAGGTCACCGACCTGAAGAAGGGCCTCGCGGACACCGCGGCCCAGATCGACCGCGACATCGCCGCGGCGAAGTGACGGCCGGCACCCGCCCATGAGCACGGACACCCTGCCCGCGAAGGAGGCGGCCGCCCCGGCCGCCTCCTCTCCCGGAGGACGCAACACCCTGCGGCACAAGCGCAGGCGCAACGCGCTGCGCACCCTGGCCTTCATGTCGCCCTGGCTGATCGGCTTCGGCGTCTTCTTCGCCTACCCGCTGGTCTCCACCCTGTACTTCTCCTTCATGCGGTACGACGGCCTCAACCCGCCGACCTGGCGGGGCCTGGACAACTGGTCGTACGTCTTCTCGGAGTTCCCGCAGTTCTGGCCGGCCCTGCAGAACACCCTCTGGCTGGCCGTCGTGATGGTCTCCTGCCGGGTACTCTTCGGCCTCGGCATCGGTCTGCTCATCACCAGGATCAAGACGGGTGCCGGCATCTTCCGCACCCTCTTCTACCTGCCGTACCTGGCCCCGCCGGTGGCGGCCACGCTCGCCTTCGTCTTCCTGCTCAACCCCGGCACCGGGCCGGTCAACTCGCTCCTGGAGGCGGTCGGCATCCCCGGCCCCTCCTGGTTCAACGACGCGGACTGGTCCAAGCCGGCCCTGACGGTCCTCGCCGTGTGGGGCGTCGGCGACCTCATGGTCATCTTCATGGCCGCCCTGCTCGACGTACCGAAGGAGCAGTACGAGGCCGCCGAACTCGACGGCGCGTCCCCGTGGCAGCGCTTCCGCTACATCACCCTGCCGAACATCTCGCCGATCGTGCTCTTCGCGGTCGTCACCGGGATCATCGGCGCGATGCAGTACTACACGCAGCCGATCGTGGCCTCCAAGGTCGCCTCGGGCGTGATGGGCGGCTCCGGTGTCACCTTCGTCCCCGGCTACCCGGACGACTCCACGCTCACCCTGCCGCAGCTCGTCTACAGCCTCGGCTTCAGCCAGTTCAACTACGGCGCCGCCTGTGTCGTGGCGCTGGTGCTCTTCGCACTCTCCATGGCCTTCACCGCCCTGCTCATGCGCAGGCGCGGCGGCCTGATCGGCTCGGGTGACTGACACATGACGACCGCAACCGCCCCCGCCCGGACCGTGGCGAGCCCCGCCGCGAGGCGGGCCCGCCGCAAGGCGCTGCTGCACTGGATCGCCGTGCACTCGCTCGGCGTCGCCGCCGCCCTGTTCTTCGTCCTCCCGTTCGCCTTCGTCTTCCTCACCTCCCTGATGAGCGACGAGCAGGCGCTCACCCGGGACCTGACGCCGAACTCCTGGCACTGGGACAACTACCTCAAGGTCCTGCAGACGGACGGCTTCCTCACCTGGTGGAAGAACTCCCTGCTGTACGCGGGGCTCGGCACCGTCCTCGTCGTGGTGTCCTCGATCCCCGTGGCGTACGCGCTCGCGAAGTTCCGCTTCCGCGGCCGGCATCTGTCGCTGCTGCTCGTCATCTCGATGATGATGCTGCCGCCGCAGGTCGTGATCATCCCGATGTACCTGTTCTGGGCGAAGCAGATGGACCTCTCCGGCTCGCTGTGGCCGCTGATCATCCCGATGGCGTTCGGCGACGCCTTCGCCGTCTTCCTGCTGCGCCAGTTCCTGCTGACCATCCCCAACGAGTACGTCGAGGCCGCGCGGATCGACGGCTGCGGCGAATTCCGCACCCTGATAAGGGTCGTGCTCCCGATGGCGAAGCCGGGCATCGCCGCCGTGGCCCTCTTCCAGTTCTTCTACTGCTGGAACGACTACTTCGGGCCGCAGATCTACGCCTCCGAGAACCCGGCCGCCTGGACGCTCAGTTACGGACTGGAGTCCTTCAAGGGCGCGCACCACACCGACTGGAATCTGACCATGGCCGCGACCGTGCTGGTCATGGCCCCCGTGATCCTCGTGTTCTTCTTCGCGCAGAAGGCGTTCGTCGAGGGAGTCACACTGACCGGAGTGAAGGGCTGAGTCACCAATGCTGCAATCCATCGGGGGACAACCCCCGAACCCCCGGGCGAAAAAGATTGCTGTCGTGGGGGGCGGGTCCACCTACACCCCCGAACTGATCGACGGATTCGCGCGGCTGCGCGACACCCTGCCCCTCACCGAACTCGTCCTCGTCGACCCGGCCGCCGACCGCCTGGAGCTCGTCGGCGGTCTGGCCCGGCGGATCTTCGCCAAGCAGGACCACGACGGGAAGGTCGTCACCACCACCGACCTCGACGCCGGGGTCGAGGGCGCCGACGCCGTCCTGCTCCAGCTGCGGGTCGGCGGGCAGGCCGCCCGCGAGCAGGACGAGACCTGGCCGCTGGAGTGCGGCTGCGTCGGCCAGGAGACCACCGGCGCCGGCGGCCTCGCCAAGGCGCTGCGCACGGTCCCGGTCGTCCTGGACATCGCCGAGCGGGTCCGGCGCACCAACCCGGACGCCTGGATCATCGACTTCACCAACCCCGTCGGCATCGTCACGCGCGCGCTGCTCCAGGCCGGGCACAAGGCCGTCGGCCTGTGCAACGTCGCCATCGGCTTCCAGCGGAAGTTCGCGAAGCTCCTCGACGTGACCCCGTCCGAGGTCCACCTCGACCACGTCGGCCTCAACCACCTGACCTGGGAGCGGGCCGTACGCGTCGGGGGCCCCGAGGGCGAGGACGTGCTGCCCCGGCTGCTCGCCGAGCACGGCGACGCGATCGCCGGCGACCTCCGCCTGCCGCGCCCGGTCCTGGACCGGCTCGGCGTCGTCCCCTCGTACTACCTGCGGTACTTCTACGCGCACGACGAGGTGGTGCGGGAGCTCGGCACGAAGCCCTCGCGGGCCGCCGAGGTCGCGGCGATGGAGCGGGAGCTCCTCCAGATGTACGGGGACCCGGCGCTCGACGAGAAGCCGGCCCTGCTCGCCAGGCGCGGCGGCGCCTTCTACTCGGAGGCGGCCGTGGACCTGGCGGCCTCCCTGCTGGGCGGCGGCGGGTCGCCGTACCAGGTGGTGAACACGTACAACAACGGCACGCTGCCGTTCCTGCCGGACGACGCCGTCATCGAGACGCAGGCGGCGGTCGGCTCGCACGGGGCCACGCCGCTGCCGGTCGCGCCGGTGGACCCGCTGTACGCCGGACTGATCGCGAACGTCACGGCCTACGAGGACCTGGCCCTGGAGGCGGCGCTGCGCGGCGGCCGCGACCGGGTGTTCAAGGCGCTGCTCGCCCACCCGCTGGTCGGGCAGTACGCGTACGCCGACGGGCTCACCGACCGGCTGATCGCGCACAACCGGGAGCACCTCGCGTGGGCATGAGGCTGAGTGGGGGGCTTCTCGCGATCGACGCGGGGAACAGCAAGACCGACGTCGCGGTGCTCTCCCCGGACGGAACCGTCCTGGGGTCGGCGCGCGGCGGCGGGTTCCAGCCGCCGGTGGTGGGGGTGGAGACGGCGGTCGACGGGCTCGCGGAGATCGCGGGGCGGGCGTGCGCCGAGGCCGGTGTCCCGTTGGAGTTCGCGCATGTCACGGCCTGTCTCGCCAATGCCGACCTGCCGGTGGAGGAGGAGGCTCTGCAGGCCGAGCTGCTCGGCCGGGGCTGGAGCACGTCCGTACGGGTCCACAACGACACCTTCGCGATCCTGCGGGCCGGGGTCGACGAGCCGCGGGGCGTGGCCGTGGTGTGCGGGGCGGGGATCAACTGCGTCGGGATGACCCCGGACGGGCGGACCGCGCGCTTCCCGGCGATCGGGAAGATCTCCGGGGACTGGGGCGGGGGCGGCGGACTCGCCGACGAGGCGCTGTGGTTCGCGGCGCGCGCCGAGGACGGGCGGGGCCTGCCCACCGCCCTCGCCGACGCCCTGCCCGCGCACTTCGGCCTGGACGCGATGTCCGCGCTGATCGAGGCGCTGCACCTGGGCCGGATCCCGATGGGGCGGCGGCTCGAACTGACACCGGTGCTCTTCCGCGTCGCGGCCCAGGGCGATCCGATGGCGGAGTCGATCGTGGACCGGCTCGCCGACGAGGTCGTCGCCATGGCGGCGGTCGCGCTCCGGCGCCTCGGCCTCCACCGCGAGGAGGCCCCGGTGCTGCTGGGCGGCAGCGTGCTCGCCGCCCGCCATCCTCGGCTTGAGGCGCGGATCCGTGAACTCCTGGCGGCGCGGGCGCCGAAGGCCGCGATCGGCTTCGTGACCGCGCCGCCGGTCCTCGGGGCGGGGCTGCTCGCGCTGGACGCGGTGGCCGCGGGTCCGGAGGCCGCGGCCCGGCTGCGGGAGCGGTACGAGGCCTGAGGGTGAGGGATGTGGGGCGTCTCGTCGTGACGACGAGACGCCCCGCACGCATGTTCACCTGTTCGAGCGATGGCTGATACGGAACCGATTTCCGCCGGGCGACGTATTCAGAGTGAGGGGTTCGCCCGCTGATGCGTGGGAGGCATGGGGCACGATAGGCACAAGATCCAGTCAATCCCGGTGTGCGGACGGCCCCCTGAGGCCATACTGCTGGCCGGGTGGTCCTCCACCGGAACCGGTCCCACCGGAACCCGGCCGGACGGGCCGACGTCAGCGACCGAGGGGGAGGTCAAGTGACACACCCGCCGAACGCGCCCGCCGCCTCGGCGGCGCGAGGCACGGCTCAGGCGCCCGCACGCCCGGGCACCGTACCCGCGCAGCCGTCGCCCGTGCCCGCCGCCGGTCCGCCCGCGGGGCGCGGCGCCTGGGCCGTGGGCCGGGAGCGGCTGCGGGAGGCCGCGACCACCGAGCCCGGCCGGCTCCAGATCCTCGGGGCCGTACTGGCGCTGCTCGTCGTCGCGTTCGGGGCCGTCACCGCCCTGGAGGTCACCGACCGGTCCTCCGCCGCCGACGACGTCGTCAGCCGCAGCCAGCCGCTGAGCGCCGACGCGGCCGCCATCTACCGCTCCCTCGCGGACGCCGACACCACCGCCGCCAGCGGATTCCTGGCGGGCACCCTGGAGCCGGCGGAGTCCCGCGCGCGGTACACCCGGGACATCACCACCGCCTCCCGACTGCTCGTCAAGGCCGCGGCGAACACGGACGGTTCGTCGGCCTCGGCCCGCGAGATCGCCACCCTCAACGAACAGCTCCCGCGCTACACGGGCCTCATAGAGCGCGCCCGGGCCGCCAACCGGCAGGGCCTGCCGCTCGGCGGCGCCTATCTGCGGTACGCCAACCAGCAGATGTCCAGCGCGCTGCTCCCGGCCGCCGAGCGGCTGTACGCGGCGGAGACCGAGCGGCTGCACGGGGACGACGACGCGGCCCGCGCCTGGCCCTACCTGTCGCTCGCGCTCGGCCTGCTCGCCCTCGGCGTCCTCCTCTGGGCCCAGCGCCGCAACTACGCCCGCACCAACCGGGTCTTCAACCACGGGCTGCTCGCCGCCACCGCCGCCACCGTGGCCGTCCTGCTCTGGCTGCTCGCCGCGCACACCGTGACCCGGACCGAGCTGAACAGCGCGCGGGCGCACGGGCAGGAGTCCCTCCAGGTCCTCAACTCGGCCCGGATCAGCTCGCTCACGGCCCGCGCCAACGAGAACCTGACCCTGGTCGCCCGGGGCGCCGTCCTCACCGAGGACGGCAAGAACGACAAGTACGAGGCGGACTACACGGCGAGCATGAGCGCCCTGACGACGGCGCTCGCCGAGGCGCGGGAGCTCGCCGACGACGACGCCGGGCGCGACCCGGTCGCCGATTCCGCCGACCGCGCGGCCGAGTGGCGCGAGCGCCACAAGGAGGCCCGCGCCAAGGACGAGGCCGGCGACTACGAGGGCGCACTCTCCCGGGTCGTCGGCGCCAAGGGGTCCACGGGCCAGTCCTTCGACCAGGTCGACGCTGCCCTGGAGCGGGCCCTCGCCCACGAGCAGACCGAGTTCACCCGCTCCGCCGGGGACGCCAGGGACGCGCTGACGGCGCTTCCCCTCGGCGCGGCGGCCCTCGGGATCCTGGGTGCGGCGGGCGCCGTGCTCGGCATCAACCGCAGACTGTCGGAGTACCGGTGAGAGGGGGCGGGATGCCGAACGGCACGGACCCGCTGGTGCGGCGGGACCCGCTCGTGCGGCGGACGGGGAACGGCGCGGACCCGCTCGTGCGGCGGGCGGCCGGGCGGCTGCGCGGCTGGGGCGGGGTGGCCGCCATGGCCGTGGCCTGCGGGCTCACCGGCTCCCTCCTCACCCTGCTGCCGGCGGCGCAGGACGGGAGCGGCGCGGCGGCCGCGCCCCGGACGACGGGCCCCGGCGTGGGCACCGGCGTCCAGGTCAAGGCCGACACCTGCGAGCACCCCGAGGCCTCCCTCACGCCCTCCTCGGCGGACGGTCCGTCGATCCGGGCGATCAAGGAGCGCGGGAAGCTGATCGTCGGCGTCGACCAGTCCAGCTACCGCTGGGGCTACCGGAACCCGGAGAAGGGCGTCCTGGAGGGCTTCGACATCGACCTGGCCCGGGCCATCGCCAAGGACGTCCTCGGCGACCCGCAGGCGATCATCTTCCGGACGATCCCGACCAACCAGCGGATCGCCGCGCTGAACAGCGGCAAGGTCGACCTCGTCGTGCGCACCATGACGATCAACTGCAAGCGGATCGGGCAGGTCGCCTTCTCCACCGCCTACTTCCAGGCCGGACAGCAGGTCCTGGCGCCCAAGCTCGACAAGGGCATCACCGGCTACGACTCCTCGCTGCGCGGCAAGCGGGTCTGCACCGCCGAGGGCTCCACGGCCTACGACGCCCTGGAGGAGAACTCCTTCGGCGCGGTCTTCAAGGACGAGGCCGACGGCACCAAGGACGACAAGGACCTGCTGACCGTCCCCAACCAGCTGGACTGCCTGGCCCGGCTCCAGATGGGCGAGGTCGACGCCGTCGTCACGGACAACGCCCTGGCGGCCGGCCAGGCCGCGCAGGACCCGGCGGTCGAGCTCAAGGGCCGGCCGTTCACCGAGGAGTACTACGGGGTGGCGGCCAAGCTGGGCAACGACGACCTGGTGCGCCGGGTCAACCAGGTCCTGGTGGGCTACCGGCAGGGCCCCTGGCAGAAGGCGTACCAGGAGTGGCTGGCGAAGGACCTGCCCGGGATATCGGGGCCGCCCGCCCCCTTGTACAAGTAGCCCGGTGCGCGCCCCCGAAGGAGTAACCCTGTACACGAAGCGGAAGAGGTGACCGATGGGCGTCACGGGACCCCCCGGGCCGGTGATGGACCGGGACGAGGTGGACCGTGCGCTGGCGCGGCTCGGCGCCGAGCACAAGGCGGTCGAGGACTCGCTCCTCGCGCTCCAGGACCACGCGGGCCGCAGGCTGCTCGAAGGGGCCGAGCTGACCGGCACGACCCGGGAGCGGTGGGGCACCGCCGAGCGGACCATCACCCTGCTCTGGACCTGCTTCGACGTATACACGGGCGCCCTGCGGGAGGCCCGTGAGCTGCGGGCGCGGCGCCGCTGGCCCGGCCGGGAGGAGCTCGTGGAGCTGACCGACCGGCTGCGCGGCGACAGCGTGCTCGTCCCGGGCGGGGCCGCCGAGGGCGCCCTGCTCACCGAGCGGTTCAGCCTGGAGGGCCTGGTCCGGCGGATGAACGAGCTGTACGCCTCCTCGCTGGACCTGGTGGTCACCGCCGACGCGGTCTGGTCGGCGCTGCCCGCCCGGATAGACCTGCTCGCGGCCGAGCTGGGCCGGACGCGTTCGCTGGCGCACTCGGTCGGCGTGCGGCCCGGGGAGCACCCGGCGGGGGACGAGCTGGAGGCGATCACGGCCGAGCTGACCGCGCTGCGCTCCCAGGTGGTGACGGACCCGCTGGCGTTCTGGCGGCCGGCGGCGGGGAGTTCGGCGCCCGGCGGCGGACGTCCCGACACCGAGCGGTACGACCGGGCGGCCCTGGCCCTGGAGGACATCCGGCGGGAGATCGAGGCGGTCCTCGCGGTCCGGCAGGACTCCGAGGACCGGCTGCTGCGGCTGCGGGACGTGCTCTCGCGGGCGGACCGGACGCTCGCCGAGGCGCGGTCGGCGCGCGGCGAGGTCCTCGCGAAGATCGCCGCCTCCGAGGTGCCGGCGGTCAGCGGGCCGCCGATCGTGCTGCAGGAGCGGCTCGCGGCGGCCGCCGAGTACCGCCGGCATGCCCAGTGGCACCGGCTCTCCCCGCTCCTGGAGTCCCTGGAGCGGGAGGCGGAGGACGAACTGCTGCGGGCCCGCGAGTCGTTGACGGCGGTCACGGCGCCGCTGGCGGTCCGGGCCGAGCTGCGCGGCCGCCTCGACGCGTACAAGGCGAAGGTGGCGCGGCTCGGCGGGGCGGAGGATCCGCTGCTGATCGAGCGGTACGACGCGGCGCGCCGGATGCTGTGGAGCGCGCCCTGCGATCTCCGGGTCGCGGAGCAGGCGGTGCTGCGCTATCAGCAGGCGGTGGCGGACGTGCTGTCCGGTCCGCGCGACACGAGGGACGCGGGAGGACGACAGTGGTGAGCGGGGAGACGGGCGTGGGGAGCTGTCAGCGTCCTTCGTGCGAGGGTTCGTACGAGGACATGGGGGGCGGCGAGCTGTACTGCGACACCTGCGGACTCGCGCCGGTCGTCGCGCCCGGGGGTCTGATCGGGTCGACGCCGACCGGTATGGCCGTGCCGGGGAAGGGGACGAGCGGGGTCGGCGGGCGGGATTCGAGCTCCTCCCGGAGCAGTTCGCGCGCCTCGTCCCGCTCCTCGACCTCGCGCCGCTCGGTCTCCGGCCGCCTCTCCCGCTCGCTCTCCGGGGCCTCCGGCGCCTCGACGGGCCGCTCGGTGTCGGTGCGCAGCTCGGGCTCGTCGGCCGGGCAGTCCGCCCGGAACCGGCTGGGCGCGGGGCTGGTGACGATCCCCGAGGTGCCGCGCCCGGACCCGCGGGCCGCGGTGATGGAGAACGCCGAGGTTCCGGAGCGGAAGCGTTTCTGCTCCCGTTCGGACTGCGGGGCTCCGGTGGGCCGCGCGCGCGGCGACCGGCCGGGCCGCACCGAGGGCTTCTGCACCAAGTGCGGGCACCCGTACTCCTTCGTGCCGAAGCTGCGCGCCGGGGACATCGTCCACGGCCAGTACGAGGTCGCGGGCTGCCTCGCGCACGGCGGGCTCGGCTGGATCTACCTCGCCGTCGACCGGGCCGTCTCCGACCGGTGGGTGGTCCTCAAGGGCCTCCTCGACACCGGCGACCAGGACGCCATGGCCGCAGCGATCTCCGAGCGCCGCTTCCTCGCCGAGATCGAGCACTCCAACATCGTCCGCATCTACAACTTCGTCGAGCACCTCGACCCGCGCACCGGCTCCATGGACGGCTACATCGTCATGGAGTACGTCGGCGGCAAGTCGCTCAAGGAGATCGCCAACGACCGGCGCACCCCCGACGGCCGGCGCGACCCGCTGCCGGTGGAGCAGGCCTGCGCGTACGGCATCGAGGCGCTGGAGGCGCTCGGGCACCTGCACAGCCGCAACCTGCTGTACTGCGACTTCAAGGTCGACAACGCCATACAGACCGAGGACCAGCTGAAGCTCATCGACATGGGCGCGGTCCGGCGGATGGACGACGACGAGTCCGCGATCTACGGCACGGTCGGCTACCAGGCGCCGGAGGTGGCCGAGGTCGGCCCCTCGGTGGCCAGCGACCTGTACACGGTGGCGCGCACGCTCGCCGTGATGACCTTCGACTTCCAGGGCTACACGAACGTCTTCGTGGACTCGCTGCCCGACCCGGAGCACATCGAGGTCTTCCGGACGTACGAGTCGTACTACCGCCTCCTGGTCCGCGCCACGGACCCGGACCCGGCCCGCCGGTTCGCCTCCGCGCAGGAGATGGCGGAGCAGCTGACGGGCGTGCTGCGCGAGGTCGTGGCGCTCCAGTCGGGGCGGCCGCGGCCGGCGCTCTCGACGCTGTTCGGCACGGAGGTCCGGGTCACGGACACGGCGCTGTTCGCCGAGCTCACGGAGGACGTGTCGCTGCTCGGGGCCCGCCGGGGCCGCAAGCAGCGAGGGACGCCCGCCGCGGGCACGGTGCCGCCCGGGGCGGTTCCGGGTCAGACACCGCCCGCCGGCCCCGGTGCGGCTCCGGTTCCGGTTCCGGGGCAGGCGCCGCCCGCCGGCGGGCCTGCGCTCGGCGGCCCCGGGCTCGCCGGGCTGCTCGCGCCGCTCGACGCGCCCGCCACCGCGCTCGCACTGCCCGTGCCGCGCGTCGACACGAGCGACCCCAACGCCGGTTTCCTCGCCGGTCTCGCGGCCGCCGCCCCCGGCGAGCTCCTCGGGGCGCTCCAGGGCGCGCCCGCGCCCTCCGCCGAGCTGCGGCTGCGGACCCTGCGGGCCCAGCTGGAGCTGGCCGACCTGCCCGCCGCCGCGCGGACCCTCGCCGGCCTGGAGGAGCGGGACCCGGACGACTGGCGGGTCGTCTGGTACCGGGGCGTGGCCTCCCTGGTGACCGGTGACCACGAGCACGCGACGCTGGCCTTCGACGCGGTGTACGACGCCTTCCCCGGCGAGCCCGCGCCGAAGCTGGCCCTGGGGATCTGCGCCGAGGTCCTCGGCCAGCTGGACAACGCCGCCGAGTACTACCGCCTGGTGTGGGTCACGGACCCGAGCTTCGTCAGCGCGGCCTTCGGGCTCGCCCGGGTGCGGCTCGCGGCGGGCGACCGCACCGGAGCCGTACAGACCCTGGAGTCCGTACCGGAGGCGTCCATCCACTACACGGCGGCGCGGGTCGCGGCCGTGCGGGCGCGGCTGCGGCGGCGCCCGGCGCACGAGCCGCTCGGCGCCGATCTGACGGCGGCCGCGGCGCAGGTCTCCGCGCTCCAGGGCTTCGGTCTGGACGCGGTGCGCCGCGAGCGCCTGTCGACGGAGGTCCTCGGGACGGCCCTCGACTGGGTACTCTCCGGGAGTCCCGGTGCGGCACCGGGCGGCGGCGCGCTGCTGCTCGGCAGTGAACTGGACGAGCGCGGACTGCGCTTCGGCCTCGAACGCTCGTACCGGGTGCTGGCCCGGCTCGCCCAGCGGGGCGAGGAGAGGATCGAACTGGTGGAGCGGGCCAACCGCTTCCGCCCCCGGACGTGGGTGTGAAGATGTCCCAGAAGCCGAAGCCGTCGCACGGACTCGCCGCCTGCCCGGGCTGCGCGGAGCCGCTGGACTCGGGTGACCGGTTCTGCGGGGCGTGCGGCTACGACCTGTCGGCCGCGCCGGCCGCCGAGGCCGAGCCGGACCGCCCGACCGTGGCGATCGGCACCCCCGTGACCTGGCCGGACGCCCCGCCCCGCGAACCCGGTTCGCTCTCGACCGTGACCCAGCACCCGGGCGACCTCCCGGGCACCGACTCCGGCGGCCGCGACCTCCCGACGATGGAGGTCCGCACGGACGGGCCGGTGCCGGCGGAGAGCGGCGCGGTGGCGCACGGCGGGACCTCGGAGTCCGCGTCCCGCACCGTCGGATCCCCCACGTCCGACGGTGACTTCGAGCTGGCCGCGCCCGATCCCCGTACGGCCGTACAACTGGACCCGGCGACCGCGGCCGCCCCCGCCGCCGCGCTCTGCGTGGCCTGCCGGGCCGGGCGGGTGGACACCGACGGGTACTGCGAGAACTGCGGGCACGCCCAGCCGCGCGAGCGCGACCACATGGAGCGGGAGCTCGCCGGCGTCGCCGCCGTCAGCGACCGCGGGCTGCGCCACCACCGCAACGAGGACGCGTTCGCCGTCTCGGCGACCACTCTGCCCGACGGCTCCCCCGCCACCCTCGCGATCGTCTGCGACGGCGTCTCCTCCGCGACCCGCCCCGACGAGGCCTCCGCCGCCGCCGCGGAGGCGGCCGGCGCCTCGCTGCTCGCCGCGCTCCCCCGGGGCACGCACCCGCAGCAGGCGATGCACGAGGCGATCGTGGCCGCCGCCGAGGCCGTCAACTCCCTTGCGGAGGAGCCCGGTCAGGGCGGCTCGGAGCACGATCCGCACCGCCATCGCAACGCCCCGGCCTGCACCATCGTCGGCTCGGTCGTCGCCGCGGGCCTGCTCGTCGTGGGCTGGGTCGGCGACAGCCGTGCCTACTGGGTGCCGGACGACCGCAGCGCCCCGCCCGCCCGGCTCACCGAGGACGACTCGTGGGCCGCGCAGATGGTCGCGGCGGGCCTGATGAACGAGGCCGAGGCGTACGCGGACGAGCGCGCCCACGCGATCACCGGCTGGCTCGGCGCCGACTCGTACGAACTCGACCCGCACACGGCCGCGTTCAAGCCGGATCGTTCCGGCGTGGTGGTGGTCTGCACGGACGGCCTGTGGAACTACGCGGAGGCCGCGGAGGACATGGCCCGGGTCGTCCCCGCGGACGCGGCGGACCGGCTGCTGCACGGCGCCCAGGTCCTGGTCGGCCACGCCCTGGACGGCGGAGGCCACGACAACATCACGGTCGCGCTCGTCCCGTTCACCGTCACGCCACAAGGGGCAGGTTCCGCCTGAGAGCGGTCGCCGATTCCCGTCCCCTTCACCGTTGTTGCCCGAGGAGCCGAAACAGATGGCGAACTTCTCCAAGCCGACCGCGCCCCAGTTCTCGGTGGACGTCTACCAGAACGAGTTCCTGCCGGAGGGCGGCCGGGACGTCAGCGCGATCGTCACCGTCACCTCGACCGGCGGCGGCACCAGCGGGTTCGCGAGCGGCGGCGACCCGGCCGCGGCCGGTGTCGTGATCATGGTCGACTGCTCCGGCTCGATGGACTACCCCGCCACCAAGATGCGCGGCGCCCGCGAGGCGACCGCCGCCGCCGTCGACACCCTGCGCGACGGCACGCACTTCGCGCTCGTCGCCGGGACGCACGTGGCCAAGGAGGTCTACCCGGCGAACGGCGGCCTCGCCGTCGCCGACGCCCGGACCCGCGCCGAGGCCAAGGAGGCGCTGCGCCGGCTCTCCGCGGGCGGCGGCACGGCGATCGGCACCTGGCTGCGCCTCGCGGACCGGCTGCTCTCCTCCGCCGAGCTCACCATCCGGCACGGCATCCTGCTCACCGACGGCCGCAACGAGCACGAGTCGCCGGAGGAGCTGCGGGCCGCGCTCGACGCCTGCGCGGGCCGGTTCACCTGCGACGCGCGCGGCGTCGGCACGGACTGGGAGGTCAAGGAGGTCACCGGGATCGCCTCGGCGCTCCTCGGCACCGCCGACATCGTCGCCGACCCGGCCGGGCTCGCCGCCGACTTCACGGCGATGATGGAGCACGCGATGGGCAAGGGCGTCGCGGACGTCGCCCTGCGCCTGTGGACGCCGGTCGGGGTCGAGATCATGTTCGTGAAGCAGGTGGCGCCCGCGGTCGAGGACCTGACCGGGCGGCGCACCGAGGCCGGGCCGCGCGCCGGCGACTACCCGACGGGCTCGTGGGGCGACGAGTCCCGCGACTACCACGTGAGCGTGCGGGTCCCCCGGGCGGCGGTCGGCCAGGAGATGCTCGCCGCCCGGGTCTCCCTGCTCGCCCCGGACCCGGCGGGCGGCGATCCGCGCCCGCTGTCTCAAGGACTGGTACGGGCGGTGTGGACGGACGACCTCGCGATGTCGACGTCGATCAACCCCCAGGTCGCGCACTACACGGGCCAGGCAGAGCTCGCGGACGCCATCCAGCAGGGTCTCGATGCCCGCAAATCGGGCGATCACGACGGCGCGACGGCCAAACTGGGCCGTGCCGTGCAGCTCGCGGCGGCCTCCGGCAACGCGGATACCGCGAAACTGCTTTCGAAGGTGGTCGACGTCGTCGACGCGGCGACGGGTACTGTGCGTTTGAAGGCGAAGGTCGCGGAAGCGGACGAGATGACACTCGAGACCCGCTCCACCAAGACCGTTCGCGTCAAGAGGTAGCCCGGCCACCGGGCCGGACGACGAGAGGGGGAAGCACCGACATGCCGACCTGCCCGAACGGACACCAGTCGGTCTCCGACGACTGGTGCGAGGTCTGCGGCCATCGCATGGCCGGGGCGGGTGCGCCGACGGGTGCCGTACCGCCGCCTCCCCCGCCGCCGCCCCCCGCGTACGGATACCCCGGCCCCGGCCAGGCCCCGATGGGCCCGCCGCCGGGCGCCCCCGGCGGCCCGGGTGCTCCGCACGGTGCTCCGGGCGGCTTCGGCCCGGGCGGGCCCGGTGCCCCCGCCGCTCCCGGCGGCTTCGGCCCCGGCGGCGACCCGAACGCGACGGCCCAGGCGGAGCTGTGCCCGCAGTGCCGGACGCCGCGCGAGCACATGGCGCCGTTCTGCGAGGAGTGCCGCTGGAACTTCCTCACGAACACGGCGACCTCGTACACGCCGCTGGCCCCGCACAACGCCCCGCCGAGCGCCCCGCCGCAGCAGCCCGGGCCGCCGCCCGGCCTCAACCTGCCGCCGGGCTTCCAGTCCCCGCCGCCCGCGCCGCCGCAGCAGCAGCCCCCGCAGCAGCCGGACCCGTTCGGCTACCAGGGCTCGCGGCCCTCGCAGGTGAACCGGCCCGCCGAACCGCTGGGCGCCGAGCCCACGCACCACCAGGCCCCGCCGCAGCGCCCGCCGGTGCAGCAGCAGCCGGCGCCGCCCGCGTACCTCCAGGCCCCGGCCCAGGCTCCGGCCCCGCCGGCGCCGCCGCAGCCGCGCGCGGACGACGACTGGGTCCTGTCGCCGCCGTCGCAGCACCAGCCGCCGCAGGCCCCGCCGCAGCACCAGCCGCCGCAGGGACCGCCGGCCCCGCCGCAGCACCAGGCACCGCAGGGACCGCCCCACCACGCGCCCCCGCAGCAGCACCAGGCCCCGCCGCCGCATCAGGCGCCGCAGCCTCCGCAGCAGTTCCAGCCGCCGCGGCAGCCTCAGCAGCCGCTCGTCTGGACCGCGGTCATCGGTCCCGACCGCGAGTACTTCATGGCGATGATGCAGCGCAGCGGCCCGGAGGCCACGGGCCTGAACCTGCCCGCGTACTCGCCGGACAAGCACCTGCCGCTCCAGGGCAACCAGGTGTCCATCGGCCGCCGCCGGCACTCCACCGGGGAGTCCCCCGACATCGACCTGTCGGTGCCGCCGGAGGACCCGGGCGTCTCGCACCAGCACGCCGTGCTGGTGCAGCAGCCGGACGGCTCGTGGGCGGTGGTGGACCAGAACTCCACCAACGGCACCACGGTCAACGGCGGCGAGGAGCCGATCCAGCCCTACGTCCCCGTCCAGCTCCAGGACGGCGACCGGGTGCACGTCGGCGCCTGGACCACGATCACCATCCGCTGCGTCTGACCTCCGCCCCGCGTCCGACCGGAGGCCTCAGCGCAGGGGCCAGGCGTACGGCCCCGCCGGGTCGTCCAGCCAGGCCCACTGCCGGTCGCCGCTGACCGTCACCCCGAAGCGCTCCCGCTCCGGCCGCCGCTCGCGCAGCCAGAGCGAGAGCGCTTCGCGTCTGTCGAGCATCCCGCCGACCAGACCCCAGAGGAAGAGGAAGCGCTCGTCCCCGGCGGGTCCGTGGCGCGGGACGGTCGGCGCCGCGGCCTCGGCGGCGACGCCCCGCAGCGCCACGAAGTAGGCGGAGGTCGTGAGGAAGCGTCCCTCGGCGTGCGTGGCGTCGCGCACCCGCAGCAGGATCAGCCCGGTGGAGAGCGGGGCGAGGACGAGCGCGCCGGGCCGGCACTGGGCGAGCCAGGGATAGGGGACGGCGGGCACCTCGCAGGTCGCCACGATCCGGTCGTACGGGGCGTGGTCGGGGCAGCCCCGGGCGCCGTCGGCGGCGAGCACCGCGGGCCGGTACCCGGCGGTGGCGAGATGGGTGCGGGCGGACTCGGCGATCTCCTCGTCCAGGTCGACGGTGGTGACGTGCTCCTCGCCGAGCCGGTGGCAGAGCAGGGCCGCGTGGTAGCCGCTCCCGGCGCCGATCTCCAGGACGTCGTCCCCGTCGCGTACGTCCAGGGCGTCGAGCATCAGCGCCATCAGGGAGGGCTGGCTGGCGGAGGAGACCAGGTCCCCGTCCCGTACCCGGGTGGCGATCGCCGTGTCGGCGTACGCCCCGTGCAGCCAGCGGTCCCGCCGCTCCGGCTCGGGGTCGCCGGCCCAGAGCCGCTCGTAGCCGCCGGGCGCGGAGACGTAGTAGTACGGGACGAAGAGATGGCGCGGCACCTCGGCGAAGGCGGCCCGCCAGGCGGGGTCGGTCAGCAGACCGTCCGCCTCCAGCTCGCGCACGAGCGCGTGCCGCTCCCACGCCCCGGCCTCGGCGAACTCGTCCCGCAGCGCACCCATGCCCCCACTCTCCCGCCCCGCCGGGCCCCGGGCGACCGCCCGTACAGGTGGTCCTAAGCCTCCGGTCCTCCGCCGGGCATCTGAGACGATGGAACGGTGAACGAGATTCCCGGGGAAACAGTGCAGGAGCAGACCTTCTACGAGCAGGTCGGCGGCGAGGAGACGTTCCGCCGCCTGGTCCACCGCTTCTACGAGGGCGTCGCGGCGGACCCGCTGCTGCGCCCGATGTACCCCGAGGAGGACCTCGGCCCGGCCGAGGAGCGCCTCGCCCTCTTCCTGATGCAGTACTGGGGCGGCCCCCGCACCTACAGCGACCACCGCGGCCACCCCCGCCTCCGGATGCGCCACGCCCCGTTCACCGTGGACCAGGCGGCCCACGACGCCTGGCTCCGTCACATGCGCGACGCCCTCGACTCCCTCGGCCTCGCCCAGGAGCACGAGAAGGAGCTGTGGCGCTATCTGACGTACGCGGCGGCGTCGATGGTGAACAGCGCCGGTTAGAGCAGCGGCAGTCAGAACAGCCCGCACCAGAACCGCGCACACCGGCAGGCCGCCGCCCAGTTCCACGGACTGAAACGTTCCGGACACGGAACGCCGAATAACGGTCACGATCGCATCAAGGTCCGTGTGGAAGCGGTTACCAGCGACGCGTGCCCTCTGAAAGCATCCGAGGAAACTTCAGCGGATCCAGGGGGATGGGTGACGGGGTTCGTATTCCTGCGCGTCAGGGCACACCGGCTGCTGCTCGCCGCGGCGCTCCTCGCCGTGCTCCTGACGACCTCGGTGCTCGCCACCCTCTCCGCCTTCTCGAGCGCGATCGGCGACGCCGCGCTCCAGGCAGGGCTGAGGGGCCGGTCCGCGGCCGCCGCCTCGCTGCTCGTGAGCGGCCAGGTACCGGTCGACAAGCGGGCCAGTGCCGAGGCCGCCGTCGCGGACGGCATGCGGAGGACCTTCGACGGGCTGCCGGTGACCGTACGACGACTCGAACGCTCGGGGCCGTACGCGCTGCCCCGGAGCCTCCAGCCGCCCGCCGCCCGCAAGGGCGACCCCGACCTGACACAGTTCGCCGCGCTCGACCGCTCGCGGCTCATGCTCGTCAAGGGCTCCTGGCCCTCGCCCGCCCGGGCCGGGGGCGTGGTCGAGACGGCGCTGCCCGAGGAGGCCGCCCGGCGGCTCAAGGTCGGCCCCGGCACCCTGCTCGACCTCACCGACCGGCTCGAGAACCGCAAGGTGAAAGCCCGGATCACCGGCGTGTACAAGCCCGTCGACACCGCCGACCTGTACTGGCAGCTGGACCCGGCGGGCGGGCGCGGCGTGCGGACCGTCGCGTTCACGACGTACGGGCCGCTGCTCGTCGACCAGGCCGTCCTCACCTCCGGGGCGCTGAGCACCGGCGACGTCTCCTGGCTCGGCTCCGCCGACTTCACCGGCTTCACCACGGACCGGATGGACGCCCTGCACACCACGGCGACCGAGGGCCCGAAGAAGCTGGCCGCGTCCACGGACGCCTTCGGGACGACGATCTCCGTGGCCACCGCGCTCCCCACCGTCCTGGAGCAGACCGAGCGGGCCCTGCTCGTCTCCCGCTCCACCCTGCTGATCGTCGCCGTCCAGCTGGTGCTGCTCGCCGCGTACGCCCTGCTGCTCGTCGCCCGGCTGCTCAGCACCGAGCGGTCCGGCGAGACGGCCCTGCTGCGGGCCCGCGGCGGTTCGCGGCGCCGGATCGCGGGGCTCGCCGCCGCCGAGGCCCTGCTGCTCGCCCTGCCCGCCGCGCTCGCCGCCCCGCTGCTCTCCGGCCCGCTGACCCGGCTCTTCGCCGAGCGGTCCGCGCTCTCCGAGCTCGGGGTGCACCTCGACACCTCGCCCTCGCCACAGGTGTGGCTGGTCGCCGCCCTGGTCGCGCTGTGCTGCGCGGCGGCCGTCGTGGCCCCCGCGCTCGCCGCCGGGGACGGCTCCGTCGTCTCGCTGCGCAAGGCCCGCTCGGCGGCGCTGCCCGCTCCGGTACGGGCCGGGGCCGACCTCGGCCTCCTCGCCATCGCGGCCGTCGCGTACTGGCAGCTGCAGCGGCCGGCCGCCGCGGGCGGCACCCTCGGCACGGACGAGGCCGGCGGCGGCTCCGTCGACCCGGTGCTCGTCGCCGCGCCGGCCCTCGCCCTGCTCGCCGGCACCGTCCTGACGCTGCGTCTGCTGCCGCCCGCCGCCAAGCTGGCCGAGCGGCGCGCGGCCGGCGGACGCGGGCTCTCCGCCGCCCTCGCGGGCTGGCAGTTCAGCCGCCGGCCGCTGCGCGGCGCGGGCCCCGTCCTCCTCCTCGTCCTCGCCGTGGCGATGGGCATGCTGGCCATCGGGCAGAGCGGCTCGTGGGAGCGCTCGCAGCGCGACCAGGCCGACTTCCGGGTCGGCACGGACGTCCGTGTCCTCGGCGCGGGCCCCGGCGAGCCGACGCAGACCCAGCGCCTCGCCGCCGTGCCGGGCGTCAGGACCGTGACCCCGGTGCACCGCACCTCCCTGGACGTGGCCGGGAAGAACGCCACCGTCCTCGCGATGGACACCAGCACCGCGGGCGGACTGTTCCTCCGCTCCGACCTCGCCGACGTCCCGGCCCCGGCCCTGCTCGCCCCGCTGACCCCCAAGGGCCTCGCCCGCCCGGGTCTCCCGCTGCCCGCCGGGACCCGCACGCTCACGGTCGACCTGCGGACCTCCACGCCCCCCGGCACGCCCGAGACCCGGGTCGGCGCCGTCCTGGAGGACCCGGACGGCGTCCCGTACCGCCGGGACCTGGGACGGCTGCCCTCCGACGGCCGCACGCACCGGCTGAGCCTCGACCTGGGCGCCGAGGCCACCGTGCCCGGCGCCGAGGGCGCCGGCACCGGCGGTCTCCTCACCCTCACCGGCCTGGAGCTCACCGGCTCGGTCGTCGACGGCGCGAAGGGCACGCAGACCCTCCACGTCGAGGCCTTCACGACCGCCGGAACGAGCGGCACCAAGACGCACTCCCCCGCGGAGGTCCTCGGCCGCTGGGCCTCCGCGTTCGAGCAGACCATGCCCGGGGGCGGCACGACCGACGGCAACGCGACCGCCCGCGCCGGGGCCGCCGGGACCGGCGGCCGCCCGGCCCCGTACTCCTTCTCCTTCCCCGTCATCGGCGCGAAGATCGGCGCCTTCGCGGAGATTCCGGAGTTCACCCTGCGGATGAACTCCCCCGCCCCGAAAGCCCCCGAGCGGCTCACGGCCGTGGCCACCAAGACCTTCATGACGGCGGCCGGCGCCAAGGCCGGCGACCTGATCCGGCTCGGCATCGCCGGCCGGCAGATCGACGTCACCGTCGACCAGGTGGTCAAGGAGCTGCCGACCACCGGACCCGGCGCGACGACCGCCTCCGCGGTCGCCACCCCCGAGGACGGCGGCGCGATCCTCCTCGACCTGGCCTCGGTCAACCGGTTCCTGGCGGCCGACTCCGACGGGCTCGCGACCCTGCCGCCCAGCGAGTGGTGGCTGACCACCGCCCCCGGGCACGCGGACGAGGTCGCCGCGGCCCTGCGCGCCCGCGCCGACACCGACCCGGCCCAGGTCCTCGTACGGGACGAGGTCGCCGCCGAACTCCTCGGCGACCCGCTCGGCGCCGGGCCCAACGCCGCCCTGATGGCGGTCGCCGCGGCCGCCGCCGCGCTCGCCGCCGTCGGCTTCGCGGTCGGCTCGGCCGGCGCGATGCGGGAACGGTCCGCCGAGTTCGGCGTGCTGCGGGCGCTCGGCGCGCCGCGCCGCAAGCTCGCCCGGCTCGTCGCCGCAGAACAGGGGCTGCTCATCGGCATCGGCCTGCTCGTCGGCATCGGCCTCGGCACCGTCCTGGCCCGGGCCGTCGTCCCGCTCGTCGTCCTCACCGGCCAGGCCGCCCGGCCCGTCCCGCCGGTCCTCGTCGAACTGCCCCTCGGCCAGGTGGCGCTGCTGCTCGCCGGCGTGGCCGCCCTGCCGCTCGCCATCGTCGCCGCGATCGCCCTGCGCCGCGCCGACCCGGCCGTGACCCTGCGCCACCAGGGGGACAACTGATGCCGCCGACGGCCCCTGACGAGGACAGGGAGAGCACCGCCACGCCCGGCGCGGGCCAAGGCCCCCACGAGGGCATCGACACGCCCGGCACGGGCCAAGCCCCCCACGAGAGCACCGACACACCCGGCACAGGCCAAGCCCCCCACGAGGGCACCGACACGCCCGGCCAGGGCCAGGCCCCCGACCAGGCCTCCGACATGCCCGCCGTACGCAGGAAGGCCCCCGACATGCCCCGGTCCCGGTCCGACAAGCCCGCCCGCGCGGTGGCGCCCTGGGTGCGGACCCGGCTGCGGACCGCGCCCTGGGCCGCCGCCGCCCTCGCCCTGCTCGTCCTGGTCACCGCGTACCTCGCGGCGGCGCTGCCGCGTGCCGTCGACCGGTACGAGACGGAGGGCCTGCGGCACGACATCCGGAACGCCGCACCCCGCAGCTCCGTCCTCGAACTGACCTACCCGATCCCCGTGTCCGAGCGCGGCCCCGGACTGGCCTCCGGCGTCCTCCAGAGACAGCGCGACGAGGTGCGGGCCCTGTTCCCCGCGCCGATCCTGACCGACCCGAAGCAGACCGTCCACGGCATCCGCACCGTCAAGCGGGTCACCGGAACCGACCCCTGGCTGCCCCAGCCCGACGGGCTTCCGCCCGAGTTCGCGCTCGCCTCCCCGTCCGCTCTCGCCGAGCACGCGACGCTGCGGAAGGGCCGGCCGGCCGCGGGGACGGCCGACGCCCCCGAAGCCGTCGTCACCGCGGAGACGGCCAAGTCCCTGCACCTGAAGCCCGGCTCCGTCGTGCACCTGCCGAGCAAGCTCAGCCCGGAACCGATCGCCGTGACGGTCACCGGGATCATCGAGCCCCGCGCCCCCGAGTCCCCGTACTGGGCGGTCGAACAGCTGCTGCGCACCCCGGCCCTCGCCGCGATGGTCGGCGACGAGGTGAAGTACTACTGGCAGGGGGCGCTGCTGCTCTCCCCCACGTCCGCGCCCGCCGTGCTATCCACCCCGAGCGAGCCGGAGGTCTTCTTCCGGTACATGCCGTCGGCCGGACACCTCACCGGGCGGGACACGGACCGGCTCGACGCCGCCCTCAACTCGGCGACCGGCGGCCCCGACCTGGTCAAGATGCACAGGACCGTCAAGGCCAACGCCACCCTCACCACCCAGCTCGACGAGATCGTCGACTCGTACCGCTCGATGCGCGAGGCCATCGACCCGGTCGTGGCCGTCGCCGTCTTCGGGATCGGCGCGGTCGCCGCGGTCGTCCTCGCGATGACCGGCGGCCTCTTCGTCGCCCGCCGCGACAGCGAACTCTCGCTGCTCCGCTCCCGCGGCGCCTCCCTCACCGGCATCGCCCTGCGGCTGCTCGGCGAGACCTCGGCCGTCGCCGTACCGGCCGCCGCGCTCGCCCTCGGCCTCGCCGTGGCGACCGTCCGGCCGCCCGACGGAGGGTCCGACGGGATCCCCCTCGGCCCCTCCGTCCTCGCCACCGCGCTCGTCGCCCTGATCTCGATCCTCGTCCTGCCCGTGCGGGCGGTCGTCCTGCACCGGCGCCCGCGCCTGCACGGCGGCCGCGACGACCTGCTCACCGCGCGCCCCTCCCGGCGCCGCACGGTCCTCGAACTCACCCTGCTCGTCCTCGCCGTGGGCGCCGTCGCCTCGCTGCGACTGCGCGGCACCGGCGACTCCGGCGACCATCTGGTCAGCGCCGCGCCCGTGCTCGTCGGCCTGATCGCCGCCTCCGTCCTCGTACGGATCTACCCGCTGCCGCTGCGCTGGCTGGGCCGCCCGGCCCGCCGGCTGCGCGGGGCCGTCGGACCGCTGGCCCTCGCCCGCGCCGGCCGCGCCTCCTCCTCCGGCACCCTTCCGCTGCTCGCCCTCGTCCTCGCGCTGACCACGGCGGCCTTCGGCGGCTCCGTCCTCGCGGGCGTCGCCGACGCCCGCGACCGCGCGGCGCTCCTGGCGACCGGCGCGGACGCCCGGATCGGCAGCCCGACCGACTGGGCCCCGCTGCCCGCCGGACTCACCGAGTCGGTGCGCGGTGTGAAGGGCGTACGGGACGTGGCGCCCGTGCAGATCGAGTACGGGGTCGACCTGCCGTCCCACGAGGGGACCTCCGCGCAGCCGATGAGCGCGCCGATCGTGGGCGTCGAGCCCGCCTCGTACACCCGGCTCGCGGACCGGACCGGCTTCGGCCCCTTCCCCGCGGGTCTGCTCGCCTCGACGGGGAAGGGCGGCGAGGACGCCGTGGCGGACACCCAGCGGGTACTGCCCGCGATCGCCTCGCCGAAGGTCGCCGAACGGCTCGGCCGCGCCCCGCAGGAGATCATCTCGGCGGCCGGGGTCTTCCGGGTGAAGGTGGTCGCGGTCCGCTCCACCACCCCGGCCCTCGACGACGCCGACTTCCTCCTCGTCAACGGCGCCGACCTCACCCACCGGACGGACACCTCGCTGCTCGTCACGGGGGCCGTGGACGGCACCGCGCTGCGCGCCGCCGTGAAGGCGAAGTCGGACTCCCTCCTGGTGGCACTGCGGACGGAAGAGCGGGCCACCTACGTGGACTCGCCGCTCCAGTCCGGTGCCGAGCGGATCTACCTGGGCGCGATCGGCGCGGGCGCCGCCTTCGCCGTGGTGGCGGTGCTGCTCTCCCTCATGCAGAGCGCGCCCGAGCGGAACACGCTCCTCGCACGGCTGCGGACCATGGGCCTCACCCGGAGGCAGGGACGCCGGCTCCTCGCCCTGGAGGCGCTGCCGCAGGCGGTGCTCGCCGCGCTCGGCGGCATCCTGGTCGGCTGGGCGACGGTGCCGCTGCTCGCCCCGGGCATCGACCTGTTCCGGCTGGCGCTCGCGGCGGCACCGGGCTTCGCCCCGCTGGACAGCGCCCCGCTGCGGGCGGACCCGTGGTCGCTCGTGCTGCCCGCGCTCGCCGTCGTCGTCCTGACGGGGCTCGCGGCGGTCGGACAGGCGTGGTGGGCGGGGCGCAGGGGCTCGATCAAGGAACTCAGGGCAGGAGACGCACGATGACGAAGACCGACACGGCCTTGTCCGACACGACCCTGGAAGAGCTGGAGCGGCGGGCCACGGCGCACCGCGACCGGCCCTCGTACGGTCATGACGCGCTCATCGCCTGCGACCGCCTCGTCCGCATCTTCACCACGGACGGGGTGGAGGTGCAGGCGCTCCAGGGCCTCGATCTCCTCGTGAAGGAGGGCGAGTTGATGGCCCTGGTCGGCGCCTCGGGTTCCGGCAAGTCGACGCTGATGAACATCCTGGCCGGCCTGGACGTGCCGACCGCCGGCGCGGCCCGGGTCGCCGGCTGCGACCTGCTCGGCATGGACGGCAAGGCGCGGCTGCGCTACCGCCGCGAGGTCGTCGGCTTCGTCTGGCAGCAGACCGCCCGCAACCTCCTGCCGTACCTGACGGCCGCCCAGAACGTGGCGCTGCCCATGCAGTTGCGGGGCCGCTCGAAGCAGAAGGCGGAGCGGGCCGAGGAGCTCCTCGCCATGCTGGGCATCCCGGAGATCCGGGACCGGCGCCCGCACCAGCTCTCCGGCGGCCAGCAGCAGCGGGTGGCCATCGCGGTCGCCCTCGCCAACAACCCGGCCGTGCTCCTCGCCGACGAGCCCACCGGCGAGCTGGACTCGGCCACCGGCGAGCAGGTCTTCGCGGCCTTCCGCCGGGCCAACGAGGAGCTCGGCACGACGATCGTGATCGTCACCCACGACCAGGCGGTCGCCTCCGAGGTGCGCCGCACGGTCGCCATCCGCGACGGCCGCACCTCCTCGGAGGTGCTGCGCCGCACGGAGGTCGACGAGCAGGGCCAGGAGTCCCTGGTGGCCCGGGAGTACGCGATGCTCGACCGCGCGGGCCGACTCCAGCTCCCGGCGGAGTACACGCAGGCGCTGGGCATGGAGCACCGGGTGGCCCTGGAGCTGGAGCAGGACCACATCGGGGTGTGGCCGGACGACGCGGAGGGCTGAGGCCGGGGGGGTTCTCATGGGGAAGGCCGTGCCGTACGCCGGGGCGCTGCTCGTGCCCGCCGTCGCCGGAGCGCTCCTGTGGCTGTGGGCGGACTGGAGCCTGCGGGGCCCGTACGGCCTCCCCACCGTGCTCGCGGTGGGCGGCGGCCTCGCGCTGACCGCGGCCGCGCTCCTGGCGCACAACGCGCTCTTCCGCGAGGGCGGCAGCATCGCCGCGGCCGTCCTGATCCTGGCGGGCCTGACGGCGGTCTGGGTGGAGGCGCGGGACTCCGCGGTCCGCGGCGCGGTCGCCGACTGCGTCGTGGTGGGGAAGGTCCGGGTGACCCACCATCCGACCTTCGGCGAGGGCGCGCCGCGCGCCAAGACCCTGTACCACCACACCCTGGACTGCGTCGGCGGCTACCCCACCGAGTTCTCGGCCGAGGAGCGGATCGCCGAGCCGGGCGGGGCGGTCCGGATCGCGTACGACCCCGCCCACCGCATGGATCCGGTCCTCGAACGCGACAACAGGGCCCACGGCTCCCCCGTGGTCCCGACGTCCCTGCTCGCGCTCTCGGCGGCGCTCTCGACGGCTGCGATCGCCAGGGAGGGGCGCCAGGGGCGCCAGGAGCTCAGGAAGCGGTCAGGTCCATGAGCCCGGCCGCCGTGGGCCGGAACCCGCACCGCTCGTGGAAGGCGGTGAGGTGCGGCTCGTAGTCCACGTGCAGCCAGTGCGCGCCGCGCCCGCGGGCGGCCTCGGCGGCGGCCCGTACGAGAGTGACGCCGAGACCCCCGCGGCGCTCGTCGGGGTGGACGGTGGTGTCGAGGAGGAAGGCGTGGACGCCGCCGTCGCCGACGACGTTCACGTACCCGAGGAGGCGCCCGCCGCGGCGGGCGGTGACGCGGAGGAGACTGCGGGCGAGGACGGGCCCGAAGTCGGTGTCCTGGTGCCCGGGCCAGGCGGCGCGGAAGAGGGTGTTGAGCTCGTCGCCGGAGAGCGGCGCGTCGACCTGGATGTCGATGTCGGCACCGCTCATCGGGGGGCCACGCCCAGCGAGATCGAGGATCCGGTACGCAGCGCGATCGAGCCGTACGGGGTACGCAGTCGCAGCCACGGCCCGGAGGCGAACAGTGCGACCGGCGCCTGCCCCTGCGCCTCTTCCGGCGGGAGGAAGCCGAGGGACTGGGCGGCATGTACGGCGCGCAGCGGGAGCCCGGTGGTGCCGAGGGTCCGGGACCAGATCTCGCGGCCGATGACATCGCGCTCGGCCCGGGTGCGCCGCTCCTCCGGCAGCTCCTCGTCGCGCGCGCGGAACTCACGGACGGCGGCCGCGACGGCGCCCCGCATCCCGGCGACGTCGGGGAGGCCGGGGACCGGCTCCCAGCCGCCGCGCGGCGGGAGGACCCCGGCCCACGGCGGGCCGGTCACGGAGTCCGGGACGACCGCCTTGCCCGCCGACTCCTCGATGCCGTCGAGGAGTTCACCGGCGGAGACGGTGACGTCGAGTGCGACGGCGTCGACGAGGCGGGCCGTGCGGATCGCGAGCACCTCGAACGACGGCGGCCGTCCGAAGACGGCCAGCGCCCCGCCGGCGGCCTGGAGGCGGACGGCGGCGGCGCGGTCGTAGTGCACCAGCCGGCCCAGGAAGGCGGCGAGTGCCGCCGCCTCCCTCGGGTCGGCGAAGTGCAGCGGAGCGAGCACGGTCATGCGGCGGACGACATCCCGTCGTCGACGTACTCCTGGAGGAACTCGCGCTCCTCGGCGGTGATCCGCCGCGGACGCTGCGCCTCCAGGTCGAAGGGCACGACGACCGTGGACGCGCGGACGTACACGACGTCGGCGTCCTTGACCTCGTAGGCGATCGTCAGAGACGCCGCGCCTATCTTCGTGACCCACGACTCGATGGTCACCGGCTCGTGCCGGTGGACCAGCGGTCGCTTGTAGTCGATCTCGTGCCGGGCCACGACGGACCCGCCGGAGAACGAGGGGGAACCGTCCCCCGGCGCCAGCCGGAACATGAAGTCGATCCGCGCCTCTTCCAGGTACCGCAGGAAGACGACGTTGTTGACGTGCCCGAAGGCGTCCATGTCCGACCAGCGCAGAGGACAGCTGTAGATGTGCCTGGTCACTGACCTCAGCCTCGGGTCAGCTTCTTGTAGGTGGCGCGGTGCGGACGGGCGGCGTCCGGGCCGAGGCGCTCGATCTTGTTCTTCTCGTAGGACTCGAAGTTGCCCTCGAACCAGAACCACTTCGAGTCGCCCTCGTAGGCCAGGATGTGCGTGGCGACTCGGTCGAGGAACCAGCGGTCGTGGGAGATGACCACGGCCGCGCCGGGGAACTCCAGAAGCGCGTTCTCCAGCGAGGACAGCGTCTCGACGTCCAGGTCGTTGGTGGGCTCGTCGAGGAGCAGCAGGTTGCCGCCCTGCTTGAGGGTGAGCGCGAGGTTCAGACGGTTGCGCTCACCGCCGGAGAGCACACCGGCCGGCTTCTGCTGGTCCGGGCCCTTGAAGCCGAACGCGGAGACGTAGGCGCGGGAGGGCATCTCGACGTGGCCGACGTTGATGTAGTCGAGCTCGTCGGAGACGACGGCCCACAGCGTCTTCTTCGGGTCGATGTTGGCGCGGCTCTGGTCGACGTACGAGATCTTGACGGTCTCGCCGACCTTGACGGAGCCGGAGTCCGGGGTCTCCAGACCCTGGAGCATCTTGAAGAGCGTGGTCTTGCCGGCACCGTTCGGGCCGATGACGCCGACGATGCCGTTACGCGGCAGCGTGAAGCTGAGGTCGTCGATCAGGACCTTGTCACCGAAGGCCTTCGACAGGTTCTCGACCTCGACGACGATGGAGCCCAGACGGGGGCCCGGCGGGATCTGGATCTCCTCGAAGTCCAGCTTCCGCATCTTGTCGGCCTCGGCCGCCATCTCCTCGTAGCGGGCGAGACGGGCCTTGGACTTGGCCTGACGCCCCTTGGCGTTCGACCGCACCCACTCGAGCTCTTCCTTGAGCCGCTTGGCGCGCTTGGCGTCCTTCTGGCCCTCGACCTTGAGGCGCGTGGCCTTGGTGTCGAGGTAGGTGGAGTAGTTGCCCTCGTAGGGGTGGGCGCGACCGCGGTCGAGCTCCAGGATCCACTCGGCGACGTTGTCGAGGAAGTACCGGTCGTGGGTGACGGCGACGACGGTGCCGGGGTACTTGGCGAGGTGCTGCTCCAGCCAGTTCACCGACTCGGCGTCGAGGTGGTTGGTGGGCTCGTCGAGGAGGAGCAGGTCGGGCGCCTCGATGAGGAGCTTGCAGAGCGCGACGCGACGCTTCTCGCCACCGGAGAGGTTGGTGACCGGCCAGTCGCTGGGCGGGCAGCCGAGGGCGTCCATGGCCTGCTCGAGCTGCGCGTCGAGGTCCCAGGCGTTGGCGTGGTCCAGGTCCTCCTGGAGCTTGCCCATCTCGTCCATGAGCGCGTCCGAGTAGTCGGTCGCCATGAGCTCGGCGACCTCGTTGAAGCGCTTCAGCTTCGCCATGACCTCGGCGGCGCCGTCCTGGACGTTCTCCAGGACGGTCTTGGTCTCGTCGAGCGGGGGCTCCTGGAGGAGCATGCCGACGGTGAAGCCGGGCGACAGGAACGCGTCACCGTTGGACGGCTGCTCGAGGCCAGCCATGATCTTCAGAACGGTGGACTTACCGGCACCGTTCGGGCCGACCACACCGATCTTCGCGCCGGGCAGGAAGCTCAGCGTCACGTCATCGAGGATGACCTTGTCGCCGTGCGCCTTGCGCGTCTTGCGCATCGTGTAGATGTACTCAGCCAAGAGAAACCGTCCGGCAAGGAGTGAGTGGGCAGATACACCCCATCTTGCCTGACCGCCACCCCCAGGCGGAAACCGGTGAGACGCCGGGCGGGGGCGCGGAGGGGGCGGCGGGGGCGGAATGGGGCCGTTTCGGGGCGTGGACGTGCGACGACCCCGGGCGCGGGTGCGGTCCGGGGTCGTGCGGGGGTCATGGGGTAAGGCGCGCGTGACGCGGATCACTCCGTGGGGTCAGCGGCTCACTCCATGTGGGCTTACTGGCCGGCGGTCTTCTTCTTGCGGAGGAAGAACACCGCGCCGCCGCCGATCACGACGAGCGCCGCGGCGATGCCGGCGATCATCGGGGTGGCGCTGGAGCCGCCGGTCTCGGCGAGGTCGCCGCCGCCGGTCGTGGTGCCGCCCGTGGTGTCACCGGTGGTGCCGCCCGTGGTGGACGGGGTGGAAGGCGTGGCGGAGGGGGTCGTGGAGGGGGTGTCCGACGGCTTCGGGCCGGGGGTGGCCGTCTTGCAGTCCAGGACGCCCTCGAAGGTCTCCTCGAAGCCGTTCGGGCCGGTGATCGTGAACTTGTACGCCTCGTCCTCGGCGAGCGGGACCGCGATGGTCTTCGTCTCACCGGCGGCGATCGTGTACGAGGTGCCCTTCAGGTCGAAGGTCCAGGCCTCGTCGCCCTTGTTGGAGGCGATGACCTCCAGTCCGCCCTTGGCGCAGTCCTTGGCGACCGAGACGGACGGGACGGCACCCTTCTTGGCCCACGTGGCGGAGGCCTTGGCGGTGACCGTGGAGTCGCTGGAGCCGGCCAGGATCAGGGTCTGCGAGGGGCCGTCGATGGAGACGAAGGCGCGGCCGAGGGAGACCTTGGTGGTGGCCTCGGCGGTCAGCTCGGCGGTGCCGTCGGCGGTGCCGGCCGGGACGTCGAAGTAGACCTCGTCGCCGTTCTTGGCCTCGGTGACCGGCTTGCCGGTCTTGTCGACGATCTGGACGCCGGCGGGCGCGCCGGGGGCGGCCGCGAGCTTGGCGGTGGCGTTGGTCGTGACGGTGATGGGGCCGAGCTTCTCGCCGGCCTTGCCCGCCACGGTGGCCGGGGAGAGGCTCAGGGAGGCCGTCGGCTCGTCGAGCTCGACCGCCTTCTCCAGCAGGTACTCCTTCAGCTTCTCGGCGTCCTCGTCCTTCGGCGTCGCGACGACGCCGTCGGAGAGCGTCCAGATCGCGGCCTGGGTGCCGGCCGCGGCCTCCTGCTTGGAGAGGTCGACGCCCACGTTGCCACCGAGGGTCTCGGCGGAGAGCTTCGGGTACGCGTGCTCAAGGATCCAGAGGATCTTGCCCGCGTTGGTGTTGTTGTGCAGGGAGGACTGGTCCCAGCCGACTTCCTTGTAGTCGAAGTCGCGCTGCGCCGCCGTGCGGAGGTCGATGCAGTAGGTGAAGAGGGTGCCCCCGCCCTCGACCTCCATCTTGAACAGACCACCGTTGACGGGCCACTTCTTGCCGTCCTTCTCGGTGATCTCGACGGCGCCGGCGTCGTCGGTCATGCCGCCGAACTTCGCCGTGACACCGCCGGTGCCCGGGGCACCGTCATCGGCCAGCGCCGGACCGGCGGTCGCTATCGCGCCGGTCGCGACGAGGCCGGAGACCAGGATCGTGGCTGCCAGGCGGGCAACGCCACGCCCACGAACTGAAAACATTGGATTCCCCTCCGGGCGAGCCGCTCCGCGAACTTGGTCGATTCGCGTGGGGGGAGGGCACGCCAGCAGAACTCACAGACTCAATGGGCTCACGTGCCGCATGAGTATCCGGGAATCCTAGGGACGTGAAGCCACCCGATGCCCTGTCGTACGGTCAGATAACCATTCCGACTCGGAATCGTTATCACTCCAGGCGAGTTGGTCGACAAATCGCCACAACGCAAGGTCAGGACGCGGTTACCAGCTGCGGAGTCACCGCCGTCCCCTCCTCGGCCGCCACCGCCCACGGGTCCTGCTCCGGCTGCGATTTGACCTCCGCCCGCTCCGCCTTCGGGGCGCGCCGGAAGGCGGCCGTGCCCCGGCTCAGGTCGTGCCCCACGGCCACCGCGTCGACGTCCACGAAGGTCTTGCGCTGCCCGTCGCGCTCCTCCTCACGGACCTTCAACCGGCCGTGCACCACGAGCGGTTCCCCGACGGAGACCGAGGCCGCGAGATTGGCGCCGAGCGAGCGCCAGGCCGACACCGTGTAGAAGCTGGTGCTCCCGTCGGACCAGACACCCCGCTCCCGGTCCCAGCGACGCGCGGTCACCGCGAACCGGAAGCGGGCCACCCCGCCGGTCACCGTCTCCCGGTACTCCACCGCCGTCGCCACGTTGCCGACGAGCGTCACGGTCGTGTCGTTCATGGTTCCGCCCCCAGTCTCCCGGTGTCCTGCTGCGTGGACACCCCGTGGGAACCATGCTGGGGCGGTACGGGCCAACCCCGCTCGGGCCTGTGGAAGGGCCCTTGCCTGGGGACAACTCCCCCACCCGGAAGGGTGAAAGCCGGGTACGCCGAGAGCTCGCTACCTTCCCCGTACCCCCGTCCTCGTCGCTCCCAGCCGCGTCCCCCCTCCGCGGCCGCCGCCCACCACCCGGGCCGCCGCCGACGGCCGTGAGCCGACCACCGTCGCGTACTGCTCGCGGACCTCCCGGTAGCGCATCAGCTCCGCCGCCACCGGGTCGAGGACCCTGGCCCGGCCGCAGGCGGCGGTCGCCTCCCGCAGACGGCGCTCGGCCTCCTGCCCGTACCGGCGCGCCGGGCCCTTCACCGCGCTCTCGCAGGCCCATTCGACGAGCGGGCCGCCGATGATCCCGCCGAGCATCACGAGGACCGGCGGCAGCAGGCCCGGCTCGACGACACCGACGATCTGCGCCACCAGCCAGAGCGCGCCGAAGATCTGCAGGAGCGTCATGACCGCCTGCGCCAGGACCGCCGCCGGCCACCAGGCGGGCCGGGGCGGCCGGGCCGCCGGGTCCCCCATGGAGACCGTCAGCTCGTCCAGGGCCTCCGGCAGCCCCTCGGCCCCGCGCGCCGCCGCCTCGCGCACCGCCTGCGCCCAGGGCACCGGGAGGCCACGCGAGGCCTCGTCGGCGACGATCCGCACGGCCTGCTCCACGCGCTGGCGTGCCGTCAGTTCGTCCTCGACGGGGGCCACGAGGTGCGGTGCGGTGGAGCCGTGCGCGCGCAGCCGCTCGTACCAGCGGTAGAGCCGCAGCCAGGGGGTGCCGCAGGCGCGGATGGCGCCCCGGCGCCAGACCCGTTCGGCGGCCTCGCCCGCGGCATGGGCGCCTACGGCGACGGCGAGCCGGTCCGTGAAGGCGTCCCGGGCACGTTCGTCGAGGCCGGGCCGCCCGTCGGCGACGTACGCCTGACGCAGCCGGGCCGCGGCGGCGTCGACGTCGGCGGCGAGACGGCGTTCCGGGGCGGTCCGCTCCTGCACGAACCGGGCGACGAGTTCGCGCAGTTCGGGGACTCCCTCGCCGGTCAGCGCGGAGACGGCGAGGACGGTCGCGCCGGGCTCGCCGTGTTCGCCGAGCGCCACGCCGTCCTCGTCGAGGAGGCGGCGCAGGTCGTCGAGGACGAGGTCGGCGGCCTCGGTGCCGAGCCGGTCGATCTGGTTGAGGACGACGAAGGTGACCTCGGCGTGCCCGGCGAGCGGCTGCAGGTAGCGCTCGTGGAGGGCGGCGTCCGCGTACTTCTCGGGGTCGACGACCCAGATCACCGCGTCGACGAGGCCGAGGACCCGGTCGACCTGGTCGCGGTGCGCGGTGACCGCCGAGTCGTGGTCGGGCAGGTCGACGAGGACGAGGCCCTGGAGCTCGGTGTCGCCGGCGCCGCCCGCGAGGGGGCGGCGGCGCAGCCTGCTGGGGACCGCGAGCCGGTCGAGCAGCCCTGCGGCGCCCTCGGACCAGCTGAGCGCGATGGGCGCGGAGGTGGTGGGGCGGCGCAGTCCGGTCTCGGAGACGGGCACGCCGGCGAGGGCGTTGAAGAGCGTGGACTTGCCGCTTCCGGTGGCTCCGGCGAGGGCGATCACGGTGTGCCGCGAGGAGAGCCGCTGGCGGGCGGCGGCCTCGTCGAGGACGCGTCCGGCCTCGGCGAGGGCCTCGCTCTCGACGCGGGTACGGGAGAGCCCGACCAGCTCGTGGAGGGCGTCGAGGCGGTGGCGCAGCGGCCCACCGTAGCTGCCGCCGAGGGGCGGCAGGGAGTCCTCCTCCTTCGGCTCCCGCGGCTTCTCCTCGGCAACGGCGGCGGCGGCCCGCTCGGCCGCCCGCCGAGCGATCAGCCCGTCATCCCAACGCTGCCGCCCGCCGTCGGGGCCGAGCTCGCGGTCGGGGCCGAGGCCACGGTCGGGTCCGGGGCCGTGGCCCGGGCCGAGCGCGCGGCCACGGTCCGGGCCGAGCGCCACGCCGCGCTCCGGGCCGCGCTCACGGCCCGGTTCCCCAGCGCGGTCACGGCCGCGCTCCCGGCCCCTCTCGCGGCTGCCCTCCGGGCCGAGCCCGCGGCCGCGCTCCGGGCCCAGCACAGAGCCGCCCTCCAAGCCGGGCGCACGGCCTCGTTC
>NZ_JBWKFA010000002.1:236881-308735 GCF_056435185.1 Streptomyces sp. NPDC044003 | reverse complement strand
CGTTCTCCCGCGCGCTCACGCCCGCGCTCCCGGGCCGCCTCGCGGCTGCCCGCCGGGCCGAGCCCACGGCCGCGCTCCGGGCCCAGCACAGAGCCGCCCTCCAAGCCGGGCGCACGGCCTCGTTCTCCCGCGCGCTCACGCCCGCGCTCCCGGGCCGCCTCGCGGCTGCCCGCCGGGCCGAGCCCACGGCCGCGCTCCGGGCCCAGCACAGAGCCGCCCTCCAAGCCGGGCGCACGGCGGCCTCGTTCCCCCGCGCGCTCACGCCCGCGCTCCCGGCCCAGCGCAAAGCCGCCTTCCGGGCCCGGCCCACGGCCTCGACCCCCCTCCCCCTCCGCGCCGCGCCCGCGGCTGCCCTCCCCGCCCCGCTCACCACTGCTCTCGCGGCCACGGCCACGGTCGTCGTTCACCACGTCACTTCTCCTTCTGCAGTACGGAGAGCGCGGCGATCAGCTCCGCCTGCGGCTCGGGGGTGACGTCGAGGGCGTCGAGGGGGGCGAGGCGGCGGTCGCGCTCGGTGTGCAGGACGCGGTCGACGTACGAGAGGACGAGTGCGCCGCCCTTGTCGCGCAGCCGCAGGGCGGCCTGGGCGCCGAGGAGTTCGGCGAGGCGTTCGCCGGCGGCGCGGGCGCGGCGGCCGCCGAGGAGGGAGGCGGCGAGGAGCGCGGCGACAGTGTCGGGTTCGGGGACGGCGGCGCGGGATCCCGAGGGGCGCTCCACGTTCCGTACCTCTTCCTCGGCCAGTTCTTCGAGCACGCGGCGCCAGCGGCGTACCTCCACGCCGATGCGTTCGGCCGTCTCCCGGTCGCCGCCGGTACGGAGCGGGCCGAGGGGCTCGGAGGCGGGTTCACGGCGCCAGATGTCCCGTACGCGCTCCTCGGCGGCGGAGACCGCGCAGTGGAGGAGCGCGGCGAGGGACTCGGCGAGGGCGTCCAGGAGCTCCTCGGCGGTGCTGTCGCGGGGGTAGCCGCGCCAGCGGGTGCGGGCGTCGCCGGCGAGGACGGCGCCGCGGCCGAGCTCCTTGCGCACCCGCTTGCCCTGCTCCCCGTACGCGGCTTCGACGACGCCGCCGAGGCGGACGGCGGTGGCGTACTGGGCGGCGACCGCGCCGGCCAGCTCGGGCAGCCGGGCGTCGAGGGAGTCGATGACGCCGGAGGCGGTCCGGTCGGCGGCCTGCTGGCGGGCGGCCGGGTCCTGGGCGCGGTGGGCGAGCCAGCCGCGCAGGGCGGCGACGGCGCTGTCGGGCAGCAGTCCGCTGCCGCCGCCCGCGGACTCGGGCAGTTCGGGAATGGTGAACCGGGGTACGTCGCCGAGGCCGGCCTTGCCGAGCAGCGCCTCGTACTGCCGGGAGACCTCGCCGATGACCTGGTGGGGGACGCGGTCGAGGACGGTGACGAGGGTGGCGTCGTACTCCTTGGCGGTACGGAGCAGGTGCCAGGGCACGGCGTCGGCGTACCGCGAGGCGGTGGTGACCATCACCCAGATGTCGGCGGCGCAGATCAACTCGGCGGCGAGGAGCCGGTTCTCGACGACGAGGGAGTCGATGTCGGGGGCGTCGAGCAGGGCGAGCCCGCGGGGCAGGGAGGAGGCCGTCTCGACGCGCAGCGCGTTCTCCTCGGGGGCGGGCTCGTCGACGGGGTGGTCCTCGTCGGCCTGGGGCAGCCAGACGCGGGTGAGCTGAGGGAGGACGCGCATGCCGGCGAACCAGTGGTGGTCCTCGGGGTGGCAGACGAGCACGGGCGTCCGGGTGGTGGGCCTGAGCACCCCCGACTCGCTGACGCGGCGCCCGACAAGGGAGTTGACGAGGGTGGACTTCCCGGCCCCGGTGGATCCGCCGACGACGGCGAGGAGCGGGGCGTCGGGGTCCTTCAGCCGGGGCACCAGGTAGTCGTCGAGCTGGGCGAGCAACTCGGCCCGGGTCTGGCGGGCGCGCGGCGTGTCGGGGAGGGGCAGTGGGAGACGCACGGCGGCGACTCGGTCGCGCAGGGCGGAGAGTGCGTCGATCAGCTGAGGCCGTTCGTCCAAGGTCACCACATGCGAAGAATGCCCAATTTATGAGTTTTTTTGAAGCGTATTGCGACCCTGCGCGCCGAAGAGAAGGGTGGTGACCGGAAGGTCGGGCATAACGAGTGCACAACACCCGCCCCGAGCGGCGTGAAAAGCGCTGCGCGAATCGCACCTGCCTGCGATTATCGGTTCGCTTCACCGAACCTCCACATCGTGCCACGCAGGTGAAGCAACCAGGCCAAGGCGATCGGAGCCCTATCCTTGTCCCGGCAGGCACACCCCACCCACCAGGGGCTCCTGGCCACACGGCCACCACCCGGCCCCCGTAGCTCAGTGGATAGAGCAGGTGCCTTCTAAGCACTTGGCCGCAGGTTCGAGTCCTGCCGGGGGCGCAAGATCGGGACCCTCCTTCGGGAGGGTCCTTTTTCCTGGTCAGGGGAGGATTTTGCCGGGGACGGGGCAGGCGGGCGAGGGAGCGGGCGTCACCAAGTCCTCGGGCAGGGTTCGCGGGTGGCCCGGCAGCACGGCTGCCGGGCCATCTGCCGGTCACGGGGTGTCGGTGCGCTTTTCGAGGCGGGTGCCGTTGCGGAGGGTGATCGACATCAGGTCGCTGGGGGCGTCCAGTTCCAGGCGGTGCCAGCGGCCGCGGGGGACGATCACCGCCGTGCCTGCCCGCAGAGTCACCATGTCCTCGGCGGTGCCGGGTGTGTCGGGACGGAAGTAGACGCGGACACCGCCGGTCAGGCAGCACACCGCCTCCTCGGCCTCGGGGTGCATCTCCCAGTGGTCGGCGTGCACGTCGGCGTCGGTCTCCACGTGGAACGCGGCGATCTGCCAGGCGTCGGAGCCGCCGCTCGTCATCTGCCGTTCGACGGCCCGGACGTCGCCGTCGGGGTGGAAGTGCAGTGCCGAGGCGAACAGGTCGACGGTGGTGGTCGTGGTCGTCATGACGGTGTTCCTTCCAGCTGGTTCTCTGCGGGGGTGGTGGACTGCGGGAGGGGGGTGACGGCCCGGCGGCGCGGCAGTACGCCGATCGCCACGACCGCCGCGAGCACGAACATGGCCGCGGCGACGGCCAGGCCCAGGGCGTAGCCGTCGTTGAGCGCGGCGGGGTCGGTGGCCGTGCCGGTGTGGTGCGCGGCGAGGGTGGCCAGGGCGGCCAGGCCGATGGAGCCGCCGAGTTGGCGGGAGCTGTTCATGAGGCCGGAGGCCGTGCCGGCCTCCTGCGGGGCGACGCCGGTGGTCGCGGCGGCGGCGACCGGGGCCAGGACCATTCCGGCGCCGACGCTGGTGACGAGGGACGGGCCGAGTACGTCGGTGAGGAAGCCGCCGTCGGGGCTGATGAAGGCGAACCACGCCAGGCCCGCGGCGGCAAGGAGGGCGCCGGGCACCAGGGACACCCGGGGTGTGCGTGCCGTGGTGATGCGGGTCGCGACGACGGTTCCCGCCACCAGGCCCAGGGAGAAGGGCAGGAATGCGGTGCCGGTTGCCGCGGCACCCACGCCGAGGACCTGCTGCATGTAGAGGGACACGAAGTAGAACGCCGTGAACTGCCCGGCCGCGGCCAGGAACACCAGCACGTTCGCGCCGGCGACCCAGCGGCTGCGCAGCAGCCCGAGGCGCAGCAGCGGTGCGGCGGCCCTCGACTCGGCGAGGACGAAGGCGGCGAGCAGTACGGCCGCGGCGGCGAGGGTCGCCCAGGTGACCGGGGAGCCCCAGCCGAGGGTGTCGGTGCGGACGACGCCGAGCACCAGCAGTCCGACTCCGCCGGTCGCCAGGACGGCACCCGGCGTGTCGAGCCTCTCGCGACGGGCGGGCGACGCTCCGGCGGGCACGCCTGCGGGGATGAGCGCGAGAGCCGCGGCCACGATGGGCAGGTTGATCAGCATGACCCAGCGCCAGCCCGCGTACTCGGTCAGCAGCCCGCCCGCCAGCACGCCCAGGGCGCCGCCCGCGGCGTTCACCCCGCTCCACACCCCGAGCGCGCGGACGCGCCGCGGGCCCTCGGCGAAGGTGGTGGTGAGCATCGCCAGCGCGGCCGGCGCGGCTGCGGCGGCGCCCAGGCCCTGCCCGGCGCGGGCGGCGATGAGGTGCCAGGGAGCCTGGGCGAGGCCGCCCGCCAGCGAGCACAGTCCGAAGACGGTCAGCCCGAGGGCGAACATCCGGCGCCGGCCGTAGAGGTCGCAGGCACGGCCCCCGAGGAGCAGGAACCCGCCGAAGGTGAGCGCGTAGACGTGCACGACCCAGGACAGGTCGAGCGGGGCGAATCCCAGAGCGGCGCGGATCGCGGGCAGGGCGACGTTGACCACGGACATGTCCAGGGCGACGACGAACTGGGCGACGGCGGCTGCCGCGAGCACCACTCCGGGCCGCCCCCTAGAGTTTTTATACATGTAAGAAAAGTGAGTGCCGGAGGTCGTCGTTGTCAACACCTGAGGGATGATGGGCGGCATGCCGCAGCCGTCCGCACCGCGCAAGACCCAGGGCCGACCTCCCCGTATCTCCCGCGAGGAGATCGTCGGGACGGCCCGCCGGATCGTGACCGAAGAGGGCGTGGGGCGACTGACGATGCGGCGGCTGGCCACGGAGGTCGGCAGTACACCGATGGCGCTCTACCACCACGTACGCGACAAGGAGGAGCTGCTCGTCCTGCTCCTCGACGACTACGCGACACGGACCCTGCGCCGCCCCGAACTGCCCGCCGACCCTCGCGAGCGGGTCGTCGTCGCGGCCGCCGCGGTCCACGAGGCGCTCGCCGCCTGCCCATGGATCGTGGAGGTCCTGACCGCCGACGACCTGATGTCCACGACCGCACTGTGGTTCGTCGAGCAGATCGTCGACGGCCTGGTCGCCTGCGGGCTCTCCGCCGACCGGGCCGTGCACGGCTACCGCGCGATCTGGTACTACACCGCCGGCGAGATCGTCGTCAGGGCGACGGCGTCCCGTCGGCGCGCGGATGACGACCGGGCGACCTACCGGGAGCAGGTCTTCGCCGATCTCGACCCGCGCGAGCTGCCCCGCCTGGCGCAGGTCGCGGACCGATGGGCGCCGCTGACCGCCGAGGACACCTACCTGGACGGGCTCCGGGCCCTGGTGGACGGCCTTCTCGCCGGCCGCTGACGGCACTCGGGCGAACCGGGCCGCCACGGCCGCTCCCCGCACGACCTGATCGCGATGTCGGCGAACTGCGCCACCGGGAAGTCGACTTCACCGCACACGCGAAGAGCGGCTGACGTCCAGGAACGTCCGTGCAGGGCTCCGTGCAGGGCCAGGACCACTCGACGTCACGGTTGGCCCGCCGCCGCCTCCGGCCAGAACTGGGACAGGGACGACTCCTTGAAGGGCTGCGAGCTCACGGTGAGGTCGCCCGCGAAGGGACGGTCGAGAACCAGGACCAGGAGCAGGCTGAAGCCGATCAGACCGGCGACGGTGGCCACGAAGAGGAACTGCATCTTCAGGCTGCGCAGGCCGTAGAGGAAGGTCAGCAGGATGATGACCACGGCCCCGCCGTAGACCAGGACCTGGAGCAGCACCGGCAGCTCGTTCGTGGCGATGTTGATCCGTTCCCGTCGCATGGCGGCCGCGTCGTTGAGCCGGGTGACGGCCTCCCCGTAGAAGGCCTGGTCGCGCGGCGTGGGCGGGTCGTAGGCCTGCAGCGCCTCGTACATCCCCCCGAGCTGCTTGGACGTGGCGGCGAAGCTCGGTCGGCCCTCGCGCATCTTCGGCCACTGCACCTCGACCACGGCGTGTACGTAGGCGCCCACCGCCCTGTCGACCCGCGCCCGCTCCGCGGGCGGGAAGGACCGGGTGGCGCGGACGACCAGGGAGACGTCGGTGGCCTCCTGGGAGACCACCGTCTGGGTGTGGTCCAGCTGGGTCCACAGGGTGACGACCACGAACGCGAGGATGATCCCGTAGATCGCGCCGAACATGCCCAGCACGACACCGACCATCTCGTTGTGTTCGCCCTCGGCCAGGCGGGGGAACCGGCGGCGGGCGAGTGCGCTGCCCGCGACGGCGACGAGCACGATCGAACCGACCATGAGCAGGGCCAGTACGAACGTACTCAGGTGATTGAGCAGCCACAGCGCCACAAGCGGCCTCCTGGGACGTGAGTTGCCGAACGCCGACAGGCGAGGTCGTAGGGCGGCCGCCGCGCTCGCCCGGCCACCTCTCCACAGGCTAGGCAGGGCCGCATCCGGGCCACGACCGCGTAGACCCGCCTGGCCCAGTTCGCGTCCGGCCGATCACCCGGGGGCGGCCCCCTCGTCGCCCTTCGACCACCCCGTCATGGCGTTCACCTTCATCCATTGCAACGAGGGAGGAGTGGAGCGTTGCTTTAACTTCCCTTCCATTGCAATGAAATCCCGGCTTTCACCTGCAGTTATTGCTGATTCTCGCGATCCTCGCGTTGCCAGACTCACGAACGCAACGTAGCTTTTCCTTCATCGGAAACGACGAGTCCAAGGAGCAGAACCATGCAGAAGTTCGACACCACCGCCCCCGTCTCCGCCGTCCTCGACATCCCCGCCGGCCGCATCCGGTTCATCGCCGCCGACCGGACCGACACCACCGTCGAGGTCCTGCCCGCCGACGCCTCCAAGAGCCGGGACGTGAAGGCGGCCGAGCAGACCGGGGTTTCCTTCGCCGACGGGGTTCTGCGGATCACCGTCCCCCCGGCGAAGAACCAGTACTTCGGTCCGTCCGGGGCCGTCGAGGTCACCGTCCAGCTGCCCGCCGGCTCCCGGGTCGACGCCAAGGCGGCCGCCGCCGAGCTCCGCGGGGTCGGACGGCTCGGCGACGTCACGTTCGAGAGCGCGCAGGCCACCGTCAAGCTCGACGAGACCGCGGGCGCCCGCCTCACCCTCCAGGACGGCGACATCACGGTCGGGCGCCTCGGCGGCGACGCCGAGATCAGGACCCTGAAGGGTGACCTCCGGGTCGACGAGGCCATGCGCGGCACGGTCGTGCTGCGCACCGAGGCCGGCGAGATCAAGGTCGGCGCCGCCCGGGGCGTCTCCGCCTCCCTCGACGCCGGCACCGCCTACGGCCGGATCCACAACTCCCTCCGGAACGCCGACGGCTCCGGCGCCGGGCTCAGCATCCGCGCCACCACCTCCTACGGCGACATCACCGCCCGCAGCCTTTGAGCCCGAAGGGCGTTCATGCGAGCGGCCGGCGTGGGAACCTCAGTCCTGTGGTGTTCTTCGGAGGGGTGTCCGTGACCGTCGTCCATGCCTGCGTACGCGACGGTCGCGGCGGCAGTCCCACGGCCGTCGTGGACGACGGGCCGTTCGGCGAGGACGAGCGGCGGCGGGTGCCCGGGATCGCCGGGGCCTCGCATGCCGTCTTCGTCTCGCCGTCCGACCCCGGGCCGGACGGGGTCCCGGTCTTCTCCCTCCGGTTCTTCACCTCCGAGGGGGAGTTGCCCTCCTGCGGGCACGGCACGATCGCCGCCCTCGGACACCTCGCCGCACGGGCCGGCACCGACTCCTACCGGGTCTCCCTCCGGGTCGCGGGCCGCACCTTCCCCGCCTGGGCCGTACGGAGGGAGTCGTACGTCGACGTCGGCTTCGCCTACGGGTCCGTGGAGCTGGGCGAGCCGGCCCCGGGCGCGTCCGAACTCGTCCTGCCCGCGCTCGGCATCCACCCCGACGCGCTCGGGCCGGGCATCCGGGTCGCCTCCGTCGGGCGGCCCCGGCTGCTCGTACCGGTCGCCTCGCGGGCCGTACTCGCCGCTCTCGCCCCGGACATGGGGCGGCTCCGCGACGCCTGTGACCGCCTCGGGCTCCTGGGCTGCTACGTGTACTCCACGCCGTCGCCCTCGGGGCGGGCCGCAGCCCGTATGTTCGCCCCGTCGATCGGCGTCCCCGAGGACATCGCCAACGCCAACAGCACCGCCTGTCTCGCCGCCCACCTCGCCGGCCGCGGCATCGACCACCTCGCCGTCGACATGGGGGACTCCCTCGGCAGTCCCGCCACCATCCGGGCCGGGATGTCCGGCTCGGTGGTGCGGTTGGGCGGGGACGTCGTCGTCACGCGTCCCGGCGCTCTTCCGTAGGGCCTTCCGTAGGGCCCTCTGTAGGGCCTTCCGACGCCTTCGCCCATCGTTCGCTCCAGGCCTCCAACGGGGCCAGCGCCTCGACGAGTTCCGTCCCCGCGGGGGGGGTGAGCCGGTACTCGTCGTCCCGGCGGGCGAGCAGGCGGGCCTCGGTCACGGGAGCTTCTGCCCGCATCCGCGCAGGACCGCTACGACGTGCGCTTCCTGTGAGGCGTACGGACCAGGGGGTTCGGGAGCGGGATCCATGCGTCGCGGTCCACGCCCCGCAGACGCATCAGGGTGAGGGCCTTGACCCTGAGTTCCGGGGCGAAGAGGGCCGCGCGGTCGGCCCGGTTCTCCGGGGTGGCGGGCAGGGCGTCGTAAGCACGGTCGGCGGCGGCCGCGACGATCGACCAGAGGTGGCTCTCGACGGTTCGGTCGCGGTCGCCGAGGGCGGAGACGAGCGTGCCGAAGGTCGTGCCGAAGAGGTGGCCGAAAAGCATCGTGCGGAGCACGTCCGGGTCGTCGTCGATCACCTTCCCGCCCACGGCGGCGGCGTCGAAACCGTGCCGGGCGAGGCGCCTCGGGCTCACCCGGACGTCGGCGAGGTCCCGGTAGACGAGACGGCGGGGGCGGGCGTGCGCGTCCAGCACGACCAGGAGGTTCTGGCCGTGGGCGGCGGGCGCGACGCCCCGGCTCAGGAGGCGGACGAGCGGTGGGACCGCGAGGTCGGCGAAGGCGGCCAGCCAGTCGGCCCCCGGGGCGCCGGCCGCCGCCAGGAGCGACCTGATCAGCGGCGGTCCGTCGCCGGCGGGGCGGGCGGCGAGCGCCGCCACCGGCAGGACCGTCTCCCCCTCGCGCAGCCGCGCGGCGGCGGACGGTGACTCGCGGAGCAGGACGGCGAGGTCGGCACTGGGCTCCCCGCGCACGAGCGCGGAGGCACCGGCGAGGTTGCGGGTGATCCGGAGGGTGTCGGCGAGGTCGGCCACGACGCTCGTCAGCAGCGCGGAGAGCGGCGCGCTGTTCGCGACGCCGCTCGCCGAGATGTCGCGGATCGCGCTGGTCATCCGCGTGGTCAGCGCCGTCTTCAGATGCGGTCCGCCGTCGAGCGGGGCGAGGGTCCGTACGCTCATCAGCGGCCGGGCGGGGATCGCTCCGGTGACGTACGGAGCGTGTCCGAGGCCCGGCAGCAGGTGCGCGGTCTGCCAGGGGTGCACGGGCAGCAACAGCCGGTCGCCGTCCCGCAGCCGGTCGGGCCACTCCCCCGCGACCAGGCACCGATCGGCGGGGACCGCCACCAGATCGAGGCCGACGACGGGGCGGTGCTCGGGCGCGTACGCGAGCTGCTCGGCGACGGAGAGACCGGGCCGGCTGCGGCAGCAGGGGTGGTACGGGTGCCCGTCGACGAGGCTCTGCTCGACGTGGGCGAGGGGGTCGGCGGGGAGCGGTCGGGGGGCCGCGGAAGCCGCCCGCGCCGCGCCCGCCCGGGACAGCGCCAGGGAGGCGACGCTGTGGCCGACTTCGGCGACGAAGGGGTCGGCGCCCGGCAGGCCGAGCTCGGCGAGGAGGACGGCCGGGTGGTCGTGGGCGCGGCCGTCGAGCCGTACGGTCGTGTCCTCACCGGGGACCACCAGGTCGTACGGGAGCCGGGGCGGCCCGCTCAGGACCCGGCCGTCGGCGAGCTCCACCCGCCCGGTGTGCGCGTCACGCACCGCGACCCCCGGCAGCGGCTCGTGCAGCAGCGCGCGCCACAGCCGCCCGAGGACCGCCGCCCGGGCCGGGGGCAGTTCCCGGCGGTAGGCGGCGAGGAGATACGGAGCCACGCCCGCGAGGTCGTCGGCGAAGACGGCCTCGGGCTCGGCGGCGGATACCGCCCCGAGGCCGTCGACGGAGCCTGCCTCAAGGCCGTCAGCGAAAGCGCCCGCAAGGCCATCGGCAAAGGCTGCCTCGCGGCCGTCGGCGAAAGCGGCCTCAGGCTCGGCAGCGGATACGGCCCCGAGGCCGTCGGCGGAGCCTGCCTCAAGGCCGTCGGCAAAGGCGCCCGCGAGGCCGTCGGCAAAGGCGCCCGCGAGGCCGTCCGCGAAGGCGCCCCCGAGGCCGTCGTCCAACGCGGCCTCGGCCTCGTCGGCGCAGGCCGCCTCAGGGGCGCGCGTTTCGGCGTGTGCGCTCGTATCGTGATCCGGAGCGGAGTGCATGAAGGCTCACTACCCTGCGCAGGATGTCCCTACCGGTGGACGACCCGCCGGGGCACGGGTGGAAGGCGCTGTCGTGAGTGAAGCCAAGGGCCGGGCCGACGCCCTGTCGGCCACCGCCCTCCTCAACTGCCTGATCCGGGAGGTCGCCGAGACCGGCCCCCACCCCGATGCCGACCACGTCGTCCACCGGCTCCCCGCGACCGGCCGGCTGCTGCGGGTACGGGCCGGGCGACGGCCCACCGAGCCCTGCGTCCGTACCGACGGCGGCTGGCTCCCGCTGACCTTCGACGCCCTCGTGGCGCTGACCGCCGACGAGCTCGGCCGCCGCACCGGCGTCACCAACAGGGGCGTCGTCCGCGAGATGACCGACAGCCGCGACGTCGTCGCGGCGCTCCAGGACGCGCGCGCGTCCGCCCGCCCTCCGGAGGACCTGTATCTGCGGTCCGAGCAGGCCCTGCTCGCCGGCCACCGGTACCACCCCGCCCCCAAGGCGCGCGGCACGGGCGCCCCGGAGAGCTGGCTGCCGTACGCGCCCGAGGCGTACGCCCGCTTCCCGCTGGAGCTCCTCGGCGTCCGGGGCGATGTCGTCGCGGAGGACGGTGATCTGTCCCTCCTGGACGCGCTGGGGACCACGGGACCCGATGGTCACCTCGTTCTTCCCATCCACCCGTGGGAGATCCATCTGCTCGGTGACCTGCCCGCCTTCCGTGACGGGCGGCTTCTCCGGCTCGGTCCGAGTGCGCCCCGCGCGGGGCACGCCGTCGCGACCTCCTCCGTGCGGACCGTGTACCTGCCCGAGATCGACACCTTCTGCAAGTTCAGCCTCGACGTGCAGATCACCAACGGAAACCGCCGTCTGGAGCTGCGCGACCTCCTCTGGCTGCGGACGATCGGCGAGCTCCTCGGGCCCGCCTTCGATCCCCTGCCGACCGCGAGTTTCCTCGCGGACCGGGGCTACCGCACCGCCGACCTCGGCGGGCAGCACGCCTACGAGGGTTTCGCGGTGATCGCCCGCGAGGGTCTGCGGCCGCATCTGCTGCCAGGGGTGACACCGCTGCTCGCGGCGGGCATCGGCGAGGGCTTCCCCGGCAACCCGCTCGACGGGCTCACCCCCGAGCGGGCGCTCCTCTGGTGGCAGCGCTACCTCGACCAGCTGGTGCCGCCGGTGCTGCACGCCTGGCGGGCGCACGGCCTGGTCCTGGAGTGCCATCTGCAGAACGTCCTCGTGGGCGTGGACGCCGCAGGCCTCCCCGCGCAGGTGATCTTCCGGGACCACGAGGGGATACGGATCGTCGCCGAGCGGCACCGCGCGCTCCTGGACCGGTACGCGTCGCGGGGGCCCGCCCCGGTCCTCGACGCGGCGCACGGCTGGGAGCGGCTGGCGTACTGCCTGGTGACGAACAACCTCTCCGAGATCGCCGGCGCGCTCACCGACCGCCTTCCGGAGCTCGCCGGTGAGCTGTGGCCGCGGGCGCGGGCGGTGTTCGCCGGGTACGCGGCGGAGCACGGCGGTCCGGTGGAGATCACCGAGCTGCTCGGCTCGCCGCATGTGCCGGCGAAGACCAACCTCCTGCTGCGCTGGCTCGACGTGGACGGCGCCGACGCCCGCTACGTACCGATGGCGAATCCTCTGCGGCCGCCGTCCCGTCGAGGGCTCAGCGGACCGGGCGGTCCAGCCTGACCCGTACGAGCGTCGTGTCGATGCCGCTGTCGACGAGGCGGCCGTTCGCGTCGAAGGCCTGCGGGCCGTCCGTCATCCCGAAGTCGTTGTCGTTGAGCAGGACGAGCGTCGAGGAGCCCTCGACGGCGACGCCCTCGATCTTCCCGGGGACGCCCTCGACGGTGTTCAGGTCGATCACGAGCCGCTTGTCGAGCACCGGCACCTGGGCCGCCGCCGCGTCGTCGAGCTGCTCCAGGGTCGGTCCGGCGGCGGTGTCCCACGTCGTGCCGAGGATGTCGGAGCCGCGGCGGAGACGGACCTCGTAGAGGCGGGCGGCCTTGTCGGTGCGCTCCTGCACGAGGAGGCGGTCGCCGCCGACGGCGACGAGCGCGGAGAGCTTCAGCTCGGAGGTCTTCGTCTGGCCGGGCTCGACGACGTCGACGGTGTCGAAGCGGTAGGCATACTCGGCGGTGACCCGGTTCTCGCGGGGCGAGAAGCGCAGCAGCCTGGTGGTGCGGGAGTTCTCGCCGGAGACCTTGTCGGGATTGAGCAGCGGGCTCTGGAGGCCGAGGACGAGGTCGCCGTCGGGCAGCAGCGCGAGGCCCTCGAAGCCCCGGTTGACCTTGCGCTGGAGGAAGATCGACGGCAGCGACTCGACGACCGGGTAGTCGGTGCCGGTCAGGTTGAGGCCCTGGGGGACGTGGCGGGCGAGGATCCGGCCCTTCGCGGAGACGTGCACGAGCGAGGGCCCGTACTCGTCGACCAGCCAGAAGCTGCCGTCCCGGTCCCGGACGAGGCCCTCGGTGTCCAGGCCGTTCGGGTTGTACGTGAGCGGGGTGGCGGCGTCGTAGGTGTACGGGGCCTCGTCGCGGCCCGGCTGGTTCGGCAGGCCGGTGACGGGGGCGCCGGAGGCGGTGGTCAGCGGGAGGGACTTCAGGACCTGGATGCGGTCGCCGACGGTACGGATCTTCACGATGGCCGGGTCGAAGCCGGGCACGGGGAAGGTGCGCCGCTTGTCCTTGCCGACGGCTATCTGGCCGTTGGGGCCCCGGTCGGTGACGGTCCAGTACTCGCCGCGCCGGCCGGCCGGGTAGAGGTCGCTGCCGATGCCGCCGAGGTCGACGCCCCGGTCGTCGGCGACGCTGCCCGGCAGCAGGCCGTTGCTGAACTCGGCCAGCGGGATGTCGGGCAGGGTCGAGGTGGAGACGACCCGGGCGGCGGGGCTGCCGTGGTGCGCCGGCGTCGCGTCGGCCGTCCCCACGACCACCGAGCACGCGAGCGCGGCGGACAGCGGCAGGACGGCGAGGGCGGGCCGGCGCAGGAGGCGCGGATTCATCTGAACTCCCTGGATGACATGGAAAGTCGCCGGTGAGGGCGGCCTCATGGTCCAGTCCTTCACTCAACTCCGGGCGACGCGTTCGCGACGCCCGGGCGAGTCCTGGGTGAACGCACGCCTCCGTGCGGCCCGCTCAGTAGCGGTCGAGGATCAGCTGCGTCTTCAGGATGTCGCCGTGGTAGAGCCAGCCGTTGGCCTCGGCGACGGCGATGGCGTCCGCGTGCAGGTCGGCCGCGTCGGCGTACGAGCTGGTCTTGAAGGACAGCTCGATGACGTACTCCGTGCCCGTCCCGCCGGCGCCGACGACCGGCAGCACCTCGATGCTCGCGTCGTCGGAGGGGCCCCAGGCGCCCCCGTACACCTTCGAGCTCACCGGTCCGTGGGCGCGGGAGGCCTGCAGCGTGGTCTTGCCCCAGCCGGTGCTGCCCCAGTTCTCCAGCTTGCCGGGGATGTCGTTGACGAGCCAGGTGCGGCCGGTCGTGCTCGTCGGCATCGCGGTGCCCGAGTAGCCGCTGGAGCTGTGGGACTTCTCGTTGGAGAAGCTGAGGGTCTGCTTGGCGTAGCCCCAGTCGACCTCGGCGTCGTAGTTGGTGTCGCCGCTGTCGAAGCCGGCGGCGTTGGCCGTGGTGAGCGCGGCGTCGATGTCGCCGTTCGTCACGGGGAACCGCTTCTTGTACGTCTCCTCGAACGACGAGCCGCTCTTGTGGCGCAGGCGCACGCTCCAGCCCTGGGTGTCGAGCGCGAGCGCGTCGGTGTCGTAGTAGCTGTACGAGCGGGCCTTGGCCGAACCGGTGATCCCGAAGGCCGACTTGACCGCCGCGCTCGGGGCGAAGCTCGCGTCGAGGGCCGCCGTGGTGAGGTTGATCTTCACCTCGTACGTGGGGACGGCGTTGCTCGCGGCGTACGCCGGCGAGGTCGGGGCGAGGAGTGCGGCGGCGACGGCGAGGGCGACGGCGGAGCCGACGGCGGCCGGGCGCGTGGCCCGAGGCAGGAAGGTCATGCGCCGATGCTCACGAGCGCGGGTGAGAACGGCGTGACCCGCGGACGTGGCCCCGGTGAACCGGACGGGACGGGACGGGGCCTACCGCAGCAGCAGGTCGGCGCCCACGTCCTCCGGGGCGGCTTCCCGGATCGGGGTGCTGTCCGGGCCCGGGCGGCGTATGCCGGGGATCGATACGGGGCTGGTGCGGTGGAGGAGGACGGTGCCGTCCTGGCGCCAGACCTCCGTGACGTTGGGTCGCTGTCAGTCCTGGGAGAGAGAATCGCGCCATGGTCATCACCGCGCGCGCCCTCAACCGCTCCACCCTCCAACGGCAGTTGCTCCTGGAGCGGGCGCCGCTCGGCGTCGCGGACGCGGTACGGCGGGTGGTGGGCCTCCAGGCGCAGCATCCGGGCTCCCCGTACGTGGCGCTGTGGAGCAGGATCGCCGGCTTCGACCCGGACCGTCTCGACGAGGCCGTGCACGGTTTCGAGTTGGTCAGGTCGACGCTGATGCGGCTCACGCTGCATCTGGTGCACGCCGAGGACTACCGGGCCTTCCGGGAGGGCATGGAGCCGACGATGCGCGGGTCGCGGCTGCACGATCCCCGGTTCACGAAGGCGGGGTTCACGGCCGCCGACGCCGACGAGCTGCTGCCGGGCCTCCTGGAGTACGCCGGGAGCGCGCGGACCGGGGCCGAGTTGAAGGAGCACATCGAGGAGGGCCGGGGCGGGCCCGTGGAGAACGTGGTGTGGCGGATGGTCCGGCAGTACGCCCCGCTGTGGCACGCGCCGACCGGCCCGCCGTGGTCGTTCGGCGCCGCGCAGTCCTTCGTCACCGCGAGCGAACTGCCGGTGCTCCGCGACCCGGAGGCGTCCGCCGCCGGCCTGGCCGTCCTGATCCGGCGTTACCTGGAGGGCTTCGGGCCCGCGTCCGTGCCGGACATGGCGCAGTTCACGATGGCCCCGCGCGGTCTCGTACGGGCGGCGGTGAAGGCCCTGGAGGGCGAACTGGAGCGCCTGGAAGGGCCCGACGGGGCGGTGCTGTACGACGTGCCGGGGGCGGAGCGGCCCGACGAGGACCTCCCGGCTCCGCCCCGGCTGCTCGCGATGTGGGACAGCGTCCTGCTGGCCTACGCGGACCGCAGCCGCGTCATCCCGCCCGAGTACCGCAAGCGCGTCATCCGCGTGAACGGCGACACGCTCCCGACACTGCTCGTCGACGGGTACGTGGCCGGGGTCTGGCGACCGGTCGAGGGCGGGATCGAGGCCTCGGCCTTCCACCCGCTGCCGGCCGGGGTGTGGGAGGCGCTCGCCGCCGAGGCCGAGTCGCTCGGGCGGCTGATCGCGGCCCGGGACCCGCACGTCTACCGCCGCTACGACCACTGGTGGGTCAAGGGGCTGCCGACGGTCGAGTCCCGGGTGCTGCCCTCCTGAGGGCCGGCTCCCCCATTGCCAGCCACCCGGAACGCACCTATCTTCGAGCCGACACCTACGGACCGGGATGCTCGTCAGTCCCGGGGCGGTCCGCCGTTCACGGACCGGACGGCGGGGAGCGACCTCCTGGACGACGGAGGGTGCTGGACGCCGGGCGTACGGGATATCCGTATCCACGTACCCGCAGGAGCTGAGCAGCACATGAGCAAGCACGTCCTCGCCCAGAACCAGTACGGCAAGGCCGAGAACCGCATCGTCACGGTCACCCGCAAGGGCAACGACGGCGCGTGGCACGAGATCCGCGACCTGAACGTGTCGGTGGCGCTGCGCGGCGAGTACCGCGATGTCCATCTGACCGGTGACAACGGCAACTGCCTGCCGACCGACACCACCAAGAACACGGTCTACGCCTTCGCCAAGGAGCACGGCGTGGCCTCCCCCGAGGCCTTCGGCATCCTCCTCGCGAAGCACTTCGTGTCCTCCCAGGCCGTGATCCACGAGGCGCAGATCCGCGTCGAGGAGTTCGCCTGGGAGCGGATCTCGGTGCCGAGCCGCAAGGAGCAGCACTCCTTCGCGCGCAAGGGGCAGGAGGTCCGTACCGCGCAGATCACGTACTCGGAGACCACCGGCCTCCAGGTCCTGTCGGGCCTGAAGGAGCTGACGGTGATGAACTCGACCAACTCCGAGTTCCACGGCTTCATCAAGGACAGGTACACGACGCTCCAGGAGGCGTACGACCGCATCCTGGCCACCAAGGTGACCGCCCGCTGGGCGAACTCGGCCTCGGCGGCGGCGGACGCGGAGCACGACTGGGACGCCTCGTACGCCAAGGTGCGGCGTCACATGCTGGAGGCGTTCGCGGAGACGTACAGCTACTCGCTCCAGCAGACCCTGCACGCGATGGCGGACCGGGTCCTCGACCACGTCTCCACCGTCAACGAGGTCCGGCTCAACCTGCCGAACAAGCACCACTTCCTGGTGGACCTGGAGCCGTTCGGGCTGAAGAACGACAACGAGGTGTACTTCGCGGCCGACCGGATGTACGGCCTGATCGAGGGCACCATCCACCGTCAGGGCGTCCAGCCGGTGATCGCGACCAGCGACTGGATCACCGCCTGACCCGGTGGGTCAGGCGAGCCCGGCCGCCGTCTCCACTCCCAGCCATACGGCTCCGAGTCCGGCGGCCAGGCTCCCGGCCACGTTCAGCGCCGCGTAGCCCTTCGCCCCGTTCTCGTACAGCCGGAACGTCTCGTACGAGAACGTGGAGTACGTGGTGAGGGCGCCGCAGAAGCCCGTGCCGAGCAGCAGGTGCGCCTGGGCCGAGGAGACGCCGGTCAGGAGTCCGAGGACGAACGACCCCACGACGTTGACGGCGAAGGTGCCCCACGGGAAGACCGAGCCGTGGCGGGCCTGGACCGCGCGGTCGGTGAGATAGCGCAGGGGTGCGCCGACGGTGGCTCCCGCCACGACGAGCAGCCAGTTCACGCGTGCCTCCCCCGGCTCCGTACGAGCGCGCGGGCGGCGGTGACGCCCGCCCAGACGGCGACGAGGGCGGTGAGCAGGGTCCCGCCCAGATAGAGGAGACCCCGCGTCGGGTCGCCCGCGCTCAGCAGGCGCTGGGTGTCGAGGCTGTACGTCGAGAAGGTGGTGAACCCGCCGCAGAAGCCGGTGCCGAGGAAGGGCCGGAGCAGCGGGTGCGGGGCCGTCGTGGTCTCGGTGAGCAGGACCATGAGGACGCCGAGCACCGCGCAGCCGGACGCGTTGACGGTGAGGACCGTCCAGGGGAAGGCGCCCTCGGGGGTGGGCCAGGCCAGCGAGGCGCCGTACCGCGCGACCGCGCCGAGGGCGCCGCCGACGGCGATCACCGCGACGACCTGCAGTTCCTTGCGCAGCGCCATGGGCCCAAGGTTAAAGGGCTCCCCGGGCGGTGGCGGTGCGAGGCGAGGCGCACAGGCACGGCTCCCGGCCTGGGGCATTAACCGGGACCCGGCCCGTGCAGCCTCGCTCTGCGATGGTCCGGCCACTCCCTGCGAGGGGTCAAAGCGGGGCCGGCGAGTCTGTCAGATCCCCCCGCGGGGTATTCGCCGGGTGCTCCCGGGGTATTTCGGAAGCCCATGACGGGGGTCCGTGACACGGCGGTGGTGGGGGCGCTGACCTGCGGAGACGGAGGGGGAGGTGGTCCGGCCACCATCCGGAATCCATTTCGGGTGCCGGGTACACCTCGTCCCGGCGGGCGGGGGCGGGCGAGGGTGGTGGAGCAGCGGGAGGGAGCTGCGCAACCTTCGGGCAGGAGTGTCGTGAGTACATCCGTCGCAACCAAGCGCAGGGCCGTCACCGGGGCCGTCGCCCCGGCCGTGCCCCTGGGCGTCGTCAGGTCCTCCGGCGGCGCGGCCGATTCGCGCGAGGACGTCTACGCCGAGCTGTGTGCCGCGCTGTTCTCCGGCTTCCCGCGCCGCGACCAGCGGCTGAAGGCCGAGCAGTACCTGCACGGTCTGCTCACGGCGCAGGGCCGCAAGTCGATCCGCAACATCGCCGCGCAGATCGGCGGTCCCGCCGCCGAGCAGAGCCTGCACCACTTCGTCTCCAGCTCCACCTGGGACTGGCAGCCCATGCGGGCCGCGCTCGCCAAGTACCTGGAGCGGAACAGCTGCCCGCAGGCGTGGGTGGTGCGGCCGATGCCCATCCCGAAGGCCGGGGAGCACTCGGTGGGCGTGGACCGGCGGTTCGACCCGGAGCGCGGGCAGGTCTTCCACGGGCAGCAGGCCTTCGGGGTGTGGTTCGCGAGCGACGAGCTGAGCGTGCCGGTCAACTGGCGGCTGTTCCTGCCGGATCCCTGGGTGAACGACCGTACGCGGCGCGACCGCGCGGAGGTTCCGCAGGAGGCCGGCGAGGAGACCCTGGAGGAGTGCGCGGTCGCGGCGGCGCTCGACACCGCCCGCTGGACCGACATCACCCGCAAGCCGGTGCTGCTCGACATCCGGGGCGGTGCGGGGCGGGCGGCCCTGACCCGGCTCGCCGGGGCGGGCGTGCCGGTGGTGGCCCGGATCAACCCGGGTTCGCGGCTCGCGATCGCCGACCGTTCACTGCCGGGCTTCGGCGCGGGTCCGCTGTCCGCCGTGCAGATCCTGGAGTCGCTCAAGGGGCTGCGCAGGCCGGTGAGCTGGGTGGACACGGTGGCGGGGGCGCGCACCTCGCGGACCTCGCTCGCGACGGCCGTGCGGGTCGCGCTGCCCACGCCGGGCGGGGAGCGGATGCGTCCGCTGGTGCTGCTCGGCGAGTGGGACGACCCGCGCAGGGCCCCGGCCCGGGTGTGGATCAGCGATCTGACGGGTTCTCCGGTCGGTTCGCTGGTGCGGATCACCAAGCTCGCCCGCCGGGTGGAGCGGGACTTCGCGGAGGTCGGCGAGGGGGCGGGGCTGCGGGACTTCGTGGGCCGTTCGTTCCGCGGCTGGCACCGTCACATCACGCTGGCCTCGGCGGCCCACGCGGCGACGGTCATGGCCGGCGGCTGGGACGCGGCGTACGACACGGGCTATGCCCCGGGACGCTCGGCGGCGAGCTGAGGGCCGGGCGGGTCAGCCGGGTCCCGCGGGGCCGCCGGCCGGACCTGCCGGGCCGCGGCCCCGGGCCAGGACCTCCCGGGTGCGCTGGAGGCGCAGCGCCAGCTGGACCTCCAGGACCTGACCCGGCTTCTGCCATTCGGGGCCGAGGAGTTCGCCGATCCGTTCCAGACGGCGGGAGACCGTGTTGGGGTGGACGTGGAGCGCCTCGGCCGCGTTCGTGGGGCTGCCGCCGGAGGCGAAGTACGCCTCCAGGGTGTGGGTGAGGTCGGTGAACCGCTCGGCGTCGTAGTCGAGTACGGGTCCGATCGCCGCCTCGACGAAGCCGTCGACGTCGTTGTCGTCGGAGAGCAGCAGGCCGAGGAAGCCGAGGTCCTGCACGGAGGCTGCGGAGCCGGTGCCGCCGAGCGCGCTCATGGCGTCCAGGCAGCGGCCGGCCTCCTGGTACATCCGCCCGACGCCGTCCGGGCTCTGGGCGGGTCCGGCGGCGGCGACGGAGACGGGGTGCCCGAGCAGCGGGGACAGTTCGGCGGCGACGGCCTTGGCGGCGGCCGAGGCGTCGATGCCGGGGAGCAGCAGCACGATGCAGCCGCCCTGCACGGTTTTGAGGCCGCAGAGGCGGTACGCGTACGAGGACGCCCAGACGACGGCCCGGCCCTGCTCGCCGCCCTCGGGCCGGGCGAGCACGAGGACGTGCGGCTTGCGGAGGTCGACGCCGAGGCGGCGGGCGCGCTGGGCTATCTGCTGCGGGGCGTGCGGCGGGTCGGCGAGGAGGTCGTCGAGGAGTTCGTCGCGGACGGGTCCTTCGGCGACGGCGGTGGAGCGGCGCATCAGGAGCAGGAAGGCGACGGACTGGGCGGCGAGTTCGAGGAGCCGTTCGTCCTCGCCGGTGAGTCCGCCGGCGGCGCGGATGACGAGGCCGCCGAGGTCCTCGGAGCCCGCGATGACGGGGGCGACCCAGATGTCGTCGTCGGCGAGGACGGGGCGCCGGCGGGCGTGGGCGTCGAGGGAGGCCTTGGCGACGGCCTCCTCGTCGAGACCGGGGATGTCTCCGGCGGTGGCGAGGGGGCGGCCGCCGGGGTCGCGGATCAGCACCGTGGCGTCGAGGGCGTCGGCGGCCGCCTTGGCCACGTTGCACAGGTCGCCGCCCGCGAGGACGAGGTTCATGATGCGGCCGTGGGCCTCGCTGACGTGCCGCATCCGGGTGAGGCTGGTGCGCACCCGGGAGCTGTCCCGCTCCAGTTCGGAGACCTCGGCGCGGGTGCGGTCCAGGAGCCCGGCCTTCTCGACGGCGAGGGCGGCGAGGTCGGCGAGCCCGGCGAGGAGCGCGATCTCGTCCGGGGTGTGGTGGCGGACGCGCCGGTCCGCGCCGTAGAGGGCGCCGATGACGGTGTCTCCGCTGCGCAGCGGCGCGGCCACGATGGCGTGGAGTCCCTCGGCGCGCAGGGCGGATTCGGCGGCCTCGTCGAAGGCCGGGGCGTGGACGCCGGCGTCGAGGGAGCCGGAGGGGGCGAAGCGCTCGTCGGCGAGGTAGTCGGCGGTCCAGACGGGTTCGCCGTGGAGCTGGACGGCGCCGCCGAGTCCGTACCCCTCGGCGATCCGGAGTCCGGGGGTGAGGCGCGGGCCGGGGCCGGTCGCGGTGCGGGAGCCTTCGGTGGTGTGGACGTAGCAGGCGCCGTGCGGGCCGCGCAGGGTCACATAGACGAGGTCGAGGTCGAGGAGCCGCCGGGCGCGGCGGGTGATGACCCGCAGCAGGCTGTCGAGGTCGTAGGAGAGGGTGAGGTCGCGGGCGGTGTCGGTGAGGGTGGCGAGTCCGGCCTCGCGGCGGGCGTCGCGGGCGCGTGCGGCGCGGACCTCGCCGGCGAGTTCCACGGCCCGCTCCAGGCGGTGGAGTTCCGCGCCGGTCAGTCCGGTGCTCCGGGCCTCGTCGAGGAGGGTGTCGAAGCGGGCGGGCGGGGCCTGCCGGGCGAGCAGTTCGAGGACCGTGAGCAGCGCGTCGGCACCACCGGCTCCGTCCGCGCCGTGCGAAGTCATGGCTCCTGCCCCCCGTGGTCGAGCGAAATCGGGCACCTAGGAGGAAACCCGTACTGCTCGCCGAAAATAATTCGGCTTCGGGAGTCGGTCAACGGTGAGTTGCCGCACTTCATTCCCCCTGGCGGTGCTGTCGCCCCGTCAGACGGTCAGCCGACGGAGCCCGCGGGGACGAGCCGGGCGCGCGCGGGATCGTACGGTGCCGTGTCGTACCGGCCGGGGACGTACTGCGCGGGGATCCGGGGCGCGTACAGCGGGCGGCCGGCGGTGTCCCGCACGGCGAGGACCGAGCGCTGGAGCCGGCGGAGCCGCGCGGAGGGTTCCATGCCGCTCTCGCCCTTGAGGTTCACGCGCAGCCGCTCGTACACGACGAGGGCCTCATCGTGCTGTCCGCTGCGCAGCAGGGCGACCATGAGGTGGGCGTGGAGGGGCTCGTTGGTGCGGTAGCGGGCGACGAGTCCGGTGAGTTCGGAGACGAGTTCGGCGTGCCGGCCGAGGCCCAGCTGGGCTTCCATCCACTGGTCGAGGACGCTGAGCCGGGAGGTTTCGAGGCGCTCGATCTCCCTGCGGAGCCGGGGTCCCGCGGCCACGCCCGCGTAGGGTTCGCCGCGCCACAGGGCGAGGGCCTCGCCGAGGCGGAGCGCGGCCCGGGACAGGTCGCCGGCCTCCATGGCCCGGTAGCCGGCGCCGGCGGCGCGCTCGAACTGCCAGACGTCGTTGGGGCCGCCGCCGGTGTCGAGCCGGTAGCCGCCGGGCTGGGAGACGAGGATCGCGTCGGCGCTGCGCCGGTCTGACCAGCCGGGGCGCGGCTCCGCCGGCTCGGCGTCGCGCAGGGCGCCCGCGATGAGGCTGCGCAGCCCGGCTATGTGCGCCTGGAGCTCGTGGCGGGCTCCGCGCGGTGCGCCGGACGGCCACAGTTCCTCGGTCAGGACCGTCACGGGGACGACCTGGTCGGCGCTGGCCGTGAGCAGGGCGAGCAGCTGCCGGGGCGCGGCCGCCGTCGGGGTGATGGACACCCCGTTCTCACGTACCGACAGCCCCCCCAGGATCCGGACGTCCACCTTGCCCCCTCATGCCTGTGCGGTGTCTGCGCGCGGGTCGACTCTCGATGATTAGAAAAGACCCCCGTAGGCATGTCAATAAGAAACCGGAGGGTACGGAATGACGCCCCCGGATATCGTGGTGATTCACCCCGTTCGTCAGGATTTTCGCGCGTCAGATTTTCGTCAGTGGCGGAGATCTTGTGCATGCCAAGAGACGGTTTCAGGACTCGGGGGTACGGTTTCGCAGGGTCTCTGCAGAGGCGAGGAGGGCCGACACCCGCGAGTTCACGCCAGAAACCGGCAGCGGGGTACGGTTTTCGAGTTCCTCTAGAGCACGGCGGCGGCGGTGAGCAGCCCGAACGCGAGGGTGATCAGGGCCGTACGCGCGCGGTGGAAGCCGTTCCAGCGCTTCTCGAAGGCGGCCCGGACCGCCGAAGGATCGTCCTCCGGGGTCTTCTCGGACGCCGCGAGGGCCGTGTTGAGCGGGATGTTCCCGCCGATGGTCACCGCGTGGTTGAGGACCGCGCAGACGAGCCCCGCGAGGACCAGCCACTTCTGGGTGTCCGTCCGCCCGTCCTGGGGGACGAAGAACGCGGCGACGGGGAAGGCGATGACGCCGAGGAAGACCGTGAGGAACACGGCCCTCGGCACGTACTCGTTGATCCGGCGCATCGCGGTGACGAACTCCGGGTCCGTCAGACGGGCGAGCGCGGGCATGATCCCGGTCTGGAAGATCAGCAGGAAGCCGGCGTAGAGCCCGGTGCTTCCGACGGCGAGGGCGAGCAGCAGGGTGGCCATGCGGCCCATTCTCACCCGCCACCCGCCCCTTGGCCCATGTCAGCTGTACGGATCACCCGACTTCAACTCGCCCTCCTGGGAAGGATCTTCACCCTCCCGGGGGCCGAGCAGCCCGGAGGCCTGCCGGATGGCGTCGGCGAGTTCGCGGACCACCGCGGAACCCGAGCGGTCGGCGATCGCCCCGGCACGGTTCGCGAGCTGCTGGAGGCTCGGGGCGCCGGGCAGGTCGCCGCCGCGCAGGGCGTCCGCGAAGTAGGCGGTGATCGCCGTCAGCTGGAGGCTGTCGTGACCTTCGGTCCAGACGTCGGAGGCCAGCGCCGGCGAACCCGCCATGACCGCGTCGGAGCGCTCGTGCGGGGCCCGGGTGACCGGGTCGAGCCAGCGGACCGTGGCCGTGGCCATCAGGCCGGACGCCCCGGGCCTCGTCTTGACCGCGTAGAGCGCGGTGACCGTGTGACCGGCCCCGATCTCGCCGCCGTCCACCCGATCGTTCCGGAAGTCCTCGTCGGCGACCGCCCGGTTCTCGTACCCGATGAGCCGGAACTTCTCGACGTTCCCCCGTTCGAAGGCGACCTGCGCCTTCGCGTCGCGGGCGCGCAGCTCGACATGGGCGGGCAGCTGGTCGACGAAGACCTTCCGGGCCTGTGCCGAGTTCGAGACGTACGTCGTCTGCCCGTCGCCCTTGTCGGCGAGCCGCTCCATGAAGTCGTCGCCGTACTCGCTGCCGACGCCCACCCCGAAGAGGGTGATCCCGTACTCCCTGCGCTCCTCGTCGATCCGCGCGAGGATCGACTCGGCCTCGGTGTCACCGGTGTTGGCGAGGGCGTCGGAGAGCAGCACCACCCGGTTGGTGGCGCCCTTGCGGTGGCCCTCGACGGCGACGTCGTAGCCGGTGCGGACGCCCGCCTCCACGTTGGTGGACGAGCTCGTCTCCAGCGCGTCGACGACCTCGCGGATCCGGTCGCGGGCGCCCCCGACGCGGGTCATGGGCAGCCGGGTCTCGGCCTCGTCGCTGAAGGTGACGAGCGCGATCGAGTCGTCGTCGCGGAGCTGCCCGGCGAGCAGCCCCAGAGACTCCTTGACCAGGTCGAGCCGGCCCGGCTCCTTCATCGAGCCGGAGACGTCGACGACGAAGGTGAGGGCGGCGGGCGGGCGTTCGGCCTTCCGGTCGGCGCCCCGGGTGGCGAGCCCGACCCTCAGCAGGGACCAGCCGTCGGTGCCGGTGCGGGCCCCGTCGAGGGTCACGCTGAAGCCGTTGTCCTTCGGGCGCGGGTAGTCGGGGCGGAAGCTGTTGACGAACTCCTCGGGGCGCACGGTCGTGGGGTCGGGCAGCCGTCCCTCGGCGAGGGTGCGGCGGGCGTAGCCGTACGAGGCGGTGTCCACGTCGAGCGCGAAGGTGGACAGGTAGTCGGGGGCCGGCGTCGGCGAGCGCTGCTCGCCCTCCTGGGGCGCGACGGTCGCGGCGTCGGGGGCGGCCCGGCCGCCGCCCTTCGATCCCCTGTCGGCGGTGCTGCGTTCGCCGCCCGCGCCGCAGCCGCCGACGGCGAGTCCGGCCGCGAGCAGAGCCGCGACCACGGCCGGGAACCGGGTCCCTCTGCGCCGGGACCGCACCTGGTTCTGTCGTTCCATCTCATCTCCCCCTCTTTGTCGGGCACTTGTGAATGTGACGAACGAGAGGCCCGCGGGGAGCAGTCGAAGGAGTTGCGGATGGATCTCGATGCGGCAACGGCGACACGGGTGACGTCGGGTGGCATGGATTCGCCATCCTTTTCAACAGGGGTTGTCACCGTGTGCAGTCGCATGCGTACATGGAGTGGACATCGATCGGGCGGGGGTGGTCAGCGGTGGCAGAGAGCGCGGGCTCCGTGATGCTCGCCCGTTCGGCGATGAACCGGGCCGTGACCGAGGGACAGCGGCCCGCCGGGCGGCCGGTCCGGGGCGCGCGGCGCATCAGCGCCGCGCTCGCCGGGCTTGCCGCCTCCACCCGGCACGAGTTGCTGACCTTCGACGACCCGGTCGCGTCCGCGGGCTGCGCGATCCCCGAGCCGTTCCTGGAGCTGGCGGGAGCGTGCATGCGGGCCTCGGCGGAGCGGGCCGAGGAGGTCAGACGGATCGTCCCGCGGCATGCGCTGCCCCGGATCGCAGGGGGGCTCCGGATCCCCGGCCGGGCCCGCCTCGCGGAGGCCATCCCGTTCAAGATGATCCTCGTCGACCGGACGGTCGCCGCGGTCCCGCTCGATCTGGAGCTGCTCTACAACGGGCTGCTGCTCATCCGGGACCCGGTCGTGGTGCAGGCCCTCGTCCGGGCCCATCACGCCTGCTGGGAGGCGGCCGAGGACCTGGCGTACGCGGCGCCGCCACCGCCGCCGCCCCGCGATCTGCCGCACCAGCTGCGCCCGGTGCTCGACGCCCTCCTGTCGGGGGTCACGGACGAGACGGCGGCCGCCCGGCTCGGCATGTCCGCGCGGACGTACAGCCGCAGGGTGGGCGAGCTGATGGCGGCCCTCGGCACGACGAGCCGCTTCCGCGCGGGCGCGGAAGCGGCTCGGAGGGGGTGGTTGTGACGAGAGGGCTCTAGGACACGATGTCCTTGCGGGCGAAGCCGCGGAAGGCGAGCGCGAAGAGGACCAGGGCGTACGTCAGGGAGATCGCCGTGCCCTTCAGCATGCCGCCCCACTCCAGCTGGGGCTGGAGCGCGTCGATCCAGGCGAACTGCCAGTGCGCGGGCAGGAAGTCGCGCCAGTCGCCGAGCGCCGTGACGGCGTCCAGGACGTTGCCGACGATGGTCAGGCCGACGGCGCCGCCCACCGCGCCGAGCGGGGCGTCGGTGCGGGTGGACAGCCAGAAGGCGAGGCCCGCGGTGACCAGTTGGGAGGCGAAGACGAAGACGACGGCGATCCCGATCCTGAGCAGGGCGTCCCCGGCGGGCACCGAGCCACCCGTCGGCAGCTGGAGCGGCCCCCAGCCGTAGGCGACCGTGCCCGCGGCCAGGGCCACGAGCGGGAGGAGGACCATCGCGGCCGTGCTGTAGCCGAGGGCGACCGTCAGCTTGGAGGCGAGGAGCCGGGAGCGCGGGACGGGCGCGGCGAGCAGATACCGCAGGGAGGACCAGCTCGCCTCGGAGGCGACCGTGTCCCCGCAGAACAGTGCCACCGGGATGACGAGGAGGAAGCCGGCCGAGACGAAGAGGCAGGTCGCCGCGAAGTTGGCGCCGGAAGCCGTCGCCGTGTCCATCAGGGTGATGCGGCCGTTGCGGTCGCCGTCCCCGGAGCCGCCGATCGCGAAGGCCGCGATGAGGACGAAGGGCAGGGCGACGAGGATGCCGCCCATGACCATGGTCCGCCGGCGCTTCCACTGGCGGAGGGCCTCGACGCGCAGGGGCAGGGTGCGTCCGGGCCGGTAGCCGGGGGCGCGCGGCGACGGGATGGGCGGGGTGGCCATGGCGGTCACGCGGCTCCTCCGATCAGGGTCAGGAAGGCGTCCTCCAGACGCCGGTGGGGGCCGACCCCGGTCAGCGGCACGTCCAGGCGGACGAGTTCGCCGATGAGGGCGGTCGGGTCGAGGCCGTCGAGGCGGACCAGGAGACCGCCGTCGGTGCGGGCGGCGGAGCCGACTCCCGGCAGGGCGCCGACCTTCTCGACCAGGGCGTCGGGGACGGTCTCCCCGAGGGTGACGAGCAGGGTGTCGCCGGAGCCGGTGATCTCGGCGACCGGTCCGGCCTGCACGAGCTGCCCCCGGTCCATGACGACCAGATGGGTGCAGGACTGTTCGACCTCGGCGAGGAGATGGCTGGAGACGATGACGGTCCGGCCCCCGGCCGCGTACCGGATCATCACCTCGCGCATCTCACGGATCTGCGGCGGGTCGAGGCCGTTGGTCGGCTCGTCGAGGATCAGCAGGTCGGGCAGGCCCAGCATGGCCTGGGCGAGGGCGAGGCGCTGCCGCATGCCCTGCGAGTAGGTGCGGACGGCCCGTTCGAGGGCGCCGCCCAGGTTCGCGATCCGCAGGGCCTCGTCGACGTGGGCGTCCTCGGCGGGGCGGCCGGTGGCCTTCCAGTACAGGTCCAGGTTCTCCCGGCCCGACAGATGCGGCAGGAAGCCCGCGCCCTCGACGAAGGCGCCGACGCGGGAGAGCACCGGGGCGCCCGGCCTGATGGCCCGGCCGAAGACCCGGATCTCGCCCTCGTCGGGGGTGATGAGGCCCATCAGCATGCGCAGGGTGGTGGTCTTGCCCGCGCCGTTCGGCCCGAGGAGGCCGAGGACCTGGCCCTTCTCGACGCGGAAGGAGAGGTCCCGGACGCTGTACCGCTCGCCGCCCTTGTACTTCTTCGACAGGCCGGTGATCTGGAGCGGTACGGCGGCGAGTTCGGGGTCGGGCGCGGGCGCCGTCACCTTGCGGCGGGCGGTGAGCAGCAGGGCGGCGGCGCCGGCGAGGCCGAGGAGCGGCAGGCCCCACACCCACCAGGGCAGGGCGGCGGCCTGGGTGGCGAGACCGGGCGCGGTGGGCACGGTGAGCGGGCCCTCGACGGCGACGGTGTAGCCGGCGGGGACCGTCGGGGAGGCGTAGCCGAGGTCGGTGGCGGCGACGACGAGCCGCAGCCGGTGCCCGGCCTCCACCTCGTGGTCGATCGCGGGCAGGGTCAGCGTGACGCTCCTCCCGGCCTTGGCGCCCTCGACGCGGACGGGGGTGACGAGCTGGGCGGGCAGCACCTGCTGCCGTCCGTCGGGCCCCACGTCGTACACCTTGGCGAAGAGGACGGCGGAACCGTCGGCGGCGGTGGAGGTGACCTTGACGCGGACGGTCGGTGTGCCGGTGATCCGCACCGCCTCGGCCTGCGGCTTCGCGTCGAAGCGGGCGTGCTGGCCGGGGAAGTCGAGGGAGAGGCCGACGCCGAGGGAGGAGAGGCCGGAGAGTCCGCCGCCGAGGCCGGGGACGGCGGAGACAGCGGGCGGTGCGGCGCCCGGCGGGTTGGTGAAGGTCTGTGGTGCCCCGCCGAGGGCGAGGCTCGTGGTGCCGGAGGTGAGCCCCGGGTAGTGGTCGGCGGTCGCGGCGCGCAGGGTGGCCTGCCCGTCGGTGGAGTCCACGCCGCCGGTGCGGCTGACGCGGAACGCGGGACCGGTGTCGACGGAGGCGTCGCGTTTCAGCCAGCGGTCGAACCAGGTGGTGATGCGGCGTTCGACGCGGTCGGTCTCGCGGTCGCCGCCGTCGTGGCCGCCGGCGATCCAGTCGACGGCGACGGGCGCGCCGTTGGCCGTGAGGGTGCGGGCCATGGCGTCGGACTGGGCGAGGGTGAAGAGGGAGTCGGACTGGCCCTGCACGAGGAGTGCGGGCACCTTGACGCGCGCGCCCACGGCGGAGGGGCTGCGGGCTTCGAGGAGGGCGCGGGCGGCGGCGTCGGGCTTCCCGGCGACGGCGACGCGCTGGTAGAGGGAGCAGAGTTCGGCGGTGAACCGGCCGCAGGAGCCGCCCGCGGCCGGGGAGCCGCCCGCGGCCGGGCCGCCGCCCGAAGCCGGGGAGCCCGCCGAGAAGAAGATCCCTGCCCAGAGCTTCTTGAAGACGCCGTTCGGGAAGAGGGCGTCGGCGAGGTTCCAGTAGGTGATCTGGGGGGCGATGGCGTCGACGCGCGGGTCGTGACCGGCCGCGAGCAGGGAGATCGCGCCGCCGTAGGAGGCGCCGGTGACGCCGACGCGCGGGTCGCCGGGCTTGTCGAGGAGGACCTCGGGGCGGGCGGCGAGCCAGTCGATCAGCTTCCGCACGTCCGCGACCTCGTGGTCGGGGTCGTTGAGGCCGATCTCTCCGGTGGAGGCGCCGAAGCCTCGGGCGGACCAGGTGAGGACGGCGTATCCCTCGCGGGCGAGGCCCTCGGCCTGGGCGCGGACGTCGTCCTTGGAGCCGCCGAAGCCGTGGCCGAGGAGGACGGCGGGCCGGCGGCCGGCGCCCGCGCCGGTGAAGTACGAGGTGTCGAGCCGTACCCCGTCGACGTCGAGCATCCGGTCCGCGCGGTGCACGGGCGGCGGATCGTCCTGGGCGACGGCGGTCCAGGTGCCGGCGCCCGCGAGGACGGCGAGTGCGGCGGTGACCGCGGCCCACCGGGGAAGTCGGAGTCGCATGGGGTCGAGCCTAGGTGCCCGGGCTGTGCGGCACGGCTGCCCGGAGACGGAGGTGTCGCACCTCCTGGAGTCGTACGGAGTACGGTCCGCGTACAGCGGGCGCGGTACACGGACGGCCGGGACACGGACGGCCGGCGCGCGGGCACGGGGAGACGGACCCAGGGAGACGGTGTGGAGATCCGGCGGGTGACGACGGTGGCCGAACTGCTGGCGGCGCAGCATCTGTACGACGGTCCGGCCCGGGAGGACTGGGCGGCCCGGTTCCTGGCGGCGGCGGGTCACCTCATGCTGATCGCGTACGCGGAGGACGGTTTCCCGGCCGGGTTCGTCTCCGGGATCGAGATGCTGCACCCCGACAAGGGCGCGGAGATGTGCCTGTACGAGTTGTCGGTGGACGAGTCCCGGCGCCGGCGCGGGATCGGGCGGGCGCTGACGGAGGCGCTGGTGGCGGAGGCGCGGGCGCGCGGCTGCCGGGGCGCGTGGGTGCCGGTGGACACGGACAACGAGGCGGCGCTCGCCACGTACCGGTCGGCGGGCGCGGTCGACGAGGGGGTCTTCGCGATGCTCGGCTGGACGTTCGGCGGGGACGGCTGACACGGGGAAGGCCCCCGGGGTGTGCTGTCCAGCACCCCGGGGGCCGTTCTCGGGACGGGTCCCGTCAGTGGTTGCGCGGGAAGCCCAGGTCGACGCCCGCGGGGGCCTCGGACGGGTCCGGCCAGCGGGTGGTGACGACCTTGCCGCGGGTGTAGAAGTGCACGCCGTCGTTGCCGTAGATGTGGTGGTCGCCGAAGAGCGAGTCCTTCCAGCCGCCGAAGGAGTGGTAGCCGACCGGCACCGGGATCGGCACGTTGACGCCGACCATGCCGGCCTCGACCTCCAGCTGGAAGCGGCGGGCGGCGCCGCCGTCGCGGGTGAAGATCGCGGTGCCGTTGCCGAACGGCGAGGCGTTGATGAGGGCGAGGCCCTCCTCGTACGACTCGGCGCGCAGCACGCAGAGCACCGGGCCGAAGATCTCGTCCTGGTAGGCCTTGGCCGTGGTCGGGACGTGGTCCAGGAGGGACAGGCCGATCCAGTGGCCGTTCTCGTGGCCGTCGACGGTGTATCCGGTGCCGTCGAGGACGACCTCGCAGCCCTCGTCGGCCGCGCCGTGGACGTAGGAGGCGACCTTGTCGCGGTGGACGGCCGTGATGAGCGGGCCCATCTCGGAGGTGGGGTCGGTGCCGGGACCGATCTTGATCTTCTCGGCGCGCTCGCGGATCTTCTGGACGAGCTCGTCGCCGATCGCGCCGACGGCGACGACCGCGGAGATCGCCATGCAGCGCTCGCCGGCGGAGCCGTAGGCCGCGGAGACGGCCGCGTCGGCGGCGGCGTCGAGGTCGGCGTCCGGGAGGACCAGCATGTGGTTCTTCGCGCCGCCGAGCGCCTGGACGCGCTTGCCGTTGGCGGAGGCGGTGGTGTGGATGTAGCGGGCGATCGGGGTCGAGCCGACGAAGGAGATCGCGGAGACGTCCGGGTGCTCCAGGAGGCGGTCGACGGCCACCTTGTCGCCGTGGAGGACATTGAAGACGCCGTCCGGGAGGCCCGCCTCGGCGAGCAGCTCGGCGATCTTCAGGGACGGCGAGGGGTCCTTCTCGCTGGGCTTGAGGATGAAGGTGTTGCCGGTCGCGATGGCGATCGGGAACATCCACATCGGCACCATGGCCGGGAAGTTGAAGGGCGTGATGCCGGCGACGACGCCGACGGGCTGGCGGATGGACGCCACGTCCACGCGGTTCGACACCTGGGTGGAGAGCTCGCCCTTGAGCTGGGTGGTGATGCCGCAGGCCAGGTCGACGATCTCCAGGCCGCGGGCGACCTCGCCGAGGGCGTCGGAGTGGACCTTGCCGTGCTCGGCGACGATCAGCTCGGCGATCGCGTCGCGGTTGGCGTCGAGCAGCGCGCGGAACTTGAAGAGGATCGTGGTGCGCTGGGCGAGCGAGGAGGTGCCCCAGGTCGCGAAGGCGTCCTTCGCGGCGGCGACGGCGGCGTCGACCTCGTCGACGGAGGCGAGCGCGACCTTCGTGGTGACGGCGCCGGTGGCCGGGTCGGTGACCGGGCCCCAGTTCCCCGACGTGCCCTCGACGGTCTTGCCACCGATCCAGTGGTGGACGGTCTTCGTCATGACGAGTTACTCCTTCAGAGATGGCGGCGTCGGGCGGTGACGTGCCGGTCGTACTCCTCGCGGGCCTTGGCCGCCGACGGGCGGGTCGACGTCTCGGCCACGGGCACATCCCACCACGCCTGGGCCGGGGGCGGGCCCGACACACTGTCTGCCGTTTCGGTCTCGACGTAGACACATGTGGGATCCGTGGCCGCCCGCGCGTCCGCGAGGGCTTCCCGCAGGTCACGCACGGTGCGGGGGCGCAGTACCCGCAGGCCGAGGGAGGCGGCGTTGGCGCCGAGGTCGACGGGGAGCGGCGGTCCGGTGAAGCTGCCGTCGTCGGCCCGGTGGCGGTAGTCGGTGCCGTACCGCTCGGCGCCGACGGCCTCGGAGAGACCGCCGATGGAGGCGTACCCGTGGTTCTGCAGAATCACCAGCTTCAGGGGGAGCCGTTCCTGGACGGCGGTGACGATTTCGGTGGGATTCATCAAGTATGTACCGTCGCCGACGAGCGCCCAGACGGGCCGGCCGGGCGCGGCGAGGAGGACGCCGATCGCGGCGGGGATCTCGTAGCCCATGCAGGAGTAGCCGTACTCGACGTGGTACTGGTCCCGGGAACGGGTCCGCCAGAGCTTGTGGAGGTCGCCGGGGAGCGAGCCGGCGGCGTTGATCAGGATGTCGCGGGTGTCGACCAGAGTGTCGAGTACGCCGAGAACCTGGGTCTGGGTGGGGCGGGCGTCCTCGTCGGGGACGGCGTACGCGGTGTCGGTCCGCTCCTGCCAGGCGGCCTTCGAGTGGAACCACTCGGCCCGCGTTCGCCGGTGGCCGCCGAGCGCCTCGGTGAGCGCGGTGAGGCCCTCGCGGGCGTCGGCGACGAGGGGCAGCGCGGCCTGCTTGTGGGCGTCGAAGCCGGCGATGTTGAGGTTGAGGATCGGCGTGTCGGGGCGGAAGAGAGTGCCGGACGCGGTGGTGAAGTCGGTGTGGCGGGTGCCGACGCCGATGATCAGGTCGCCGGTGCGGGCGAGGGTGTTGGCGGTGTCGGTGCCGGTGTGGCCGATGCCGCCGACGTCGCAGTGATGGTCGTACGGGAGGACGCCCTTGCCGGCCTGGGTGGTGGCGACGGGCAGGCCGGTGCGCTCGGCGAACTCGCGCAGCGCGCCCTCGGCGCGGCTGTACTTCACTCCGCCGCCCGCGATGATCAGTGGCCGTTTCGCCGCCTCCACGGCGCGGACGGCGGCGTCGAGTTCGGCGGCGTCGGGGCGGGGGCGGCGGACCTGCCAGGTCCGCTCGGCGAAGAACTCCTCCGGCCAGTCGTACGCCTCCGCCTGGACGTCCTGGGGCAGGGCGAGGGTCACGGCGCCGGTCTCGACGGGGTCGGCGAGGACCCGTACGGCGGCGAGGGCGGCCGGGATCAGGGCCTCGGGGCGGGTCACCCGGTCGAAGTAGCGCGACACCGGGCGGAGGCAGTCGTTGACGGACACCTCGCCCGCGGACGGGACCTGGAGCTGCTGGAGGACGGGGTCGGCGGGGCGGGTGGCGAAGGTGTCGCCGGGCAGGAGCAGCACCGGGAGGTGGTTGATCGTGGCGAGGGCGGCGCCGGTGACGAGGTTGGTGGCGCCGGGGCCGATGGAGGTGGTGACGGCGTGCGCGGAGAGCCGGTTGCGCTGGCGGGCGTAGCCGACGGCGGCGTGCACCATGGCCTGCTCGTTGCGGCCCTGGTGGAAGGGCATGTGCCGCTCTTCGACCAGCGCCTGGCCGATCCCGGCGACGTTGCCGTGGCCGAAGATGCCCCAGGTGGCGGTGATCAGCCGCTGCCGTTCGCCGTCGCGCTCGGTGTGCTGGGCGGTGAGGAAGCGGACGAGCGCCTGGGCGACGGTCAGTCGGACGCTCATGCGTATCCCTCCGTGTGGTCCGGGTGGAAGCAGATCTTCCACTCCCTTTCGGGTCCTGGACCCGCCATGACGTTGAGGTAGTAGAGGTCGTGCCCCGGCTGGGCGATCGAGGGCCCGTGCCAGCCGTCGGGGACGAGGACCGCGTCGCCGTCCCGGACCTCGGCGAGGAGCTCGGCGCCGCCGGGCCGGGAGGGTGAGATCCGCTGGTAGGCGAGACCGTGGGGGCCGGCGATCTCGTAGTAGTAGATCTCCTCCAGGACGGACTCGGCGCCCGGGCGGTGCTCGTCGTGCTTGTGCGGCGGGTAGGAGGACCAGTTCCCGCCGGATGTGACGACCTCGACGGCGATGAGCCGGTCGCAGCCGAAGGCGTCGGCCGAGGCGAAGTTCCGCACCTGGCGGGCCCGGTTGCCGCTGCCCCGGGTCTCGACGGGAACCTCCGGCGCGGGGCCGTAGCGGGCGGGGAGTCGTCGCTCGCATTTCGCTCCTGCCAAAGCGAAGCGGCCTCCCGCGCCGGAGGCGATCTGGGCGTGGGCGTCGCGGGGCACGTAGGCGAAGTCGGTCACTCCTTCGAACACGCTCGCGCGGCCCAGGAGTTCGAGGATCTCGCCGTCGACGCGCACGCTACAGGCACCGGAGAGGGGAAGCACGACCCATTCGAAATCCCCGCTCTCGAAGACGTGGCTCTCCCCCGGTCCGAGGGCGAGGACGCGGAGGGCGGAGTACGTCCATCCGGCCCGTTCGGGGTCGACGGAGACGGCGTACGGGCCGTGGGCGGCGGTCCCGGCGGGGAGGTGGAGGTTCGTGTCCATGGCGGATCCCTACCCCCGTTCCGGCAGGGTGCCGCTGCCCGCCGCGAGGGCTTCCCCGATCTCCGTGGCGTCCGGCATGGCGGAGGAGCAGGCGAGGCGGCCCGCGACGATCGCGCCTGCGGCGTTCGCGCGGCGCAGGACCGTGCCGAGGTCCAGGCCGGCGAGCAGGCCGTCGACGAGCGCCCCGCCGAACGCGTCGCCCGCGCCGAGCCCGTTGACGACCTCGACCGGCAGCGGCGGCACCTCGGCGCGGGTCCCGTCGGCGGCGAGCGCGAGGACGCCCGCGGGGCCCTGCTTGACGACGGCGAGCCGGACCGAGCCGGTCGCGAGGAGGGCGCGGGCGGCGGCCTCCGGCTCCCGCTCCCCCGTGGCGACCTCGCACTCGTCGAGGTTGCCGACGGCGACGGTCGCGTGCCGCAGCGCCTCGGTGTAGTACGGGCGGGCCGCCGCCGGGTCCGACCAGAACATCGGCCGCCAGTCCAGGTCGAGGACGGTCATCTCCCAGCCGGACCGGGCGCGGAGCGCCTCCAGGGTGGCGGTGCGGCTGGGTTCGGCGCACAGGCCGGTGCCGGTCGCCCAGAAGACCCGGGCGGCGCGGATCGCGTCGAGGTCCAGCTCGTGCGGCCGGATCTCCAGGTCGGGGGCGTGGGGGCGGCGGTAGAAGTACAGCGGGAAGTCGTCGGGCGGGAAGAGCGCGCAGAAGGTGACGGGGGTGGGGTGTGCGGCGACCTCGGTCACCCACTGGCCGTCCACGTCGAAGCCCTTGAGCTCGCGGCGCAGGTAGCCGCCGAAGGGGTCGGCGCCGGTGCGGGAGATCAGCGCGGTGCGGCGGCCGAGGCGGGCGGCGGCGACGGCCACGTTGGCCGCGGAGCCGCCGAGGAACTTGCGGAAGGTGTCGACCCGGTCGAGTCCGACGCCGGTCTGGAGCGGGTACAGGTCCACGCCGAGGCGCCCCATGGTGATCAGCTCGTACGGCTCCGTCTCCACGCGCCACCTCTCGGTCGGGCCGCCCTGGGCTCCGTCCCCAGGTCTAGTCGTCCGCCCGGAGGCCTGTCAACGATATGTCCGGACATTCGGACCACCGGACCGCTTGACGGTGCTCCCGGGCCCGGCCAAGGTGGCGCTCATGACGAAGCCGTCGCCGCAGCCGTCGCCACCGTCCCGTCTCCGTATCGGCTCCGCCCCCGACTCGTGGGGGGTGTGGTTCCCCGACGATCCCCGGCAGGTGCCGTGGCAGCGCTTCCTCGACGAGGTGTCGGGCGCCGGGTACACGTGGATCGAGCTCGGTCCGTACGGCTATCTGCCCACCGATCCGGCCGTCCTCCTGGAGGAGACCGCGCGGCGCGGACTGCGGGTCTCGGCGGGGACCGTCTTCACCGGCCTGCACCACGGCACGGACGTCTGGGACCGGACCTGGGCGCACGTCGCGGAGAACGCCGCGCTCGCGCAGGCCGTGGGCGCGGAGCACCTGGTCGTCATCCCCTCCTTCTGGCGGGACGACCGGACGGGCGAGGTCCTGGAGGAGCCCGTGCTGACCGCCGGGCAGTGGCGGGATCTGACCCGGCTGACGGAGCGTCTGGGCCGGGAGGTGCGCGAGCGGTACGGGCTGCGGATCGTCGTCCATCCGCACGCCGACACCCACATCGACGGCGAGGAGAGCGTGACGCGCTTCCTCGACGCCACCGACCCGGAGGCGGTCACGCTCTGCCTGGACACCGGGCACTACGCGTACGCCGGCGGGGACAGCGTCAAACTGATCGAGACGTACGGGGAGCGGATCGGCTACCTCCACCTCAAGCAGGTCGACCCGGAGGTCCTGGCCGGGGTGGTGGCCGAGGGGGTGCCGTTCGGGCCCGCGGTGGCGCGGGGCGTGATGTGCGAGCCGCCGTCCGGGGTGCCCGCGCTCGAACCGGTGCTCGCCGCCGCGTCGGCGCTCGACGTGGACCTCTTCGCGATCGTCGAGCAGGACATGTACCCGTGCGAGCCGGACGCCCCGTACCCGATCGCCCTGCGGACCCGGCGCTTTCTCCGCTCGTGCGGCGTGTGACCGGCGCGGCGTGGGACGCGGTGGCCGGCGCATACCGTTCTGATCAGGGCTGACGCGCGCGGACACACCGAGGGGCGCGTGTGCCACTTCGGTCACACGGGTCCCTCCCCCGTCACACTTGTCTCCGTTACGCGGGCTTTGCGTCACAGGCGCTCGACAGCCGCTCTCCTCGTGTCGGGAGGGCCGTTGCACCGGGCACAGGCTGATTGATCGCTTGATCGCCATCGCCCGCCCGCAGCGCCCCCGAACGGCACCCCCGCCGCCGCTGCGCGGCGCGCAGGGAGGTACCGGGCATGACGGACAGAAGGCTCTGGTCGTACAAGGACATCGCCGCACACATCCAGGTGCAGCCGGACACGGTCCGCTCCTACCGGAAGCACGGGCTTCTTCCGGCACCGGACCACGTGGAGTCGGGCAAGCCCTACTGGTACGTGGACACGATCCGCGCCTGGGTCGCCGGCCGCCCCGGCAGCCGGGCCCGCCGCGACTGACGCACCGACGGCCGCCCTCCTGGACGCGGACGCCGGGCCCCGGAACACTCCGGGGCCCGGCGTCGTGCCGTGCGGGTTCGGCGGGGCGCCGAACGCTTAGAAGATGGCGTCGTAGATGTTCCAGCCGGCGCCGATCAGGGAGCGGGTCGACGAGGGCATCGGAGCGCTCGTGACCACACCGGAGTACTCCCAGAGCCTGCCGCTCGTGTCACGGGCGAGGACGTCGGGCACACCGCCGCGGTGGAGGTCACCGGTGCCGACGACGGCCGAGTAGACGTTCCAGCCGCCGCCGACCTTGACGCGCGGCTTGAGCGGGCGGGATCCGGCGCTGGTGCCGGGGGCGGCCGATGCGTACGACCACAGCACGCCGGCCTTGTCACGGGCCAGGAGGCCGCTGCCGAAGGACGTGATCGTGTTGTAGCCGTTCCAGCCGGCACCGACCTTGACGCGCGGCTTGAACGGGGCGGTGGAGGACGACGCGTTCCGGTCGTAGTTCCACAGGACGCCGTCCCGGTCACGGGCGAGCAGGCCGCCGTCGTGGGCGGAGAAGGCGGTGTAGATGTTCCAGCCGGCGCCGACCTTCACACGGGGCGCGAAGGGGGCGGCCGGGTTGCCCGTGCCCTTGTAGTACCAGAGGACACCGGCCTTGTCCCGGGCCACCAGGTCGCCGTCGCCGCTGGCCCGCGTGGTGGTGACCGGGAGGATCGAGGTGTAGATGTTCCAGCCGCCGCCGACCTTCGTGCGGGGCGAGAGCAGCCGGCGCACATTGCCCGTGCCCTCGTACCGCCAGAGCACGCCGTCCTTGTCGCGGGCGTGCACGGCGCCGCGGTCGTACGCGTTGGGAACGCCCTCGTAGACGTCGATGCCGACCTTGCCCTCGGAGACGACCGACCCGCTCGCGTCCTTCAGCTCGACGGGGGCGTCGAGGGAGCCGATCCAGGCGAGCTCGGCGGGCAGGTCGATCGTGACGGCGTACTCCAGCGTCGCCGAGGCCTCCACGGCGGGCAGGTCGAGGACGACCCGGGCCGGCTTGTCCTCCTCCTCGAACCGCGTCCCGTTCCAGGCGCACGGCGTGAACGCGCCGCCGCCGACCGAGCACGTGGACACGATCCGGGCCGCGGTCCGGTAGTCGGTCCAGCCGCCGCCCGGCCAGTTGGTGATGGGAAGGGTGACGCGGGCCTTCACCTGACCGGTCACCCCGGCCGGCACCGTGGCCTTGAAGCGCAGCGTCACCGGCCCCTCACCACCGGCCGGAACCGGCAGCCGCGGCCCTACCTGAACGACCGTCCCCAGCTCGGCGGTCGAGGCGGCGGAGGCCGCGGTGACCGGCGCGGGCGCTGCGACGGCGGCGGCGCCCCCCAGCGCCACCGGTGCGATCCCGGCGACGAGTGCCGTCGCCAGAACCAGAGTTGCACGCATGCTTGCCATGGAATTCCCCCCGGAATATCGCTTCAACTCAGCACATTGGTCAGGGTCATGAGCTTCCGTCACTTGCCTGACACCTGTTGGACTCTGTCGGGACGTGAACGGTTGCACGCACGTCCGAGAAAATTCGCTCAGAAGATCAGGTCGTAGATGTTCCAGCCGAGGCCGACCGGGGTGCGGGTCGACGAGGGCACCTGTACGCCGTTCTTGAACACGCTCTGGTAGAGCCAGAGCTTGCCCGTCCGGTCGCGGGCGACGAGGTCCGGCTCCCCGTCCCCGATGACGTCCGGCATGGTGGTGATCGAGGAGTACGCGTTCCAGCCGGCGCCCACCCGTACGCGCGGCTCGTAGATCCGCCTCGGCTCGCCGACGGCGCCGTCGTACTTCCACAGCACGCCGCTCGTGTCGCGGGCGAGGGCGCCCCAGCCGAACCGGCTCAGGGTGGTGTAGATGTTCCAGCCCGCACCTTCCCGCAGGCGGGATTCGACGGCGAAGGGCTCGCTCTCCCGGTTCCAGGCGTGGAACCAGAGGACACCGGCCCTGTCCCGGCCCACGAGCTCTCCCCGGGGGCTCACGGCGAGGGCGGTGTAGATGTTCCAGCCGCCGCCGAGGCGGACCCGGGGCGCGAAGGGGGCGTCGGGGTTGCCGGTGCCCTTGTAGTACCAGAGGACTCCGGCCTTGTCCCGGGCCACGAGGCCACCGCGCCCGCTCGCCGAGGTTCCGCCCAGCGGAACGATCGCGGTGTAGATGTTCCAGCCGGCACCGACCTTCTTGCGCGGCTTGAACGGCCTGTCGACGCGGCCCATGCCCTCGTACCGCCAGAGCACGCCGGCCGTGTCCCGGGCATGGATGGCGCCCATGGACTCGGGGTCCGGCAGGACCCCGGCGACGAAGTCGAGCCCGGCCTCGCCCTGGGCGACGACGGCACCCGCGGAGTCCCGCAGCGTGACGGGCGCGTCGCGCGAGCCGATCCAGCTCTGGTGCGAGGAGGTGTCGATCGTGACCGCGTAGGTGAGCGTGGTCGCCGCCTGGGCCACCGGGAGCCGGAGCCGCACCGAGTACGGGTAGTCGATGCCGTCGACCCACGGGGCGTCCCACCCGCAGGGCGCGAACGCCCCGCCGTTGACCGCGCAGGTGGAGTACAGGGCGGCGGCCAGCCGGAGCGGATTGGGGCCGCCGGCCGGGTAGTTCATGACGGGCAGACCGATGTCCGCGCTCACAGGACCGGTGACCCCGGCCGGCAGCGTGGCCTTGAGCCGCAGCGTCACCGGGCCCTCGCCGCCCGCCGGAACCGTCAGCCGGCCCCCTTCCTGGACGACCGTCCCCACCTCGGTGGCCACCGCGGGGGCCGCGGGGGCGGCCGCGGCCGCTCCCGCGAGCGCCGCCGGGGCGACCCCGGCGAAGAGGGCCGCCGCCAGGACCAGCGCCGTGCGCGTACGTGCCATGCAGAACTCCTCAGAAGATCAGGTCGTAGATGTTCCAGCCGGGCCCGACCGGTGTGCGGGTCGGGCCGGGCACGAGGGCGCCGTTCTTGATGACGCCCTGGTAGAGCCAGAGGTGGCCGGTCCTGTCCCGGGCGACGACGTCCGGGTAGCTGCGGCGGCCCAGGTCGCCGGTGCCGGCGAAGGCCGTGTACGCGTTCCAGCCGGCGCCGACCCGCAGCCGCGCCCGGAAGGGGTAGCCCTCGGGGTCGCCCATGGAGCCGGTCTCGCCGTACTTCCACAGCACGCCGCCGGTGTCGCGGGCCAGGGGTCCGCCGCCGTATCCCGCGAGGGCGTTGTAGACGTTCCAGCCGGCGCCGACCCGGAGCCGCGGGCGGAACGGGGCCGTGGAGGGGCCGAAGTTGCGCTCGTAGTCCCACAGGACACCGTTGCTGTCGCGGGCGACCAGCGTGCCGTTCCCGCGGCCGGCGAACGCCGTGTAGACGTTCCAGCCGGCGCCGACCCTCGTGCGCGGCGCGAACGGGGCGGCCGGGTTGCCGGTCCCCTTGTAGTACCAGAGGACACCGGCCCTGTCGCGGGCGACGAGGTCGCCGGTGCCGTTCGACATCGGGGTGGAGATCGGGACGACCGCGGTGTAGATGTTCCAGCCGCCGCCCACCTTTCTGCGCGGCTTGAACGGCGTCTCGGGCCGGCTCGTGCCCTCGTACCGCCAGAGCACCCCGTTCTTGTCCCGGGCGTGCAGGGCGCCGAGGTGGTTCGGCTCGGAGGTGCCGAGGACGAAGTCGAGTCCGGCCGTGCCCAGGGCGACCACGGCGCCCGTGGCATCGGTGAGTTCCACGGGCGCGTCCAGGGAACCGACCCACGCCTGGTCCGACGAGGTGTCGATCGTGACGGCGTACGTGAGGGTGGGCGCGGCCTCCGTGACGGGCAGCTTGAGCCGTACCGGGTGCGGATAGTCCTCGCCGTCGATCCACGGCGAGTCCCAGGCGCAGGGCGCGAACGCCCCGCCGTTCACCGCGCAGGTGGACGTCAGCGCCCCGGCCAGCCGGAGCGGGCTGGGGCCGGCCGGCGGGAACGCCGTCACCGGGAGGGCGAGTTCGGCCCGCACCGGTCCGGTGACCCCGGCCGGCAGCGTGACGGTGAGCCGCAGCGTCACCGGCCCCTCCGTGCCCGCCGGGACCGTGAGACGGCCGCCCTCCTGGACGACCGTCCCCACCTCGGCGGCCTCGGCCGCCCCGACCGCCGGGGCGGCTGCGGGCGCGGCGGCCGCCGGTCCGCCCAGGGCCTGGGGGGCGATTCCGGCGACGAGCACCGTCGCCAGGACCAGAGCCGTACGCGTGCGTGCCACGAATCTCCCCCAGGGGTGTCTCTCAACCGCGCAGCGAGGTGGTCTCTCTCCACCTCCCGGACACCTCTTCGACATCCGAGGTCGGGGAAAGGTTGTGCCCGTCCGACTCGCTGACGCCGAAGCGGTCGTGGAAGCGGCGCAGCGGGCCGGGGGCCCACCAGGTGAGGCGGCCGGTCAGCTTCATCACGGAGGGGACGAGCAGGCTGCGGACCACCATCGCGTCCATGAGGACGGCGAGCGCGACGCCGAGTCCGAGCATCTTGGTGTTGGTGACGCGGGAGGTGCCGATGGCGACCATGACGACGGCGAGGATCACGGCGGCGGCGGTGATCAGTCCGCCCGTGTGGCGCAGTCCGAAGCGGACGGAGTGCTCGTGGTCGCCGGTGGCGTCGTACTCCTCCTTGATGCGGGAGAGCAGGAACACCCCGTAGTCCATGGAGAGTCCGAAGGCCACGCAGAACATGAGGACGGGCAGGGTGGTCTCGATGTCGCCGGTGGAGGTGAAGCCGAGGAATCCGGCGAGGTGTCCCTCCTGGAAGACCCAGACGACGGCGCCGAACATGGCCGTGAGGCTGAGGGCGTTGAGGAGGACGGCCTGGACCGGGACGACGACGCTGCCGGTGAGCAGGAAGACGAGGAGCAGGGTGACGAGGACGATGATCCCGGCCGCCCAGGGCAGCCGCTCGGCGATGGCGTCCTTGGAGTCGACGAGGACGGCGGCCGGTCCGGTGACGGAGGTCGCGAACGGGGCCTCGGCGGAGCGCAGTTCCCCGACGATCCGCTGGGCGTCGGCGCCGACGGTCTCGCCCTCGGGCACCACGGTGAAGTAGGCGGAGCCGCCGCCGGTGGTGACGGGCCCCTCGGCCCGTCCGACGCCGTCGAGCGCGGCGATCCGCTCGCGGTAGTCGGCGTACTGCGCGGGGGTGGCGGTGCCTTCGGCGAGGACGGTGATGCCGCCGCCCGGGTTCCCGGGGAAGCCGTCCCGCAGCTGGTCCTGGACGACCCGGGAGGAGGCGGTGACGGGGAGCTGGCGGTCGTCGGCGGTGCCGAACTTCACGCCGAGGAAGGGCAGTCCGAGGAGGACGAGCCCGGCGGTGGTGACGATTGCGAAGACGGGCGCCCGCCGCATCACCAGGGCGGCGGCCCGCCCCCACCCGGCCCCGGCGGTGCCGCCCCGGCCCGCGCGGGCGGCGGTGGCGTCCCGGTCCGGGTCGGCGGCCTCGTCCCGGCCGCTGCCCGCGGTGTCCTGCGCGGGCGCGCCGCCGCGCCGGAGCAGGCGCCGGAGGTCGAGGGCGTTGACCCGGTCGCCGAGCAGCACGAGGGCCGCCGGGAGCAGGGTGAGCGCGGCGGTGGCGGCGAGCAGGACGACGGCGATCCCGGCGTACGCGAAGGAGCGCAGGAAGTACTGCGGGAAGACCAGCATCGCGGCGAGCGAGACGGCGACGGTCAGGGCGGAGAAGAGCACAGTCCGTCCGGCCGTGCGCAGGGTCGCGCGGACGGCGGTGTAGGTGTCGGCGCCGGCCGCGAGCTCCTCGCGGTAGCGGCGGACGACGAACAGGGCGTAGTCGATGGCGAGTCCGAGCCCCAGCGCGGTCGTCAGGTTCTGCGCGAAGACGGAGACGTCGGTGAACTCGGTGATGCCGCGCAGGACGGCGTTGGTGCCGAGGATGGCGACGATGCCGACGCCGAGCGGCAGCAGGGCGGCGACGGCGCTGCCGAAGACCATGACGAGCAGGACGAGGGTGAGGGGCAGGGCGATGAGCTCGGCCCTCAGCAGGTCCTCCTGGATGACCGTCTGCATCTCGTGCCGGACGGCGAGCCCGCCGCCGAGGGAGACCTCGACGGGGCCGTGGGTGCCCCGGTACGCGGGGGCGATCCGGTCGAGGACGGCGGCGGCGTCCTTCTCCTCGCCGGCGATCCGGGCGGCGATCACCGCCTGGTGTCCGTCCTCGGAGCGGAGGGCGGGCGCGCCGGTGGACCAGTAGGAGCCGACGCCGTCGACGCCCGGCTCGGCGTCCAGCCGCTCGGCGAGCTTCCGGGCCTCGGCGGCGACGGCGGGGGTGTCGACCCCCGCGTCCCCCGCGTCGACGAGGAGCAGCACGTTCGGCTGGGAGCCCGGGAACTGCCGCCCCAGGGCCTCGGTGGCGTACGTGGACTCGGCGGCCGGGTCCTCCCAGCCGCCGCTGCCCATGCGGTCGGCGACGCCGCCGCCCGCGAGGACGGCGAGGGCGGTGAGCACGAGGGCCACCAGGAGGGTGAGGCGCGGCCTCGCGGTCACGAACCGCGTCCATCCCCCGCCGCTCCCGCCACCGGGAGGTGCTTTCTTGACTTCGGACATGACGCGGTGTCCCCTTCACCGTGGCTCCCGCACGCGCTTCCCGGCAGGTCGCGGGGGCCGCCCATTGCCATAGACTGGCAAACACGAGTGATCACTCGCATTCCCCAAGAATGCGAGCGACCTCTCGTGTTTGTCAAACGTGTTGAGGAGACCTGGGGACAGCCATGTGCGGAGCCATGTCCGAAGAACCGAAGCCGCGCCGTCGTCAGGCCCGCGGCGAGCGCCGCATCGCGCAGCTGCTCCAGGCCGCCGCGAACGTCTTCTGCGCGTACGGGTACACGGCGACCAGCACCAACGCGATCGCCCGGGAGGCGAGCGTCTCGCCCGGCACGCTCTACCAGTACTTCCCGAACAAGGAGGCCATCGCGATCGAGCTCGGCGAGCGCCTCCTGAACGAGATGCGGGAGGCCCACGGCCAGGCGTTCACCCCGGCGAACCTCTCCCTGCCGCTGCCCGAACTCCTGGACGTGGTCGTCGACCCGATGATCGCGTTCAACTGCGAGCACCCCGTCTTCCTCGCCCTGATGCACGGCTCCGAGGTGCCCGGCCGGATCGCCGAGGAGCACGACGCCCTGCACGCCAGCCTGCTGACCTCGGTACGGGACGTGATCGCGCACTACGCGCCCGAGCTGTCGCCCGAGGAGCGCGCCCGGATCGCCGACATGACCTTCGCGATCTTCAAGGGCGGCCTGGGGCTCGTCCTGGCCGCCCCCGAGGGCGCCGAGCGGGACGCGACGATCGCCGAGCTGAAGACCGTCCTCCTCCGCTACCTCTCCCCACTGACCGGGGAGCCGGTCACCACGACGCCGAGCCGCTGAACTTGGGACCGGTCACGCCTCCGACCCACTGAACCCGGGGCCGGTCACCGCGACTCCGACCCGCCGAACCCGGGGCCTGTCACCGCGACTCCCACCCGCCGGCCCCCGAGGCCGGTCACCCCTCCGACCCGCCGACCCGGGGCCGGTCACCACGACTCCGAGCCGCCGACCGACTCCTCGGACCGCACCCTCTCCTCCGCTCCCGCCCGCGCCCGCAGCTTCAGGGCGAGCAGCGGGAAGACGAGGACGGAGAGCATCCCGGCCCCGACGAGCGCCGCCGCCTCACCGGCCGTCAACTCCTTGTCGTCCACGCCGATGGTGGTGATCGCGACGACGAGCGGCAGCGCGGTGGAGCCGTACAGGACGAGCCCGCCCCGGTCCCGGCGGTCGAGGTCGCGCGGGGCGAGGAACCAGATCGGCCCGCCCCGTACGGCCAGGAAGAGCAGCAGGAAGACCGGCAGCAGGAGCAGGGTCCTGCCCCCGTCGAGGAGCGAGTCGAGGTCGAACTCGATGCCGGTGACGACGAAGAAGACCGGGACGAGGAAGCCGAAGCCGACGCCCTCGACCTTCTCCAGGATCTGCGGCCCGGATTCGGGCGCGGCCCCGGTCAGGACGAGCCGGGTGATGAGTCCGGCCGCGAAGGCGCCGAGCAGCACGTCGAGCCCGAGCGCCGTCGACGCCCCGAGCATCACGGCGAGCAGCAGGAAGACGAAGCGGACGGCGAACTGGCCGCTGCTGTGCAGGGTCTTGGCGATGATCTTCGAGAACCACGGCGGGCGGGGCCGCAGCGCCCAGAGGACGGCCCCGGCGGTGAGCGCGGCGAAGACGGCGAGGAGGGCCGTGGATTCGGCGGCGCCCCGCCCGCTGAGCAGCAGCGCCATCGCGATGATCGGGCCGAACTCGCCGACCGCGCCGAAGGCCATGACGACCGAGCCGAACCGCCCGTGGAGGTCGCCGGCGTCCCGCAGCACCGGCAGGACGGTGCCGAGCGCGGTGCTGGTCAGGGCGACACCGATGAAGACGCCCTTGGTGTAGCCGCCGCCGAGCAGGACGCCGGTGCCGAGCCCGAGAGCAAGGGCGATCACCCAGGCCCATACGGAGCGCCTGAGGGTGTCGCCGCGGACCTTGCCGAACTCGATCTCGTACCCGGCGAGGAAGATCAGCATGGCGAGGCCGAGCTGCGAGAGCCCGTCGATCAGCGCGTCGGTGTGCGCCCAGTCCAGGACGTCGGGACCGACGAGGATGCCGAGCAGGATCTCGAAGATGACGAGGGGGACGGGGATCCTGCGCCCCACCCAGTAGGCGAGCAGCGGCGCCAGGACGGCGATCGCCATGATCAGGATGAGCGTGGTCCCCGAATGCGACATATCGGGTATTTACCATAGGCCCTGACGGGATGCCGGGCCGCACCACGACCGGGGGCGACTGGATTTATACCCCCCAGGGGTATAGTCTCGTGACCGTAAGACCCTGAATCCCCAGGAGGAGAGCGCCATGTCCGCAGAGACGAAGACCGAACTCACCACCGTCTACCAGGTCAAGGGCATGACCTGCGGCCACTGCGAGGGCGCTGTCTCCAGCGAGATCTCGGCGATCGCCGGCGTCTCCTCGGTCACGGCCGTCGCCAAGACCGGCGAGGTCACCGTCGTCTCCGACGCCCCCCTCGACCACGCGGCCGTCGCCGCCGCCGTGGACGAGGCCGGCTACGAGCTGGCCTGACCCCTCCCCGAACAGACGTCGCAGGGCCGTACCGTTACCTGGTACGGCCCTGCTCCCCTTTGGAACCGCACATGCCAAGCACCACCGTCACCGAGCTGACGATCGGCGGGATGACCTGCGCCTCCTGCGCCGCCCGGATCGAGAAGAAGCTCAACCGGATGGACGGCGTCACCGCCACGGTCAACTACGCCACGGAGAAGGCGCACGTCGAACACGCGCCGGACGTCGCCGTCGACGAGCTGATCGCCACCGTCGTGAAGACCGGCTACACCGCCGACGTCCCCCTTCCGCCGGTGGAGGAGCAGGAGGAGGAGCCGGCGGACCCCGAGCTCGCCTCCCTCCGACAGCGGCTCACCGTCTCCGCACTCCTCTCGGCGCCCGTGGTCCTGCTCGCCATGGTCCCCTCGCTCCAGTTCGACAACTGGCAGTGGCTCTCGCTCACCCTCGCCTCCCCCGTCGTCGTCTGGGGCGGGCTGCCCTTCCACCGGGCCGCCTGGACCAACCTCCGGCACGGCGCCGCCACCATGGACACCCTCGTCTCGGTCGGCACCCTCGCCGCCTACATCTGGTCCCTGTGGGCCCTCTTCCTCGGCGACGCCGGCATGCCCGGCATGCGGCACGGCTTCGACCTCACCGCGGACCGCGCCCACGCCTCCTCCTCGATCTACCTGGAGGTCGCCGCCGGCGTCGTCACCTTCATCCTCCTCGGCCGCTACCTGGAGGCCCGCGCCAAGCGGAAGGCGGGCGCCGCGCTGCGGGCCCTGATGGAGCTCGGCGCCAAGGACGTGGCCGTACTCAAGGACGGCAGGGAGGTACGGATCCCGGTCGGCGAGCTGCGGACCGGCGACCTCTTCGTCGTACGCCCCGGGGAGAAGATCGCCACCGACGGCACCGTCACCGACGGCGCCTCCGCCGTCGACGCCTCCCTGCTCACCGGCGAGTCGCTGCCCCTGGACGTCACCCCCGGCTCCGCCGTCACCGGCGGCTGCGTCAACGTCTCGGGCCGTCTCGTCGTCGAGGCCACCCGTGTCGGCGCCGACACCCAGCTCGCCCGGATCGCGAAGCTCGTCGAGGACGCCCAGAGCGGCAAGGCCGAGGTGCAGCGGCTGGCCGACCGGATCTCCGCCGTCTTCGTCCCGGTGGTGCTCCTGATCGCCCTCGGCACCCTCGTCACCTGGCTCCTCGTGACGGACGACGTCACCGCCTCCTTCACGGCCGCCGTCGCCGTCCTGATCATCGCCTGCCCCTGCGCCCTCGGCCTGGCCACCCCGACCGCCCTCATGGTCGGCACCGGCCGCGGCGCCCAGCTCGGCATCCTCATCAAGGGCCCCGAGGTGCTGGAGTCCACCCGCCGCGTCGACACGGTCGTCCTCGACAAGACGGGCACCGTCACCACCGGCCGCATGCGGCTGACCGGCGTCCATGTGCACGGCGGGCGGTACGGCACCGACTCCGCCGACGAGACCGAACTGCTGCGGCTGGCGGGCGCCCTGGAGCACTCCTCCGAGCACCCGGTCGCCCGCGCGATCGCCGCCGGCGCCGCCGAGCGCTGCGGGGAGCTCCCCACCCCGAAGACCTTCGAGAACGTTCCCGGCCTCGGTGTGCGCGGCTCCGTCGACGGCCGGCTCGTCCTCGTCGGACGCGCCGCCCTGCTCGAGGCCGAGGGTGTCGAGGCGCCCGCCACGACGGAGCCCGGCGCGGTCCACGTCGCCTGGGACGGGGTGGCCCGGGGCACCCTGACCGTCGCCGACACCGTCAAGGACACCAGCGCCGAGGCCGTCGCCCGGCTGCGCGCCCTGGGGCTGCGGCCGGTGCTGCTCACCGGCGACCACCGGGCGGTGGCGGAGGCCGTGGCGGCCGAGGTGGGCATCGGCGAGGTGATCGCGGAGGTGCTGCCCGAGGAGAAGGCCGAGGTGGTCCGGCGGCTGCGGGCCGAGGGCCGTACGGTCGCGATGGTGGGCGACGGGGTGAACGACGCCGCCGCGCTCGCGACGGCCGACCTCGGGCTCGCGATGGGGACGGGCACCGACGCGGCCATCGAGGCGAGCGACCTGACCCTGGTCCGGGGCGACCTGCGGGTCGCGGCGGACGCCATCCGGCTGGCCCGGCGGACCCTGGCGACGATCCGGGGAAACCTCGGCTGGGCCTTCGGCTACAACGTCGCCGCGCTCCCCCTCGCGGCGGCCGGATTCCTCAACCCGATGATCGCGGGCCTGGCCATGGCCTTTTCGTCCGTCTTCGTCGTATCCAACAGCCTTCGTCTGCGTCGGTTCACGTGAATTCACCCACGTGTGACGCACAGGACCTTCACAAAGAGATCTAGATCACAGATATTGGGGGGTAACCATCTGGGCTGTTCGCGAGTCTAAGTGGGCGATGCCAAGAACGTCTTGGGGGACGTTCATGGGATGTCTTGGGGGACGTCCCAGGCAAGCGCGGCCGGGGCACGTGCATCGGGGAGCTTTGAGCGGCCCTCCCGTACGTGCCCCCGGCAGACCGCGCGTCAGACGCCCGGCCAGGATCCCGTGGGGGGAATCCGCACCGGGACATGGAAAGCGCCCCGCTCGCCGACCCGTGGGGGGATCGGTGGCGGGGCGCTTTTCGCTTACGTGACCGAGAGGCGGCTGAGGTCAGCGGGCCTCGACCGGGACGAAGTCGCGGAGGACCTCACCCGTGTAGATCTGGCGCGGGCGGCCGATGCGGGAACCCGGCTCCTTGATCATCTCGTGCCACTGGGCGATCCAGCCCGGAAGGCGGCCGAGGGCGAAGAGGACCGTGAACATCTCGGTCGGGAAGCCCATGGCGCGGTAGATCAGACCCGTGTAGAAGTCCACGTTCGGGTAGAGGTTGCGCGAGACGAAGTACTCGTCGGAGAGCGCGTGCTCCTCCAGCTTGAGCGCGATGTCGAGCAGCTCGTCGGACTTGCCGAGGGCCGAGAGGACATCGTGCGCCGCCGCCTTGATGATCTTGGCGCGCGGGTCGAAGGACTTGTACACCCGGTGGCCGAAGCCCATCAGGCGGACGCCGTCCTCCTTGTTCTTCACCTTGCGGATGAAGGAGTCGACATCGCCGCCGTTGGCCTGGATGCCCTCCAGCATCTCCAGGACCGACTGGTTGGCGCCACCGTGCAGGGGGCCCCACAGGGCCGAGATGCCGGCGGAGATCGAGGCGAACATGTTCGCCTGCGAGGAGCCGACCAGACGCACGGTGGAGGTCGAACAGTTCTGCTCGTGGTCCGCGTGCAGGATCAGCAGCTTGTCGAGCGCGGAGACGACGACCGGGTCCAGGTCGTACTCCTGCGCCGGGACCGAGAAGGTCATGCGCAGGAAGTTCTCGACGTACCCGAGGTCGTTGCGCGGGTAGACGAACGGGTGACCGATCGACTTCTTGTACGCGTACGCCGCGATCGTCGGCAGCTTGGCGAGCAGCCGGATCGTGGAGAGGTGACGCTGCTGCTCGTCGAACGGGTTGTGGCTGTCCTGGTAGAAGGTGGACAGCGCGGAGACCACCGAGGACAGCATCGCCATCGGGTGGGCGTCCCGCGGGAAGCCGCGGAAGAAGTTCTTGACGTCCTCGTGGACCAGGGTGTGCTGCGTGATCTCGTTCTTGAAGGTCGACAGCTCGTCGACCTTCGGCAGCTCGCCGTTGATCAGCAGGTACGCCACCTCAAGGAAGGTGGAGCGCTCGGCCAGCTGCTCGATGGGGTAGCCGCGGTACCGCAGAATGCCCTGCTCACCGTCGAGGTAGGTGATGGCGGATTTATAGGCGGCGGTGTTGCCGTATCCGCTGTCAAGGGTGACCAGCCCGGTCTGGGCTCGGAGTTTGCCGATGTCGAAGCCCTTGTCGCCGACGGTGCTCTCGACCACCGGGTAGGTGTATTCACCGTCCGCGTACCGCAGTACTACAGAGTTGTCGCTCACGTCATCCCTCACCGACGTAGTGCCTCTTCTTCGAGGTGCCCTGACTGTCTCTACCATCCCCCATTTGGCTCAGGAGAGTGCACTCGGGGTCGCTCATTGGGCCATTCGGCGGCACTCAGTGCCGCCAACCTTCATATCCTGCCCCCTTCGCCCCGGTTCCGGTAGTCCCCGTGATCTTTCACACGAGGGCGTCCCCTGTGAGCCGATGGGCGAGTGCGGTAAAGCGCCTGCCCGCCGAGACCGTACGGACCGCCTGGGCGATCGCCCGGCGGGATCCGACCAGGACGACCAGCTTCCGGGCCCGGGTCACGGCCGTGTAGAGCAGGTTCCGCTGAAGCATCATCCAGGCGCTCATGGTGACCGGGATCACCACCGCCGGATACTCGCTGCCCTGCGAGCGGTGGATGGTGACCGCGTACGCGTGGGCGAGTTCGTCCAGCTCGTCGAAGTCGTACGGCACCTCCTCGTCCTCGTCCGTCCGCACGGTCAGCCGCTGCTCGACGGTGTCCAGCGCCGTGACGACGCCGACCGTACCGTTGAAGACCCCGTTGGCCCCCTTCTCATAGTTGTTCCGAATCTGGGTCACCTTGTCGCCCACCCGGAAGACCCGACCGCCGAACCGCTTCTCCGGCAGGTCCGGGCGGGCCGGGGTGATCGCCTGCTGGAGCAGACCGTTCAGCGAGCCCGCGCCCGCCGGGCCCCGGTGCATCGGGGCGAGAACCTGGACGTCCCGGCGCGGGTCGAGACCGAACTTGGCCGGAATCCGCCGGGCCGCGACGTCCACGGCGACCCGGGCGGCGTCCTCGGTCTCCTCCTCGACGAAGAGGAAGAAGTCGGGGAGGCCCTGGGTGAGGGGCGGCGTGCCGGCGTTGATGCGGTGCGCGTTGGTGACGACCCCGGACTGCTGGGCCTGCCGGAAGATCCGGGTCAGGCGCACGGACGGTACGGGGCTGCCGGGGGCGAGCAGATCGCCGAGGACCTCGCCCGCGCCGACCGACGGCAGCTGGTCGACGTCCCCCACGAGCAGCAGATGGGCACCCGGTGCCACCGCCTTGACCAGCTTGTTCGCCAGCAGCAGGTCGAGCATGGAGGCCTCGTCGACGACGATCAGGTCCGCGTCGAGGGGCCGGTCCCGGTCGTACGCTGCGTCCCCGCCCGGCTTCAGCTCAAGCAGCCGGTGCACGGTGGAGGCCTCGGCGCCGGTCAGCTCGGCGAGCCGCTTGGCGGCCCGCCCGGTGGGGGCGGCGAGCACGACCTTCGCCTTCTTGGCCCGGGCCAGCTCCACGATCGAGCGGACCGTGAAGGACTTGCCGCAGCCGGGGCCGCCGGTGAGCACGGCGACCTTCCGGGTGAGGGCGAGCCGCACGGCCTCCTCCTGCTCGGGCGCGAGGGAGGCCCCCGTACGGTCCGCGAGCCAGGCCAGGGCCTTGTCCCAGGCCACGTCCCGGAAGGCCGGCATCCGGTCCTCCTCGGTCCGCAGGAGCCGCCGCAGCTGCCCGGCGAGGGAGAGCTCGGCCCGGTGGAAGGGGATCAGGTAGACGGCGGTGACGGGCACCCCTTCGGGCCCGGGCACGGTCTCCCGTACGACCCCCTCGGGATCGAGGGCGAGCTCACCGAGACACTCGATGACGAGCCCGGTGTCGACCTGGAGGAGCTTCACGGCATCGGAGATGAGCCGCTCCTCGGGCAGGAAACAGTGCCCCTGGTCGCTGGACTGCGACAGCGCGTACTGCAGACCGGCCTTCACCCGGTCGGGGCTGTCGTGCGGGATGCCGACGGACTGGGCGATCCTGTCGGCGGTGAGGAAGCCGATGCCCCAGACGTCGGCGGCGAGCCGATAGGGCTGGTTGCGCACGACGGAGATCGAGGCGTCCCCGTACTTCTTGTAGATCCGCACGGCGATGGACGTCGAGACCCCGACCCCCTGGAGGAAGACCATCACCTCCTTGATCGCCTTCTGCTCCTCCCAGGCGGCGGTGATGTTCTTGGTCCGCTTGGGCCCGAGGCCCGGCACCTCGATGAGCCGCGCGGGCGCCTCTTCGAGGATGTCGAGGGTGTCGAGCCCGAAGTGCTGCGTGATGCGGTCGGCGAAGACGGGCCCGATGCCCTTGACGAGCCCGGACCCGAGATAGCGCCGGATGCCCTGGATGGTGGCGGGCAGCACGGTCGTGTAGTTGTCGACGGTGAACTGCTTGCCGTACTGCGGGTGGGAGCCCCAACGCCCCTCCATCCGCAGCGACTCCCCCGGCTGCGCACCGAGCAGCGCCCCCACCACCGTGAGGAGATCCCCGGCACCCCGCCCGGTGTCGACCCGGGCGACCGTGTACCCGGTCTCCTCGTTGGCATAGGTGATCCGCTCCAGAACCCCTTCGAGCACTGCGGGACCGCGACCCTCGTTGGACATGCACCGACCGTAGCGAAGGGCTCGGACAGCGCGGACCCCACCTGTGGAAACCCGTCAGGACCCGGTCCGCACCCCACGGGAAACAGACCGTACGCGGTGCCTGCGCCACCGGCGCCCGCACCCGGCTCAGCCGCCCGGGTCCCACTCCCTCGGCATCGTGCTCTCGTGCTCCACGGGCCGGTCCGTCCCCAGCCGCGCCCAGATCAGGAACCCGGCCGTCCCCAGTCCGACCAGCCCCACCGGGATCAGCACCGCGATCAGCCACTCCGGCACGCCCCACCACCCCCCGACCGCCAGGACGCCCCCTCCACCGGACAGTTCCCCGGCGGCGCTCCCGGCATGCCGAACCGGAGTCCGGCTCGTATTCCGTGCGTTCGACCTCGAAGACGGTGATCGTGACGCCGTCCCGGACGGCCCGCCAGGTGCCGGTCACCACTCTCGAACCCGGGGACACGGCCCCTGGCCTCCAACGCTGGCGCCCCGGACCTCCGCCGAGCGCGGTCCGGGGCACGCAACGCGAAGACCACCCGCTCAGCCGGTTCAGACCTCCAGGAACGCCTCCAGCGTCTCCTCCAGGACCTCCGCGCCGTCCCGCGCCCACAGGGCGTCGTTGAAGAGTTCCACCTCGACCGGGCCCGTGTAGCCGGCCTTCTCCACCAGGGCCACCCAGGCCGCGAGGTCGATCGCGCCCGTGCCCAGTTGGCCCCGGCCGTTCAGGACGCCCGCGGGGAGCGGGGTGGTCCAGTCGGCGAGCTGGAAGGAGTGGATGCGGCCGGCCGCACCCGCGCGTTCCACCGCCGCCGGGGCCCGGTCGTCCCACCACAGGTGGTACGTGTCGACCGTGACGCCGACCTGGGAGGCGGGGAAGCGTTCCGCGATCTCCAGGGCCTGGTCCAGGGTGGAGACCGCGCACCGGTCGGAGGCGTACATCGGGTGCAGGGGCTCGATCGCCAGGCGGACGCCCCGCTCCCCCGCGTACGGGGCGAGGATGCCGATCGCCTCGGCGATGCGAGCCCTCGCGGACGGCAGGTCCGGGCAGGCCGGGGTGAGGCCGCCGGAGACCAGGACGAGGGTGTCCGTGCCGAGCGTCACGGCCTCGTCGATCGCCGCGCGGTTGTCCGCTTCCCAGCCGTCGCTCGTGAAGAAGCCGCCGCGGCAGAGGGTGGTGACGGTGAGCCCCGCGTCCCGCACCAGGTCGGCCGCGGCCTCCACCCCGTACTCCTGGACCGGTTCGCGCCAGAGCCCGATGCCCGGGACGCCCAGTCGGAGGCAGTGCTCGACCAGTTCGGGCAGGGCCAGCTGCTTCACCGTCATCTGGTTGAGGGAGAAGCGGTCGAGGTTCATCGCGGGACTCCGTACACGGTGAGGAGCGAGCGCATCCGGGACTCGGCGCGCGCCGGGTCCGGGAACAGGCCCAGGCCGTCGGCCAGTTCGTACGCGCGGGCCAGGTGCGGCAGCGAGCGGGCGGACTGCAGGCCGCCGACCATCGCGAAGTGGTCCTGGTGGCCGGCCAGCCAGGCGAGGAACACCACGCCCGTCTTGTAGAAGCGGGTCGGGGGCTGGAAGAGGTGCCGGGAGAGTTCGACCGTGGGGTCCAGCGTCTTGCGGAAGGCCGCCACGTCACCGGTGTCCAGGATCCTCACCGCCTCCGCCGCCAGCGGGCCCAGCGGGTCGAAGATGCCCAGCAGGGCGTGGCTGAAGCCCTGTTCGTCGCCCGCGATCAGCTCCGGGTAGTGGAAGTCGTCGCCCGTGTAGCAGCGGACGCCCTCCGGGAGGCGGCGGCGCAGCTCGACCTCGCGCCGGGCGTCGAGGAGGGAGACCTTGATGCCGTCGACCTTGTCGGGGTGGGCCTTGATCACGTCGAGGAAGGTCTCGGTCGCCGCGTCGAGGTCGGGCGATCCCCAGTAGCCGTCGAGGGCCGGGTCGAACATCGGGCCCAGCCAGTGCAGGATCACCGGCTCGCTCGCCTGGCGGAGCAGGTGGCCGTAGAGGTCGAGGTAGTCCTCGGGGCCGGTCGCCGCGGCGGCGAGGGCCCGGGAGGCCATGAGGATGGCCTGCGCGCCCGACTCCTCGACGACCGCGAGCTGTTCCTCGTACGCCGCACGGATCTCCGGCAGGCCGGCCGGGCCCGTCAGCTGGTCCGTGCCCACGCCGCAGGCGATGCGGCCGCCCACGCTGTGCGCCTCCGCCGCCGACCGGCGGATCAGCTCCGCCGCGCCCGCCCAGTCGAGGCCCATCCCGCGCTGGGCGGTGTCCATGGCCTCGGCGACCCCGAGGCCGTGGGACCAGAGGTGGCGGCGGAAGGCGAGGGTGGCGTCCCAGTCGACGGCGGCCGGGGAGTCGGGGGTGGTGTCGGCGTACGGGTCGGCGACGACGTGCGCGGCGGAGAAGACCGTACGGGAGGTCAGGGGGCCGGTCGCGGAGAGCGCGAGCGGTTCGGCGCGAGGGGTGTACGCGCGCGTGGAGCCGTCCGGGGAGGGCAGCCGGATCGTCACAGCGTCACCTCCGGGACGTCCAGGCGGCGGCCCTCGGCGGCGGACCGCAGGCCCAGTTCGGCGAGCTGGACGCCGCGGGCGCCGGCGAGGAGGTCCCAGTGGTAGGGCTCGTCGAGCGCGATGTGCCGGAGGAACAGCTCCCACTGGGCCTTGAAGCCGTTGTCGAACTCGGCGTTGTCGGGGACCTCCTGCCACTGCTCGCGGAAGGACTCGGTGGCGGGGATGTCGGGGTTCCAGACGGGCTTCGGGGTGGCCGAGCGGTGCTGGACGCGGCAGCCGCGGAGTCCGGCGACGGCGGAGCCGTGGGTGCCGTCGACCTGGAACTCGACGAGCTCGTCGCGGTGGACGCGGACCGTCCAGGAGGAGTTGATCTGGGCGACGGCGCCGCCCTCCAGCTGGAAGATGCCGTACGCGGCGTCGTCGGCGGTGGCGGCGTACGGCTTGCCCTGCTCGTCCCAGCGCTGCGGGACGTGGGTGGAGACCTGGGCGGTGACGCTCGTGACGCGGCCGAAGAGCTCGTGGAGCACGTACTCCCAGTGCGGGAACATGTCGACGACGATGCCGCCGCCGTCCTCCGCACGGTAGTTCCAGCTGGGGCGCTGCGCGTCCTGCCAGTCGCCCTCGAAGACCCAGTAGCCGAACTCTCCGCGCACGGAGAGGATCTCGCCGAAGAAGCCGCCGTCGATGAGGCGCTTGAGCTTGAGCAGGCCGGGGAGGAAGAGCTTGTCCTGGACGACGCCGTGCTTGATGCCCTTCGCCTCGGCGAGGCGGGCGAGTTCCAGGGCGCCGGCGAGGTCGGCCGCGGTGGGCTTCTCGGTGTAGACGTGCTTGCCGGCGGCGACGGCCTTGGTGAGGGCCTCGACGCGGGCCGAGGTGACCTGGGCGTCGAAGTAGACGTCGACGGAGTCGTCGGCGAGGACGGCGTCGAGGTCGGTGGACCACTCGGTGAGGCCGTGGCGCTCGGCGAGGGCGCGCAGGGCGTGCTCGCGGCGGCCGACGAGGACGGGCTCGGGCCAGAGGGTCTCGCCGTTGCCGAGGTCGAGGCCGCCCTGTTCGCGCAGGGCGAGGATCGAGCGGACGAGGTGCTGGCGGTATCCCATGCGCCCGGTGACGCCGTTCATGGCGATGCGGACTGTCCTGCGTGTCACGAAAGGTTCCTCTCCGCGGTGTTCTCTCGACATCTCGATAGAAAGCGCTTTCCATCGAAGATGACGCTAGCCTGCCGACATCGCCGCCGACAAGGGCCCTGGAGGTACGCACGCGATGACCGTCACCCTGGCTGACGTGGCCGCCCGCGCACGGGTCTCCCCCGCCACCGTCTCCCGCGTCCTGAACGGCAACTACCCGGTCGCCGCGTCGACCCGCGAACGGGTGCTGCAGGCCGTGGACGAGCTGGACTACGTCCTCAACGGCCCCGCGAGCTCCCTCGCCGCCGCCACGTCCGACCTGGTCGGCGTGCTGGTCAACGACATCGCCGACCCCTTCTTCGGGATCATGGCGAGCGCGGCGCAGAGCGCGATCGGGGAGAGCGCGACGGGGCGCGGCGGGGGCGAGAAGCTCGCCGTCGTCTGCAACACCGGCGGCTCCCCCGAGCGCGAGCTCACCTACCTCACCCTGCTCCAGCGGCAGCGGGCCGCGGCCGTGATCCTCATGGGCGGCTCCCTGGAGGACCCGGAGCACCTCGCGGCGACGGCCGGGAAGCTGACGAAGCTGGCCGAGGCCGGGACCCGGGTCGTGCTGTGCGGGCGGCCGCCGGTCCCCGGCGACGCGAGCACGGCGGCGCTCGTCTTCGACAACAGGACCGGTGGGCGCCACCTCACCGAGCACCTGCTCGGCCTCGGCCACCGACGGATCGGTTACGTGGCGGGGCCGGCCGACCGCACCACCACCCGGCACCGCCTGGAGGGCCACCGGGAGGCCCTCGCGGCGGCGGGCGTGGCCGAGGGCCCGACGGTCCACGGGCCGTACGACCGCCGCTCGGGTCACGAGGCGACGGCGGAACTCCTCGCCCGGGACCCGCACCTCACGGCGGTCGTCGCGGCCAACGACACGGTGGCGCTCGGCGTCTGCGCGGCCCTGCGGGAACGGGGCCTGTCGATCCCCGGCGACGTGTCGGTCGCCGGCTTCGACGACCTCCCGTTCTCGGTGGACGCGGTCCCGTCCCTGACGACCGTACGACTGCCGTTGCACGAGGCAGGGGTCCGCGCGGGCCGCCTGGCCATGAACGCGGAGGAGCCTCCGGCGGGCGGCGTGGAGACGGTGCCGGGGGAGCTGGTGGTACGGGGGTCTACGGCGGCGCCGCGGGGGTAGCGGGGCGCCGGGGTGGGGGTCTCCGCGGACGGAGGCCCCGGCTCGCCTAAGGCTCCGGGCGGGAGGCCCCGGCTGGCCTACGGCTCCGGGCGGGAGGGCCCTGCCGGCCTACCGCTCCAGGCGGGAGGCCCCGACGGACCTACCGCTCCCGGCGGAAGGCCCCGACCGACCCACCGATCCCGGCGGAAGGCCCCGATCGACCCACCGCCCCCGGCGGAAGGCCCCGACCGACCCACCGATCCCGGCGGGAAGCCCCGGCCGATCTACCACTCCCGGCGGGAGGCCCCGGCCGATCTACCGCTCCGGGCGCAGGCCCGTCGCCGCGAGGACTGCGTCGACCGTCTCCTCGACCGTCTGGTCCGCGTTGTCGATCCAGACACCCTCGCCGGAGAGTTCCGCGCGCATGGCCTCGTCCAGGAACGCCCAGTTCGTCGTCAGCTTCTTGTGGCGGGCGTTGTTGCGCTCCCAGGCCTTGTCCGGGCCCGGGGCCAGGATCACCACGTGGAGCGGGACCGCCTTCGCGTGGGCGCGGTAGTAGTCCAGGTGGGAGCGGCGTACGACCACGTCGTCGAGGACCGGCAGGAAGCCCGCCGCGGCGAAGCTGTCCGCGAGCAGGCAGCCGTTGCGGGCACGCAGCAGGATCTGGCGGTCCGCCTCCGGGTCGCCGTCCGGGGTCGGCCAGTGGCAGCCCTGGACGATCAGCTCCTGGAGGTGGTCGACCTCGATGTGCGCCGCGCGGGCGAACCGCGCGGCGAGGGCCGCCGCGACCGTGGACTTCCCGCTGCCGGGGATCCCCGCCAACAGGACGGTTCCGGGGGCGGGTTCGACGCTGTCGACGGTGACGTTCTCGAAGGTCATACGGGGCGGAACCTCTCGGCGGCGCACGGTCACGGGCGCGTGACACAGTAGCCGGGCTCCCCAGGGGAGTTCATCTGATATTCGGCGCGCAGGATGTAGTCCCCCGGCCCGCAGGAGGCCTCGTCCGCGACGCGGTACTCGGCCTGCGGCGATCCGCAGTCCACCTTCAGGAGCGCCTGCTCGGGCCAGTCGGCGGTGTTGTCGACGCAGTCGCCGACGGAGAGCCCGACCCGCTCGCCGTCGCCTTCGGGGCCCGCGATCAGCCCGATGAGCACGAGTGTGGGGATCGCGGCCGCGACGAGCGCGAACGGGGTGAGCACCAGCATCGCGGGCGCGCGGCGCAGCACCCGCCTGCCCGGGTCCAGGGGCGGCCGCCAGGCGCCCTGCGGCTCGGGCAGACGACGGAACGCGGCGCGGGCGCCGAGGACGTTGGAGAGCACGACGAACGGCGTGACGAACAGGGAGAGCAGGCCCCACCAGCCGGTCACGAGCGTGTCGGAGGTCATCTTCCGGTAGACGGCGAGACCACAGGTGCGGCAGAAGACACCGCGCCGGGTGACCGTGCGCATGATGACGACCATGCCCTGGTGCGCACGGACGGCGGCCGCGACGGCAGGCTGCGCGCCGCAGACCTCGCACCCTCGGGGAGGGGAGGGCTGCGGTTGTCCGTACGGCTGCGGCTGCCCATAGGGCTGCGGATGTCCGTACGGCTGCGGCTGCGGCTGCGGCTGCGGCTGCCCGTAAGGCTGCGGCTGCGGCTGCCCGTAAGGCTGCGGATGGGTCATGGTGTCGCTCCCCCGTTCGGCGTCGGCACCAGCACCCTAGCCCCGGGCTTCTCGACTGCCCTCCGGGCGAACGACGTCAGCGCCACTCCCCCCACGAGCAGCGCCGCCGCGCACCAGCGGAGCGGGCTCACCGGCTCGCCCAGGACGAGGGCCGCCGAGGACATGCCGAAGACCGGGACGAGGAGGGAGAAGGGGGCGACGGAGGACGCGGGGTAGCGGCGCAGGAGCAGGCCCCAGGCGCCGAAGCCGAAGACGGTCGTGATCCAGGCGACGTACGCGATGACGCCGGCGCCCGTCCAGTCGAGTCCGCGCAGGGCCTCGAGGTCGCGCTCGGGGCCCTCCAGGAGGAGGGAGAGGCCGAGGAGCGGCAGGACCGGCACCGTACTGACCCAGACCATGAAGTTGAGGGCGTCGGGCGGGGCGGCCTTGCGGGTCAGGACGTTGGAGACGCCCCAGCAGGCCGCCGCGGCGATCACCAGGGCGAAGCCGACGAGCGGGCCCGAGCCGCCCTCGTCGACGGCGGCGACGCCGATGCCGGCGAGAGCCACCGCCATCCCGAGCACCTGGAGCCGCGCGGGGCGTTCACCGAGGGCGGCGAAGGCGAAGAGGGCGGTGAAGACGGCCTGGACCTGGAGGACGAGGGAGGAGAGTCCGGCCGGGGCGCCGAGGTCCATGCCGGTGAAGAGCAGGCCGAACTTGGCCACGCCGAGGACGAGTCCGACGCCCACGATCCACTTCCAGGCGACCTTCGGGCGGCCGACGAGGAACACCGCCGGGAGGGCGGCGACGAGGAAGCGGAGGGCGGAGAAGAGCAGCGGCGGGAAGTGGTCGAGGCCGATCTCGATGACGACGAAGTTGACTCCCCAGACGGCGGCGACCAGGGCGGCGAGGGCGAGGTGGGCGGGGCGCATGCGATCGAGCATGGCCGCGGCCGACCGTGTAGCACCAGCACAGGTCTCTTCATGGTGGGATGAAGGATCCCTACATCCAGGAACTCCCACAGGAGGTGCCCGTGCTGGATCTCGGTCGTCTGCGCGCCCTGCACGCCGTCGCCGTCCACGGCAGTGTCGGCGCCGCCGCCACCGCCCTCGGCTACACCCCGTCCGCGGTCTCGCAGCAGATCGCGAAGCTGGAGCGGGAGACCCGTACGACCCTGCTCGAACGCAGCGGGCGCGGTATCCGGCTCACCGACGACGCCCAACAACTCGCCGCCACGGCCCGGGAGTTGCTCGCTCTCGTCGAGGAGGCGGAGGTACGTCTGGAGGAGCGGCGCGGCCGGCCCGCCGGGCGGCTCACGATCGCCTGCTTCGCGAGCGCGGCGCGCGGTCTGATGCCCCGGGCGCTCGCCGAGCTGGCCCGGCTCCACCCGGACCTCGACGCCCGTCTCTCGGAGGTGGACCCGCACCTCTCGGTCGACCTGGTGGCGCGGGGCGTGATCGACCTGGCGGTGGCGCACGACTGGGACATCGCTCCGCTGCCGACGCCGCCGGGGGTCGAGCAGGTGGTCATCGGCGACGACCTGTGCGACATCCTCGTCCACCGGGACCATCCGCTGGCGGCGCGGGAGTCCGTGCGCCGGGAGGAGCTGGCGGCGGAGCGGTGGATCTCGCAGCCGCCGGGGACGGTCTGCCACGACTGGCTGACGCGGACGCTGCGGGCGACGGGGTACGAGCCGCTGATCGTCCATCAGGCGGAGGAGAACCACACGCAGGTGGCCCTGGTGGCGGCCGGCCTCGGCATCGCCCTCGTCCCGCGCCTGGGCCGCGGGACCCTGCCGCCGGAGGTCGTGCCGGTGCGGCTCGACCCGACGCCGACGCGCCGGCTGCACGCCATGTGGCGGACCGGTGCGGCGCGGCGCCCGGCGATCCGGGAGGCGGTCCGTACGCTCCAGGAGCTCTGGCCCACGATCGCCTCGGCCGCCTGAGGCGGGCGGGAACGATTCCTGCGCGGGTCCTTGACCTGGCAGTTACTTTCGGGCTATCCGTGACACCTTGGAAGTTTCCTTCAACCTTGCACGGCCGGAAGGAGCATCAGTGCACCACCGCGCCCCCGCCCCCTCCCGACGCACCCTCCTCACGGTGACCGCCGCAGCCGCCGCGGCGGCCGTCACCGGTCTCATCACCCCCACCGCCCACGCCGAGGCCGACGACCTGAGACTCCAGCGGCTCATCGACCGGATGTCGCTGGAGGAGAAGGTCGGCCAGCTCTTCGTGATGCGGGTCTACGGCCACTCCGCCACCGCCCCGGACCAGGCCGACATCGACGCCAACCTCAAGGAGATCGGCGTCCGCACCGCGGCCGAGCTGGTCGAGCGCTACCACGTGGGAGGGGTCATCTACTTCTCCTGGGCCCACAACACCCGCGACCCGCAGCAGATCGCCGCCCTCTCCAACGGCATCCAGCAGGCCGCGCTCGCCCAGCCCACCCCGGTCCCCGTCCTCATCTCCACCGACCAGGAGCACGGCATCGTCTGCCGGGTCGGCAAGCCCGCCACCCTGCTGCCCGGGGCGATGGCCCTCGGCGCCGGCGGCTCGCACGCGGACGCCCGCAAGGCCGCGCAGATCGCCGGCGAGGAACTCGCCGCCGTCGGCATCCGGCAGAACTACGCCCCGGTCGCCGACGTGAACGTCAACCCGGCCAACCCGGTCATCGGGGTCCGCTCCTTCGGCTCCGACCCGCAGGCCGTCGCCGGGCTCGTCGCCGCGCAGGTGAAGGGGTACCAGCGGGCCGGGGTCGCGGCCACCTCCAAGCACTTCCCGGGCCACGGCGACACCGCCGTCGACAGCCACTACGGCCTGCCGACCATCACCCACACCCGGGAGCAGTGGGCCGAGCTCGACGCGCCGCCGTTCCGGTCGGCGATCGACGCCGGCATCGACTCGATCATGACCGCGCACATCGTGGTCCCCGCGCTCGACCCCAGCGAGGACCCGGCGACGCTCTCGCGGCCCATCCTCACCGGCATCCTGCGCGAACAGCTCGGCTACGACGGCGTGGTGGTCACGGACTCCCTCGGCATGGAGGGCGTACGGACCAAGTACGGGGACGAGCGCGTCCCGGTCCTCGCCCTCAAGGCCGGCGTCGACCAGCTGCTCAACCCGCCGAAACTCGACGTCGCCTGGAACGCGGTCCTGAAGGCCGTCAGGGACGGCGAACTGACGGAGGCCCGGCTCGACGAATCGATCCTGCGGATCCTGCGGCTCAAGGCGAAGCTGGGCCTCTTCCGGCAGGCGTACGCGACCCGGGCGGGCGTCGAGCGGGTCGTCGGCACCGAGTCCCACCTCGCCCACGCCGACCGGATCGCCGAGGCGACCACGACGCTCCTCCTCAACGAGGACGGCTTCCTGCCGCTGAGCCCGGCCACCCACGGCTCGGTCCTCGTCGTCGGCGCCGACCCGGCCTCACCGTCCGGCACGACGGGCCCGCCGACGACGACGCTCGCGACGGCGCTGTCGGAGCTGGGCTTCACGGCGACGGCGCTCTCCACCGGGATCACCCCGACGGCCGCGAAGATCGAGGAGGCGGTGGCGGCGGCGGCCGGCAAGGACGTGGTGCTCGTCGGCACGTACAACGTGTCCGCGACCAGTCCGCAGCGGACGCTCGTCGCGCGGCTCGTCGCGACGGGGGTGCCGGTGGTGACGGTCGCGATCCGCAACCCGTACGACATCGCGCGGCTCGGCGGCCAGCGGGCGACCCTCGCCGCCTACTCCTGGACCGACGTCGAACTCCGGGCCGCCGCCCGGGTCCTGGCCGGCCGCGCCCGTCCCCAGGGCCGCCTCCCGGTCCCGATCCAGAACGCGGAGGACCCGACGAAGGTGCTGCATCCGGTGGGGTACGGGCTGTCGTACGTGCGCTGAGCCGCGGCCCGTGTGGGCAATCGTCCCGCTGGGCGGGACGGGTGGGCACACGGGACGGCGCCCTCTAGCGGCGCCTCCGCGTTCCGAGCCTGACCCGCACCACGTTGTGCGCCGTACCTGCGGTGCGGGTTCAGGCGCGAAAGCCTCTGGCGCCGGCAGGGCGCGGGTCCGTTGTGCCCACCCGTTCCGCCCCTTGCGGAACGCCTGCCCACAACGGGGTGGGCGGTGGCGCCGCCCCGGTGGAGCGATTGCCCACAACGGGGTGGGCGTGGGCACCGCCCCGGTGGAGCGGTGCCCACGACGGGTTACGGCCGCAGGCCGTGTTCCCGGGTCGTGTCCTCGTCGACCGCCGTGTCGATGCGCGCATCGAACGCCGCCAGCGGCTGCGCCGCCTGGACGGCCGGGGCGGAGACGCCGGCCCAGGCGAGGATGCGGGCGGTGGCGGCGTCACGCTCGGCGGGGACGAGCCCGGCGACGTTCGCGCCGTGGTTCATGCCCGGCGCCACGTACACGAAGCTGTCGCGCGCGCCCTTGTCGACGTGGAACTGCTCGGAGCCCCACGGGTCGTTGCCGCCGTAGACGAAGAGCATGTGGTTCGCGTTCTTGCGGACCCAGTCGTCGACGTCCCGCATGACCCACGGCTTGAACTTCATGGGGATCTCGCTCGGCACGAAGCTGCTGGCCGGCTGGTAGCCGTAGCGGCTCAGGCCGTCGAGGTGCGGCTGCTTGATGGTCGGCGAGCCGAGCTCGGTCGCCGCCTGGTAGTAGTACGGCGTGTAGTACTCCAGGCCCTGGTCGCTGTAGGCGGACCAGCCGGAGTACGCGTCGATCGTGTCGTACACGACGTCGTCGCTCGCGGTCGCCGCGTCCGGGATCTGGTCGCAGACGTTCTGGCCGTAGTACTGCCAGAAGCCCCACACGAAGTCGAGGACGACGGCCTCGTACGCCTTGTCGAGCGAGCCGACCGTGTTGAAGGTGGCGCCCTCGGACTCGGCCCAGGCCTTGTACTTCTTCTCCAGCGGCTCGCGGCGGACGAGGGCCTCGCGCTGCATGTTGTTCAGGCGGTCGCGGCAGTCCTTCGTACCGACGGTCTCGAAGAACCGGTCGTAGGCCGAGTCCTCCTTGTTGACCACGTCGTTCGGCGCCACGTAGGCGACGACGCCGTCCATGTCGCGCGGGTAGAAGCGCTCGTAGTACGTGGCGGTCATGCCGCCCTTCGAGGCGCCGGTGGAGAGCCACTTCTGGCCGTAGATCGACTTCAGCGCCGCGTAGATCCGGTGCTGGTCGCTGGCGGCCTGCCAGATGTCCAGCTTCGACCAGTCGGCCGGCGCCGGGCGGGACGGCGTGAAGAACCGGTACTCCATGGAGACCTGGTTGCCGTCGATGATCCGGGTCGGCTCGGTCCGGCTCGGCGTGGTGGAGAGACCGTAGCCGCTGGTGCGGAAGACGGTCGGGCGGCTCGTGTCCTTGTGGAGGATCGAGATCCGCTGCTGGAACGTGCCCGCCCACGGGCGCTTGTGGTCGATCGGCTGCTCGTAGTTGAGGACGAAGTAGCGGTAGCCCGCGTACGGCTTCTCCTCGATCAGGCTCATCCCGGGGATCGCCAGGATGCGGTCCTTGATGTCCGTGCTCGTGCTCTGCGAGTCGACGACGGCAGCGCTGCCGGCCTCCGTGTCCGCGGCGGTAGCCACACCGGTCGACCCGACGGTGCCTATGAGCACCGAAAGCGACAGCGCCCATCTCAGCGACTTGCGCATTCACCCTCCCCTTGGTTCACAACGGTGTCGCGAACCTAGCGGGGACAACGTGCGGACCGCCAGACCCAGTTGGTCCTTACCCTTGGACTTTCCTGTACATCAGCACAGGATCCAGCCCGTCGCCGTCCCCCGGCCCGCCACCGAACCGCTCGCCCGGACGCAGCGGTTGAGTGCGTGGACCGTCAACGGGCCCGCCTGTCGGTCGAAGCGGCCCGACCGGACGACGGCCCGGCCGCCGCGCGGCTGGAGCGAGACGGTCATCGGGCGGCGCGGGCCCGGGTGCTTGGCGACGGTGACGGCGCAGACGTACTGGCGGGTCCGGTAGAGGCGCAGCTCGCCGGTGGCGAAGGTGATGGTGCGGGTGGGCCGGCCGTGGCAGACGGCGGCGGCGTCGGCGGTCCCGCCGCCGGGCCCGGGGCCGGGGAGGAGGAGCAGCGCGAGGGCGGCGAGGAGCGGGACGAGCACACGGGCGAGGGTTCGGGCCGTGCCGACGTCTGTGGTCATGCGTTCCTCTCCCGGGCGAGTCGTCGTACGGCCGTACGACGCACGAGGTCCGGGAATGGTTGCCTCCGCTTGTCTCCCGCTACCCGAAGGTCGTCATGACCAGCGTCAGGAAGACGGCCTCCGCGCCGAGCTGGACCCGGAACGCGGTCCGGGCGACGGTGGCACGCGCCGCGCTCTGGGCGGTCACGAAGGCGACGGCCGCCAGGACCAGGCTCACGACGTACGCGTAGCCGGGGGTGGAGCCGCAGCCCTCCCCGTAGGTGACGCAGCGGCCGGCGTTCTCGGCGGTGAGGGCGACGATGCCGGCGAGCACGGTCGCCGGCACGAACAGCCCGGCCCAGATCAGGGACCGCTTCCGCAGGCGCCGGCCGGCCTCGTCGGAGGCGGAGGGAACGGCGGGCGAGGCGGTGGCGCGGGCGCGGGTCGTCTCGTGGCTCATGCCCTCGATTCAAGTCCGCCGGACGAGAGCGGGGAATCCGCCGGGGTACTCACCCGGCGGATCCCCCGTACTCAGAGCGCTCCTCAGACCCGCTCCGGCTCCGCCTCCCCGATGAACGTGTTCCACAGCATCGCGTACCGGCCGCCCAGGGCCAGGAGTTCGTCGTGGGTGCCGTCCTCCGCGACCTGCCCGTGGTCCATGACGACCACCCGGTCCGCACGCGCGGCCGTCGTCAGGCGGTGGGCGACGACGAGGGTCGTGCGGCGGCCCGCGAGCCGGTCGGTGGCCTGGTTGACCTGGGCCTCGGTCGCCAGGTCCAGGGCCGCCGTGGCCTCGTCCAGGAGCAGGATGTCCGGGTCGACGAGTTCGGCGCGGGCCAGGGCGATCAGCTGGCGCTGCCCGGCGGAGAGGTTGCGGCCTCGCTCGGCGACCTCGTGGAGGTAGCCGCCGTCGAGCGTGGCGATCATGTCGTGCGCGCCGACCGCGCGGGCCGCCGCCTCGACCTCGGCGTCGGTCGCCTCGGGGCGGCCGTACGCGATGGCGTCGCGGATCGTCCCGGCGAAGAGGTACGCCTCCTGGGGGACCACGCCGAGCCGGTGCCGGTACGCGGTGAGGTCGAGGTCCCGCAGGTCGGCGCCGTCGGCGGTGACCCGGCCGGCCGTCGGGTCGTAGAACCGGGCGACCAGCTTGACCAGGGTGGACTTTCCGGCGCCGGTCTCGCCGACGAAGGCGACGGTCTGTCCGGCGGGGATCCGGAGGTCGATGCCGGTGAGGGCCTCTTCCTCGGTTCCGTACGCGAAGGACACGTCCTCGAAGGCGATCTCGCCACGCAGCGACAGCACGTCCCGCGGCGCGTCGGCGGCGGCCGTCGACGTCGGCTCCTGGAGCAGCTCCTGCATCCGCTTCAGGGAGACGGCGGCCTGCTGGTAGCCGTCGAAGACCTGCGAGAGCTGCTGCACGGGGGCGAAGAAGAGGTCGATGTAGAGGAGGTAGGCGACGAGCGCACCGGTGGTGAGGGTGCCGGCCTCGATGCGGTTCGCGCCGACGATCAGGACGGCGGCGGCCGCGACCGAGGACAGCAGGGTCACGAACGGGAAGTAGACCGAGATCAGCCACTGGCCCCGGACGCGCGCCTCACGGTACGAGTCGCTGCGCTCCGCGAAGCGGGCCGCGCCCGAGCGCTCGCGGCGGAAGGCCTGGACGATCCGGAGGCCGGCGACGGACTCCTGGAGGTCGGCGTTGACGACGCTGATCCGCTCGCGCGCCAGCTCGTACGCCTTCACGCTGGAGCGGCGGAAGTAGTACGTGCCGAGGGCGAGGACCGGCAGGGTCGCGAAGACGACCAGGGCGAGCTGGAGGTCGAGCACGAGCAGCGCGACCATGATCCCGAAGAAGGTGACGACCGAGACGAAGGCGGTGACCAGGCCCGTCTGGAGGAAGGTCGACAGGGCGTCGACGTCCGTGGTCATCCGGGTCATGATCCGGCCGGTGAGCTCGCGCTCGTAGTAGTCCAGGCCGAGACGCTGGAGCTGGGAGAAGATCTTCAGGCGCAGCGCGTACAGGACCCGCTCGCCGGTGCGGCCCGTCATCCGGGTCTCGGCGGTCTGCGCGACCCACTGCACGAGGACGGTGACCAGGGCGAGCGCTGAGGCCGCCCAGACGGCGCCGATCGCGAGCCGGTTCACGCCCTCGTCGATGCCGTGCCGGATCAGGACCGGAAGCAGCAGGCCCGCGCCCGCGTCGAGGGCGACCAGACCGAGGCTGATGAGCAGCGGGGCGCCGAAGCCGCGGAGCAGCCGGCGCAGCCCGTACGCGTCCTCGGGGGACACGGCCCGGGCCTCGTCGATGTCGGGGGTGTCGGTGGCGGGCGGCAGGGCCGCGACGGCGGCGAGGAGTTCGGGGGTGGCTCCGGGCGCGGGGGTCTCGCGGCCGGTGGTCTCGTCCCGTACCCACAGGGTCGGGGTGATGCCCCGCTCGGCGTCGAACTCGGCGTCCAGCTCGGCCCGCAGCGTGCGGTCCTCGGGAAGCTCGTCCGGCGGCGTGACGTGGCCGGGCGAGACGGCGCCGAGCTCCTCGGGGTCGGTGAGGAGGCGGCGGAAGAGCGGGGAGCGGGCCTCCAGCTCGGCGTGGGTGCCGATGTCGGCGAGCCGGCCGTCCTCCAGGACGGCGATGCGGTCGGCGAGGCCGAGGGTGGAGCGGCGGTGGGCGATGAGCAGGGTCGTACGGCCCGCCATCACGGACTTCAGGGCCTCGTGGATCTCGTGCTCGACCTTGGCGTCGACGGCGGAGGTGGCGTCGTCGAGGAGGAGGAGCCGGGGGTCGGTGAGGATCGCGCGGGCGAGCGCGACGCGCTGGCGCTGGCCGCCGGAGAGGGTGAGGCCGTGCTCGCCGACCTTGGTGTCGTACCCGTCCGGGAGCTCGGCGATGAAACGGTCCGCCTGGGCGGCGCGGGCGGCGGTCTCGATCTGCTCGCGGGTGGCGTCGGGGACGCCGTACGCGATGTTCGCGGCGACGGTGTCGGAGAAGAGGAAGGAGTCCTCGGGGACGAGGCCGATGGCGGCGCGCAGGGAGTCGAGGGTGAGCTCGCGGACGTCGTGGCCGCCGACGAGGACGGCGCCGTGGGTGACGTCGTAGAAGCGGGGCAGGAGGAGCGAGACGGTGGACTTGCCGGAGCCGGAGGCGCCGACGACGGCGACGGTCTCGCCGGGCCGGATCTCCAGGGAGAAGCGGTCGAGAACCGGGCGCCCGTCCTCGTACGCGAAGGAGACGTCGTCGAACTCGACGGTGGCGGGCGCGTCGGCGGGCAGTTCCTTGGTGCCATCCTTGATCACCGGCTTGGTGTCGATGAGGTCGTAGACCCGCTCGACGCCGGCGCGGGCCTGCTGGCCGACGGTGAGGACCATGGCGAGCATGCGGACCGGGCCGACGAGGGAGGCCAGGTAGGCGGAGAAGGCGACGAAGGTGCCGAGGGTGATCTGGTGCCGGTAGGCGAGCCAGCCGCCGAGCGCGAGGACCGCGACCTGGCCGAGGGCGGGTACGGCCTGGAGGGCGGGGGTGTACCTGGAGTTGAGCCGGATCGTCCGCAGGCGCCCGGCGAACAGCTTCCGCCCGGCCTCCCTGATCTTGCCGGTCTCCTGGTCCTCCTGGCCGAAGCCCTTGACGACCCGGACGCCGGTCACGGCCCCGTCGACGACGCCGGCGACGACGGCGGCCTGCTGCTGCGCGTGCCAGGTGGCGGGGTGGAGACGGGTGCGGCTGCGTTTGGCGATCCACCAGAGGGCGGGGGCGACGGCGAGCGCGACGAGGGTGAGCGGGATCGACAGGTAGGCCATGACGGCCAGCGAGATGAGGAAGAGCAGGATGTTCCCGATCGTCATCGGGAGCATGAAGAGAAGGCCCTGGATCAGCTGAAGGTCGCTGGTGGCGCGCCCGACGACCTGCCCCGTGGACAGCTCGTCCTGCCGCCGCCCGTCGAGCCGGATGACGGTGTCGTACATGTCGGTCCGCAGGTCGTGCTGGACGTCGAGGGCGAGCCGGCCGCCGTAGTAGCGGCGGACGTAGGTGAGGGCGTAGACGAGGACGGCGGCGCCGATGAGCAGCCCCGTCCAGACGCCGAGGTCCCGGGTCTTCGTCCCGATGACGTCGTCGATGATCACCTTGGTGACGAGCGGCACGAGGGCGAGCACGGCCATACCGGCAAGGGAGGACCCGAGCGCCAGCAGCGTGTTCGCCTTGTACCGCCACGCGTACCCGGCCAGCCTGCGCGCCCAGCCCTGCTGTGTCCGATCCGGCTCTTTGTGCCCCACCGCCGCCACGAGTGGCCTCCCATCCGTCCTGCTCTACCGGAAGGCCCAACGCGGCCGACGTGCGATTTCATCCCGCCGCAACAAATACCGGTCCCTGGTCCTAGGACCGGGGACCGGTCTCCGGTCACCTGCCGGGTCGGCGGGCCGGTGGGCGGGTAGGTGAGCCCCGGGGCCGCCGGCCGGGCGGTGCCGTGAACGGAGGGGAAGGGGAGATCCATGGGGAAGGTCGAGGACGGGAAGCCGTACCGGTGGGGGCGGCTGCACGCGGCGGTACAGGTCCTCGAAGGGCTGGCCGAAGGGAGGACCGGGCTGGGCCGGCCGTCGGAGCGGAAGAAGACGACGAGCACCCCGCGGAACAGCTTCGTGATCCTCCTGCGCGACATGGGCCTCCAGCTGCTCGCCGCCCGCGAGAAGGGCGGCGAGCACGCCCGGGCCGCGGCCGCGGTCGTCGGGGACATCACGGAGCTGATAGCCCCGGAGCCGATGTACGGCAAGGGGCTGAACCCGAAGGAGACCGCCGCGTTCCACGAGGGGTACGAGCATCAGATGGGCCTCTACCGGGAGAAGTGGGAGAAGCTCGTGCTCTGAGCCTGGACGGCGTCGGACCCCGGTCCCGCGACCGGGGCCCGGGGGGTGCGGGAGGGGTCAGAGAGTGACGAAGAGGCCGTTGGCCGCGTCGCTGACCGTGATGTTGCTCCAGACCACCGTCATCGGCGGGCTGCACTTGGGCTGGAAGTTCGCGGTGACCGTGATGCTGAAGTTGGCCTTGCCGTTCTGGACCGGGAAGTCGCCGCCGCCGCCGAACGACTGCTTGTTGGCGGCCTCGGGGTCGTTGTTGCCACGGTTGACGCACTGGGCGTCGGCCGTGACCTCGACATGGATCTGCGACTCGTTGCCGAGTCCGGCTTCCTTGCCCTTGACGGTCAGAGTGCTGCCGGAGATGTTGGCCGTCGGGGTGCCGACGAAGTGCGCGCTTCCGGCCTCGGCGGAGGGGGCGAGGAAGCCGACGATGGCGAGGGCCACGCCTGCGGGCAGAAGGAAGGGGGAATGACGACGCATGAGGTTTCACCTCACCGGGATTTCGCTCTTGCCGTCACGCCCGTGCCGGCCGTGACGGCCGGAAATCGTACGGAGTGCGCCACTGTCCGCACGTGTCCCCAGAATATGCCTCCCGGGGCACCGCGGCCCGTCAGAGGTGCGTCGGCTCGAACATCCTCAGGAGGGCCGGGAGGACCACCACCGACGGGCCCGGGGTCGCGAGGGCCTTCGCGAGGTCCGCCGTGAGGGATTCCGGGGTCGCCAGGGTGCCGGGGACGCCGAAGGACTCGGCCAGGGCGACGAAGTCCGGGCGGGTCAGCTCCGTGCCCGTGGCCTCGCCGAACGCGTCCGTCATGTACTCCCGCAGGATCCCGTACCCGCCGTCGTCGACGATCAGCCACGTCACGTCGAGCCCGTACTGCTTCGCCGTCGCCAGCTCCGCGATCGAGTACATCGCGCCGCCGTCACCCGACACCGCGAGGACCGGCTGCGACGGGTCGGCGACGGCCGCGCCGAGCGCGGCGGGGAAGGCGTAGCCGAGGCCGCCCGCGCCCTGGGCCGAGTGCATCGTGTTCGGGTGCCGCGCGTCGAAGGCCGACCACGCCCAGTACGCCAGGATCGTCATGTCCCAGAAGCTCGGCGCCCGGTCCGGCAGCGCCTCCCGCACCGCAGCGACGATCCGCTGCTCCAGGCCGAGGTCCTGCGCGGCGATCCGCTCCCGGACCTTGCCGAGGACGGCCGCGACCCGCTCCGGGGCGTCCGGGTCCGTACGCTCTCCGGCCGTCTCCAGGAGCGCCTGGAGCGCGAGGCGGGCGTCCGCGTGGATGCCGAGCGCCGGGTGGTTGGACTCCAGCTTGCCCGCGTCGGCCTCGATCTGGATCACCCGGCCGCGCGGGGCGAACGTGTGGTAGTTCGAGGACAGCTCGCCGAGGCCCGAGCCGACGACGAGGAGGACGTCGGCGTCCTCCAGGAAGTCCGTGGTGTGCCGGTCCTCCAGCCAGGACTGCAGCGACAGCGGGTGCTCCCAGGGGAAGGCGCCCTTGCCGCCGAAGGTGGTGACGACGGGGATGTCGAGCTTCTCCGCGAGCGCCAGGAGCTTGCCGGAGGCGTCGGAGCGGACGACGCCGCCGCCCGCGATGATCGCCGGCCGCTCGGCGTTCTCCAGGAGGTGCGCGGCGACCGCCGTCAGCTCGGGGCGCGGGACGACGTCCTCGGGCGTCGCGTCCATGGACGTCACGACCGGGATCGCGGTCTCCGCGAGGAGCACGTCCTGCGGGATCTCCACCCAGACCGGCCCGTGCGGGGCGGTGAGCGCCGACTCCCAGGCCGCCGCGATCGCGGACGGGATCTGGGACTGCGTACGGACCGTGTGGACGGACTTCACGACGTCCCGGAACGAGGCCTGCTGGTCGCGGAGCTCGTGCAGGTAGCCGTGCCGGCCGCCGCCGAGCCCGGCCGCAGGGATCTGGCTGCCGATCGCGAGGACCGGGGCGGAGGCGGCGGCCGCCTCCTGGAGCGCGGCGAGCGACATGAGCGCGCCGGGGCCGGTGGAGAGCAGCAGCGGGGCGGCCTCGCCGGTGATGCGGCCGTAGGCGTCGGCGGCGAAGCCGGCGTTGTTCTCGACGCGGAGGCCGACGTACGTCAGCGACGAGCGGCGCAGAGCGTCGAACATGCCGAGGGCGTGCTGGCCGGGGAGCCCGAAGACGGTGGTGGCGCCGAGGCCGGTGAGGGTCTCGATGACGAGGTCGCCGCCGTTGCGCCCCTCGGGCGGGTTGAGGGCGGCGGCGGTCTGCGCGGGGGTGGGCCGCAGCACGAGGTCATGGTCGTGGGTCATGGGGTCCCTTGGCTGGTCGGTCGGGTGCGGCCCGGTGGTCGGATGGTGCCCACCCGACGGCGGCGTGGGGGGGGGGGAAGCCCCCCCCCCCCCCCCCCCCCTCCCCCCCCTCCCCCCCCCCCCCCCCCCCCCCCCCCCCCACCCCCCCCCCCCCCCCCACCCCCTCCCCCCCCCCCCACCCCCCCG
>NZ_JBWKFA010000002.1:172965-236876 GCF_056435185.1 Streptomyces sp. NPDC044003 | reverse complement strand
ACGGGGGGGGGGGGGGGGGGGGGGGGGGGGGGGGGGGGGGGGGGTGGGGGGGGGGGGGTGGGGGGGGGGGGGGGGGGGGGGGGGCCGGGGGGGGGGGGGGGGGGGGGCCCCCCCCCCCCCCCCCACGACCGCGCAGGTTACTTCGCGTCCCGCGCCGCCGCGATCTGCCGGGACATGATCGTCGTCAGCTCGTACGCCGTGTGCGACGCGGCGACCGCCGTGATCTCGGCGTGGTCGTACGCCGGGGCGACCTCGACGACGTCGGCGGAGACCAGGTTGCAGGAGGAGAGACCGCGGAGGATCTCCAGGAGCTCGCGGGAGGTCATGCCGCCGGCCTCGGGGGTGCCGGTGCCGGGGGCGTGGGCCGGGTCGAGGCAGTCGATGTCGATGGAGATGTACAGCGGGCGGTCGCCGATGCGCTGGCGCAGCTGGTCGGCGACCTCGTCGGCGCCGCGGCGGTAGACGTCGGACGACGTCACGATGCCGAAGCCGAGCTTCTCGTCGTCGGTGAGGTCCTGCTTGCCGTACAGCGGGCCGCGGGTGCCGACGTGGGAGAGCGCGGAGGTGTCGAGGATGCCTTCCTCGACGGCGCGGCGGAACGGGGTGCCGTGGGTGTACTCGGCGCCGAAGTAGGTGTCCCAGGTGTCGAGGTGCGCGTCGAAGTGGAGCAGGGCGACGGGGCCGTGCTTCTTGGCGACGGAGCGGAGCAGCGGCAGGGCGATGGTGTGGTCGCCGCCGAGGGTCATCATGCGGGCGCCGGTGCCGAGGAGGTCGTCGGCGGCGGCCTCGATGGTCTCGACGGCCTCGTTGATGTTGAACGGGTTGGCGGCGATGTCACCGGCGTCCGCGACCTGGGCGAGGGCGAACGGGGAGGCGTCCTGCGCGGGGTTGTAGGGGCGGAGCAGGCGGGAGGCCTCGCGGATGGCGTTGCCGCCGAAGCGGGCGCCCGGGCGGTAGGAGACGCCGGTGTCGAAGGGGACGCCGACCACGGCGACGTCGGCGGTGCCGACCTCGTCGAGGCGCGGCAGCCGGGCGAACGTCGCGGGACCGGCGTACCGCGGGATGCGGGACGAGTCGATCGGGCCGCGGAAGGCGTTCTGGTCGCTGCTGCTCATGGTCGGGGCCTCCTGGAGGTGAACGGGTGATCGGTGTCGACGGTAGGTCGTCCGCGCCCCCCGCTGAAGTGTACGTTTCCTCCACTCCTGACGCCGATGATGTACGAAGGAACCATGAGCAGCATGCCCGCCCCGGAGTCGAGCTCCACTCCCCCGGCGCCTCCCGTGCCGCTCGCCGCGCTGCTCGCCCGCCCCGACCTGGGTCTGCGGCTGCTCGCCGGGCCCGAGGACGTGCCGCTGCACTGGGTCCACACCTCGGAGATGGCCGACCCGTACCCGTATCTGCTCGGCGGCGAGCTGCTGATGACGGCGGGCGTACAGCTCACCGATGCGGCGCACTACGTCGAGCGGGTCGTGGAGGCGGGGGCGGCGGCGTTGGCCTTCGGGGTGACCCCGGTGTGGGACACGGTGCCGCCGGAGCTCGTCGCGGCGTGCGAGCGGCACGGACTGCCGCTCGTGGAGGTCCCTCCCCGCACCCCGTTCACGGCGGTGGCGCGGGCGCTGTGGCGGCTGATGGCGGAGGCCCGGCTGCACGAGCTGCGCCGGGTGACGGAGGCCCAGCAGTCCCTGGCGGCGGCCGCGGCCCGGCCGGCCCCGGTCCCGGCGGTGCTCGGCGCGCTCGCCTCGCGGCTCGGGGGGCGGGCGGTGCTGTTCGGGGCGGACGGCACGGAGTCGGCGGCGGCCGGCCGGGAGGTCCCGGCGGAGGCGGCGCGGGCACTGCGGGAGCTGGCGGGGGTGCTCGGTCCGCGCCCGGGCGGACCGGCCTCGGCGAGCGGGGACCGCGGCGGGCTGCGGCTCGCGGCGTACGCGCTGGGCGGCGGGGAGGGCCTGACCCTGGGGGTGGCGGCGGAGCGGCGCGGCCCGGGCGACCACACGATCGCGGGCGTGGCGGTGGTCCTGCTCTCGCTGCTCACGGCCCCGCACCGGGCCGCGGACGTGTCGGTACGGGACGGGGCCCTGGTCCGGCTGCTGCTCGGCGCCGCCCCGGCGGAGGTCGCGGATGCGCTGGGCCGGGGCCCCTGGACGGTGGTCCACGCGCGCGGCGGCGACGGCACCCCGTTCGCGGCGGCGAGCCTGGCGGCGGCACTGGGGACCCCGCTGATGGCCACGGACGTGGACGCGGGCGCGACGCCGGCCACGGCCCCGGCAGGCTCCGGCGCGGGCTCGGACGCCCCCGGCCCCGGGCGCCCCGGCACCGTACGGCTCCTCCTCCCCTCCTCCACCCCCGTCGCCGCCCAGCAGGGGTGGACCCTCGGGGCGAGCGCCCCCGTGGCGGCCTCGGAGCTCGCGGCCGGGGAGGTCCAGGCGGCGCGGGCGCTGCGCAGGGCGGAGGCCTCGCGGGCGGCGCTCGTCCGGCACCGCGCCAACGGTTTCGCCGGGCTCGTGGACCGCGACGAGGCCGCCGCGTACGCGCGTACCGTCCTCGCGCCCCTCACCGAGCCGCTCGTCGAGACGCTCCGGGTCTGGCTCTCGCTGCACGGCGGCTGGGACCGGACGGCGGTGGCCCTGGAGATCCACCGGAACACGGTCCGTCAGCGGATCGCCCGCTGTGCGGTGCTCCTCGACCGGGACCTGGACGATCCGGACGTCCGGATGGAGCTGTGGTTCGCGCTCCGCGCCCGGTGACCCGGGCGGTCCCCCGTCACCAGAGCTTGTTCACCGCCGTCTTCGCCGTCGTACGGAACGCGGCCACGGGCGCGTCCTTCAGGTCGCCCATCTGGCCCCAGCGGACGAAGGTGACAGTGCGGCCGTCGCGTCCGACGGAGAAGAGGTGGATGTCGGTGATGCCGATCTGCGGGTCGGCGGTGTCCAGGCTGTAGACCCAGGCGCCCTCCTCCACGGCGATCTTGCCGTGGTAGGCGCTGACGGCGTGCAGGCCCGGGTTCTGCTTCTCCAGGAGGGCGCCGCAGCCGGCGAGGGCCGTGCGGAGGGTGTCGACCAGCTTCACCGCGTCGGCCTCGGTGCGGGCCACGGTGGTGATCTGGACGCCGTTGGTGTCGAGCTCGGTGGTGAACTCGCGGTAGCGGGTGTTCTGCGCCGGGATCTTGTACGGGGCGCAGAGGGCGCCGCCGTTCTCCGGGACGCCGCTGAAGATCTGGGTGGCGGTCCACGGCGTCGACGATGCGGGCATCTGGGCGGCGGAGAGGAAGGCGGGCTGGGCGGCGGCCTGCGCGGGGGCGGCGGCGAGGGCGGCGAGGCCCAGGGCGGCAGCGGCGGTGGCGAGCGCGGTACGGAGCTTGTTCATGATGGTGGATCCCCCGTCGGGTCGTTCGGTCAGTGCTCCACCAGCGTCGGACCCCCGCCCGCCCCGGACAACGGCGACGCGCCCTCCACCCGTCCCGGAACCATTCCACCCCCTCTGACGTGGGAGAACGCAAGAGGGGTGGAACGAGCGGGGGTGGGCCGATGGGTGAGGTCGAGGAGTTCGCGGCGCGGGTGCGCGCGCTGAAGGAACGGGACGGACGCAGTTACGAGGCACTGGGGCGGCGCCTGGGCGTCAGCGCCTCCACGCTGCACCGTTACGGCTCCGGAGCGGCCGTCCCGGAGTCCTTCGCCGTCGTCGGGCGCCTGGCCGGGCTGTGCGAGGCCGGCGCGGACGAGGTGCGGGAGCTGGAGGAGCACTGGCGGCGCGCGGACCGCGTCCGCAGGCCCCCGGCCCAGGACGCCGGCCCGGCCGACCGGGCGACCCCGGACACCGCACCAGCCGCACCGCCGGCCCACGACGACGCACCGGCGGCCCAGGACGTCACACCGGCCGGACCCGAGCCCGTCGTGGTCGCCGCCGCGCGGCGCCGCCGCAAGCCCTGGCTCGTGGGCGGCGCCGTCCTCGCCGTCGTGGCCCTCGCGCTCGGGGGCGTCCTGCTGCCCGGGCGCGGCGGGGAGCCGCGGCACCGCGCGGCGCCGGAGGCGAAGCCGGTGACGGCGCCCCCGCTCACGTACACCGTCGCCTCCCTCTGGGAGAACGGCTGCGGGCACACCTATCTCGCCGACCGGCCCCCGGCGCGGGTCCCCGCTCCCCCGGTGCCCGCCGACGCCGCCCGATGGGCCGGTGCGCTGGGCGCGGTGGACGGCGGGCAGACGCTCGTGCGGGTCTCGGTGCAGGGGAAGGGGGCCTCCGCCGTCGTCCTCCAGGGGCTGCACGTGCGCGTGGCGGGACGGGCGGAGCCGCTGCCCTGGAGTGGCTACCGCATGGACGACGGGTGCGGCGGGGCCGTCACCCCCCGCCTCTTCGCCGTGGACCTCGACGCGCCGCGCCCGCTCGCGCGGCCGGTCGACGGGTACGACGCCTCGGGAGAGGAGGGGCGGACCATCCCGGCCGTGTCGTTCCCCTACGCCGTCACCGCGGCCGAGCCCGAGGAGCTGCTGATCTCCGCCCGCACGGCCGGCTGCGACTGCCGCTGGTACCTGGAGCTGGAGTGGAGCTCGGAGGGACGGAGCGGTGTGGTGAGGATCGCGGACCGCGGCGGGGAGGCCTTCCGTACGAGCGGGCGGACGAAAGGGAGCCCGGTCCACGCCTACGACCCGTCGAAGGGGCGCTGGATCACAGGCGCGGAGTCTGGACAGGGTGGGTGACCGCTGGGTAACTTCGAACGGAACACCCTGAGCAAGCGCTTAGACAACCGGCAGCGACAAGGAGGCGGCTCGTGCGCCGTACCGTATTCAACGAGGACCACGAGGCGTTCCGGGAGACCATCCGCGCCTTCATCGAGGCCGAGGTCGTCCCCGTCTACGACGAGTGGTTCGCCGCGGGCCAGGCGCCGCGCGAGTTCTACGACAAGCTCGGCGAGCTCGGCATCTTCGGCATCAACGTCCCCGAGGAGTTCGGCGGCGCGGGCCTGGACACCCACAAGTTCGAGGCCGTCCTGTACGAGGAGACCTCGCGCGCCGGCGTCCAGTTCGGCGGCTCCGGCGTCCACGTGCTGCTCGCCCTGCCGTACATCAAGATGCTCTCCACCGACGAGCAGAAGAAGCGCTACCTGCCGAAGTTCGTCACCGGCGAGGAGATGTGGGCGCTCGCCATGACCGAGCCGGGCACCGGCTCCGACGTCGCGGGCATGAAGACCACCGCCAAGCTCTCCGAGGACGGCACCCACTACGTCCTCAACGGCGCCAAGACCTTCATCACCGGCGGCGTCCACGCCGACCGCGTGATCGTCTGCGCCCGCACCTCCGCCCCGTCGGCCGAGGACCGCCGCTTCGGCATCTCCCTCTTCGCCGTCGACACCAAGTCCGAGGGCTACTCCATCGGCCGCAAGCTGGACAAGCTCGGCCTGCGCACCTCCGACACGGCCGAGCTGGCCTTCGTCGACGTCAAGGTCCCGGTCGAGGACCTGCTCGGCGAGGAGGGCAAGGGCTTCTCCTACCTCGGCCACAACCTGGCCTCCGAGCGCTGGGGCATCGCCTTCGGCGCCTACGCCCAGGCCAAGGCCGCCATCCGCTTCGCCCAGCAGTACGTCACCGACCGCACGGTCTTCGGCAAGCCGGTCGCCTCCTTCCAGAACACCAAGTTCGAGCTGGCCGCCTGCCAGGCCGAGGTCGACGCCGCCGAGGCCGTCGCCGACCGCGCCCTGGAGGCCCTGGACGCGGGCGAGCTCTCCCCGGCCGAGGCCGCGAGCGCCAAGCTCTTCTGCACCGAGGTCGCCCACCGCGTCATCGACCGCTGCCTCCAGCTGCACGGCGGCTACGGCTACATGAACGAGTACCCGATCGCCCGCCTGTACGCCGACAACCGCGTCAACCGCATCTACGGCGGCACCAGCGAGATCATGAAGTCGATCATCGCGAAGTCGATGGGCCTGTAAGTGCCGCAACCGCACACGGCACTGGATGACCTGCTCGATCTGCTCGACCTGGAGCGGATCGAGCGGGACATCTTCCGGGGACAGTCCAGGTCCGCGCTCGTCCCCCGCGTCTTCGGCGGCCAGGTGGCCGCCCAGGCGCTGGTGGCCGCGGGCCGGACCGTCCCCGAGGACCGCCTGGCGCACTCGCTCCACGCGTACTTCCTGCGCCCCGGCGACCCGGGCGCGCCGATCGTCTACACGGTCGACCGCATCCGCGACGGCCGCTCCTTCACCACCCGCCGGGTCGTCGCCGTCCAGCACGGGCAGCCGATCTTCCACCTCTCCGCGTCCTTCCAGGCGTACGAGGAGGGGCTCGACCACCAGGTGGAGATGCCGCCGGCTCCGGACCCGGAGTCGCTGGAGACCCCGGAGGAGATGCTCCCCCGCCACCTCCCCCGCGAGGTCGCGGACCGGCTGATCGAGGCGCGGGCGGCGGTCGACCTGCGGTACGCCGAGACGCCCCCGTGGGGGACGGTCGGGCAGCCGCGCGAGCCGCGCTCCCAGGTCTGGTTCCGTACCAACGGCAAGCTGGCCGACGACCCCCTGCTGCACGTCGTCCTGGCCACGTACGTCTCCGACATGACGCTGCTCGACTCGGTGCTCCTCGCCCACGGGCGGGGCGGCTGGGCCGTCGGGGACGTGGTCGGGGCGTCCCTGGACCACGCCATGTGGTTCCACCGCCCCTTCCGGGCCGACGAGTGGCTCCTGTACGACCAGGAGTCCCCGACCGCGTCCGGCGGGCGCGGCCTCGGCCAGGCCCGGATCTACACGCAGGACGGGCGGCTCGCGATCTCCGTCATTCAGGAGGGTGTCGTTCGCGTCCCGCGCGGATAATCGGACATAACGTCCGACGCATGGAGCAGCAGAACAGCGAAAGCACCTTCACGGTGGTCGTGGCGGCGGTGGCGAACCTCGGGATCGCCGCCGCCAAAGCCGTCGCGGGTGTCATCAGCGGCTCCAGCGCGATGCTCTCGGAGGCCGCCCACTCGGTCGCCGACACGGTCACCGAGGTCATGCTGCTCACCGCGCTCAAGCGGAGCGAGAAGCCGGCCGACGAGGACCATCCCGTCGGCTACGCGGGCGAGCGCTACGTCTGGGCGATGCTGGCCGCGGTCGCCACCTTCGTCGGCGGCGCGGTCTTCTCCGTCTACGACGGCATCCACACCCTCACCCACGGCGAGGAACTCGGCGACCCGACGATCTCCTACATCGTCCTCGGCGTCGCCTTCGTCCTGGAGGGCTTCTCGCTGCGGACCGGGATCAAGCAGGTCAGGGCCGAGGCCGAGCGGATGAGGGCCCCCTTCGCCCGGTACCTGCGGTACACCGCGGACACCACGGTCAAGGCGGTCGTCATGGAGGACTCCGCCGCCCTCGCCGGCCTCATGCTGGCGGCGGGCGGCCTGCTCGGCGTCCAGATCACCGGCTCGGACGTCTGGGACGGCGTCGCCTCGATCCTCATCGGCGTCCTGCTCGTGTACGTGGCCTGGGTGCTCGGCCGCTCCAACGCCGAACTCCTCATCGGCCGCCCGGCTCCGCAGCGCATGCGCGAGGGCATCCGCGAGGAACTGCTCTCGGTCCCGCACATCATCGACGTGCTCGACCTGATCACCCTGATCCAGGGGCCCGGCGAGGTCCTGGTCGCGGCGAAGATCGACTTCCGGGACGTGTCGTCGGCGGAGCAGGTGGAGTGGGCGTGCGAGGACGCGGAGTCCCAGCTCCGGGAGCGCTACCCGGCGATCCGCCGCGTCTACCTGGACCCGACGCCGGGCGTGGAACAGCGCCGGGGCCGGCCGTCGGAGCCGTCCTGAATCAGGCCGGGCCCGTCCTGCATCAGGCCAGGCCCGCCGCGTTCAGGGTGTACGCCGTCAGGGGTTCGTAGAAGCGGGGGTCCAGGACGTGGTCGTCCAGGGGGATCGTGACCTGCATCGTGCCTTCCGCCTCGCCGATGAAGAGCGCGGGGTCGTTGCAGTCCGCGTAGCCGACGGAGTCGATGCCCCGCTGGCCCGCGCGGCCGGCCCAGCCGTGGTCGGCGATCACCAGGTCCGGCCGCCCGTCCTCGCCGAGCGCGTCGAGGATCGCGTTCATCGGCTCCGGGGAGTGGGTGTGCCACAGGCTCGCCCCCCGCTCGAAGACGGCGACGTCGGCGAACTGCACGACGTACCCCTCGTCGGCGACGAGCCCTCCGGGGATCCGGACGATGTCGCAGCCCTGGGCGCGCAGCGCGGCCGCGACCCGGCTGTGGACGTCGATGAGCGAGCCGGGGTGCCCGGTCGCGAAGAGGACCCGCTCGCGGCCCGCGGCGGCCTTGCGGAGCCGGGCGGCCATCCGGTCGAGGCCGTCGACGGTGAGCTCGGGGTCGATGGTGTCCTGGCCGGCCCGGTGCGCGGGGTCGTCGACGACGCCGCACCGCTCGGCCATGACGGCGAGCACGTCCTGCTCGTCGGTCCAGCGGTCGCCGAGTTCGAGGCCGAGCCAGTAGTGCCGGTCGCCGTTGGCGAGCTTGCGGTAGTGGGAGAGGTTGTTGTCGCGCGGGGTGGCGACGTCTCCCGCGATCCGGGTGCGGACGAGGTGCTCGACGAGGGCGGGGCGGCTGAGTATCGGCATGGGGTTCATTCTGGCGGAGCCCAGGAGGCGTTGGGCAACCCGTTCCGCCCCCTGGACCCCGGGGCGCAGCCGGTTCCGCCCCTGGACCCCCGAGGCGCAGCCGTTCGGTCCCCTGGACCCCCAGCGCCGCGACCCGCCCTGCCCGCCGCTACCCGCCCAGCGCCCCGAACGCCCCGTGCGCCAGCTTCCGCAGCAGGTCCTCCATGGGACCGCGGCCGAGCGCGGCCAGGTGCGGGGTCGAGTTGAGGAGGCCGAAGACGGCGTGGACGGCCGTGCGGGACTCGGACTCCCCCGCGTCGGGGTACAGCTCGCGGACGACCGCGACCCACAGCTCGACGTACTGCCGCTGGAGCTGCCGGACCCGCTTGCGGTCCTCGTCCTTGAGCCGGTCGAGCTCGCGGTCGTGGAGGGTGATGAGCGGCCGGTCGTCGAGGGCGAAGTCGATGTGCCCGTCGATGAGGGAGCCGAGGAGGGCGCGCGGGTCCCCGTCGGCCTCGGCCACGCGCAGGCGCCCGCCGGACAGCAGCCGCTCGCTGATGCCCACCAGGAGCTCGGCGAGCATCGCGTCCTTCCCGGGGAAGTGGCGGTAGAGGCCGGGGCCGCTGATGCCGACCGCCGCCCCTATCTCGTCCACGCCCACCCCGTGGAAGCCGCGCTCGGCGAAGAGGCGGGCGGCCTCCTTGAGGATCTGCTCGCGGCGGGTCGGCGCGTCCATCCGTGTGGGGCTGGTGGTCATGGATTCGATTCTAGACAACCCGGTTAGCGGTCGTTAACCTGGGCGACATACGTTAACGCTCATTAACCGAGCAAGGGAGCTCGAGGGATGCAGCAGGCACCTGTGCTGACGAGCGCGGCGGATCCCGCGTCCGCGGCCTGGCAGGCCAACGAGGCGGCCCATCACGAGCTGGCGGCGACCCTGCGCGCCAAGCTCGCGGCGGCCGCCCTGGGCGGCGGTGAGAAGTCCAGGGCCCGGCACACCGCGCGCGGCAAGCTGCTGCCGCGGGACCGGGTGGACACGCTCCTCGACCCGGGCTCGCCGTTCCTGGAGCTGGCCCCGCTCGCAGCGAACGGCATGTACGGCGACCAGGCCCCGGCGGCCGGCGTCATCGCGGGCATCGGCCGGGTCTCCGGCCGCGAGTGCGTGATCGTCGCGAACGACGCGACCGTCAAGGGCGGCACGTACTACCCGATGACGGTGAAGAAGCACCTGCGCGCCCAGGAGGTGGCGCTGGAGAACCGTCTCCCCTGCCTCTACCTGGTCGACTCGGGCGGCGCCTTCCTGCCGATGCAGGACGAGGTCTTCCCGGACCGGGAGCACTTCGGCCGAATCTTCTACAACCAGGCCCGGATGTCCGGCGCGGGCATTCCGCAGATCGCGGCCGTCATGGGCTCGTGCACGGCGGGCGGCGCGTACGTCCCGGCGATGAGCGACGAGGCCGTGATCGTACGGAACCAGGGCACGATCTTCCTGGGCGGTCCTCCCCTGGTGAAGGCGGCGACCGGCGAGGTCGTCACGGCCGAGGAGCTCGGCGGCGGCGAGGTCCACTCCCGGATCTCCGGCGTCACCGACCACCTCGCCGAGGACGACGCGCACGCGCTGCGCATCGTGCGGAACATCGTGGCCACGCTCCCCGAGCGCGGCGCGCTGCCCTGGTCGGTCGAGCCGGCCGAGGAGCCGAAGGTCGACCCGTACGGGCTGTACGGCGCGGTGCCGGTGGACTCCCGCACCCCGTACGACGTGCGCGAGGTGATCGCCCGGATCGTGGACGGCTCCCGCTTCCAGGAGTTCAAGTCCGAGTACGGGCAGACGCTGGTCACCGGCTTCGCCCGGATCCACGGCCACCCGGTCGGCATCGTCGCCAACAACGGCATCCTGTTCGCCGAGTCCGCCCAGAAGGGCGCGCACTTCATCGAGCTGTGCGACCAGCGCGGGATCCCGCTGGTGTTCCTGCAGAACATCACCGGCTTCATGGTCGGCAAGGCGTACGAGCACGGCGGCATCGCCAAGCACGGCGCCAAGATGGTGACGGCCGTGGCCACCACCCGGGTGCCGAAGCTGACGGTCGTCGTCGGCGGTTCGTACGGCGCGGGCAACTACTCGATGTGCGGCCGGGCGTACTCCCCCCGCTTCCTGTGGATGTGGCCCAACGCCAAGATCTCGGTCATGGGCGGCGAGCAGGCCGCGTCCGTCCTCGCGACCGTCAAGCGCGACCAGCTCGGCGACGGGTGGAGCGCCGAGGAGGAAGAGGCCTTCAAGGCCCCGATCCGCGAGCAGTACGAGACGCAGGGCAGCGCCTACTACGCGAGTGCCCGGCTGTGGGACGACGGCGTCATCGACCCGCTGGAGACCCGGCAGGTCCTCGGCCTCGCCCTGACCGCCTGTGCCAACGCGCCCCTGGGTGACCCCCAGTTCGGCGTCTTCCGGATGTGAGGGGCCCCCAGGAGATGCAGAGCATGTTCGACACCGTCCTCGTGGCCAACCGGGGCGAGATCGCCGTCCGCGTCATCCGCACCCTGCGGGAGATGGGCGTCCGCTCGGTGGCCGTCTACAGCGACGCGGACGCCGACGCCCGGCACGTACGGGAGGCGGACACGGCGGTACGGATCGGTCCGCCGCCGGCCGCCGAGTCGTACCTGTCCGTCCCGGCGCTCCTCGACGCGGCCCGCCGCACCGGCGCCCAGGCCGTCCACCCGGGGTACGGATTCCTGGCCGAGAACGCGGGCTTCGCGCGCGCGTGCGCCGAGGCGGGGCTCGTCTTCATCGGGCCCTCCGCCGAGGCGATCGCCCTCATGGGCGACAAGATCCGTGCCAAGGAGACCGTGCAGGCCGCGGGTGTGCCGGTCGTGCCCGGCGCGGCCGACCCCGAGATCGCCGCCGCGGCCCGTGAACTGGGCGCACCCGTCCTGCTGAAGCCCAGCGCGGGCGGCGGCGGCAAGGGCATGCGCCTGGTGCGGGACCTGGCGGTCCTGGACGAGGAGATCGCGGCGGCCCGACGGGAGGCGCGGGCGTCCTTCGGCGACGACACGCTGCTCGTGGAGCGGTGGATCGACCGTCCCCGGCACATCGAGATCCAGGTCCTGGCGGACGCCCACGGGAACGTGGTGCACCTGGGCGAGCGCGAGTGCTCGCTCCAGCGCCGCCACCAGAAGATCATCGAGGAGGCGCCGAGCGTCCTCCTCGACGAGACCACCCGCGCGGCGATGGGCGCGGCGGCCGTGGAGGCCGCCCGGTCCTGCGGCTATGTCGGCGCGGGAACGGTCGAGTTCATCGTCCCGGGCGGTGACCCGTCCGCGTACTACTTCATGGAGATGAACACCCGTCTCCAGGTCGAGCACCCCGTGACCGAGCTGATCACCGGGCTCGACCTGGTGGAGTGGCAGCTGCGGGTCGCCGCCGGTGAGCCGCTCGGCTTCGGCCAGGAAGACGTCCGGCTCGACGGCTGGGCGGTCGAGGCGCGCATCTGCGCCGAGGACCCGTCGCGCGGCTTCCTGCCCTCGGGCGGCACGGTCCTCGCGCTGAGCGAACCGCAGGGGAACGGCGTACGGACGGACTCCGGCCTGCTCGAAGGCAGCGAGGTCTCCTCCCTCTACGACCCGATGCTGTCGAAGGTGATCGTCCACGCGGCCGACCGGCCGACGGCCCTGCGGAAGCTGCGCGCGGCGCTGGCCGACCTGGTCACCCTGGGCGTCCCCACCAACGCGGGCTTCCTCCGGAGGTTGCTGGCCCACCCGGACGTCGTGTCCGGGGCCATGGACACGGGCCTGGTGGAACGGGACGCGGAGAGCCTGATCCCGACGGGCGTCCCGGCCGAGGTGTACGCGGCGGCGGCGGCCGTGCGGCGCGCGGAGCTGGCCCCGGTGCCCCGGGACGGCTGGACGGACCCCTTCTCGGTGCCGAGCGGCTGGCGCCTCGGCGGCACCGCGAAGACGCTCGGCTTCCCGTTCCGGGTACCGGGACTCGAACCCGTGACGGGGGAGGCACCCACCGGGTCCCGGGTCACGGACACCGACGTCACCGTGACCGTGGACGGCATCACCCACACCTTCCACCGCTCGGGCGACTGGCTGGGCCGTGACGGCGACTCCTGGCACGTCATGGACCACGACCCCGTCGAGGCCGCGCTGAGCGGCGCCCGGCACGGTGGTGCCGACACGCTCGCCGCTCCGATGCCCGGCACCGTCACCGTCGTGAAGGTGGCCGTCGGGGACGAGGTGGAGGCCGGGCAGAGTCTGCTCGTGGTCGAGGCGATGAAGATGGAGCACGTCATCTCCGCCCCGCACGCCGGCACCGTCACCGAGCTCGACGTCACGCCCGGCACCACCGTCGCCATGGACCAGATCCTGGCCGTGGTGACCCCGCACGAGGAGGCCGCGGAATGAGTCTGCCGATGACCGTCCCGGACCCCGCGCTCCCCGCCCGCGTCCGGATCCACGAGGTCGGTGCCCGGGACGGGCTGCAGAACGAGAAGACGGCCGTCCCGACCGAGGTGAAGGCCGAGTTCGTGCGGCGGCTCGCCGCCGCCGGGCTGACGACGATCGAGGCGACGAGCTTCGTGCACCCGAAGTGGGTGCCGCAGCTCGCCGACGCCGAGGAGCTGTTCCCGCGCGTGCGGGACCTCCCCGTGCGGCTCCCCGTCCTCGTGCCGAACGAGCGCGGTCTCGACCGGGCCCTCGCCCTCGGCGCCCGTGAGGTCGCGGTGTTCGCCTCGGCGACCGAGTCCTTCGCGAAGGCCAATCTGAACCGGACCGTCGACGAGGCGCTGGCGATGTTCGCGCCGACCGTCACCCGGGCCATAGAGGCCGGTCTGAAGGTCCGCGGCTACCTCTCGATGTGCTTCGGCGACCCCTGGGAGGGTGCCGTCCCCGTCGAGCAGGTCGTCCGGGTCACGAAGGCCCTCGCCGACATGGGCTGCGACGAGCTGAGCCTCGGCGACACGATCGGGGTCGCCACCCCCGGTCACGTCCAGGCCCTGCTGACGGGACTGAACGAGGCCGGTGTCCCCACCTCCCGTATCGCCGTGCACTTCCACGACACCTACGGGCAGGCCCTGTCCAACACCCTCGCGGCCCTGCGCCACGGGGTGACCACGGTCGACGCCTCCGCCGGCGGCCTCGGCGGCTGCCCGTACGCGAAGAGCGCGACCGGCAATCTCGCCACCGAGGACCTCGTGTGGATGCTCGACGGTCTCGGCATCGAGACCGGGGTCGATCTGGCCGCCCTCACCGCCACGAGCGTGTGGATGGCCGAACAGCTGGGCCGGCCCAGCCCTTCCCGTACCGTCCGCGCCCTCTCCCACAAGGAGTGACGAAAGACATGTCCCTCGACCACCGGCTCACCGAAGAGCACGAGGAACTCCGCCGTACCGTCGAGGAGTTCGCCCACGACGTCGTGGCGCCGAAGATCGGCGACTACTACGAGCGGCACGAGTTCCCGTACGAGATCGTCCGCGAGATGGGCCGCATGGGCCTGTTCGGGCTGCCGTTCCCCGAGGAGTACGGCGGCATGGGCGGCGACTACCTGGCGCTCGGGATCGCCCTGGAGGAGCTGGCCCGGGTCGACTCCTCCGTGGCCATCACCCTGGAGGCCGGTGTCTCGCTCGGCGCCATGCCGGTCTACCGCTTCGGCACGGAGGAGCAGAAGCGGGAGTGGCTGCCGAAGCTGTGCTCCGGCGAGATGCTCGGCGCGTTCGGTCTGACCGAGCCGGGGGCGGGCAGCGACGCCGGCGGCACCCGGACGACGGCCGTCCGCGACGGCGACCACTGGGTCATCAACGGTTCGAAGTGCTTCATCACCAACTCCGGTACGGACATCACGGGTCTGGTGACGGTCACGGCGGTCACCGGCCGCAAGGACGACGGCCGTCCGCTGATCTCCTCGATCATCGTGCCCTCCGGCACCCCGGGCTTCACGGTCGCCGCCCCGTACTCCAAGGTCGGCTGGAACGCCTCGGACACCCGTGAGCTCTCCTTCGACGACGTCCGCGTCCCGGTGGAGAACCTCCTCGGCGAGGAGGGCCGCGGTTACGCGCAGTTCCTGCGGATCCTGGACGAGGGCCGGGTCGCGATCGCGGCGCTCGCGACGGGCCTCGCGCAGGGCTGTGTGGACGAGTCGGTGAAGTACGCGAAGGAACGTCACGCCTTCGGCTCGCCGATCAGCACGTACCAGGCCGTCCAGTTCAAGATCGCCGACATGGAGATGAAGGCGCACATGGCCCGCATCGGCTGGCGGGACGCTGCTTCCCGTCTGGTCCTCGGCGAGTCGTTCAAGAAGGAGGCGGCGATCGCGAAGCTGTACTCCTCCACGGTGGCCGTGGACAACGCCCGCGAGGCGACCCAGATCCACGGCGGCTACGGCTTCATGAACGAGTACCCGGTGGCCCGCATGTGGCGCGACTCGAAGATCCTGGAGATCGGCGAGGGCACCAGCGAGGTCCAGCGGATGCTGATCGCCCGCGAGCTCGGCCTGCCCGCCTGACGGGACGAGTAGAGCCCGCCCGACGGGACAGGCGAAGAAGAGAAGGGGCGCGCGGCCCGAGCCGCGCGCCCCTTCTTTGTGTCCTGCTAGCCGGCCGTCACTCCGGCGCCCTGGCCCGGAGTGGCGTTCCACTCGCGGATCCGGGCGGCCAGGTCGACGAGCCGCGTGTCGAGCGGGCCGACGGCGATGTAGAAGAGGGACTCGTCCACCGGCTTGTCGTCACCGCCCCACCGGACCACGCCGCCGCAGTCCGCGAGGATGGCGCGGACGGTGTCGAGCTGGAGCGGGAACAGCGAGCCCTGCGTGGCCCCGATCCCCGGGCGGATCCGCACGGCGGTGCCGGAGGCGAGGTTCGACTCCGGGTGGCGGCGGCGCACCTCCTTGGCGGGACGCCAGCCGACGAGGTCTCCGGTGTGGAGCTCCTCCACCTCGTAGTGGAAGCGGCGCACCACGTGGAGCAGGACGGTCTCGACGTCGCCGATCCAGACCGGCACGGTCAGTCCGGCGCCGGACACCGAGCGCGTCCACACCTGGGAGTCGCGGTCGACGTTCGTCTGGATCGTCCAGCCGTTCGCGGACGTCGCCGGGCGCTTGGGCTTCCGGGTCCCCGCGACGGCGGCCGCGGCGGCGCCGGTGCCCGGCGCGGCCGTGGCGGTGGCGGACAGGACCGGGCCGAGGGCGGCGGCCGCGCCCACGACGGCGGCGGTCCGGACGACCGCACGCCGCGTCATCTTCTGCTGCATGTGCTTCGTTCTCCTCTCAAGTCTTCTCAGAACAGCCCGATCGCGAAGAAAGGCGCCAGGGAAGCCACCGCGCACACCGTCCAGAACACGGCCCTCGACACCGGCGTCCGGCGCCTCAGACGCACGTTCACCAGGCCCCAGACGAGGCCGTAGAGCCCGACGACCGGGACGACGATGACCAGCCACAGCCACATGCCGTCGTTCTCGTTCGGGTCCCGCTCCGTCCACCCGAGGGCGGCGAGCGGCCCGTTGGCCAGGACGTACCAGACCAGGAAGACCGGAACGATTCCCGGCACGCCGAGCAGCAGGTTCACCCCGGCCGGCACGAGCAGCTTCCTCATGTGCACATTCTTCGCGATCGGTGGGGGCCGCTAGACGCGGCAGAGCGCGTTGTAGTTCTCCAGGACCTGGTACAGGCCGATGAGCTGCTGCCCGTACTGCTGGGCGTCGCTGTTGGTGCCGTTGTACCGGGCGAGCAGCGCCTGCGTGTCGGCGAGGCTGGTGGTCAGCGACGGCGAGGGGATGCTCAGCTGGTAGGAGTTGTACATCGTGAGGTACGCGACGGAGCGGAGGTTGTACTCGACGTCCTGGTAGAGCTGGTCCCAGACCGCCTTCTTGTCGGCGGTGGTCAGCGGGGTCGCGTTGAGGTAGCCCTGCTGGATGCAGTAGTTCCGGGCCTCGATGGTCACCCAGGCGAAGATCTGGCCCCAGCCCGTGCTGCAGTCCTCCTTCAGGCCGGCCTGCACGGCCTCGTCGGCGAGCGGGTCGAGCGGGTTCAGCTTGCGCAGCTCCCACAGGACGGGGGCCTGGATGAGCGCCTTGCGGATCTTGAGCGTCCTGGCGAGGTTGGTGAACAGCCAGTCGTAGCTGAGGACCGCGTCGAAGGCCTCGGTGGTGCTGTTGATCCCGTAGGTGACCCAGTCGTCGTCGACCCAGCCCTCGCCGCCCGTCTCCGGGACGCCGATGGAGGTGAGGTAGGACTGGACGTCCGCGAGCATGGACGCCCGGTACTTGGTCTTGTCGAAGTCCTTGTCCAGGCCGGAGACGATGCCCGCCGGCGGGTAGAAGTCGTTCTGACCCTCGTCCCGGCCGGAGGCCATGTCGTTGTCGATGTTGATGGCGCCGGTGCCGGAGCCGACCGTGATCGTGGAGATCTGGTCGAAGGCCCACTTCGTCGGCAGCGGGTAGCCGAGGTTTCCGGAGAAGCCGGCCGACATGTCGGAGACGAAGGCGGTCTCGGCGTACCCGGCGTCGGTGACGCGCTGGCAGATGTTGCGCGGTCCGTAGACGCCGACCCGATAGCCCGAGTTCTCGCTGACGGTACGGGAGATGCCGCGGAAGTGCGGGAGGATGAAGTCGGTGACCTCGCCGTCCATGGCGTCGTAGTCGACGGCGAAGTAGATGATCGAGCCCGGCTTGAAGCCGTGCGCCTGGGCCCATTCGACGGCGTTGGACGCGTCGACGCAGCCCTGGCCGTACTTGAAGTAGCTCGCCGAGTCGGAGAACGTCTGGTAGATCGGGAAGCAGCGGAGCCCGTACGCCTTGATGGTCTCGAGCTCGCCCGGCTGGATCTGCTTCTCCGGCAGGCTGGTCTTCGAGGGGTTGTAGAGGTACCGGCCGACGTACGTGTAGCCCGCGTTGACGAGGGTCTGGGCGCGCTCCGGCGTGATCTTGGTGACGCAGTCGCAGGCGCTGCCCTTGCGGGTCTGGTCGCCGTAGGAGACGAGCAGCGAGGACCAGGTGGAGTAGTCGCCGACGCCGGTGACCGGCAGCATGGAGAAGGCCTGGAAGGACTCGACCTCGCTCTGGACCCCGCCGGTGAACTCGCCGAAGAGGACGTTGCGCTTGTTCAGGACCATCGCGGCCGTGAACAGGTACGCCCAGGTGCTGCTGTTGCCCAGGCCGACGGTGTGGGACTTCAGGCCGGACTGGGTGCCGGGGCCGAAGTTGCCGTTGGCGACGCCGTCCGCCATGCCCAGCTCGTACTGGATCGCGAACAGCATGGACTTCGCGACGTCGCGGGAGTGGTGGCCGTCGCAGGGGATGATGTAGAAGTCCCGGCGGTTCACGTAACGCGCGTTCAGCCACCGCTGGACGGTGCGGATCTGCTCGTTGGCACCGGCGGTGCTGACGTACGCGTCCATGTTGAGCAGGCCCTTGACGACCTTCGGCTCCAGGGAGGTGCCGGCGTAGGCGCCGTCCACGCCCATGTGGAGCTTGAGCTGTGCCACGGCGCTCTGGACCCGGCTGTTGTAGATGCCGTCGATCTCGCCGCCGTCGTAGCCCTTGCAGTACAGGGCGGACTGGATGATGCGGCAGAAGTTCGCCGACGGCATCGTGGAGGCGTTGAGGCTCGGGTACTTCGACTGCAGCGTGGACAGCGTGGTGGGCCCGAAGGCGTTCGACAGGCTGGTGAGGCCCATCTCGTACTGGAGGGCCCGGGTGAGGGCGTACATGACCGTCCAGCCGGTCTTGCCGTCCTCCTCCAGCTTGGATATGCCCAGCATCGCCCCGTTGTTATAGGTCGAGTTGATGAAGCGCTGGGCCCTCTCGACCATAGCGTCGGCCATGGATCTCCTTCGTTCTGTGGCAACGCACGCGGAGAGGCGTCACGCCGTCGCCGAAACGAGGAGCCCCCTCTCCAAATTCAGCCAGACCCTAGCGCAGAATCGCCCCCTATTGATCAAGATGAGGTTAGGCTAACCTTTGTTCTCATGACGAACGCCGAGACCGCCCCCTTCCAGTTCTTCTCCCTCCAGGTCGACCGGACCCGGCGACTCGGCCCCTCCCTGGTCCGGATCACCTTCACCGGGGACGACCTGAAGAACTTCGCCGCCGGGGGCCGCGACCAGTCGCTCTCGCTCTTCCTGCCGCATCCTGGCCAGAAAGCGCCGGTGCTGCCACCCCTGGACAACCCGGACATGTACGCGATCCTGGGCGCCTGGCGCGCGATGCCCGACGACGAGCGGGCCGTGATGCGCTCGTACACCGTCCGCGCGCAGCGCACGGCCCCCGCGCACGAGATCGACATCGACTTCGCCCTCCACGAGGACGGCGGGCCGGCCTGCCGCTGGGCCGGCCGCGCCGAGCCCGGCGACCGGGTGGTGGTCCTGGGCCCGGCGATCGCCGAGAACACGGGCGTCCGCTTCCAACTCCCCGAGGGCGCCGACTCCGTACTGATCTGGGCCGACGAGACGGCCCTCCCCGCCGCCTCCGCGATCCTGGAGTGGCTGCCGGCCGAGACCCGCGCCCGGGTGTTCCTGGAGGTGCCTTTCTCCGGCGACCGGACGGAGCTCGCGACCGAGGCGGACGCCACGGTCACCTGGCTCGTACGGGAGGAGGGGGCGCCGTCCGCCGTGGACGCGGTGTCCGGCGTCGAGCTGCCCGGCGAGGCCCCGTACGTCTGGATCGCGGGCGAGTCGGGCTCCGTGAAGGCGCTGCGCCGGCACTTCGTACGGGAGCGGGGGCTCGACCGTCGCCGGGTCACGTTCGTCGGCTACTGGCGCAAGGGCCTGTCCGAGGACGCCCTGCGCGAGGTCCCGGACGAGACGGCTCAGGACGCGGCGTAGCCACCAGAACCCCCCACAGGGCCGACGGCCCCCCAACCTCAACGGGTCGGGGGCCGTTGTGCGTCTTGGTTAGGTTAGGCTAACCTAACCAAGACCGACCGAGTCCGCTCCCGGAAGGGCCCCCACATGCGCTCCCACCTGCTCAACGACACGACGGCGGAGTCATACCGACGCTCCGTCACCGAAGGAGTCGAGCGGGTGGCGAGGAAACTCGCCACGGCACGCGGTCCGTTCACCGGCATCACCCCCGCCGAGCTCGCCCCCGTCGTCGACGCCGTCGACCTCGACCGGCCGCTCGGCGACGCCTCCGCCGCCCTCGACGAGCTGGAGAGCGTCTACCTCCGCGACGCCGTCTACTTCCACCACCCCCGCTACCTCGGGCACCTCAACTGCCCGGTGGTCATCCCCGCCGTCCTCGGCGAGGCCGTCCTCTCCGCCGTCAACTCCTCCCTCGACACCTGGGACCAGAGCGCCGGCGGCACCCTCATCGAGCGGAAACTGATCGACTGGACCACCGGCCGCATCGGCCTCGGCCCGCTCGCCGACGGCGTGTTCACCAGCGGCGGCACCCAGTCCAACCTCCAGGCCCTGCTCCTCGCCCGCGAGGAGGCCGGCTGCACCGACCTGTCGAAGCTGCGGATCTTCTCCTCCGAGTGCAGCCACTTCAGCGTCCAGAAGTCCGCCCAGCTGCTCGGCCTCGGCCGCGACGCCGTCGTCGCCGTCCCGGTCGACCCGAACAAGCGGATGCAGTCCGTCATCCTCGCCGCCGAGCTGGAGGCCTGCCGCGCCGAGGGCCTCGTCCCGATGGCGATCGTCGCCACCGCCGGCACCACCGACTTCGGCTCCATCGACCCGCTGCCCGAGATCGCCGCCCTCGCCGCCGAGTACGGCGCCTGGATGCACGTCGACGCCGCCTACGGCTGCGGACTGCTCGCCTCCCGGACCCGCCGCCACCTCCTGGACGGCATCGAGCAGGCCGACTCCGTCACCGTCGACTACCACAAGTCCTTCTTCCAGCCGGTGAGTTCCTCCGCCGTCCTGGTCCGCGACGGCGCCACGCTGCGCCACGCGACCTACCACGCGGACTACCTCAACCCTCGTCAGACACTCGCCGTGGGGGCACCTCCCACGTCCGAAGGACTGTGGGGGAAGATCCCCAACCAGGTCGACAAATCCCTCCAGACCACCCGCCGCTTCGACGCGCTCAAGCTGTGGATGACGCTGCGCGTGATGGGCGCCGACGGCGTCGGCGAGCTCTTCGACGAGGTCTGCGACCTGGCCCGCGAGGGATACGCACTGCTCGCCGTCGACCCGCGCTACGACGTCGTGGTCGAGCCGCAGCTCTCCACCCTCGTCTACCGCTACGTCCCCGAGGCCGCCGCCTCCCCCGCCGACGTCGACCGGGCCAACCTGCACGCCCGCAAGGCCCTGTTCGCCTCCGGCGAGGCCGTCGTCGCCGGCACCAAGGTCGACGGCCGCCAGTACCTCAAGTTCACCTTGCTCAACCCCGAGACCACCGCGGCCGACATCGCCGCCGTCCTCGATCTGATAGCCGGCCACGCCGAGCAGTACCTGGGAGAGAACCTTGTCCACGCCTGAGCCGTACGACTTCATCGGGATCGGGCTCGGTCCGTTCAACCTCGGACTCGCCTGCCTGACCGAGCCCATCGCCGAGCTGAACGGCGTCTTCCTGGAGTCCAAGCCGGACTTCGAGTGGCACTCGGGGATGTTCCTCGAAGGCGCCCACCTCCAGACCCCGTTCATGTCGGACCTGGTCACCCTCGCGGACCCGACCTCGCCGTACTCCTTCCTCAACTACCTGAAGGAGAAGGGCCGGCTCTACTCGTTCTACATCCGCGAGAACTTCTACCCGCTGCGGACCGAGTACAACGACTACTGCCGCTGGGCCGCCGGGAAACTCACCTCGATCCGCTTCTCCACGACCGTCGCGTCGGTCGCGTACGACGAGTCCGCCGAGCTGTACGTGATCACCACGGAAGCCGGAGAAACGTTCCACTCGCACCGGATCGTCCTCGGCACCGGCACCCCGCCGTACGTCCCCGAGACCTGCCGCGACCTCGGCGGCGACCTGATCCACAACTCGCGCTACCTCCCGCACAAGGAGGAGCTGCAGAAGAAGAAGTCGATCACCCTGGTCGGCAGCGGTCAGAGCGCGGCGGAGATCTACTACGACCTCCTGAGCGAGATCGACACCCACGGCTACCGGCTGAACTGGGTGACCCGCTCCCCCCGCTTCTTCCCCCTCGAATACACCAAGCTCACCCTGGAGATGACCTCCCCGGAGTACGTGGACTACTTCCACGCGCTGCCCGAGCAGACCCGGTACCGCCTGGAGACGGAGCAGAAGGGCCTGTTCAAGGGCATCGACGGCGAGCTGATCGACGCCATCTTCGACCTGCTCTACCAGAAGAACCTCAACGGCCCGGTCCCCACCCGCCTCCTGACCAACTCGTCCCTGAACACGGCCGCGTACGACTCCGCCACGGGCACGTACACCCTCGGCTTCCGCCAGGAGGAGCAGGAGAAGGACTTCACGGTCGAGACCGAGGGCCTGATCCTCGCCACCGGCTACAAGTACACCGTCCCCGCCTTCCTGAAGCCGGTCGAGGACCGCCTCCGGTACGACAGCCGGGGCCGCTTCGACGTGGCCCGCAACTACGCGATCGACACCACCGGCCGCGGGATCTTCCTGCAGAACGCCGGCGTGCACACCCACTCGATCACGTCGCCGGACCTGGGCATGGGCCCGTACCGCAACGCGTACATCATCGGGGAGATGCTGGGTTCCGAGTACTACCCGGTAGAGAAGACGATCGCGTTCCAGGAGTTCGCCGCATGACCGCCCAGACCATCGAGATCCGCCCGCTCGACCCCACAGAGGACGCCGAGCTGATCCACCCCTGGGTCACCCACCCCAAGGCCGCCTTCTGGATGATGCAGGACGCGAAGCTCCAGGACGTCGAGCGCGAGTACATGGCGATCGCCGCGCACCCGCACCACGACGCGTACATCGGCCTGGTCGACGGCGAGCCGGCCTTCCTCATGGAGCGGTACGACCCGTCGGAGCTGGAACTGGTCGGGCTCTACGAGCCGGTTCCCGGCGACGTCGGCATGCACTTCCTCGTCGCGCCCACCGACACCCCCGTGCACGGCTTCACCCGGACCGTGATCACCGCCGTGATGGCGGAGCTGTTCGCCGACCCGGCGACCGCCCGCGTGGTCGTCGAGCCCGACGTCCGCAACAAGGCCGTGCACGCGCTCAACGAGGCCGTCGGCTTCGTGCCCGAGCGCGAGATCCAGAAGCCCGAGAAGAGGGCCCTGCTGAGCTTCTGCACCCGCGCCCAGTTCGAGACCGCCGTCGGAGCCGCGATATGAACGTCCGGAGCCAGGACATGAACCCCGTCGCACACCTCACCCCCGAGCGCTGGGCCGCCGCCAACCGCGCCCTGATCCGCAAGGGCCTCGCCGAGTTCGCCCACGAGCGGCTCCTCAACCCCAAGGAGCTGGGCGAGAGCCGCTACCAGGTCCTCAGCGACGACGGCACGACCGAGTACCGCTTCACCGCCGACCGCTTCGCGCTCGACCACTGGCAGGTCTACCCGGACTCGATCAGCCGCCACCGCGGCGACGAGCAGCTCCCGCTCGACGCGCTCCGGTTCATCACCGAGCTGCGCGGCTCCCTCGGCCTGAGCGACGAGATCCTGCCGGTCTACCTGGAGGAGATCTCCTCCACCCTTGCCGGTACGGCCTACAAGGCGACGAAGCCGCCCGTGACCTCCGCCGAGCTGGCCGGCGCCGGCTTCCAGGCGATCGAGACCGGGATGACCGAGGGCCACCCCTGCTTCGTCGCCAACAACGGCCGGCTGGGCTTCGGCGTCGACGAGTACCGCGCGTACGCCCCGGAGGCGGCGAGCGAGATCCGTCTGATCTGGCTCGCGGCCCACCGCGACCGCGCCACCTTCACGGCCGGCGCGGACATCGCGTACGAGACGTTCATCCGCGCCGAGCTGGGCGACGCGGCGGTGGACGGCTTCGCCGCGACCCTGGCCGCCCGGGGCCTGGACCTGTCGGACTACCTCCTCATGCCGGCCCACCCCTGGCAGTGGTGGAACAAGCTGTCCGTCACCTTCGCCGCCGAGGTCGCGCAGCAGCGCCTGGTGTACCTGGGCGAGGGCGACGACGCGTACCTGGCGCAGCAGTCGATCCGTACGTTCTTCAACTCCTCCGACCCGACGAAGCACTACGTGAAGACGGCCCTCTCCGTCCTCAACATGGGCTTCATGCGGGGTCTTTCGGCCGCGTACATGGAGGCAACGCCGGCGATCAACGACTGGCTGCACGGCCTGATCGGGGCGGATCCGGTCCTCCGGTCGGCGCGGTTCTCGATCATCCGGGAGCGGGCGGCCGTCGGCTACCGGCACCTGGAGTACGAGGCCGCCACGGACCGCTACTCCCCCTACCGCAAGATGCTGGCGGCGCTCTGGCGCGAGTCCCCGGTGCCGACCCTCGCCGAGGGGGAGCGCCTGGCGACGATGGCGTCGCTGCTGCACGTGGACCACACGGGGGCGTCGTTCGCGGGTGCGCTGATCAAGGAGTCGGGCCTGGAGCCGACGGTGTGGCTCCGCCGCTACCTGGACGCGTACCTGCTGCCGATCCTGCACTGCTTCTACGCGTACGACCTGGTCTACATGCCGCACGGCGAGAACGTGATCCTCGTCCTGGACGAGCGGGGCGCGGTGGCCCGGGCGGTCTTCAAGGACATCGCGGAGGAGATCTGCGTGATGGACCCGTCGGCGGTCCTCCCGCCGGCGGTGGAGCGCATCCGCGCCGAGGTCCCGGAGGACATGAAGCTCCTCTCGGTCTTCACGGACGTCTTCGACTGCTTCTTCCGCTTCCTGGGCGCGACCCTGGCGGCGGAGGGCGTCCTGGACGAGGACGACTTCTGGCGCACGGTCGCGGAATGCGTGAAGGGCTACCAGGCCGGGACCCCGGAGCTGGCGGACCGTTTCGCCCAGTACGACATGTTCGCGGAGACCTTCGCCCTGTCGGCCCTGAACCGCCTCCAGCTCCGCAACAACAAGCAGATGGTCGACCTGGCGGACCCGTCGGCGGCCCTCCAACTGGTCGGCGACCTGGTGAACCCGATCGCCCGCTTCGCCTGACCTTTCCGGAACCGACACGGGCCCCGGCGGAGTACGGTCCTCCGCCGGGGCCCGTCGTCATGCCCTACTCCGCCGGCCAGGGCACCTGCGGTGAGCGGTAGTACGGGATGCCGAGGGCGTCGAAGCGGGGGGCCTGTTCGGCGAGGCGTTCCTTGTAGGTGTCCCAGTCGTGGGTGGAGGCCGGGGACCAGCCCAGTTCCGCCACGCCCGGGAGGCGCGGGAAGGCCATCACGTCGAGGTCTCCGGTGGAGGCGAGGGTCTCGGTCCACAGGGGGGCCTCGACGCCGCGGACGGCGCTCTCCGGGGCGCCCGCCAGGTAGGTCGCCGGGTTCCAGTCGTACGACCTGCGGACCTCGACGTAGCCCGCCCAGGCCAGGCCGAGGGGGGTGTCCTTGGTGTACTTCATGTCGAGGTACGTGCGGTCCGCGGGGGAGAGGATCAGGCCCGTGCCGTTCCGCGCGGCCGCTGCGACCCGCTCCTTCTCCGCGGCGGGGGTGCGGTCGAGGCCCCAGTACTGGACGAGGGCGCCCTCCGCGGGGGTGGCGCCGGTCAGCTGGTGCCAGCCGACGACGGTCTTGCCGTACTTGGCGACGATCGGCTGGACCTTGTCCATGAAGGCCACGTAGTCCTCGTGACTGGTGGAGTGGGCCTCGTCGCCGCCGATGTGGAGGTAGCGGCCGGGGGTGAGCGCGGCGATCTCGCGGATCACGTCGTCCACGAAGTCGTACGTGACGGGCTTCGGCACACACAGGGAGCTGAAGCCGACCTTGGTGCCCGTGTAGAGCGGCGGGGCGACGCCGTCGCAGGTCAGGTCGGCGTAGGAGGCGAGCGCGGCGTTGGTGTGGCCCGGCATGTCGATCTCGGGGATCACCTCCTGGTAGCGGGAGGCGGCGTACTCCACGATCTCCTGGTACTGGGCCTTGGTGTAGAAGCCGCCGGGGCCGCCGCCGACCTCGGTGGAGCCGCCGTAGGTGGTGAGCCGGGGCCAGGAGTCGACGGCGATGCGCCAGCCCTGGTCGTCGGAGAGGTGCAGGTGGAGGGTGTTCACCTTGTAGAGGGCGAGCTGGTCGATGTACCGCTTCACCTCGTCGACGGTGAAGAAGTGACGGGCGACGTCGAGCATGGCGCCCCGGTAGGAGTAGCGCGGGGTGTCGGTGACGGTGCCGCCGGCGATCTTCCAGGGGCCGGGCTGGACGCTCTTGTGTTCGACGGCGGAGGGCAGCTGCTGGCGGAGGGTCTGGACGCCGCGGAAGAGGCCGGCGGGTTCGCGGGCGGTGAGGGTGAGGCCCTCGGGTGCGGAGCGGAGCCGGTAGCCCTCCTCGCCGAGGGCGGTCTCTTCGGGGTCGAGGCGGAGCCGGATGCCGCGTCCCGCGGCGCGGTCGTCGACGACGGGCAGCGGGAAGCCGGTGGCGGGGCGGAGGAGTCCGGCGAGGTAGCGGCCGATGGCCCGGGACTCGCCGGAGGTCTCGTCGATGCCGATGCGGGTGGCGGTGGTGAGGGTGTAGGGCTCGCCCTCGGGGGTGACGGAGGCGGGTACGGGCACGATCCGGCCGAGCGGGCGTACCTCGGGCTCGGTGGCGGCCCGGCCGGGCGCCTTGCCGTCGACGCTGTCGCTGTCGGCGGCGGCCTCGCCGCAGCCGACTCCGGCGGTGGCGAACAGGAGCAGGGATCCGATCAGGCGCGGAATCGTCAGGCGCTGTCTCACAGGCGGGCTCCCCTTCGGGTGAGATCTACACGTCCGTCGTTCTGTATATCCCTTCGGCCACCATGCGTACCGCGACCCCTACTCCGGGTCAAGGTCTGGACCAAGAGGGTGGCTCTTCGCATGGACCCTGGCAAGCTTGCCCGAATTCGGGCAGGATTCTTGCGTAGAACAGGGGGGACCCCTCAGTATTCACGGGTGCTCGAACGCCGCCCGTCGCACGACGACCTCATCGACCACCTGGTCCGCAGCACCGCGCTCCAGCGCGGTGAGGCCGCCCGGGTGGTGCTCGACGTGCTGGCGTACTTCGACGAGACGACCGAGGAGTTCGTCCGCCGCCGCCACCGCGAACTGCAGTCCGGCGGCGCCGTGAACGCCGAGATCTTCGAACGGATCGCGGCGGAGCTGCCGCACCGGGCGGTGGCGCCACCGGAGCTCTCGCTCCGGCAGCTGCGCCGGATCGTCTACGGCTGAGCTCCGTACGTCCGAGTACATCCACCAACCTGGAGGGGTTTCACCTTTATGTGCGGAATTGTCGGTTACATCGGTAAGCGCGACGTTGCCCCGCTGCTCCTGGAGGGCCTGGCCCGCCTGGAGTACCGCGGCTACGACTCGGCCGGCATGGTCGTCACCAGCCCGAAGGCCACCGGCCTGAAGATGGTGAAGGCCAAGGGCCGCGTCCGTGACCTGGAGGCCAAGGTCCCCAAGCGCTTCACCGGCACCACCGGCATCGCGCACACCCGCTGGGCCACCCACGGCGCCCCGAGCGACATCAACTCGCACCCGCACCTCGACCCCGAGAACAAGGTCGCGGTCGTCCACAACGGCATCGTGGACAACGCCCAGGAGCTCCGCGCCAAGCTGGAGGCCGACGGCGTCGTCTTCGCCTCCGAGACGGACACCGAGGTCATCACCCACCTCATCGCCCGCTCCCAGGCCGAGACCCTCGAGGAGAAGGTCCGCGAGGCGCTCAAGGTCATCGAGGGCACCTACGGCATCGCCGTGATGCACGCCGACTTCAACGACCGCATCGTGGTGGCCCGCAACGGCTCCCCGGTCATCCTCGGCATCGGCGAGAAGGAGATGCTCGTCGCCTCCGACGTCGCCGCCCTGATCGCCCACACCCGCCAGGTCGTCACCCTCGACGACGGCGAGATGGCCACCCTCAAGGCCGACGACTTCCGCACCTACACGACCTCGGGCGCCTCCACCACGGCCACCCCCGAGACCGTCGAGTGGGAGGCCGCCTCCTACGACATGGGCGGCCACGACACCTTCATGCACAAGGAGATCTCCGAGCAGCCCGACGCGGTCGACCGCGTGCTGCGCGGCCGGATCGACGACCGCTTCTCCACCGTGCACCTGGGCGGCCTGAACCTGGACCCGCGCGAGGCCCGCACCATCCGCCGCATCAAGATCCTCGGCTGCGGCACCTCGTACCACGCCGGTCTCATCGGCGCCGGGCTCATCGAGTCCATGGCCCGCATCCCCGCCGACGCCGAGCCGGCCTCGGAGTTCCGCTACCGCAACCCGGTCGTGGACCCCGACACCCTCTACATCGCCGTCTCCCAGTCCGGCGAGACCTACGACGTGCTCGCCGCCGTCCAGGAGCTCAAGCGGAAGGGCGCCCGCGTCCTCGGCGTCGTCAACGTCGTCGGCTCCGCCATCGCCCGTGAGGCCGACGGCGGCGTGTACGTCCACGCCGGCCCCGAGGTCTGCGTCGTCTCCACCAAGTGCTTCACCAACACGGTCACCGCCTTCGCGCTGCTCGCCCTGCACCTGGGCCGCATCCGCGACCTGTCCGTCACCGACGGCAAGCGGATCATCGAGGGCCTGCGCAAGCTGCCCTCGCAGATCGAGGAGATCCTCAAGACCGAGGAGCAGATCAAGGAGATCGCCGCGGAGTACGCCGGCGCCCAGTCGATGATGTTCATCGGCCGTGTGCGCGGCTACCCCGTCGCCCTGGAGGCCTCCCTCAAGCTGAAGGAGATCTCCTACATCCACGCCGAGGCGTACCCGGCCTCCGAGCTGAAGCACGGCCCGCTCGCCCTCATCGAGCCGGCCCTGCCGACCGTCGCGATCGTCCCCGACGACGACCTGCTGGAGAAGAACCGCGCCGCCCTGGAGGAGATCAAGGCCCGCAGCGGCCGCATCCTCGCGGTCGCGCACCAGCCGCAGGCCAAGGCCGACCACACCATCGTCGTCCCGAAGAACGAGGACGAGCTGGACCCGATCCTCATGGGCATCCCGCTCCAGCTCCTCGCCTACCACACGGCGCTCGCCATGGGCCGTGACATCGACAAGCCGCGCAACCTGGCGAAGTCCGTCACCGTCGAGTAGGTCTCCCCGGCCGTCGCGGCCGAGGTGCGGTGTCCGGGCCTGTCCCCCGGACACCGCACCCCTCCGGGCCTGTCCCCCGGAGCCTCGGCCGGACACAGCAGCGGTCCCCGTGCACACACCTCCCGTGCACGGGGACCGCTGTGTTTCCGGAGATCCGGCTCAGCCGGCGGCCGGAGCGCTGCCACCGGCGCGCCGCAGGGCCATCGGCCAGCCGGCGACCGCGGCCGTGGCGCCGTACCAGGCGACCAGACCCGCGACGGCGGCCACCCAGCCGCCCGCCTTCCCGAGGCCGCTGTTGTCGGCGAGGGCGCCGATGCCGAGCAGCAGCAGCGCGACGAACAGCAGCCCGTACACGCCCTGTCCGAAGAGTCCGCTGCCCGAGGCGGCCATGGTCAGCGTGAGCGCGAGGAGCGCCCACAGGAGCAGGAAGAGCCCCATGGCGTCGGCCGAGGCGTGTCCGCCGGCTCCGCTGCCCCAGGTGAACCAGAAGGCGCCGAGCGCCGCGTACGCCGTGCCTTCACCCTTGTCGCCTGCGCGCAGGGCGAGCAGTCCGACGAGGAAGAGCGTCACGCCGCCGACCCAGGTGGCGAGACCCGCGGCATCCGCTGCCGCGACGTTGTCGATGACACCGGTTCCGCCCAGGCCGAAGGCCAGCAGGGTCAGTCCGAGTGCCAGGTGGCCGAGCGTGGAGGTGGTGTTTCCCGCGGCGACTTCGTTGTTCACGGCGGGCTCCCTTCAGGTGTGCAGTTGTCCTGCGTGAGCTGCTGTGTTCCGTGAGCTTTATGTACCCTTCACAAGCGCACAATTCACCTGAGGAAGGCCGAAATTATGGCCGGATGACGGCAGTTGAGGGAGAGACCTGACGGACCGTGGGGACCCGTGGGGTTACGGGATGACGATGACGGGCCGCTGGGCGCGGCGCGCGAGACGGCCGGCGACCGAGCCGAAGATCCGTCCGACGATCCCGTGCGTGGAGCCGACCACGATCGCGTCGGCCGAGTACTCCCGGCCGACCTCCTCCAGCTCGTGGCAGATGTCCCCGCCGCGCTCGACCAGGATCCACGGCACCTCGGAGAGGTGTTCGGCGCAGGCCAGCTCAAGACCGAGGACCTCGGTGCGGTGGTCCGGGACGTCGACGAAGACCGGGGGCTCGCAGCCGGCCCACACCGTGGTGGGCAGCCGGTTGGCCACATGCACGATGATCAGGCCCGATCCGGAGCGGCGGGCCATGCCGATGGCGTACGCGAGGGCGCGCTCACTGGACGTCGAGCCGTCGAAGCCGACGACCACCCCGTGCCGGAAGGCCGGGTCGCAGGCATGACGTGGCTGTTCTACCGCGAGGGGGTCGACCGTGGAATCGGCGACGCGCTTGCGGTCCGCGGGTTCGGGGAATTCGTGACCGGCCATCGGTGTCTCGGCGAAGAAGGTCCTCGTGGGAAGGGACGGGGAAAGGAGGGGACGAACGACGGGTGGCGGCGGAGCTGTGTCCGGGAATCATCTTCCCAAGCCCATACCCCCAAGGGTACGGCGACACTCCTCTCCTGCCCAGAGCCCGCCGTGCCACACCTGGCGTGCCCGCCGCTCGCGCGCGGCGTTCCAGGGAGCATGCACGAGGGGTTCGGGATCTGGCAATGCCGGATGCGCCCTACAGGCGTCCGTACGGGGGCCAAACGGACGTCGCCGAGAGTGACCGGAACGTTCCGCTCCTCGTTGCCACAGGTCCGGCCCACCGCCGCCACAGACCCACCCGACCATCACCGCGGACCGCCACCCCGCCATCGCCGCGGACCGTGCCCCGCCGTCGCCGCAGACCCGTCCCACCGTCGCAGGGAGACCGCCCGTGCCCGCACCATCGACCGCCGCCGGCCAGACCTCCGCCGCCCCCGCTCCCGCCTCCGCGCTCGGCGCGCCCCGCGGCCGCCGCCGGGCGCCCGCCCTCCCGCCGGCCGCCGGCGCGGACCCGGAGCCGGGGACTGCGGCGGGGACATCGGCGGGCGCGGGCGCGGCGGAGCAGGCCGGTGACGTCGTCCGCTGGGCGGCCTTCTGCTGTGTCCTGGTCCCCGTGGTGCTCGTCGTCTACGGCACCTCGCTCGGCGGGGCCGCCGGGACCGCGCTCGGACTCGTGTCGGTGACGGCGGCCTGCCGGCTGCTGCTGCGCCGCTCGGAGCGCGGACTGCACGCGGAGACGGTCCGCCCGAGGCGCCGGAACTAGCCTCCGAGGGGCCCGGAGCCGCCCCCGCCCCCCTTCGAGTTGACAGGTTCGTACACTCGACCCCATATGTTTTCAGCCAACTTCCGGCCGCCGGCGAGTCCTTGGCGGAACGGTTGGCCAACCCCGGCGTCGAAGGCCGCGGAAGCCTTGCCCCGGGGGCCCACACCCCCCACGTACGGGGGCGTTGACCGCACCGCGCTTCCCCCCGGCGGCCGCCGGGCGCAAGACTTCGCGATCGATCGCTTCACGCCAAGTTGCCTTGTCGACAATCCACCGGATGGAGAACTTGTCACGCCGGCGCCACGGGACACAGTAGATTCGATCATGGGTACCGAAGACTGGGGTCTCGTGCAAAACCGAGGGGAAACGTGCAGGAGCGACACGACCAGGGAGACGCGAACACCGAGGGGGGCTTAGCGTCATGAGCCAGGACTCCGCCGCACCGGAGGTCGCACGGAAGCTGTCCGGGCGCCGCCGTCGCGAAGTCGTCGCGGTGCTGCTGTTCAGCGGCGGCCCCATCTTCGAGAGCTCCATCCCGCTCTCCGTGTTCGGCATCGACCGGCAGGACGCCGGGGTGCCCCGCTACCGGCTGCTCGTCTGCGCCGGCGAGGAGGGCCCGCTGCGGACCACCGGTGGGCTCGAACTCACCGCGCCGTACGGCCTGGAGGCGATCAGCCGCGCCGGCACCGTCGTGGTGCCCGCCTGGCGGTCGATCACCTCGCCGCCGCCGCCGGAGGCGCTCGAAGCGCTGCGCCGTGCGCACGAGGAGGGGGCCAGGATCGTCGGGCTGTGCACCGGGGCGTTCGTCCTGGCCGCGGCCGGACTGCTCGACGGCCGCCCGGCGACCACGCACTGGATGTACGCGCCGACGCTCGCCAAGCGCTACCCGTCGGTCCACGTGGACCCGCGGGAGCTCTTCGTCGACGACGGGGACGTGCTGACCTCCGCGGGCACCGCGGCCGGAATCGATCTGTGTCTGCACATCGTGCGGACCGACCACGGCACCGAGGCCGCTGGCGCGCTGGCGCGCCGGCTGGTCGTCCCGCCGCGGCGCAGCGGCGGTCAGGAGCGCTACCTCGACAGGTCTTTACCCGAGGAGATCGGCGCCGACCCGCTGGCCGAGGTCGTCGCCTGGGCGCTGGAGCACCTCCACGAGCAGTTCGACGTGGAGACGCTCGCCGCGCGCGCCTACATGTCACGGCGGACCTTCGACCGCCGGTTCCGCTCGCTGACGGGCTCCGCCCCGCTCCAGTGGCTGATCACCCAGCGGGTGCTGCAGGCGCAGCGGCTCCTGGAGACCTCCGACTACTCGGTCGACGAGGTCGCCGGCCGGTGCGGCTTCCGCTCGCCGGTGGCGCTGCGCGGCCACTTCCGGCGCCAGCTGGGCTCCTCGCCGGCCGCCTACCGCGCGGCGTACCGCGCCCGGCGGCCGCAGGGTGAGGCCGGCACGGCGGTGCTGGAACCGGCGGTGCCCGCCCAGGGCTCCGCGGGGCTCCGCAGGCCGCTGGAGCCGGGCAAGCCGCAGTCGGACGCGTACGCGCCGGGCCGCCCGGCCCTGCCGGGCCAGCGCAGCGCGCCGTAACAAGACCGCCGCCGCCACAAGCGGTGCGATGCAGGACCTACGGGCCCTCGGGGACACCTCCCCCGGGGGCCCGTAGGCCTGCTCGGGCAGGCACGGGAGCCCCTAAGGTAGGACGCATGAACGATCGCATGGTGTGGATCGACTGCGAGATGACCGGGCTCTCGCTGACGGACGACGCACTCATCGAGGTGGCCGCGCTGGTCACCGACTCGGAACTGAACGTGCTCGGCGACGGGGTGGACATCGTGATCCGCCCGCCGGACGCGGCCCTGGAGACCATGCCCGAGATCGTGCGCCAGATGCACACGGCCTCGGGGCTGCTCGACGCGCTCGCCGACGGCACGACGCTCGCCGACGCGGAGGCCCAGGTCCTCGCGTACATCCGCGAGCACATCAAGGAGCCGGGCAAGGCGCCGCTGTGCGGGAACTCGGTCTCCACGGACCGCGGCTTCCTCGCGCGCGACATGCCCGCCCTGGAGAACCACCTGCACTACCGGATCGTCGATGTCTCCTCGGTCAAGGAGCTGGCCCGCCGCTGGTACCCGAGGGCGTACTTCAACAGTCCGGAGAAGAACGGCAACCACCGGGCGCTCGCCGACATCCGCGAGTCCATCGCCGAGCTGCGCTACTACCGCGAGGCGATCTTCGTCCCGCAGCCCGGCCCGGACTCGGAGACCGCGAAGCGGATCGCGGCGCGTCACGTCCTGCCCGCCGAATAGTCGGCCGAACAGCCGAACGAGGGGTCCGCTCGCGCCCGCCGAACAATGCGTGCGCGAGCACCCCTCAGAACCCTGTAGACTTCTTCTCGGCCGGTCGGGGAAACCTTCGGGAAAACCGCCGGTCGTGGTGGGTATAGCTCAGCTGGTAGAGCACCTGGTTGTGGTCCAGGATGTCGCGGGTTCGAGTCCCGTTACTCACCCTGATGACTCAGGCCCCGGTTCGAAAGAACCGGGGCCTGAGTCGTTCTCCGGGCGATCTCCGCAGATGGGAGCGCTCCCGCCCGGCCGGCGGGCTTCACCCGTACGGACGAGGCAGTGATCCACTCCAGCCGACCCGCTGTTAGCTTCCCCTTCCCTGCTCCTCGGCGCCTGGACGAAGGTCACCGTCTCCGACGACGTGAAGACGATCTTCTTCGCGCTCTTCATCTTCTCGTTCGGCTATCTGGCGGGTCCGCAGTTCTTCGCCCACCTGAACAAGAAGAGCCTGCGCTCCTGGAGAAGGACTACGAGCCGGTCGACCCGCTGTTCCGGCTCGCCGAGCAGACGAGCGTGGTGCTCCTGAACGGCGGCGGCTTCGACGGCCCGGAGTGGTCGGTCCGCGTCTCGCTCGCCAACCTCGACGACCTGGACTACCTGAAGATCGGCCACCACCTGCGGGCGATCTTCAACGACTACGCGGAGGAGTGGAAGGCCACGCGGGTCGTCTGAGTCCGCGCGGCGGAAAAGGGGGCGCGCCCCGGTCGGCGGTGGGGTGGTTCCGACCGGGGCGCGCGGTGTGGGGGGACACAGGAGTCCGTTACTTGTAGGCGCCGAAGGCCTTCGTGAAGGCGAGCGGCTGCTGGAGGACCGAGGAGCAGGTGGGGTCGGCGTAGGTCACCGCGCCGGCCGCGCACTGCTTGTCGCGGGTCGCGGACCACGTGGAGAGCCAGCCGAGGCCCTTGGACTTCGCGAAGTCGACCAGCTGGGTGGCGTCCTCGACCTTGAAGACCTCGCTGCTGACGTCGTTGACGCCGATCATCGGGGTGACGGCGACGGCCTTCCAGGCGGCCGCGTCGGAGAGGCCGAGGACGCCCTTGATCTGGGCCTGGGTCGCGGTCGCGGCCTGGATGGCGTAGGTGCCCATGTCGGCGCTGTACGCGGGGCCGTAGTCCATCGCCATGATGTTGACGGCGTCGACGCGGACCCCGTTCCGCTTGGCGTCGGCGAGCAGGTCCACGCCGGGCTGGGTGAGGCCCTCGGGCATGACCGGCAGGGTGAAGGAGACGTTCAGGCCGGGGTGGGACTTCTGGAGCTGGGCGATCGCCTGGGAGCGGCGGGTGTTGGCGGCGGTGTCCGGCAGGGCCGCGCCCTCGATGTCGAAGTCGACCTTGGTGAGCTTGTACTGGTCGACGACCTTGCCGTACGCGGCGGCGAGCGCCGAGGAGGTCGAGCAGTTCAGGGCCAGCTCGTGGCCGGCGGCGCCGCCGAAGGAGACACGGACGTCACCGCCCTTGGCGCGCAGGGCGCCGATCTGGGCCGCGACCTTGTCGTTCGCGAGGTCGGTGACGCCGCCCCACAGCGGGGCGCAGGAGCCGCCGGAGGTGATGAAGGCGAGGTTGAACTCCTTCACGCCGGTGGCGTCGGCGGTCGCGAGCAGGTCGTACGCCGGGTAGAGCGAGGTGTCGACGTACGGGGCGTACCTGGCGGCGGTGGCGGGGCTGCCCGTCGTGGTGGGGGTCGGGGTCGGCGTGGGGGCCGTGGTCGCCGTGGCGGTGGGCCGGGGGCTCGCGGTGGCCGTTGCCGTGGCCGTCGGCTTGGGGCTCGCGGTGGCGGTCGCCGACGGGGACGCGGTCTCCGTGGGGCGGCCGCTGGGGGTGGGGGCGGGGCCTCCGGCGGAGCAGACCGCCTTGTTGATGAGGCAGTTGGCGGGGTCGCCGGCCTGGCCGGCGGCGGAGGTGACGAAGCCGACGGTGACGGACTGGCCGGGCGCCAGCTGCTTGTTCCAGCTCGCGGGCTTCACGGTGACGTGGGTGCCGGAGACGGTGTACTCGCCGTTCCAGAGGGAGCCGATGGTGGTGCCGGCCGGGAGGTCGAACTCCAGCGTCCAGCCCCCCGACTGGACGCTGGAGGTCTCGTTGGTGACGACGTACTGGCCGGTGTAGCCGCCGGTCCAGGAGCTGGTCCGGGTGTAGGCGGCGCCGACGGCGGCGGCCTGGGCGGTGCCGGTGAGCCAGAAGGCGGCGCCGCCGACGACGGCCGCGGTGACGACCGCTCCGACGGCCTTGGTCCGGGTGCTCGTCCTGCGCCGGTGCGAACTGCTGCCCATGGCGTGCCTGCCTCTGTGTGCCGGGGGTGGGGGTGGGGTGCGGCAGCACGCTAGCGAGCGGGAAACGGACAAATGCCTTGACGGAGGCCGGGGGTGGGATTCTTAGGCTCCGCTTAAGGAAGGCATCGGGACGGCAAAAGGTTGAGCGCGGGAGACGGGTGGGTGGAGACCGGGGGGTCGAGACCGGGGGGGGGGTCGAGACCGGGCGGGTCGAGACCGGGCGGGTCGAGACCGGGCGGGTCGAGACCGGGCGGGTCGAGACCGGGCGGGTCGAGACCGGGCGGGTCGAGACCGGGTGGGTCGAGACCGGTGGGTCAGGTCTTGCGACGGCGGCCGCGGCGGCCTCCGCCTCCGCCCGTACCGGCTCCGCGTCCGTCGAGGCTGATCCAGATCCGTACCTCGGTACCGCCGAGGACCGAGTGGCCGATGCGGACGTCGCCGCCCGTCGACTCGGCCATGCGGCGCACGATGTCGAGGCCGAGGCCGGTCGAGCCGTCGCGTCCGCTGCCCGCGCCGCGCGCGAGCGCGGCGGCGGGGTCGGCGATGCCGGGGCCCGCGTCGGAGACCAGGACGATGACGGCGTCGTCGCCGTTGTGGACGTCGATGGAGAAGGCCGTGCCCTCGGGGGTGTGACGGAAGACGTTGCCGAGCAGGGCGTCGAGGGCGGCGACGAGTTCGGGGCGTGCGACGGGGATGCGGACCGGGCGCTCGACGCCCGCGACCCGTACCCGGCGGCCCTCGTCCTCGGCGAGCGCCGACCAGAACTCCATCCGCTCGCGGACCACTTCGGCGGCGTCGCAGCCGGCACCGGGTCCGGTCGCCTGGGTCTGCGGCTTCGCCTCGCGGGCGGTGCGGATGATGATGTCGACCTCGCGCTCCAGCTGCTCGACGGCCGCGCGGGTCTGCTCGGCGGCGGGGCCGGAGCCGAGGGAGGCCGCGTTGAGCCGGAGGACGGTCAGCGGGGTGCGGAGCCGGTGGGAGAGGTCGGCGGCCAGCTCGCGTTCGTTGGCGAGGAGCTGGACGACCTGGTCGGCCATCGAGTTGAACGCGACGGCGGCCGACTTGAGTTCGGGCGGGCCCTCCTCGGGGACGCGCGCGCCGAGCCTGCCCTCGCCGAGGTCGTGCGCGGCGCCCGCGAGCCGCTGCGCGGGCCGGACCATACGGACGCCGAGGCGGTCGGCGACGGCGACGGAGCCGACGATCAGGGCGATGCCGACGCCGGCGAGGACGAGCCAGGCGGTGGCGACGCCGTTGCTGACCTCGCCCTCGGGGACGAAGAGTTCGACGACGGCGACCTGGGCGTTGCTGAGCGCGGTCGGCTGGAGCAGGGCGAAGCCGCCGGGGACCTCGGCGATGGAGGCGCGGCCGAGGCTGCGGGTGGCGGCGAGCTCCGCCGGGTCGGCCCGGCGGGTGCCGATCTCCAGGGCGGTGCCGCCGGGTTCGGCGGCGGGGACGTGGATGGCGAGCCGGCCGGCGGCGCCGTCCTCGGTGGTGGCGACGGCCTTGTCGAGTTCGTCGCGGTCGGTGGTGATGGCGAGGACGGGGGCGAGTCCGGCGGCCCGCCGTTCGGCGTTGGAGAAGGCCCGGTCGCGGGCCATCTCCTTGACGACGAGCCCGAGGGGGACGGCGAAGGCGAAGACGACCATGGCGGTGACGGCCAGCGACACCTTGACGAGCGCCCATCTCACGGCTGCGACCCCGGTTCCTGCTCGCGGGGCGGTTCCAGCTTCACGCCCACCCCGCGCAGGGTGTGGAGGTAGCGGGGCCGGGCGGCCGTTTCACCCAGTTTCCGCCGCAGCCATGACAAATGTACGTCGATGGTCTGGTCGTCCCCGTACGACTGCTGCCAGACCTCGGCGAGCAGCTCCTTGCGCGGGACGACGACGCCGGGCCGCCCGGCGAGGAAGGCGAGCAGGTCGAACTCGCGCCGGGTGAGGTCCAACGGCGCCCCGTCGAGCTCCGCCTGACGGCGCAGCGGGTCGACGGTGAGCCCGCCGACCCGGATGACCTGGGAGGGCGGCACCTCGCCGGCGCCGGCCCGGGAGCGGCGCAGGACGGCGGCCATCCGGGCCGAGAGGTGGTCGACGGAGAAGGGCTTCACGAGGTAGTCGTCGGCCCCGGCGTGGAGGAGCCGTACGATCTCGGCCTCGTCGTCCCGGGCGGTCGCGATGATCACCGGGACGTCGGTGATCCCGCGCAGCATCTTGAGCGCCTCGGACCCGTCGAGATCGGGCAGACCGAGGTCCAGGATCACGACGTCGAAGCGGAAATGGGCGACCTCGCGCAGCGCCTCCAGAGCCGTGCCGACGCTCCGTACGGTGTGGGAGGCCTCGGAGAGCTGCCGGATCAGGGCGGAGCGCACGAACTGGTCGTCCTCGACCACGAGCACACTTGCCATGGGCCGCACCGTACGCCATTCGAGTGAGGCCCCGGGCAATGTCCACCCTCCGGTACGGACCTGATCCGGGTGGTGCACTATGTCCCGGTGCGAAGAGGACTCGTTCACGCCCTGGCCTGGTCGCTCGCCACCGGCGCGGCGGTCACCCTGTCCTGGTGGGGAGTGCACACGGTGCTGTCCGGCACGGTGTACGACCCGCCGCGCGCACTGCCCCTCCCGGCCGGCACCACCATCGGAACGCCCGCGTCCGGCGGCGACCCGCAGACCTCCGCCACCCGGCGGCCCGAGACGGCCCCGCCCGCCACTCCGAAGCCGTCGCCCAGCCAGGTCCGCACGTCCCCGGCCACCCCGTCCGCGACCCCGTCGCGCCGCCCGGGCCCCACGACGGAAGCGCCCACCGCCCCGCCCGCGGACCCCGACGCCGGCTCGGGCGTGAAGAGCTACCCCGTGGACGGCGGCCTGGTCACCTTCGACCTCGGCGAGACCTCGGCCGAACTGGTCTCGGCGACGCCCGCGTCGGGCTGGCAGATGCAGGTGTGGAAGCAGCCGACCTGGATCCGGGTCACCTTCACCAAGGACGGCCGCGAACTGTCGGTCTTCTGCGTGTGGCACGACACCGCGCCCCGCGTGGAGATCGACGACCGGCAGACCTGATCCCCCGGGTCACCCGGGCCCTCCGGGTCCTCCGGGTCCTCCGGGTCAGCGGAAGACGGACGCCGGCGGTACGGGTGAGGGCTTGGCGCTCGCGTCGGTGACCGGGGACGCTCCGCCGGCGAAGTCGGCGAGGGCCCGGCCGTGTTCCACCCGGCCCGGGTGCGGGTCGGTGGCGACCCGTCGGGTCAGCTCGGCCACCGGCAGTGCCCGGTCCGAGGCGAGCAGCACGGCGTTGCCGAAGCGGCGGCCGCGCAGCACCGTCGGGTCGGCGGTGAGCGCCAGCTCGGGGAAGACCGCGGCGGCGGTGGCGATCTGGCCGCGCAGATGGGTCAGGGGCGGACCGTCGGCGAGGTTCGCCGCGTAGAAACCGCCGGGCGTCAGCACCCGCCGTACCTCGGTGAGGAACTCGGTGCTGGTCAGGTGGGCCGGGGTGCGGGCCCCGCTGAACACATCGGCGATGACGAGGTCGGCCCAGCCGTCCTGGACCTTGGCGAGGCCGGCGCGGGCGTCGATGGAGCGGACCCGGATGCGGGCCCCCGCGTCGAGGGGAAGTTCGCGGCGGACCAGCTGGACCAGGGGCCCGTCGAGCTCCACGATCTGCTGGGTGGAGCGGGGCCGGGTCGCGGCGACGTACCGGGCGAGGGTGAAGGCGCCGCCTCCGAGGTGCACGACCTGGAGCGGCCGGTTCGGCGGGGCGGCGAGGTCGGCGATGTGGCCGAGGCGACGCTGGTACTCGAAGGTGAGGCGGGCCGGGTCGTCGAGGTCGACGTGCGACTGCGGGGCGCCGTCGATGAGCAGCGTCCAGGCGCGCGGGCGCTCCCGGTCGGGTATGAGTTCCGCGAGACCGCCGTCGACGGTCTCGACGACGGAGACGGCCGCCGCCGCCCGGTCACGCTGTTTGTTCCTGGCCACGGGCCCATTATCCGGGCAAGCCCGGACAGCAGCTCAGTGGCAGCCGTCGGCCGCCTCGATGAGGCGGGCCGCCTCGCCGAGCGCCTCGCGCAGGACGACGGGGTCGGTGACGGGATCGGTGTCGCCGGGGGGCAGCAGCCAGCCGGCCGGCCGGGGCGCGTCGCCCGCCGGTTCGGGGAGCTCCGGCAGCTCGGGGAGGCGCAGGCCCCGGCCCGAGGTCCTCGTACAGGCGCTGCCCGGCATGTCCCAGGCGGCGGCGGTGCCCGGCGGCACCAGGAAGCCGAGGGTGTCGCAGGTGCCGTCGTGGACGACGGGGCCGACGGCGGGGGCGGCGGCGCGGCGCAGGATGTCGACGGCCTCCAGGCCCTGGCGGACCGGGACGGTCACCAGGTCCCAGGGTCCGGCGGCGGGCCTGGGCCCGTCGGCCTCCGGGGCGGGTGTGGGGCGCACGGCCTCCGGGGTGGGCACGTGCCGCGTGGCCGACTGCGAACCGATCTCCGACATGGGGACCCCTCCTCGCTCCAGAGGAGACACGTTCCGTCTCTCCCTTACGGTTCAACGCCCGTGCGCGTCAACGGCTACGGCGGGATGCAGCCGCAAAGGATGGCAGTTCATGGCAGATCACAGGCGAGATATCCGATTTGTAGCCAAACTCAGCGTACGCATCCGGTCACAGCAGGTACGTTCATGCCCGCCGGACACCCGGCAGCACCAGGAGAGGGCTCGGCCATGGCGATGTCACGGGCAGTTCCCAATCTCGCCTTCCGTCGGCTCCGCGGACAGCATTCGCCGGCGGAGTTCGCCGCGGCGGTCCGCCGGGCGGCACGGGAGATCGGCGAACAGGTCGCGTGCGACGCCCGCTACATCGGGCGCGTGGAGGCGGGCGAGATCCGCTGCCCCAACTACGCGTACGAACGGGTCTTCCTGCACATGTTCCCCGGTCTGGGCCTCTCCGACCTGGGGTTCTCCGCGCGGGAGACGGTGCGTGGCCGGCGGCAGGCCGTCCCGGCCGGGGCAGCGCCTCCCGCCGCCATCACCACCCGGAACGATGAGGAGAGCGACGTGCTGCGTCGCGCATTCATGACGAGCGGCTCCGCCACCCTGGCGGCCGCCTCGCTGGGACTCGGCGGCCCCACCGTCGCGATCCCCTCCCCCCGCGGCACCCACCGGATCGGCGAGTCCGAGGTGCGGGCCGTCGAGGACGCCGTACGGCGGATCCGGCTGCTGGACGACCGGCACGGCGCCGACGGGCTCTACAAGGTGGCCGCCCAGCCGCTCCGTACCGCGTACGCGCTCCTCGACACCGGCACCATGACCCGCCGCTCCACCGAGGACCGGCTGCACGCGGGCGCGGGCGAGCTCTCCCTCTCCGTCGGCTGGCTGGCCCACGACTCGGGGAGGCACGAGGACGCCCGCTCGCACTACGCGGAGGCGCTGGCCACCGCGCGCGTGGCGGGGAACGCGGCCCTGGAGGCGCACGCCTTCTGCAACACCTCGTTCCTGGCCCGCGACACCGGACGCCACCGCGAGGCGGTGCGGGCGGCGCAGGCCGGGCTGCGGGCCGCGCAGCCGCTGGACTCGGCCCGGCTGCTCTCGCTGCTCTCGCTGCGGGAGGCCGGCGCATGGGCGAGCCTCGGCGACCGGTCCGCCTGCGAGCAGGCCCTCGGCCGCGCGCACGGCTGGTTCGACCGGGGCCCGGCCGAGGGCGACCCCGAGTGGATGTCCTTCTTCGGCGAGCCGGAGCGGGAGGCCCTGGAGGCCGGGTGCTGGGCGGCGCTCGGCGACTGGGGCCGCGCGGCCCGGCACGCCCAGCGGGCGGCGGTCCTGCAGAACCCGCACTTCGCCCGGAACCTCGCCCTCTACCGGGCCCACCTCGCCAAGGCCCTGGCCCACGCGGGCCGCCCGGACGAGGCGGCGGCGGAGGCGCGTCGCGTCGCGGACTCCCTCGACGGCATCGCCTCGGCCCGCATCCGCGACCTGCTCTCGGAGACGAGCCGGGTACTGGCCGCCACACGCTGACCGGGGCCTGGGCCCGCGAGCCCGGCATGATCCGAAGGACGGGCCCTAGGCCTCCAGGTGCCCCGTGTCGTTCCAGCGTTCGATCGCCGGGGCGCCGTACGCCCAGCCGAGGACCGAGAGGCTCGTCGGGTCGAGGCGGATGCGGGAGGCGAAGGAGACGTCCTCGCCGAGCCAGCGCGCGCCGATCGACCGCAGGATGTGGCCGTGGGCGAAGATCAGCACGTCACGGTCGGCGGAGCGGGCCCACTCGACGATCTCGTCGGCCCGGTCCGACAGCTGGGCGAGGGTCTCGCCCTCGGGGACGCCGTCGCGCCAGATGAGCCAGCCCGGCTGGATCTTCTGGATCTCGGGCGGCGTGAGCCCCTCGTACGCCCCGTAGTCCCACTCCATCAGCGCGTCCCAGGGCTCGGCCCGGTCCCCGAAGCCGGCGAGCTCGCAGGTCTCGCTCGCCCGGACCAGCGGGCTGGTGCGCACCTCCACCCCGGGCAGTCCCTGCCAGGGACCCCGGTGCAGGCGCTCGCCGAGCAGCTTCGCGCCGCGCCGCCCCTCGTCGAGCAGCGGTATGTCGGTCCTGCCGGTGTGCCGGCCGAGAAGTGACCACTCGGTCTGGCCGTGCCGGGCGAGCAGGATGCGCGGTGCCATGAGAAGGACGCTCCAGGGGTTCACGGGTGCGGACGTACTTCTCCCATCATCGCCGACGTCAACTTCTCGGCCCGGACGGACCGAGCCTGTCGGCTCGCTCGTGCGGGGCCGTGATGGCAAGTGGAGCGCGGCCGGCTGTCGCGTGGTCCCCTGCGTCCGGAATCAGCGTGTGCTGGTTCTGGGGCGGTTGACCGCGCCCCGCTTCCACACAGCATCGCCGCGGTGGGCGATGTTGCGGGAGCCGTTGTGGTCCGCGTGCAGGACGGTCCCGCAGGACCGGCAGACGAACCGTGCTTGAGTCACCCTGTTCGTTCGGTGGGTGTGCCGGCACTCCGAGCACTGCCGGGAGGTGTTGCGCGGGTCCACGAAGACCACGGGCACCCCCGCCCGGCGTGCTTTGTACTCGACGAAGGCGCCGAGCTGGGCGAACGCCCAGGAGTGCAGTCGTGTCCGCTGGTCCTTCTTGGTCGTAACCCTCTGCCGGATGCCCGAGAGGTCTTCCAGGGCGATCCCGCGCAAGGCGCGTTCAGCGGTGGTCACGAGCTGTTTGGCGATGATGTGGTTGACGTTCGCGGCGTGCCGCGCCTCACGGCGCCGGAGACGCTTCAGTGCCCGCTTCGCGGACTTGGTGCGCTTCTTCTGCAGCTTCTGCCGCAGATCACGGTGCCGCCGCCGGTATCGGTTCAGCCTGCGGCCGGCCATGATCTCGCCGTCCGAGGTGGTGGCGATGTTGACGATGCCCAGGTCCACGCCGAGGAAGCCGTCCGGCTCGAACGCCTCGGGCTCGGGCAGGTCGACGGTGGCGATCAGGAAGAACATGCCGTCCCGCATCACCAGGTCGGATTCGCCTTTGCGGGAGGCGAGCAGCCCCATGGCCTGGTCGGAGCAGGCGAACGGGATGTGCTTGATGCGCCCGGCCACGGTCCAGATCGACACCGTACGGGCGCCGAGGTTCCACGTCAGGATGCGGTCGTCGAACGGCTGCGCCGCGTCCTCACGGAAGACGATCGGCTTCGACTCCGCCCGAAGACAGCGCTTCGAGCCCTCCCGGCCGAGGTTCCCGGCCCTGGTGTTCGCCTTCAAAGTGGCGTAGGCGTCGCAGACCTTCTTCACGACCCGCACGGCAGGCTGGGCCCCGAGGCCGTAGTCCGCCTTGAGAGCGAAGTACACCTCCTTCTGCAGCACATTCCGCCGCTTGAGGTCCTTGGCGAACGCCACCTCGGAAGCGTGGTTCGCGGCCCGGTTGCAGGCACGCAGGGTCGCCGCCAGCGCGTCCGCGTCATACGCGGACACGGGCAGCAATTTCACCTGCGCGATAATCTTCACGTAGGAAACTCTACGGAGAGTGACTGCCGGTAACTGGTCACCCTCTAGGGTGATTCGAAGCGAGCCCTGCCCCCGCGCGGCTCCACCCCAGGGAGCCGACTCCGATCGGGGCCGAAGCCCTGGGCTTCCTCGGGGGAACACTGGTGAATTCGGGGTGGCCTCCGGGCAACCCCCCGGGGCCGTCCGGCGTCCCTCCCCCGGGGCGATCACCGACGGGGGGACCGAATTCATGCGCAGGCCACGCTGGTGGGCGGAGCTGTCCCTGATCGCCGTCGTGTACGCGGCGTACTCGGGCGGGCGGCTCCTGGTGAGGGGCGACGAGGCCTCGGCCGTGGAGCACGGGCTGGCGATCCTGCGGCTGGAGGAGAGCCTCGGGATCGACGCCGAGCACGCTCTGAACCCGCTGTTCACGGACGTCCCCGCGCTCGGGATCCCGGCGGACTTCGCGTACGCCTCGCTGCACTACCTGGTGACCCCGGCGGTCCTGATCTGGCTCTTCCGCCGCCGCCCCGCCCAGTACCGGGCCGCCCGGACCTGGCTGATGGTCTCCACGCTCCTCGGGCTCGTCGGCTTCACGCTCCTTCCGACCTGCCCGCCCCGGCTGCTCGACGCGGCCCACGGCTTCACGGACACGATGGCGCACTTCAGCGCGTACGGCTGGTGGGGCGGTGAGGCCAGCGCGCCGCGCGGGCTCGGCGGGATGACGAACCAGTACGCGGCGATGCCCAGCCTGCACGTCGGCTGGGCGCTGTGGTGCGGGGTGATGCTGTGGCGGTACGGGCGCACGCCGCTCCTGAAGGCCCTCGGGGTGGCGTATCCGCTGGTCACCGCGCTGGTCGTGATGGGCACCGCCAATCACTATCTGCTCGACGCGGTCGCCGGGGCGGCGGTGATGGGCGCCGGGCTGCTCCTCGCCCCGTACGTGCTGCGGCTCGCCGACCGGATCCGCGGAAGGGCGGAAGCACCCTCGGTTGTCAGTGGCGGATGCGAGACTTCCACGGGTGAGCGCATCCCTGGACAGCGGTCTGTCCGCACCACCGCAGACGACAAGCCGAAAGCTGCTCGCTGAGCTGCGCGGACCGGCGGTCGCACCGCGTCCGCTGGACGCCCGGGCCCTCGCGGCGCTCGCCGCCAACCCCGGCTGCAAGCGGCGGGCCATCCTCGACGGTGCCGGGGTCGACAAGTCGGCGCTCGCCGCGAAGCTCGGCTCGCCCGCGCCGTTCGGGCAGTCGCAGTTCGCGATAGTCCGGGGCAACTCCTTCGAGGCGAAGGTCAAGGCGGACGGCGGCCGTGAGCTGCTGCGGCTGATCGGCGTCGAGGAGCCGGGCGAGGTGTCCGTGCCGGACCTCGCGGCGGCCGGGCCCGAGGGCCGGGTGGCGCGCACCGCGCTCGCGCTGCGGGAGGCGACCGAGGCGGGGGCGTGGGCGCTGCTCGACCATCCGCTGCTCGCCCTGGAGGTCGCAGGATCCCCCGTCTATCTGGAGCCGGACGCGGTGGTCGTGCACCCCGACGGCGGGTGGACGGTGGTGGAGATCAAGTCGTTCCCGATGATCGACGGCTCGGCCGACGCGTCGAAGGTGGGCGCCGCGGCCCGCCAGGCCGCCGTGTACGTGCTCGCCCTGGAGCGGGTCGCGGCGCGTACGGAGGGGGCGCGGGTCGCGCAGTCGGTGCTCCTCGTCTGTCCGAAGGACTTCTCGAACGTGCCGGCGGCCTCGGTGGTCGACGTGCGCAAGCAGCGGTCGGTGACCCGGCGGCAGCTGGCCCGGCTGACCCGGATCGACGAGATCGCGCGGGCGCTGCCGGAGGGCATCAGCTTCGACGTGGTGGAGCGGACGGCGGAGCAGCTGACGGCGGCCGTGGAGTGCGTGCCCCATCAGTACGCGCCGGAGTGCCTGGCCGCCTGCGAGCTGGCCTTCCACTGCCGGTCGCGCTCCCGGGAGGCGGGCGCGGTGGAGACCCTGGGCCGTTCGGTACGGGGTGAGCTGGGCGGCCTGACGACGGTCGGCGCGGTCCTGGCGGCGGCGCGCGGCGAGGAGGGCGACCCGGAGGACCCGGCGGTGGCGGCGCTGCGCCGGGCGCGGGCGCTGCGCGAGGAGGCCCTGGCGGGGGTGGCGGCATGTCGCTGATCTCCACGCTCGCCCGGATGGAGGCCGTCGAGTCGGGCCGGGCGCAGCCGCTCGCGACCGTCCGGCACCGGCGTCTGTCGGAGCGGCCGCTCGTGTTCGTGCCGCTGACGACCGCCGGTGAGGCGGGCGCCCCGCTGGGCGCCCTCGTCGGCACCGACCCCGAGGAGCCCCGGCTCCTGGTGGTGTCGCAGCCCCGGGACCGTGACCTGCGCTTCGCGTTCCTCGCCGACCTGGCCGAGGAGGTCCTGCCGTACGTCGACTCGTTCACGGACGTCGTCGAGGCGGCCGAGAAGAGCGAGGTCGACGCCGAGACCGGCAAGAAGGTGAAGGTCGAGGTCGAGCTGTGCGCGGACGCGCCCCAGCTGATCGTGCCGAGCCGGGCGGGCATCGAGTACGTACGGCTGCTCGGGCGGTCCACGCGGTTCCGGCGGACGGCCGAGCAGGACCCGGAGACGCCGTTCCCGGCCCCGCCGCGGGTGCCGCTGCTCGGGCGCTGGCTGACGCACTTCGGCGAGCGGGCCCGGGTGCCCGGCTCCTCGCTGCTCCTCGCCGCGACCGACCTCCTCAACCGGCACTGGGCGACCGGCCAGTCGTCCCTGGAGGACCAGCACCTGGGCGCGCTGCTCGCCTGGATCGACCCGTGCGACGGCGAGCCGGGTCCGGAGGGGGCGCTGCGGGCCGAGGCCGGCCGGGACCCCCAGGGGCAGCTGCTCTGCCCGCCGGCCGGTCCTGCCACGGACCCGGCCTTCGACAACAGGCTTCTGGCGCCCGCGATCGAGCGGTACGACCGGGCCCGGCAGGCGCTCGGCGCGGCCGAGGACGGGGAGAGCGCCGACACGGGCCTCGGCGAGCTGCACGCGGCCGAGCGGGAGCTGCGCCGGCTGGTCGCCTCGCAGCTGAAGCCGACCTGGGACGCGGTCTGGCAGGCGATCGGGCTGCTGCGAGAGCTGCCGGAGGGCGCCAGGGTCGAGGACCGCTGGACCCGGGACCGCTGGTCCTTCACCGGCCACCGCGACCGGGTCGCGGCCGGCGAGCCGCCGCAGCCGCGCCGGGACGACGCCGTGACGGCGGCGCAGAAGCTGGCCGCCCGCGAGCAGGCGCAGGGCCAGCTGGAGGCGCAGGAGGCCCTCGACGACCCGCTGGTCCTGGCGGGGCGGCGGCTCGCGGGCGAGGCGTTCACGGCCGAGGTGGTCGAGGTGACGATGGCGTGGACGGAGTCGAAGCGGCCCGCGCCGCGCCCGCTCGTCACGGTCCGCACGGACGACCGTCCGCACCTGGGCGAGAAGGTGAAGGTGTACCGCTCGCTGGACGGCAAGCCGCAGACGGCCGAGTTCGTGCGGTACGAGGAGGACGGCTCGCTGCTCCTGCGGATCCTGGACCGGATGGGACGCTCCAAGGAGCCCGCGGAGGGCTCGGTGCCGGAGAAGGGCGAGCGGATCGCCTGGACGCTGTTCGAGCACGACCAGCGGGTGGGGCCGAAGCTGCCGGATCCGGAGGAGACGCCCTGGACGCACGGCGGCCCGCCGCGTACGGACGCCGTGGAACTGCCCGACGCCGTGACCCCCGAGGACGTGCTGTGACCCCGACCGCGTTCGGCCCCTCCGTGAGCGACGCCCCCGTGTTCGACCCGTCCGCCGAGGCCGCCCGCGCGACGTCCGCCATCCTCGCGGACACCCTGCACGGCAGCGCGCGCGGCGTCGTCGTGGACTCCCCGCCCGGCGCCGGGAAGTCGACGCTCGTGGTGCGGGCCGCCCTCGAACTGGCCGCCGCCGGCCGGCCCCTGATGGTGGTCGCCCAGACGAACGCGCAGGTGGACGATCTGGTGCTGCGGCTCGCGGAGAAGGAGCCGGACCTGGAGGTCGGCCGGCTGCACTCGAACGACTCCGACCCGTACGACAAGGCGCTCGACGACCTGGCCAACGTACGGAAGTCGGCGAAGGCGGGCGAGCTGGCCGGGCTGCCGGTCGTGCTGTCCACGGCCGCCAAGTGGGGGCACGTGAAGAACGTCGAGCCGTGGGCCCACGCGATCGTCGACGAGGCGTACCAGATGCGCTCGGACGCGCTGCTCGCGGTGGCGGGCCTCTTCGAGCGGGCGCTGTTCGTGGGCGACCCCGGGCAGCTCGACCCCTTCTCGGTGGTGGGCGCGGACCAGTGGGCGGGGCTCTCGTACGACCCGTCGGCGAGCGCCGTGTCCACGCTGCTGGCGCACAATCCGGAGCTGCCGCAGCACCGGCTGCCGGTCTCCTGGCGGCTGCCCGCCTCGGCGGCGCCGCTGGTGTCGGACGCGTTCTACCCGTACACGCCGTTCCGCAGCGGCACCGGGCACGGGGACCGGAAGCTGTCCTTCGGGGTGGCCTCGGACGGTTCGGGGACCGACCGGGTCCTCGACGAGGCGGCCGAGTCCGGCTGGGGCCTGCTCGAACTCCCGGCCCGGCACACCCCGCGCACCGACCCGGAGGCGGTCGGGGCGATCGCCCTGGTCGTGCGCCGACTCCTGGACCGGGGCGGCGCGGCGGTCTCGGAGCGCTCGGAGACCCCGGTCCCGCTCACCCCGGACCGGGTCGCCGTCGGCACCGCCCACCGCGACCAGGCGGCGGCGGTCCGGGCGGCGCTCGCGGGCCTCGGGGTGACGGGCGTGACGGTGGACACCGCGAACCGGCTCCAGGGTCGCGAGTACGACGTGACGGTCGTCCTGCACCCGCTGTCGGGGCGCCCGGACGCGACCGCCTTCCACCTGGAGACGGGCCGGCTGTGCGTGCTGGCCTCCCGGCACCGGCACGCGTGCATCGTGGTGTGCCGGGCGGGTGTGGCGGAGCTCCTCGACGAGCACCCGTCGACGGATCCGGTGCGGCTGGGGGTCGCGGTGTCGTTCCCCGACGGCTGGGAGGCGAACCACGCGGTCCTCTCCCACCTGGAGGAACACCGGGTGACCTGGACGCCGTGAGCCCCGTGGTCGTCGAAACCGGGGCTCGGGGGACTCCGGGGGCGTACGGGGAGGACTTCGCGCTCTTGCGGGGCGCGGGACAATGGAAGGTGGCCCGGGTTTCCGGGCCGTGCCTGTGCGAGGAGGAGAAGAAAGATGGCGGAACCCGCGGAGCGGAGCACACAGCGGCGGCTTCGGCCGGCACCGCTGATCTTCGAGCCTGCCGAGGCGACCGCCGATCCGGAGCACTTCTTCGACCTGGAGTCGATGGAGGATCCCCGCGAGCTGCTGTCCCGGGCGACGGAGCTGACGCTCGCGTTCCGGGCGGCGACGGACCGGGCGACCGAGTTCCAGGCGATCGCGGCCGCGCAGCTGGCGGATCCGCGCCGGTTCGACCGGCTGACGGCGGCGGACGTCGCCGAGCGGGCGGAGTGGACCGAGGACTACGCCCGGAAGATGATCGAGTTCGGCCGGGACCTGATCCGTACGAACGGCCGCCCGTCGGAGGACTGAGCCGCGTCGGACCGGCCCTCCGTGCGAGGCCGCACGGGTCTGGCTCGGAGACGTACATCTGACCGAAAAAGCCCCCCTGGCATATGCCGAGGGGGCACGATACTCCTCGCCCACCCCTCCTGTCCGGGATTCCGGGAACACTCGGCAATCGAGACGTCACGCCCGGTAGACCTGGCTCCATGACGACCTGGCTGCGCGACGAGACCCCGCACGACATCTTCCGGTTCCTCCGGGAGGGCGACGAGGGACGCCACCAGACGGCCCGGGTGACCGCCGACGGGGCCGCCTGGCTCGCCTCGGCCGCCGGGGGCCGTGACGGCTCCACGCTGACCCGCTGGGAGTCCCGGCCGGCCTCTCCCGCGGCGCTGCCCTGCGGGACGGTCTTCGACGTCGTCAACGTGGACCCGGTCTTCGGGCGCCGGATGCTGGACCGGCTGTGGGAGGAGGGCCCCGGTTCGGGGCCCGTGGCGATGCACCGGGGCCGGATGATGTTGTTCGCCGCACCGGGGACGGCCCAGCGGCTTCCGGCCCTGCTCGACTGGGAGGAGTGGGGGGAGGCGGTCCCCCGGCCGCTCTGTCACGGTCTCGGAGACGCGGTGACCGTGCCGCCGCTCGTGCCGTCCGGCTCCTCCGGACCCCGCTGGCTGGTGGCCCCCGACTCCCGGAGCCCGTGGCTGCCCGGCCCCGAGGTCGTGCTCTGGGCCTGTGTGCGGGCCGTCCGGGCGGCCTCCGCCGCCGACGTGCGGGTATCGATTTTTCCTCCCGCCGATCCGGATGCTAATGTCTACGACGTCAGCAGGCGCCGCTAGCTCAGTTGGTTAGAGCAGCTGACTCTTAATCAGCGGGTCCGGGGTTCGAGTCCCTGGCGGCGCACAGACGGAAGAAGCCCCTCGCGGAAGCGGGGGGCTTCTTCGTGTTCCGGGTCACCCCCTGCCGGGCGGGGTGATCTTCACGGACCAGACGCCGGACTCGGTGCGTTCCAGCACCTCCACGCGGACCCCCGTCCCGGGCACGGTCAGGGTCTCGCCCTCCTCGACGGGGGCGTCCGCGAGCGGCGGGTAGACGGAGCGCTCGGCGCACGCCTCGGTGGCCGGGTGCGCGTCCACGACCTCGACCGGGCCTTCGCCGGAGGCCGCGCCGTTGCGGACCCGGTAGACCAGGACGCCCTCGGTGCAGGTGTCGGCGTCGTTCCCGGCGCTGCTGCGGGCCTCGATCGCGAGGACGCTGTCGGGGCCGGTGCGGACGACGGCGAGCCGGGTGCCGAGGGTGCCGCCGGCCGCCGGCGGGGCGTCGGTCGGCTCCAGGCTGACGAGCCGGGCCCCGGCACCCTGGACGCAGGTCACCTGGGCGCGGGAGAGCCAGCCGAGCTTCCACTTGTGCCAGCCGAAGAGGTCCGGGGAGAGCCCGAACTGGCTGCCCATGACGTCCCAGTCGCCCACGTGGGTGTCCCAGTCGCCCTTGCCGTCCACCGGGCGGTGGTAGAGGTCGGGCAGGTCGAAGACGTGGCCGGTCTCGTGGGCGAGGACGTTGCGGTCGGGCGGGTGCCGCTCGAAGACGGTGACCACGCGTTTGATCTCGGTGCCGTCGACCTCCAGCGGGTGCTCCAGGTTGACGACCTTGGTCGCGTCGGAGTCCACGCCGGGCGCGTCCGGGTCGGCGACCAGGTAGACGATGTCGTACCGGGAGAAGTCGACGTCCTTGTCGGCGGCGGCGATCGCGTCGCGGAGGTAGGCGGCCCGCTTCCCGGCGTCCCAGTCCCGCCGTATGTCGTAGTCGCCCGACTCGTGCGGCATCGGGGTCCACTCGGCCCGGGGGTGCGGACGCAGGCTGAAGCGCCCGTAGGAGGCGCGGTCGAAGAACTCGCTGGTGGCGGGGAAGTGGTCGGCGGCGAGCTGCGCCGGCTCGGTGAGCGGGGCGGAGTCCGGGAAGGACAGGAAGATCATGACCGCGTCGAGGGTCTGGTTCGGGCGCGTGTAGGCGCCGTTCCAGGTGTCGAGGCCGAGCGAGTGGTGGGCGGCGGTACGGGGCAGGGCGCAGGGACTCGCCGAGGACGCGCCGACGGCGGGGCCCGCGACGAGCCCGGTGGCGGCCAGGGCGGCGAGCGAGGTGAAGGCCGCCGCGCCGGCACGCAGCCGTGGGCGTTCCACTCCCCCGGGTGGCTGCTGAGCCCTCACGTGGACCTCCGGATCGGGAATGCGGGATACCCCACCCACCTTGTGACGGTTCGCGGCGTTTCGCATGTTTCCGCTGCCCCGGTCGGGTGAGGGCCCTGCACGGGGTCGACGCGACACGGGCGCGCTTCAACTCACGGAAAGTCACATTCGGTCATGCCCTCGACGGCCCGTGTCAGACCTGCGCAGAAACGATCGGGCGGGCTGTCCCGGTGGGCGGCCTCACAGCAGCCGGGCCCCCTCACCGCGGTCTCGGAGCTGGAACGCTCCCCCGGCTGGCTCTATGATCGGCTCACTCTTCCTTGGCCGACCATCCCGACCACATGTGACCGGCCCGACTGCACACGGGAGCGAGCGGTGAACGGAACCCCCGAAGGACCGGTGCACCCAGAGCCGGCGGAGACACACACGGCCGAGCCCGCACTCACGGAGCGTCACCCCGCGCGCCGGGCGGCCGAACTCAGCGACTGCCGTGCCGCCTTCCGGGTCGCCCAGCTCGCCATGGCCGTCGTCGACGAGGACGGCGTCGTCGTCCTCGCCAACGACTCCTTCGGCACCCTCCTCGGCGCCGATCCCTCGGCGCTCCGGCAGCAGGCCGCGGCCGACCTCGTCGACCTCGCGTCCGACGGCCGCACCTGGCACGCCTACCGCGAGGTGCTCGGCGGCCGCCGCTCCCGCTTCCGCTGCACCCGCCGCCTCAAGCACGCCGACGGGCGCTCGCTGTGGGCCGAGGTCACCGTCGCCCCGGTGCCCGACAGCCGGCGCGTGCTGCTGTCGATCGCGGACATCAGCGACCGGCGCGAGCTCCACGCCCGGCTGCGTCACCTCCAGATGCACGACCCGGTGACCCGGCTGCCCAACCGCGCACTGTTCTTCGAGCGTCTCTCCGCCGCCCTGGAGGCCGCGGCCCAGGACGCCGCCGCGCGGACCGAACCGGTCCTCCCGTCACATGAATCCCATGAGTCATACGAGTCGTACGGCTATGGCAGAACAGGGCGGATCGGTCTCTGCTATCTGGACCTCGACGGCTTCAAGGCGGTCAACGACACCCTCGGCCACCGGGTCGGCGACCGGCTCCTCGCCGCCGTCGCCACCCGTCTGACGGAGTGCGCCGACAGCGACGGCTACACCCGCAACGGCGGCCACCTCGTGGCACGGCTCGGCGGCGACGAGTTCGCGATCCTCGTCGAGGACTCCACCGGCACGGAACAACTGGCCGACCTGGCCCGCTCGGTGCTCGACGCGCTCCAGCGCCCCTTCGACCTGGGCGGCCGGCGGCTCTCGGTCTCCGCCTCCATCGGCGTCGTCGAGCGGACCGGTCACGGGACGACGGCGACCGCCCTCATGCAGGCCGCGGACACCACGCTGTACTGGGCGAAGGCGGACGGCAAGGCCCGCTGGACGCTCTTCGACCCCGAGCGCAACGCCCACCGGATGACCCGGCAGGCGCTCTCCTCCACCCTGCGGCCGGCCGTGGAGCGCGGGGAGTTCGCCCTGGAGTACCAGCCGCTCGTGGACCTGGCCGACGGGGCGGTGCGCGGGGTGGAGGCGCTGGTGCGCTGGAACCACCCGCAGTTCGGCGCGCTCTCGCCGAATCGGTTCATCGGGATCGCCGAGGAGGACGGCTCCATCGTGGAGCTGGGGCGGTGGGTGCTCAACACCGCCTGCCGGCAGGCCCGGCAGTGGCAGAAGGACCATCCGCGCGAGCGCCCCCTCTTCGTCAGCGTCAACGTGGCGGTCCGTCAGGTCTGGGACTCCGACCTGGTCGCGGACGTGGCCGGCATCCTCGCGGAGACCGGTCTCGCGCCGCACCTGCTCCAGCTGGAGCTGACCGAGTCCGCCGTGATGGGCTCGAACGGCCGGCCGATCCAGGCGCTCCAGGCGCTGAGCGACATGGGGGTGCGGATCGCGATCGACGACTTCGGCACCGGCTACTCGAACCTCGCCTATCTGAGCCGGCTGCCGGTCTCGGTGCTGAAGCTGGACGGCTCCTTCGTCCGCGGCTTCCAGGACGAGGAGCACGCCAACCCGGCGGACGAGCTGATCGTCGAGGCGCTCGTGCACCTCGCGCACCGGCTCGGTCTCACCGTGACCGCCGAGTGCGTGGAGACCGCCGGGCAGGCCAGCCGGCTGCGCCGGATCGGCTGCGACACCGGGCAGGGCTGGCTGTACTCGCGGGCGGTGGCCCCGGACCGTATCGCCGAACTGATCGGCACGGAGCCGCAGCCGGCGTGAGGCGCGCGGGCGTGGAACTGCCCCCGGCCGGAGGGACATTCCGGGCGGGGGCAGTGGTCACACGGGATTCAGCGGAGGATCAGCAGGCGCCCTGGTCCTTCCAGACGCCCCACTCGCCGGTCGTGCCCGGCTCCTCGTTCTGGGTCCACCACTGGGCCTTCCAGGTGTGGCCCTTGTGGGAGACGAGGCTGCCGCCGGTGTAGACGGTGCCGGCCACGTACGCCGGGGCGGTGCAGCCGGTGGGCGGCGTCGTCGGCGGGGTGGTGGGCGGCGTGGTGGTCGGCGGGGTCGTGGGCTCCGTCGTCGGCGGGGTCGTGGGAGGCGTGGTCGGGGTCGTCGGGGACGAGCCGACCGCCGTCACGATGTCCTTGAAGAGGGTCGCGTTGGCGTCGAGGCCGAGGAGCGAGTACATCATCGCGCCGGCGAGACCACGCTGGTGGGCGTAGTCGGCGCGGGCCTGGATGGTGCGCTTGTCCAGACCGGTGAAGAACTCGCCGTCCTTGTAGAAGTACGCGGACTTGGCCTGGCCGTCCCAGAAGGTGCTGGCCGCGTTGTCGACGATGCCGCCGAGCTCCTTGTAGTACGCGATGCCGGCCGCCTGGCTCAGCGGGCGGGCGTTGGAGCCGCCGGTGGCGGTCTGCGCGAGGCCGTTGGTGGTCCCGGCGGGGACGCCCTTCCAGCCGCGGTAGTAGAACTCGTAGCCGAGGGTCAGCTTGTTCGCCGGGAAGCCGCCGGTGATGCCGTAGGCGGGCTTGCCGTCGATCCAGGAGTCGATGGCGTTGTCGATCGAGTACTTCTCGGTGCCCGGCTTGATGACGTCGGTCGGGTCGTTCGTGCCGGAGTAGAGCGGGGACTGGTGGTACGTCGGCCCGTCGCCGTCCCAGGCGCCGTGCATGTCGTACGTCATGATGTTCGCGTAGTCGAGGTACGCGCCGATCTTGTCCGTCTCGATGTTCTTGATCTTGTCCTGGCCGGCCGGGAGCGCGGCGGTCAGGAGGTACTTCTTGCCGCCGTGGGCCGCGCCGTACTCGTCGAGCTGCTTGCGGAACTCGGCGAGGAGGAGCGTGAAGTTCTGCTTGTCCTCGGGGGCGTAGTGGTTGCCGAGGTGGCCGTCGGCCGAGCCGGGGTACTCCCAGTCGATGTCGATGCCGTCGAAGATGCCGGCCGCGGAGCCGGCGCCGCCGAAGCCGCCCTCGACGGGCAGGTCGCCCTGGATGTACTGCTTGACGCAGGAGGCGACGAACTTCTTGCGGCTCGCGTCGGTCTTGGCCGCGTCCGAGAAGTACTTGGAGTAGCTCCAGCCGCCGATCGAGATGTTGATCTTCAGCTGGGGGTGCTTCGCCTTCAGCTCCTTGAACTGGTTGAAGACGCCCACGATCGGCTGGTCCCACTTGTCGGCGACGCCGTCGACGCTGTCCGCCGCGGAGAAGGACTTCTGGTAGTCGGCGTACGAGTCGCCGGCGCCGTCACCCGCGTTGGGGTTGTTGTCGTCGCCCGCGGCCTTGTTGGCCTCGAAACAGGTGAGGTCGGTGGGGTGGATGTTGCCGAACGAGTAGTTGATGACGTCGAGGTTCGCCGCGATGCCCCGCTCGTCGAGGTGCTTCGGGTAGAAGGCGTTCCCGTAGACGCTCCACTGGTCGTAGTACGCGATCTTCACGCCGCCCGTGGAGGCGGTGGTGGTGGTCTCGGCGGCCTGGGCGGAGCCGAGTCCGGCGGTGGCGGCGAGGGCGCCGGCGGCGAGGGCCGAGCTGAGGAGCGCGGCGATCAAGGGCTTACGGGGGTGCACGTGCTGCCTCCGGAAGGGGGTGGCGGTACGGAAGTTGGAGCAGTGATATCCGCCGCATGAACAGCGCGTCAATGGTCTGAACCAGATTGAGGACTAGACCAATTTGAGCAAGAAAGCCCTTGTCAGAGCCGTGAAGCATAAAACGGAACCGCTCGCCACCATCGGTGACGAGCGGTTTAAGGTTCACTTAGGGGAGGACGGTGGTTCGTTCGGGAGTGAACCAACCGGCCTCCGAAATCAGGGTTTTACGGCTCCGGAACCTCCGGCAGCTCCGGCAGCTCGTACGCGTCGGCGATCAGCTCGTAGCTCCGCACCCGCTCCGCGCCGCCGTGCCCGTTGGCCGTGATCATCAGCTCGTCCGCGCCCGTCCGCTTCCGCAGGTCGTCCAGGCCCGTGCGGACCTCGTCCGGGGTGCCGTACACGATGTTCGCGAGCCAGCCGTCCACGAACTCCCGCTCGGCGGGACTGAATCCGTACGCCGCCGCCTCCTCCGGCGTCGGCACCAGACCGGGCCGGCCGGTCCGCAGCCGCAGCATCGCGAGCGCGCCGGCGAGGACCTGGCGGCGGGCCTGCGCCGCCTCCTCGGCGGCGAAGGCCGAGACGCCGATCATCGCGTACGGGGCGTCGAGCACCCCCGAGGGCCGGAACGAGTCCCGGTAGAGGTCGAGCGCCGGGATCGTGTTCCTGGCCGAGAAGTGATGGGCGAAGGCGAACGGCAGCCCCAGCAGGCCCGCGAGGCGGGCGCTGAAGCCGGAGGAGCCGAGCAGCCAGATCGGCGGGCGCCCCTTCGGGCCCTGGACCGGCCCCGGCACGGCGTGGATCCGGGCGTACGGGTGCCCGTCCGGGAAGTCGTCGTCCAGGAACCGGGTCAGCTCGGCGAGCTGCTCGGGAAAGTCTTCCCCAAGCTCTCGGCTTCGCTCGAGCAGGGGAGACCCCAATGCGCCCTCGTTGAGGGTGTCGCTGCGGCGCAGGGCGGCGGCCGTCGCCCCGTCGGTGCCGGGCGCGCGGCCGAGGCCGAGGTCGATCCGGCCGGGGGCGAAGGCCTCCAGGGTGCCGAACTGCTCGGCGACGACGAGCGGGGCGTGGTTGGGCAGCATGACGCCGCCCGAGCCGAGCCGGATGCGGCGGGTGTGCGCCGCGAGGTGGGCGAGGATCACGGCCGGGGAGGAGGAGGCGACCCCGGGCATGGAGTGGTGCTCGGCCACCCAGTGCCGGTGGAAGCCGCGCCGCTCGGCGAGCCGGCTCAGCTCGACGCTGGTGGCGAGCGCCTGGGTCGCGGTCCGCCCGCTGCCGACGGTCACCAGGTCCAGTACGGACAGGGGTACGGGCGCGGTCCCCCGCGCCTCTCCTCGAATAGCGTCGGTCACCGTCGGGACCCTCCTCGGCACACGGGCAGATGCGTCCGGATACATCCGGCCAGATACATCCGAGCAACAACAGGAGGGTGTCTCCGCTTATTCCGGCGAAAATTTCTGCACCCGGCCCGTGGCCGAACACCGACGCCCGGCACCCCGGCGCACGCCCCTGACCTGATGCTCTGCGCACCACCCATGACATGGGCATATGCCAGAGTGGCGAAGCCCAGCCCAGAGGCCCGGTCCTCCGCATCATTCTTGCCAACAGCCGCCCCGTAAAGGGTCCTTGGCGGCTATCGTGGTACGAAAGCTTGCGGTCACAACCTGGTAGGGGGAAACCGTGGCGCTGAAGCCCGAGCCCACCGCGCCGTTCCATTCGGTGCAGTACGCCCTTCGCGTCCTCGAGACGGTCTCACGGCACGGTGGCGGAGTGACAGACGTCCAGATCGCGCGCGAGACCGGCCTACCCGTCGCCCACCTGACCTCACTGCTCCTCATGCTTCGCCGCGAGGGGTACGTCGAGCAGGTCGCCGACGGGGCGTATGTAATCGGGGACTCCCTCGTCCTCCTCGGCTCCGGCCTGACCCGCCGCGAAGCCCTGGAGGCCAAGCTCCAGGAGACCCTGACCGAGCTCCGCGACTCCGTCGGAGCAGCGGTCTACATCAGCCGGTACATCGACGGCGAAGTGAAGATCACCCAGTTCGCCGACGGCCCGCGCACACCGAAAGTCAACGAGTGGGTGGACTTCCGCTCGGCCGCGCACGCCAGCGCGGTCGGCAAGTGTCTGCTCACGCAGCTCGACCAGAACGGCCGGCGGGACCATCTCTCCCGGCACAAGATCGCCCGGCTGACCTCCCGGACGATCACCAGTGAACGGATCCTCTTCTCCAAGCTCGACAGCCAGCCGGCCACCGTCCCCGTGCTCGACCTCCAGGAGTACGCGGTGGGCACGGTCTGCGCGGCCGTCCCGCTGACGGCGGGCTCGGCCGTGGGCTGCCTGGCGCTGTCCCTGCCGATCGAGCACGCCCACCGGCTGCGCGCGGCGGCCGACACGCTGAACCGTCGGGCCGCTCCGGTGGTGCTCTCCCTGGCGATCTGAGGCCGTCGACGGACCTGGTCCCGCGGGGTGGTCATGAGCACCCCTCGGGACCAGGTAGTATTTTCTCTGTCAGCAGGCGCCGCTAGCTCAGTTGGTTAGAGCAGCTGACTCTTAATCAGCGGGTCCGGGGTTCGAGTCCCTGGCGGCGCACAGACAGGGAAGGCCCCCTCACTTCGGTGAGGGGGCCTTCTTGCTTGCCCTGAGTGCGTGGCCCGGCGGTCACGCCCGGAGGTACGTGAGGACGGCCAGGACCCGGCGGTGGGTGTCCTCGGCCGGCGGCAGATCCAGCTTCGCCAGGATGTTGCCGATGTGCTTGCCGACGGCGGCCTCCGTCACGACCAGGCGGCGGGCGATCGCCCCGTTGGAATGGCCCTCCGCGACCAGGCCCAGGACCTCGCGCTCGCGCGGGGTCAGCGCCTCCAGGGGGTCCCGGTGCCGGCGCAGCAGCTGCCGTACGACCTCCGGGTCGACGACCGTGCCGCCGGCCGCGACCCGGGCCAGGGCGTCCGCGAACTCCTCCACCTGCCCGACCCGGTCCTTCAGGAGATAGCCGACGCCGGTGCCGTCGCCCGCGTCGAGGAGGTCGGCGGCGTAGCTGCGCTGCACGTACTGGCTGAGGACCAGGACCGGCAGGGTCGGCCGCTCGGCGCGGAGCGCGACCGCCGCGCGCAGGCCCTCGTCCTGGAAACCGGGCGGCATCCGGACGTCGGTCACGACGATGTCCGGCTCGTGCGCCCCGACCGCCTCGCGCAGGGCGTCGGCGTCACCGACGGCGGCGACGACCTCGTGGCCGAAACGGGCCAGGAGTCCGATCAGCCCCTCCCGGAGGAGGACGCTGTCCTCGGCGAGGACGACGCGGAGCTTGTCGGCAGTGCGGGACACGGGATCTCCACTCGCAGGAGGGTCGGCCCGCCCGGCGGGCTCGTGATCGTCAGTGTGCCATCGAGGACGGCGATCCGGTCGGCCAGTCCGGTGAGGCCGGAGCCGCGGGCCGGATCGGCGCCCCCGCGCCCGTCGTCCTCGACGTCGAGGCGCAGGACGCCGCCGGTGTGCCCGGCCGTGATCCGCGCCCGGCGGGCGCCGCTGTGCTTGCCGACGTTGGCGAGGGCCTCGCAGCCGGCGAAGTAGGCGGCGCTCTCGACGGCACGGGGCAGCCGGGGCAGCGCGTCGGTGTCGGTGTCGACGGGGACGGCGGAGCGGTCGGCGGCGTCGGCGAGCGCCGGGCCGAGCCCGTAGTCGGCGAGGACCTGGGGATGGATGCCGTGGATCAGCTCCCGCAGCTCGGTGAGGACCTGCCCGGCCTCCGCGTGGGCCTTCGCCAGCTGCTCGGCGAGCGGGCCGCCCGGCGGGGCGTCGAGGCGGGCCAGGCCCAGGGTCATGGTGAGGGCGACGAGGCGCTGCTGGGCCCCGTCGTGGAGGTCGCGCTCGATGCGGCGCCGCTCGGCCTCGAAGGCGTCGACGAGCCGGGCGCGGGAGGCGATGACCTCGCCGATGCCGTCCTGACGCTCGCTCTCGCGGGGGGTGAGCAGGGCCCGGGCGAGGGCGGCGCGGGCACCGGCGACGGCGGCGAGCGGATAGGCGAGGGCGACGAGGAGGACGGCACCGAGGAGGGCGGTGGCGAGGGCCTCCGGATAGGAGGTGACCAGGTACGCCTTGACGACCTTGGTCTCGTGGCCGTCCACGGCCAGCCGGAAGGGCGCGCTGAGGAGGGCGACGGGCAGGCCGATGCCGACGGCGAGGGCGAGGAGGTCGAGCGGCCACAGGACGGTGGCGAGCAGCAGGGCGTACGCGAACTCCCGCCAGGTGGCCTGCTCCGTCGCCCGGGTCCGGAGCCAGGCGGCCAGGCCGGGCGCGGTGGGGAGGCGGTGCGGGTCGGGGACGGGGTCGAGCTCGACGATCCTCGTCCGGAGCCGCTCGACCCGGCCGAGGGGGATCCCGGACAGCAGGAGCAGCGGCAGCCCGACGAGGAAGAGGGAGAACACCCCGAGCACCAGGAACACGAACCCGACCGCGGCCCCGAGGAGCCCGCCGGACAGGAGGTATCCACCGGCGCGCCAGGGCCAGGGTCCGAGGGGGAATCGGGGGCGGGTGAGGGCCTGCCAGGGGGTACGGGGGTCCATGGGGGCCAACGGTAGGCCGGGACCCGCGCCCCTGCCATGGCCCTGGCGGGCGCACCGGGGGTGGTGCTGGACCTACCCCCGGGGGGAGCGGCCGTGGTGGGCGTACAGGGATTCCAGGGTGGCCCTGGACTCGGGTGTCAGGGGCTCGTAGGGGGCCCCTGGGGTCGGGCGCCACCACACCTGGTCCTCGCAGTGGAAGGCGGATCGGCGGAGGGCCACGCGGTGGATCTTGTTCGTGGCCGTGAGGGGAAGGTCCCGCATGACCCGGACGAAGCGCGGGGGCATCTTCGTGCCCAGGTCCGCCTGCGCGTCCAGGAAGGCCGCGAAGGTCTTCGGGTCGAAGACCGCGCCCTCCCGGAGGGCCAGTGCCGCCATCACCTGGTCCCCCGCCACGGGGTCCGGTATCGCGTAGACGGCGACCCCCGCGACCTGGTCCCAGCGCGCCAGGATGTGTTCGATCATCGCCGCCGCCAGGTTCTCGCTGTCGACCCGCAGCCGGTCGTCCGTACGGCCCGCGAAGTACAGGAAGCCGTCCGCGTCCCGGTAGAAGAGGTCGCCCGTCCAGTACCAGCCGCCGCGCAGCCGCGCCGCCTGCGCCTCCGGGTTCCGCCAGTACCCCTCGAAGGGCGAGCGGCCCCGGTTGACGAGCTCGCCGACCGCCTCGGTGGCGTTGAGGAGCCGGCCGGTGGGCGAGAAGCGGGCCGGGGCGCATTCCTCGCCCGACTCCGTGTCGATCACCGCCAGGTCGTCCCCCGGTGCCGCCCGCCCGATCGCGCCCGTCGGCGTGTCCGGGGTCCGCTGGATGGCAGCGCCGCCCTCGGAGGAGCCGTACCCCTCCACGAGCGGAACCCCGAACCGCTCCCGGAAGCGGGCCGCGTCCACCGCCCCCGCCTCCGTGCCGAAGCCGAGCCGGAGCGGGTGCGCGCGGTCGTCGGGGCCGGGCGGGGTGGCGAGCAGGTACTGGACGGCCCGGCCCACGTAGGTGAAGTACGTGGCGCCGAAGCGGCGTACGTCGGGGAGGAAGCGGGAAGCCGAGAAGCGGGACCGCAGCGCCACCCCGGCACCGGCGACCAGTGCGGGCGCCCAGTCGGCGATCACGGCGTTCCCGTGGAACATCGGCATGCAGATGTAGTGGACGTCGTCCCGGCCGACCCCGAAGTGGGTGACGAGTGACGCTCCGGCGGCCGCCAGGCGCCCCTGGCTGCACAGGGCGGCCTTCGGCGCGCCCGTCGAACCGGACGTGAAGGAGAGCAGGAAGCGGCTGTCGGGGCGTACGGGACCGAGGACGGCGTCTCCCGGCCGGGCGTCCCCGTAGGGGGCGAGGAGCTCCCGGTACGCCTCGGTGTCGGTGACCAGGATCCGTACGCCCGGCAGCGCGAGCCCGTCCAGGAGCGGCAGGTGGGCGCGCTGGGTGACCAGGACCCGGCAGGCGGTGTGCCGGATGTCGCGGGCGAGCTCGGCGCCGCGCCGGGTGGGGTTGATCCCGGCGACGGCGGCCCCCGCGAGGGCCGCCGCGCTGAGCCAGAGCGGGTACTCCGGCGTGTTGTCGAGCAGGATGCCGAGGTGCGGCTCGCCCCCCGGCACGGGTGGCATCAGGTCCACGAGCAGTGCGGCCCGCGCGGCGGCGCCCGCGGCGACCTGGTGGTGGGTGAGGGTGTGGTGCTCGTCCCTCAGGCCGGTCCGGTGGTCGCCCCACTGGCGCCGTACGAGCTCCGCGACGGTGTCCGCGCTCCTCATGGGCCGGACTTTAACTGACGTACCGTCAGAACTGAACGGTCAGAACGAGACGTCCGAGCAGGCGTAGAAGGCGTTCGCGGTGTCCGCGATCGTCCACACCGCCAGGATCAGGTGCCGGCCCGTCTTGCCCGCCGGGATCGTCCCGGAGTGGGTGAGCGTCGACGGCGGCTGCTGGTTGTTGTAGGGGATGGTCAGGAACGGCTGGGGGTCGAGGTCGGCCCGGGTCAGCGCCCTGGTGCCGGTCCAGCCGTTCCTGGTGATGTAGTAGCGGAAGTCCGTGGTCGCGTGGCGAGCGGTGAACTGCCACCGGAAGCTGTAGCTCTGGCCCGCCGTGAGCCGGGTGGTCGGCCAGGCGCCGCCGCGGGGGTCGTCGAGCTGCGCGAAGCGGGAGTTCCCGCCGGCGCAGATCTTCCCGTCGGCGGGGCCCGCGGCCGGGAAGCCCTTGAGCCCCTCGACCGACTGCGGCTCCCACTGGATGTCGCCGCAGTTGGTCACGGTGCGGTTGGCGCAGAGCTTCTGACGGCTGATCGGCGAGTCGGTGTAACCATGGCTGCCGGCGGTGCCGGTGGCGAGGACGGTGGCGCCGGCTATGCCGAGCGCCACCACCGCCGCCCCGAGTGCCTTGTTGCGCATGCTGTCGCTCCTGGAGAACGTGGGGAGTTCTGTGGGGCCGTGCGCGCGCGTACGGGTGATGCCTGGGGACTGCTTTTGGTCTGGACCAAGTATCAAGGTAGGGACGGAAGTTGACGCTGTCCATCCCCTCAGGCGCCCTCGACCGGCCCCGTCCTGCCCGTGTAGAACGCCACCGTCAGGTCCTTGACCAGCGCCTTGCGCTCGTAGTCGTCCAGCTCCACCAGACCACGACTGGTCAGCCGGTGGACCACGTCGTCCACCGCGTCCACCACCGAGGTCAGGACGCTGTCCCGGTGCTTCGCGTCGATCGCCGCGATCCGGCGCCGGCGCATCGCCGCGGCCACCTCCGGGGCGTACTCGATGCGCGTCGGCTGCGCCGAGAACACGTCCACGCCGACCGGGGCGCACTCCGCCGACAGCATCCGCGTCAGGGCCTCGCCGACCGCCTCCGCGTCCCGCAGCGTCGGCGCGTCCTCGTGGAACGCGTCCGCCGGCAGCTGCGACAGCACCCGGGCCATCGCCGCCTCGACCTGCTCCCGCAGATAGTCCTCGTGCCCGTCGACCCCGAGCGACGCCCGGACCGTGTCCCGCACCCGCCACACCACCAGGACGGTCACGTCGAGCGCGGTGCCCTTCGCGTCCACCGCCGACAGCGGCTCACTGCGCCAGTGCCGCAGCCGGACGTCCACCCGGCGGCGCAGCAGCAGCGGGCTGACCCACAGCAGGCCCGTACGGCGGACCGTGCCGCGGTAGTCGCCGAACAGGGTCAGCACCCAGGCGTAGCCGACCCGGCCGCGGCCGAGACCGCCCAGCGAGAACAGGGCGAGCACCACGCCGAGGGCGAGAAGGGCCCACTGTCCGAGAGGGATGCCGTTGTACGGGCGCGCCGGCAGCCGCAGCATCCGCGCCGCCTCGGCGGGCACCGCCCCGGTCCACCACACGACCGCCGCGCACCAGGCGACCGCCAGGGCGCCGACGACCACGCCGACCCACCCGGGCAGCACCGGCCCGTGCCGCTCGACGAGAGCGGGGTCGGCGGTGGGAGCGGGGCGGGAGACGTTCTTGGGCTGGGGCGGCGCCTTGGGCTGCGCCTTGGCCTGGGACTTGCCCTGCGCCCTGGACTTCGACTTGGTCGCGGACTGCGGGTCCGGCGTGGCCAGGGCCTGGACCTTCGACGGGGCGGGGATGGCGGCCCGGCGGGCGGACGCCGGCGGCGGGGTGGGCGCGGCCATGGCGATGGTGTCGGGGCCCCCGTCGTCGCCCGCAGCGACGGGGCTTCCCGGCTCGTCCCGGAAGAGCAGGTGTACCGGGATGGAGCCGGTGGTCTCGGACCCGATCACGTTCTTCCGCCGCGCGACCCGCACGACGCCGGCGACGGGCACGGCGAGGGATGCGACCCGGGCCTCACGAATCCGCCCGAAGTCGAGCGCGGTCTCGTCACCGGGGGCCGGTCCCCCCGTCGTGGTGCCGGAGGCAGCCCCGGCCGGCCGGCCCGAGGCCGCACCGGTATCGGACCCACCCGGCACCGAGCCGGAGCCGGCCCCCGCCGAGGGACCCGGAGTGGCGCCGGGCCCGGCCCCGGTCGAAGGCACGGCATCCGAACCGGCCGCGGGGCCCGCCGGGACCGAAGCCGCAGGCCCACCGGACGCAGCCGCGGTCGGCCCCGTACGGGAGGCGGCCACCGCCGAGGGGCGAGGCGTTGCGCCGGGCGCGGCCCCCGCCCGGGCCACCGTCTGCGCACCGGACACGGCACCGGCCGAGGCAGGCCCGGCCACGCCGAACCCGGGCACGGCCGGGGACGCCGTCGAAGTACCCGACACCGCAGGGGCCTCCGGTGCGGTACGCGACGCGGGACCGGGCGAGGCGGATGCC
>NZ_JBWKFA010000002.1:0-172869 GCF_056435185.1 Streptomyces sp. NPDC044003 | reverse complement strand
TGCCGCCGCGTCGGGCGCGGGCCGCGCCGGGGACGCCGTCGGAGTAGCCGACACCGACACCGCAGGGGGTGCGGGTGCGGTACGCGACGCGGGACCGGGCGAGGCGGATGCCGCCGCGTCGGGCGCGGGCCGCGCCGGGGACGCCGTCGGAGTAGCCGACACCGACACCGCAGGGGGTGCGGGTGCCGTACGCGACGCGGGACCGGGCGAGGCGTCCGCCGCGTCGGGCGTGGGCCGCGCCGGGGACGCCGTCGGAGTAGCCGACACCGACACCGCAGGGGGTGCGGGTGCCGTACGCGACGCAGGACCGGCCGAGGCGGATGCCGCCGCGTCGGGCGCGGGCCGCGCCGGAGACGCCGTCGGAGTAGCCGACACCGACACCGCAGGGGGTGCGGGTGCCGTACGCGACGCAGGACCGGCCGAGGCGGATGCCGCCGCGTCGGGCCCCGACGTACCGGACGCGGGCACCACCGGGGCCGCCCCGGGCGCACCCGCCGCGGCCCCCGCCCGGGTCACCGGCTCCGTACCGGACACAGGTCTCCCCGGGAGCGCCCCGGAAGTACCCGACACCGACTCAGCCGGGGCCCCCGGCGCCGTACCGGACGCGGGACCACCCGAGACGGGACCGGTCACGCCGGACCCGGGCACCACCGGGGACGCCGCCGGAGTACCCGACGCGGAACCCGCCGAGGCATGCCCGGCCGCGCCGGACCCGGGCACCGCCGGGGCCGTCGGAGTGCCCGACACCGGCACCGCAGAGGCACCCGACGCGGGGCCGGGCGAGGCGGACGCCGCCGCGTCGGGCGCAGGTCTCGCCGCGGCCGGCCCCGGCGTACCCGCCACCGCACCCGCCGGGGTCACCGGCTCCGCACCCGACGCGGAACCCGTCGCGGACGCACCCGGCACCGCAGGGGTCTCCGGCGTCGTCTCGCGCTCCGGTTTCGTGTCGGAGGCCGGGGACCGTGTGGGTTCCGGGGTCGGTGGGGACGTGCGGGGGAGGGTGCCGTCCGTCAGGCGTCTGGCCGTGCGGGCCGCGTCACGCGAGGCCGCCGCGCCGGAGTCCGCGGGGTTCGGGGTCGATGCCGTCATTCGGGTCCACCTCATGCTCTCGGGGTCATCGGAACAAACGCCGCCAGGTCTCCGGGCCCGGGTAGCCGTCGGCCGCTCCGCCGCGCCAGCCCTGTGCCCGCTGGAACGCCTCGACGTTGCGGCGGTCCGCCTCCGTCCAGCGCGGACCGGGTCCCGACAGGTAGTGCTTGCCGAAGCCCCGCTTCACCAGTTGTTTGCCCAGGTTCTCCACATATGCGTTGGATTGCCCCGGACGGAAGTAGCCACGCCCGGGAAACCCCGTCGCATTCGTGCTCGGACCGCCCGAACCACTCGAACCGCCGATGTCCTTGCCCCCGCCGGTCACGAGGAGCCGCCACGTCTGCGGCCCGGGAATGCCGTCCGCGTCCTTGCCCTTCCAGCCCTGCGCGAGCTGGAACGCCTCGGTCGCCCTGCGGTCCGCCTCGCCCCACCTCGGACCGGGCCCCTGGCTGTAGAACCTCTTGCCGCCGCGCTCGACGAGGAGCTTCCCGAGCTGGGTGATGTACGCGTTGTTCGCGCCGGGGCCGAACTTCCCGGCCCCCGGGTACGGCGTCGCCTCCGTGGGCTCCGACCCGCCGCCGGTGCCGCCGCTCACCACGCCCTTGTAGCGGTAGGCCACGTACCGGTCGGAGTTCTCCCAGTACGCCATCGGCGTCGCCTGCTTCCGCGTGCTCGGCTTCGTCTGCTCGTAGGCGACGTAGGAGGTGTGCGTGTAGTCGGTCCAGCCGCCGAAGATCGTGACGTGCGAGCCGCGGGTCGGGTTCGCCGGGTTGTGGAACAGCAGGATGTCGCCGGGCTGGAGCTCCGTGCGGTCGATCCGTACGGCGAAGCGGTCGAGGCTTCCGGTCCACTCGTTGCTGCGCAGGTTCCAGGCCATCGAGATGTAGCCGGAGCAGTCCTGGCGGTACCCGTCCGACCAGTACTGCTCCATCGAGTACGGGACCTGCGCCGAGACCCATGTCTTGGCCCGGTTGATGATCTCCGCGCGGGTCGTCTGACGCAGCGTCTCCGTCGAGATCTGACTGGTCGTCGGGACGGCGTCGGGCGCCGGGGCGGAGCCGGGCCCCGGCGCGCCGCCGTGCAGCGGCCCCCGCCCGCCCTGCGGGGTATCGGCCCCCGGCCAGGACGTGTCGGGGGACGCGGGGGCTACGGGGGCTACGGGAGTCCCGGGCTCCGCCGGCCCCCGCAGGACCGCCGGATCCACGTCCACCCCGGCCGCCGGGGCCGTGTCCAGCCCGGCCGCCGGGGCCGCGTCCACCGGAGCCTGTGGGTCCGCGTCCACCGGAGCCTGTGGGTCCGCGTCCACCGGGGCCTGCGGGCCCGGGTCCGCCGGGGCCAGTGGGCCCGGGTCCGCCGGGGCCAGTGGGCCCGGGCCGGTGAGGGCCGTCGCCACCCCGGCCCCTCCCCCGCCCAGGACCACGCCCGCCGCCGTCACCAGGACCAGCGCGCGGCGGGCGCCGTGCGCCGCCGGGTGGCCGCCCGCGCGGACGGGCAGACCCAGGGCGAGGTCGCGCCGCTGCCGGGCGCAGCCCGGGCAGCCGCAGTCGGCCGCGGGTTCGAACTCCTCGAAGACCGGCACGCTCATGCGATTCCCCTCCACACTCGTCAAGATCTTTTTGACCCTTGTTTCGGGCGTCAGTGTCTCAACTGTCTGGACAAATCGCATTTTGACGGATCGAAGGCCTGATACGACCATCCGACAGGCCGGAGGCGACCGGTATTGGTCAGGGGCACCCCCTCACGTCAGGTAGAGTTCTCTTTGTCAGCAGGCGCCGCTAGCTCAGTTGGTTAGAGCAGCTGACTCTTAATCAGCGGGTCCGGGGTTCGAGTCCCTGGCGGCGCACGCAGAGTCAAGACCCCCTCACCGATGGTGAGGGGGTCTTGGTCTTTCTCCGGGTCGTATCGCCTCAACTACCGTGCGCTGTCGGCCAGTTACGCCGCATCCCTGGGCCGGGCGAGGGCGGGGCCTCTACAGTGTGCGGAACCCCGACCTCCCGCGGCGGCACCGGGCTCCTCCCGCGGCCCGTGAGCCCCGCGGTCGAGGACCGGCCCGGTCGGCGGCGGCACGGGACGCGCCCCCGCCGACCGCGGCCCGGTTCAGTCCCGTCCTGTCCAGCCCCGTCCCGTCCTGTCCAGCCCTGTCCGGTCCGGTCCCGTCCGGTGAGGGCGCTCAGCCCGCGCCCGTCAGGTACGCCGACACCACCACGTTCGCCGTGTACGTCCCCGCCGCCCGGTCGAAGGTGCCGCCGCAGGTGATCAGGCGCAGCTCGGAGCGGTGCGGGTCGCGGGCGCCGTACACCTTGCCCGCGTCGAAGTCGTCCCGCGGGAAGACCTGGACGTCGTCGACGGTGAACTCGGCGACCGATCCGTCCGTCCGGGTGATGCGGACCTTCGCGCCGGGGCGGGCCGCGCTCAGGCCGTAGAAGACGGCCCGGCGGGTCTCGGTGTCGACGTGGCCGACGAGGAGGGCCGCGCCGGCCGCGCCCGGCCGGGTGCCGGAACCGAACCAGCCCACGGTGTGCGGCATCTCGAAGGGCGGCGGATCGATGGCGCCCGTGCCGTCCAGGCCGCGCGCCACGACGGGCGCGCTGATGCCCAGGGAGGGGATGTCGATCCGCCGGGGTTCGAGGGGCGGCAGCGGGTCGCGGGCCGGGGGCAGCGGGTCGCCGAGCGGGCGGCCGACCGCGGCGATGTCGCCGGTGGTCGGCGCGGAGCTGCCGCCGGGGCCGTCGGTGGCCTCACGGCCCCAGAGCCAGAGCCCGGACAGCAGGACCGCCCAGGCCACGCCGGTGACGAGTCGCCCGGTGCCCGCCGGGCGGGTTCCGGACGGCACGGTCACTCCTCGCCGGTACCCGGACCGGTGCGGCGGCGGGAGCTGCGGAAGGCGACCGCCACGGCGGCGATCGCGGCCATGCCGAGGCCGAGCAGGGTGTACGGGGTGCCGAGGCCGCTCTCGGAGGTGGTCTGGGCGACGCCGGGGGCCGCCGGTGCGGCGAAGGCGGCGGTGCCTCCCCCGCCGGCGCGGACCGGGGCCACCGGGGTGGCGTGGTGCGTGGGCCGGTGGGTGGGCTCCTGGTGGTGCCGGATCTGCACGGTGCCGACGGCCCGGTGGTCGTGGCCGTCGCAGGTCACGCTGACCTTGTACGTACCGTCCCGGAGGTCGGACCGGACGGTGGTGTCGCCGAACAGGGGGTTGCCCCCGCCGTCCCGGCCGGTCAGCTCCGCGTCGGCGACGAACGCCGGGGACTTGGCGGCGCCCGTCGTTCCCTTGCAGCCCTGGACGCGGACGTCGACGTCGGCGCCGGGCGAGGCGGTGGAAGGGGTGACGGTGGCCGTCACCCCGTCGTGGGCGTACGCGCCGCCGGCCGCCTGTGCCAGTACGAGCACCACGGCCGCCCCAGCGGCACGGAGAGCAATGGGAGCTGAACGCATCGTGACCTCCTGATACTGGCAGGGTCACCCGGATCCGCGCTTCTCGCATCCGCAGGGGACGGCAGGGGACGTCCCGGAGCGCCCCTTACACGCGGTCGACGATGTCCGCGATGGACTGGACGATCTTCGACGGCCGGAACGGGAAGCGGTCGATCTCCGCCTGCGTCGTCAGACCGGTCAGCACCAGGAAGGTCTGCATGCCCGCCTCCAGACCGGCCAGGATGTCGGTGTCCATCCGGTCGCCGATCATCGCGCTGGACTCGGAGTGGGCGCCGATCGCGTTGAGGCCGGTCCGCATCATGAGCGGGTTCGGCTTGCCCGCGAAGTACGGCTCCTTGCCGGTGGCCTTCGTGATGAGGGCGGCGACGGAGCCGGTGGCCGGGAGCGGGCCCTCCAGGGAGGGGCCGGTCTCGTCGGGGTTGGTGCAGATGAAGCGGGCGCCGGCGTTGATGAGGCGGACGGCCTTGGTCATCGCCTCGAAGGAGTACGTACGGGTCTCGCCGAGCACCACGTAGTCCGGGTCGTGGTCGGTGAGGACGTAGCCGATGTCGTGGAGCGCGGTGGTGAGGCCCGCCTCGCCGATCACGTACGCGGTGCCGCCCGGGCGCTGGTCGTCGAGGAACTTGGCGGTGGCGAGCGCCGAGGTCCAGATGTTCTCGACGGGGACTTCGAGGCCCATGCGGGCGAGGCGGGCGTGCAGGTCGCGGGCGGTGTAGATCGAGTTGTTGGTGAGGACCAGGAAGGGCTTCCCGGTCTCCCGCAGCTTCTTGATGAACGCGTCGGCGCCGGGGATCGGCACGCCCTCGTGGATGAGGACGCCGTCCATGTCGGTCAGCCAGGATTCGATCGGCTTGCGCTCTGCCATGGGTGCGGGACTCCTGCCGTACAAAACGTGCGGTGTGCTGGGGGCGCCGCGACAGCGCTGTGGCGACGCCCCCAGGGTAGTCAGGATGCGCTGATCTTGACCCCGTCGATCGTCCAGTACCAGTTGTTGGAGCCGGTGTAGCGGAAGCGGAAGCTCACGCTGGAGGCGCCGGCGGGGACCGCGACCGTGAGCGACTGGGGCTGGGAGACGACGTCGGCGGTGTAGCTCCTGACGAGCGTCGGGGTGCCGCCGTTGAAGACCGCCTGGACCTGGGCGGTCTGGCTGCCCTCCTGGCGGTAGAAGGTGGTGAAGTCGAGCGTGACGGTGCTCGCGCCGGAGACGGCGTACGCGGGCGTGACCAGGGTCGAGTCGTACGTACCGGAGAAGGACTTGTCGGCCCACTCGTCGGAGTCGGCGACGGCGAACACGCCCCGGGCGCGGACGTTGAGCTCGCGGGACTGGTCGCGCTGCGCGCGGGACCAGAACTCGTCCGTGGCGAAGGACCAGCCGCGCCACTCGGTCATGCCGCCGGTGCCCATCGCGTTGTTGATGACGGACCAGCCGCTCGGCGCGGTGTGGGTGAAGCCGAGGATCCCGGCGGGGATGCCGGTCTCGTCGACGCGGCCTGACAGGGACGGGTAGAGGGTGTCGAAGGGGTCGGTGGACCGCTCCTGTATCGGCTTGCCGTCGAGGCCCCAGGACGGGTCGGGGACGATGCCGAGCTGGTGGAAGACGGTGGCGGCGACGTCGACGAGCCGGGTGTCGATGGGGCGGGCTCCCGCGGCGATGCCGGGGCCCTGGGCGAGGACGAAGGTGCGCCGCTCCTCGATGGTGGAGCCGCCGTGGCCGCCGGCGTCGGTGTGGCCGTGGTCGGTGGCGACGACGACGGTCCAGCGCTCGGTGGCGTAGGTCGGCCGGGCCTGGATCGCGGCGAGCAGGCGGCCGAGGTAGCCGTCCTGGACGTCGATGGCGTCGAGGTACTTCTGGCTTGCGGCGCCGTAGTTGTGGCCGATCTCGTCGGTCTCGCCGAAGTAGACGAAGAGGACGTCGGGGTTCTGGTTGCGGAGGACGTCCTCGGTGATGTCGGTGATCGTGAGGTCGTTGACCGCGTAGTCGTTGTTGTAGACGAGCTTGGCGTCGGCGCCGGGGGTGACGGTGCCGTGGGTGTCGAGCTCGGGCCAGTCGACGGCGGCGAAGAGCGAGAGCTCGGGGCGGACCTGGTTCAGGCGGGCGAGGAAGCCGGGGTACCGGCCGTAGTTCTTGCCGGTGAAGGTGTTGTCCTTCACGCCGTGCTTGTCGGGCCAGACACCGGTGGAGATCGTCGACCAGCCGGGGCCGGACAGGGTCCCGGCCATCGGGTTGGCGTAGAGCAGGGAGCGGCCGTAGGTGCCGTTCGCCATCAGGGACTTGAGGGTGGGGGCCTTGGCGGCGTCGATCCGGTCGTACCGCAGACCGTCCATGCCGACGAAGAGCACCTTGTCCTGGCTGGTGCCGTTCGGGAGCGTCGGGGCGGTGACGGCGGCCTGGGCGGCGGGGGCGGTGGCGAGTCCGGTGGCGGCGACGGCCGCGGTGGCACCGGCGGCGGCGAGCACGGTGCGGCGGGAGATGCCGTGGATCGGCATGTCGGAGTCCTCCGTGGAAGTTGACGGGACGCACCAACGCCCCTGATTACTCAGGGGCGTTGGTCCGTACCCGTTATCTTTCCGCGATGTTCGGAGGCTTTCCAGAGGCGCGAGGTGAACTCTTAGCTTCCGGTCGCGGACTTCCACGCGTCGACGTACGCCGCGAGGTTCTTGTCGATGTCGGCCCAGTCCGGCTCGAAGACCTCGACGCCCTCCATCAGCTTGGCCAGTTCGATGGCGTTGGCGTCGGTGGCCTTGACGTCCTTGCGGGCCGGGAAGCCGCCGCCGATCGCGCTGACCTCGCGCTGGGCGCCCTCGCTCAGCATGAAGTCGAGGAGCTTCTTGCCGTTCTCGGTGTGCGGGGCCTTGTTCACCAGACCTGCGGCGTACGGCAGGGCGAAGGTCGTGGGCCTGCCGCCGTCCTTCGCGGGGAACCAGATGCCGAGGTTCGGCATGGACTTGGCCTGGGCGAAGTTCATCTGGACATCGCCGTTGGCGACGAGGAGTTCGCCCTTGTCCACCTTGGGGGCGAGCTTGGAGGTGGAGGAGGACGGGCCGACGTTGTTGGCCTGGAGCTTCTTCAGGTACTCCATCGCCGGCTCCTTGCCGCCGAAGTCGTGCATCGCCTTGATGAGGACGGCGGTGCCGTCGCCCGCGACGCCGGGGGTGGAGTACTGCAGCTTGTCCTTGTACTTGGCGTCGAGCAGCTCCTCCCAGGTCTTCGGGGCCGCGGGGAGCTCCTTCTTGTTGTGGACGAAGCCGAAGTAGTTGTTGACGACGGAGGTCCAGGTGCCGTCGCCGGACTTGTCGCCGCCGTTGACCTGGTCGGCACCCTTCGGCTCGTACGACTGGAGCAGGCCCTTGGAGCCGGCCTGCTGGATGAAGGGCGGCAGGGTGACGAGGACGTCGGCCTGGGTGTTGGACTTCTCGCGGAGGGCGCGCTGCACCATCTCGCCGGAGCCGCCCTCGACGTACTTGACCTTGATGCCGGTCTGCTTCTCGAAGTCGGCGAAGACCTTGTCGTACCAGCCGTCGCCCGCCTCGCCCTTGAGACCGTCGGCGCTGTAGACGGTGACGACCTTCTCGTCGGAGGCGGCGGAGGAGCCGTCGCAGGCGGTGAGCGTGGCGGCGAGGACGAGGGCGCCGGTGACGGCGGCGACCGGCTTGGCGTACGTACGCATCACGTTGTTCTCTCCTAGCAGTACTAGCGGTACGAGGCTTTGGTACGGATACGGGAGACGGCGAGGAGCGCCAGCAGGGTCGCGGCCATCAGGACCACGGCGAGCGCCGAGCCGGTGAACAGGGAGCCCCGGTCGGTGGCGGTGAAGATGAGCACCGGCAGCGGGGTCCAGTCCGGCGGGTAGAGCATCATCGTGGCGCTGAGCTCTCCCATGGACAGGGCGAAGCAGAGCCCGGCGGCCGCGTTCAGGGACGGCAGCAGGAGCGGGAGCTTCACCCGGAGCAGGACGTACGAGGGGCGGGCGCCGAGGCTGGCCGCCGCCTGCTCGTACATCGGGTCCAGGCGCCGGATGGCGGCCGAGACCGACTGGTGGGCGAACGCCGTGACGAGGACGGTGTGCGCGAGGATCACGATCCAGCGGGTGCCGTTGAGGAGCAGCGGCGGCTGCGAGAAGGCGACGAGGACCGCGAGGCCGACGACCACGGACGGGACGGCGACCGGCAGCATGAACAGGGCGTCGAGGAGCCGCTTGCCCTTCCTGCCGAGGGCGGCCGCGGCGAGCGCGGCCCAGGTGCCGACGGTCAGCGCGATCACGCTCGCGGTGACGGCCGTGACCAGGCTGGTGGTGAGCGCCTGGAGGGACTCGCCCCGGGCGGCCGCCGTGTAGTGGGCGGTGGTGGGTCCGGAGGGGAAGGCGCCGGACCAGTGCGTGGAGAACGAGGCGGCGAGGATGACGAGGAGGGGCAGTGCGAAGAGCGGGACGAAGAGGACCGCGAACAGGGCCCAGGCCGTCCACTTTCCGGTACGGCTATGCACCAGCACGGCGGCTCACCCCCCGGTAGAGGACGTAGAGGCCGACCGAGAGCGCGACGTTGACGACGGCGACGACGCAGGCGGCGGCGTAGTCGGATTCGAGGATCGCCTTGCTGTAGACGAGCATCGGGAGGGTCGTGACGCCCTTGGCCCCGGTGAAGAGGACGATCCCGAACTCGTTGAGGCACATGACGAGGACGAGGCTGCCGCCGGCGGCGAGCGCGGGCAGCGCCTCGGGCAGGATCACCTGCCGGACGATCCGCAGCGGCCGGGCGCCGAGCGAGGACGCCACCTCCAGCTGGGCGGTCTCCATCTGCGAGAACGCGGCGAGGAGCGGGCGCATCACGAACGGGGTGAAGTACGTGATCTCGGCGAGGAGGACGCCCCACGGGGTGGTGAGGAACCGGAAGGGTCCTGCCGGGTCGCCGGTGACGTCGGTCCAGATCCCGTTGGCCATGCCGACCGTGCCGTAGAGGAACAGCAGGGCGAGCGTGATCAGGAAGGACGGGAAGGAGAGGAAGACGTCGATGAACTTCGACACCGCCTTCCCGCCGGGGAAGGGCACGAACGCGATCACCAGCGCGAGGACGAAGCCGAGGACGAGACACCCGACGGTGGCGGCGACGGCCAGCCACACGGTGGTGACGAGCGCCTCACGGAAGGAGGCGGAGGCGAAGACCTCGGCGTACGCACCGGGGGCGAGGGACTCCTGGACGACGAGGGCGAGGGGGTAGAGAAAGACGAGGGCGAGGACGAGGACGGGGGGTAGGGACCACAGGACCGTTGTGGGCATACGTTCCGCCGGGGCGTGGGGGTCCCTCCCGGACGGAGTCTGGGGGAGGGTGGGCACAACCCCCGGTGCGGGCCGCCTTTCCAAGAGACCTGTGCCAGGACTAGCCATCGGTCACCCCAGCTGCCAGCAGCACCGCGTCCTCGGGCGCGAAGTGCACAGTGACCTCGGCCCCCAGCGGAGGTGTCTCCCGCAGCTCCCGTACGTCCGCCTTGACGCGATGCCCGCCGACTTCCACGTACAGCCGGTGGGTGGACCCGCGCCACTGGACCTCGGTGATCCGGCCGCTGAGGGCGTTGGGCCCGGGGCCGAGCCCGACGAGATGGGGGCGGACGCAGAGGGTGGCGGTGGAGCCGGGCGCGGCCTCGGAGACGGGGACGTCGAGGGTGACGCCCTCGAAGGTGGCCCCCTTCTCCTCCACCGTCACCGGCAGCAGGTTCGCGTTGCCGACGAACGATGCCGTGAACTCCGTACGGGGACGCCGGTACAGCTCCTGCGGCGTGCCGCAGTCCTGGAGCCGCGCCCTGTCCATGACGGCGATCCGGTCGGCCAGGGTCAGCGCCTCGACCTGGTCGTGGGTGACGTACAGGATCGACACGTCGGGGAGTTCGCGGTGGAGCCGGGCCAGTTCGGCGAGCATCCCGGAGCGCAGCTGGGCGTCGAGCGCCGAGAGGGGTTCGTCGAGGAGGAGCACGTTCGGGCGGATGGCGAGCGCGCGGGCGATGGCGACGCGCTGCTGCTGCCCGCCGGAGAGCTCCCGGGGGTAGCGCTGGGCGTAGGCGGCCATGCCAGTCATCTCCAGGGCCTCGGCGACCCGCCCCGGAATCTCGCTCTTCGGCACCTTCTGGGCCTTGAGGCCGAACGCGACGTTGGCGTCCACCCTGAGGTGGGGGAAGAGGGCGTACTGCTGGACGACCATGCCGATGCCCCGCTTGTACGGCGGGAGCGCGGTGACGTCGCGGTCGCCGATGAGCACCCGCCCGGAGGCCGGCCGGACGAATCCGGCGACGGCCCGCAGGGCGGTCGTCTTGCCGGAGCCGGAGGGCCCGAGGAGGGCCATGACCTCGCCGGGCTCGACGGTCAGGTCGAGGGAGTCGAGGACGGTGTTGCTCCCGTACGTGACGGTGACGCCGTCGAAGCGGATGCCGCTGGTCATGCCTCGTACGCCCCTATCAGGGACGGGAGTTCCGCGACCGAGGAGAGGACGTGCGTGGCGCCGTGCTCCTTGAGCGCGGTCTCGTCGTGCGCGCCCGTGAGGACGCCCGCGACGATCCCGGCGCCGGAGCGGACGCCGCTGAGCATGTCGTACGAGGTGTCGCCGGCGACCGCGATCCGGCGGACGTCGTCGACGGCTCCGGTACGGAGGAGGGCGGCGAGGACCATGTCCGGGTAGGGGCGGCCCCGGCCGCCCGCGTCGGCCGGGCAGAGGGTCAGTTCGACGAGGTCCCGCCAGCCGAGGGCGTCGAGGATGGCGTCCTGGGTGACGCGGGCGAAGCCGGTGGTGAGGACGACGGTCCGGCCCTGGTCCTTCAGTCGGGCGATCGCCTCGGCGGCCCCGGGGACGGGGGCGATCAGGCCGTCGGCGACCAGCTCTCCGTACGCCGCCTCGAAGGCGAGGTTGGCCTCCTGGGCGCGGGTCTCGTCGCCGCCGAAGAGGTGGCGGAAGACGGAGATCTTGGACTCGCCCATGGTGGCGCGGACGTAGTCGATCATCGTGGCCGGGTCTTCGCCGAGGCGTTCGGCGGCGGCCGTGAAGGCCTGCTCGACGAGGCCGCCGTCGGCGACGGTGGTGCCGGCCATGTCGAGTACGACGAGGTTCATGTCGGTCATCTGCTTCACCAGCCCAGTTCGTTCGCGGTCGTCTCGGCGATGGCGGGCGAGCAGGTCATGCCGCGGCCGCCGGGTCCGGTCACCAGCCAGACGCCGTCGCGGACCCGCTGGCGGTGCACGACCCGGCTGGTGTCGACGCACTGCGCGTACACCCCGGCCCAGCGGCGCCGGATCTTCGGCAGCGGGCGGCCGAGGAAGGACTCGACGACGCGGGTGAGGTGCTCGTAGGGGTCTTCGAGGGTGTCGAAGGCGAAGGGGTGCTCGTACTCGTGGGTGTCGCCGATGGTCAGTCCGCCGTCGAGCCGCTGCACCATGAGCAGCTGCATCTTGTGGGCGGCGGCGGTCGGGTCCTGTGCCTGGTTCTCGTTGAGGGCGTCGAGGGCGGGGGACGCGTACGCCGGGTAGTAGCGGAAGGAGTCGGCGTCGGCGACGGAGGTGGTGAGCGGCTCGCCGAGGGGCGCGGTCTGCATCATCTGGAGCCGGACGCGGCGGACGGGTATCTCGCCGGCGACCTCGCGGACGAGGCCGGAGAGCCAGGCGCCGGTGCACAGGACGACGGCGTCGCCGGTGTGGGTCTCGCCGCGGTCGTCGCGGACGGAGTTCTCGCCGACGACGTCCCGGACCTCGCGGTTCGGGAGGAACGTGTAGCGGCCGGTGGCGAGGAGGGCCTCGCGGAGGGCGAGCTGGGCGAGGCGCGGTTCGACGGCCGCGTCCCGCTCGCACCACAGGGCGGCCTCGGCCCCTCCCTTTTCAAACGCTCCCCGGAGGGCCGGGTTGACCGCACGGGCCTCGGCGGCCGTCAGCAGCTTGTAGCCGCGGGAGGCGGCGTCGGGGCGGGCCACGGCGGCCTCGGCGACGGCGAGTTCGAGCTCGTTCCGTACGGGGGTGAGGGAGCCGATGGCCCGGAAGCCGAGGCCGGGGACGCGGGCGCCGATGCCCTCCCAGAGTTCGCGGGCGCGCAGGGCGGTGTCGAGCTCCTCCCCGCCCGCCCGTCCGCTCACCCAGATCTGGCCGAAGTTGCGGAGGGACGCTCCGCGCGCCTCGGCCTCGCGCTCGATGTGTACGACCTCGTGGCCGCGCTCTATTGCCTGCCAGGCGTGCATGGTTCCCACCACGCCGGCTCCTACGACGATCACCTTCATGACGACGACGGTCGCGGCGGTGGGTGGACCGGACGGATCCGGCGGACGACGGGACGGTGAACGGACCGACAAGCTTGGACCAGACCCGTTACCGCTCCGTTATCTCATGTGTGATCAGTTCTGCCGCCCCAGATGGGTGGTGAAGCTGAACCGGTCCCCCCGGTAGAGCGTGCGGACCCGCTCCAGGGGCCGCCCCGAGGTGTCCCGGGAGACACGGTGGAGCAGCAGCATCGGCAGCGCCGGCGGCGTACCGACGAGCAGGGCCTCGCGCGGGGTGGCGAGGACGGTCTCGATGCGCTCGTCGGCGTCGCCGAAGGAGATGCCGAGCCGGTCGTGGAGGTAGGCGTAGAAGGAGGAGTCCGGGTCGAACTCGGTGTCCAGGTGCGGGGCGCGGGCCTCGGAGACGTACGTGCTCTCGAGACCGACCCGCTCGTCGTCCGCGAGGAGCACGCGCTCCATGTGCCAGACGGGCTCGCCGCGTTCGGCGCCGACCTCGGGGGCGAGCGCCTCCGGGCAGGGGAAACGGTCGAGCGAGATCAGGCTGCGGCCGGGGCGGCGGCCCTGGCGGCGCACGCCCTCCGTGTAGCTGGCGAGCGAGAGGGGCTGCTCCAGCTTGGGGCCCGCGACGACCGTTCCCCGGCCCTGGCGGCGCAGCCGCCCCTCCAGGAGGAGTTCGCGCAGCGCCTGCCGGACGGTCTCGCGGGACACCTCGTACCGGACGGCGAGATCGCGCTCGGTGGGCAGCAGCCCGCCCTCCCCCAACTCGTCGACCATCAGGGCGATCTTCGCCTTGACGGCGTAGTACTTGGGGACGCGGCCGTGCTCGGGGATGCCGGAGCGGACGGGGGCGCCGGGGCTGGTCTGGTAGTTCATCCGGGGATGGTCGCAGACGGGGATGAACGGGAAGGTGTACGGAGCATGACTCAGCGGTGCCGGCGGCGCCGGGCGACCCCGAGGAGGACGGCGCCGAGCAGGACGAGGCCGGCGGCGAGCGGGGCGAGGACCCGTGCGTACAGCTCGGACTCCCGTCCCGTACTGGCGAGTTCGGGGTCCTGTTCGGCGTCCCCTTCGGTGTCGGCGGGGTCCTCGGCGCCCCCGATGGCGGGGGCGGTCGGGGCCGGCGGGCGGGGCGTACTGCGGGGCGGTGCCGAGGGGTCGGCCGGGGCGGTCGCGTCAGGAGGGCGCGGCGCGGCGGGGCCCACCGTCAGGCGGTAGTCGCCGGACTCGCCGACCCAGTCGCCGTCCTCGCCCTGGCGCTGCACGACGGCCGCGTTGACCACGACTTCGTCGGGTGCCGTCTCCGCCTCGAACGTCAGGCGTACGGGCACGGTGAGGGTCCGGCCCGCGGGCACCGCGAAGCCGCCGAAGCCCGTGAACGCGCCCACGTTCTCGGCCTCGTCGGTCGCCTCGAAGGCCACCGGGCGCCAGCGGGCCGACCCGGCGTCGTAGAACTCGAACCGGATCTGCTCCGGGCGCAGGGCCCGGTCCCGGTCGGTGAGGACGAGCACCGGGTGGACGTCGGAGCAGGGGGCGTCGGTCGTGTTGGTGAGGTCGAGCTTCCAGGCCTGGAAGGGGCCGCCCGCCGGATAGTCGGCCGGTCCGCCGTGGATCCGGGTGTCCAGCGGGAAGCTGCCGTCGGCGGGGGTGCCGCAGGAGGGGGCGGACGGATCGGGGGCGGGGGCGGCGGGGGCCGGGGCGGCGATGGTCACCGTCGCCGCCGCCGCTGCGGCGGCCACGGTCGCGGTGCGGACACCGCAGAGGCGCAGGGGGGCGGGGGCCATGGGACGGGGCCTTCCTGCTCGCGGGCACGGGGACGGCGGCGACGCTGCCATGCGGGAGGGGGCGGGTGGGGCAGCGACACCGGGGGGACGCCCGTTGGGACCGACGAATCCGCCCTATCGGCCTACTTTCCGATGATCGGAAAGCCTTCGGCGGCTTCCCGCTGACCGGTGCGTCGACTCACTTCCCGAAGACCGGGGCGCCGCTCACTTCGGGAGGGCCGGGGTGCCGGTCCTTCCGGAAGGCCGGGGCGCCGGTCACTTCCCGAAGACCGGGGCGCCGCTCACTTCCCGAAGACCGGGGCGCCGCTCACTTCGGGAGGGCCGGGGTGCCGGTCCTCCCGGAAGGCCGGGGCGCCGGTCACTTCCCGAAGACCGGGGCGCCGGTCACTTCCCGAAGACCGGGGCCAGGGTCAGCCACGCCGCGCCCTCCGCCACCGCGTCCCGCCCCGTCGCGAGGTCCACCGGGACCGGGAGGCCGAGGCCGCCCAGGACCTCCCGTACCCCCTCTGCGAAGACGTCGGGCGCGGCGAGCACCACCCGGCCGCCCAGGAGGACCTGGTCGATGTCGAGGAGCCGGACGAGGTTGGCCGCGCCCGTGCCCAGGATCCGCGCGGCCTCGGCGAGTTCGCCGCGCGCGACGGCCGCCAGGCACAGCACCTCCAGGCAGCCGCGCCCGCCGCAGCCGCACGGCGGTCCGTCGAGCTGGACGGTCTGGTGGCCGAGCTCGCCCGCCCCGGTCCTGTCCCCGCGCAGGGGCGCGCCGCCGAGGACGAGGCCGGCGCCGAGCCCCGTACCGAGGTGGACGTAGGCGAAGGAGCCGGGGGCGGCGGGGCGCAGGGCGAGGCCGAGGGCGGCGGCGTTGGTGTCCTTGTCGAGGACGACGGGCAGCCCGAGGCGCGCTGCCAGCTGGTCCCGTACGGGATGCCCGGCCCACTCGGGGAAGCCGGTGACGCGGCCCGGCACCCCGGCCCGGTGGTCGAGGGGGCCGGGCATGGCGACCCCGACGCCGAGGAGGGTCCCGGGGGCCGGGACCTCTCCGGGCGCCGGAGCCGCTTCCCGTGCGCTCCCGCCCGGCGGGAACCCGTCAAGGAGCGCCCGTACCTCCTCCGTCACCGCGTCCAGGACCGGCCCCGCCCCCGCGCCCAGGTCCACGGGGCGGCGGCGCACCGCCAGGGCCGTGCCTGCGAGGTCGGTCAGGAGGGCCGTGAGCTCGTCGCGGTCGAGGTGGACCCCGACGGCGTACGCGGCGGAGGGCACCAGGCGCAGGACCGTACGGGGCTTGCCTCCGGTCGAGGCGCGGTGGCCGGCCTCCGCGGCGAGGCCCTCGGTGCGGAGCCGCGCGGTGATCTTGCTGACGGCCTGTGGGGTGAGCCCGGTCCGCTCGGCCACCTCCAGGCGGCTGATCCCGGTCTCCCCCGCCGTGCGCAGCAGATCGAGCACGAGCGCCGCGTTGTGGCTGCGCAGGGCCGGCACGTTCACTCCCACCAGGTCTTTCCTCACTCCCCCATTGTGGCGGTCGCTTGCACTTTGGCAACAGCGTTGCTTAAGTGGAATCCATGACTGGCAGCACCGACCCCCGCACCCCGCTCCGCGTCGGACTCGTCGGCTACGGCCTCGCGGGCTCCGTCTTCCACGCCCCGCTGATCGCCGCCTCCGAGGACCTCGTCCTCGCCGCCGTCACCACCGGCAACCCCGAGCGGGCCGCCGAGGCCCGCGCCGCCCACCCCGGCGTCCGGGTCGCCGCCCGCCCCGAGGAGCTGTGGGAGCGGGGCGCGGAGGAGCTGGACCTGATCGTCGTCGCCTCCCCCAACAAGACGCACGTCGCCGTCGCCGCGGCCGCTCTGGAGGCCGGCCTCCCGGTCGTCGTCGACAAGCCGCTCGCCGGGACCGCCGCCGAGGCCCGCGCGCTCGCCGCCCTCGCCGAGGAGCGCGGCCTGCTGCTCTCGGTCTTCCAGAACCGCCGCTGGGACAGCGACTTCCGCACCCTGCGCCGGCTCCTCGACGAGGGCACGCTCGGCGAAGTCCAGCGCTTCGAGTCCCGCTTCGAGCGGTGGCGGCCGCAGCTCAAGGGCGGCTGGCGCGAGTCCGGCGCGCCCGAGGAGATCGGCGGGCTCCTGTACGACCTGGGCAGCCACGTCGTCGACCAGGCCCTCGTGCTCTTCGGCCCGGTCGTCTCGGTGTACGCCGAGTCGGACGTGCGCCGGCCGGGTGCCGAGGCCGACGACGACACGTTCCTCGCGCTCACCCACGCGAACGGGGTCCGCTCCCATCTGTACGTGAGCGCCACCACCGCCCAGCTGGGCCCCCGTTTCCGGGTGCTCGGGCAGCGCGCGGGCTTCGTGAAGTACGGGCTCGACCCCCAGGAGGCCGACCTCCGCGCGGGCCTGCGGCCCGGGAGCGGCACTGTCTGGGGCGCCGAGCCCGAGGGGCTCTGGGGCCGGATCGGATCCGGGGAGTCGCCGCTGACGGGCGGCGGCACACCGGTGGAGTCGCTGCCCGGCGACTACCCGGCGTACTACGCGGCCGTCGCCGCCGCGGTGCGCGGCACCGGCGCGAACCCGGTCACCGCGCTCGAGGCGGCCGACGCCCTCGACGTCCTGGAGGCGGCTCGGACCTCCGCCCGCGAGGGCCGCGTGGTCTCCCTGTAACAACCGCTCAGCCCGGCTTTCCGGGGCCTGGGCCGCCGGGCGACGCTCCACGCGGAACGCCGCCCCCTTCGTACCCATGCGGTCAGGCACAGGTCACCGACCCCTGCCGTCAGGCACCGGTGACCTCGCGCCTCTTCCGTCAGGCGCCTTTGAGCTCCTGCCGCTGCCGGCCGAGGCCCTCGACCTCCAGCTCGACCACGTCACCGGGGCGCAGGTACGGCTTGGGCTCCGGCTGCCCCATGGCGACGCCCGCGGGCGTACCGGTGTTGATGATGTCGCCGGGGTAGAGGGTCATGAACCGGCTGACGTACCGGACGACTTCCGCGACCGGGAAGATCTGGTCCGAGGTATGGCCGTCCTGCTTGAGCTCGCCGTTGACCCACAGCTTCAGGCCGAGGTCCTGCGGGTCGGGCACCTCGTCGGCGGTGACGAGCCAGGGGCCGAGCGGGTTGAAGGTCTCGCAGTTCTTGCCCTTGTCCCAGGTGCCGCCGCGCTCGATCTGGAACTCGCGCTCGGAGACGTCGTGGGCGACGGCGTACCCGGCGACGTGCGCGAGGGCCTGCTCGTCGGTCTCCAGGTAGCGGGCGGTGCGGCCGATGACGATCGCGAGCTCCACCTCCCAGTCGGTCTTCACCGAGCCGCGGGGTACGAGCACGGTGTCGTCCGGGCCGACGACGGTGTCGGCGGCCTTGAGGAAGACGACGGGCTCGGCGGGGGTGGCCTGACCGGTCTCGGTGGCGTGCCCGTGGTAGTTCAGCCCGATGCACACGACCTTGCCGATCCGGGCGACCGGCGGGCCGACGCGCAGTCCGGTGGCGTCGAGCGCGGGCAGCACCCCGGCGGCCGCCGCGCCACGGATGCGGTCGAGGGCGGAGGCGTCGGCGAGCAGACTGCCGTCGATGTCGTCGACGAGGGCGGACAGGTCGCGGAGCGTTCCGTCCTGGTCGAGCAGGGCGGGACGCTCGGCTCCCGCCGGGCCGACACGCAGCAGCTTCATGGTCTTCTCCCTGTGGTCGAGGTGGGCCCGGGAAGGGCCCTGAGGGTGCCCCGGCCGATGGAGTGCGGCCATCGGAGGATTGGTCGATCCTCCAAGAGAAGAGGTCGGTCTGCAAGACCCCGTTCACACACTGGACCCTTACGCGGGAGTAACCAGGGCTGCCTGAGGCATGTCCCGGTAGAGGAAGGCCCGCTCGACGGCGGTCCAGGTGGTGCTGGTCACGATGTAGAGCGCGGCGGCCAGCGGGACGACGGCGACGGAGATCAGGGTCGCGAAGGAGAGCAGCGGCAGGTAGCGGGCCATCCCGGCGGCGAGCGCGGCGCCCGGCTGGCCGGAGTCGACGGCCGGGGCGAGGGCCTGCTGGCGCTTCGCCCGCACGTAGTTGTACGTGGCGACGGCGGCGACGATCGCGAAGAGCACGAGGTAGACCAGGCCGGCCGGGCCGAGGACGCCGCCGTGGGCGAGGGCGTCGGCGTAGTGGTCGCCGAGCGGGGCGGCGAAGAGGCTGTGCCCGGTCATCCGCCCGCTGGAGAAGAGGTGGAACATCAGGAAGAACGCGGGCGCCTGGAGCAGGCTCGGCAGACAGCCGGCGAGCGGCGAGACCTTCTCCTCGGCGTGCAGCTCCATGATCGCCTTCTGGAGCCGCTCGGGGTTCTTGGCGTGCTTCTTGCGGAGCGCGGCGAGCTGCGGGGCGAGCCGGGTGCGGGCCTTCTGGCCGCGGGCGGCGGCCCGGGAGAGCGGGTGGATCGCGAGCCGTACGAGCAGGGTGAAGAGGATGATCGCGGCGGCGGTGGCGGTGGTGGCGAAGAGCGGCTGGAGCAGGTCGGCGAGCCGCTCGACCAGGGAAGCGAAGACGTTCAAGGGAGCCCTCCGTGGGGTCTCGTCGTGCCGGGGATGCGGGAATTCGGCATGACGGATCCGCGAGAGGTGCTCGCTGCACGGGTGCGGGTGTACGGGTACTGACTGTACGAGTACCGGCTGTGCAGGTACTGACTGTACGAGTACGGGCCGTACAGGTACGGGCTGTACGGGTACGGCGGTACGGGCTCCCTACGCGGCCGTCGGGAGGAGACGGCCGGGAGCGCGGGGTCTGCGGCGTCCTGCGGCGTCGGGGTCGCGCTGGGGCAGGAAGGCGGTGCGCCGCTCGCGGTCGCGTATGGCGGTGCGGACGGCGGTGGGCTGCACGGCCGGGGCCGTACGGGCTCCGAAGAGGGCGCAGACGACGCCGGTCGCGGCGAGGGCGACGGCGGCGGAGAGGCTCGCACCGTCGGAGAGGAGCAGGTCGGCGAGGGCGAGCAGGAAGAACAGGGGCGCGACGAGGCGCAGGACCAGGGCCCTGATGGTCATCCCGCCACCTCCTCTCACTCTCTCCGACTCCCTCATCTGCATGTCTCAGGGTGAGGACGCACGGGAAGGCGCGGAAGTTCCCGCAGTCCTTCAGGAACTCGCGTGCTCCAGGGGGACAAGGAGGCGGCGGGGCCGGAGGAGGGCGCGGCTGACGGGGTCGGCGGGGTCCGGGTCGAGCCCGGCGCCGGGCCGCATCTCGACGTCGGCGAGCGGCACGGGGATGCGGCAGGAGGGGCAGTCGCCGTACGGGCCGAGTTCGGTGCCGCAGTCGGCGTGGTGGAAGTGGCGCAGCGGTACGGCTCCGGGGACCTCGCCGCGGCCCCAGGCGCCGAGCGCGCGCAGGACGGGCCAGAGTTCGAGGCCGCGTTCGGTGAGCACGTACTCGTCGCGCGGGGGCGACTCCTGGTAGCGGCGCCGGTCGAGGACGCCGGCCTCGACGAGGGCCTGGAGGCGGGCGGCGAGGACGGCGCGGGGGATGCCGAGGTGGACGAGGAAGTCGTTGTAGCGGCGGACGCCGTAGAAGACGTCGCGGACGACGAGCAGGGTCCAGCGTTCGCCGATGACCTCCAGGGCGCGGGCGATGGAGCACTGCTGCTGGGCGTAGTCCTTACCGAGAGCCATGGGATCCATCGTACCGATGCAAGGTTCATTGAACGAACCAACCCTGCTACGGTGAGTTCATTCACCGAACCGAAGGGTGGAGGTCCCTGCCATGTCCCAGCTCGCCACCACGACCCGGCGCGCGTCCCCCACCCGCGCCGGCCGCCCCCGGGCGACGCTCGCCGTGACGGCCGCCGCCACCGCGGTCGCCCTGATGAACTACACGGCCCCGATGCTGACCCTGCCGGACATGGCCGCCGCCTTCGGGACCCCGGCCTCGGCACAGGCCTGGCTGCTCAACGGCACCCCGCTCGGCCTCGCCGTCCTCCTTCTGGTGGCCGGCAGCCTCGCCGACGCGCACGGACGGCGCCGGGTCTTCCTCCTCGGCACCCTCGCCCTCGGCCTCACCACCGCGCTCGGCGCCTTCGCCGGCTCGACGCTCACCTTCACCGCGGCCCGGATCGCGCAGGGCGCGGCGAGCGCGGCCGTCCTGGCGGGCAGCCTGGGCCTGCTCGCCCACGCGTACCCGGCGGGCCGGGACCGGATCAGGGCCACCGGGATCTGGGGCGCGTCCGTCAGCGGCGGCATCGCCCTCGGCCCCCTCCTCGCGGGCGCGCTGAGCCTGGCCGACTGGCGCCTGGCGTACGGGACGCTCGGCGCGGCGGCGCTGGCGATCGCGGCGGTGGGGGCGGGGACGCTGCCGAAGGAGACGAAGGCCCCGTCGGACAGCGGGCGCCCGGACATCCCCGGCGCGCTCGCCCTCGGCCTGGCCCTGGCGGCGCTGCTCACGGCCCTGACGCTGGGCCGGGACGGCTGGCTGCGGGCCCCGGTGGGGCTCCTGCTGCTTGCGTCCGCCGCGCTGACGGCCCTGTTCGTGGCGGTCGAGCACCGGAGCCGTACGCCCATGGTGGACCTGGCGCTGCTGCGGAGGCCGGCGTTCCTGGCGTCGACGCTCGGGGCGCTGTTCACGGGCCTGGCGGTGATCGGCCTGTTCAGCGTGGTGCCCGCACTGCTGCAGGGCGGGGCCGGGATGTCGCCGCTGGGCTCGGCGTGGCTGTTCCTCCTCTGGTCGGGCACGGCGTTCGTGGCGGCGCTCCAGGCGCGCCGACTCGCGGGCCGGCTCTCCGCCGCGCACCAACTGGCCGTGGGCTTCGCCCTGTCGGCGGCGGGGATCCTCACCCTTCTCGGCGGCCTGGAGGGCCCCTGGCCGCGCATCGTTCCCGGTCTCCTGGTGGCGGGCGCGGGCAGCGGCCTCCTGAACGCGGCGCTGCCCCGGCTCGCGGTGGACTCGGTGCCGCCGGAGCGGGCGGCGATGGGCTCGGGCGCCAACAACACCGCCCGCTACATCGGCTCCTCGGCGGGGGTGGCCCTGACGCTGGCCCTGCTGACGACGGGCCCGGACACGGCACTCCTGGTGTCGGCGGGCCTGGCGGCCACGGGAGGGGTGCTCACGCTCGTACTGGGGAGGAGACGCGGGTGAGATCCCGAAGTACGCGTGCGCGTGGAGCGCTCACGGAACGGGCAGGCGGATCGTCTCCTGGAAACACCCCCGGAAATGGAGAGGCTCATGGAACGGGCTGGGCGAACGTGACCCCGTAGCGCCGCTCGAACTCACGGATGCGGGAGGGCAGCGTCCGCCGCAGAGCGGCGATCTCATCGCGGTGAGATGCCTGGAAGACCGTTCGGCGACTGATGCGCAGCAGCTCGCGCACGACCTCCACGGGAGCCATGCACGCGGAGTACGCCGCCCCGAGCTCCCGGTCGGCGCGGGCGGCCTCGGCCGGGTCCTCGACGCTCTGGACCGTACGGTCGACCAGGGCGAAGAAGCCCTCCTGGCCGTCGACGTGGATGCCGTACCGGTCGAGACAGTCGGGGAGCCCCCGCAGGGCCTCGCGGGACCGCGGGTCGTCACGGACGGCGGAGACCTCGGGCCACCACTGCGACTGGAGCGGTCCGTAGAGGTCCTTGAACTCCTTGACGACGGCGCGGGCGTCCTGCTCACAGCGCCGCTGCGCCTCCGGGTCTTTCCGGCCGACCGGAACCGGTGATTCCGCCTGCGGCACCGGGACGTTCAGGGTGAGGCCGTGACGCCCGATGAATTCGAGGTCGGGGAGGTCGGACCAGCCGATGTACGCCGGCGGGGGAACGTCCGGGAAGCTCACCCCCTGCCGCTGGACACACTCGCGGAGCCGCGCATGCCCGAGCATCTGCGCGAAGCCGTCGAGCCCCCGGGTCAGCCGGGTGTCGGCACCGGTCGCGGGCAGGATCATGGCCGTGATGTCCTGCGGCACTCCCTTCCGGACACCGGGAGGCCGCGGATCGCCCGACGGCAGGGAGAGGGACGGCGCGGAGGAACCGGGCGCGGAAGCCCCGCAAGCCGTGAGAACGGTCGACACGACGACAGCGCCGAGGACCGCGGCGAGGACCCGCATCTTCAGCACCACAACACCCCACACCTTCACGCTTGTTCCAGGGACGGTGGGGCCGCCCCGAAAGCGGCCCCACGGTAGGTCGGAGGACCGACAGATCAGTGGGTGATCTGCACGTTGTCGCCACCGTCCATGTAGCTGGCGACGGTGAACTGTGTACCGGCGGAGAGGTCGGTGACCAGCGCCATGGTCGAGTCGTTGATGCTGTGGTACCCGTCCCACGCCTGGACGTAGCCCCGGGAACCGGTGACCCAGGTCCCGTTGGACTTCTTGTAGCGGCCCCCGTAGTAGTCGTACGTACGGCTGTTGGTGTTGTACGAGTAGGTCAGGTTGAGGTCGAGGCAGCCACTCGAGGCCTTGGTGGCGATGGTGCCCTGCTGCTCCCACCCGCCGGTGGTGATGCTGCTGACGACGCAGCCCTGGGCCGAGGCCGAGGCGGCCGGCGCGAGCGCGACGGAGGTGGCGGCGAGACCGGCCAGAGCGAGGGCGCCCGAGGTCAGCGTGAGCGTACGGATACGACGCATGTCGTCACTCCTAGTGATTTCGACGAAGGGATCCACGTCCACCCGGCAGTGATCAGAACCCTGCCGGGCCGATTCGAATCCTTGCCGGGGAAATCCGGGATTCCGCTGTCCCGGCGCCCGCCCGGGACACCCGGGACGCCCGGGACAGGTGGAACGGGCGCCCCCTAGCCGCGTGTCGAGACGAGCTTGGCCCAGACGACGAGCCGGTAGGTGCTGCTGAACTCGGGGGTGCAGGTGGTGAGGGTGAGATAGGCACCGGGGGCGTCGTACCCGTAGGAGGGCTTGACGAGAGACCGGGGAACGGCGCGGATGACCCCGACATCGCGGGGAGAGGTGGAGGAGAGCACAAGATCAACGCGATAGACGTAGGTACGCGCACGCGTACGCACGGAGATCTCGTCTCCTCGCCCGAGCCGATTGATGTACCGAAAGGGCTCGCCGTGCGTGTTCCGGTGCCCGGCGAGCGCGAAGTTCCCGACGCGCCCGGGCCCGGCGGTGCCGGGGTAGTGCCCGGCGTACCCCTTGTCGAGGACGGACCGCTTGGAGACGCCTTCGGCGACGGGGACGGTGAGCCCGAGCCGGGGGATACGGAGGACGGCGAAGGCGGAGGAGGGGGCGGGGGCAGGGGCGGGGCGGGAGCCGCCGGCGACGGCGGGCGCGGAAGAGGCCGGAGACTCCGACTCGCCGAACGAATCGGACACGCCGGCCCCACCGGGCTGATCGGATGGATCGGATCGATCGGGTGGATCAGACTCACCGGGGGGAGAGATGTCCCACTCCCGCTCAAGAACCCGCACCTGGTCACGGGCCTCGGCGCGGGCCTCCCGATTGGTCCACCAGAGCTGATGGACGACAAGAAGCAGGATGAGAACCCCGCAGGTGACGGCGGTCTCGGCGCTCAGCCACAGCGCGCGTGCGCCCGTACGGGATCGTCCTCCCGTCTGGACGACGACCGGCACCCGCTCCCGCACCCTGGCCCGCACGCGGGGCACGATAAGCGCTGAGGCGCCAACTCTCCAGGCCCGTACAGCAGTACGGTGGAGAGCATGCGCCCCGACACGCCTGCCGCCCACACGACCGAAGCCGAGCGTCTGCTGCGCACGGCAGCGCAGTACCCGGGAGACCGGGAGCCGCTGTACCTCCAGGCCGCGGCCCACCGGGAACTGGCGGGGGACCGCCCGGGCGCGACGGCCCTGTACGACGAGCTCCTCTCCGGGGAGCCGGCGAATCCGCACCTGATCAGGGCGCTGAAGGCGGCGAACCTGTGGGAGTACGGCCACGAGGCCGAGGCGCGGGCGATCATCGACGGCATCCGGCGGACGAAGCCGTCGGACGCGGCGCCCTGGCAGATCGCGGCGGAGACACTGGAGGCGCACGACGAGTTGGAGGCGGCGGAGTCGACCCTGACGGAGGCGGCGACCCTCCTGGCGATTCCGGAAGAGGAGCTCCCCCACGCCACCCAGTCGCTGCTGACCACCCGCCACCGCATCCGCCGCATGCTGGCGCTGGAGCACGACGACTGGGACGTACGGGCGGACCGCCTGCACACGGGCACGGTCGAGCTGGACGAACTGCACGACCCGAAGCGCCTGTGGTCGCTCGGCTCCTCGGACCCGGCGGAGCTCCAGGCGGAGATCACCCGCCTCCGCTCGGAACTGGGCACGTACCGCACGGCCCTCTCCCGCCCGTTCCCGGTCGCGGTCCTCCACTGGCCGGAACCGGAACTGGACGAACTCCTGGCGGCCTATCCGGAACTGGAGGCGGAGTACCCCACGTACCGGGCCCACCTGACGGACATCGAAGCGTCCCTCCGCGAACTCTCCCAGGCCGGCACCCCGAACCTCGGCATCGTCCGCGCCACGGTCCCCTCCTACGAAGCGTTCGCCGCCTCAGAATCCACCCACCCCTCGAACGCGGACCTCCTCCCCCAGTACGCCACGACCCTGGCGGCCCGCGCCCGAGCGACGGCCTGGCCGCCGGGGCGGGGTGCGGAGTGCTGGTGCGGGTCGGGGCGGACTTATGGGGAGTGCCACGGGGCGGAGTGACCGGCTCGCCAGCCATCGGTATCAGGCATCACCGGATGTTTGTCGGTGACGCCTGATACCAATGGTGCGGTTGATCAGGGAGGGGATGTCGATGAGCGAGCTGTCGGACTCCAACGGGCCGGTTACGGGTCTCTACGAGCAGTTGATAACCCTGCGGCTCGAAGGGAAGCTCAAGGAGCTTGCAGGTCGTGGTGTCCATGCGATCGACGACGCCGTCGGCCCCGAGTCCTCTCCTCGCGTCCTTGCGAAGCACGTGTCCGACACAGTGCGCCGCATCCTGGAACGGCTACCTGCGGCAGAGCACGTGCATGCGGCCAATCACATCCTCGAATCCATGAACACCATCGACGGTGCCCGTGAATGGGTCGAGCTCGTTGCTGATGGTCCCCGCCAGCTCCTTGCAGTCGCGGAGCAGGAAGCCCAGGGCGTCTATCGCATCCGCCCGGCCACCCCGCTGGCAGAGGCAGCCCTTCTCACCAACGCGCCGGAGGACCCCAGCCTCGGATTCGAACTGCGAGCAGAACTGGCTACGGCTGACCGCGTAGACCTCCTCTGTGCCTTCGTGAAGTGGCACGGTCTGCGTGTCATCGAGCAGTCGCTTGAAGCAGCTCATGCGCGGGGCGTCCCGATCCGGGTCATCACGACGACCTACATCGGGGCGACCGAGCGGCAGGCCCTCGACCGTCTCGTTCGGCGCTTCAACGCCGAGGTGAAGGTCAACTACGAGCTCCGCTCGACCCGCCTCCACGCCAAGGCATGGCTCTTTCGCCGAGACAGCGGATACGACACGGCGTACGTCGGCAGCTCCAACCTGTCGAAGGCAGCGCTTCTCGACGGACTGGAGTGGAACGTTCGGCTGTCGTCCGTTGCCACACCGGATGCAGTCCGCAAGTTCGAGGCAACCTTCGACACCTACTGGAGTGACCCCGCATTTGAGGCGTATGACCCCGATCGCGACGGCGCCCGACTCAGCGAAGCGCTCCGGGTAGCTGGCCACGGCACGAGCACGGCACCAGACCAGCCGATCACGCTCTCCGGTCTCGAAGTACGCCCGTACGCCCACCAGCGGGACATGCTGGAGCGCCTCCAAGTGGAGCGCGACGTCCACGACCGGCATCGGAACCTTCTCGTCGCCGCGACAGGCACGGGCAAGACCGTGATGGCCGCACTGGACTACAAGCGCCTCCGGCAACAGCACGGCCGCAATCTGCGCCTGCTGTTCGTCGCCCACCGGCAGGAGATTCTGCGCCAGTCACTGCGCACGTACCAGGACGTGCTCGTCGACGCCAACTTCGGCGAGGAGTTGCACAGCGGTCTCGAACCGGCCGGATGGCAACATGTCTTCGCAAGCGTGCAGTCGCTGAATGGACAGAGGCTGGAGCAGCTGTCCCCCGACCATTTCGACGTCATCGTCATCGATGAGTTCCACCACGGCGTCTCCTCGACCTATCGGCGGATCATCGACCACTTCCGCCCCGTGGAGTTCCTGGGCCTCACCGCAACTCCGGAGCGCATGGACGGTCGCAACGTCCAGGACGAGTTCTTCGACGGACGCATCGCTGCGGAGATGCGCCTGTGGGAAGCGCTGGAGAACGACCTCCTGAGCCCGTTCCACTACTTCGGAATCTCCGACACCACCGACATGAGCGCCGTGGCATGGAAGCGTGGAGCCTACGACTCAGCGGCGCTCAGTGACCTGTTCACGGGCAACGAAGCCCGAGCACGTCTCGTCGTTCAGGCCGTACGGGAGAAGGTGTCGAACCCCGGGGGCATGCGCGCCCTTGGTTTCTGCGTCTCCGTAGCCCACGCCACCTTCATGGCGGACTACTTCAAGCGCGCTGGTCTCAAAGCGCAAGCCTTGTCCGGCGAAACGCCCCGGGAACAGCGCAAGGCCGCCTTGGCCGCCCTCCGCGCCGGCGAGCTCCAAGTGATCTTCTCGGTCGACCTCTTCAACGAAGGCTTGGACATCCCGGACGTCGACACCCTCCTGCTGCTGCGCCCCACCTCCAGCGCCACGGTCTTCCTCCAGCAGTTGGGGCGCGGGCTACGCCGCACGGAGAACAAGGCGGTCCTTACGGTCCTGGACTTCATCGGCCAGCACCGCAAGGAGTTCCGCTTCGAGGAGCAGTTCCGTGCGCTGACCAACCTGACGCGCAACCGCCTCCTCGCCAACATCGAGCGCGACTTCCCCCAGCTGCCGTCTGGCTGCCAGATCATCCTTGAGTCGAAGGCCAAGGAACTGATCATCGACAACATCCGTAGCCAGATCAGCGTCAACGTCACACAGCTGGCACAGGAGGTCAGGCGGTACGGCGTGCTGGAACTCTCGGCATACCTGCACGAGAGCGGTCGGGAGTTGAAGGAGATCTACCGCGGCAACGGCAACTCTTGGACGGGGCTTCTCCGCCGATCCGGGTTGCTGCCGAAGGAGGCGCCGGAGGGCGAGGAGGCGCTCCTGAAGCGCGTCTCAGCCTTCCACCACACCGACGATCCCGAGAGGATCGCCGCATACTCCGCGATCCTTGAGGACGATGCCCCTCGCTACGCCAACATGCGCGAGCGCGAGCAGGCCTTCGCTCGCATGCTCTACTTCTCGCTCTGGCCGCTCAGTGGTTTCACCAACTACGAGGAAGGCTTGGAGTCGCTCCGGTCCCAGCATGCCCTCCGGAATGAACTCCGTCAGGTGCTGGCCCACGCATGGGGCCGGCTCGACCACGTCCCGATCAGCCTGACGGGGTCCCTCGCGGGTCTCCCTCTGACCGTCCACGCCTCCTACAGCCGCGAAGAGATCCTGCCTGCCTTGGGCCAGTCTTTCGTGGACCGCGATGTCCCGGGTCACTTCCGCGAGGGCGTGAAGTGGTGTGAGGCCATCAAGACCGATGCCCTGTTCATCACCCTTGAGAAGGACGAGAAGGACTTCTCTCCGCAGACTCGCTATCACGACTACACCCTGAGTGATCTGCTCTTCCACTGGGAGTCCCAGAACCGGACGTCGGACACGTCAGCAACGGGCCGCCGCTACCAGACCCACAAGGCAGACGGCTCGCACGTCCTCCTGTTCGTCCGCCGCTACAAGAAGACCGACATCGGCGGCCCCCAGCCGTGGATGTTCCTGGGCCCGGCCGAGTACGTCGAGCACAAGGGCAGCAAGCCGATGGGGATCACATGGAAACTGCGCCACGAGATCCCCGCTGATGTATGGACGTACTCGACGATCGCGGCGGGCTGACACGGGGTCGCCGCCGCCGACAGGGGTGACGGGCAGGCTGGCTACCCCGTGACGCTCTCGACGACCTGAGTGATCTCCTTGACCACTCCGGAGCCTGCTTCGATGGCCGTCTGCAGCTGCGTCGCGCCTGTAGCGAGGAGGGCTGATGCGGCAACGAATGCTACGAAGCCGCGCCGCCACCTCCCACCGGTCTGAAGGTCTTGACCGGTGAGCCCTGTGGACGCTTGCGCGATCGATCCGATGACTGACGTGGCCTCACGAGAGATCCGAGCAGTACCAAAGAGGGTGGCATTGTCGATCAGCCAGAGAAGGTGCCTGATCTGCGCGGCGATCTCGTCTCGCAAAGCGGGCGCGAGTTCTCCGTCGGGAGTCTCTGCCAGCAGTTCGAGCCAGGAGTCACAACTCTCCCTCAGACCCTCCAGGTTGGTTCCCGTGGGGGCGGAGCACGTGCCTCCCAGCACGCTCTGCAACAGATCAGCCGCCGACGCCAGATGATCGAGGGTCTCCTGCGTCACCAATACACGGGCTGGACGACCCGAATCCGCCCAGTTCAAATCGGGTTGAACCACGGCCGTCCACCACTGCGGAAAGTAACGAGAATAGCGATCCCGCTGAGCATCGGGCAGTGCATGTACCTGCTGGATGGTTTCCGCAAGAAGGCCAGTTACCTCTGCGTGCCGGCGGGCGAATTCCGAGGACCCCCACTCCGCACCGAGTGAATCGGCCCACCCGCTCCGAAAGTTCTGAGCCCCCGACTCCCACACCCGCACAAGAATCTCGTGCAGGCCATGGGCGCTCGTACTGGGAATCCGCGTCTCCATCCCCCACCCTCACAGCTTGGACAGCAAGAAGAAACGAAGCTATCAGACACCCCACAACAGGGCGGGCACCTTCCTCTCGCGCGAGCCACTTCGGGCACAATTCACGACAAACTACACACCTCTTGACGTAGTTTGCGCCACTCGCAATCCAGCCAGCACCCTGCGAGATAGCCTCTGGCCAGACTTGGGAGGAAAAGTATGGCCATCATCAAGAACGCCGCCCGCCAGACGCTCGGCCAGCTCATCGGAGCCAACAACCCGCCGGTCGTGGTACCGGACGACAGCCAGCGCCAATACGCCTGGGGGAAGCGCGAGGTGGATACATACTGGGCTGACATTCAGAAGTTCATGCGGGCGCGCCGCACGGGAATCCAAGCCTCTTCGGAATACTTCATCGGCCCCATCGTCACCATCACCGACGACAAGATCACCACGCGCTCCCTCCTCGACGGCCAACAGCGCCTCACTACGTCGACGATCCTGATCGCAGCGATCAGGGACACCCTCGGGACGATGGCTTCAACCGAGGCGCGAGTGATAGCAAACAACATCCAGCGCGACTACATAGCACGCCGTGACGGTCGACACTCGCACCCGCAATACTTCCTCACGCTTTCCCTGTTCGACCGAGACTTCTTCAAGGACTACATCCAGAACTGGAATGAAGCCAGGGGCAGGATGACCGTAACGGAGCAGCCCTCCCGACCTTCACACAAGCTCATTGAAGACTCCTACAAGTCATTCAAGAGTCACATCTCCCAAGCCCTTGAACCCATCCATTCCGAGGAAGATCGCCTCGACTGGCTCGACGAACTTGCCGATTGCCTCGTCAAGGGCTTGGTATTCGTCGAGGTTCAGACGCCGACTTCCAGCGATGCCAACGAGGTCTTTGAAACCATCAACTCCCGAGGCAAGGACCTCTCAACGGTCGACCTCGTCCGCAACTTCCTCATGGAAAAGAGCCGGAACGACGAGGAGAAGGAGCGAGTAAACAATGCTTGGCGATCCCTGCTCGACGGGTTCGAGCGACGGGAGGACATAGAGAAGTTCTTGCGGCACTTCTGGGTTGCGCGACACGGCGATGTCCGCTCGCACAGTTTGTACACGACGATCCGAAAGGATCTCACGCACCGCTTCGACACGGTAACGCCTCGGTATGAGGTGCGCACCTTCGCTGCAGAATTACAGAACGCCTCGGGCCGATACATCGAGCTCATCACCTCGGGCACAGGCACCGAGCCGCTCGACAGCCTGCTGGACGAGGTGAGAAGCCTCAGCGCCGACGCTGCCTACCCACTGCTTCTCGCCATCTCCGAGAAGGTTCCGTACATCCAGATGATCAGAGTGACGCAGGCTCTGATCAGCTACTACGTCCGCTGGACGGTTGTCGGACGGCGCGAGTCGACCCTGCTGGAAGAGAAGCTGTTCGACCTCGCCAAGCAGATCAGCTCTGGCCTCCCCACCGAGGCGGCGTACGAGCAGATCACCAACTGGACCCCAGACGACGCAACCTTCCAGTCCGACTTCGCTCAAGCTCCCATCCCGCGAAGCGCGCAGGCACGTTACCTACTCACCGTCATTGAGCAGCATCTGCGGCGCAATGCAGACGTCGACGACGTGGTGGTGGCCGGCGCAACAGCTGTGCACGTGGAGCACATCTACCCGCAAAGCCCGGAGTCCGAGTTTCGACTCGACGAACACTCGTCATGGGTCAACCGGTTGGGTAACCAGACCCTGCTGCACGGCCGAAAGAACCGCGTCGCGTCCAACAAGGCGTACCCGGAGAAGGTCGACGCCTACAGCTCCTCGTCCCTTCTGATCACACAGGAGACCGGAATCGAGCGCCTCTGGGACTTCGAAGGTGACGGCTGGCGCGCCCGCGGAATCGAGGAACGGCAGGCGGACCTTGCCAAGATCGCGGTCGATGTGTGGCCGGTGGGTGCAAGAAACGACGGGGCTCTCTGACACCGCCCAGGGGAAGGCTCGTACGCTCAAAAGGACGCCCCATCGACAGGAAGGCCCCGCCATGCCCCGCATCCCCTCCCCCGCCATCGCCGCCGCCGGGCTCGTCGGTGGTTACGCCGTTGCTCGGTGGACCAAGAAGCGGCCCCTCGGGGGTGTCGTGCTTGCTGCTGCCGGTGGTGTGGCTGCGCGGGAGTGGCAGCAGGTGGGTGGGGTCAAGGCTTCCGTGGGGCTGACCACCGCGTACGTCGCCGCGTTCGCCGGGTCCCATCCGCTCGCGAAGAAGATCGGGGCCTGGCCCGCCGTGTTCTCCGTCGCCGGGGGCATGGCCGCCGCCTCCTGGGCCGTGACGCGCGGGAAGGCGTAATCCAGCCGGCTGACGCGGAAAGGCGTGATCCACCCCGGCCGGCCCGCCGGAAGGTCTGCCCCTCAGCCGCCCACCGCGTGGCTCACCGTGTAGATCAGCAGCCCCGCCAGCGCGCCCACCACCGTGCCGTTGATGCGGATGAACTGGAGGTCGCGGCCGATGTTGGCCTCGATCTTGCGGGAGGTCTGGGTGGCGTCCCAGCCGGCGACCGTGTCGGTGATCAGGGACGTGATCTCGTGGCGGTACGTCGTGACCACGTACGCCGCCGCGTCCTCCGCCCAGCCCTCGACCTTCGACTGGAGGCGGGTGTCCGTCGACAGGCGGGTGCCCAGGGAGATCAGGGAGGCGCGGGCGCGGAGGCGGAGCTGGCTGCGGTCGTCCTCGGCCGCCGCGATGATCAGGGACCGGACCGAGGACCAGGCCGAGGCGATGATGTCCTGGACCTCCGGGCGCGCCAGGAGGTCCGACTTCAGGCGCTCCACGCGCGCCCGCGTGTCCGTGTCGGCCTGGAGGTCCGCCGCGAAGTCCGTGAGGAAGCGGTCGATCGCGCCGCGCGCCGGGTGCCCCGGCATGTCCCGCATCTCCGTGATGAAGCGGAGCAGTTCCTTGTAGACGCGTTCGCCGATCTTCCGGTCCACGAAGCGTGGCGTCCAGCCCGGCGCTCCTCCCTGCACCGCGTCCATCACCGAGTCCCCGTGCGTGACCAGCCAGTCGTGCGCCCGGGTGCAGATCAGGTCCACCGCCCTGTGGTGTGCCCCGTCGGCCACCACCTTCTCCAGGGTCTTGCCCAGGCCCGGAGCGATCTCCGCCGCCTCCGCGCGGCGCGTGATCGCCTCCCCCACCACCGCCTGGACATCCGCGTCGCGGAGGACGGTCAGGGCGCCTCGTAGGGCTGTCGACGCCTCCGCCGTGACCCGGTCGGCGTGGGCCGGGTCCGCCAGCCACTGCCCCAGGCGGCGGCCGATGCCGAACGCCTTCAGCCTGCCCCGTACGACATCCGCCGACAGGAAGTTCTCACCCACGAACGTGCCCAGCGACGCTCCCAGCTGGTCCTTCTTCGTCGGGATGATCGCCGTGTGCGGGATCGGGAGGCCCAGCGGGCGCCGGAAGAGCGCCGTCACCGCGAACCAGTCCGCCAGCGCGCCGACCATGCCCGCCTCCGCCGCCGCCGCGACGTAGCCCGCCCAGGCCCCCCAGCCCTCGTTCCGCGCCCAGGTCGCCAGGGCGTAGACCACGGCCACGCCGAGCAACAGGGATGTCGCCAGGGTCTTCATGCGGCGGACGCCTCTGCTCTTCTCCTCGTCCGCAGCCGTGTACGAGAAACTCACCATCGACTCGACCTCCTACCTCAGGGACTCCCGGCGCTCGTCCCGAGTTCCCCCGTACATCTTCGCGATCACCGCCTCGATGTCCGGCTCCCGCACCGAGAGGTCGAGGAGGGGATACTTCGCCGCCACCGCCGCCACCAGCGGGGCCGCCGACTCCGTCGCGGGGAACGCCAGCCACTGGCGCGGCCCCTCCGACCGTACGAAACGAGCCCCCGGCACGTCCGTGATCGGCGCCAGCTCCCGCTCCAGGTCCACCATCAGCAGCCGCTCGCTCTCGCCCACCGCGTGCAGGCCGGCCAGCTCCCCGTCGTACATCAGGCGTCCGTGGTCGATGACCATCACCCGTGAGCAGAGCTGTTCGATGTCCGTGAGGTCGTGGGTGGTCAGGAGGACCGTCGTGCCCCGGGTCGCGTTCAGGTCGCGGAGGAACTCACGCACCCTCGCCTTCGACACCACGTCCAGGCCGATCGTCGGCTCGTCCAGGTACAGCACCTCCGGGTCGTGCAGCAGCGCCGCCGCGATGTCGCCGCGCATCCGCTGCCCCAGGGACAGCTGGCGTACGGGCACGTCGAGGAGGTCCCCCAGGTCCAGGAGGTCCACGCAGCGGGCCAGGTTCTCCTCGTACCGGGCGTCGGGGATCCGGTACATGCGGTGCATCAGCCGGTACGAGTCCTTCAGCGGCAGGTCCCACCAGAGGGTGGTCCGCTGGCCGAACACCACCCCTATCCGCTGCGCCAGACGCGTGCGCTCCCGCGCCGGGTCGATGCCCGCCACCCGCAGCCGGCCGCCGCTCGGGGTCAGGATGCCGGTCAGCATCTTGATCGTCGTCGACTTCCCGGCGCCGTTCGGGCCGATGTAGCCGACCATCTCCCCGCGCTCCACGCCGAAGCTGATGCCGTCGACCGCCCGGACCTCCCGCTTCTCGCGGCGGATCAGGCCCGCCTTCCGGCGGACCGTGAAGACCTTCTCCAGCGATTCCAGTTCGATGAAAGGCATGCCCCTCCGGCTTCCTGTCGATCAGCTTCTTGTCGATCGGCCTTCTGTCGCTCGGTACGCGTTCAGCTTCCCGTCGAGCGGTACGAGCGGATTCCCGCGCGCCACGCCAGCCCCGCGACCCCGCAGCTCACCGCCGCCACCAGCGGCGACACGAACGCCGCCCAGTCCGGCACCCCCGCCGGAGCCGGCCGCCCCAGCACGTACAGCGCGGGCAGCCAGCTCACGAACGCCAGCGGTACGACGTACACGACACCCCGCACCAGCTCCTGCGCGAAGATCGTCGGCGGGTACTGGAGGAGCGTGTTCCCGCCGTACGTGAAGGAGTTCGTCACCTCCGCCGCATCCTGGATCCAGAACAGGGCCGACGCGCCCACCACCATCACCGCGCCGAAGATCACCGCCCCGCACACCACCGTCACCGGCAGCAGCACCACCTTCAGCGGCGTCCACTCCAGATCCAGCAGGAGAAGGCTCCAGACCAGGACCATCAGGCCCTGCGCGACCCTGCCGAACCGCCGCAGCGCGAACTTGTCCGCCGCGACCTGCGCGAGCAGCGGCGCCGGGCGCATCAGGAACGTGTCGAGCGAACCGTCCCTGACCCGCTTCCCCATCCGCTGGAGCGAGCCCATCGTCAGGTCCGCGATCCCGAACGACGTGCCCGCCGTCCCGTACAACAGGGCGACCTCCGCGAACGAGAACCCGCCAAGACCCCGCACCTGACCGAACATCAGCAGGATGACGACGAAGTCGAAGAAGGTGACGCAGAAGCTGGTGAAGAGGGTCAGCGCGAAGGACGAGCGGTACGTCATCGTGGAGCGGATCCACATGCCCGCCACCATCCGGTACGTGCGCCACGAGTCGGCCGTGGAGGACCTAGCCACCCTGCACCACCACCTTCCTCGTCGCCGCCGCCTGCGCCGCCCTCCCCGCGCCCAGCAGGACCAGTGCCCAGCAGCCCTGGAAGGCGTACGCCCCCGCCAGTTCCCAGCCCTCGTACCTCCCCAGGTACACATCGGCCGGCACCTGGAGCAGCGACGCCCACGGCAGCATCCGCGCGAGCTCGCCGAGCGCGCCCGGGAAGACGTTCAGCGGCAGCAGCATCCCCGAGAAGAACAGGCCGCCCAGCCAGGCCACCTGCACCACCCCCTGGCCGTCGAGCAGCCAGAACGCGCTCATCGCCACCAGGTACCAGATCGCGAAGCCGACGACCGAGCCCAGCGCCACCGCGAGCAGGAACGCGAGCCACGCGCCCGGCCCCGGCGGCAGGGTGAAGTCGAAGACGAGCGCCCCGAGGGCCATCGGGGCGACGCCCCGGCCGAGCAGCTGGAAGGCGGAGCGGCCGGCGTTGGCCGAGAACCACCAGGCCTGGAGGTCGGCGGGGCGGTAGAGGTCGACGGCGATGTCACCGGTTCTGATCCGCTCGATCAGCTCGTCCTCGAAGCCGCCGCCCATCAGGCCGCAGACGGTGATCAGCGCCTGGCCGATCCACACGTAGGCGAGGGCGTCGTCCATGGAGTAGCCGCCGAGCCGCGGCCGTTCGTCCCAGAGGGCGATGTAGGTGGCGGAGAGGACGAAGCCGAAGACGCTGTTGGTGAAGACACCCGCGGCCGTGGCCACGCGGTAGGTGGCGAAGCGACGGAAGCCGCCCGCGGCCACCGTCGCGTACAGCCGCAGCATGAAGGTCCCTTTCGGCGTGGAGGGCGGAGACGGGAAACGGCGAGGCGCACCACCCTGGTGGCTTCGGCGTGGCGGACGGAGGACGGGAAGCGGCGAAACGGCGAAACGGCGAAGCGCACGACCCTAGTGGCTTCGTCCGGCGCGCCGCGAGCGGTTTTCGCGCCACCTTCGGGTCGCTTGGGAGATTTCCGGGGAGTTTCGCCGCAATCCGTGCAGTATGTGATGCCATGTCCCCTTCCTCCGACACGAGCGGTACGAGCGACGACGACCCCTACCCGAGCGGCTGGGAACCGCGGGACCCCACCCTCCCCGGCCCCGCGGGACGCCGCCGCCCCCGACGCCTCCGGCGCGTCCTGCGGACCCTCCTCGGGCTCCTCCTGCTCGGCACGCTGCTGCTCGCCGGCGCCTTCGTCGCCGGCTACCTCCTGGTGGAGATCCCGCCCGCCAACGCCGCCGCCGTCGCCCAGTCCAACGTCTACCTCTACCGGGACGGCACCCCCCTCGCCCGCGACGGCGAGGTCAACCGCGAGAACGTCCGCCTCGACCAGGTCCCGCTCGCCGTCCGCCGGGCCGTCCTCGCCGCCGAGGAGCGCGACTTCCACACCTCGCGCGCCGTCGACCCCAAGGCCATGGTCCGCGCCGCCTGGAACACCGTCACCGGCAAGGGCCGCCAGTCCGGCTCCACCATCACCCAGCAGTACGTCAAGAACTACTACCTGGGCCAGGAACAGACCCTCAGCCGCAAGGCCAAGGAGTTCTTCATCGCGATCAAACTCGGCCGCGAGAAGAGCAAGGAGGAGATCCTCCAGGGCTACCTGAACACCAGCTACTTCGGCCGGAACGCGTACGGCGTCCAGGCCGCCGCCCGCGCCTACTACGGCAAGGACGTCGAGCGGCTCGACACCGCCGAAGGCGCGTACCTCGCCTCCCTGCTCAAGGCCCCCAGCGCCTACGACGTCACCACCCACCCCGAGAACCGGACCAAGGCCGTCGCGCGCTGGCACTACGTCCTCGACGGCATGGTCAGCGAGGGCTGGCTCTCCCCCGCGGCCCGCGCCGCCGCCCGCTTCCCCGTCCCGCAGACCGCCCGCGCCGCGATCGCCCTCTCCGGCCAGCGCGGCTACCTCGTCCAGGCCGTCGAGGAGTACCTCACGGACCACGGGATCGTCGACGAGAAGACCCTCGCCGGCGGCGGCTTCCGCATCACCACCACCCTGGAGCCCGCCAAGCAGGAGGCCCTCGTCGACGCCGTCGAGGAGCGGGTCGTCTCCCGGCTGGACCCGGCGAACGCCCCCACCGACCGGTACGTACGGGTCGGGGCCGCGGCCGTCGACCCGGCGAACGGCAAGGTCCTCGCCATGTACGGCGGCGTCGACTACACCCAGCAGTACGTCAACAACGCCACCCGCCGCGACTACCAGGTCGGCTCCACCTTCAAGCCCTTCGTCTTCACGGCCGCCGTCCAGAACGGCGCCCAGACCCAGCAGGGCCGGCCCATCACCCCGTACACCGTCTACGACGGCACCAACCGCCGCCCGGTGGAAGGGTGGAACGGCAGCCCGTACGACCCCGCCAACGAGGACGACGCCAGCTACGGCGACATCGCCGTCGGCGCCGCCACCGACCTGTCCGTGAACGCCGTCTACGCCCAGATGGCCGTCGACGTCGGCCCCGCGCACGTCCGGCGCACCGCGATCGCCCTCGGCGTGCCCGGCACCACCCCCGACCTCACCGCCTCCCCCTCCATCGCCCTCGGCCCCGCCACCGCCAGCGTCCTCGACATGGCCTCGGCGTACGCGACGCTCGCCGCGCACGGCCGGAACGGCACGTACTCCCTCGTCGAGGAGATCAGCAGGAACGGCCAGGAGGTGGAGCTCCCGGCCGTCGCCCGCCGGCAGGCAGTGAGCCGCGAGGCCGCCGACACCACCACGTCGATCCTGCGGAGCGTCGTCGAGACCGGGACGGGCACGGCCGCACAGGCCGCCGGACGCCCGGCGGCGGGCAAGACGGGCACGGCGGAGGACGACAAGGCCGCCTGGTTCGCCGGCTACACCCCGGAGCTCGCGACGGTCGTCGCGGTCATGGGCCAGGACCCCGAGTCGGGATCGCAGGAACCGCTGTACGGCGCGCTCGGCCAGCCGCGCGTCAACGGCGGCGGGGTGCCGGCCGAGATCTGGGGCCGGTTCACCCGCGAAGCCCTGGCCGGAGCACCGGCCCGGGACTTCGAGCTCCGGCTGATGCCGGGGGCGGAGGCGCCGCCGGTGCCGCCCGTGCCGGACGGGCCGGAGGGCTGGTACGAGACGGGCGAGGCGGGTGAGGCGGGCGAGGCGGGACCGGGAGCGGCCTCACGGAGCCCCGGCCCCTCCCGCAGACCCGCCGCTCAGTGACCGCTGGTCGCCTTGAGCCCCACCACGGCGACGAGCAGCAGACAGACGAAGAAGATCCGGGCGGCGGTCGCCGGCTCACCCAGCACCACCATGCCGAGCACCGCCGCACCGGCCGCGCCGATGCCGACCCACACGCCGTACGCCGTACCGATCGGCAGCGTCTTGGCCGCCTGCGACAGCAGCATCATGGAGGCGACGATCCCCGCGCCGGTGAACACGCTCGGCCAGAGCCGGGTGAAGCCGTCGGTGTACTTCATGCCGATGGACCAGCCGACTTCGAGCAGACCGGCGACGATCAGCAGCACCCAGGCCATGACGAGACACCTCCGCGAGACGGATCAACAGGGGTGCGTCGTCTTGTCATGAACCCAGTAGGGATGGACCCAGTCGGGTGGACCCGGTACGGCGCGTCTCGTCGGGGTGTCTCCAGGCTAGCAAAGAACAGGCAGAGGCCCTGGTGACTCCGGTCACCAGGGCCTTCGTACGCTTCTTCGCTACAGCTTCTTCGCTACAGGTAGAGCCCGGTCGAGTCCGTGGCCCCCAGGAACCGGTCCGCGGCCACCGCGTGCAGATCGCGCTCACGCATCAGGACGTACGCGACACCCCGCACCTCGACCTCGGCACGGTCCTCGGGGTCGTACAGCACCCGGTCGCCGATCTCGACGGTACGGACGTTCTGGCCGACCGCGACCACCTCGGCCCAGGCGAGACGGCGGCCCACGGCGGCCGTCGCGGGGATCAGGATGCCGCCGCCGGAACGCCGCTCCCCCTCCGGGGAGTCGGTGCGGACCAGGACCCGGTCGTGGAGCATCCGGATGGGCAGCTTGTCGTGCGTGTTCTCGCTCACGAAGTGAACCTACCTGCCCGGGCGTGTAGCCCGCCGCCGGGGAGGGTCACGCCTTGTTCCTCCGCGAGGAGGAGACGAGGAGCCCGACGACGGCCAGGGCCACGACGGCCGCCGGAACGACCCGCTCCAGGCGGGGCGCGCCGTCCTCGTGGACGAAGCGGGCCTTCACGTCCGAGACGACCCGGTTGACGGCGACGAAGGCGCGTCCGGCCGTCTGGTCGACCGTCGAGGCGACCTTCGCCTTGGCGTCCCCGATGATCGTCTTCGGGTGCATCCGAATGCCGATCTCGTCGAGAGTGACGGCGAGCTGCTCGCGCCGGCGGACGATGTCCGCCTCGATCTGCGCAGGGGTCCTGGCCTCCGACACCGCGCTGCCTCCGTAGTCGTAATCAGTCGTTGACGGCCAGTCTGTCAGCTCCGCCGCGATCAGGTCGCCCCAGACCCCCATGAGACCCCATTAGGCTCTGAAATGCGTACGCGAACATTCCGAGGAGAGCCAGCCATGAGCGAGCGACTGCAGCCCGGCGACACCGCCCCCGCCTTCACCCTTCCCGACGCGGACGGCAACGAGGTCTCCCTCGCGGACCACAAGGGTCGCAAGGTCATCGTCTACTTCTACCCGGCGGCGCTCACCCCGGGCTGCACCAAGCAGGCGTGCGACTTCACCGACAACCTCGACGTCCTGGCCGCCGCCGGCTACGACGTCATCGGCGTCTCCCCCGACAAGCCGGAGAAGCTCGCGAAGTTCCGCGAGAAGGAGAACCTGAAGGTCACGCTGGTCGGCGACCCGTCGAAGGAGACCCTGGCGGCGTACGGCGCCTTCGGCGAGAAGAAGCTGTACGGCAAGGTCGTGACGGGCGTGATCCGCTCGACCGTCGTGGTCGACGAGGAGGGCCGGATCGAGCACGCCTTCTACAACGTGAAGGCCACGGGCCACGTCGCCAAGATCATCAAGGACCTGGGCGTCTGAGTCCGCCGCCCTCCCGAAGGCCCACCCCCACGGGGGTGGGCCTTCGGCGTGTGCGAGGCGCGCGTCAGCCGGCCGTGGGGGCGAAGGGGCCGTCCAGGGCCGCCCACTGCAGGAGCAGAACGGTCTTGCCGTCGACGATGCGCCCGTCCCGGGTCATGGCGAGGGCCTCGGCGAAGGGCAGTTCGAGGACCTCGATGTCCTCACCGTCCTCCTCGAGGCCGCCACCGGGCCCGGTCCGGTCGGCCGGGGTGTAGGGGGCGGCGAAGAAGTGGAGGCGCTCGGTGACGGAGCCGGGGCTCATGTAGGCGTCGAGGACGTGGGTGAGGGGGCCGAGGGTGACGCCGAGCTCCTCGGCGCTCTCGCGGCGGACGGCGGCCGGCGGGTCGTCCGCGTCGAGCAGCCCCGCGGCGGCTTCGACGAGCATGCCGTCGGGGTGGTCGTTGACGTAGGCGGGGTAGCGGAACTGGCGGGTGAGCAGAACGCGGCCGCGCTCGGTGTCGTACGGCAGGACGACCGCGCCGTTGCCGCGGTCGTACGTCTCGCGCTGCTGGGTCACCCGGCGCCCGTCGCGGCGGCGGTAGTCGAAGGTCGTGCGGCGCAGGACGTGCCAGCCCTGGGAGGTGAGCTCGACGTCACGGACGACGACGTCGGGATTGCGGTCGAGGCCGCGTCCGGCCCGGTCGAGGCCGGTGCGGCCACGATGGTCGGGGGTGTCGACGCCGGGGCGGGAGGTCACGCGGCCTCCCGCGGGACACGGGACGGGATCTGGGCCACGTCGCTGTAGACCGGCAGGCCGCGACGGCGGGCGGTGGCGACGTCCTGGTCGGCTCCGGCGGACTCGCCGGGCAGGCGCAGCACGGCGTCGCAGTGGGCGAGGAGACGGTCGGCGGCCGGGTAGAGGACCTGGTCGGCGAGGGGGTCGGTGGGGCCGGCGCCGGCCGAGTGCAGGACCGGCAGGGCGATCCACTCACCGATCACGGGCAGGTGACCGGCCGCGAAGACGGGCCACGCGGCCTCTTCGAGACGGGCGAGGTTGGCGGCCATGGCCTGCGGGGCGCCGCCGGTACCGGAGCGGTAGGGCCCGGCGATGAGGATGAGCATCGGCTTGTCGTCGTTCATGGCGCGCTACGATACATGCAGAAACGTGCAAGAACAGGAGAGAGTACGGATGCTGGCTGCCGAACGGCGTGACCATCTGCTGGATCTGCTCGCCCGCGAGGGCAAGATCGTCGCCAAGGACGTCGCCGCGGCGTTGGGGATCTCCGAGGACAGCGTGCGGCGCGACCTGCGCGACCTCGCGGCCGAGGGACTGTGCCAGCGGGTCTACGGCGGAGCGCTGCCCGTGTCGCCGGCCGTCGTCGACTACCGGGCCCGGCAGACCGTGGCCCCGGACGGCAAACGAAAGGTCGCCGCGGTGGCCGCCGGACTCGTACGGCCCGGCGGCGCCGTGATCCTCGACGGCGGCACCACCGCGCTGGCCGTGGCCCAGGCCCTCCCGCAGGACCTGGACTGCACGGTGATCACGCACAGCCCGACGATCGCGGCGGCCCTGCTCGACCACCCCCGGGCGGAGGTCTTCCTGCTCGGCGGACGCATCTTCAAGCACTCGGCGGTCGCCTGCGGCGCGGCCGCGGTCGAGGCCGCGCAGAACGTCTCCGCCGACCTGTGCCTGCTCGGCGTCACGGGGGTGCATCCCGAGGCGGGCCTGACGACCGGCGACGCGGAGGAAGCCGCGATGAAGCGCGCCCTGGCGGCGCGGGCCGCGGACACGTACGTCCTCGCCTCCTCGGAGAAGATCGGCACGGCCTCACGGTTCCGGGTCCTGCCCTGGGAGGACATCACGGGCCTGATCACGGACGCGCCCCAGGACGACCCGGTGATCGAACAGCTCGTGGCGCGCGAGATCGAGGTCCTGAGGGCCGACTGACGAGCCCACCCCGCCCCCAACGCGATATTCGTACGCGTTATGACGTGACCGTCCGATATTCGGCTCGTTAGTCCGTACGAGATCCGTACTGGGGAGGGAGCTCTATGGGGACGAGCGCGTACACGAAGGAACGGCTGGAGTCGGCGACGCGAGGGGCGCGGACGCTGACGGAGGCGCTGGAGAGGTTGGGGGTGGACCCGAGGAGCGGTTCCCGGCGGTACCTTCTCGACCGCATGCGGAAGCTGGGGGTGGACACGTCACACTTCGAGCGGGAGGGGGTGCGGTGGACGCGGGAGGTTCTGGAGGAGGCGGTGGCGGCTTCCACGAACACGTGCGAGGTGCTGCGCAGGCTGGGGGTGGAGATCGTGGGCGGGCAGCACACGCACATCAGCCGCCGAATCAAGGCGTACGGCATCGACACCTCGCACTTCCGCGCACCGTCACGGCGAGGCGAGGTCCGACGCCCCCGGACACCTGAGGGCTTGCTCGTCGAGCAGACCGGCCCGCAGGCCCGGCGCATTCCGAGCGACCGCCTTTCCTGGGCGATGTTGGAGTCGGGAATGCGGAGGCAATGTGCGATGTGCGGCAACGAAGCCATGTGGCTCGGCTGCCCGCTCCCGCTGGAGATCGACCACATTGACGGTGACTGGCGGAACAACCGCATCGAGAACCTGCGGTTCCTCTGCCCCAACTGTCACTCCGCGACGGACAACTACCGGGGACGAGGAAGGGGACGCGCCCGGTGAGGGAGGGCATCCGCTACACACGCGAGCGCCTTGCCGAGGCGGCGGCCCAGTGCGCGGACATCGACGAGGTCATGGACTTCTTCCGCGTACAGCCGTACGACAAGCTCCGCCGTTACCTCCTGAAGCGCTTCGCCCACTACGGCATCGACATCTCGCACTTTCCTCACCGGCGGCGGCGCAGCGGACCGCCACCGCGCCCGGCGCTGGAAGACCTGCGGAGCGCGGTCGAGGGGTCGCTCTCCATCGCCGGCGCCCTGCGCCTTCTGGGCAGGCCGGACAGCGGACAGATGCGTGCGCTGTTCCTGCAATGGACAGCGGAGGCCGGCCTGACCACCTCCCACTTCCTGGGGCAGGCACACCAACGGGACAAGCCCGGGGCGACCAAGCCCGCCGTGGAGCTCCTGGTCCGGCACGACGGGAAACGCAGGACTAGGACCCACCTGCTCCGGCGGGCGCTCCGTGAGGTGGGTGTGCCCGAGGAGTGCGGCAAGTGCGGCATCGGGCCCGAGTGGTTCGGGAAATCGATCACACTGGAGGTCGATCACATCAACGGAGACTGGAGCGACGACCGGCGCGAGAACCTGCGGCTGCTGTGCCCCAACTGTCATGCAGTCACTGACACCTGGTGCCGTGGCGGGCGCCGGGTAAAGTAAGGCCGTGCACAGCGTGCGCCCGTACGCCACCCGGTGAGCGACGATCTTTAGGTGGTCGTGTATGTCGGTTCGAATCCGACCGGGCGTACCACCGCAGGGGCCCGTCACCTTCCGATTCTCAAGGTGACGGGCCCCTCCGCTTCGCGGTCAGCCCAGCAGCTCCTTCACCACCGGTACCAGGGCCCGGAACGCCTTGCCCCGGTGGCTGATCGCGTTCTTCTGCGCCGGGGTCAGTTCCGCGCAGGTGACCTCGTGGCCCTCCGGCTGGAGGATCGGGTCGTAGCCGAAGCCGTTCGTGCCGACGGGGGCGTGGCGGAGGGTGCCCTCCATGCGGCCTTCGACCACCCGCTCCGTGCCGTCCGGGAGGGCCAGGGCCGCCGCGCAGGCGAAGTGGGCGCCTCGGTGGGTGTCGTCGATGTCCGACAGCTGGGCCAGCAGGAGGTTCAGGTTGGCCTTGTCGTCGCCGTGGGCTCCCGCCCAGCGGGCGGAGAAGATGCCGGGGGCGCCGTTCAGGACGTCGACGCAGAGGCCCGAGTCGTCGGCGACGGCCGGGAGGCCGGTGGCCCGGGCGAGGGCGTGGGCCTTGAGGAGGGCGTTCTCCGCGAAGGTCACGCCCGTTTCCTTGACGTCGGGGATCTCCGGGTACGCGTCCGCGCCGACGAGTTCGAGGTCGAGGCCCGCGTCGGCGAGGATCGCGTGGAGTTCGGTGATCTTGCCCGCGTTGCGGGTGGCGAGGATCAGGCGCTGTCGGGTCATGCCCCCGATTATCCCGGGGTGCAGACCTTGGCCACCTCGCCGGCCGCGTCGGTGATCGGCGTGATGTCCGGGGTGGTGTCGCCGTTCTTGACCGCGGTGCGGACGGAGTCCACGCCCTTGGTGAGGTCGTCGACGGCCTTCGAGAGGTCGGCGTTGTCCGTGGTGTTCTTGAGGTTGCCGAGTTCGGTGGAGATCGAGTTCAGGGACTCCTCGATCTGCGTGACGTCGTTGGACGCGTTGGAGACCGCCTGCTGGAGGTTCTGCACGGAGGTGGCGATCGCGTCGGCGGTCTTGACGCAGTCCATGGCCGTGTCGATGGCTCCGCAGCCGCTCAGGACGGTGGTGAGCGCGGCGGCCGTGGCCACGGTGAGTGCTATGCGGCGCTTCAAGGCGGGTTCTCCCCCAGGTATGGACGGACATGCGGACGGGCGGGCCCACGGAGCTTATCCGCAGGCCCGCCCGTCAGGACGCAGTCGACCGTCAGAGGGTTCCTTCGAGGGCCTTGCGCTGGATCTCGGCGAGTTCGGCGCAGCCGCCGGAGGCCAGGTCGAGGAGGGCGTTGAGCTCCTTGCGGTCGAAGGGCTCGGCCTCGGCGGTGCCCTGGACCTCGACGAAGCGGCCGTCGCCGGTGCAGACGACGTTCATGTCGGTGTCGGCGCGGACGTCCTCCTCGTAGCAGAGGTCGAGGAGGGGGACGCCGTCGACGATGCCCACCGACACCGCCGCGATGGTGCCGGTGAGGGGCTTGCGGCCGGCCTTGACCAGCTTCTTGCCCTGGGCCCAGGCCACGGCGTCGGCGAGGGCGACGTACGCGCCGGTGATGGCGGCGGTGCGGGTGCCGCCGTCGGCCTGGAGGACGTCGCAGTCGAGGACGACGGTGTTCTCGCCGAGGGCCTTGTAGTCGATGACGGCGCGCAGGGAGCGGCCGATCAGGCGGGAGATCTCGTGGGTGCGGCCGCCGATCTTGCCGCGGACGGATTCGCGGTCGCCGCGGGTGTTGGTGGCGCGGGGGAGCATGGAGTACTCACCGGTGACCCAGCCCTCGCCGCTGCCCTTGCGCCAGCGCGGGACGCCTTCGGTGACGGAGGCGGTGCAGAAGACCTTGGTGTCGCCGAAGGAGATGAGGACGGAGCCCTCGGCGTGCTTGCTCCAGCCGCGTTCGATGGTGACGGGGCGGAGCTGTTCGGGGGTACGGCCGTCGATGCGAGACATGGGACGAGCCTAGCCGGACATGACGGAGGGCCCGTTCCCCTGCCGGAACGGGCCCTCGTCGATGTGGGTCAGTGACTCACATCAGGTCTTCGATCTCCGCGGCGATCGGGTCTGCGTCGGTACCGATGACGACCTGGATGGCGGTGCCCATCTTCACGACGCCGTGGGCGCCGGCGGCCTTCAGGGCGGCCTCGTCGACGAGAGCGGGGTCCACGACCTCGGTGCGCAGGCGGGTGATGCAGCCTTCGACCTCTTCGATGTTGTCGATGCCGCCGAGCCCGGCGACGATCTTCTCAGCCTTGCTGGCCATGTGTTTCTCCCTGTCCGTTCTGCGTACCGACGGTCCGCGTTGTCACGGTAACCCACGGTTGGCCCAACTTCGCGAGCAAGTGCGGCCGTTCTACCGAATGATGACGATCACCGGCGGCCTGTCCTCAGCGGGCTCCCGGGAGCCTATCGCAACTGGTCTACACCAGTGTGCAACGAGATGCGGACCCGGGTTGTTCCGGGGAGGGAGGACGCCGATGAGTGCCGACAGCTCTGCGGCCGCGCCGAAACCCAAGAAGTCCCTGTCCTGGGGCGGCCTCTTCCAGGGCCTCCAGAAGATGGGCCGCAGTCTCCAGCTCCCCATCGCCGTCCTCCCGGCCGCCGGCATCATCAACCGGCTCGGGCAGCCGGACGTCTTCGGTGCCGAAGGTCTGGGCTGGGACAACGTCGCGAAGGTGATGGCGGGCGCGGGTGGTGCGCTGCTCGACGGCAGTCTCGGTCTTCCCCTGCTTTTCTGCATCGGCGTCGCGATCGGCATGGCGAAGAAGGCGGACGGCTCGACCGCGCTGGCGGCCGTGGTCGGCTTCCTCGTCTACTACAACGTGCTGCGCCAGTTCCCGAAGGACTGCCCGACGGGCACGGTGGACGTCAGCGGCGGCTGCCTCTCGCCCGAGGAGGCCTTCAGCGGTTACACGTACCAGAACCCCGGCGTCTTCGGCGGCATCATCATGGGCCTGATGGCGGCCTGGTTCTGGCAGCGCTATCACCGGACGAAGCTGGTCGACTGGCTCGGCTTCTTCAACGGCCGCCGGCTCGTGCCGATCATCATGACGTTCGTGGCGATCGCGTTCGCCTCGATCTGCCTGTGGGTCTGGCCGCCGATCGGCGACGGCCTGGAGAACTTCAGCGACTGGCTGGTCGGGCTGGGCGCCTGGGGTTCGGGCATCTTCGGCCTCGCGAACCGCGCGCTGCTCGTCATCGGCCTGCACCAGTTCCTGAACGTGCCCATCTGGTTCCAGTTCGGCACGTACACCAAGCCGGACGGCACGGTGGTCCACGGCGACATCCCGATGTTCCTCGCGGGCGACCCGAACGCCGGTCAGTTCCTGACGGGCTTCTTCCCGATCATGATGTTCGCGCTGCCGGCCGCGGCGCTCGCGATCACCCACACCGCGAAGCCGAACCGCCGCAAGGCGGTCGGCGGCATGATGCTCTCGGTCGCCCTGACCTCGTTCGTCACGGGCATCACCGAGCCGATCGAGTACTCGTTCCTCTTCGTCGCGCCGCCGCTCTATGTGATCCACGCACTCCTGACCGGCGTCTCGATGGCGCTGACCTGGGCGCTCGGCGTGAAGGACGGATTCAGCTTCTCGGCCGGCCTGATCGACTACGTGATCAACTGGAACCTCGCGACGAAACCGTGGCTGATCATTCCGATCGGGCTCGGGTTCGCGGTCGTGTACTACGCGATCTTCCGGTTCGCGATCACCAAGTTCAACCTCCAGACGCCCGGCCGCGAGCCGGACGAGATCGAGGAGGAGATCGAGCGCGACAACGTCAAGTAGCCCCGCGATCACGCGCTGAAGCCCGCCCGCTTTCGGGGCTTTCGACCCCCTCGTAAGGCCCGTCAAAGGCCCCTGGACCTGACCGTCCGGGGGTCTTTTGTCGTGCATCTCCGGCTATGGCTGAGTACACAAAATTCGCAGGTTCCTTATCTAAGTCTCACGTGCTACAACTGGTCTACACCACTCATTGGTGTAGACCACGCGGTCCAGACCACCGCGTTCCACGAGACGTCGCCTCCCCCCGTGTTCACTGTCATGGCGGCGCCTTGCCTTACTGGAGGAAGTTGATGAGTACGGCCACCGCCCAGGCCGCCGCTCCCGCGAAGAAGCGCGGATCCGGCCTGTTCCAGGGCCTGCAGAAGGTCGGTCGCAGCCTGCAGCTGCCGATCGCCGTGCTGCCGGCCGCGGGTATCTTGCTCCGTCTCGGCCAGCCTGACGTCTTCGGCAAGGACGGTCTCGGCTGGGACAAGGTCGCGTCGGTCTTCGCCACCGCCGGTGGCGCGGTCTTCGACAACCTGCCCCTGCTCTTCTGCATCGGCGTCGCCATCGGCTTCGCCAAGAAGGCGGACGGCTCCACCGCCCTGGCCGCGCTCGTCGGCTTCCTGGTCTACAGCAACGTGCTGAAGGCCTTCCCCATCACCGAGGCAGTCGTCAACACGACCGCCAACAAGGGTGTCGACGTCGCCGCGACGTACAACAACCCGGGCGTCCTCGGCGGCATCCTGATGGGTCTGCTCTCGGCCGTCCTGTGGCAGCGGTTCCACCGCACCAAGCTCGTCGACTGGCTCGGCTTCTTCAACGGCCGCCGTCTCGTCCCGATCATCATGGCCTTCGTCGGCACCGCCGTCGGCGTCGTCTTCGGCCTGGTCTGGGAGCCGATCGGTGAGGGCATCTCCAGCTTCGGCGAGTGGATGACCGGCCTGGGTGCCGGTGGCGCCGGTCTCTTCGGTCTCATCAACCGCGCGCTGATCCCGGTCGGCATGCACCAGTTCGTGAACACCGTCTCCTGGTTCCAGATCGGTGACTTCACCAACGCCGCCGGCGAGGTCGTCCACGGTGACCTCAACCGCTTCTTCGCCGGTGACCCGAGCGCCGGAATCTTCATGTCGGGCTTCTTCCCGATCATGATGTTCGGCCTCCCGGCCGCCGCGATCGCCATCGCCCACGCCGCCCGCCCCGAGCGCCGCAAGGCCGTCATGGGCATGATGGTCTCCCTCGCGCTGACCTCCTTCGTCACGGGTATCACCGAGCCGATCGAGTTCACCTTCATGTTCATCGCGCCGGTCCTGTACGCGATCCACGCGGTCCTGACCGCCGTCTCCATGGCCGTCACCTGGGCTTTCGGCGTCCACGCGGGCTTCACCTTCTCCGCGGGCGGCATCGACTACCTGCTCAACTGGAACCTCTCGACCAAGCCGTGGCTGATCATCCCGATCGGTCTGGTCTTCGCGGCGATCTACTACGTGGTCTTCCGCTTCGCGATCACCAAGTTCAACCTCCCCACCCCGGGCCGCGAGCCCGAGGAGGAGATCGAGGACCTCACCAAGGCGTGAGCCCCGCCCGTACGAAGGGGAAGGCCCCGGAACCTGGCTTCAGGTTCCGGGGCCTTCCCTGTTCTGCGTACAGACGTTCTGCGTACGGGACGTTCCGCGTACGGGAACTCAGATCTCGTACACCGCTCCCGGCCGCGCCAGCTCCGACGGGCCCTTGTACACCTCGCGCGCGTCCGCCAGGTTCCGCTCGCCGTCCGTCCACGGCGGGATGTGGGTGAGCACCAGGCGGCCCACCTCCGCCCGGCTCGCGTGCGCGCCGGCCTCCCGGCCGTTGAGGTGGAGGTCCGGGACGTCCTCCTTGCCGTGGGTGAAGGAGGCCTCGCAGAGGAAGAGGTCGGTGCCGCCGGCGAGGTCGTGCAGCGCGTCGCAGACCCCGGTGTCCCCGGAGTACGTGAGCGAACGGCCGCCGTGCTCGACGCGGATGCCGTACGCCTCGACCGGGTGGCACACCTTCTCCGTACGGACGGAGAACGGGCCGATCTCGAAGCTGTCGCCGGACTTCAGCGTGCGGAAGTCGAAGACCTCGCTCATCGAGGACGGCGAGGGCGTGTCCGCGTAGGCCGTGGTCAGGCGCTGCTCGGCGCCCTCGGGGGCGTACACGGGGATCGCGTCGCAGCGTCCGCCCTCGTGCCGGTAGTAACGGGCGACGAAGTACCCGCACATGTCGATGCAGTGGTCCGCGTGCAGATGGCTGAGGAAGATCGCGTCGAGGTCGTACAGACCGATGTGTCGCTGCAGCTCGCCCAGGGCGCCGTTGCCCATGTCGAGGAGCAGCCGGAAGCCGTCGGCCTCGACGAGGTAGCTCGAACAGGCCGAGTCCGCGGACGGGAACGACCCCGAGCAGCCGACGACGGTGAGCTTCATGGAGCGTGAACCTCCGTGGACGGGTGCGGGAAACGCGCTGAGGGAGGGGAGGCTGTGCGGTCAGTCGAGCGTAAGGCGCACCCGGGCCCGACGCTCCTTCGTGGTGGCCCGTTGTGGGCGAACTCACGGGCTCTGTCACCGGTTCGGATGGATGGCGGGGCGCGGCGGCGGGGTGGGGCGCGCACCGGTACCTTCTTGAGGTATGGACACGTCGTGGTGGCCCGCGCTGGTCGCGGTCGTGGTGATCGCGCTGGTGGTGGCGGTCGCCTGGGGGTCCCCCCGGACGAAGTCTGGGGGAGGGGGGAATCGGTCGAGGCGGAGGCCTGCGGGGCGGACTCGGCCGCCGCGCGGCCCCGCCGGGCCCCGGCGGGCTCCGGCTCGACCCGGCCGGGCGCCGAGAGCGGCCGAGATCTGGTGGGCGGACGTGCCCTTCGAGGACGGGCCCGGGTCGAAGGACCGGCCCTGTCTGGTGCTCGTGGTACGAGGGGACAGCGCGCTCGTCGCCAAGATCACCAGCAAGTACCACGACGAGCGGCCGGGCGTGATCGCGCTGCCGCCGGGGGCGGTGGGTGACGCGCAGGGGCGGCCGAGCTTCCTGGAGACGGACGAGCTGCGGGAGGTTCCGGTGGGGGACTTCCGCCGGAGAGTGGGGACGGCGGACCCGGTCGTGTGGGACCAGGTCCGCCATCTTGCGCGCTAGCTCGGTGCGGCCTCTTCCGGTGCGGGTTCGGGCGCTGGAGCCTGGGCGCGGCTGAACGCGCCGTCCGGTGTGCCCACCCTCCCCCAAGCTCTCGGCTTCGCTCGAGCGGGGGGGGACCCCCATCGCCCCAGCGGGACGATTGCCCACACCTACTACGCCCAGAGCTGGCCCTGGACCGCCGCGATCGCCTCTTCCGTCGTCTTGGCCGTGTAGAGGCCCGTCGAGAGGTACTTCCAGCCGCCGTCGGCCACGACGAAGGCGATGTCGGCGGTCTCGCCCGCCTTGAGGGCCTTGTTGCCGACGCCGATGGCCGCGTGGAGCGCGGCGCCGGTGGAGACGCCCGCGAAGATGCCCTCCTGCTGGAGGAGTTCGCGGGTGCGGGTGACCGCGTCGGCGGAGCCGACGGAGAAGCGGGTGGTGAGGACGGAGGCGTCGTACAGCTCGGGGACGAAGCCCTCGTCGAGGTTGCGCAGGCCGTAGACGAGGTCGTCGTAGCGCGGCTCGGCGGCGACGATCTTGACGTCGGGCTTGTGCTCGCGCAGGTAGCGGCCGACGCCCATCAGGGTCCCGGTGGTGCCGAGGCCGGCCACGAAGTGGGTGATGGAGGGGAGGTCGGCGAGGATCTCCGGGCCTGTGGTGGCGTAGTGCGCACCGGCGTTGTCGGGGTTGCCGTACTGGTAGAGCATCACCCAGGAGGGGTTCTCGGCGGAGAGCTCCTTGGCGACGCGTACCGCCGTGTTCGAGCCGCCGGCCGCGGGGGACGAGATGATCTCGGCGCCCCACATGGCGAGCAGCTGGCGGCGCTCCTCGCTGGTGTTCTCGGGCATGACGCAGACGATGCGGTAGCCCTTGAGCTTGGCGGCCATGGCGAGGGAGATGCCGGTGTTGCCGCTGGTCGGCTCCAGGATGGTGCAGCCGGGGGTGAGGCGGCCGTCCTTCTCCGCCTGCTCGATCATGTGGAGCGCAGGGCGGTCCTTGACCGAGCCGGTGGGGTTGCGGTCCTCCAGCTTCGCCCAGATGCGGACGTCGTCCGAGGGCGAGAGCCGGGGGAGGCGGACCAGCGGCGTGTTGCCGACGGCGGCCAGCGAGGAGTCGTAGCGCATGTGGATCAGACCATGCCGCCGGCGACGGCCGGCAGGATCGTGACGCTGTCGCCGTCGGTGAGCTTGGTGTCGATGCCGTCGAGGAAGCGGACGTCCTCGTCGTTGAGGTAGACGTTGACGAAGCGGCGGAGCTTGCCGCCGTCCACGATGCGGGCCTCGATCCCGTTGTGGCGGGTCTCCAGGTCGGCGAAGAGCTCGGCGAGGGTCGCGCCGCTGCCCTCGACGGCCTTCTCGCCGTCGGTGTAGGTGCGGAGGATGGTCGGGATGCGGACCTCGATGGCCATGGCGTGGGCTCCTGTCGGAAGTGGCGTGATGGGCGCGCTTCTGTGGCCCCGCGCGGAGGGGGTCGTGCGGTGAGGGCGCTCGGCCGGGTGCTCAGCGCGCAGCGCGTGCGGTACAGCGTGAGGTACAGATCGCGCTGGCGAGGCGGCACAGGTCGACGTGCAGGCGTGCCACGAGCATGGTGGTGCTCGGAGTCTCTTCGCTCACGTCGTGGGAAACCATGGGCTCATCGTATCGATTCCCGGTCCGGGTTCCGGAATGTGATCTCATATGCCGGATGGTTCCTGACCGACTGGCGGACTTCGGCGGGCAGACCGCCTGGTCGCGGGCGACCGTCCCGCGAGAACGGAACGGTCGCCCCCGGTGAGGCCTACGCGTACGCCTCGACGACCTTGACCTCTTCCTCCGTCACGACGCCCTCGACGATCGAGAAGGAGCGGAACTGGAAGGGGCCGGCGCCGTCGGTGTCGGCGGTGGAGACGAGGACGTAGTGCGCCTGCGGCTCGTTGGCGTACGAGATGTCCGTGCGGGACGGGTGGGCCTCGGTCGCGGTGTGCGAGTGGTAGATGATCACGGGCTCCTCGTCCCGGTCGTCCATCTCGCGGTAGAGCTTCAGCAGGTCCGAGGAGTCGAACTCGTAGAAGGTGGGCGAGCGCGCGGCGTTCAGCATCGGGATGAAGCGCTCCGGGCGGCCCTCGCCGACCGGGCCGGCGACGACCCCGCAGGCCTCGTCGGGGTGGTCCGCGCGGGAGTGCGCCACGATCTGGTCGTACAGGGCCCGGGTGATGGTCAGCATGCCGACAGGATAAGCAGACGGGCCGTTCCGTACCGATGGATGGTACGGAACGGCCCGAATGGTGAGACCTGGCAGATCAGGAGCGCTTGGCGAAGGCCGCGCCCTGCGGGTTGCGGGCCTTGAGGACCAGGTAGGAGACCGCGAGGACCAGGCCCCAGACCGGAGCGCCGTAGAGCGCGACGCGGTTGTCCTTGTCCATGCCCATCGTCACGATCACCATGCCGATGAAGGCGAGCGAGAAGACGCTGAACCAGATGCCGCCCGGGGCCTTGAAGGACGACTGCGGCAGCTCGCCGCGGTCCGCCTTGAGGCGGTAGCGGATCTGGCAGAAGAGGATGACGATCCAGGCCCACATGCCGGAGATGGTGGCGAAGGAGACGACGTAGTTGAACGCCTCGCCGGGCCACTGGTAGTTGATCCAGACGCCGACCATCATCAGCGCGGCCGAGACCGTGGTGCCGACCAGCGGCGTGCCGGACTTGGTGAGCTTGGTGAAGACCTTCGGGCCCTGGCCGTTGAGCGCGAGGTCGCGCAGCATGCGGCCGGTGGAGTACATGCCGGAGTTGCAGGAGGACAGGGCCGCCGTCAGGACGACGAAGTTGACGATGGCGGCGCCGATGCCGAGGCCCATCCGCTCGAACGCCTCGACGAAGGGGCTGACGCCCGGCTTGAAGGCGGTCCACGGGACGACCGACAGGATCATGATCAGCGCGCCGACGTAGAAGACGGCGATGCGCCACGGCACGGTGTTGATCGCCTTCGGCAGGACCGTCTTCGGGTCCTTCGACTCGCCCGCCGTCACGCCGACGAGCTCCACCGCGAGGAAGGCGAACATGACCATCTGGAGGGTCATCAGGGTGGAGAAGATGCCGTCGTCGCCGGCGAAGAAGCCGCCGAGGTCCCACAGGTGGGTGACGGAGGCGGTGGCGCCGGCGTCGGAGAAGCCGAGGGTGAGGATGCCGGCGCAGATCAGGATCATGCCGACGATCGCGGTGACCTTGACCATGGAGAACCAGAACTCCAGCTCACCGAAGAGCTTCACGGAGATCAGGTTGGCGGCGTAGAGGATCACGGTGAAGACGAGGGCGGACAGCCACTGGGGGATGTCCCACCAGTACGTCATATAGGTCGCCGCGGCGGTGACCTCGGTGATGCCGGTGACGACCCAGAAGAGCCAGTACGTCCAGCCGGTCGCGAAGCCCGCGAACGGGCCGATGAACTCGCGGGCGTACTCCGAGAAGGAGCCCGACACGGGGCGGTACATGAGGAGCTCGCCGAGCGCCCGCATGATGAAGAAGATGACGAGGCCCGCGACCGCGTACGCGAGGATCAGGCTCGGTCCCGCGATGGAGATGCCCTTGCCCGCGCCGAGGAAGAGCCCGGTGCCGATGGCACCGCCGATCGCGATCATCTGGATCTGCCGGGCGCCGAGTGCCCGGTGGTAACCCTCGCCGGAGGCGGAGTCCGCGGCCTCATTGCCGTCGTGCTGCTTGTCGACCTGCACTGAGGTCATGGTGGTGCGCCTTTCTCCATGCTGATCCGCGCGACTGCGAGTGCGTCTGCTGCGGATCAGATCCTGATCCCCCCGGATGTGGATGGAGTGCTACCGGCGGTCAGCCGGCCCAAGCGCCCTCGGGAACAGGGGTGGCGTTGCCCGAGTGGTCGTGAAGATTTATCACGGGGTGGGGGGTGATCAGCGGAGTTTTATGTGGCGCACGCCACAAAAAAATACGGACAAAGGGCGTGCAAGATGACAGAGCGGACGCTCTGATAACGCATTCGTTATCCGGATTTGAGCGTCCGCTGAGCGAACAGGGCGTGAACGGCCGGCCGGTCAGGCCATCAGGGTCGCGACGAGGGACTCCTGGAGCGCCCCCAGCCAGAGGTATGCCATCACCATCGGCTTGCGCGGATCGGAGTCCGGCAGCCGGTACAGCTGCTCGCTCTCCTCGTCGTCCGTGATCTCCAGCCGGGTCCCGATGGTGAGCCGGAGGTCGTTGAGCGCGCCGAGCCAGGCCCGGGAGTCCTCCGGAGTGAGCTTCAGGACCGCGCCGCCCTCCCCCGCCGCCTCGGCGGACAGGGAGTCCAGGGCGCGGACGACCACGAGGGCGTCCTCGCGCTTGCGGGCCCGCAGGTCGTTCTCGGTGTAGCGGCGGAAGTCGGAGGCGGCCGCCCGCAGCTCCTCGCTGTCGTCCCCGTACGCGTCGGGGAAGAGGCGCCGGAGGGCGGGGTCGGACGGGGGCTCGCTCGGCCCCTCGGCGAAGAGCGCGGCCAGCGGGTCCGCGTCCGCGGCGGGCTCGTCGCCCGGCCCGATCAGCTCCATGAGCTGGACGGCGAGGGAGCGCAGGATGGAGATCTCGACGTCGTCGAGCGCGACGGCCGCGCCGCCGCCGGAGAGGGCTTCGAAGTGGCCGGCCATCAGAAGCGGTCCTGGGAGAGGGTCGCCCACAGGCCGTAGCCGTGCATCGCCTGCACGTCCCGTTCCATCTCCTCGCGGGTGCCGCTGGAGACCACCGCGCGGCCCTTGTTGTGCACGTCGAGCATCAGCTTGTGCGCCTTGTCCTTGGAGTATCCGAAGTACGACTGGAAGACGTACTCCACATAGCTCATCAGGTTGACCGGATCGTTGTGCACAAGGGTCACCCAGGGCACGTCGGGTTCGACGACCGCGGAGACCTCCTCGGCCGATTCCGTACGTTCGATCTCAATAGGCGCGACGCTCACTCACACCATGTTGTCACCCCTGGGGGCCCGTCGCGCAAACGGGGCACCCGGAAGGACCCACTGTGCGGAGCCACTATTCGTCACTCTGACGATTTCTGCGCTAGCATCGCTGGCATGAACGCTGCGGACCTTGGGCTGCCGGTGGACGTGCCGTCGACCGCGCTCTTCACCGATCAGTACGAGCTGACCATGCTCCAGGCGGCCCTGCGGGCCGGCACCGCCGACCGGCGCTCCGTCTTCGAGGTCTTCACCCGGCGACTGCCCGAGGGGCGGCGCTACGGCGTCCTCGCGGGCATCGGCCGGGTCCTGGACGCCGTCGAGAACTTCCGCTTCGACCCCGCCGTCCTGGGCTTCCTGCGGGAACGCGCCATCGTCGACGAGCCGACCCTGGAGTGGCTGGCCCGCTACCGCTTCTCCGGCGACATCTGGGGCTACCCCGAGGGCGAGGTGTACTTCCCCGGCTCCCCCGTGCTGCGCGTCGAGGGCTCCTTCGCGGAGTGCGTGCTCCTGGAGACCGTGATCCTCTCGATCCTCAACCACGACTCGGCCATCGCCGCCGCCGCCTCCCGCATGTCGGCCGCGGCCGGCGGGCGGCGCCTCATCGAGATGGGCGCCCGCCGCACCCACGAGCTCGCCGCCGTCGCCGCCTCCCGCGCCGCCTACGTCGGCGGCTTCGAGGCCACCTCGGACCTCGCGGCCGGCTTCCGCTACGGCATCCCGACCGTCGGCACCTCCGCCCACGCCTTCACCCTGCTCCACGACAGCGAGCGGGACGCCTTCCGGGCCCAGGTGGAGACCCTCGGGCGCGGCACGACCCTGCTCGTCGACACGTACGACGTGGCCGAGGCCGTCCGTACCGCCGTCGAGGTCGCCGGGCCCGAGCTCGGGGCCGTCCGGATCGACTCCGGCGACCTGCTGCTCGTCGCGCACCGGGTGCGGGCGCAGCTCGACGAGCTGGGCGCCCGGGACACGAAGATCGTGGTGACCTCGGACCTCGACGAGTACGCCATCGCCTCGCTCGCGGCGGCTCCGGTCGACGCGTACGGGGTGGGCACGCAGCTGGTCACCGGCAGCGGCCACCCGACCTGCTCCATGGTCTACAAGCTGGTCGCCCGGGCCGCCTCGGCCGACCCGAAGGCGCCCCTGGTGCCGGTCGCCAAGAAGTCGCTCGGCGGCAAGGCCTCGGTCGGCGGCCGCAAGTGGGCGGCCCGTCGGCCCGACGCGGCCGGGGTCGCCGAGGCGGAGGTCGTGGGCACCGGCCCGGTCCCGCCGGAGCTCGCCGGCCACCAGCTGCTCGTCGAGCTGGTCAAGGGCGGCGACGTGGTGGCCCGGGAGCCGCTGGAGGCCGCCAGGGCGCGGCACATCGCGGCCCGCGCGGGGCTGCCGATGTCGGCGATCCAGCTGTCGCGGGGCGAGCCGGTCCTGCCGACGGAGTACGCGTAGCCGTACACGTAGCAGTCCTCGGGACCGCCCCCTCCCGAACGGAGGGGGAAGTCTCTAGGCTCGAAGCCTCCCTTCCGACGCGCTAAGGACACCCGCCATGCACCGCGCATTGATCGTTGTGGACGTTCAGAACGACTTCTGCGAGGGCGGCAGCCTCGCGGTGACCGGCGGCGCGGACGTCGCCGCCGCCATCACCGACCTGGTCGGCCAGACGGCGGGCACCTCCTACCGGCACGTCGTCGCCACCCGCGACCACCACGTCGACCCGGGCGAGCACTTCGCCCCGGCCGGCGAGCAGCCGGACTACGTGTCCTCCTGGCCGGTGCACTGCGTGGCCGGGACGGAGGGCGTCGGCTTCCACCCGAACTTCGCGCCCGCCGTCGCCAGCGGGGCGATCGACGCCGTCTTCGACAAGGGCGCGTACTCCGCGGCGTACAGCGGCTTCGAGGGGTTCGACGAGAACGGCATGACGCTCGCGGAGTGGCTGCGCTCGCGGCACGTCACCGAGGTCGACGTGGTCGGCATCGCCACCGACCACTGCGTCCGGGCCACGGCCCTGGACGCGGCCCGGGAGGGCTTCCGGACCCATGTCCTGCTCGACCTGACGGCCGGGGTGGCCAAGGAGACCACGGACCGGGCCCTGGAGGAGCTCCGGACGGCGGGCGTGGAGCTGACGGGCAAGCCGGTGGTGGCGTAGCGCCCAGGGCCTGTCCGGCGGATCAGGGTCGGACCCGGCCATGATCCGCCGGACAGGCCCTACGCCGCCGGCTCCTTCGGCAGGGACCGTACGGGGTGCCACAGCTCGTGGACGTGGGATCTCCAGAGCAGGCCCTCCGGATGGTGCAGGACCGCGGTGATCTCGTCCGGGGTCGGCGGCTCCGCGTTGCCGCGGAGGTAGACCGCCCGGAGCCCCAGGTTCCGCAGCCGGGTCAGGGCGCGGGCGCGGTTGGCGGCGTGGACCAGGAAGCGGACGGTGGCACCGTCGCCGGCCGGGCTCGGGAGCCCTATGGCGACGACCACACTGCCTCCCGGCAGCTTGCAGAACCCTCCGTTGGGCATGCGGAACCACTCCCCCGTGGATCAGATGTCAATAAGAAATGCGTCAGACGCACCTAAACACGATCGGCCGCCGCCCGCTAGAGGGCGACGGCCGATCATGATCTGACCTGCGGTTTTACCGATTACTTGGTCGAGGGACCGACCTGAACCGTGATCGTCTGGCCATCCTTCGGCTCCTTGACGACCTGGATCTTGGTGTTGGTGTCAGTTACCTGGACACCGGCGCGCGGGTTCTCGGCGAACCAGTAGACGCCCTTGCGGTCGTCGAAGGTCGGGTTACCGGCCTGCGACGGGACCCAGGTGGCGACGTCCTTGAAGTGCAGCTGGAAGCCGTCCGTGCGGGAGAGGCTGAACGGCGAGTCGTACGCCTGGATGCGGTTGCGCATCAGGCTGCCGTCCGACCACTTCAGCGGGCTCGGGTGGGAGTCGATCGGGAGGACCCGACCCACGCCCGGGTGCTTGGAGGTGTTGTTGTCCTTCTGGGACAGGTCCCACTTCCAGATGAGCAGACCGTTCTGGTACGGGTAGTGCTCGACCCAGCTCGCCTTGTCACCCGTGAAACCGAAGTTGTACGGGCCGACCTTGAGGGTCTTGTCGTACGAGACGTACTGGCGGTTCTCCGCGATGTAGTACTGCTCGTACTCCTTCGTGAAGCCCTTGCCGACACGCGAGAAGCCCTTGGCGACCCAGCCGTTGTCACCGTTCTCGGCACCGTCGGAGAAGACGGAGGCACCGTCGGCGGTCACCGCGATGGCGTCGGCCGTGAAGCCCTTGCCGCCCGCGCCGCCGTCCGTCTGGTAGCGGAAGCGGAGGTCGAACTTCTTGCCCGCGTAGGCGTCGAGGGAGTACGAGAGCTTCTTGTACGCGCCGGAGACGTCGGTCAGCGCCGGGGCGCCGCTCGCGTCGCGCGGCAGGGCCTTGCCGTCGGCGGTGCCGTCGAGGGCGGTCCAGTTGGCACCGCCGTCCGTGGACACCTCGGCGTAGAGGTAGTCGTAGTCCTTCTCGATGTCCCACCAGCCCTGGAGGTCCAGGGAGGCCGAGGACTTGCCCGTCAGGTCGACGGAGCGGGTGAGGGTGTTCTTGAGGTCGTCACCCATGTTGCTCCACCACTGGGTGGCACCCTCGGCGGGAGCCACGATGTCGGTGGTGACCTGCTTCTTCGGCAGCTCGACGACGAGCGCCTGCGGGTTCTTGGTGTTGTACTCCGAGACGCCCAGCTTGTGGGTGGTCTTGGTGGAACGCTGCCAGTCGCTGACCTTGGCGTAGTTCAGCCAGCCGAGCTGGAGCTTGTCCCAGGCGTTCATGTCGCCGGGCAGGTCTCCGATGGAGTCCTTGCCCTGGCCGAGCCAGGAACCGGACGACATGAGGGTCCAGAACCCGGTGGAGTTCTCGCCGCCCGAGGTGTCGTAGTGGTCCGGCAGACCGAGGTCGTGGCCGTACTCGTGGGCGAAGACGCCGAGGCCGCCGTTCTCCGGCTGCATCGTGTAGTCGCCGACCCACATGCCGGTGTCACCGATCGGGGCGCCGCCGGACTTGTTGTTCGCCGGGCCGGTCTTGCCCGCGTCGGTGCCGTAGGCGTACCAGCGGTGGGCCCACAGGGCGTTCTTGCCCTCGGCGCCGCCGCCGGCCGACTCGTCCTCGCCCGCGTGCACGAGCTGGAAGTGGTCGATGTAGCCGTCGGCCTCGTTGAAGTTGCCGTCGCCGTCGAAGTCGTAGCGGTCCCACTGGTCGTACTCGGCCAGCTGGGCCTTGATCTCGGCGTCGCTCTTGCCCTTGGCCTTCTGGTCGGCGACCCAGGCGGTGAGGCCGTCACGGACGGTGTCCCAGACGTTGTTGCAGTTGTGGTCGCCGCACCAGTTCGAGCCGTAGCGGGCCTCGTTGTACGGGACCTTGACCCAGTCGGAGACGGTGCCGTCGACCGAGTACCGGCCGGACGAGGTCTTCTCGTAGAAGGTCTTCAGGGACTGCTTCTGGCTTCCGTCGGCGTTCTTGCCGGTGCCGAAGTACAGGTCCTGGAAGTGCTGCTGGTTGTAGTCCGCCTGCCAGGCCGTGGAGTTGTCGTGCGCACGGTCCGGCTGGGCTATCGCGTTGTGCAGCGGGCCGGGCTCGCCGCCGTACTTCGGCTTGAGCTCGTTGGTGTCGTCGTCGTCACGGTCGACCAGGGTGGTGTTGTCCACCTGGTCGCCGAACTCGACGAGGATCGTGAAGATCTTGTCGGTCTTCTCGCGGCCGAGCTCGACGTACTTCTTGTTGTCGAGCTTGACGACCTTGGAGCCGCCCCGGTTCTGGACCGTGGCCTCGCCGTTCAGCACCTGCTCCAGGGCAGCCTGACGCTGCTGCTCCTGCTGCTCGCTGTACGGACCGGGCAGGTCGTGGTCGACCGTCGTCTTGTCGACGGTCTGGATGCCGGCCGGCGTCACGCTGCCGTGATTGTCGGCCCAGGCGGTGGTGAAGGTCGAGGCGGTGGCGGCGGTGGCCGCGAGCGCCACGACGACTGCGGACGCTCTGATCGCCCGTCGTCTGTTGGTCACTTGATGTTGTCCTCCCCGGCGCCCTCGCCCTCGGACCGAAGGTGGGGTGTCCGTCCGGCGGGGGTCGCGCGTCACAAGTGACGACATTCGACCGGAGTGGGACGAGAAAAGACAGATCTTGACTTGAACGGGTCAACTGCACTATGCAGGACTGGATTTCCGATAATCGAACATCCAGCGGGCGCGCAGTGAAGGAAGATTGACGGTTTCGTGCCCCCGTGCGCCCCCCGTGCAACAGCGCCGTGGGTAAGGTCACGCTTACCTGTCACACCGCCCGGGCATCCACCGTCGTAGAGTCGAACCGAAGTCTCGAGGGGCGGTACCCGTCATGCAGCGTCCGAACGCCGCACAACTCACCTACGGTTCGGCCACCGTCGTCCTCGCGACCGTCGCCCTGCTGTTGCTCTCCGGTACGACGACGACCCTGGGCATCGCGGTGATCTGCACCGCCGGCCTGCTGCTCGGCGCCCTCGTGGCGGTGACGATGCCGGTGCGCGAGCGGCCCGTCAATACCCCGGTGGACGAAGCGATCCGGGTGCCGGCCCAGCGCGTGGGCGCGGGGGCCGATACCCGGATCGGTTCGTGACGCTCCGTCCGCATTACTGAGGGACGCTCACCACCACTGTCTTCGCCGCCTTGTCGTGCAGACCCTGCTTGTACGGCTTGTCGACCGTGATCAGGATCAGCAGGAGCAGCGGCCACAGGCAGGCGCAGCAGATCAGCGCGGGCAGCCAGAGCACGACGGCCCGCAGCAGCGACTGGCTCATCGGGGGCGTCGTCCCGTCGTTGAGCATCGCGACCCGCAGCTTCATCAGCTTCTTGCCGAGGGTCTGGCCGTTCTTGGCCGTCAGCACCGTGTCGTACGCCACGTACGCGACGATCGTGATGAGCTGGAAGACCAGCTGGCTGCCGCCGTTGAGGCTGTTGACCGTGTTGTCGAAGCCGTCGCCGTCCCGGGTCGCCCGCTGGTAGATGTCGAACGGGATGCCGATGATCGCCAGCGGCACCGCGATGATCACCCAGTCGATGAGCCGCGCGAGGATCCGCCGGCCGGTCTCGGCGAGCGGCGGCATCCCGGAGAGCGGATCGGTCCCTCCGTAGCCGCCGCCGCCGTAGCCGCCGTACGGAGGTGGGGGCGGGGGCATGTTGTCGTACGGGGAGCCGTACGGGGAGTCGTACGGACTCCCCGGGGGCGGGCCTCCCGGCGGCGGCCCTGACGGCGGCGGCCCTTCCGGCGGTGGCCCTTCCGGCGGCGGCCCTTCCGGCGGTGGCTCCGGGGGCCTCTTGCTGAACGGGTCGTCCTCGGGCGGCTGGCCGGGCGGCGGCTGGTCGGTGCTCATGGGGGCAGTGCATCCCGGCCGTGACGGCCCCGCAAGGAATCACCGCCCGTTCGGGGGACGACGCTCCCCCCGACAGTCCCCCGCCGCTCTCCGCCGCTCCCGGACGCTCCCCGCCGCTTTCTCAGCGCGCGACGAACGTACGGGCCGCCTTGTCGTGCCAGCACTGACGCCAGGGGCGGTCGAAGAGGCACCACAGGACATTGAGGACGCCGACGGCCAGGAGCCCCAGGACGCTGTAGACGAGCCAGCGGCGCAGCGCCTTGCCGAAGGTCGGCGGCTGGTGCGCCTCGATGTCCCGCACCTCGATCCCGCACAGCTTCTTGCCCAGCGTGCGGCCCCACTTGGCGGTGGGCAGCGCCTCGTACAGGACGCCGATGACGAACAACGAGGCGAGCGCGATGCCGAACTGGACGGAGGTCGTCGTGTCGAGCAGCCAGACCTGGACGGTGGTGCCGGACTGCCGGGCCGCCTCGATCTTGTCCTCGATGTGGTCGACGGCCGCGGTCACGAAGGGCAAGGAGGCCGCGCCGACCAGCGCACCCAGGACGACGCTGTCGATCAGCCGGGCGAGCAGACGCCTGCCGAGCCCGGCGGGGCGCGCGGCGGCCTGCGCGCGGGCGGCCGCCTGGAACACGTCCTCGACGGGCGGCTTCCACGGGACGACCGGCTGCTGCTCCTGGGGCTGAGGTTGGGGCTGAGGCTGGGGCTGGGGCTGCTGGGCCCAGGAGGGCTGGGAGTGTACGGGGGCGGGCGCGGGCGCCGGGGCCGGTGTGGGAACCGGTGCCGGGGCGGGCGCGGGGGCCGGGGCGGGCGCGGGCGCCGGGGCCGCCGCGGCGGGGGCCGCGGACTGCTGGGGCTGCGGCCGGGGCTGGGGAGTCGGGGAGGGGGCCGGGATCGGGGTGACGGGCATGCCGCCGAGGCGTGCCGCTCCCCCGGTGGCCCGGGGGTCCGCGACGGGGGCCCGCTTCTCCTCCGGCTCGCTCCCGCCGGCGACCGGCCACTCGGCCGGGGTGCGCGGGTCGGGCGTCCGGGGCGTGCCCCAGGAGACCTTCTGGTCGAGGTCGCCGCCGAAGCCGGTCTGGCGGGAGGAGTCCGCCTGCCAGGCCGACGCGGGCTCGGGCGCGAGCGGTTCCTCGTCGAAGAAGACGGGCCCGGTCTCCTCCACCGTGGGTACGGGGGCGGGGGCAGGGGCGGGGGCGGGTGTCGGTGCGGGGGCCTGCGCCTGGGCGGGCACGTGCGGGACGGCCTGAACGGGCGCGGCGGGCTGCGCCGGTGCCACGGGCTGCGCCGGGGTCGCGGACTGCGCCGGTGCCGGCTCGACGGACCGCGCCGGTGCGGCCACCGGGGCCGGGGCGGGGGCCGGGCTGGAGGCGAGGATCGGGCCGGCCGGGATCGCCGAGGCGGGAGGACCGGACGGAACCTCGCCGTCCGCGGGGGCGGGCCGGCTCGTGCCGGGCACCCACGCGCCCCCGTTCCAGTACCGGATGTATCCGGGAATGGACGGGTCCGGGTAGTACCCCGCCTGCGGTACCTCTCCGCCGCCTCCAGGAGGAGTAGCCACTGCCCCGACTCCGTTCAGTCACAACGCCTTTGATCCGCACGGCCGCGCGCCGGGCGTGCCGCGCCCAAGGAGGACAGTAACGAAGAACGTCCCCGAGGGGACAAGGAGCCCGCGAGAAAGCCCGCCTTCGGGGGACACGTACCGGAATCGATCACTCCCGGTGATGTTCGGGCCGGTGCATCCCGTCCGTCGTCGCGTCCTCCGTCCCGCCCGAAGTCCTACCGAAAAAACTTCCCGAAAAAACTTCTCGAAGTCGCGTAATGAACCGCGACCACCCCGCTCTCTCCAGGTGAAGGCCCACAGGGGGCCCGCACGCGAGAAGGAGCAGGACCATGCAGAACACCGACAACACCACCGTCGAGCGCGAGCTGGAACTGAAGCTGGTGCTCTCCCCCGAGCGCTCCGTCCCCGTCCCCGCCCGGCTCGCCTACCGGACCGACGACCCGTACGCCGTCCACATCACCTTCCACGTCGGCACCGACCACCCGGTCAACTGGACCTTCGCGCGCGAGCTGCTCGTCGAGGGCGTCTTCCGGGCCTGCGGCCACGGGGACGTCCGCATCTGGCCCACGAAGGTCGACGGCCGCAGCGTCATCCTGATGGCGCTCTCCTCCCCCGACGGCGACGCGCTGCTCGAAGCCCCGTCCGCGCAGGTGTCCGCGTGGCTGGAGCGGACCCTGCGCGCGGTGCCGCCGGGCACCGAGTCCGAGCGGCTCGGCATCGACGACGGGCTCGCGGAGATCCTCGCGACGACCGTGGTCGGCGACGACCTGTGGCTGCGCGACCCGTGGCCGTCGGACGAGTCCCAGGACGGCGAGCTGTGACCCCCGTACCCCTGGACAGGGATTCAGAAGAGCTTTCCGGGGTTGAGCAGCCCCAGCGGGTCGAAGGTGGCCTTGATGCCCCGCTGGAGCTCGAGACCGACCGGCCCCAGCTCCCGTGCCAGCCACTCCTTCTTGAGGACGCCCACGCCGTGCTCGCCGGTGATCGTGCCGCCGAGGGAGAGCCCGAGCGCCATGATCTCGTCGAAGGACTCCCGAGCCCGCCGCGACTCGTCCTCGTCGGCGTGGTCGAAGCAGACGACGGGATGGGTGTTGCCGTCGCCGGCGTGCGCGCAGACGCCGATGGTCAGGTGGTACTTCTCCGCGATCGCCGCCGTGCCGTCGAGCATCTCGGCGAGCCGGGTCCGCGGCACGCACACGTCGTCGATCATCGTCGCCGACTTGATCGTCTCCAGGGCGGTGAGGGACAGCCGGCGTGCCTGGAGGAGGAGTTCGGACTCGGCGACGTCCGCGGCCGGGACGACCTCGGTGGCACCCGCCGCCGCGCACAGCTCCCCGACGGCGGCCAGGTCGGCGGCCGGATCCGGGGTGTCGAAGGCGCACAGGAGCAGCGCCTCGGTGGTGTTCGGCAGACCCATGCGCGCCAGCTTGTTGACCGCCTGGACGGTGGTGCGGTCCATGAGTTCGAGCAGCGAAGGGGTGTGGCCGCGCTCCATGATCGCGCAGACGGCCTCGCAGGCGGCGGCCGCGGAGGGGAACTCGGCGGCGAGCGCGAGCTGCGCCGGGGGCTGCGGCCTGAGCGCGAGGACGGCCCCGACGACGATGCCGAGGCTGCCCTCGGAGCCGACGAAGAGCCGGGTCAGGTCGTACCCGGCGACGCCCTTGGCGGTGCGCCGACCGGTGCGCAGAAGCCGCCCGTCGGCGAGGACGACATCGAGACCGAGCACATACTCGGCGGTCACCCCGTACTTGACGCAGCACAGGCCGCCGGAGGCCGTGCCGATGTTCCCGCCGATGGTGCAGGTCTCCCAGCTGGAGGGGTCCGGCGGGTAGGAGAGGCCGTGTTCGGCGACGGCGCGGGACAGCACGGCGTTGACGACGCCCGGTTCGACGACGGCGATCCGGTCGACCGGGTTGATCTCCAGGATGCGGTCCATCTTGACGAGGGAGAGCACGATGCAGCCGTCGGAGGCGTTGGCGCCGCCTGACAGGCCCGTGCGGGCGCCCTGCGGGACGACGGGGACGCGGAGTTCGGTCGCGGTGCGCAGGACGTGCTGCACCTGCTCGACCGTGCGCGGGAGCACGACGGCCGCGGGGGTGCCGGCCGCGCAGAAACTCGCCATGTCGCGCGTGTAGGAGGCGGTGACGTCCGGGTCGGTCAGGACGGCGTCGGCGGGAAGTCCGGCTCGCAGGGCCGCTTGGAGGGCCGCGTGAGGCGTCTGTAGATCGTCCATGGTCCCAGCGTGGCAGCCGGGGCCATCGGTGTGAACCGTTCCTGGCGATGCGGGCCGGTGTTGGCCGAATCGCGCGAAACCGGACTGGTCCGGTGACCCTCCGAACGGTCTTGAAGGTTGGGGAACAGCGCGAGTTGATCACCTTGGCGCAGTCGAGTCTTGCCGCCTTCGTCGGGCGTGCTCGCTGTCCTGGGTGGACTGGCGGTCCCACGCGTCCTCAAAGCCGGTACGGCCTGGCCGGTAGCTCCTCGCTCCGCGATCCTCCGGTCGCGTGCGGTCACACCTGGCCGTCGCCGTGCTCGGTGTCCGAGGGCGCGTCGTGCGATGGTCACCGAGGCACTGTGGTGTCTGGTGACGGTGGTCTGCTGGTTCTGCTGCTGGAGCGGTTTCTTCCAGTACCGGCCACCCCAGACGCTCGTGTATGCCGGGTCGACGACGATCACCACCAGGCCCTGGTGGTAGGCCATGCCGCGCAGCCGGTCGCGGAAGCGTGCCGTGGGGATGCCTGCCACGGTGCGGCGGAAGGTCTTGCCGCGCTTGCCCCGGCCCATCGTTTCCCGGCCGCTGGTGCGGGCGTCGTCGAAGCCGAGGTTCTCGATCGCGATGCCGGAGCAGTGGTGCGCACGGGCGATGTGGATCAGCTCGGAGATCGCGTTCCGCAGCCGCCCGTCCCGTTGGGCAGTCGGGCCGGTGAGGTCCATCGGTACGGTGACCGGCTCGCCGACAGGATTGCCGTGCGGGTCGATGACGTACGCGGCGAGGTGGTCGGCGTTCAGGTCGACACCGAGCAGATTCTGCCCGGACTCGCGGATCTCCTGCGGAGTGCGAGGCACGGCGGTGTCGGCGGACCAGGACGCGTCCAAGTACCAACGGTCACGGACCGGATCGTGCACGATGTCGTAGCGGACGGCCCGGTTGGCGGTGACCCGGTCCAGCCACTCCTCACGCCGGTGCGTGAATCGAACGTGGCATGAGAGCTTGTACCGGCCGCGGGGGGCGTTCGCCAGATGCCGCAATGGCTCGGGCAGCACGATGCTCACCGAACCGTCGTCTGGCACAACGGTGATGGTGTAGTTGCCATGCGGCGCACCGGACTCGCCGTCGGCGGTCAGGAACAGGCGGGCAGCGTCCCACTGCCGCCGCCACTCCGCCTCTGTGAGCCGGGCACCGGCAAGGTTGTGACGCGTCTTCGCCAGACGCCGGCCACCCACGACGATGCTCGGTTGACCAGCCTCGATGAGTTCCTCGGCCTGCGCAAGGCGGGACTTGAGCATGGCGAGACGTCGCTGCTTGGCCCACCGTTCACCCTGGTACGCATAGCCCGGCATCCTGCCGCTCCGCTTCCCGCACGGCACCGCAAGCCGCTTCTCCATGGCGCGCACGGCCCGGCGCAGACCGGCCCGCTCATCGAACAGGCAGCGCAGAGAAAGCTGGTACTGGTCCTCCGACGCCCTGGTCATCGCGCCCGCCCAACGGGAGGAGGACACAGCGGTGAGGCTCTTCTTCCGCTCCGCCCTGCGGTTCTCCTTGACCGGGACCCTGCCGATACGGACACGCTCCGCGAGATCAGCTCGCTGAAGGCGACCCAGGTGTTCGCCGACGAGCCGCACAACCGCCGCCTCGACCACGGTGACACGGAGGCGATCCCGGATCCGGGCGCCGGAAGGCGCCGCAGCGGTGAAAGGAGCCGCGATCGTGCGCAGTTCACGCCTCTCGTGTTTGCGTGCCACCAGCCCCCTCCCCTCTCCCCAGCAGCGTCGAATGCATCGACCATCACCGATCATGCGTTCCGCCCAGCGCAAGATCTCAAAGAACCGGCGCCGTTCACTCCAACGGGGGATGACCCGGCCAACCACCATCGAAAGCCGGCCCAACAGTCCCCGACCCGCCGAGACAGGCGCTTCGCATGCGGCTCCGGCGGGCGCATTGTGAGCGCCATGAAGACCGAGAACGTGTCGAGGACGGTCCTGGCGGCCGGGGTGGGCGCGGTGCTCGCGGCGACGGCGCTGCTGTACGTCCCGGAGTTCGCGGGGCAGGGCCCGGCGGAGCCGCCCGGGCCGGCGGAGCGGGCGGTGATCGCGGCCCACGCGGGCGCGCAGGCCTCGCTGCCGGACCTGGCCGCGCTGATCGCCGACCGGGAGAAGTGGCTGCGGGACCACCCGGACGACGAGGCGTCCTGGGCGGAGCTGGGCGCGGCGTACACGGAGCGGGGCGGCCGGCTCGGAGACGTACGGGACTATCCGCGGGCCGAGCGGGCGCTGCGGCGCTCGCTCGCCGAACGGCCCGCCGCGAGCGGCAATCTGGAGGCCCAGCTGGGGCTCGGGGCGCTCGCCGGGGCGCGGGGCGACTGGAAGGCGGCGAAGGAGTGGGGCGAGCGGGTACGGGAGGCCGACCCGCGCCGCTGGCCCGCCTACCCGGTCCTGATCGACGCGTACAACGGCCTCGGGGAGTACAAGGCGGCCCAGAAGGCGATGGAGAGCCTGGAGGGGCTCCACGCGGGCGCGATGGTGCGGGCCAGGGCCGCGCAGACGTACCGCGACCGGGGCTGGCGGGAGGACGCGGACGCGGCGGCCCTCGACGCGGTGGTCCTCGCGGAGACGGACGCGGAGAAGGCGGCGGCCCTGGCGCGGCTCGGGGACCTGGCGTGGGAGCGGGGCGAGCCGGAGGAGGCCCTCGGGCGGTACGGGGCGGCGCTGCGGCTCGTACGGGACCACGGGCCCTCGCTCGCGGGCCGGGCGCGGACCCTCGCGGCCCTCGGCCGCACGGAGGAGGCGGTGCGCGGCTGGACGGCGGCCCTGGCCCGGCTGCCGCTGCCGGAGTACCTCCTGGAGGCGGGCGAACTGGACGAGTCGCTGGGCCGGGACGTCGAGGCGCGGGGGCTGTACGAGCGGCTGCGGACGGGCTCGTGGGCGGGGGCGGAGGTGCCCCTGGGACTCCTGGACGCGGACCACGGCGACCCGGCGGCCGCGGCCGTCCGGATGCGTGCGGAGTGGGCGCGGGGGCACCGTTCGGTACGGGCGGCGGACGCGCTGGGCTGGGCGCTGCACCGCTCCGGCGCGTCGAAGGAGGCGCTGGGGTACGCGAAACGGGCCACGGAGGAGGGGCTTCGCAGCGCGCTCTTCCTGTACCACCGGGGCGAGATCGAACGGTCCCTGAACCAGCCGGGCCCGGCCCGGCGGCACCTGGAGGAGGCGCTGCGGATCAACCCGGAGTTCTCGCCGCTGCACGCGCGGCGGGCGGAGTCGGCTCTGGCGGCGCTGGGCGAGCTCTCGGACGAACTCCCTCCGGAACTCCGCCGCGAACCCATGAAGCCGGCGCTCGCACGGCGCCCCTGAACGGGGTCCGGCCCACCCCCCGTTGTGGGCCGGCCCCCAGCCTGCGTGGGCGTGGGCATGCGTTCCGCCGGGGCGATGCCCACCCCGTTGTGGGCATGCGTTCCGCCGGGGCGGAACGGGTGGGCACAACGGACCCGCGCCCTGCCGGCGCCAGAGGCTTCCGCGCCCTGACCCGCACCACGTTGCGCGCCGCCGCTGGGGTGCGGGTCCAGGCGCGGAAGGCGGGGCGCGGCCAAGCGCGCCGTCCCGTGTGCCCACCCGTCCCGCCCCAGCGGGACGATTGCCCACACGGCGGTGGGCGGGGGCACCGCCCGCAACAGGGTGAGGGGGCCCGGGGTCAGGCTCCGGGCCCCCTCACGCGTGGTGGCTACAGGTTGCCGCGCTTCTCCTGCTCGCGCTCGATCGCCTCGAACAGCGCCTTGAAGTTGCCCTTGCCGAAGCCCATCGACCCGTGCCGCTCGATCATCTCGAAGAAGACGGTCGGACGGTCCTGGACCGGCTTGGTGAAGATCTGCAGCAGGTAGCCGTCCTCGTCGCGGTCGACGAGGATCTTCAGCTCGCGCAGGGTCTCGACGGGCACGCGGGTCTCGCCGGCCCACTCGCCGAGGGTGTCGTAGTACGAGTCGGGGGTGTCGAGGAAGGAGACACCGGCGGCCCGCATCGCGCGCACGGTGGCGACGATGTCGTTGGTGGCGAGGGCGATGTGCTGGACGCCGGCGCCGCCGTAGAACTCCAGGTACTCGTCGATCTGCGACTTCTTCTTCGCGATCGCCGGCTCGTTGATCGGGAACTTCACCTTGAGGGTGCCGTCCGCGACGACCTTCGACATGAGCGCCGAGTACTCGGTCGCGATGTCGTCGCCCACGAACTCCTTCATGTTCGTGAAGCCCATGACCTTGTTGTAGAAGGCGACCCAGTCGTTCATCTTGCCGAGCTCGACGTTGCCGACGCAGTGGTCGATGGCCTGGAAGGTGCGCTTGGCCGGCGGCTCGACGATCGGGTTCGCGGAGACGAAGCCCGGCAGGTAGGGGCCGTCGTAGCCGGAGCGCTCGACGAGGGTGTGGCGGGTCTTGCCGTACGTGGCGATGGCGGCGAGGACGACGGTGCCGTTCTCGTCCTTCAGCTCGTACGGCTCGGTGATGCCGGTGGCGCCGTGCGCGACGGCGTAGGCGTACGCGGCGCGCGCGTCCGGCACCTCGATCGCCAGGTCGACGACGCCGTCGCCGTGCTCGGCGACGTGCTCGGCGAGGAAGCGGCCCCAGTCGGTCGCGACCTTGATGACGGAGGTGAACACGAAACGGGCGGCGCCGTTGGTGAGGACGTAACTGGCGGTCTCGCGGCTGCCGTTCTCCGGTCCGGAGTAGGCGACCAGCTTCATGCCGAAGGCCGTGGAGTAGTAGTGCGCGGCCTGCTTGGCGTTGCCGACGGCGAAGACGACCGCGTCCATTCCCTTGACCGGGAAGGGATCGGCCTCACGCGCGGTGGAAGGGGTGTGATCGATGGTCTCAGTCATGGCAGCAATGTCCCGCCGTTCGGCAAGGTGCGCAAGAGTTTGCTGATCTACTGGTCAATCTGCACAGTGACCGGCGAGTATGGTCGTGCGACTTGTACATCCTGACTATGGGGAGACCGCTGTGGCGATCGATCATTTGGACGGCCGGCTGATCGCGCTCCTCGCGCGCGAGCCGCGCATCGGGGTCCTGGAGGCCTCGCGGCGCCTGGGGGTGGCGCGCGGCACGGTGCAGGCCCGGCTCGACCGGCTCCAGGCGAGCGGGGTGATCCGCGGGTTCGGCCCGCAGGTGGACCCGGCGGCGCTCGGCTATCCGGTGACGGCCTTCGCGACCCTGGAGATCAAGCAGGGGCAGGGTGCGGACGTGCGGGGCCATCTGGCGACGGTGCCGGAGGTCCTGGAGCTGCACACGACGACGGGCCACGGCGACATGCTCTGCCGGCTGGTCGCCCGCTCGAACGCGGACCTCCAGCGGGTGATCGACAAGGTGGTGGCCTTCGAGGGGATCGTGCGGGCGTCCACGGCGATCGTGATGGAGAACCCGGTGCCGCTGCGGATCATCCCGCTGGTGGAGCAGGCGGCGGAGGGTGAGCCGACGACGTAGGGCCCGACATCGACCGTAGAGTTGCAAAGAAGTCTCTGCAAAAAACCCTTGCAGAGACTTCTTTGCAACTCTACGGTGAAGCCATGCCCGAAGAGCAGCCCGAGACGCAGCCCGACCCGCAGCCCGAGACGCAGCCGGACACGCAGCCCGCCGAGTCCCTGAGCCGCACGCTCGACCCGCGCTCCCTGCGCGCCCTCGCCCACCCCCTGCGCATCCAGCTGCTGCGCGCCCTGCGCCGCTACGGGCCCGCCACCGCCTCCCAACTGGCCGAGCGGCTCGGCGAGTCCAGCGGGGCCACCAGCTACCACCTGCGCCAGCTCGCCGCCCACGAGTTCATCGTGGACGACCCGACGCGCGGCAAGGGCCGGGAGCGGTGGTGGAAGGCGGCCCACAGGGGGACGCACTTCGACGAGACGCTCCACAGGAACCCCGACCCCGAGGTCCAGGGCGCCCTCGACGTCGTCATGCACGAGATCGCGACCATCCACACCCAGGAGCTGTCGACCTGGGTCGCCACCCGCCACACGTGGGACGACGCCTGGGCCGGCGCCTCGGACTTCAGCGACTTCAGGCTGAACCTCCCGCCGGAGCGGCTGCGCGAGCTGAACGAGAAGATCCACGCGCTGATCGACGAGTACAGCGCCACCTCCGACCCCGACGCGCCGGGCGCCGAGCGCGTACGGATGCACCTGCACGCGTTCCCGCAGCACGACAACTGACGGAAGGAACCACGGCATCATGCACGCCGACATCCACCTCCAGCTGCACCACCTGAACGCCGCCGATCTCCACCACGCCGCCGAGAGCCGTGTCCCCGCCTCGGTCTCCCCGCCCCTCCGCGTCCAGCTCGGCTGGAGGCTCGTCGAGCTGGGCCTGCGCCTGGCGACTCCCGCGCGGCAGCCGATCGCCTTCGCCGCATGACCGCGCCGGGGGGACACACAGCGGGTACGACGCACCGCGACCGCACACCACTGGCCACCGTCCTGGCCGCCAACGCCATCTCGATCAGCGGCAATTCACTCACCCTCATCGCCGTCCCGTGGTTCGCCCTGGAGACCACGGGCAGCCCCGGCAAGGCCGGCTTCGTGGCCTTCTGCGCCGCGCTGCCCGTCCTCCTCTCCGCCCTCGTCGGCGGCCCCGTCATCGACCGGATCGGCCGCCGCCGGGTCTCCATCGCCTCCGACCTCGTCTGCGCCCTCGCGCTCACCGCCATCCCGCTGCTCAACCACGCCGGCGTGCTCCGGTTCTGGATGCTGTGTGCGCTGATGGCCGTCACCGGCCTCTTCCACGCCCCCGGCGAGACCGCCCGCAACGTCCTCACGCCCGACCTGGCCGAGCGGGCCGGCACCCCGCTCTCCCGCGCCACCAGCTTCTACGACGCCGTCTCGCGCGGCGCCCGGATGACCGGAGCCGCGCTCGCCGGCCTGCTCGTGGCACTCCTCGGCGCCGACTCGGTCCTGTACATCGACGCCGCGACCTTCGGTGTCTCCGCGCTCCTCGTCCTCCTGGGCCTGCGCGGCATCCCGTCCGCCGAACCGGTGCGCGGAGCACCGCCGTTGTCCCTGGCCGTCTACCGGGCGGATCTGCGCGAGGGCTACGCGTTCATGCTCCGCACCCGGCTGCTCCTCGGCGTCAACCTCATGGTGATGATCACCAACGGACTCGCCCAGAGCTGGAGTTCGGTCCTGCTGCCGGTGCACGCCCGGGAGGAGCTCGGCGGTTCGGCGGCGCTCGGTCTGCTCGTCGCCGTCTTCGGCGGCTCCGCCCTCGCCGGCGCCCTGCTGTACGCGGCGGTCGGCCACCGCTTCCCCCGCCGCCCGGTCCTCACGGTCGGCTTCCTCCTCTGCGGCGCCCCCGTGTACCTGACGGCGGCCCTCACCGACACCACCCCGCCCCTGCTCGTGGTGATGGCGCTCGGCGGCCTCGGAGCCGGGGTGCTCAACCCGATCCTCGGCGCGGTCTTCTACGAGATCGTCCCCGAGGGGCTGCGCAGCCGGGTCGGCAGCGCCAGTACGGCCAGCGTGCTGCTCACGAGCCCGCTCGGCGGACTCGCCGCCGGCTTCCTGGTGGAGCGGATGGGCATCACCACCACGTTGCTCGGCCTCGCCGGGGTCTACTTCCTGGCCACGCTCTGTCCGGTGGTCTTCCCGTCCTGGCGGGCGATGGACGCGCCCCGTGACACACCGGCCGCCGGCAAGGGCGGGCTCAGCAGGACGGAACCTTCGACTCCTGCCCCTGTTCCAGGGCCCGCAGGGACGCCACCGCGTCGCTGAGCGTGGTCACGGGCACGAGCCGCAGGCCCTTCGGCTGCTCGGCCCGGGCGTCCGAGCACTCGTCCTTCGGTACGAGGAAGACGGTCGCCCCGTCCCGGGCCGCGGCCTGCGTCTTGAGGGAGACCCCGCCGACCGCCCCGACCGTGCCGTCCGGGTCGATCGTGCCCGTACCGGCGACGATCCGGCCGCCGGTGAGGTCGCCGCCGTCGAGCTTGTCGACGATGCCGAGGGAGAAGAGCAGCCCGGCGCTGGGCCCGCCGATGTCGGCGAGGTGCAGGGTCACCTTCACCTGCTTCGGGTCCATCTCGAGGTACCCGAGGGCGGCGAGGGTGGCGTCGTCCTGCGACTCCTTCATCTGCCCGAGGTTGCGCTTCTCGATCTCCTCGTCGGACTGCCCCGAGGGGTAGACGGAGTCGTGCGGCAGGACGGCCCGGTCGGTCCGGAACCAGGCGTCGGTGACGTCCGCGAGGTCCACGTCCGTGGACGGCCCGGTCGCGAGGATCGTCGTCATCCGCAGCTGGCCCGTCGTCGGATGGACCGGGGCGCCGGTGATGGTGATGACCTCCTTGCCCTGGTCCTTGCCGAGCACGTCGGCGGTCGTGCCGGGCTGCGCGATCGCGTACGGCAGCGGCGCGAGCCCGACGACGGCGAAGAGCGCGGCGACGGGCAGGGCGCACAGGGCGAGGGCACGGGGACGGGAGAGGCTGGAGAGCACGCCCCCAATCTACTGGGGCGCGCGCCGGTCCCCGGCCTGGGCGCGGTTACCGGCGACCGGCGGCCGGCAGGCGGCGGGCGAAGAAGGACCGCACCCCGTGCCGTACGAGGGCCGTGGCCGCCGCCGGGTCTCCCGCCCCGACGAGCGCCGCCCTGGCCTCGGCGGTGACGAGTCCGGCGGCCTGGAGCTGCGGGACGAGGTGCGCGTAGTCGCTGAGGACCCAGTGGTCGGCGTCGGGCAGCAGGACCCGGCGGGCCGGGACCCCGGTCCAGGAGCGTACGAGCCGGTCGGCGAACTCGAAGCCGTCCGTACGGAACATCAGCAGCGGCCGGTCAAGGCCCGCCACGAGGTCCGGGTCCAGGTCGAGGTACCCCTCCAGGTTGACGCCGGCGGTGATCCGGCCGTCGCCGGCCAGGGCGTGGACGGCGGCGGTGCCGCCCGCCGAGTGCCCGTACACACCGATCCGGTCGAGGTCCATGACGGGGGCGAGGGGCAGCTCCCCGAGCCGGTCGAGGACGAAACGGAGGTCGGCGACCCGGGTGTCGATCATGGTGCGGAAGGTCGCCGGGTCGGGGTCGCCGCGCAGGATGGTGACGCGCATCCCGCTCGGCAGCTCGACCTGGCTGGCGTCGCCCGGGTGGTCGACGAGGACCACGACCCGGCCGTGGCTCGCGAGGTCCTCGGCGAGGGTCGTACCGAGGGTGCGGGAGTCGCCGCCGCCGGGGGTGTAGAGCAGCACGGGGCGGCGCCCGGGGAGCGGGGGCACGTCCACGTGGCCGTGGGTGAGGACCGCGCCCCAGTCGACGCCGGTCTCGGGAAGCCCGGGGTGCACGCGGGAGGCGAGGAAGGCGAAATACCCTGCCTCGTCGGGGGTGAGCTGCGGGGCGCGCGGGAAGCCGCGGACGGTACGGGCCGGGTACAGGACGCTGATCTTCATCTCGCGTACGGCGGCGGGCTCCCAGGGGTCCTGGCGGGCGGTGTCCGTCAGGACGAAGGTGCGCAGGCCCACGGGGTGGGGGCCGGTGGGCGCGGGCAGCCGGAGCGCGGCCGGTCCTTCCGCGGCCCGGGCGGCGGAAGGGCCGAACAGGACGGCGGCGGCACCGAGGAGGGCGCCCTTGGCGACGGTACGGCGGCTGGGTGCGGAGTGCGGTGTCATGCACGGCATCCTTGGGCGGGGCGGGGAGGACCGCGAAGGTTCAGCCTGTACCCGAAAGGCTGGCGCACGGGGGAAGGCCGACGATTGCTGCGCATCCACTTCACGGCGGAGGACTTCACCCGGGTGCGGTTCGCGCCCCGGCCGTCGCCCGTGCCCGAGCTGCACGCCGCCCTGATGATGCTGGGCGCCCCGCACGAGGGGCTGCTCTTCGGGCGGTGGCGGGGCAGGCTGCTGCGCGCTCTGCCGGCTGCGGCCGAGCCGCTCGCGGACCTGGTGCCGGGCGGGGTGGCGCCGTACTTCCTCGACGTCCTCGGCGAGACGCGGGAGGAGGGCCTCGAACTGATCCGCTCGGCCCGGCCCGAGTTCGTACGGTCGGAGCTGGAGCGGGTGTACGCGGGGCAGGGCGCGGCACCGTCGTGGGTCCGGGGCCTGCACGCCGGGAGCCCGGAGGCGTGGCGGCTGGTGGAACGGGCCCAGCGGGCGGCGTACGAGACGGTGCTCGCGCCCGTGTGGCCGCTGGTCCAGGACCTGCACCGGGCGGAGTTCACCCGGCATGCGCTCGTGGTGGCGGAGCGGGGGCTCGGGGCGGCGCTGAGGGCCCTGTCGCCGGGGCTGCGGGAGGGCACCTGGGAGTGGCCGGGAACGCCTCGTGACGTCCACCTCGCCGGACGGGGCCTGATCCTCCTGCCCACCTTCCACTGGCGGGGCGGGCCGCTGGTCCAGGACCTCCCGGGCGAGCCGGTGGTCCTGACGTACCCGGCGGGCGGGGGCCTGCCGCCGGCCCCGCCGGGCATGTCCGGCGAGGACAACCTGGCCGGGGTCCTGGGCAGGACCCGGGCCGAACTCCTCAGGTCCCTGACGGAACCCCGCACGACGACGGAACTGGCCCGCTGCCTTGGCGTCAGCAACGCGACGGCCTCGGCCCATGCGCAGGCCCTGCGCGCGGCGGGCCTCCTGACGACGACCCGCACGGGCAAATCGGTCCACCACGCCCCAACGCCCTTGGGCACGCTTCTGAGGTCGTAGCCGCGCAGCTGTGAGCGTTCCGCAGGGGCGGTGCCCACCCCCGTGTCAGGTGCGGGCCCGCCCCGTTGCCGCGTGCTCTAGCGCAGCGCGTCGGCGACCTCTCGCGCCGCGTCCACCACCCGCGGTCCCACCCGCTCCGGCACCGCGTCCGCCAGCATGACGACGCCGACGCTGCCCTCGACGCCCGTGACGCCGACCAGTGGCGCGGCCGCGCCGCTCGCGCCGGCCTCCAGTTCGCCGTGGGTGAGGGTGAAGCCGGGTTCGGTCAGGCCGCCCTGCCGGGCGGCGAGGATCGCGCGACCGGCAGCGCCCCGGTCGAGCGGGTGGCGGAAGCCGGCCCGGTAGGCGACGTGGTAGTCGGTCCAGGTCGGTTCGACGACCGCGACGGCGAGGGCCTCGGCCCCATCGACGAGGGTCAGGTGGGCCGTCGCCCCTATGTCCTCCGCGAGCGAGCGCAGCGCGGGCAGCGCGGCCTCCCGCACCAGCGGGTGGACCTGCCGGCCGAGCCGCAGCACGCCGAGGCCGACGCGGGCCCGCCCGCCGAGGTCGCGGCGGACGAGGGCGTGCTGCTCGAGCGTGGCGAGGAGCCGGTAGACCACGGTCCGGTTGACGCCGAGTTTGTTGGACAACTCGGTGACCGTCAGGCCGTGGTCGGTGTCGGCGAGTAGTTTGAGGACTCTGAGTCCCCGGTCGAGCGTCTGGGAGGTCTCCGCGGTCACGACGCCCTCTCCTTCGAGGTGAGTGGCGGCGGATCTCTCACGGAGTTGCGGCGCCGGTCCCGCGGCGACGCACGTCAGAGGCCGCCGGCAGGAAGGGGTACACCGGCTGCGCTCCGCGGCGGCGCTGCCACGGGGCGATTGCTTGTGAGCCGGGACAGTAGCGGCGCGCTCCGCTCAGCGGAAGACCTCGTCCAGAATCCGGGCGCAGGCGGGCGGATCAAGACGGTTCGGGACTTTCGTCGGTCGGACGTGGGACTTTGGCGGACAAGATCGGCTATGTCGTGCCCGTAGCGTGGAGGCGGCCGGAGGCCGACCGTGGGGGCCGGTCTCCGGGCCCGCTCCCGCCCCGCGGGATGCCCGAGGCCCGTACGCTCCCCGGCGTACGGGCCTCGCTGTCGTCGTAGGAACTCACCGCATGCGCGTGGCCCACTCCTGGACCTTCTTGATCCGTTCCCGGATCTGTCCGGCCGTCGCCTCGGCGCTCGGCGGCCCGCCGCACACCCGCCGCAGCTCGGTGTGGATCACGCCGTGCGGCTTGCCGCTCTGGTGGACGTACGCACCGACCATCGTGTTGAGCTGTTTCCTCAGCTCAAGGAGCTCCTTGTGGGAAACGACGGGCCGTCGTTCCGCCGGAAGCTCCAGGAGGTCCGCCTCGGTGTCCGGCTTCTTGCGGCTGTGCGCGATCTGCCGGGCCTGGCGCTTCTGGAGGAGCAGCTGGACCTGGTCGGGTTCGAGGAGGCCGGGGATGCCGAGGTAGTCCTGCTCCTCCTCGCTGCCGGGGTGGGCCTGCATGCCGAACTCGGCGCTGTTGTACAGCACGCGGTCGAAGACGGCGTCGGACTCCAGCGCCTCGAAGGGCAGCATGTCCTGCTCGCCGGTGTCCTCGTCCTGCTGGCGCTCGGCCTCGGCCATCTCCTTCTCGGACTCGGCGTACGGGTCCTCGTCCTCGCCGGCCTTCTTCGGCCGGTCGAGGACGTGGTCGCGCTCGACCTCCATCTCGTTGGCGAAACCGAGGAGGCTGGGGATCGTCGGAAGGAACACGGACGCGGTCTCGCCGCGCCTGCGGGATCGCACGAAGCGGCCGACGGCCTGGGCGAAGAAGAGCGGGGTCGAGATGGTCGTCGCGTACACGCCGACGGAGAGGCGCGGCACGTCGACGCCCTCGGACACCATCCTGACCGCGACCATCCAGCGGTCGTTGTTCTCGCTGAACTCGTCGATGCGGTTCGAGGCGCCGGTGTCGTCGGAGAGGACGACGGTGGCCTTGGTGCCGGTGATCTCGCGGATCAGCTTGGCGTACGAGCGGGCCGAGTCCTGGTCGGAGGCGATGACGAGGCCGCCGGCGTCCGGGATGGACTTGCGGACCTCGGTGAGCCGCTGGTCGGCGGCGCGCAGGACGTTCGGCATCCAGTCGCCCTTGGCGTCCAGGGCGGTGCGCCAGGCCTGCGAGATCGCGTCCTTGGTCATCGGCTCGCCGAGGCGGGCGGCGATCTCGTCGCCGGCCTTGGTGCGCCAGCGCATGTTGCCGCTGTAGGAGAGGAAGATGACCGGCCGGACGACGCCGTCGCCGAGGGCGTTCCCGTAGCCGTAGGTGTAGTCGGCGGAGGACCGCCGGATCCCGTCGTTCCCCTCCTCGTACGTGACGAAGGGGATCGGGTTGGTGTCGGAGCGGAAGGGCGTACCGGTGAGGGCGAGGCGCCGGGTGGCGGGCTCGAAGGCCTCCAGGCAGGCCTCGCCCCAGGACTTGGAGTCTCCGGCGTGGTGGATCTCGTCGAGGATGACGAGGGTCTTGCGCTGTTCGGAACGGTTGCGGTGGAGCATGGGCCGCACGCCGACGCCGGCGTACGTGATCGCGATCCCGTCGTACTCCTTGCTCAGCGGTCCTGCGCTGTAGTCGGGGTCCAGCTTGATCCCTATCCGCGCCGCCGCGGCCGCCCACTGCTTCTTGAGGTGCTCGGTGGGGGCGACCACGGTGATCTGCTGCACGACGTGGTGGTGCAGCAGCCAGGAGGCGAGGGTCAGGGCGAAGGTGGTCTTGCCGGCGCCGGGCGTGGCGACTGCGAGGAAGTCACGGGGCTGCTCCTGGATGTACTTCTCCATCGCACCCTGCTGCCAGGCTCGCAGCTTGTTGGCGGTACCCCAGGGGGCCCGTCCTGGGAAGGCGGGAGAAAGGTGATGGGAGGAGGTGGCGGTGGTAGTCACGATCTCCGGTTCGACGTTCGTCCAGATATGACAACCGGGCCACCTTACCGGTGGCCCGGTCGGAACCTCGTACGAAACGGGGTGGGGACGAGGCGGTTGCGATTCAGCTCACGTGGTGGTCGATCAGCTCGCGCAGCCCTTGCGCGATCGCCTTCACCTCGTCGGCCTCGCCGGTCGCGACGGCGATGACCAGGCGTTCCGCCGCGTCGATGTCGGGGCGCAGCTGGACCCCGTTCATGGCCAGGAAGGTGACGCAGGACAGCCAGGCCGTGCGCTTGTTCCCGTCGATGAAGGGACGGTTGATCGCGAGGGACTGGAGCAGCGCGGCGGCCTTGTCGAGGAGGTCCGGGTAGGCCTCCTCGCCGAACATGGCGGCGGACGGCCGGTGCACCGCTGATTCCAGCAGCCCCGCGTCGCGTACGACGACCTTCTGGTCGTCCACCGCGTGCTCGGCAACGAGCAGAACGTCCTCGGCCGAGAGATAGACGCAGCTCACTTGAGCCTCTCCATGAGCTCATGCCACTTGGCCGCCTGCTCCATGGCGGTCTTCCGCACGATCGCCTGCTGGGCGGTACGAGCGAGGTAGTCGTCCACGGCCTGGAGCAGTAGGGCGTGCATGCTCGTGCCCTCCTGCTCGGCGCGCAGCTTGAGTGCCTCGGTCTGGTCGTCGCGAAGACGCAGGTTCATGGCCATACCAGAACGGTACCACTCCATGGGGCCAGAGTGGTACCGACGAGACTGGGCCCTGCGTCCGCCGTCAGGCCTCACCCCCCACCGGCCTCCCATGCAGCCTGGTCGCCACCCACGCCCCCGCCGCCGCCACCCCCGCCATCGGCAGGAAGACCGCCGCGAAGGCGGCCGGGTGGGAGCCGGTGGTGGCGCCGGCGTCCATCGCGTGACCCACCGCGCCGCCGCCGAGGGCGCCGAAGGCCGCGCCGCCGGCCGCGAGCAGCAGGACGTTGGAGAGGCCGTCGGAGATCTGGAGGGCGGCCGAGTTCGCGCCGACCTCCTCGGGGGCGGAGAGCTTCATCAGGAGGACGCTCGTCGAGGAGATCACGGCGCCCATGCCGAGGCAGCCGAAGGCCCAGGCCACCGCGACGACCCAGACGGGCACGGACGCGATCAGCACGCTGGGCGCGGCGGCGATCGCGAGGGCGACGAGGACCATGCCGAGGACGGTGAGCCGCTCGCGGTACGGCTCCGTCCACGGCCGGGCCTGGATCCAGGAGCCGAGGGCCCAGGTGAGGCCGCCGAGGGCGAGGGAGAAGCCGGCCAGGGTGGGGCTGAGGCCGCGCTGGGAGACCAGCATCAGCGGGATGAAGGACTCGGCGGCGATGAAGGACCCGGCGGCGATGCCGCGGAGCAGGATGACGGACGGCAGCCCGCGGGCGGCCCGGTAGGTGCCGTGCGGCAGCAGGCCGCGGACGGCGGGGACGAGGAGCGCGAGGCCGGTGGCGGCGGGCAGGAGGGAGAGCCAGCGCAGTTCCTGCCCGGCGTACTGGAGGAGCGCGGCGCCCGCCGATATGGACAGGGCCAGCAGGATCCGGCGCCGGTCCCAGGGCGCGAGGGGCGCGGCCGGGTCGGCGGGGCCGGAGGCGGTGCGGCGGATCGCGGGGAGGGCGAGGGCCAGCGGGAAGACGACGAGGGCGGGGATGCCGACGAAGACCCAGCGCCAGCCGAGGTGCTCGGTGATCGTCCCGGAGGCGAGCGGTCCGACGACGGAGGGGACGACCCAGGAGGCGGCGAAGGCGGCCATGATCGCGGGCCTGAGGTGTTCGGAGTAGGCGCGGCTGACGATCACGTACAGGGCGACGATGACGAGGCCGCCGCCGAGGCCCTGCACGGCGCGGCCGAGGATGAACTGCCACATGGCGCCGGCGGTGCCGGAGAGGAGCAGTCCGGCGGCGAAGGCGCTGATGCCGGTGGTGAGGGGGGCGAGCGGGCCACTGCGGTCGGACCACTGGCCGGCGAGGACCATGCCGAAGAGGCTGGTGGTGAAGTACGCGGAGAAGGCGAAGGCGTACAGGGGGATGCCGTCGAGCTCACGGGCGGCGACGGGCATGGCGGTGCCGACGGCGGTCGCCTCGAAGGCGATGAGCAGGACGACGGAGACGATGCCGATGCTGAGCGCCCGGTGGTCCGGGTCGAGGACGGACCCCTTGGTGTCGTCGGGTGCGGCAGGGGGTCCGGGGGTGGGGGCGACGTCGGCGTCGCGGGGTTCGAGGGCGCTCATTCCCCCAGAGTAAGAGGCGATCGCAAGGTTGGCTCCTGTCAGGAGTCCCGGGTGCCCTCGGCCCATGGACGTACGACCACGAACGGAATGTTGCGGCCGTGTGGCAGTCGCATGGCATGCCCCCGGAAACCCTTGAGCCCCTCCCGGCCCCGCCCTACGGTCGTACTCGTGCACAACACGACCGTGTGCCCGAGTGGTTGAGGGGCTCGCCTGCAAAGCGAGTTACGTGGGTTCGAATCCCGCCACGGTCTCTAAGCGATCTTCCTTACGGGATCTTCACAACACCTCGCAGAGTGTGCGACAGTCCGCCCATGAACGCTCAGGGCGGACGCAGACTCGGCATCCTCATCGGCGTGGGCCTCGCATGCGGCCTGCTGCCCGGGATCACCTTGGGCGGCGCGGAGACCGTCGACACGGTCCTCGCCGTCCTGATGGCGGCCGTCGTCATGACGGTCCTCACCCAGGTGATCTTCATAGGCCCGTCGGGCCGCGTCCCGCTCCCCGCCCTCCTGGCCTTCGGCCTGGCCGGCTTCGTCCAGGACGCCCTGATCTGGTGGCTGCTGTCCTGGCTGGGCCCGAAGATCGGCTACCTGCACGTCGAGGGCCTCGCGACGATCCTCCTCGCGGCCCTGATCACCCGCGCGACGGTCCTGCTCCTGTCCCAGCTGTCCCCGGCCGTCGAGACGGCCGAGGACTGAGCGTCTCCCACACCCTCCGTCGAGACGGCCGAGGACTGAGCGTCTCCCACCGCTCCCGCACCCTCAGGGCAGCAGCTTCTCCGGCAGGGTGACCTTCTCGGCGCACCCGAGCAGCTTCCGGGTGTTCTCCGCGACCGCCTTCAGCAGCTGGTCCGTGGGCACGGACCGGGTCGTGCGCTCCGTATCGGTATCGGTCACGGAGACCTGGAGCGGCAGCTCCTCGCCCTGTCCGGGCCGGGTGCCGGGGACCGTGCACGGCATGATGAGGGGGTGGTCGTCGACCCCGTCGGTGAGGTCGATATAGACCCCCTTCGCCACCTCGCGGAAGTCGCGCGCGTGCTTCCCCTCGGTCACGAAGGTCTCGTCGTACGTCGACCAGCCGACCGTGGCGATGACCCAGGCTGTCTTCCCGTCGGCCCGGCCCTTGATCTGGCAGGGATGGTAGGTCGACCGCACGAGCTTGTCCGTGTCGGGATTCCACACCTGCGCCTCGGCGAGCATCCGCTGCTTCATCTCGGTGAGCGAGCGATCGCGCGGCTGGAAACTCTCCCCGAAGTCGGCACGGAGCGCCTCGACGTTCCGCTCCCCGAACACCTGCCCGCAGTTCCTCAGGGCGACCGGGGACACGCCCCCCGAGTGTTCCTCGCCGTCCCCGCCGCCGGAACACCCGCTCAGGACCAGGACCGCCGCCAGGGCGCCGGCAGCGATCCCCGACACCTTCCGCGTCTTGCTCACAGTCCGCCGCCTCACTTGTTCGCCGTCAGGTCGTCGACGCTCTTCGCGCCGGTGTTGTACGAGTACTCGATCTCGCGGATCAGTTCCTGCCGCTCGGTCCGCGTCAGCCCCTGCATCTCGGCGACGTTGAGCGCGGGGACGACCACGGCGCGACGGCCCGCCTGGCGGGCGTCCACGACGGCGGAGTCCGCGTCGTCATCGTTCTTGTACTCGTTGTCCTTGAGGTACTGCAGGGTGTCCGAGGCGTAGTCCGTGCTGACCGCGGAGCCGACGCTCTCCATGATGATCGGGACCGCGGTCGCCGCCACGAGTCCCGCGGCGGGCCCGAGCACGACGGCCGAGCCGACGCCGACCACCGCGGTGACACCGCCGCTGACGGCGGACTTCCGCCACTCGGCCTGCTTCTCCATCTCCAGGTTCTTGGCCTCCTCCTGGTCCTTGAACTCCAGGGAGATGGCGTCGATGCGCGACTCGTCGAGGATGCCGTGCAGCTTGGTCGAGTTGTGGAGGAAGGTGAGCTGGGAGTCCTTGTCCCCCTCCAGCGCCTTCAGACCGCCGGCCTCGAAGACCTGCTGCGCGGCGGAGAGCGTCTTGTACCCGTCCTCGTCGCCCGCGACGGCGTTCATGAACCGGAGGCTCGCGCCCTCACCGAAGTCCGTGCGCGGGCTTCCGTCGCTGCTCACGCCGAAGAGCTTGTCCCGGCCGAGGGCGTCGCCGGAATCACCGAAGTTGTACGTCGAGTAGTTCAGGTCGTCGATGTACGCCGCGCCCATCCGCCCCAGGCTGTCCATCAGCGACTTGTGCTGGTCGCGGAGCTCGGTGTTCGTCCCGTACGAGTCGATGACCTGCTTCATGATCTCGGCCGACTTCTCGTCGCGGTGCAGCTGGGGGTCGGGGTCGTCCCAGCCGTGGCCCGTGGTCGCCGCCTCCAGGGCGTGGCCGAGGGCGTCCGGCATGTACGCGGCGGTCTTCTTCCAGTCGTCCGGGTTGTGGCCCTCGACGTCCGGGAAGAACTCGTACTCCTTGTTCTGGAAGTAGTCGAGATAGCCCTTCTGCGCCCCGTCCTTCTTCGGGTCCAGGTCCACGGTCCCGCCGACGCTGCCGTCCACGTTGTAGGACGTGGGCTCCTTGGAGAAGTACTCCTTCGCCGCATCCGGGCTGTGCCCGAGCGCCTCCAGCATCGAGTTCATCGGGTCGAAGCCGGAGCCGTTGACGCCCGAGGGGTTGTACTGGTTCTTGAGCCAGCCGCCGCCCAGCGGCTTGCTGTCGCCGAACATGTACGGGTCCTTCGCGTGGAGCTGGGTGACGTGCTCCGCGATCGGGACCAGGAACCTGGGGTCGTAGTTGCCGTAGCGCATGATGCCGCCGAGCAACTGGTAGCCGTACGCCGGGTTGTTGTCGTACTTGGCGAGCGCGATGCGCTCCGTGCCGAGCTTGCGCATGTCCGTGGACCACTTGTCGGTCCAGGCGTCGCCGCCCTGCGTGGCCGTCGCCAGGTTGAAGCCCAGGTTCTTCTGGAGCTCCTGGACGTCGGCGAGGCGCTCCTTGTCGACCTTCGAGTAGTCGTACGTGTCGGTCGACAGCTGCCCGAAGAACTCCAGGGCCCCCTTCGGGCCGAGCCCGTCGTAGAAGGCCCGGGAGAACTCCTTGGAGCCGCTGTTGTCCTTGAGCAGCTCGTTGAGGCGCATCAGCTCCTCGTGCGAGATGTCCCGGCCCCTCTTGGCGAGGTCGACGGCGCGCTGCGCCTCCTCGGCGTCGAGGCTGGTGTACTTCGGGGCGCTGAAGTTGTGCTGGTCGCCGGTGATATCGGCCTTGAGCGCGTTGGAGCAGGACACGTCGGCGTCGTCGCAGGTCTCGACGATCGCGTCGATGCGCCGCTGCATCGCCTCGATGTCGGCGCGCTCCTTGCGGACCATCTCCTGGAAGTCGGGGTCGTGCCGCATCCCCTGGTCCTTGGTCTGCGACAGCGGCTCGACGGCCTCGACCGTGCCGTCGGACCTCACGCGGAAGCCCTTGGCGGGGGCCTCCGTCTCGACGATCTTCTTGAGGTCGTCCTTCGCCTTCTTGAAGGCGTTGTAGCCGTCCTCCAGGACCTTGTGGATGCCGTCGGCCGCCTTGGCGGCGTCGCCGAACTCCTTCGCCGTCTTGTCCACGAAGGGCTTGGTGACCTCGGCGTTCACCCCGCGCCAGTAGTCGTCCCTGGCCTTCGCGGCCATCGTCGACTGCGCGTCCTGGGCGAGCGTGTCGAGCTTGCCCTTCATCGCGGCCCAGTCGTCGGCCGCGGCCTTCATCTTGTCGAGCGGCGCCTGGTACACGTTGTCGAAAGTCAGCACAGCAGGTCCCCCGCCTACTTGAGGTACTCGTTGATCTTGGAGGCCGAGAGGGCCGCCGCGATGTCCGCCTCTTCCTTGGCATGCGAGGCCGCGCTGTAGTCGAGGTGATTGGAGATGTTCGCGCAGGCGTCGAGCAGCGTGTTCAGCTGCGAGCTCCACGTCTCCTGGACGGTCGTCAGCGCGGAGCCGGTGAGAAAGCCGTGGCTGGACAGGCCCGTTCCCGCCTCCGTCGTGCTGGTACGGGCGTGGTTGCCGTCCTTGACCAGCCGGCCGTGCAGGGCGTACGCGGCGCCGCCGATCGCGCCGAGCTTGTCCTGGTCGACGCTCAGATCGGCACTGCCACCGCCGCCACCGCCGGGCTCCGGGGCGACCTGATTGAGCCTCATGCTCACGTCGGCGGCCGACGTGGCCCGTGCGGACGCCCACTCCGTTTCGAACGACATGCTCTCCCCCGCTGCTCCCGTGACAGTGCCAGTGCCAGTGCCAGTGCCAGTGCCCGTCCGTGGTGATCGTTCCGGCTTCGCCTCAGCAAGTTTCACGGCCGGGGAAGCACCGCGATGGTAGCCCTCGGGCGCCCGTTCGAGCACTCCTCGCCGGGAAATGGCCGCTGGTTCGAGATCGACGCAGTGTCCATGCGGGCGCTTCACCTTCGCAACTCGGACAGCCCGGACGTTCCCGACCCTGGACCGGCCCGGGAACCGGCCTCTGGACCGACCGGGGACCGACCGGGGACCCCCCTCTGGACCGACCGGGGACAGGCCCCGCGCCCCCACCTCGATAGGCTCCTCCCGCCCCCGTCGTCACGGGGCGCCGGAACAACGGGGGGACGTACAACGTGGAGCAGTCGCGCACGCGGGAGGAATCCGCGCGCCGGATCGGCCCGTACCGGCTGATCACCCGCCTCGACCCGCCGGGCCCGGCCGTACCGGCCCGCCGCTTCGTGGCCCGTACGCAGGACGGCGAGCGCACGGTCCTGCTGAGCGCCCCGCTGCCCGGCGCCGACCCGGCCCGCTTCGCCACCGAGGCCGACGCGGCCCGCCGCCTCCTGGGCCCGTGGATCGCTCCGGTGACGGACCTGGCGGCCCCGGGCGAACACCCCTGGTACACCACCCCGTACCTCCCCCTGCTCCCCCTCCCCGTGGCCCTCGCCGTCCATGGCCGACCGCTGCCCGAGACGACCGTACGGGCCATGGGCACCGCCCTCGCCGAAGCACTCGCCGCCGCGCACGGACAGGGCCTCACGCACGCCGGGGTCTCCCCCGCCGCGGTCCTGCTCACCGCCGACGGCCCCCGGCTGAGCTGCTTCGGCGCGGTACGGGCGGCCGCGGCCGACGGCGAACCGCGCACCGGCCTGCCGGGCCTCGACCCGGGCGCACTCGCCCCCGAGCAGGCCTCCGGCGGACGCCCGCGCCCGCCGGGTGACGTCTACGCGCTGGGCGCGGTCCTGGCGTACGCCGCGACCGGCCACACCGTCCCCGAACGTGACGAGCTCCCGCCCGCCCTGCGTCCGGTCGTCTCCTCCTGCCTGGCCCGCGACCCGGCGGACCGCCCGACCGCCGCCGACCTGATGGCGGCCCTGGCGCCACCTACCCCGCACCGGACGATCCTGAACTCGGCCGGCGCGCTCCTCACCCCCGGCTGGCTGCCGGGGAGGGTGGTGGCGGCGCTGGCCCGCCAGTCCTCGGAACTCCTGGCGGCCGAACTCCCCACCGACACCACCTCACGGACCTGACCTCATGCTGTCGCCCCTGACCCACGACGACCCGGCCACCGTCGCCACGTACCGCCTCCTCGCCCGCCTCGGCTCCGGCGGCATGGGCACGGTGTACCTGGCACGGACGCCCGGCGGCCGCACGGTCGCCCTGAAGACGGTGCACGCCCGGCTCGCGACGGACCCGTCCTTCCGCAGCCGCTTCCGCCTGGAGACCGACGCGGCGCGGATCATCGGCGCGCGGCACGGCGCGGCGGTCGTCGACGCGGACCCGCTGGCCGAGACGCCGTGGCTGGCCACCGAGTACGTCCTCGGTCCGCCGCTGGACGACGCCGTCGCGCTCGGCGGCCCGCTCCCCGAACCGACGGTCCGCGCCCTCGGCGCCGCACTCGCCGGCGCCCTCGCCCAGCTGCACTCCTCGGACGTCGTCCACCGCGACCTGAAGCCCTCGAACGTCCTGGTGACCGCGTACGGCCCGAAGATCATCGACTTCGGCATCGCCCGCGCGGCCGGCGACGACCACCTCACCCGCACGGGAGCGGCGGCCGGCACCCCCGCCTACATGTCCCCGGAACAGGCGAGCGGCGAGGAACACACCGCGGCGGGCGACGTGTTCGCCCTCGCCGGCGTCCTCGTCTTCGCCGCCACGGGCCACGGCCCCTTCGGCACGGGCTCCCCCGCCGACCTCCTCTACCGCGTGCGCTACGCCGAACCCGACCTCGCGGGAGTACCGGACCCCCTCCTCCCCCTCCTGACGGCCTGCCTGGCGAAGGACCCGTCGTCCCGCCCCACCACCGGCGTCCTGACGGACCATCTCCACGACGGCCACGGCGAGTTCGCGGACCACCTGCCGCCGCTGCTCCTGGCCGACATCGCCCGCAGGGCGACGGACGTCTGGCTCCACACCCCGCACCGGCTGCCGGCGCCGGCGGGCACCGCCGTGGCCGAGACCGTTCCGAACACCCCCCTCTCCCGCCGCCGCCTGCTCTCGGCGGGCGGTGGCGCCCTGCTCGGCGTAGCGGGAGCGGGCGGGGGTGTGTGGGCATGGCTGGGGTCGCGGAACACCCCGGAGTCCGACGGCGGCACCCCGGCCTCCGCGGGCCCCACCGCGATCCCCGCCGCGACGGCCGCCGACGGGTCGCCGGTGGCCCTGTGGAAGGGCTCGTCCCTCGACCGCGAGGAGGCGACCACGCAATTGCTCGCCGGCGATGTCGTCGGCTTCGCGGAGACCGTCTCCTTCCGGGCACTGGACACGAAGGACGGCCGCGTACTCTGGTCCGACAGCGCGGTCATGGATCCCCGCCAGATCATCACCGACGGCGCGTCCTTCTACGCGTCCGACGGCCCCTACGAGGGGCCGGGTGCCCTGCAGATCCGCACGCTCGACCCCCGCACCGGCAAGGAGACGGCCCCGCAGATCGTCGTCAAGGGATTCGACGGATCGAACTCGGGCACCGAACTCCTCACCGCCTCCGGCGGCATGCTCTTCGCGGCCTCGCGGCGGGGCAAGAAGGAAACCGACCCGGACGCGAACAACACGGGCTGGCACCTGATCGCCGTCAACCTCCGCACCGGCAAGGAGGCATGGCGCCAGGCGTACGAGTGGGACGGCGTCCGCCCCTGGCTCTCCCAGGTCGTCGGCGACCGGCTGATCCTCGGCAAGAACAGTGGCGACCTGGAGTCCTTCGTCGTCCAGGCACGGGACCTGCGCAACGGCCGCCGGCTCTGGCAGCGCAGCATCGCCCTGAAGGATTCCCAGTTCTACAAGCCGGGCCAGCTCGCGATCGACGAGCGGCACGTGTACATCGGCGGTGACCGGCTTCGCGCCCTGCGCCTCACCGACGGCGGGACCGCCTGGGAGTACGGCTCCGGTTCCACCTACTTCGGCCTTCCGGCCGTCGGGCGGAACGACATCATCTACGCGCAGGAGCGGAGGGAATCTCCCGGGCTCGTGGCCGTCCTGGGCAAGCAGGGCACGGTGTTCTGGACGGAGTTCCCCTCGGGCCGTGCCCTGACCCCCGACTACCTCGCCTCCCCCGTGGCCGGCGACAAGTACGTGTACGCCCCCGTCCGCGGCGGGCTGAGCGCGGTCGCGATGTTGTCGAAACGCTCGGAGTGGGTGTTCCCGACCGACGCCAGCCGCTACGTCGTCGACAAGGAACGGACCAGGATCATCGGGGCGGGAGCGACGTCCGTCATGGCCATCCCCTATGCCTGACGGACGACCACCCGGCAGGTCGCCCCGTCCCCGGCCGCCGACCGGCCCACTGCCCAGCCCCCTCCCCTCCACCCCTGCCCCGGAGAGCACCCCGTGACCACACAGCCCCTCGCCACCGGCGACCCGCTCCGGCTCGGCCCGTACCGGCTCCTCGGCGTCCTCGGCGAGGGCGGCATGGGCAAGGTGTACGTGGGTCGGGACGGCGCCGGAGCGCCCGCCGCCGTCAAGGTCCTGCGTCCCGAACTCGCCCACGACCAGCACCTCGCGCAGCGTTTCGTCCGCGAGGCGGACATGGCGCGGGCCGTCACCAGCAAGGGCGTGGCACGGGTCCTCGCCGCGCAGACCGAGGGCGGGCGGCCGTGGATCGCCGCCGAGTACCTCGCCGGGCCGACGCTCGACGAGGCCGTCCGTGCGTACGGCCCGATGGACGTGCCGACGGTCCGGGCCCTCGCCGCCCAGCTCGCGCGAACCCTGCACGACATCCACGTGGCGGGTCTGGTCCACCGCGACCTCAAGCCCGCGAACATCGTGCTCACCTCGACCGGCCCCCGGATCATCGACTTCGGCATCGCGCGCCCCGAGCACGGCCTCACGCTCACCACCACGGGCCAGATCCCTGTCACCCCCGGCTACGGGGCGCCGGAACAGGTCCTCGGGCAGCGCGTCGGCCCGGCCTCGGACGTGTTCTCGCTGGGCGCGGTCCTCGCGTACGCGGCGAGCGGCCGGCGCGCCTTCGACGGCGCGCACGTGGCGGCGGTCCAGTACGAGGTCGTGCACGGCACACCGGACCTGAGCCTCGTACCGCCGGAGCTCCAGACGCTGATCGGCCCGTGCCTGGCGAAGGACCCGGCGTTCCGCCCGGCGCCCCCGCAGGTGGCGGAGGCCTTCGCCCCGCCGAAGGGCGCCGACCGGGCGTGGCGCAAGGGCCCGCTGGCCGAGGACATCAAGCGGCGCGAGACGGCCACGAAGCGCCTGGCGACACCCGAGGACACCGCCGTACCCTCCTCGTCGCCGTCCCGGCGCCGCTTCCTCACCGGCGCGGCCGTGACCGTGGCGGTCCTGGGGACGGGCGGCGGCGCGGGGGCGTGGTGGCTGAGCCGGGGCGAAGGGAAGTCACCGACCGCCGATGTGCCGGCCGCCGTGGCGACCCCGGAGGCCGCGTTCATCTCGGCCATCGACATCAAGCCGGGCGACGTCCCGAAGCCTCTATGGGGGCCTCTCGACGTGACGGCGCCGGAGGGCGAACTCCCCCTTCCTGTACGGGACGTGGTGATCGTCCAGGCGAAGATGGGCGGCCTGCTCGCCCTCTCCGTCACGAACGGCAAGGAACGCTGGCGGGCCGAGGAGATCGACGCCGACGCCGGTTTCGTCTCGGTCGCCGACCGGATGGTCGTGGGCGTCGACAAGGAAGGCGCCCTGAAGGCTTTCGTCGCCGCCACCGGGGCTCCCGTCTGGCAGACGGGCAACGACGTCGACGATGTCCTCGCCGCCGACGACACCCATGTCTACCTGGTGACGAAGGCCAACGAACTCCGTGCCGTCAACGCCTGGACCCTGGCCACGACGTGGTCCCGCCCGATGACCTCACCCCGCTCTCACAACGGCCCGGCGAAGGCGGCCGTGGGCAGGAAGCGGCTCGTGGTCCATGGCAGGGACGGCCGTGTCGCCGCGCTCCACACCGAGAACGGTGAGAGGGACTGGGAGATCACGAAGCAGGGCACCGACGGCCAGGCCCCGGCGATCGGAGAGAACAACACCGTCTACCTCGGCGGCCGCACTCTCACGGCCCGCCGACTCGACCCCCGCGACTTCCTGTGGGAGCAGGAAACCCTCCGCACGTCCTCGTACCACGGCTACGGCACGCCCACCGCTGATGGCGATCTCGTCGTGGCGGTCGACACGTACACCGTGTCCCGCCTCGGCACCATTCCGGAGATCGACCTCCCGGATCAGAAATGGTCCGAGGTGCTGGACGGCTACGGCCCCGGCAGCGTCAACCCTCCGGCCGTGGAGGGCACGACGGTCTGGGTCCACACCCCCGACAACGATTCCGTCCAGGTCCTCCACAAGGTGTCGGGCGAACGCCTCTTCACCGCGACGATGCTGCGTACAGGCTCCTATCAGCTGGCGAGCGACGCCAACCGCGTCTTCATCGCCCGGGGCGGCCGGATCGCGGCGATGCCGGTGTTCGGGGTGTAGGTGGCCGCCTCAGGGCCGCGCCGTCGCCGGTACGCCGCTCACCAGCGCGTCCCCCTCACACCCCAGCTTCGCCGAGACGTCCCGGGCCGCCGCGTTGGCGAGGGTGATCTGTTCGTCCCTGATGCCCGCATGATCGGCCTTGTTCTCGTCGGCCCGCTCCAGCTCGGTTGCGAGGACGATCTCATGGGCCGGCGCCTTCAGCCGGCACGTGAAGTAGATCGAGGCGAAGAGATCGGACGAGGTCGCGAGGCGCCCGGTGGAGTAGGCGGTCACGGACGCCTTCGAGGCCTCGCCCGCGGGAACGGCGAGAGCCTCGCGGAGGGTGATGCTCAGGACGTTCTTCTCGTCCCCGGCCGTCTCCAGCGTGCAGAACGGGATGCCCCGCATCCGCTCCTTGCCGCTCTGCGGCGTCCGCGCGGCCTTCCGCAGCTCGCTGACGACCCTCTCCGGCTCGGACTGGTCGCTCGTCAACCGGACGCCCTTGCCCGCGATGGCCTCGAGGGCCGAGGCCACACGAGGCTCCTTGGCGAATCCACCGCACACCTCCGGGGCCGACCGGCCCTTGGCGGCGGCATCGTCGGTTCCCTTCGTACAGCCGGTCGCCGCCAGCACCAGGGCGACGACCGGAAGCACGATCCTGTGGACTGTGGTGGTGCGCATGGAACGACTCTCTCAGGACGCCGCCGCAGCGCGCGCAGGCACCCCGGTCGCCAGCCTGTCCTCCCCCTGGCAGCCCAGCTTCGCCGAGACGTCCCGCGCCGCCGCGTTGGCGAGGGTGATCAGGCGGGTGCGCTGCTCCAGGTCCGTGTCCGGGACGCCCGCCGGACCCCAGATGGTCGTCTCGACGACGATTTCGTGGGCGGGCGCCTTGAGGTGGCAGGAGAAGTAGACATTGCCCAGGCCGGAGGAAGTGAAGGCCTCGAGTCCCGAGGTATAGGAAGTCACCTTCTTGGCAAGCTTGGGGCTCAGATACGGGCCCTTCCCCACCGCGTTCACCTCGATCTTGAGGCTCTTCGGTCCGCCCTCGGCGGGCAGGAGGCCGCAGTACGTCACAGGCTGCGGCCGGTACGAGTCGGCCCACGGCGCGGCCGCGTCGTCACGCAGCTTGTCGAGGGCCTTCTCCGGCTTCGACAGGTTGTCCTCGAAACGGTCGCCGCCCAGGACGCCCTTGAGCGCCGCAGCCGTCGCCGCGTCCTTGGCGAAGCCGCCGCAGGCCTCGGCCGCCGTCAGGCCCTTCGGTTCCCCCGTGGATCCCCCGCCGCCGGAGCAGCCCGCGAGGAGGGCGGCCGCGGCGGCGGCCGTACCCAGTCGTGCCAGCGCAGACCGCATGTCAGTCCTTCTCGTACGGGTCGGGCAGCGAGTTGTCGCGGGCGTGCATGCGCGAGTCCCGGACGTACTTGACCAGCTCCTCGTCGAGGTAGTTCCGGTCCTTCTCGCTCCAGCCGGGGGCGTTCGCGTAGGCGATGCCGGGGCGGAGCGAGTTCTCCTTGCCCATGGCCAGCGCCTCGTCCGACAGGTCGTCCGACTTCTTCTTCAGCAGCTCGTCCTTCTCGTACTTCTCCGCCATGTCGTCGGCTTCCATGCCGATGACAGTCGTCACGGCGCCGCCCACGGTCTCGGCGGCCAGCGGTACCAGTACGCCACCGGCGCCGCCCGTCAGGACCGCGATGCCGCCCGCCGCCGCCGCGCCGACGCCGAACTTGACCCATTCGGTCGTCCTGCCGACGGCCTTCTTGTGCTCCTCGGAGTCCTTCTCGTAGTCCTTGTCGATCTGCGCCATCCGGGACTCGTCCAGGATGCCCTGCGCCTCCGACCCGACGCGCAGTGTGGTCCGCGCGTCGGTGAGGTCGCGGTCGTCGAAGGTGGAGCCGGGCTTGGGGCCGACCTGGTCGAGGACGCTCGTCGTGTACAGGGACTCGGCCGCCGAGAGCGTGGAGTGGCCGGTCTCGCTCTGCGACACGATGCCCATGAAGTTGACGGCGTCGCCGCGGTTCCAGAGGAGGCCGGTGTCGAACTCGGAGCCGAACCGGGACTTGCCGTCGGCGCCGTTGAAGCCGAACGGCGAGTTCTTCTTCTCCTCCATCGTGGTGTCGCTGTCCGTCTCCAGGGAGCGGTTCAGCTCGTCGATGTAGGCGGCGCCCATCTTGCCGAGGCTGTCGTCGATGCCCGGCTGCTTGTGCATGTACTTCGGGTCGTCGCCGTACCGCTCGACGACCTTCTGCATGACCTCGGCGTTCTCCTTGGTCCGTACGTCCTTGAGGCCCTCGGGGTCGGCGTCGTACGGGTGGCCGGTGGTCGCGGACTCCAGGGCGTGGCCGAGCGCGTTGTAACCGGGCTCCTTGGTCCGGTCCCCCTTGTCGTTCAACTCCTCGGGCCACTCACGGTCCTTGGTGAAGTAGTCGAACGGGTCGATCTTCTTGTCGTCCTTGGTGTTCTCGGGCGTGAGGTCGATGTCGCCGTTGAAGAAGTCCGTCGACGCCTTGGGGTTGTGCCCGAGCCCTTCCATGAAACCGATCATGGGGTCGTTGCCCAGGTCGCCGCCCATCCAGTTCAGGTGGCTCGGCCCGCCGGTGATCTGGTGCCAGGCCCGGTCGGCGGGCAGCGCGCCGTCGTGGGTCATCTTGCGCTCGGTGATGACGAGGCCGTTGCCGTAGTCCTTGAGGAACTTGTCGTCGTAGTCGCCGACGCGCATCAGGTTGCTCATGACCTGGAAGCCGTACGGGCTGGTGCCGCGCGTCTGGATCGGCTCGCTGCCGGCCTTGATGAGGTCGGCCTTCCACTGCTCCATCTCGGGGCTGGTGGAATGGGTCGCCGTGGCGAGCGTCAGACTCCAGTTCGTCTGGAGTTCCTTGAGCTTGTCGCGGTGGTCGACGCCGAGCCGCGAGCCGTCGCTCGGGTCGCCCATGTCGGCCCAGTACTCCATGCTGCCCTTCGGCCCGACCTCCAGGGCGAACTTCTCGGCGAAGTACGGGTCCTTCTGGTTGGCCTTGAAGAGGGCGTTGAGCTTGTCGATCTCCTCGGGGGTGGCGTCGTCGCCCTTCTTGTACAGCTCGTAGGCGGCGTGCGCGTCCTCGGCGTCCTGCGCCTTCGAGGCGGCCTTGAGGGAGTCGTAGTTCGTGCCGGAGAAGTTCATCTTGTCGCTGCCGACGAGTCCGCGCAGGGCGCGGGAGGCGACGTCGTCGGCGTTGTTGGCCCGGTCGACCGCAGCCTTGATCGCCGAACGCATCGCCTCGAAGTCGGCCTGCTCGGGCTTGGGACCGTCGTAGTCCTTGGCGCGGCGGTCGGGGTGGATCAGATAGCTGACGACTCCGTCCGGATCGATGCGGATGCCCTTGCCGGGGGCCTCCGCCACGAGCTTCTCCAGCTCGGTCTTGGCGGCCTGGAACTCGCTCTCCGCGTCCCGCAGGATGTTGCGGATACTGCTCGCCTCGGTGAGGGCGTCGCCGAACTCCTTGGCCGTCTTCCGGACGAACGCCTGGGTCACGCCGGCGTTCTCGCCCTTCCAGTCGGCCTTGTCGGCCTTGCCCTGGAGGCCGGTCTCCGCCTTCTCCTTGGTCTTCTCCAGCTTGGACACCGTCTCCGACCAGACGGTGACGGCCTCCTTGAGGCCACTGAGATGAGCGTGGAGGACCTGGTCGAACTTCAGCATCTTTTTCCCTCGTCAGCCGTGCGCGGTCGTCGTCGCCGTCACCGGCTTATGTGAAGTGCTTGTCGATCTCGGACATGGAGAAGTTCGTGACGAGCACTTCTTCATGGTTGGTGTGGCTGATGACCGTGTCCTCGAGGTGGTTGTGGATGTGCGCGCAGGCGCTGAGGAGCGCCTCGGCCTGGCCGCGCCAGGTGTCCCACATCGTCCACATCGCCGAACCGGTCAGGAACCCGTCGCCGTCGAGGCCCTTGGCGGCGGTGTCGGTCTGGGCGCCGGCGTGGAAGGCGTCGCGCTCGAACCAGTGGAAGAGCTCCTGGGCCTCGTTGCCGATGGCCTTGAGGTCGGCGGACGTCACCTTGTAGTCGCTGGCCCCGCCGCCGCCACCGCCACCGGGGTCCATGGGCACGCTGTTGAGCCTCATCGCCGCGGTCTCGCTGCGGACTTGGCTCCACTCCTCGTCGAACGACATCTACTTCCCCATGAGTGAGTTACGGACGGCCGACGGCAGGGGCGGGACTCAGCCCCGCCGCGACCGGAGTACGGGTACGGCGACGGCTCCCGCGATCAGCACGGCGGCACCGATCCCGAGGCCGATCCAGAGGCCGGTGTTGCCGCCGTCGTCCTTGGAGGCCTGCGCGGCGGGGGCGGGGGCGGTGGAGGACTCCGCGGGAGCCGGGTCGGCCGACGGCAGGTCGGTGGGCGTGGGAGTCGCGGTCGGCGCCTCGGTGAGGTCATCGATGGGCCGGACGTCGGCCGGACCCGGGTCACCGGGCGTCTTCAGCGTACGAAGGGGGCGGATCGCGCCGTAACCGATGAAGTCACTGCGCTTCTCACCGCCCTTGGGCTTGGCGACCGTGTTGAGCATGACCTTCAGGACCTGGTTGTTGGTCCAGTCGGGGTGCTTCGACCAGAGGAGCGCGGCGGCGGCGGAGGCGAGGGCGGTGGCGTCACTGGTACCGGTGGTCTTGCACATGCCGGTGCCACCGCCGCAGGCGTGCACGGTGTCCTTGCCGGGAGCGACGATGTCGACCTGATCGCCGTGCTGAGACGTCGGGATGTGCGTCAGCTTCTGGTCGACGGCTCCGACTCCGACGACTCCGGGCGTAGCGGCCGGGTATTCCGGCCTGTTGCCCTTGTCGCCGCTGTTTCCGACGGACGCGAAGACGAGCGCCCCCTTGTCCAGGGCGTACTTCACCGCGTCGGTGAGTTCCTGGGAGCCCGTTCCCGCTCCCAGGGAGATGTTGATGACCTTGGCACCGGCGTCGGCGGCGTACTTGATCGCCGGTGGAATGACGCGGTTGAAGTTCTTGTCGCCGTCCGCCATGCTGCCCTCGCCCGCGTCGAGCCCGGAGACCCGTACCGGAAGGATCTTGGCACCCGGCGCCAGGCCGAAGGCTCCGTTCCCTCCGTCCCGGTTGCCGGTTCCCGCGATCAGACCCGCCATGCCCGTTCCGTGCCCGGTGTAATCGGTGAACTGGTCGCCGGACTCGTCGGTCGCCAGGTCCTTGCCTTCCAGCACCTGACCGCGCAGGTCGGGGTTGCTCTTCTCCACGCCGGAGTCGATCACCGCGACGGTGACACCCTTACCGGTGCTCAGCTGCCAGATCTCCTCCGCGCCCATCGCATCCAAGTACCACTGCTGGGCACGGAAGTTCTCCGCGTGGGCGGGAACGGAAGCGATGCCCACCAGCAGCATCCCCAAGGCGGCCGAGGCGGTGACTCGGGCACGGCTCCGACGAATACTGCTGGTACGCATCTGCTTCCTCGCGCTGATCAGTCGATGACGGGCGGCGCCACGCGGCGGCCCTGCTGCCAGGTCTCCTCGTCCTCGACCAGGTAGTCGGGACGCTCTCCGTTCTGCTCCTCGCGCTCGCCCGGCTTCGCGGCGTTTCCGCGCACGAGGCCCGAGCCGCCGGCTGTGAAGGGCTTCCCGCCACCCGCGGCACCGGCGCGCTGCGCCTTGCCGCCGACGACTCCGCCGGTCTCGCCGGCGAGGCGACGACCGCCGGTGATGCCGTTCTGGCCGGACGCGCCGCCCATGGAACCGCCCATGCCGTGTGCGCCACCCATGCCGCGGCCCATGCCCGTCCGGTTCTGCCCGGTGGGCTCGTTGCCGATGACGGTGCTGCGCGGGATGCCGGTCTGCGGCCGGCCCGTGGTGCTGGGGACCTGACGCCCGCCGCTGATGCCCTCACGGGGCATGCCGGGTCCGTTACGCAGGCCGCCGGTGACCGGACCGCGGGGGTTGCCGGTGCCGCCGGTGACGGGCGAGGTGGGGCCGAGGGGCCCCGGACCGCCGCCCTTCGTGGTGAGCGGAGGCATGCCGGTGGTCGTCACGAACGGAGGCGTGCCGCCGTCCGGCTTGGTGAGCGGCGGCGGACCACCCGGGGTGTGCGTCGTCGGGCCGGTGGTGTCCGGCTTCGGCAGGGTCTCCACACTGTCGATGCCCAGGTCCACGGGCGCATCGGGCCGGACTTCGGGCTTGATGACGTGCGTCGGCCCGGTCGGGTCGCCCGTGGGCGGGACCGTGGGCGTGTCAGGCGTGGTCCGGGTGTCCGGCTGAGAGCGCGTGGTATGCGTCCCCGTGGTCGTATCCGTGCCGGTGGAGCGATCGCCGGTCTCCTGCGTGGAGCCGACGTAGGAGCCGCTGTCCCGGGCGTCGGGTGCTTTCGGTACGAACGACCCCGGCGGCGGTGGGAACGTGGGCGGCGTCTCGTTGTTCATCCGGAAGGTCGACCACTCGTAGGCGGACGAGAGGCGGTACATCTCGTCCGCCGCCGCCTGCCGGTTCGCCTCTTCCTTGGCCTTGATGGCCGCGGCGTCGTCGCTGGTCGCCATCGAGGCCCGCGCGTTGCGGGCGATGGTCTGCGAGTCGGGGTCGTTGTGGTACTTCAGCGCCGCGTCCAGGTTCTCCTTGGCGTCCGCCTGGGAGGTGTAGCGGGGCATGGCACTCTGCGCCGAAGCGATGGCGGAGGAGTTGTCCTCCATGCAGACGGACCCGCGCTCGGCGTAGTCCGAGAGATGCGTAGTCGAGTTGGCCACGTTGGTGGCCCACTCGACGAAGGCCTTCTCGGCCTCGCCTTCCCAGTCCATGTTCCTCATGCTGGCGCGCAGGTCACTGGCGATCGTGGCCAGCTGATCCGAGGCGGTCTTCAACCGCCGCGCCGCATCACCCACGTAGTAGCTGCTCGCCTCGTCCAGCCACACCAGCATCTGCTCATGCGTCATGCCGGCGAAGTTGGTTCCGCCGCCACCGCCGCCCTCTGCAGGCCTCATGTCTCGCCTCTTCCCCGTGTCCCCGAAATTCCGTCCGCGCCCGCCTACTTGAGGGAGTCGTCGCCCTCGGCACCCCGACTGCCTTCGCTCCCCGGTGCGCCGCGGCCCGCTTCCTTGTCAGCCCTGTCCTTGGCGTCCTGCGTCCGCTGATGGATCGCGATCATCTTGCGCTTGATGTCGTCGTCCATCTCCTCGAAGCCGTTCTTGGAGGCGACGACTGCGATACCAAGGCCTTCCAGGCAGTCGTTGAGCAGGCCGGAGAGCTGCACCAGCTTGCCGAGGACCTCGTCGTAGGCCGCGTAGGCGCCCTGAGCCTCCGCCCAAGCCCCACCGCCCCCGCCGAACTGAGTGCGGCTGACCGGGTCGCTCTTCAGCTTTCCGGCGCCTGCGTCAGAACCCTTGAGCTGGGTGATGAGATCGTCCACACCCTGCTTGAACTTCTGCATGGAGTCGGCGCTGTACTTCACGGCCTGCGTCCGCATCCCGGACGTCATGCCCTCCAACTCGGCTCGCATGCCCGCTCCTCCCCCGTGAACCCACCATGCCGTCAACGGCACAAGTCTAGAAGTTCACTGTAGTCAGGAACGACGACAGTCCGCACCTCCCGGTTGCACAAGCAACGGACATCACATGGTTACGAATTGGGCACGGCGACCGCCGCCTGCGGGCGGATCGGGAGGCGGTTGACCGGGCGGCCCGTCGCCGCGCGTACCGCTGAGGCCACTGCGGCCGGTGAGGTGACGACCGGGATCGCGCTCGCCGCCTTCGCGCCGAAGGGGGCCACCACATCGCGTTCCTCGACGAGTTTCACGATGCGAATGTCCGGGGCATCCAGGGATGTCGGGAGTGCGTACCCCGTGAAGTCGGGGTGCCGGACCAGACCGCGGGCCGTGCGGAGGTTCTCCGTGAGGGCCGCGCCGACGCCCTGGGTGATGCCCGCCTCGATGCGCGCGGCGAGCTGCGCGGGGTTCAGGATGCGGCCGACGTCCTGGGCGACGGCCATCTCCACCACGCGTACCGCGCCGAGTTCGATGTCCACGTCCACGACCGCGCGGATCGCGCAGAACGCGAGGCCCACGAACGCGTCGCCCTGCCCGGACTCGTCCAGCGGCTCGGTGGGGTGGGGGCGGCACTGGGCCGTGGCCCAGAGTTCCTTGCCGTCCATCGCCTCCGTGACCGTCGTCGACAGGACCCCGTCGTACGAGGTGATCTTGCCGTCCGTGATCTGAAGCAGCTCCGTCGACATGCCGAACTTGTGGGCCAGCGGCTGGAGCAGCTGCGTACGGACCATCTTCGCCGCGCGTTCCACCGCCCCGCCCGAGACCCAGGTGTGGCGGCCGTGGGCCGCCGGGCCCGCCGGCGGCTGGTCCGTGTCGACCGGGGCCACGTGCACCTCGTCGATGCCCAGGGTCTCCTGCACGATCTGGCGGGCGAGAGTCGAGAAGCCCGAACCCGTGTCCACGGCCGAGCAGATGACCGTCGCCACCCCGTCCATGACCCGCACGGTCGCCGTCGAGACCTCGTCGGTGCCCTCCGCACCCAGCATGTGCACCATGCCGAGCGCGTAGCCCACGCCCCGCCGCACCGCGCCGGGTTCACCCGCGCCCTCCGGGCCGCCGGGCAGCAGCCAGTCGCCCTCCGGGGTGTCCTTGGGGAGGGCGGGGAGAGGGAAGTCACGGACCGCGGCCAGGAGTTCGGCCACCGGCGCCGGGCACGTCACCGTCTGGCCGGTCGGCAGGATGTCGCCCGTCGCCATGACGTTCCGCATGCGCAGCTCGGCCGGGTCCACGCCCACCTTCGCCGCCAGCTTGTCCATCTGCGCCTCGTACGCCGCGCACACCTGCATCGCGCCCTCGCCCCGCACATGGCCGGACGGGGGGTTGTTCGTACGGACCGCCCAGCCCTCCACGAAGGCGTGCGGGACCACGTACGGGCCGCACGCGAAGGCCACCGCCGCCGCCAGGGACTCGGACGAGGAGTCGGCGTACGCGCCCGCGTCCAGCAGGATCTGCGCCTCCACCTTCACCAGCCGCCCCTCCGCGTCCGCGTGGTGGCGGTAGCGCAGCAGGGTGGGGTGGCGGTGGGCGTGGCCGAGGAAGGACTCCTCGCGCGTAGCGGTGAGCTTGACCGGGCATCCGGTGCGCAGCGCGAGCAGGCCCAGCGGGATCTGGAAGCCCGGGTCCTCGCGGTCGCCCGTCGCGCCCGGGACGCCCGTCACGACCAGCTTGACCTGCTCGGGCGGCAGCCCGAAGCAGGCGGCGGCCAGGTCGCGGTCGGTGTGCGGGTCGGTGGAGGCCGTGTAGAGCTCCACGCCGCCGTCGGGGCGCGGAACCGCGAGGCCCGCCTCCGCCCCGATCGGCGCCGGGTCCTGGCGGCCGATCCGGTACAAGCCCTCGACGACGACCTCGCCCGTCGCCTCGGGGTCGCCGAAGCGCAGCGGGATGTGCCGGATCAGGTTCCCGTCGGGGTGCAGCGCCTCCGCCTCGAACGCCTTCTCCGGGTCCGTCACCGGTTCGAGCACCTCGTACTCGACGGCGATCGCCGCAGTCGCGAGCCGCGCCGTGTCCGGGTGGTCGGCCGCGATCGCCGCGAGGGCCTCGCCGTGGTGCCGGACCAGCTCGGAGGCGAAGACGGGCCGGTCGGCGACCCTGCGCCCGTACGTCGCCGCGCCCGGCACGTCGGCGGCCGTCACCACGGCCCGTACGCCCGGCATGGCCTCCGCCGCCGTCGTGTCGATCGACACGATCCGGGCGTGCGGATGCGGCGAGCGGAGGATCGCGGCCCAGAGCAGCCCCTCGGCCCACAGGTCGGAGGCGTACGGGAAGGTGCCCTCGGTCTTCGCGCGCGCCTCGGCCTGCGGGAGCGAGGTGCCGAGGCCGTGCGCGGCCGGCTCCTGGCCGAGGCCCCCGGGGGTGTCCAGAGCCGTGGGAGCGGCGGTGGTCGCGTCGCTGCTCACGCCATGCCTCCGTCGTGCGGGTGGGGAATCTGGTGCGGGACACGGGCCTCGTCGGCGGCCTCGGGCTCGGCGGCCGCGGCGGCCGCCTCGCGCTCGGCGACGACGTCCCGGACGGCGTCGAGCACGCCCCGGTAGCCCGAGCAGCGGCAGAGGTTGCCGGCGAGGGCCTGGCGGGTCTCCAGCTCCGTGGGGGCGTGGTTGCCCTCCAGGAGGTCGTGCACGGTCATGCACATGCCGGGGATGCAGAAGCCGCACTGGACGGTGCCGCACTTGGCCATCGCCCGCTGCACGTCCGAGGGCTCGCCGTCGACCGCGAGGCCCTCGACCGTCCGCACCTCGCTCCCGGCGGCGGTCGCCGCGGGAACCAGGCAGGAGGCGACGAGACGGCCGTCGACCTGCACGTTGCACGCGCCGCACTCGCCCTGCGAGCAGCCGTCCTTGGCCCCGGCGAGGCCGAGGCGCTCCCGCAGGACGTAGAGCAGCGACTCGCCGATCCAGGAGCCGGTGACGGGCCGGTCGGTCCCGTTGACCCGCAGGGTGTACGAGGTGTGGGGGTGCTCGTCGCTGTCCGTGGACGTGGCCGTGGCAGTGGACGTGTCGACGGGCGGCAGCACGGGGGCGAGCGCCTCGGGAGCCTCCTCCCGTACGGCCTCGGGAGCCTCCTCCCGTACGACCTCCGACACGCGCTCCGGTACGGCCTCCGATACGGCCTCCGGCGCCTCCTCCGAGGCCTGTGAGGCCTGTGAGGCCTCAGCGGCCTCCACCGCCTCCTCCGCGACCGGCTCCCCCGGCAGCGCCCACGGCGCGGGCGCGCCGCCCGGCAGCGTCGCCGGAGCCTCGGTGTACGAGGCGGGCGAGGCGGGCGAGGCGGGCGAGGCGGGCGCCGAGGCGGCCTCCTCCGGCTCGGTCACGGCCACGGCCACGGCCTCGGCCGGGATCTGCCACTGCCCCGTGGCCCCCGGGTCGGCGGCCGGTGCCACCGCCTCCTCGAAGCGCCACTCGGCCGTCGCGTGCGGGTCCTGCTCGGTGTAGTCGAGGTGCTCGACGGCGTGCTCGACGTACGCCGGCGCCTGGAAGTGCTCGACGCCCTGGTACGAGGAGTCCTGCTCGACGCCCTCGAAGTACTGCGGCTGCTGCGCCTCCGTCGGGACGTGCACCGTCCACGAGCCCGTCGCCGACGGGTCCGTCGCCGCGGCCGGGGTGAGCGGCTGGAGCGGGGTGATCATCGGCGGTACGTAGCCGTGGCCGGGCGCCTCCAGGGGGACGCCGTCCAGCATGAAGTCGGGCGGCAGCTGGACGAAGGCGGTCGCGTCGCCGTCGTAGCCCTCGCTCTGCGGGAGCGGCTCCCAGCCGCCCGTCTGACCCGTGTGCTCGTCGCTCATGCCAGTGCCCTCCCCAGTGCCCGTCGGGCGAGTGCGGCGACCGTGCGCCGCAGGTGCAGTACGGCCGGGGGCAACTGTTCGTCGCCCGGCGGATCCGGGATGCAGGCGGCGGCGACGTACTCGCCGAACGCCGCGAGCGCCTCCGGGGCGAGCCCCCGGTCGTTGTCCCAGTCCACGAGCGAGGCGATCCAGCGCTCGGCCTCCAGGGGCCGCAGCGGCATGGGTGCGACGGCGCCGACCGCGCAGCGGACGCCCCGCCGGGCCGGGTCGAGGACGACGGCGACGGAGGCGGTGGCGCGGGCCGGGCCGGTGCGGCCGGTGGCCTTGAGGAAGACCTGGGGGGCGTGGAGCAGCGGGACGCGGACGAAGCCGACGAGCTCACCGGGGGCGAGCAGGTCACGGCCCGCGAGGAGGTGGGAGACGGGGATCTCGCGGGTGCCGAGCGGGCCGAGGACGACGAGGTCGGCCTCCAGGGCGGCGAGGACGGGCAGCGAGTCGCCGGTGGGCGCGGCGGTGACGATGTTGCCGCCGAGGGTGCCGGCGTTGCGGATCTGGGGCGGCCCGGCCGCGCGGGAGGCGGCGGCGAGGGCCGGGATGAGGGCGGCGAAGTCGGGGCGGCCCATCCGGGCGTGGGTGAGGCCGGCGCCGAGGAGGGCGTGGCCGTCCTGGTACTGCCAGCCGCGGATCTCGTTGATGCGGCTCAGGCCGACGAGTCCTGCGGGGCGGAGCTGGCCTTTGTTGACGGCGGCCATGAGGTCGGTGCCACCGGCCACGGGAACGGCGGCCGGCATGGCCGTGAGCGCTGCCACGGCCTCGTCGAGCGAGGCGGGCAGCGTCACGGACTGCGCCGCCCGTGATGCCGTCTGTGGTGCGTGCGTGGTCAACCCGCTGCCCCTTCCCGGTGTCCCGGTGGTCCCCGACTGTGCCCGGCCGTCGCGCCTGCGAGCGGGCGGTACGACGCGCCTGCGTGTGGGCGTACCGTACGTGCTCACAGGCCGGACGTGGCAACTCTGGCACATCTTCCGAGGAGTCCGGCGCGAGGGTCCGCGAAGGACTGTTCCGTCCGGGACACCCCGGGTGCGACGGTAACTTCCGTTTCGCCGCTTGTGGGTGACCGGGTGACGTCGGGTCTCTCACACGTTCGGGGGCGTGCCCTCCAGGGGTCGGCCGGCCACCCCGGGGCGCTGCTGCCAGGGGTGGGGTCCGGTGGGCGGGCGGTAGTCGACGCCGAGGGCGTCCAGGCGCCGGTAGTGGGTGTGCATGCGGCGCTCGAAGCCGGCGTGGTCGCGCGCCTCCGGCGCGGGGAGCGTGGACCAGGCGACCTCGGCGAAGGCGGCGAGGCGCGGGAAGACCTGGTAGTCGACGCGGGAGCGGTTCTCCATGACCTCGGTCCAGACGTTGGCCTGGGTTCCCAGGATGTGGGCCGCGGCCTCGGGTGTGAGGCCCGGCGGGACGGGCTCGAAGCGGTAGACGTCCGCCAGGGTGCGGACGTATCCGATGGGCATCGGTTCGGTGTCGCCGGGTGCCTGGCGGTGGTCCAGGTAGACGTGCTGTTCGGGGCACATGACGACGTCGTGGCCGGCCTCGGCGGCGGCGATCCCGCCCGCGTAGCCCCGCCAGGACGAGACGGCCGCCCCTTCGGCGAGGCCGCCCTCCAGGATCTCGTCCCAGCCGATGAGGCGGCGGCCGCGGGCGGCGAGCCAGCGGTCGAAGTGGCGGATGAACCAGGACTGGAGCTCGTCCTCGTCGGCGAGTCCGAGTTCCTTGATGCGGGCCTGGGCGGCCGGGGAGGCCTTCCACTGGTCCTTGGGGCACTCGTCGCCGCCGACGTGGACGAAGGTGGACGGGAAGAGGTCGAGGACCTCCTCGAAGACGCCCTCGTAGAAGCGGAGGACGGCCTCGGTCGGGGCGAGGACGTTGGGGTTGACGCCCCAGGTGTCCCAGACGGTGAGGGCGGCGGTGTCGACGACGTCGGTGTTGCCGAGCTCGGGGTGGGCGGCGATGGCGGCCTGCGCGTGGCCGGGGAGGTCGATCTCGGGGACGACGGTGATGTGCCGCTCGGCGGCGTACGCGACGATCTCGCGGATGTCGTCCTGGGTGTAGAAGCCGCCGTAGGGGGTCTCGGTCCAGAGCGGCGAGGCCCGGTGCCCCCACTTGGTGCGGGCACGCCAGGCGCCGACCTCGGTGAGCCTGGGGTGGCGCTTGATCTCGATGCGCCAGCCCTGGTCGTCGGTGAGGTGGAAGTGGAAGACGTTCAGCTTGTGGGCGGCGAGCAGGTCGAGGTACCGCAGGACGTCGTCCTTGGGCGTGAAGTGCCGGGAGACGTCGAGCAGGAGGCCGCGCCAGCCGAAGCGGGGTGAGTCCTCGATCGTCACGTACGGGAGGCTCCAGGCTCCGTCGTTCCGTACGGGCGCCTTGCGGTACGCGTCGGGGCCGAGGAGCTGGCGGAGGGTCTGGACGCCCCAGAAGACCCCGGCGGGGCCGCCGCCCTCGACGGCGACGGCGGTGTCCGGGCCGCCGACGGCCAGGTGGTAGCCCTCGGGGCGGTCGGTGTCCTCCCTGATCCGCAGCCGGATCGCGTGCGGGCCGGTGCCGTCGGGGAGCGCGAGGCCGGTGGCGGCGCCGAGCGCGGACCGCAGCCAGCGCGCGGTGGACCCGGTGCCGGGTCCGGCGTCGAGCGTGGTCCGCTCGTCGAGGGACACGGACCCGGGAGCCCGGCGCTCGACGGTCAGCGGTGCCGGGATGAGGTCGTGGTCGGTGGTCATCGCGTCAGTCCTTCACCGCCCCGCCGAGGCCCGAGACCAGGCGGCGCTGTACGAGTACGAAGAAGACGAGCACCGGGATCGTCATCACGGTCGACCCGGCCATGATTCCTCCCCAGTCGTTCTCGTCGGGCTTGAAGAAGACGAGCAGCGCCATGGGGAGGGTCGACTGCGAGGTGTCGCTGATGAGGAAGGACTTCGCGAAGAGGAAGTCGTTCCAGGTCGAGATGAACGAGAAGACGCTCGTCGCCACGAGCCCGGGGAGGACCAGCGGGAAGAGGATCTGCCACAGGAAGCGGGTGCGGCTCGCGCCGTCGATCCGGGCCTGTTCCTCCAGCGCCTCGGGGACGGCCTTCACGAAGCCGCGCAGCATCCAGATCGCGAACGGCAGGGAGAAGGCGAGGTGCGGCAGGATCAGCGAGCCGAGGGTGTTGAGCAGGCCGGCGTCCCGCATGAGGAAGAACAGCGGGATGGTCAGCGCCTCGACCGGCACCATCTGGGCGACGAGGAACAGGACGAGCAGGGTCGTCCGGAACCGGAAGCGGAATCTGGTGACGGCCGTCGCCGCGAGGAAGGCGATGAGGGCCGAGGCGAGGACGACCGTGCCCGCGACGATCAGCGAGTTGACGAAGTACCGGCCGAACTCCTGCTGCTCGAAGACGCGCCGGAAGGAGTCGAGGGACGGGGAGAGCGTCCACGGGCGGGGGTGCGCGGACTGGATCTCGCCCGCCGGCTTGAGGGCCGAGAGGACCATCCAGTACAGCGGGAAGGCGACGGCGGCCGCGACGAGGAGGGTGACGGCCTCCGCCGCGAGGCGCCCGGGACGCCGTATCCGTACGGAGCTCACAGTTCTTCTCCCTGGCGTCGCAGCAGGCGCAGGTAGACCAGCGTCACGGCCAGCAGGAGCAGCAGCATGACGACGCCGATCGCCGAGCCCAGGCTGTACTGGGACGAGGCGAAGGCCTTCTGTTGACATCCTCCGCCCTTGAAAAGGGCAGGGTCCCTTCTCAGGCCGCGTGCGGCCTGGTGGGTGGTTGACGCTTCGCAGACCGGGTGTCCCCGAGGTCTCCACGTCCTGACACCGCCTGCCCGGCGGCGTGATCGATGTTGCGCCCCGCGTTGGTGTCCGCGTTGTCTTCGAACCCGCAGTCGGGGTTCTTGCACACGAAGCGGGCCTGGGTCTCCCGGTTGCCGGGGGTGACGAGGCCGCAGGCGGAGCAGCGCCTTGAGGTGTTGGGGGCGGGGACCCTGACCATGATGCCGCCGCGGTCGGCGGTCTTGTACTCCAGCAGGGTCACCGTGCGGCCCCACGCCTCGGCGGCGATCGCCCGGTTCAGTCCGGCCTTCTGGCGGACGTTCCTCCCGGGGGCTTCCACCGTCCCTCTGGCGGACTTGACCATGTGGGTGATGGCCAGGTCTTCCACCCCGATGCGCGAGAACGTCTCGGCGATGTCGGTGGTGGTCTTGTGCTGCCAGTCCACCGCTCGGCGCTTGGCTGTTGCGCGGAGCTGGGCGATCTGGTCATACGTACGCGTCAGGCGACGCGAGTTCTTCTCGCCGGGCCTACGGGTCCGGCGCCTGCGGTCCTTGGTCTTCTCCAGTCGGCGCAGCCGTTCCGCCTCACCCTTGGTGAGCCAGGGGCCGTGTTCGCGGAAGGTGCCGTCGGACAGGGCGAGCGGCTTGGTGATACCCCGATCGATACCCACGGTCGGCCCAGCGCGTGGAGCCGGTTCGGGCACCTCGGTCTGGACGCGGAAGACGACATGCCAGCCGTCCGCTTCCTTCACCAGCCGGGCCCCCGTGACCCGGTTGCCCTTGTCGGCGCGCTTACCGACCGGGAGGCCCTTCGTCCAGCGGAAGCGGACGTGCCCGATCTTCGGCGCCCACATACGCCCCCACCGTCGGTTCAGCCTGACGATCTGAAGATCGCGGCTCTGAGGGATGTCGATGGCCATGCGCGAGCGGAAACGGCCCTTGAAGCCCGGGGCCTTGGCACGGCGGTCCCAGCAGTTGCGCCACGCCTGGAAGTACGTCTTCAGCACGGCCTGGGCCGCCTGAGCGGGCAGGACACCGAGCCAGGGAAGATCCTTGCGGCCCTGCCGGATCGCCTCATCCGCAGTGGCGAGGCTCCGCTTGCCCTCGGGGAGCATCGTCCACCAGTCATGCACGAGGTTCCACAACGCGCGGGCCGCATGCCCCTGCTCCTCAGCCGCCCGCGCCTGAGCGGGGGTGAGACAGAGCCGGGCCCTGTGACCACACTGACGCTTCAACACCCCTCCCCATCCTGCCCGTTGCCCAGCGCCGACGAGGCAACAGCCCGGAACACCCCGATCACCGACAACCACGACGCTATACGGTCGCCTCGGACACCGAGCTTCGATGACAGGACTCCTCGCATACTGGACACAATTCGTACGTTCACGCGACTTCCTGTCGTGAGTTCCGACGCCGAGTGATCACCGACGCTCCCCGGCCCGCGCCCTCCGTGCGGCCTCACTGTTGATTGCGGACGTGCACCAAGAGCCGTTTGCGGTGGCGAGTTCGGCCTGGGTCTTGGGGGCGGTGAGGCCGAGCTCCCGGAACACGTCGGTGCGGTAGTAGAGGGCACGGACGCCGACGATGAGCGGGGCGCCGTAGACCTCTCCGCCGACGGTGACGGACTGTCTGGCGGTGGGGTCGGTGTCCTTGGCCTCGTCCCAGGCGGTGAACTCGGTGCTGATGTCGGCGAGTCCGCCGTCCTCGACGTAGCCGGCGGTGTCGGTGTTGCCGTACTCGATGAGGTCGGGGGCGGACTCGGGGTCGTTGAAGGCGGCCTTGACGCGCTGGGCGCGGGTCTCGACGGGGATGTACTCGACCTCGACCTTCGCGCCCGCGTGGCTCTTCTCGAAGGCGGCGACGGCCTGTCCGACGACGTGTTCCTTGGGCTTGTTGCTCACCTCCTGGAAGAGCCAGACGCGCAGGGTCCCGCTCTTCTCGTCGGCCGGGGCGAGGAGGCGGGCGGGCTTCCCGGCGGACTTGACGGACTCAACGGATGTGACGGAGTCGACGGACTTCATGGGTTTCATGGGCTTCACGGGCTTCACGGCGGATCCCCTCCGGATGCAGGCGTTGCATCATGCGCAATGAGCGTTTCGTGCTGCACAACACGCGTGAGGTTAGGCGCGCCCCGGGCGGGCCGACAAGAGGTCTCGACCACCTCGACCACTTCGTGACCGGCGAGAGCAGCCCGTGCAACGCGAAGCGGCCCCCGTCGCACGTACCGGAGTACGCGCGACGGGGGCCGCGAAGGGCTTGCCCCGACGTCAGGACGGCACGACTACTTGTCCTTGCCGCCCTTGTCCTTGTCGCCGCCTGCGCCCATGGAGTCGTAGATCTCCTTGCACATCGGACAGACCGGGTACTTCTTGGGGTCGCGCCCCGGTACCCAGACCTTTCCGCACAGCGCCACGACGGGCGTGCCGTCGAGGGCGCTCGCCATGATCTTGTCCTTCTGGACGTAGTGGGCGTAGCGCTCGTGGTCGCCGTCACCGTGGGACACCTGCGGCGTCGGCTCGACGAGGGTTCCCGTACCTGCCCCGCGCTCGGGCTCGAGAGTGCTCATAACCGCCAAGGGTACTGAAAGCCGTGGCCCTCAGTTGAGGGACGGGTCGTCCGGGTACGTCGCGATCATCGCGAGCTCGCCGCGCTGCCGCCGCAGCACCTGCCGCCAGAGCGTCTCGGGGCGCGGCGAGGAGACGTCACCGGGCTCCGACTCGACCACGTACCAGGCTCCGTCGCCGAGCTCGGACTCCAGCTGGCCGGGGCCCCAGCCCGCGTAGCCGGCGAAGATCCGCAGCGAGCCGAGCGCCGGTCCGAGCAGCTCGGGCGGGGTCTCCAGGTCGACCAGGCCGATCGCGCCGTACACCCGCCGCCAGCCGAGGGGGCCCTCGTCGCCGGGGATGACGGCGACACCGAGGGCCGCGTCGAGCGAGACGGGGCCGCCCTGGAAGACGACGCCCGGTTCGCCGGCGAGGGCGGCCCAGGGGGCGAGGATGTCGCCGACGGTGACCGGCGTGGGCCGGTTGAGGACGACGCCGAGGGAGCCCTCGTCGTCGTGGTCGAGCAGCAGGACCACCGCGCGGTCGAAATTCGGGTCCGCCAGCGCGGGGGTGGCCACGAGCAGCCGTCCTGTGAGCGAGGACACCTCGGTCATGCGACACATGATCCCGCATCTTCGGCGTTCGCGGGGGGTTGTCGGCCGGGATGGCGGGAAGGCGGGGACCACCGCAGTTCAGGACGGACGGGACGGCGGTGCCGGGCCGCCCCTCGGGGACAAGCGGACGGTGACGCTCCGCAAGATCATGGAAACAGAGGGTGTTGTGCCGAATTCATTACATCTGACAGGCCCCATGAGGCACCCGATCGGGGTCTCATGGACCCTTACCCTTTTCTCTGGCCACCCGTCGGACCCACTTTCGGAACGCGAGATTCATGACCGGCACAGACGATGTCCTGCTTGTCCACGGCGGCACCCCGCTGGAGGGCGAGATCCGCGTCCGCGGCGCGAAGAACCTCGTGCCCAAGGCGATGGTCGCCGCCCTGCTCGGCAGCGGCCCCAGCCGCCTGCGCAACGTTCCCGACATCCGTGACGTCCGCGTGGTCCGCGGGCTGCTCCAGCTGCACGGAGTGACGGTCCGCCCGGGCGAGGAGCCCGGCGAGCTCGTCCTCGACCCGACGCACGTCGAGTCCGCGAACGTCGCTGACATCGATGCCCACGCCGGTTCGTCGCGCATCCCGATCCTCTTCTGCGGCCCGCTGCTGCACCGCCTCGGCCACGCCTTCATCCCGGGCCTGGGCGGCTGCGACATCGGCGGCCGGCCCATCGACTTCCACTTCGACGTGCTCCGCCAGTTCGGCGCGACCATCGAGAAGCGCGCCGACGGGCAGTACCTGGAGGCCCCGCAGCGTCTTCGCGGTTGCAAGATCCGCCTGCCGTACCCCTCGGTCGGCTCGACCGAGCAGGTGCTGCTCACCGCCGTCCTCGCCGAGGGCGTCACCGAGCTGTCGAACGCGGCCGTGGAGCCCGAGATCGAGGACCTGATCTGCGTCCTGCAGAAAATGGGCGCGATCATCTCCATGGACACCGACCGGACCATCCGGATCACCGGTGTCGACCGCCTCGACGGCTACACCCACCGGGCGCTCCCGGACCGCCTGGAGGCGGCCTCCTGGGCGTCCGCGGCGCTGGCGACCGAGGGCAACATCTACGTGCGCGGCGCCCAGCAGCGCTCGATGATGACCTTCCTCAACACGTACCGGAAGGTCGGCGGCGCCTTCGAGATCGACGACGAGGGCATCCGCTTCTGGCACCCGGGCGGCTCGCTCAACGCGATCCACCTGGAGACGGACGTGCACCCCGGCTTCCAGACGGACTGGCAGCAGCCGCTGGTCGTGGCCCTGACGCAGGCCTCCGGCCTCTCCATCGTCCACGAGACGGTGTACGAGTCCCGGCTCGGCTTCACCTCCGCGCTGAACCAGATGGGCGCCCACATCCAGCTGTACCGGGAGTGCCTGGGCGGCTCCGACTGCCGCTTCGGCCAGCGGAACTTCCTGCACTCGGCGGTCGTGTCGGGACCGACCCGGCTCCAGGGCGCCGACCTGGTCATCCCCGACCTGCGCGGCGGCTTCTCGTACCTCATCGCCGCGCTCGCGGCCCAGGGCACGAGCCGGGTCCACGGCATCGACCTGATCAACCGCGGCTACGAGAACTTCATGGAGAAGCTCGTGGAGCTCGGCGCGAAGGTCGAGCTGCCGGGCAGCGCGCTGGTCTGACGCGGCACTCACGGGGCCCCGACCGGGGCCCCGTAAGGCGCCACGGGCCCCCACGGGCCCGTACACGCACGAACGAAAGGGCGGCCACCCCCTGACAGGGTGGCCGCCCTTTCGGCGCCTCTAGGCAGCCTTACTTGCCCTTGGCGGCTTCCTTGAGCTTCGAGCCCGCGGAGACCTTCACGCTGTAGCCGGCCGGGATGTCGATCGGGTCGCCGGTCTGCGGGTTACGAGCGGTGCGAGCGGCACGGTGGGTGCGCTCGAAGGTCAGGAAGCCGGGGATGGTGACCTTCTCGTCACCCTTGGCGACGACCTCACCGACGGTCTCGGCGAGAGCGGCCAGCACGGCGTCGGCGTCCTTGCGGGTCACCTCGGCGCGGTCGGCCAGGGCGGCCACCAGCTCACTGCGGTTCATGTTGTTACTCCCGTGTTCTTCTTGCCTGTGAGGCGTGCCACGCGGCGGAAGCCGCGCGATTGGGTACAGCGAAGCCGATGCTGCCAGGGCCCTCGGACAGTCCCCGGACCCGGGTCAAACGACAGACCCTCGCGCCCAAACACGCATCCTGCCCCCACCAGCGGCGGGAACGCCAATCCGGCACCCCCGCGGGTCACACGAAAAGCGCCCGAGCCCCGTGGTGGTGACGTTCTGTCGACGCCGCGAAAACCGCGCGGAGCCGAAAAGCCACCCTAAAGGCGGGTTTACGGCTCCGCGAATCGCGACGCGCCGTCAGCGCCCGCCCGGCGCCGTGCCCGAGCCCGCGGCCTTCGCCGCGTTCCGGACGGCTCCGGCGACCGCGCCGGCGACCTTGTCGTTGAAGACGGACGGGATGATGTAGTTCGGGTTGAGCTCGTCCTCGGTGACCACGTCGGCGAGGGCGGTGGCCGCCGCCAGCATCATCTCCGTGTTGACCGTACGGGACTGCGCGTCGAGCAGACCGCGGAAGACGCCCGGGAAGACGAGCACGTTGTTGATCTGGTTCGGGAAGTCCGAGCGGCCGGTGGCGACCACGGCGGCGGTCTGCCGCGCGGCGGCCGGGTCGACCTCCGGGTCGGGGTTCGCGAGCGCGAACACGATGGCGCCCTCGGCCATGGCGGCGACGTCCTCCGCGCCGAGCAGGTTCGGGGCCGAGACGCCGATGAACACGTCCGCGCCGACGACGGCCTGCTTGAGGGTGCCGGTGACGCCCTCGGGGTTGGTGTTGTCGGCGATCCAGCGCAGCGGAGTGCCGGGCGCGGCATCCACGAGGTCCTCGCGGCCCGCGTGCACGACGCCGTGGATGTCGGCGACGACGGCGTGCTTCACGCCCGCCGCGATCAGCAGCTTGAGGATGGCCGTACCGGCGGCGCCGGCACCGGACATGACGACCCGTACGTCGCCGATGCCCTTGCCGACCACGCGCAGCGCGTTGGTGAGGGCGGCGAGGACGACGATGGCGGTGCCGTGCTGGTCGTCGTGGAAGACGGGGATGTCGAGGGCCTCGCGCAGCCGGGCCTCGATCTCGAAGCAGCGGGGCGCGGAGATGTCCTCCAGGTTGATGCCCGCGAAGCCGGGGGCGATCGCCTTGACGATCGCGACGATCTCGTCGGTGTCCTGGGTGTCGAGGCAGATCGGCCAGGCGTCGATGCCGGCGAAGCGCTTGAAGAGGGCGGCCTTGCCCTCCATGACGGGCAGCGAGGCCATCGGGCCGATGTTGCCGAGGCCGAGGACGGCGGAGCCGTCGGTGACGACCGCGACGGAGTTGCGCTTGATGGTGAGGCGGCGGGCGTCCTCGGGGTTCTCGGCGATCGCCATGCACACCCGGGCGACGCCCGGGGTGTAGATCATGGAGAGGTCGTCACGGTTGCGGATGGGGTGCTTCGACGCCATCTCGATCTTGCCGCCGAGGTGCATCAGGAACGTACGGTCGGAGACCTTGCCGAGCACGACGCCCTCGATGGTGCGCAGCTGCTCGACGATCTCGTCGGCGTGCGCGGTCGAGGTCGCCGCGATGGTGACGTCGATGCGGAGCTTCTCGTGGCCGGAGGCGGTCACGTCGAGGCCGGTGACGGATCCGCCGTGGGACTCCACCGCCGTGGTGAGCTGGGAGACCGCGGTTCCGCTCGCGGGAACCTCCAGCCGGACCGTCATCGAGTACGAGACGCTGGGCGCCGTTGCCATGGCCGAGTTCCTCTGCTTTCCCTGAGCTTCGTTGCTACGCCGCCCCGGCTGGTTGCCTGGCGGCGCCCTCCGATGGTCGCACCTACCTGCCGGTAGCAGGTAATACGGTCATTTTGTTTTCGGAAAGTAGTTTCCACCATACGAGAAGTCGCTGCGAAACAGAAGAGGCCCCCGTCACCCGGAGGTGACAGGGGCCTCAACTTTGTACGTACATCTAAGTGGCACCGACCCGCCATGCTCGCCTCGCGGCAAGTGGTCCCTCTGAGGGACGAAGGTTGGGCCCGGGGGCTTGGATCGAGCCGGTGCCACGACAAGGCTAACAAACCACCCTGCTTGGTGATTCCAGCGCCACAGGTTGACCTGAAATCGGCGCCTCACCCCCGGTGGGACCGGTCCCGCGGCGCCCGCCCGACCGGTCCCTCAGCCCGGTGGGATCAGTCCCGCAGCAGGTCCGGGACCCCCGCCTCGTCCGGCATGTCCCGGTCGCCCGCGAGCACCGTGAGCGCCTGCGTGGACCGGGTGAGGGCCACGTACAACACCCGCAGGCCGGCCGGGGACTCGTCCGCGATCTCGGCGGGCGAGACGACCACCGTCGCGTCGTACTCGAGGCCCTTCGCCTCCAGGGAGCCGAGGGCGACCACCCGGTCGCCGAGCCCGGCGAGCCAGCGCGCGGCCTCGTCCCGCCGGTTCATGGCGACGACGACACCGACGGTTCCGTCCACCTGGGTGAGGAGCCGCTCCGCTTCCAAACGTACGGTTTCGGCCAGATCGCTCTTCGCCGGGACCGATACGAAGCGGGGCTCGACGCCCGTGGAGCGGACCGCGCGCGGCGACTCCTTGCCCGGCATGGCGAGCGCGAGGACCTTGGCGGCGAGCTCGGCGATCTCCGCCGGGTTCCGGTAGTTCACGGTGAGCTCGAAGCGGCGCCGCGGCCGGGAGCCGAGGGCCTCGTCGCGGGACTCCGCGGCCTCGTCCGGGTCCGACCAGGAGGACTGCGCCGGATCGCCGACGACCGTCCAGGTGGCGTGCCGGCCGCGCCGCCCGACCATCCGCCACTGCATGGGCGTCAGGTCCTGGGCCTCGTCGACGATCACGTGCGCGTACTCGGTGCGCTCCGCGGCGAGCCGCTCGGCCCGCTCCCGCTGGGTCTCCTCCCGTACGGGCATCAGCTCCTCCAGGCCCGTGAGCTGGTCCAGCGGGTCGTACTCCCGCTTCTTGCGGGGCCTGGCCGGGGCGCCGAGCAGGGTGTTCAGCTCGTCGAGGAGGGCGACGTCGTGGACGGAGAGCTCCCGGCGGCGCAGCGAGCGCGCGAGCCGCCGCACCTCGCCCGGGTTGAGGATCCGGCGGGCCCAGCGGCCGAGCCGCCGCTCGTCGGCCATCGCGTCGAGGACCTGACGGGGGGTGAGCTCGGGCCACCAGGCGTCGAGGAAGCCGAGGAAGGAGTCCTCGGTGGACACGTCCTCGTCGAAGGAGGAACGCAGCTCGGCGGCGAGCTCGGGGTCGCTGTGCCGGCCGGCGGCGCCGGACCTGGCGTAGAGCGCGTCGAGGAGGAGCCGCCGGGCACGGGGCCGGAGCAGGTTGACGGGGGCGGTGCCGCCGAGGACGTTGTGGCGGATGCGCCGCAGCTCGTCGGCTTCGAGTTCGAGCCGCCGCCCGAAGGCGACGACGCGCAGGAGCTGCGGGGCCTCCGGGCTCTCCAGGGCGCCCCGGGCGGCCTTCCGCAGCACGTGCACCATGCGGGAGGAGCCCTTGACGCGGGCGACGGCGGGGTCGTCGTACGCGGTGGCCTCGGCGCCGTCGACGAGCGAGCCGACGGCGCGGATGGCGACCTGGCCCTCCTCGCCGAGCGAAGGAAGCACACCCTCGGTGTACGAGACGAGGAGCGGGGTCGGGGAGACGATGAGGATGCCGCCCGCGTACCGCCGCCGGTCCTGGTAGAGCAGGTAGGCGGCGCGGTGCAGGGCGACGGCCGTCTTCCCGGTGCCCGGCCCGCCCTCGACGTACGTCACGGAGGCGGCGGGCGCGCGGATGACGAGGTCCTGCTCGGCCTGGATGCTGGACACGATGTCCCGCATGGTGTGGCTGCGGGCCTGGCCGAGGGCGGCCATCAGGGCGCCGTCGCCGATCACGGGCAGCTCGCGGCCGTCGAGGGTGGCGCGGAGCTCGGGGCGCATGAGGTCGTCCTCGACGCCGAGGACCTGGCGGCCCTTGGAGCGGATGACGCGACGGCGCACGACGCGGCCGGGGTCGACGGGGGTGGACCGGTAGAAGGGCGCGGCGGCGGGCGCCCGCCAGTCGATGACGAGCGGGGCGTAGTCGGAGTCGAGGACGCCGATCCGGCCGATGTGGAGGGTCTCGCCGATGTCGGCGGTGTTGTCGGGGCGTACGGCGTCCTCGGCGGGCTCGACGGAGGTGTAGGCGCCGTCGGGGCCCTTCTTGCCGTCCTTCCCGTACAGAAGGTCGATCCGGCCGAAGAGGAAGTCCTCGAACTCGTTGTTGAGCCGGTTGAGGTGGATGCCGGCCCGGAAGACCTGGGCGTCCCGCTCGGCGAGGGCGCCGGGCGTGCCGACCTGGCCCCGCTGGGCGGCGTCGTTCATCAGGAACTCCGCCTCGTGGATCTTCTCCTCCAGTCGGCGGTAGACCTGATCCAGATGTTCCTGCTCGACACCGATCTCACGGTCTCTGACCGTGTCCACGGCTTCCTGCGCGGCCACCTAAGGCCCCCTTCTCACGTGCACTGGGCAGCCGTCGAGCGTACGCCACAGGGGGGCCTGATGTCAGGCGAGGTGCGCCTGCCCTGGGCTACCCGTCGTACTTCTCCTCCGTCGAGGGGTCGAGCGCGAGCCGGTAGCCGCGCTTCACCACCGTCTGGATCAGCTTCGGCGTGCCGAGGGCCGTGCGGAGGCGGGCCATCGCCGTCTCCACGGCGTGTTCGTCGCGCCCCGCGCCGGGCAGCGCCCGGAGCAGGTCGGCCCGGGAGACGACCCAGCCGGGGCGGCGGGCGAGGAGGCCCAGGAGGGCCATCCCGGCGGGCGGGACGGGCCGCAGGGCGCCGTCGACGAGGACCGCGTGCCCGCGGACCTCGACACGGTGGCCGGCGACCGGCAGGACCCGCGCGCGCCCGGGGAGCTCCCGGCAGAGGAGCTGGACGAGCGGCCCGAGCCGGAAGCGCTCGGGCTGGTACGTGTCGATGCCCTCCGCCTGGAGCGGCAGCGCCGTCACGGGCCCGACGCACACCGCGAGGACGTCGTGCCGGAGCGCGGCGACGAGTTCGTCCCGTACGCCCCGCTCCGCCGCCCGGGAGAACAGCGACGCGGCGGCCGGCGCACTGGTGAAGGTCACGGCGTCGAGCCCGCGTGCGAGGGTCGCGTCGAGGAGCCGGTCGAGCGGCCCGATGTCCTCGGGCGGCATCCAGCGGTAGACGGGGACGCCCACGACCTCCGCCCCGCCGGCGGTGAGCGCCTCCACGAAGCCCGGCAGCGGCTCCCCGTGCAGCTGGAGTGCGATCCGGCGACCGGCCACGCCCTCCGTGAGGAGCCGGTCGAGGACCTCGGCCATGGACTCCGAGGAGGGCGACCAGGACTCGGTGAGTCCGGCGGCCCGTACGGCTCCCTTGACCTTCGGCCCGCGGGCCAGGAGCTCGACCTCCCGCAGGACGCCGAGGAGCTCCTCCCCGTACCCCCAGCCCTCCGCGGCCTCGATCCAGCCCCGGAAGCCGATCGCCGTGGTGGCGACGACGACGTCCGGGGCGTGGCCGATGAGTTCCTTGGTGGCGGCGAGGAGTTCGGTGTCGTCGGCGAGCGGGACGATCCGCAGGGCGGGGCCGTGGACGACGGCCGCGCCGCGCCGGCGCAGCAGCGCGATCAGCTCGTCGGCGCGGCGTGCCGCGGTGACGCCGACGGTGAAGCCGGCGAGGGGGCCGTGTTCTTGCTCGTCCATGGGTCCAGAGCCTGACGGGGACGCGTGACGGTCTCGGTTCGCCCGTATTTCCTGGTCGTTACGGTCCTCGCCGGTCATGAGGGGTCACACCCGAGCGTAGCCGGACCGGGGCTCCGTCTCCGTGACCGCCGCGGCGGTCTCGGGGACGGCGGCCGGGGCCCGAAGGTATACCGCCCAGGTGACGACCATGCAGGCCGCGTAGAAGGCGAGGAAGGCGACGAAGGCGGCGGTGCCGGTGCCGGCGGTCTGGAAGGACTGGCGGAAGGCGAGGTTGATGCCGAGTCCGCCGAGCGCTCCGACGGCGCCGATGAGGCCCATGGACGCCCCTGAGAGCCGTCGTCCGTAGGCTTCGGCGGCCTCGCCGGCGAGGCCCTTGCGGTGTCCCTGGGCGAGGAAGATCGCCGGGATCATCTTGTACGTGGAGCCGTTGCCGAGCCCGCTGAGGACGAAGAGCCCGATGAAGCCGACGAGGAAGACGGCGAGGGACTCGATCACGGAGGCGTAGATCACGACGGCGGTGGCGGTGGCCATCGCGCCGAAGGTCCACAGGGTGATGCGGGCGCCGCCGTGCCGGTCGGCGAGGGTGCCGCCGACGGGCCGGATGAGGGAGCCGAGCAGCGGGCCGATGAAGGTGAGCGAGGCGGCCTGGAGCGGGGTGCGGCCGAACTGGGTCTGGAGGACCAGGCCGAAGGCGAAGCTGTAGCCGATGAAGGAGCCGAAGGTGCCGATGTAGAGGAAGGCCATGATCCAGGTGTGCCGGGCCTTCACGGCCTCCTTCGCGGCGCCGGTGTCGTTCTTCACCGGCGCGAGGTTGTCCATGAAGAGCGCGGCGCAGACGGCGGCGACGACGATGAGCGGCAGGTAGACGCCGAGCACGATCCTCGGGTGGAGGGCGCCGGCGGTGCCGATGACGAGGAGGCCGACGAGCTGGACGACGGGGACGCCGATGTTGCCGCCGCCCGCGTTGAGGCCGAGGGCCCAGCCCTTCTTCCGGAGCGGGAAGAAGGCGTTGATGTTGGTCATGGAGGAGGCGAAGTTGCCGCCGCCGACGCCGGTGAGCGCCGCCACGAGGACGAAGGTGGTGTACGAGGTGCCGGGCTGCATCACCGCGTAGGCGAGGCCGGTGGGCAGCAGGAGCAGCAGGGCGCTGAAGACCGTCCAGTTCCGGCCGCCGAAGCGGGCGACGGCGAAGGTGTACGGGATGCGGATCAGCGCGCCGGTGAGGGTCGCGGTGGCGATCAGGAAGAACTTGCCGGCCGGGTCGACCCCGTACTGCGGGCCCATGAAGAGCACCATGACCGACCAGAGGCTCCAGACGGAGAAGCCGATGTGCTCGGAGAGCACGGAGAAGACCAGATTGCGCCGTGCGATCCGCTCTCCCTTCTCCCGCCAGAAGGTCTCGTCCTCCGGTTCCCAGCGTTCGATCCAGCGGCCACCCATCTCGCACCTCCACGGAGTCGGATCCCTGATGCGAACGACGGTAGGAAGGGTGCGTTTCAGGCCGATGCCGTGAGGTGACGGTGACGGAACCTTGCTCTCACCCGGAGCGCGCGGGCCCTGTGAGCGCCCCCCTACGCGGGCAGCCCCGGCTCCCCCTCGGGGAGCCAGGAGCCGGGCGGGCGCTCCAGCCAGCCCTCCCGGGCGCCCAGCTCCGCGGCGGCCCGGCGGAGGGCGTCCAGGCCGGGGTGGCGGAGTCCCTTGCGCCACACGAGGCTCACGGGTGAGAGGGGGACGGGGTCGACGAGTGGCCGGATCACACAGTCCGGCATGGCCGGGAAGTCGACGACGGCGAGCACCGGGTCGCGATATTTGGCCATGAGCCGCCGGAACTCCTCCTTGCCGACGGCGAGCGGCGCGGGCGGCGCGATCCCGATGCCCCGGCCGGCGAAGAGGCAGGCGGCGAGGTCGGTCCACTCGGGGGTGCGGTCGTTGCCCGCCCCGGCGTAGATCCGCTCTCCGGCGAGGCGGGCGAGCGGCACCTCGGGCAGGCCGGCGAGCGGGTGGTCCTCGGGGAGGATGACGGCCATCGGCTCGTACCGGACGAACTGGAAGTCGAGCCGCGCCCGGAGCCGTGCGTCGAGCCCTCCGTACCGGCCGAAGGAGGTGTCGATCCGCCCGGCGAGGATCTCCTGCACGGCTCCGGTGAGTCCGCTCTCGTAGCGGGCCATCAGCTCCTGCTCCGGGGCGAGTTCGCGGGCCCGGCGCAGGACGTCCTCGGGGGCGAGGCCGGGGCTGTTGAGGTCGACGAGGAGCGGCCGGGGCGCCGCGCGGAAGGCGTCGCTCAGCTCGTCGTGGGCGGCCAACACCCGGCGGGCGTACGGGAGGAGGCGTTCGCCGTCGGGGGTGAGGGCGACCTGCCGGGTGGTCCGTACGAAGAGTTCGGTGCCCAACTCCCCTTCCAGGCGCCGGATGTCGCGACTGAGGGCCTGCTGGGCGACGTAGAGGCGGGCGGCGGCGCGGGTGAAGTGCAGCTCTTCGGCGACGGCGGTGAAGGCGCGCAGCAGACGCGGGTCGGTGGACATCGCCGCATTTAACAACACAGGCGCGTGAATGGCCACCGAGAAGGTGTTGGACCGGCAGGGCCGGGCAGACGGAGCCTTGGTCCATGCCGCAACCGGACCTCACCCTCACCCCGGCGGGCCCGGCCCTCGCCCCCCGCTACCGCGACCGCGCGACCCGAACCCTCCCCACCAACCCCTACCTCCGCCTCTTCTCCTGCCCCGGCACCCGCGCCTTCACCGCCGGGAACCTGATCGCCCGGCTGCCCATGGGCATGTTCGGCGTCAGCGCCGTGATCATGATCGCGGCCGGATACGGCTCCTACGCCCTGGCCGGCGCGGTCACCGCCACCGGCCTCGCCGTCGGCTCCGTCACAGGACCGCTGATCGCCCGGCTCGTCGACCGGTACGGCCAGGCCAGGATCGCGGTCCCGGCCACCGCCTACGCGGTCCTGGGCCATCTGGTCCTGCTGCTCTGCGTCCACGAGAAGGCCCCCGCCTGGGCGCTGTTCCTCACGACCGCCGTCACCGCGACCACCCCGAACACGGGCGGCATGTCCCGGGCCCGCTGGGCTCACCTCCTCCGGGACGACCCGGACGCGCTGCACACCGCGAACGCCTTCGAGCAGGCCGCCGACGAGCTCTGCTACATGCTCGGCCCGGTGCTCGCCGCCGTCCTCTGCTCGGCGCTCTTCCCGGAGGCGGGCACGCTCGCCGCGGCCGCCCTCTTCCTCGGCGGCGTCCTGATCTTCGCCGCCCAGCGCTCCACCGAACCCCCGGTCGCCCCCCGCACCACGGCGGGCTCCCCGCTGCGCGCCCCCGGCATGGCATCCCTGCTCGCGGTCTTCCTGGCCACGGGGGCGGTCTTCGGCTCCATGGAGGTGGTCACCCTCGCGTACGTGGACGGCCCCGTCGCGGGACCGGTCCTCGCCCTCCAGGCCGCGGGCTCCTGCGCGGCGGGCCTGCTCTACGGCCGGGCCCGCCGGACGGCCCGGCTGCGCACCTGCCTGGCCGCGATGACCGTCCTGATGGCGATGCCGCTGTTCGCCGCCTCGACGGGCTTCCTGCCCGCCCTGGCCGCCGGCCTCCTCCTGGCGGGCATGGCGACGGCCCCGACGATGGTGACGGGCATGGGTCTGATCCAGCGCCTCACGCCCGCGGCCCAGCTCAACGAGGGCATGACCCTCGCGGTGACCGCCCTCCTGGCGGGCATCGCGACCGGCTCGGCCACCGGCGGCTGGGCCGCCGACCACGCCCCCTTCGCCTCCTTCGGCTTCCTGATCCCGGTGACGGCGGCAGCCGTGGCCCTGACCCTGTGCACGGCGACCGGCGTGGGCCGCCGCGCACGGGTCTGACGCCCCAGGGCCTGTCTGGCCTTTCGCGTCGGATCAGGCCCTAGCTCTGCCGCAGCGGCGGCATCGGCACCTGCACCCCGTACGAGGTGGCTCCGGCCCCGACCCCGCCCTCGCAGCCGTCGGGCTCCTGGGTGCCCAGCCCCCGCGTGGACGGCTTCTCGGCGGCCCAGAACATGTAGCCGAGCAGCCCGGCCGTGGTCCCGGCCCCGTGGGGGGCGGCGTTGCGCACCCAGTCCCCGGTCGCCTTCTGCAGCGAGTTCGCGAAGTCGGTGCACTCGGGCAGCGGGCTGCGGCCGTACGCGAGGTACAGCCCGGCCGTGAACTTGGCGGGGGCCAGCGGGGCGACCGGCGGCGAGAACTGGGACTTGCCGTCGAGGTGCTCCTGCCAGTTCGCGATGTGCGAGCTCGCGGAGGTGGGCCGGGCGGTCACCATCGCGTTGGCGTAGTCGAGCACGGGCTGGTCGGTCCGCAGCCAGTCGGCCGTGGCCTTGCGGTTGATGTCGATGAGCCAGCGGTCACCGGCGGCCGTGTCGATGGTGAGCCGCGCGGCCGGGTCCGTGCCGGAGGCGTCGTAGGGGTGCACGGACCGGTAGGCGTCGATGAAGGCCTGGAGCCCGGTGAGGTTCGGGCCGGTGTTCTGCTCGTAGTCGATCTCGATGCCGACCCCGAGGTCGGCGGCGACGGCGGCGGCGTTGAGCCCCAGCCGGCCGGCGTCCTCGGCGAGCGCGGCGTCCCACTCGTCGGTGTACGTGATCCCGCCGATGGAGAGCATCACGCGGATCCCGCGCGAGGTGAAGTACTGGACGATCTCGCGGCTCATGCCGACGGGGACGCCGTTCGCGGTGGTCGCGTCGGTGGTGCGGTGCAGCAGCTTGAGCGGCTCGACGAAGCTGAGCACCACCAGGTTGACGGAGGGCCGTCCGTCACCGCGGTCGATCAGCCAGTGGTTCTTGGCGTCGAACTCGGCGACGTCACGGACGGTGGACCAGGTGCAGTAGTCGTCCCCGCAGTGCCAGGCGCCGTAGACCTGCACGGGCGCGGGCGCGGCGGCTCCTGCGGGCAGGGTGGCGGGGACGAGGAGGGCGAGGAGCATGAGCAGGACCGCGAGGGGTCTGTGACGCATACGTACCTCCGGGAATGCCGTGGTGTGGGGGGCGGCGACCGCAGAGTGTCAGGTCCAGACCAAGCCCACAAGAGGGCCGACGGCATGACAAAGGCCCGGCAGTCGCTCGCGCGACCACCGGGCCTGTGCCCACATGGGATGAGTGGAGATGGCGGGAATCGAACCCGCGTCCAACGGTGCAGAATCAGGGCTTCTCCGTGTGCAGTCTGGTACGAGTTTCTCAGCCCTCCGGATCACCCAGACAAGTCCGGAACGGGCTCAGCCACTGTTTGATTTCCCTCCAACCCCCGTGACCGGGGCTGGAGGTTTAGATCCCTGAATGACGCCAGGATCCGGGTCGGGACCACCCCCGGGCTGACGCTCCTCACAGAGGCTTCTGTTCGTTACCTAAAATTAGGCAGCGAGGGCGAAGCGGGAGTTATCGCTCTTGGTGTTGGCGATTATTGGTTGCGACATATGGTTTACGAGATCATTGCCGCTTCCTCGACACGCTTCCCACTGCTTCGACATCCGCTGTCGAAACCGATCATCCCCATGTTGTTTTTTCAAAGGTCGCACCCTCTCTGGGGTGCTGGTGCCATCGTACGTGACCGACGGGGCCGGTTGCCAGCGTATTAACGGCGGGAGGCGCGAGCTAGGCGCTCTGCGCCGCCCGCTGCTTCCGCCGGGCCGACGCGATCGCCCGGTTCGTCTCGCGCGTGTCCTGCTTCTCCCGCAGGGTCTGGCGCTTGTCGTACTCCTTCTTGCCCTTGGCCAGCGCGATCTCGCACTTCACCCGGCCGTTCAGGAAGTACAGCGAGAGGGGCACGATCGTGTGACCCGTCTCCTGCGACTTCGACTCCAGCTTGTCGATCTCGGCCCGGTGCAGCAGCAGCTTCCGCTTCCGCTTCGCGTGGTGGTTGGTCCAGCTGCCCTGCATGTACTCGGGCACGTGGATGTTGTGCAGCCACGCCTCGTGGCCGTCGATCTGGACGAAGCCGTCGACCAGCGAGGCCCGGCCCATGCGCAGCGACTTCACCTCGGTGCCCATCAGCACCACACCGCACTCGTAGGTGTCGATGATGTGGTAGTCGTGCCGCGCCTTCTTGTTCTGCGCGATGAGCTTGCGCTCCGGCGCCTTGTCCGTCTTCTTCGCAGGCTTGCCCTGCACGTTCACGAGTCCCTTTGCCATAGTGCGCTCATTTTCGCACTACGAGCCCCCTCCGAGGCCACTCAATACCGTTCTCGCCCGCTCTTCTGCCCGATCCCCCGCCGCCAGGTCCGGCGTGATGCCCCGCCCGTCGACGGTGTGCCCCGCGGGAGTGCGGTAGTGGCCGACGGTCAGCTCGGCGACGGAGCCGTCGGGCAGCGCGCTCGGCATCTGCACCGAGCCCTTGCCGAAGGTCCGCGAGCCGACGGTGACCGCCCGGCCCCGGTCCTGGAGAGCGCCGGTGAGCAGCTCGGCCGCGCTCATCGTGCCCCCGTCGATCAGCGCCACCAGGGGCCTGCCGGTGTCGCCGCCGCCCTCCGCGTACACGGCCCGCTGCTCGCCCTTCACGTCGTACGTGGCGACGAGACCGCCGTCGAGGAAGGCGGAGGCGGCGACGGCGGCCTCCGCGACGAGGCCGCCGGAGTTGCCCCGCAGGTCCAGGAGGACCCCCGCGCCGGCCGGGGCGGCCCGTACCGCGTCACGCACGCGCGTGCCCGCGCCCTTGGTGAAGGCGGCGACCCGGATCAGTACGGTCCCGTCGTCGAGGCGGCGGACGGTGACCGGGTCCGTCGCGAGCCGGGCCCTGCGCAGGGTCTGCGTCCAGGAGGAGCGTCCGCGCTCGACCCGGAGGGCGACGGCCGAGCCGGCGACGCCGTCGCCGCGCAGCAGGGAGACGACCTCGGAGACGGAGAGCCCGTCGACCGGGCGTCCGTCCACGGAGAGGAGCCGGTCGCCGGTCCGCAGGCCGGCCCGCTCGGCGGGCCCCCCGGACCGCACGCGCGTCACCCGGACCCCGCCCTCACCGGACCGCCCGGCGGAGAGACCGACCCCGGTGTAGGCACCGTCGAGGGCCTGCTCGAACTCGGCGTACTCCTTCTTGTCGTACACCGCGCCCCAGCGGTCCCCGCTGCGGCTGACGAACTCCTCCGCGGCCTGCTTGCCCGACTTCCCGTCGGCCATGGCCGCGGCGGCGGCGCGGCTGAGCGCGGCACTGTCGACGGTCGTGCCGTCCGGCGTACGGGCCGGGGCGGGCCGCCGCTCGGCGCCCGCGGGCTCCTGCCGGGGCAGCGCGCCGGTGGCGGCGGCGGTGGCGAGGACGCCGGTGAAGACCAACGTCAGAACGGCCCCGCGGACGACTCCGCGGGGCCGGATACAGAAGGGGGCGGGCCCGGCCGGCATGGCGCCCACTCTAGGACAAGGCGGTGGCGCCGCACGGGCTTTGCCCATACGACGCCATCCACCGTCGGACGTGTCTTCTCACACCTTCAGGTACTTGCGCAGCGCGATGAAGGCGGCCACGGCGGGCATGAGGAGGCCGATGGCGATCACCAGCGGCAGCTTGGCGAGGACGGCGTCCCAGCCGATGAAGTTGACCAGCTGCATCTTCTCGGCGAGCGCGATGCCGTGGTCGATCAGGAAGTACCGGCCGACGAGCAGCAGCACACAGGCGACGCCGCCGCCGAGGAGTCCGGCGAACGCGGCCTCCATGATGAACGGCATCTGGATGTAGAAGCTGGACGCGCCGACGAGCCGCATGATGCCGGTCTCACGGCGGCGGCTGAACGCCGAGACGCGCACGGTGTTGACGATCAGCATCAGCGCGATGACCAGCATCAGGCCCATGACGCCGAGGGCGGCGATGTTCATGCCGTTCATCAGGTCGAAGAGGTTCTGCAGGATGTTCCGCTGGTCCTGGACCGACTCGACGCCGTCGCGGCCGGCGAAGGCCGTGGCGACCACCTTGTACTTCTCCGGGTCCTTGAGCTTGACCCGGAACGACTCCTGCATCTGGTCCGGCGTCACCACGGAGGCGATGGCGGTGTCGCCGTACTGCTCCTTGTAGTGGTTGAACGCCTCGCCGGCCGTCTCGTGCTGGACGGACTCGACGATGTCCATCTTCTTCAGATCGGCCTCGATCTGGTCCATCTGCTGCTTCGTGACCGCGCCCTTGGCGCACTTGGCCGCCGTGGCCGCGTCCGCCTTGTTGCAGAGGAAGATGGAGACGTTGACCTTGTCGTACCAGTAGTCCTTCATCGTGCTGACCTGCTCGCGCATGAGCAGCGCGCCGCCGAAGAGGGCGAGCGAGAGGGCCACGGAGACGATGACGGCGAAGGTCATCGTGAGATTGCGCCGGAGACCGACGCCGATCTCGGAGAGCACGAACTGAGCGCGCATGGTGTTCTGGATCCCCCGCCGTCAGTGCTGGTAGCCGTAGACGCCGCGCGCCTGGTCGCGGACGAGGCGGCCCTTTTCGAGCTCGATGACGCGCTTGCGCATCTGGTCGACGATGTTCTGGTCGTGGGTCGCCATGACGACGGTGGTCCCTGTCCTGTTGATCCGGTCGAGCAGCTTCATGATGCCGACGGAGGTCTGCGGGTCGAGGTTGCCGGTGGGCTCGTCGGCGATCAGCAGCATCGGCCGGTTGACGAAGGCCCGGGCGATGGCGACGCGCTGCTGCTCACCGCCGGAGAGCTCGCCCGGCATCCGGTCCTCCTTGCCGCCGAGTCCGACCAGGTCGAGCACCTGCGGCACGGCCTTGCGGATCTCGCCGCGCGGCTTGCCGATGACCTCCTGGGCGAAGGCCACGTTCTCGGCGACGGTCTTGTTGGGCAGCAGGCGGAAGTCCTGGAAGACGGTGCCCAGCTGGCGCCGCATCTGCGGCACCTTCCAGTTGGAGAGCCGGGCCAGGTCCTTGCCGAGGACGTGCACCTGGCCCTGGCTGGCGCGCTCCTCGCGCAGCAGCAGTCGCAGGAAAGTCGACTTTCCGGAGCCGGAGGAACCGACGAGGAAGACGAACTCCCCCTTCTCGATCTCCAGGGAGACATCCCGGAGGGCGGGGCGGCTCTGCTTCGGATAGGACTTGGAGACGTTGTCGAATCGGATCACGGATGCACCACGGTCGGCCGGGAGTAGGTGTGCGTGACCTTACGCGACCGGGGATGGCCCGCGCAGTCGCGGTCCTGGCTTGCGACGTTTATCCTTTTCGCCCTTCCGGACGGAAGGCGGGCAATCGGGCGGGGCGCGCCGAAACGCCGCGGAGCTGGCACAGTGGTAGGGGGAACGTCCGGATCCCTCCGGGCGTTGTCCTGGTGTGTACCCCAGTGCGGGAGGAGGAGAGCGCATGACCTACGACCGACTGGTGTGCGCCAACTGCGCGGCCCCGGTCGCCGAGGGCCGCTGCCCCGTCTGCCGCGCGAACCGGGAGCGTCTGACCCCTCAGGGGCTGTCGCCCGCGATGCTGCTGACGCTGGCGGTCGCCCTGCTCGCGGCGATCGCACTGCTCGCCGCGATCCAGACGGCCTGACCGGAGGGCGTACGGAGCCCACACGAGCCGGAACCACGCGAAAGGGCCGGGGAGCGAGCTCCCCGGCCCTTCGTCATGCGTGTACGCGCCTGCGCGGGTGCGTCAGACGGCGGCGCGACCGCCGCCGACGAGGCGCGGCAGCATCCGGAAGCCGATGCCGCCGGCGATCATCGTCGCGGCACCGATGATCAGGAACGAGGTCTCGGCCGCACCGGTCTCGGCGAGCTCCTCCTTCGCCTGACCCTGCTGGACGGGCTGCGAGCCGCCCTGGTCGGGGTCGGTGTTGTTCGGGGTGTCCACGCACTCGGCGCCGTCGAGGTCGACGGTGCAGGTGCCGGCGCCACCGTCGGTGGACGAGCCGCCACCGGTGGTGGTCGTGGCCGCGGAGCCGTTGGACCCGTTGGATCCGTTGGAGCCGTTGGAGCTGTTCCCGTTCGAGCCCGTGGACGACGTCGAGGACGACGACGAGGACGAGGACGACTGGTCGCCCGAGGACGACGTGGACGACGACTGGTCGCCCGAGGTCGAGGTCGAGGACGACTGGTCACCCGACGTCGACGTGGACGACGACTGGTCACCCGAGGTCGAGGTCGAGGACGACTGGTCACCCGACGTCGACGTGGACGACGACTGGTCACCCGAGGTCGACGTGGACGACGACTGGTCACCCGACGTCGAGGTCGAGGAGGACTGGTCGCCCGAGGTCGACGTGGACGACGACTGGTCGCCCGACGTCGAAGAGGACTGGTCGCCCGAGGTCGAGGTCGAGGACGACTGGTCACCCGACGTCGAGGACGACTGGTCGCCGGAGGTCGAGGTCGAGGACGACTGGTCACCCGACGTCGACGTGGACGACGACTGGTCGCCCGACGTCGAAGAGGACTGGTCACCCGACGTCGACGTGCTGCCGGAGATACCGCCGAGGATCGTGTTGCCCTCGGTGTCGCTCTCCGACTGGATCCCGAGATCCACGCCCTGCGTCTGGTTCGAGTCGGTTCCGAATCCGCCGACGGCCTGCGCGGCACCGGCCGCCGTCAGGGACGCACCGGCGATGATCACGGCACTGGCCGCGACCCGCACCAGGCGGACTCGCGTCTTGTTGGTCATCTGGCTGCTACCCCCAGTAGCTCATCTCGTCATGGGGCAGCGCTCGTGGCCCCGCGCAGCAGGGGCGTGTCACGACTGGACCGGCCCCCGTTCACACGCGTCCCAGAAAAGCGCATGCCAGTACGCCACCCTTCCGAGTTTCCGATGAGGCGTCAAGGTCGTTGCGCGTGCGATGCCCGAAAGATCACCAGGTGACCGACATGCGACGATGCAACTGTGACGTAAACCCGGAACTCCGGGCCCGGTGACGGCAGTTCCCTTGTCGACAAAGCGCCCCGACGGCCTCGCTTCCGCTTGCGTCAGCGAATACGCGGGGCGCCCCGGAACGGCACCGGGCCCCGCACCGAGAGGTGCGGGGCCCGGGTTCGTCCACCGAGTACGGCGGAGGGGACTACTTGTCCTGCTGCTTGCGCCAGCGGATGCCCGCCTCCAGGAAGCCGTCGATCTCGCCGTCCAGGACGGACTGCGGGTTGCCGACCTCGAACTCCGTACGGAGGTCCTTGACCATCTGGTACGGGTGGAGCACGTACGAACGCATCTGGTTGCCCCAGGAGCTGCCGGTGTCCTTGAGGGCGTCCATCTTGGCCCGCTCCTCCTGGCGCTGGCGCTCCAGGAGCTTGGCCTGGAGGACGTTCATGGCGCTCGCCTTGTTCTGGATCTGGGAGCGCTCGTTCTGGCAGGAGACGACGATGCCGGTCGGAAGGTGCGTGATGCGCACGGCCGAGTCGGTCGTGTTGACGCCCTGACCGCCGGGGCCCGAGGCGCGGTACACGTCGACGCGCAGCTCGGACTCGTCGATCTCGACGTGGTCGGAGGACTCGACGACCGGCAGGATCTCGACGCCGGCGAAGGAGGTCTGGCGGCGGCCCTGGTTGTCGAAGGGCGAGATGCGGACGAGCCGGTGGGTGCCCTGCTCGACGGAGAGCGTGCCGTAGGCGTACGGGGCCTTCACCACGAAGGTGGTGGACTTGATGCCCGCCTCTTCCGCGTACGAGGTCTCGTAGATCTCCGTCGCGTAGCCGTGGCGCTCCGCCCAGCGCAGGTACATGCGCTGGAGCCGCTCGGCGAAGTCGGAGGCGTCGACGCCGCCGGCCTCGGCCCGGATGTTGACCAGGGCCTCGCGCTCGTCGTACTCGCCGGAGAGGAGGGTGCGGACCTCCATCTCGTCGAGGGCCTTGCGGACGGAGACCAGCTCCGTCTCGGCCTCGGCGAGGGTGTCCGGGTCGTCCATCTCCTCGGCGAGCTCGAAGAGCACCCCGAGGTCGTCGATCCGGCCGCGCAGGGTCTCGGCCTTGCGGACCTCGGCCTGGAGGTGCGAAAGCTTGCTCGTGATCTTCTGCGCCGCCTCCGGGTCGTCCCACAGGGACGGGGCCGCGGCCTGCTCTTCGAGCACGGCGATGTCGGCCCTCAGCTTCTCGAGGTCCAGGACGGCCTCGATCGACCCCATGGTCGAGGAGAGGGACTTCAGCTCTTCGGATACATCGACGACTGCCACGCGTCCAGCGTAACGGCTCGCCGCCGGTCCTAGGGCAGGGAGGAGTGCTTGGAGTCCTGCGGCGGGGCCTCCGCGTCCCCGGAGACCGCCAGGTAGCCGCCCGCGCCGAGCGCGACCACGACCACCGCGACGGCGAGGGTGATCCGTCTCTTGCGGACCGTGCCCGCCTTGTGGCGGGCCGAGCCGGGGCGGCGGGCCCCGGCGGGGCGTGGGGCCCGGGCGGTGCCGAGGGGGCCGCCGGAGAGCTCGTCGGGGGCCGGGACCCGCATGGAGGTGTGGGTGTCGCGGTTGGAGTCGGCGGAGGCGCCGGGGACGAGCGGGACGGCGGCGCGGCGCGGGCCGGACTCGCCCGCGGCCGTACCGGTGGCGTACGTGTCCTCCTCGTACGGCTCCGGGGCCGGCTCCGCGTCCGGCTCGTCGACGTCGAGCGGCGGGATGCCCTTGAGCAGCGGCAGGACGTCGCCCAGGCGGGCGGCGAGCTCGGAGGCGCGCAGCCGGGAGGCCGGGGCCTTGGCGAGGCACTGGACGATCAGCTGCCACAGCTCCTCGGGGATGCCGGGCAGCGGGACGACCGTCTCGGTGACGTGGCGGCGCAGGACCGCGCCGGGGTGGCCGCCGCCGAACGGGGTGAAGCCGGCGAGCAGCTCGTACAGGACGGTCGCGAGGGCGTAGATGTCGACGGCGGCGCGCGGCGGGAGGCCCTCGACGATCTCGGGGGCGAGGTAGTCGGGGGTGCCGATGATCCGGGTGGCCTTGGTGCGGCCGGGGGTGTCGATCAGCTTGGCGACGCCGAAGTCGGTGAGGAGCGCGGGGTGGGCGCCGCCGGGGCCGAGCGGGCCCTCCATGTCGAGCAGGATGTTCTCCGGCTTGACGTCCCGGTGGACGACCCCGGCCGCGTGCGCGGCGGCGAGGGCCTCGGCGACGTCCTTGACGATCGCGACGGCGGCCTCGGGCGCGAGGCGTCGCTCGCGGTCGAGCCGGGTGCGCAGGTCGGTGCCGCGGACGAGGTCCATGACGAGGGCGAGGTCGGTGCCGTCGACGACGAGGTCGCGGACCTTGACCACCCGGGGGTGGTCGAGGCCGAGCAGCGCGGTTCGCTCCTGGACGAAGCGGCCGACGAGCTCCTGGTCGGAGGCCAGGTCCTCGCGCAGCAGTTTGACGGCGACGGGCCCTTCGGGTCCCTCGCCGAGCCACACCGTTCCGGCGCTGCCCCGTCCGAGGATCTGGTGGGCGGTGTAGCGGCTGCCGATGTTCCGTGCCAAGACTGCTCCCTCAGCGGCTGCGGTTCTCGACAAAGCTACGCGTCCACGGCCGCCGGTCTCGACCTCCGAGGGGAAATCACCCCTCGGAAGTCGACAAATCGGCAGCGTTACTGCCCTGTACCGCCGGTAGCACCCGAGTTGCCCGTGCTCGTGCTCGCGCTGTCGAACAGGTCGGAGACCCAGGTGGTGAACGACGAGATGCCGTCGCCGATGGTCTCCCAGTAGCCCTTGCCCTGGGCGACCCAGTCCTGGAGCGGGGTGAGCTCCCAGACGAGCCAGCCGGCGACCACGAACAGGACGATCATGATCAGGCAGCCCTTGAGGCAGCCGAGACCGGGGATGTGGACCGGGTTGGCGCTGCGCTGGCGCGGCGGGCGCGGCTCACGCGGCGCGGGGGCCTGGGGCGGCGGCTGCGGCGGCGTGTACTGCTGCTGGGGCGGCGCGTACTGCTGCGGGGCCGGCGGGGGCGCGTACTGCTGCGGCTGCTGCTGGTACGGCTGGGGCTGCGGCGGCCGCTGCGGGGCCGGGCGCTGCTGCTGGTACGGCTGGGGCGGCTGCTGGCCGTACGCACCGGGGCGGGCGTCCTGCGGCGGCTGCGGCCGGCGCTGCGGGCGGCGGCGCAGCGGGTCGTCGCTCGGGTCCAGGTACTGCACCTGGGTCTGCTCGTTGCGGTCGCGGACCTGGCGCAGCTGGCTCTGCCAGGGGTGCGGGTCCTCGGCCGGCGGATTCTGCGGTACGGGAGGCATGACGGCCGTCGGGTCGGCGGCGCCCGCCGGTCCGCCGGTCGGCATGACGCTGGTCGCGGCGGCGGGGTCGTACTGCGGGGCCATCCCGGCCCCGGCGGCGCCGGTGGGCAGCACCTGGGTGGGGTCGGCGGCACCCGGAGTCTGCGCCTCGGGGGTCCCCGGGACCGGCGCGGGCGCCGGGTCGGGGGCGAGGAGCGCGCCGACGCCCTCGGCCGCCTCGATCTGGGCGGGCGTGGCGTGCACGCCGATGCCGGCGGCGACGGCGCGCAGGCCGCGGGCGAGGTTCACGGCGCTCGGCCGCTGGTCCGGGTTCTTGCTGAGGCAGCGCTCTATCACCGTCCACAGCGGTCCGGGCACGGTCGAGGGGCGGCGCGGCTCCTCGCTGAGGTGCCGGTGGAGGACCTCCAGGGCGGTGCCGCCCGCGAACGGGGGCCGGCCGGTGACCAGCTCGTAGAGGAGGATGCCCGCGCCGTAGATGTCGACGGCGGAGGTCTGCGGGCGGCCCTCGGCGGACTCGGGCGCCACGTACGCGGGCGTGCCGACGAACTCGTGGGTGCGGGTCAGGCCCGGGGAGTCGGCGAGGCGCGCGATGCCGAAGTCGGTCAGCATCGGGTGCATCTGGCTGCCCTGCTCGGCGAGCAGCACGTTCGCCGGCTTGAGGTCGCGGTGGACGACCCCGTCGGCGTGGCTGGCGGCGAGCGCGTCGGCGATCTGCGCGGTGAGGAGTGCGGCGGCGACCGGGGTGAGCGGGCCGCTCTCCCTGATGTACCGGTGCAGGTCGGGGCCCTCGACGAGGTCCATGACGAGGGCGAGGACATCGCCCTCGACGACCAGGTCGCGGGTGCGCACGATGTTCGGATGGGTCAGCCGGAGCAGCACGGACCGCTCGCGCAGGAAGCGCATCACGATGTCCGCGTCGTTGGCCAGCTCCTCCTTGAGGACCTTGATCGCGACGGTCTCGCCGGGCTCGCCGGGCACGGCCGCCTCGGCGCCCGCCGTCTCCCGCTGGCGGGCTCGCCAGACGGTGCCCGTGGCGCCGCGGCCGAGCGGCTCCTCGAGCAGGTACTTGCTGCCGATAGGCCGCACGTCACGCGCTCCCTGCTGATCGTGGTCCTGGGGTGGTTCCTGAGCTGTCCCCGGGGTCCCTGTCCTCTGTTGTGACCCCGTCCGGGTGTCCGACCCACTTTAGTGCCGCCGAACGGGTCGCAGGCCGGTCGTCCACAGGCCGTTTCCGATGTCGTGTCCGGGCCCCGTCGGAGGTCCTGGGCGAACCGAACTTGTCCGGAAGAAGACGCTCCACGGGAGGCGACGGTTGCCACGCATGCTCCGAAGGCATGCCCAACCAGGCTATTTCTCGTCCACGGCCGACCATTCAAGATCACTTGTGGCCGACCCGCGGGCGTGTTGTCGGTGGCAGGTGCGAGGATGCCTACAGCACGTCGCATCGACGGGGTCGGGAGCCCCCGCGCCGTGCCGACCTGTACCGGGCGACGCGTCCGTGCCGGGTGGGGGGAGACACAGGGCGGTTCCCTCCTGCCGGGCCATCTCGCGCAGAAGGGACCGCTGACGGCGATGCAGATCCGGCTGACCGTCCTCGCGCCGTACGCCGGCAACGGCGCCGGGCGCGCCTGCGACGTGCTCGTCACGGCCCCCGCCGGGACGGCCCTGGCCGCCGTGGCCTCGAACCTCGCCGCCGCCGTCACCGGCCCCGACACCTCCGCCTCGGGCACCACCGTGCTCTACGCGGGCGCGGAGCGGCTCGACAACCGGCGCTGCGTGCTCGGCGAACCCCCGCTGGTCGACGGAGCGGTCCTCTCCCTCCAGGTCCCCGGACCGGACGACCGGGCCGACGAGACGGCCGCGGCCCGGCTGCACGTGGTGGCGGGCCCGGACGCGGGCGGGGTGCACCTGCTGCACGGCGGAGCGATCAGAATCGGCCGTTCCGTCGACGCCGACGTGCCGCTCGACGACCCGGACGTCTCCCGCTCCCACTGCACGGTCACCGTCGGCGAGGACGGCCGGGTCACGGTCGCCGACCGCGGCTCGACGAACGGGACGACGCTCGACGGCGTGCCCGTCGGCGACCGCCCGGTCCCGCTCCGCCCGGGCGCCCTGCTGCGCCTCGGCGAGTCCGCCCTCCGTCTGACGGGCCCCGGCGGCGCCTCCGGTGACGGGGGCACCTCCCGCGCCCTCAAGGCTGTGGGGGAGGACACGGTGGCGACGGCCCCGGACGGGGAGGGCCACCTGCGCGTCGCGCACGCGACGGACCTGCCGGACCGGCCCGACCCGGTGGGACCGGCGGACGACGCCACCCACGGCGGGGCGCGCGGCATCGCGTACGGCGAGGTCTACGACGGAGGCCACGCGCACGCGAGGGACCCGCACGACGGGTACGCAGACCAGGACGGCGGCGAGCCCCACGGCAGGACCCGGGACCGGGGAGACGCGCCCACGGCTCCCGCCGCTCCCGCGCGTGGCGGAGGCAAGCGCGGGCTCGGCGCCTGGGCCCGGCGCCTCGCGGGCGGCCGCGAGGAGCTCCCCACCACCGACGTCCACGCCACCCACGCCTCCCCGGACACGCACGCCCACACCCGGCCCGGCCCCGGCACGCGGGCCGACGCCCCCGGTCCCGTACCGCTCGCCGACACCTGGCCCGACCCGGCCACCGTCCTGCTCACCGCCCTCGGTCCCGGCCCCCGGCTCTGGGAGCGGGCCCAGGACCACCCCGAGTCCCTGGTGGTCCGGCTCGGCACCACGGACCGCGCGGAACTCTCCGGCGTGCCCGTCACCGTCGGCCTGCGCGAGGCCGGCTCCCTCGGCCTGGCGGGCCCCGGCGACCGGCTCACCGGGCTCGCGCGCTCGGTCGTGGCCCAGCTCGCCGCCCTGCACTCCCCCTCCGACCTGGAGATCGTGCTCATCAGCGCCGACCGGAACCGCTCCCTGGAGGCGCGGCGCCGCGCCTGGGGCTGGCTCGGCTGGCTCCCGCACGTCCGCCCGGCCCACGGCCAGGACTGCCGGCTGCTCCTGGCGTACGACCGCGAGCAGGCCCAGGCCCGTACGGCCGAGCTGACCCGGCGGCTCGACGACGGCCCGCTCGGCCCCGGCTGGCCCAGCGCCGACCGCGCGTCCGTCGCCGAGGCCGCGGCCCGCCACGACGGGCCGACGACGGTCGTGATCGTCGACGGCGACCCCGGATCGGCGGCCCTGCGCGAGACGGTCGCGCGCCTCGCGGGCGTCGGCGCGGCGGCCGGCATCCACCTCCTGTGCCTCGCCGAGGCGCCCGCCGCCACCCCGGACTCGCCGGTGGCCGCCACGTACGAGGCCGCGTGCGCCGCCTCTGTCGCCTTCCGCGAGTGCGGGGCCGCCGCGCTCCTCAGCGGCGACGTGGCGACCGCGCTGCGGCTGCTCCGGACCTCCGGCGGGCGGCTCGCGGGCCACGGCACCGTCGGCGTCGTCGACGCGGTCTCCGTCGCCTGGGCCGAGCGGTTCGGCCGGGCCCTGGCCCCGCTGCGTCCCGAGACGGCGGCCGCCCCGCACGGCCGGACGGCCGCGCTGCCCCCTGCCTCCCGCCTGCTCGACGAGCTCGGGCTCGCCCGGGCCACCCCCGCCTCCCTGATGGCCCGCTGGGCCTCCGCAGCGGACGGCACGGCCGTCCTGGGCGCGGGCCCGCGCGGACCGCTGTCCGTGGACCTCACCCAGGAGGGCCCGCACCTCCTGATCGAGGGCCCCGCGGGCAGCGGGCGCACGGAGCTCCTCCGCTCGATCGCCGCCTCGCTCGCGGCGGGCGGCCGCCCGGACCGGCTCGGCCTGCTCCTCGTGGACGGCGCGGGCGGGGAGCGCGGTGAGGGCCTCGCGGTCTGTACGGAGCTGCCGCACGTCACCGAGCACCTGGTGGCCTCGGACCCGGTACGGATGCGGGAGTTCGCACAGGCGCTCGGCGCCGAGCTGAAGCGCAGGGCGGAGCTCCTGGGCGACGCCCACTTCGCCGACCGCCGGGGGGTGGCGCGCGCCGCCGACCGGCTGATCGGTCAGCGCGCCCCGAGCGCGGCGGAGTCCGTACCGCAGGGCGCCCGCGCGACGGTCCGCGTCCCGGACACCGGCGACCTGACGGACCGCCCGAGCGGCCGCACGCTCCGCACGGGCGACGGCCCGATCGGCGCGCTCCCGACCGCCCGGGCCCCGTACCAGGGCGCGGACGACGTCACGGGCCGGTCCAGCAGCCGCGTCCCGTACCCCGGCGCAGACGACGTCAGCGCCCGCACCAGCGGGCGGGTCCCGTACCCCGGCGCAGAAGACCTCAACAGCCGCACCAGCGGGCGCGTGCCGCACCCGGGGGCCGAGGACGTCACCGGCCGCACCAGCGGCCGCATCCCCCACCCGGGGGCCGGTGATCTCACGGATCACCCGAGCGGGCGGGTGCCGCGTTCCGGCGATCTCACCGACCGCCCGAGCGGCCGCGTCCCTCGTACGGGTGAGCTGACCGACCGGCCCAGCGGACGCATCCCCCGGCCCGCGGACGGCTCGGCCGACGAGCGGGCCGGTGCCCGCACACGCTCCGGCGGGGACGCCTTCCTGGCCGATACGCCCAGCGGGCGGCTGCCGCGGCGGGACGGCGGCCTCGACGACCGCCCGAGCAGCCGCACCCTCCGCGCCGGCGAAGGAGACCTCTCGGACCACCCCAGCGGCCGGGTCCCGCGCGCGGCGGGGGCGGACGACGTGACGGGCCGGACCAGCGGCCGGATCCCGTACCCGAACGCGGACGACGTGACCAGCCGCGCCAGCAGCCGGGTCCCGTACCCGGGCGCGGACGACGTCACCAGCCGGACCAGCGGCCGGGTCGCCCACCCCGCCGGCGACGACCTCGCCAGCCGCACCAGCGGGCGCGTCCCGTACCCCGGCGCCGACGACGTCGCCGCCCGCAGCAGCGCGCGCGTCCCCCACCCCGCCTCCGAGGAGGCCGCTGGGCGGATTCCGCGGCCCGCCTCCGGGGAGCAGGGTTCCGCGAGGGCGCTGCCGCGGCTCGTCGTGCTCGTCGACGACTTCGACGCCCTGGTCGCGCCCGCGCTCGGCGCCCCCGGCCGGCCGGCCGCCGGGTCCGTCGTGCGGGCCCTGGAGGCCGTCGCGCGGAACGGCGAGCGGCTCGGGGTGCACCTCGTCGCGACCTCGTCGCGCCCGGACCGTACCGCCGACACGGAGCTGGCCCACGGGGCCCGGCTGCGGATCGTGCTCGACGCGCCCCCGGTGGCGGCGGGCCCGGACGTGCCGGCGGCCGGGCGGGGCCGCCTCGGGCATCCGGACGGCCGGGTGACCCCCTTCCAGGCGGGCCGCGTCACGGGCCGGATCCCCCGGACGGCGACGCTCCGCCCGACGGTCGTCCCGCTGGAGTGGGAGCGGATGGGCGACCCGCCCACCCGTCGCCCGGTCCGTGAGCTGGGCAACGGACCGACGGACCTGGCCCTCCTGGCGAGCGCGCTCGACCGGGCCGCGCGGTCGGTCGAGGCGACGCCCGTGCCGCCGCTCACCCCGGCCACGCACAGCTGACGGCACGTCACGAGGGCGTCACGATCGCCGAGTTGACCACGGGAGACACGAAAGGCGGTATTGCGGGGCCTCGCGGCCCGGCGTAGACCTGTCGGACGGACAGCGAAGCGCACGGGAGAGACGGGGCAGCGATGCGTACAACTCTTCGTCCACGCAAGGCCGTGGTCATGGCGACGGCGGCCGTCCTCGCCCTCACCCTCGCGGGCTGCGGCGGCGAGAGCGCGAAGGACCCACAGCCCGCGCCCGACCGCGAACTCTCCCTCAAGGGCGAGAAGATCGAGGTCGCGGCCGTCTGGACGGGTCCCGAGCAGGAGAACTTCACCAAGGTCCTGAAGGAGTTCGAGAGGCGCACCGGCGCGACCGTCACCTTCGTGCCCGCGCAGGACCCGATCGTGAACTTCCTCGGTACGAAGATCGCCGGCGGTTCGCCGCCCGACGTGGCGATGCTCCCGCAGGTGGGCGCGATCCAGCAGGCCGCCGCCCAGAAGTGGCTGAAGCCGGTCGGCGCGGACGCCAAGGCCGAGCTGGCGGCGAACTACTCGCGCGGCTGGCAGGAGCTCGGCGCGGTGGACGGCACCCAGTACGGGGTGTACTTCAAGGCGGCCAACAAGTCCCTGGTCTGGTACAACACCGCCGTCTTCGAGAACGCGGGCGCCTCCGAGCCGAAGACCTGGAAGGACTTCCTCTCCACCGCCGAGACGGTCTCGGCCTCCGGCGTGACCCCGGTCTCGGTCGGCGGCGCAGACGGCTGGACCCTCACCGACTGGTTCGAGAACGTCTACCTCTCGCAGGCGGGACCGGCCAGGTACGACCAGCTGGCGAAGCACGAGATCAAGTGGACGGACCCGTCCGTCGCCGCCGCCCTGAAGACCCTCGCCGAACTCTTCGGCAAGCCGTCGCTGATCGCGGGCGGGCCGTCCGGTGCGCTGCAGACGGAGTACCCGGCCTCGGTCACGCAGACCTTCACGGGCGGCGACCAGCCCAAGGGGGCGATGGTCTTCGAGGGCGACTTCGCGGCCGTCAACATCGCCCAGACCAAGGCGGAGATCGGGAAGGACGCGAAGGTCTTCCCGTTCCCGAAGGTCGGCGACGCCGGCACCGCGCCCGTGGTGACGGCCGGCGACGCGGCCGTGGCCCTGAAGGACACCAAGGGCGCGCAGGCGCTGCTCGCCTTCCTGGCCTCCCCGGACGCGGCGAGGATCTGGGCGGCCGAGGGCGGGTTCCTCTCCCCCAACAAGAACCTGGACCCGGCGGCGTACCCGAACGACGTCCAGCGCGAGATCGCCAAGGCGCTCATCGGCGCCGGAGACGACTTCCGCTTCGACATGTCGGACCAGATGCCGCAGTCCTTCGGCGGGACGCCCGGCAAGGGCGAGTGGAAGGCGCTCCAGGACTTCCTGAAGAACCCGAAGGACATCGCCGGGGCCCAGGCGCGTCTGGAGGCGGACGCGGCGAAGGCGTACCGGACCGCCACGCAGGGCTGAGGCGCCGGAATGCCGCGGACCAACGGCAGGAGCAGGACCGTGGCGGCGGGTTTCCTGCTGCCCGCCCTGCTCCTCCTCGGCGCGCTCGTCGTCTACCCGATCGGGTACTCGGTCCGGCGTTCGCTCTTCGACCGCTCGGACTCGTCCTTCGTCGGCCTCGACAACTACCTCGCACTCGTCACCGACGACTCACTGCGCACCGCCGTCCGCAACAACCTGATCTGGCTCCTCGTGGCCCCGGCGGTCGCCACCGCGCTCGGTCTGGTCTTCGCCGTGCTCACCGAACGCGTGCGCTGGGGGACGGCGTTCAAGCTGGTCGTCTTCATGCCGATGGCGATCTCGATGCTCGCGGCCGGGATCATCTTCCGGCTCGTCTACGAGCAGGACCCGGACCGCGGGGTCGCCAACGCCGTCTGGGTCGGGGTCCACGACACCTTCGCCGAGTCCTCCGGCTTCCCGAAGGCCCGGCCGCTGCCCGTGCACCCGCTGAAGGAGGCCGGGGGCGGCGCGTACGTCACGAAGGAGCCGGTCCACGCGGGCGTACCCGTACGACTGCCGCTGGTCGGGGTGGCTCCGGCGCGGATGCCCCAGGACGCGCGCCCGGCGCGCACACCGGCCGCCACCGGCGCGGACGTCTCCGGAACGGCGTGGCTGGACTTCACCCGGGGCGGCGGCGGGAAGCCGAACGCGGTCGACCCGAAGGAGCTGGGCCTGAAGGGGCTGCGGATCGAGGCCGTACGGGACGGGAAGGTGGTCGCCACGGCCACGGCGGCGGCCGACGGCAGCTTCACCCTGCCCGACCGCGCCGACGGAGCGGTGCTCCGACTCCCCGCGAGCAACTTCCGGGAGCAGTACAACGGCGTGGAGTGGCTGGGCCCCTCGCTCGTCACCCCCGCGGTCATCGGGGCGTACGTGTGGATGTGGGCCGGGTTCGCGATGGTCCTGATCGGCGCCGGACTCGCGGCCGTACCGCGCGAACTCCTGGAGGCGGCGCGGGTGGACGGGGCGAACGAGTGGCAGGTGTTCCGCCGGATCACGGTGCCGCTGCTCGCGCCGGTCCTCGTGGTCGTCCTCGTCACGCTGATGATCAACGTGCTGAAGGTCTTCGACCTGGTCTTCGTCATCGCGCCCGGCTCGGCGCAGGACGACGCGAACGTGCTCGCGCTCCAGCTGTACCGCTCGTCCTTCGGCACGGACGCGGATCTCGGGGTCGGCTCGGCCATCGCGGTCGTCCTGCTCCTTCTCGTCCTGCCGGTGATGGTGGTCAACATCCGCCGCATCCGAAGGGAGTCCCGCCGGTGAAGAGCTTCGCGGCAAGGGCCTCGGCACGCGTGACGGGGGGAGCCGTCCGGGTCTTCCTCCTGCTCACCGGCCTGTTCTGGCTGCTGCCGACCATCGGGCTGCTGCTCTCCTCGCTCCGCTCGCCCTCCGACATCGCGGCGAGCGGCTGGTGGCGGGTGCTGACGGCCCCGGCGCAGCTGACCACCGAGAACTACAGCCGGCTCCTCGCGAACGACACGATCACCGGCTCGCTGCTCTCCACCGTCCTGATCACCGTCCCGGCCACCCTCCTCGTCCTCCTCATCGGCTCGCTCGCCGGTTACGCCTTCGCGTGGCTGGAGTTCCCGGGCCGGGACTGGTGGTTCCTGGGCGTGGTCGCCCTCCTGGTGGTCCCGGTGCAGGTGGCCCTGGTCCCGGTGTCGAAGCTGTTCGGCGCGGTGGGGCTCTTCGAGACGACGACCGGGGTGGTCCTCTTCCACACGGCCTTCGGCCTGCCGTTCGCGATCTTCCTGCTGCGGAACTTCTTCGCGGAGATCCCGCGCGAGCTCCTGGAGGCGGCGCGGCTCGACGGGGCGGGCGAGATCCGGCTCTTCACCCGGGTGGTGCTGCCGCTCGGCGGTCCGGCGATCGCCTCGCTCGGGATCTTCCAGTTCCTGTGGGTGTGGAACGACATGCTGATCGCGCTGATCTTCGCGGACTCCCAGTCGCCGCCGATCACGGTGGCGCTCCAGCAGCAGGTGCGCCAGTTCGGCAACAACGTGGACGTGCTCGCGCCGGGGGCGTTCGTGTCGATGGTGGTGCCGCTGGTGGTGTTCTTCGCGTTCCAGCGGCAGTTCACGTCCGGGGTGATGGCGGGCGCGGTGAAGTAGCCCGCCGCGGTCAGGCCTTGAGCGCCGCGACCGCCGAGCGGGCGAGCTCGTCCGCGTACCCCTTCGGCAGGGGCGTACGGACGACGACGAGGCGCCAGTACAGCGGGCCGACGACCAGGTCGAGGGCCTTGCCCGGGTCGGTGCCCTCGGGGAGTTCGCCGCGTGCGACGGCCTCGCGGACGATCTGGGTCATGACGCCCTGCTGTCCGTCGAGCAGCACGGCCTTGACGGTCTCGGCGATCTCGGGGTGCCGGGCGGCCTCGACGAGCAGGTCGGGGATGACCTGGGAGGCGACCGGGTGGCGCAGGGCGTGCGAGGCCACTTCGAGGAGGGCGCGCACGTCCCCGTACAGGGAGCCGCTGCCGGGTGCCGGCAGGCCCTGGGCGGCGAAGGCGCCGACGAGGTCGAGGACGAGGGCGAGCTTGGACTTCCAGCGCCGGTAGACGGCCGTCTTGCCGACTCCCGCGCGGCGCGCGATGCCCTCGATGGACATCCGGGCGTAGCCGACGGCCGCGAGCTCCTCGAAGACGGCGGCGCGGATGGCCTCGGTCACGTCCTCGCGGAGTACGGCGGCTCCGGCGGGGGCGCGGCGGGGGGTCGGATCGGTCATGGACGGCATCCTAACCAACCGCGACATCCCGGCGGCGTTACGACGAGACGGTTGCGTTCCGACGTGGGAGCGTCCTAACCTCCCCGTAGCGACGATACGGACCCGTTCCGTCGTCGGCGGCAGCGCTCATCCCTGCCCGCCGCGCCCGCACGCCCACGCCGTCGTCGAAAGCGCCCGCACCTCCGCCGAAAGCACCCCGCAAGCCCGCACCCTCACCGAAAGCGCCCGCACCCCCGCACCCTCACCGAAAGCGCCCGCACCCCCCACCGAAAGCGCCCCGCAAGCCCGCACCCTCGTCGAAAGCGCCCGCCCGTGACCACGACACTCGCCCCACCCGCGCAGCCGGCCGCCCTCGCGGAGCGGGAGGACCTCGGCGCCCTCGCCCGCCGCCACGGCCTGAGCGTCAGCGGGGCCCGCCCCTCGCTCCCCGTCTACGTGCGGCAGCTCTGGTCCCGCCGCGACTTCATCGCCGCCTTCGCGACCGCCCGCCTCACCGCCCAGTTCAGCCAGGCGCGCCTCGGCCAGGTCTGGCAGGTGGCGACCCCGCTCCTCAACGCCGCCGTGTACTACCTGATCTTCGGCGTCCTGCTGAACGCGAAGAGCGGCGTGCCCGACTACGTCCCCTTCCTGATGACCGGCATCTTCGTGTGGACCTTCACGGCCAACACGGCCCAGGCCGGCACCCGGGCGATCAGCGGCAACCTGGGACTGGTCCGCGCCCTGCACTTCCCGCGCGCGAGCCTGCCGATCTCGCTCGCGGTCCAGCAGCTCCAGCAGCTGCTGTTCTCGCTCGCCGCGCTGGTCGTGATGCTGGTCTGCTTCGGGGAGTTCCCCACCTGGAGCTGGCTGCTCGCGGTCCCTGCACTGGCCTGCCAGGCGCTGTTCAGCACGGGCGTGGCGCTCGCCCTGGCCCGGGTCGCGGCCCGCACCCCGGACATCAGCCAGCTGATGCCGTTCGTGCTCCGGACCTGGATGTACGCCTCGGGCGCGATGTGGTCGATCCAGAACCTGGCGAGCAGCGGACGCTTCCCGGGGGCCGTGGTCCTCGCGCTCCAGTGCAACCCGGCGGCGGTCTACATCGACCTCATGCGCTTCGCGCTGATCGAGAGCTACACGCGGGCGCAGCTGCCGCCGCACGTGTGGGCGCTCGCCCTCGGCTGGGCCGTGCTGGCCTTCGCGGGCGGTTTCATCTGGTTCTGGAAGGCGGAGGAGACGTACGGCCGTGGCTGACACGCACCAGCAGGTACAGGGAACCCCCACCGTCATCGCCGACGGCGTCCACATCACGTACACCGTCCACGGCGGGCACTCCGGCGGCCGGGGCGGCGCCACCGCCGCGCTCGGCCGGATCATGCGGCGCGGTACGGCTCCGGCCGGCCGCCGGGTCCATGCCGTGAAGGGCGTCAGCTTCGTCGCGTACCGGGGCGAGGCAATTGGCCTGATCGGTTCGAACGGATCTGGTAAATCCACCCTCCTGAAGGCGATCGCGGGCCTCCAGCCGGTCGACCGGGGGGCGATCCACACCCAGGGACAGCCCTCGCTCCTCGGCGTCAACGCGGCTCTGATGAACGATCTGACCGGCGAGCGGAACGTGATCCTGGGCGGCCTCGCGATGGGCATGACCCGCGCGGAGGTCCGGGAGCGCTACGACGGGATCGTCGACTTCTCCGGCATCAACGAGAAGGACGACGCGATCTCCCGCCCGATGCGGACGTACTCCTCCGGGATGGGCGCCCGACTGCGCTTCGCCATCGCCGCCGCCAAGAGCCACGACGTGCTCCTCATCGACGAGGCCCTGTCGACCGGCGACGCGCGCTTCCGCCGCCGCAGCCAGCAGCGGATCGACGAGCTGCGGGCGGAGGCGGGCACGGTCTTCCTGGTCAGCCACTCGAACTCCACGATCACGGAGACCTGCGAGCGGGCGCTGTGGCTGGAGGCGGGCACGCTGCGGATGGACGGCCCGGCGAAGGAGGTGGTGGCGGCATACGAGGAGTTCACGGCCAAGCCGGACACCAAGAAGCCCAACAAATAAGACATAGCGGGCTAAAGTGCGGTGGGATGACGAACGATCACCCGCAGCCGGATCCCCTTCAGTCGCCACCCCGCTCCGCGAGCGAGCCCCCCGCCCTCACCGGGTCCCCCTTCGACTCGGACACCTTCACCTCCGCCACCTTCGTCACCGTCGGCCGCGGCCCCTACCTCGCCCTCGCCGCCGTCTGGCTCCTCACCCGGGCCGGGATGCTCCTGCTCCTCGCCCGCGACGACCTCGGCATCGGCGGGGTCGGCCGCGAGGTCGCCCTCTACCAGTACTGGTACGGGAAGTTCGCCGACGGCACCTTCCCGCCCGGCGACGTCACCTGGCAGTACCCGCCCGGCGCGGGACTCGTGATCATGTCGCCGGGCATCCTCCCCTGGCTCACCTACTTCCAGGCCTTCGTCACCCTCACCCTCCTCGCCGACGCCCTCGTCACCCTCGCCCTCGCCCGGGCCGACAGCGCCCGCCTCACCCACGGCGCCTGGATCTGGGTCTGCGGCCTCCCGCTCCTCCTGCACCTCCCGCTCGCCCGGTACGACGTCCAGACCACCGCCCTCGCCGTGCTCGCGCTCCTCGCCCTGGGCGCCCGCTCCACCGCCGCCCACCAGCTCGGCGGGGCGCTCGCCGGGATCGGCGCCATGGTCAAGGTGTGGCCGGCGCTCGCCCTGATCGGCACGCCCCGGGGCCGCACCACCCGCGAGGCCTGGACCGCCGCCGTCGTCACCGCACTCGCCCTCCTCGCCACCCTCGCGCTGTTCTTCTCCGACTCACTGGGCTTCCTGCGCCAGCAGGGCAGCCGCGGCATCCAGATCGAGTCCCTGGGCGGCACGGCCCTCGCGGTCGCCCGCGCCACCGGCGCGTGGCCCGGCAGGGTCGAGTTCCGCTACGGGGCCTTCGAGTACGTCGGCCCCTACGTCTCCACCCTCGGGCACCTCGCCCTGCTGCTCACCGTCATCGCCTTCGGCTGGCTGCTCCTGTGGCGCCTCACGGCCCACCGCTGGACCCCCGCCACCCCGCTCGACGCGGCCCTCGCCGCCGTCCTGCTCTTCACCGTCACCAGCCGGGTGATCAGCCCCCAGTACATGATCTGGCTGCTCGGCCTCGCCGCCGCCTGCCTGACCTCCCGCCACACCGTGATGCGCCCGGTCGCCCTGCTGCTGCTCCCGGCGGCCGCGCTGAGCTCCCTCGCGTACCCCGTCCTCTACGACGAGGTCGTCGCCGGCACCCCCACCGGCCTGGCCGTCATGGTGCTCCGCAACGCCCTGCTCCTCGCGGCGGCCCTGCTCGCCGCCCGCCGCCTGTGGACCTCGACCGCCGGCGGGCCGCCGTCCACCTGAACCCGCCGCCGCAGGCGGGAAGTTGGGGGGTCCACCGTGTCGTAGGCTCGTTCGGAAAGCGCTGTCAGCAGCTGGCTGCGGCAGCGGCGGGCAAGCGGGGGAGGCTCTCATCGGTACCGGCGTCGACGACATACTCACGCCCCTGGGCCCCGACGACCCCCGGGAGATCGCCGGATACCGGCTGGTCGCCCGGCTCGGCGCGGGCGGCATGGGCACCGTCTACCTCTCGCACACGCGCGGCGGCCAGCCCGTCGCCCTGAAACTGATCCTGCGCGAGTACGGCCAGGACCCCGAGTTCCGGCAGCGCTTCGAGCAGGAGGTGCAGGCCGCCCGCCGGGTGCAGGGCTACCACCTGGTGCCCGTGGTCGACCACGACACCACGGGCACCTCCCCCTGGCTGGCCTCCGCCTTCGTCCCGGGCATCGCGCTGCACGACGCGCTCGGCGCCTTCGGGGCGCTGCCCCTGACCACCGTCTTCCCGCTCGTCGGCTGCACGGCCCGGGCCCTGACCTCGATCCACGCGGCCGGGGTCGTCCACCGCGACCTGAAGCCGAGCAACATCATGCTCGCCCCGACCGGCCCGTACGTCATCGACTTCGGCATCGCCCGGGCCGCCGACGCCACCCAGATCACCCGCAGCGGGCGGATCATCGGCACCCCGCAGTACATGTCGCCGGAGCACGCCCTCGGCGAGCCGGTCACCGCGGCCGGCGACGTCTTCTCCCTCGGCCTGATCGCGGCGGTCGCCGCCACCGGACGCCACCCCTACGGCGACGGCGGGGCCTTCACCGTGGGCACCCGGATCGCCAACACCGCCCTGCGGCCCCCGGACCTCGACGGCTACCCGACGGAGCTGCGCCCGCTCCTGGAGCGCTGCCTCACCGCCGACCCGGCGGACCGGATCACCCCCGCCGAGCTGACCGACTGGTGCGAGCGCGCCGCGGGACGCCCGCTGACCGCACTCGGCGACTGGCTGCCGGGCCCCGTGGCGGCGACCGTCGACCGTCGCATACGGGCGGCCGCCCGTCCGCCGCGTCCGGACGACGGCACCGGCCCGGCCGGCGAACCGACCGTGCCGCCCCCGGCGACGGCCCCCGGAACCACCCCGGGCGGCACAGTGCCCACCCCTCCCCCGCCCACCCACGAGCCCACCCTCCGGGACACCACCCCGCCGCCCGGCACCGGCCCGACGCAGGCCTTCGCACCGCCGACCGCCCAGGCGACCCACACCTTCGCCCCACCGGCCGCCGGCCCGACCCCGCCGGCCCCGCCCGTTCCTCCGGCCCACCGACCCCAGCCCATGATGCCCCCGCCCTCCCCGCGCCGGCGGACGCCGATCGCGCTCGCCGTGACCGCGGCCGTCCTCCTGGTCGTCGGCACCTGGCAGGTCGCCCAGATCTTCGGCGGCGACGGGGACGGCGGCGACGACGCCCGCGGCGGTGGCAGCACACCGACCGCCGACCGGACCGCCGGCCCGTCAAAGGACGGGGCGAGCACCGCCCCGAAGACCACCACCCCGACGCCGGCCGCCGACGACGCCGGGTACACCCCCGTCTTCAAGGACCGGCCCTTCGCCCTGCGGGCACCCGCCGAACCGGAGATCGCCGGGGTCGACCTCGACGTCCCCGAGATCAAGGGCACCGGCGACTTCAACCGCTACGACTCCGAAGTGATCATGAGCGAGGTCTCCGGCGGGGACTGGGAGTTCCCCAGCGGCATGGGCAAGAGCGCCGGAAAGACCGCCCGCCAGTGCCTGGAGGGCTCCCAGGGCGACGTCCTCCCCCAGGAGATCGAGGCCGACAAGCTCCGCGAGGAGATCCCCGTGGGCACCCTCCTGTGCGGAAAGACCAGCGACGACCGGCTCGCCATGCTGGAGATCACCAAGATCACCAAGAACGCCGAGAACGACCTGCCCGACTACTTCGCCAGACTCACCGTCTGGAAGCTCTAGGACAGGCCCTGGGGGGACCATGCCGCTGGAACGTCACCTCACCGCGGACTTCGAGCGGGCCGCCTTCCTCGTGGACCTCTCCAACGTGGTCCGCGACCGGACGCTCGGCGGCCGGCGGGCCGCTCCCTGCACCGGCTGCCGGCTGGTCGTCGACGCGGCCGTCGCCCTCGCCCGTGACCCGGACGTCCCGCTCCACCTCGTCTCCGACCGCAGCCTGCAGCTCGGCGGACGCCACGAATGGGCGGACCCCGGGGAGGCCGAGCGGCTCGGCCGCTGGGTGGGGCTCGGGCTCGTCGAGGAGCTCGGGGACGCCGACCAGCGACCACCGCCCGCCGCACCGGCCCCGACCCGTGGACGCCGCTGGTGCCGAGCCGTGACCACGGCTTCCACGGCGGCGACGAGCTGGAGCTGGTCCGGGGCGTGGCCCTCGCCCGCAGCGGGCGCCGCTTCCCGACGGAGCTCGCGCAGCGCCGGCTGAGCCGGAGGCCGCCGGAGGAGCCGGGCGCGGCGGCGACGACGTACGTCTGACTCCGCGGGAAACGCTCGGCGGGAACACTCATCGGGAACACGGGGAAGGGCCCCGCCGGAACACCGGCGGGGCCCTTCCCTCTCAGACCGTCAGCTGTGCGAGCGGAGCAGCGTCCGCATCGTCCGCATCGCCACCGACAGGTTCGCCAGGTCGAAGGTGTCCGAGCCCTGGATCTCCTCCAGGGTCGTCCGCGCGCGGCCCAGGATCGCCGCGTTCTTCTCCTCCCAGGCCTTGAACCGCTCCTCGGGGCTCGTGGTGCCGTTGCCGACCGTCAGGACGTCGGCGGTCAGCGCCGAGTGCGCCGCGAAGAGGTCCTCGCGGATCGAGGCACGGGCCATCGACTGCCACCGGTCGCTGCGCGGCAGCTCGATGATCCGGTCCATCAGGTCGGTGATCCGCAGCCGGTCGGCCAGGTCGTAGTAGACCTCGGCGACCGCGAGCGGCTCCTTGCCCATGCGGTCCGCGATCGCGACGATGTCGAGGATCGGGAAGGCGGAGGAGAAGCCGGCGACCCGCAGCGCGAGCTCCTCCGGCACGCCGACCTCGGTCAGCTCGTCCAGGATCGACTGGTACCACTCCAGGTCCGAACCGCGCAGCAGCTGCGGCAGCTGGGCCCAGACCTCCTCGACGCGGTCGGAGAAGAACTCGATCGTCTCGGTGAGCTGGAGCGGCTGCGGCCGGTTGTTGAGCATCCAGCGGGTGCCGCGCTCGACGAGCCGGCGGGAGTGCAGCCGCATCCGGGTCTGGATGTCGGCCGGCACCACGTTGTCGAGGGCCTCGACGGCGTCCCAGACCTTGCCGAGGCGGAAGACGACCCGGGCGGCGGTCTGCGCGCGGACGATCTCCTCGATCGACGCGCCGGTCTCCTCGCGGAGGCGGTGCAGGAAGGTCGAACCACCGGTGTTGACGGTGTCGTTGACCAGGACCGTGGTGATGATCTCGCGGCGCAGGGCGTGGTTGTCGACGGCCTCGGTGAACTTCTCGCGCAGCAGCGTCGGGAAGTACGCGTGGAGCAGCCCGCGCAGGTACGGGTCGTCCGGCAGTTCCGTACCGATCAGCTCGTCGGCCACCGTGATCTTGGTGTACGCGAGGAGGACGGCGAGCTCGGGCTGGCTCAGGCCGCGGCCGTTGTTGAGGAGCTCGCGGATCTGCCGGTCGTTGGGCAGGAACTCCAGGGAGCGGTCGAGGGCCCCGTCGCGGCCCAGGCGGCGCATGAACCGCTGGTGGGCGTGGAGCAGGGACGGCGACTGGGCGACGGCGTTGGCCAGGGCGGTGTTCTGCGCGTAGTTGTTGCGCAGGACGAGCGAGCCGACCTCGTCCGTCATCTCGGCGAGGATCTTGTTGCGCTGCTTGACGGTCATGTCGCCCTCGGCGACGAGCCCGTTGAGCAGGATCTTGATGTTGACCTCGTGGTCGGAGGTGTCGACGCCGGCGCTGTTGTCGATGGCGTCGGTGTTGACCTTGCCGCCCTGGCCCTCGGGGCCGCCGGTGCGGGCGAACTCGATGCGGCCCAGCTGGGTCGCGCCGAGGTTGCCGCCCTCGCCGATGACCTGGGCGCGGACGTCCTGGCCGTCGACGCGGATGGCGTCGTTGGCCTTGTCGCCGACGTCGGCGTTGGACTCGGCCGAGGACTTCACGTACGTGCCGATGCCGCCGTTCCACAGCAGGTCGACGGGCGACTGGAGGATCGCCTTCATCAGCTCGGCCGGGGTCATCTTGGTGACGCCGGCCTCGATGCCGAGGGCGGCCCGCATCTGCGCGTTGACCGGGATGGACTTGGCGCTGCGGGGGTGGATGCCGCCGCCCGCCGAGAGCAGCGAGGTGTCGTAGTCGGCCCACGAGGAGCGCGGCAGGTCGAAGAGCCGGCGGCGCTCGGCGTACGAGGCGGCCGCGTCCGGGTTCGGGTCGATGAAGATGTGGCGGTGGTCGAAGGCGGCGACCAGGCGGATGTGCTCGGAGAGCAGCATGCCGTTGCCGAAGACGTCGCCGGACATGTCGCCGACGCCGACGACGGTGAAGTCCTCGGTCTGGGTGTCGTGGCCCAGCTCGCGGAAGTGCCGCTTGACGGACTCCCAGGCGCCGCGGGCGGTGATGCCCATGCCCTTGTGGTCGTATCCGGCGGAGCCGCCGGAGGCGAAGGCGTCGCCGAGCCAGAAGCCGTACGACTCCGCGACGCCGTTGGCGATGTCGGAGAAGGTGGCGGTGCCCTTGTCGGCGGCGACCACGAGGTACGTGTCGTCCTCGTCGTGGCGGACCACGTCGACCGGCGGCACGACCTCGCCCGCGACCAGGTTGTCGGTGATGTCGAGGAGCGCCGAGATGAAGGTCTTGTACGAGGCGATGCCCTCGGCCAGCCAGGCGTCGCGGTCCACGGTCGGGTCCGGGAGCTGCTTGGCGACGAAGCCGCCCTTGGCGCCGACCGGCACGATGACGGTGTTCTTCACCATCTGCGCCTTGACCAGGCCGAGGATCTCCGTACGGAAGTCCTCACGGCGGTCGGACCAGCGCAGGCCGCCTCGGGCGACCTTGCCGAAGCGCAGGTGGACGCCCTCGACGCGCGGGGAGTACACCCAGATCTCGAAGGCGGGGCGCGGGGCCGGGAGGTCGGGGATGGCCTGCGGGTCGAACTTCATCGACACGTAGGAGTGCGGCTTGCCGTCGGCGGCCGTCTGGAAGAAGTTCGTCCGCAGCGTCGCCGTGATGACGGTGAGGAAGGACCGCAGGATCCGGTCCTCGTCCAGGCTCGCGACCTGGTCGAGGGCGGCGTCCAGCTCTTCGAGGAGCGCGTCGATCAGCTCGGTGCCGGCGCGCTGGCGCTCCGGGGCCATGCGGGCCTCGAAGAGGTTGACCAGCAGCCGGGTGGTGTGGACGTTGTTGCGGAGGGTGTCCTCCATGTAGTCCTGGCTGAAGGTGGCACCGGCCTGGCGGAGGTACTTGGCGTAGGCGCGCAGCACCATCGCCTCGCGCCAGTTGAGCCCGGCGGAGAGGACGAGCGAGTTGAAGTTGTCGTTCTCGGCCAGGCCGGTCCAGGTGGCGGCGAAGGCCTCCTGGAAGCGCTCGCGGGCGTCGTCGCCGAAGTAGTCCCCGCCGTTGCCGGTGGCGACCGGCATCCGCAGGCCGAAGTCGTAGATCCAGGCGTGGGTGCGGTCGGCGCAGCGCAGCTCGTACGGGCGCTCGTCGGTGACCTCGACGCCGAGCCGGTTGAGGACCGGCAGGACGGCGGAGAGGGAGATCTGGTCGCCCGTCTTGTAGATCTTGAAGCGGCGCTCGCCGGGGCCGGCGACGACCGGCTCGTACAGGGAGAGCGCGAAGTCCTTGCCGCTGCCGGCGAGGGCCTCCAGGTGGACGAGGTCGGCGACGGCCGCGCGCGGCGAGTGGTCGGCCTTGTAGCCCTCGGGGAAGGCGTTGCCGTAGCGGCGCAGCAGCTCGGCGGCGCGCTCCTCGCCGCACTCGGCGTTGAGGGCCTCGCCGAAGCCGTCGGCCCAGGAGCGGGCGGCCTCGACGAGCCGGTTCTCGATGCGGTCGACGTCGGCGTCGGTGAGCTTCGCCAGCTCGGTGCCGGGCTTGACGCGGACGACGAAGTGCAGACGGGACAGGATCGACTCGGTGTTCCAGGCGGTGAAGTCGACGCTGGTGCCGTCGAGCTCCTCCTTCAGGATGTCGATGAGTCGCAGCCGGACGCGGGTGGTGTAGCGGTCGCGCGGCAGGTAGACGAGGGCCGAGTAGTAGCGGCCGTACTCGTCCTGGCGCAGGTAGAGCCGCAGCCGGCGCCGCTCCTGCAGGTACAGGACGCTGGTGACGATGGACTGCAGCTGGTCGACCGGGGTCTGGAAGAGCTCGTCGCGCGGGTAGGTCTCCAGGATCTGGAGCAGGTCGCGGCCGTCGTGGCTGTTCGGCGAGAAGCCGGCGCCCGCGAGGACCTCCTGGACCTTGCGCTTGACGACGGGGACCCGGCGGACGGACTCGGTGTAGGCGGCGGACGAGAAGAGGCCGAGGAAGCGGCGCTCGCCGATGACGTTGCCCTCGGCGTCGAACTTCTTCACGCCGACGTAGTCGAGGTACGAGGGGCGGTGCACGGTCGCCCGGCTGTTGGCCTTCGTCAGGATCAGCAGCTTGTGCTCGCGCGCCTTGGCGCGGGCGTCGGCGGGCAGCCGGCTGAAGGAGGGCGAGACGGGGTGGGCGTGGTGGCCCTCGTCGTCGGCGCCGTGCTGCGGGTCGGAGCGCAGGATGCCGAGGCCGGTGCCGGGGACGGCGGACAGGGCGTCGCCGTTGACCAGCTCGTACTCGCGGTAGCCGAGGAAGGTGAAGTGGTCGTCGGCGAGCCAGCGCAGCAGCTCGCGGGCCTCCTCCACCTCGGTCGGGCGCAGGTCGGAGGCGGTGGGCTCGGCCGGGAGGCCCTCGGCGATGCGCAGGGCGGCATCGCGCATCTTGTCCCAGTCCTCGACGGTCTCGCGGACGTCGGAGAGGACGCGCAGCAGGTCGTTGGTGATCTGCTTGAGGTCGGCCTTGTCGGTCTCGCGGTCGATCTCGACGTGGATCCAGGACTCGGTGAGCGCGTCGTGCGGCAGCTCGCCCTGGATCTGCGCCGACAGGACCTCGATGAGCTTCCCGGCGACGTCACGGCGGACGAGGACCTGCGGGTGGATCACGACGTGGATGCCGCGGCCCTGGCGGGACAGCTCGTTGGTGACCGAGTCGACGAGGAACGGCATGTCGTCGGTGACGACCTCGACGACGGAGTGGCTGCTGGTCCAGCCGTTCTCCTCCACCGTCGGGGTGTGGACGCGCACGTTCGCGGTGCCCTGCGGGCGGTTCTCCGCGAGCCGGTAGTGAGAGAGCGCGGCGCCGAACACGTCGACCGGGTCGCGGTCGGCGAGGTCCTCGGGCGCGGTGTGCAGGTAGTAGCGCTGGAGGTAATCGAGCACGGTGTCCCGGTCCGGACGCTCTCCAGAGCCCTCCGGGCCCGTCGGAAGTCGCCCCCCGACCGGGCTGTGCTCAGCTACCCGAGCGGCCCTCTCGAGCAGCTCGGCCTTTGCTTCGTCCAGCTTGGTCTGCATGTCCTCTGACTCCTGTCGCGCGCCGTTGCGTGACGTCGGTGGAAGAAAGGACACAACGCCACGACGCGGTGATTCCGGTCGAAGGAGACGTTATGCCCGAATGAGAGACGCCCGGGCCGAATCCGGCCACGGAGAGCGGCACGCCCGGACGGAGAGGATCGGCGAACGCACGGTCGACCCGGCCGCTGTCGCGGTCCGGGCGGCAGCCGGGGGCTTCACTGCCCCCCTGGCGTATCGCGCTGATCACGGCAAAAGCCTATCGCTCCCGACCCCCGAACCGTCATGAGCCTTATGCGTACAAAAGAGCGGGGGAAGTTTGACGATATGGACAGCGACACGTGTCTCCTCGGCAAACCACCACGCCGGGGGCACCGGGTGCGCAACCATGGGCACAGCACGACAGACCGACCATCTGTGATCTGGGAGAGCCATGGCGAAGATCCTGATCGTGACCGGGGACGCGGCGGAGTCCCTGGAGGTGCTGTACCCCTACCAGCGGCTTCTGGAGGAGGGCTACGAGGTCGACATCGCGGCTCCGGCCCGCAAGCTGCTCCGCTTCGTCGTCCACGACTTCGAGCCGGGTTACGACACGTACACGGAGAAGCCGGGCTACACCTGGCAGGCCGACCTGGCCTTCTCGGAGGTCGACCCGGGGGCGTACGTGGCGGTGGTGATCCCGGGGGGCCGGGCACCGGAGTACCTGCGCAACGACCCGGAGCTCCGCAAGATCCTCAAGGCCTTCTTCGACGCCGACAAGCCGGTGGCCCAGATCTGCCACGGCCCGCTCCTGACGGCGGCGATCGGCGGCCTGGAGGGCCGCCGCGTCACGGCCTACCCGGCCCTGGAGCTCGACATGCAGTCGGCGGGAGCGACCTTCCAGGACAGCGCGGCGGTCGTGGACGGCCTCCTGGTCTCCTCCCGGGCCTGGCCGGACCACCCCACCTGGATGCGCGAATTCCTGAAGGTCCTCCGCGCGAAGGGCTGACGCCCCGGGCGGTTGCAGGGGTTGTGGGCATACGTTCCGCAAGTGCGGAACGGGTGGGCACAACCCCCACCGGGCCGCACCCGGCCCCGCACCGCCCACCCGCCACCGGACAGACTCCGCGCCCTGCGGGCGGCGGGCACAGCCACCACCGCCCCCGCCCGCACAGGTGACGGCCCTAGACCAGCTCCTCCGCGACGGCGACGGCCTCCTCCAGGGAGTCCACGACCGGCACGCCGACCCGCGCGAGCGAAGCCCGGCTGTGCGACCCCCCGGTGTACAGCACCGCCCGCGCCCCCACATGCGCCGCCGCCACCGCGTCGTCCGCCGCGTCACCGATGACGACCACACGCTCGGCCGGGACGGCGAGCGCGTCGAGGTGCCGCACCATGTGCCCGGACTTCCCGTCGGTCGAGGTGTCGGGACGCCCGTCCATGCGGACGAACCGCTCGGCGATCCCGTACCGCCGCACGAGCGGTATCAGATCGGCGTGCGGCGCGAGCGACAGCAGCGACTGCGTGAACCCGGACGCCTGCCGGGCCGCGAGCAGCTCCGCCGCCCCGATTGTGAGCCCGCAGGACTCGGCCCGCTCCCAGTAGTGCCGGTGGAAGGTCCCGTCCATGACGGTCCACTCCTCGTCCGTCGGCAGCCGTCCCATCAGCCGCTCGTAGAACTTCGGCACCGGCACCGTGTACAGCTCGCGGTACCGCTCAAGCGTGATCTCTTCGAGTCCGAGCTCGGCGAAGGCCGCGTTCGTCGCGCCGATCACCGCGCCGATGTCGTCGAGCAGTGTGCCGTTCCAGTCCCAGACCAGGTGCTTTCCGTGCTTCCCCATGCGAAGACGGTACCCGGCCCCGCCGACAGCGACGTCAGCCCAGCAGGGAGGGAATCTCCTGCACCCCGAACCAGAGCAGCTCGTGGTCCTCGGCCCCGTCCACGACGAACTGCGCATCGTCGTCGCCCTGGTCCGCCGCGCCGAGCGCGTCCGCCGCCGCCGTGACGTCCGCCTCGGCGTCGTCCGCGTCGGCGTGCACGGCCGCGGCCTTGGCCAGCGGTACGGCTCCGGCGACGCGGACCTCGCCGATGGAGCCGGCGTCGAGCCCGCGGTCGGGGTCGACGGTCGCGTCCTTGTCGGCCACGTCCACGGCGACGACGATCCGGCGCCGGGGCGCCTCGGGGTCACCGGCGAGGAGCCGCAGGGAGGCGGAGGCGGCCCGGTTGAGCGCCGCGTACTCCAGCTCCTCGATGTCGTCGGAGACGTACCACTCGCGCAGCGCGGGGGTGACGGCGTAGGCGGTCAGCGGACCGGGCCCCAGCTCGCCCGCCTTGTGCGCCTGTGCGAGACCGGGGAGGGTCAGAGGGACGTAGACGCGCATGGCAGGCCGCTTTCGTAGACGGAGAGCCCTCAGGATACGTGCGGAGTCCCCCTTCGGGGCGGCGGGCCGGACACGCCGTCCGTCCACCGCGGAAGGCCGCCCGCCGAGCCGCCGGAGAGCCGATTTTCGACCGCGTCACCCGGATAGGTGATCCGATTTCGAGGGTGCTCCGGCGCGGCGGGGTCCTTGCGGGGCCTCGGGGTCCCCCCGTACAAGATCCCCAACGGAAGTTACCGACTGGTATCACTCGGTTACGCAACGACAGGGGACCGCCATGAACGCCACGCTCACCACCACGCCCTCCCCGCTCCCCCGGCCCCGCCCCCGCAACGCCCCCGGCGGCCCGGCCGGCACGCGCCCGCGTGGTTCCGCCGGAACCCGCCCCCGCACCCCCGCCCAAGGCGGCCCGCCCCGCACGCTCCCCCCGCACACCGTCTTCGCCGAGCGCCTGCTCGCCGTCCTGAGCGGGGAGCGGCCCGTGCACTGGATGCTCGGCCACACCGTCGGAGACGCGTACGAGCAGCTCGTCCGGCTGGCCCCGGAGACACCCCTGCGCTCACTCGGCCCCCGCCCGGTCCTCCGCCGCTGCTCGATCCAGGTGCACCACCCGCACGCGGCGATCGAGGCCTTCGCGACCATCGCGACCGGCGCCCGCGTACGGGCCATGGCGTTCCGCCTGGAGCGCGGCGAGGACCAGCGCTGGCGCTGCGCCGCCGTGGAACTGGACGGCCTCGGCGTGGCCGCCCGCCACCCATGACGAAGGGGCCGGCCGCCACCGGGCGACCGACCCCTCCTACCGCTTCAGAACGTCACTTCTTGCGGCGACGCCCGCCACCCGCGTTCTTCTGCGCCTTGCGGCGCTCCGCACGGGTCAGCCCGTCGCCGGAGTCCATGTCGTCGGAGGCGAAGTCGCCCTCGACGACGCCGCCGTCCCCGTCCACGGTCGGCGCGGAGAAGTGCAGCCGGTCCGGCCGCTGCGGGGTGTCGAGCCCCTTGGCGCGGATCTCCGGACGCCCGGCACCCGCCGGCACGACGTCCTCCTTGTCGAGCGACGGCGCGCTCGCCTGCACCGGGACCTCCTCGACCTGCTGCTCGACCTGGACCTCCAGGTTGAACAGGTAGCCGACGGACTCCTCCTTGATGCCCTCCATCATGGCGGTGAACATGTCGAAGCCCTCGCGCTGGTACTCGACCAGCGGGTCCTTCTGCGCCATGGCGCGCAGGCCGATGCCCTCCTGGAGGTAGTCCATCTCGTAGAGGTGCTCGCGCCACTTGCGGTCGAGGACGGAGAGGACCACGCGCCGCTCCAGCTCGCGCATGATGTCCGAGCCGAGCTGCTTCTCGCGGGTGTCGTACTGCTCGCGGCCGTCGTCCTTGATGGACTCGGCGATGAACTCGGCGGTGATGCCGGCCCGGTCCCCGGCCGCGTCCTCCAGCTCGTCCACGGTGACCTTCACCGGGTAGAGCTGCTTGAAGGCGTTCCACAGACGGTCGAGGTCCCACTCCTCCGCGAAGCCCTCGGCGGTCTCCTGGCGGATGTAGTCGTCGATCGTGTCGTCCATGAAGTGGCGGATCTGCTCGTGCAGGTCCTCGCCCTCCAGGACGCGGCGGCGCTCGCCGTAGATGACCTCGCGCTGCCGGTTGAGGACCTCGTCGTACTTCAGGACGTTCTTACGGGTCTCGAAGTTCTGGGTCTCGACCTGGGACTGGGCGGAGGCGATGGCGCGGGTGACCATCTTGTTCTCGATCGGGACGTCGTCCGGCACGTTGGCCATGGCCATCACGCGCTCGACCATCTGCGCCTTGAACAGACGCATCAGGTCGTCGCCGAGCGAGAGGTAGAAGCGGGACTCGCCGGGGTCGCCCTGACGGCCGGAACGACCGCGCAGCTGGTTGTCGATACGGCGCGACTCGTGGCGCTCGGTGCCGAGGACGTAGAGACCGCCGAGGTCCTTGACCTCCTCGAACTCCGCCTTCACGGCCTTCTCGGCCCGCTCCAGGGCGCCGGGCAGGGCCGCGGCCCACTCCTCGACGTGCTCGACCGGGTCCAGGCCCGCCTGGCGCAGCTCGGCCTCGGCGAGGTCGTCCGGGTTGCCGCCGAGCTTGATGTCGGTACCACGGCCGGCCATGTTCGTGGCGACGGTGACGGCGCCGCGGCGGCCGGCCTGGGCGACGATGCTGGCCTCGCGCTCGTGGTGCTTGGCGTTGAGGACCTCGTGCTGGATGCCGCGCTTGGAGAGCTGCTGCGAGAGGTACTCGGACTTCTCGACGGAGGTCGTGCCGACGAGGATCGGCTGACCCTTCTCGTGCTTCTCCGCGATGTCGTCGACGACGGCGGCGAACTTGGCGACCTCGGTCCGGTAGATCAGGTCCGACTGGTCCTTGCGGACCATCGGCTTGTTCGTGGGGATCGGGACGACGCCGAGCTTGTAGATCTGGTGGAACTCGGCCGCCTCGGTCATGGCCGTACCGGTCATGCCGGAGAGCTTCGAGTACAGGCGGAAGAAGTTCTGGAGGGTGATCGTGGCGAGGGTCTGGTTCTCGTCCTTGATCGGCACCCCCTCCTTCGCCTCGATCGCCTGGTGCATGCCCTCGTTGTAGCGGCGGCCGGCGAGGATACGGCCGGTGTGCTCGTCGACGATCATGACTTCGCCGTCCATGACGACGTAGTCCTTGTCCTTCTTGAACAGTTCCTTCGCCTTGATGGCGTTGTTCAGGTAGCCGACGAGCGGGGTGTTCACCGACTCGTAGAGGTTGTCGATGCCCAGCCAGTCCTCGACCTTGGCGACGCCCGCCTCGTGGATGGCGACGGTGCGCTTCTTCTCGTCGACCTCGTAGTCGCCGGTCTCCTCGATGCCCTTGAGCGGGTTGCCGGGCTCGCCCTTGCTCAGGCGGGTGACCAGCTTGGCGAAGTCGCCGTACCACTTGGTCGCCTGGTCGGCCGGGCCGGAGATGATCAGCGGCGTACGGGCCTCGTCGACGAGGATGGAGTCGACCTCGTCGACACAGGCGAAGTTGTGGCCGCGCTGGACGAGCTCGTCCTTGGACCACGCCATGTTGTCGCGGAGGTAGTCGAAGCCGAACTCGTTGTTCGTGCCGTACGTGATGTCGCAGGCGTACTGCTCGCGGCGCTGGGCCGGCGTCATGTTGGCCAGGATGCAGCCGACGGACAGGCCGAGGAACTTGTGCACCCGGCCCATGAGCTCGGAGTCACGCTCGGCCAGGTAGTCGTTGACCGTGATCAGGTGCACGCCCTTGCCGGAGAGCGCGTTGAGGTACGCCGGGAGGGTGCCGACGAGGGTCTTGCCCTCACCGGTCTTCATCTCGGCGACATGGCCGAGGTGGAGCGCGGCGCCGCCCATCAGCTGGACGTCGTAGTGGCGCTGGCCGAGGACACGCTTGGCGGCCTCGCGAACGGTCGCGAAGGCCTCGGGCATCAGGTCGTCGAGGCTCTCGCCGTCGGCGTACCGCTGCTTGTACTCCTCGGTGAGCGCCCGCAGGTCGGCGTCGGAGAGGTTGACGAAGTCCTCTTCGATGGAGTTGACCTGGTCCGCGATGCGGTGCAGTTTGCGCAGGATCTTGCCTTCGCCTGCACGCATGAGCTTGTTGAAGACGGACACTGAGGCTGGTCTCCTTGCCGGTCGGGCCTGGCACTGGGTCTTGTGATGGACGCGAGCGCGGGCACGGCAGGTGGTCCCCACCGCAACGGCCATCGTAAGCGAGACCGCCCTCGCACAGGGAGGCCCGCAGTGCCGGAGCCGTACGTCCGCCCGTAAAGAGAACGCACGAGGTGGGCGGAAGGTGCCGCACCATCCGAAAAGTGTTCGCTTCCGGTCCGCGCGGTCACCACAATCCCGGCATGGATCCCATCACCCTCACCACCGACCGGCTGCGTCTGCGGAGCTTCGTCCCCGAGGACATCGACACCGTGTACGCCATCTGCCAGGACCCCGACATCCAGCGCTGGACCGTCGTCCCCTCCCCGTACAAGCGCGAGGACGCCGAACTCTTCGTCCACCGCCTCGTCCCGGACGGCTGGCGCGAGGACACCGAGTACGCCTTCGCCGCGGAGCCCGTGGAGGGCGGCCCGCTGCTCGCCGCGGCCAGCCTGACCAGTCGCGGCGCGGGCGTCTGGGAGGTCGGCTACTGGCTGGCGAAGGAACACCGCGGCGCCGGCCACATGACCGAGATCGTCCGGGCGCTGGCCCACTGGGCCTTCACCGGACTCGGCTGCACGCGTCTGATCTGGCGCGCCGAGGTCGGCAACGCCGGCTCGCGCGCGGTGGCCGAGCGCGTCGGCTTCGCCCTGGAGGGCGTCCAGCGCGCCGGGCTCGCCAACAAGGGCACGCTCCGGGACGCCTGGGTCGGCTCCCTGCTCCCCTCCGACTTCGGCCTGCCGAGCCCGCTGCCGTACCTCCCGGCCCGTGACGTCTGAGCGCTCCCGCTGTCAGAGGCGGGGCCTAGGGTGCGGTCCATGACGACTGCGCCGCGCCCCGCCGCCGAACTGTCCGCCGACGACGCCCGCAGGATCGCCCTGCGCGCCCAGGGCTTCCTGGGCGCGCCCGACCGCAGGGCCGGGGTGCGCGGGGTCCTCCGGTCGCTCGGGCAGGTCCAGCTCGACACCATCTCGGTCCTCGCCCGCTCGCACGAGCTCATCCCGTACGCGCGCCTGGGCGCGGTGGGGCGCCCGACGGTGGAGAAGGCGTACTGGTCCGAGGCGCACGCCTTCGAGTACTGGTCGCACGCCGCCTGCATCCTGCCCGTCGAGGAGTGGCCGCACTTCGCCTTCCGCCGGCGTGCCTACCGCGACCGGCCGCACTGGGGACACGAGCTGTCGGCCGGGGCGTACGAGAAAGTGATCGACCAGCTGCGGGACCAGGGCCCGCTGACGGCGACCGAGCTGGGCGGCGCGAAGAACAAGGGCGAGTGGTGGGACTGGTCCGACAGCAAGATCGCCGTCGAGCGGGCCCTGATGTACGGCGAGGTCGTGGTCACGGAGCGGCGCGGCTGGAAGCGGGTGTACGACCTGGCCGAGCGGGCGATCCCGGAGGCGCTGCTCCATGACGAGCTGGACGACGCCGAGTGCGTGCGGCGGCTGGTGCGGCAGGCGGGCGAGGCGCTCGGCGTGGGCACGCGCGCGGACATCGCCGACTACCACCGGATCAAGGCCGAGCAGTTCGACGCGGTGGTGGAGGCCTCGGGCCTGGTGCCGGTGACGGTGGCGGGCTGGGGGAAGCCCGCCTGGGCGGATCCGGCGGCGCTGGCGACGGAGCCGCGCGGCCGGCACCGCACGACGCTGCTGTCGCCCTTCGACTCGCTGATCTGGGAGCGGCCCCGCACGGAGCGGATCTTCGGCTTCACGCACCGCCTGGAGGCATACGTGCCGAAGCAGAAGCGGATCCACGGCTACTTCGCGATGCCGGTCCTCTCCGGGGGCAGGCTCGTCGGCCGGGTGGACCCGGCGCGGGAGGGCCGGACGCTGGTGGCGAAGCAGGTCTCGCTCGACGGCCCCAAGGCCGTACCGGCGGTGGCGAAGGCCCTGCGCGAGGCGGCCGAGTGGGTGGGCTGCGACGCGGTGACGGTGGAGCGGGTGGACCACCCGGACCTGGCGAAGTCCCTGGTGGCGGCCCTGGGCTAAGCCCGGAAGGGGTCAGCGGATCTCCAGGATCTTCTCCCGCATCGCGTAGACCACGGCCTCCATCCGGGAGTGCAGCTGGAGCTTCTCCAGGATGTTCCGGACGTGGTTCTTCACCGTGTTCTCCGAGATGAACAGCTCCTTGGCGATGTCCCGGTTGTTCATCCCGGTCGCGACGAGCTTGAGGACCTCCAGCTCCCGGTCGGTCAGCCGGGGCGCGGGCACGAGCCGGCGCTCGTCGGTGCGCTGGATCATCGACTTGAACTCGGTGAGGAGCTTGGACGCCATCGACGGGCTGATCTGCGACTGCCCGTCGGCGACCGCGCGGATCGCGGTGGCGACCTCGTCGGTGGAGATCTCCTTGAGGAGGTAGCCGGTCGCCCCCGCCTTGATCGCGTCGTAGAGGTCGGCCTCCTCGTCGCTGATCGTCAGCATGATGATCTTCGCGCTGGGGGCCACCTCCTTGATGGAGGTGCACGCCTCGATGCCGCCGCGCCGGGGCATCCGTACGTCCATCAGAACGATGTCGGGCAGCAGATCGGCGGCCTTGTCGACGGCCTCGGCGCCGTCACCGGCCTCGCCGACCACCTGGATGTCCTCTTCCTGGGCGAGGACGATCTCGAGTCCCCGACGGAAGAGGGCATGGTCGTCCACGACGAGGACCCGGATCGGCTCCTTACGGAATGCTCCGCTGTCCGAATCCGATCCCTCCGGGACCGCACCGCCGTGCTCGCGCCCGCTGAGCACCGGTCCGAAGCTGTCCGCCATCGTTCCTCCCCCTGAAGGCCGTGGCCTGAATTCGTTTCCGGTCCTCCAACCCGTGCTCGCTCGGCACCGGTTGGCGTGCACGCCATGATTTCATGCCCGGACGGCCACGGGGCGATCCACGGACGCACGGGGGTGCCCCTGGGGGCGCAAAATGCGCTCCAGGGGCACCGAGAGGGACACCTCAGTTCGGAGGCGGTGCGGGGCGGCGGGTCAGCCGCCGAGCGCTCCGCCGGCGCCGCCGCCCTCGGCGAGCGGGTCGCTCTCCAGGTGGATGACGCCGTAGTCGTAGGCGTGTCGCCGGTAGACGACGCTGGGCTGCTTGGTGTCGGAGTCGACGAAGAGGTAGAAGTCGTGCCCGACCAGCTCCATCTCGTAGAGCGCCTGGTCGAGCGTCATCGGTGCGGCCCGGTGGGTCTTCTCGCGGACCACGAGCGGGCCTTCGCCCTGGACCTCGATGGAGCCCATCATCGTGGTGGGCACCTTGTCGGCCTCGTCCACGGCCAGTTGGCCGTCTCCGTTGAGCTTCGCGGCGCCGGGCACCACGTCCCCGACCTCCGCCGCGGACAGCCGGCCGTTACCACGGCGGGTGTACCGCTTGTCGTGCTGCTTGCGCAGTCGGGCCTCGAGCTTGCCGTGGGCGAGGTCGAGCGCTGCGTAAGGGTCGCCTGCCGCTGCTTCCGCCCGGATCACCGGGCCTCGGGAATGGACGGTGATCTCCACACGGTCGGACCGGTCGGCCTGCCGCGGGTTGGTCTCCTTGGACACCTCGACGTCGAGGCTGATCACCTTGCCGTCGAGCTTCTGGATCTTCTCCAGGTTCAGCTTCTCGGCCACGTGCTTGCGGAACCGCTCGGGCACCTCGGTCTTGCGGCCCTTGACGACGATGTCCACGCAGAACTCCGTTCCCGGATCGCCCTGGTCGGCTCCTTGGCCGCCGGGCATCTCCCTTTGCACCAGACTCCGGTGGTTACCGGAGCTCGGACTTGGCGACTTCGACCTCCACCTCCCCAGTCGACAAGATCTCCACCCCATCGACAAGAGGTTAATTCGCCCTGAACTCCTGTCCTGTAGGCGCAACCATGTATTCGCCGAGGCGATGGCATTCGCCATTCCTCACAACCGAACATAGCCCCTTCGGACGGGTGTCGGCACCCGCTACCGCGACATACCTCCGTTCGAGTGCTTTCACCTCTCACCACCTGCAACGATCCAAGTTTCCGGCGAGTTCCGGTTTATTTCGAACGAGACGGGAGAGGATGCGATCACAGCCGCTCCCCGCTGTTCGATTCCGCGCTGCGCCGAACCGGCCGGTAAGCCGTGCGGTATTCCACGAATGAACGACGGGTGTACGGCTCCGAGCGCGCGCGCCGCCTCCGCGAGCGAGGCCCCCGTGGTCATCAGGTCGTCCACGAGGATCACCTTTCCCGCCGTCAGGAGCCGCGCCCCGCCCGGCACGACCTCCAGCGCCCCCGACAGGTTCGCGAGCCGTCCGCGCGCCCCGAGACCCGCCTGGTCCGCCACGTACCGCCGCTGCCGCAGCACGGGCAGGACCCGCGCCGGCCTGCCCGCCCGCCGCAGCCGGGCCGCCGCGGCCAGCGCGATCCGCCGCGTCGAATCATGGCCACGCGCCCGTACGGAACGCCGCGAGGACGGCACGGGTACGAGAAGCAAGGGTCCGTCCGCGGGTCCCGCCACGGGCCCGGCAGCGGCCGCCACGGCCCCGGCGAGGGCGCCGCCCAGAGGCCCGGCGAGCGTGAGCGCCCCGCGCTCCTTGTGGGCGATGAGCAGCTCACGTACGGCGTCGGCGTACGGCGCGGCGGCGTGCACCACGGGCAGCCCGGCGGGCTCGGGCGAGGGCCGCACCCTGCGCGGCGCCGCCCCGGCGAGCGCGTCCGCGCAGGCCGCGCACACCTCCGTCCGCGGTCTGCCGCAGCCTCCGCAGGCGACCGGCAGCACCAGCCCGGCGATCTCGCGCCACCACCCCCGCATGGCTCCACTGTGCGCCTCGGGACGCCTCCCGGCCACCCCTGTGGAAAACCCGCCGGGAGCCTGGAAGTACGTCAGGTGCGCGGGTGCGCTAGCCCGGGTAGACCGGCGAGAAGCCCTTCTTGGCCACCGGCTGCCAGTTCGTCCCGGGCGCCAGCCGGACGATGCCGTCGTCGCCGGAGTCGGCCACCACCGACGCCTTGTCCGTGTGCGGCGCGGCCACCGACGTCACCCCGTTCAGACCGGGGAGCACCGAGGTCGTCGACGTCGAGCCGTCGGTCTGGAGGTAGCGGATCTGCTGGACGCCGCCCGCCTCCTTGCCGACCACGACGAGACGGCTCGGCCCCGCCCAGGAGACGGCCGTGACCGACTCCATCCGGGGCGCGGCGGGCTGGAGGTCGAGGACGGAGACGACCGTTTCCTCGCCCGTCGTCTGCCGCTGGATCCGGCCGATCTGCAGGGTCGTGCGCTCGCCCCGCGTGACGACCATGGCGATCCGTACGCCGTCCGCCGAGACCCGCAGGGACTCGATGCGGGTGTCGTCCCCCAGCCAGGGCGTGTGGACCCTGACGGGGTGACCGGTGCCGTCGGGCACCATCCACAGCCGGGGCGCGGCGGGGTCCCGGTCCGCGACCCACAGGTCGCCCCTGCCGTCCCAGCTGGGGGCGGACAGCCGGTCGGCCGGGCGGGCGGCCCGGCTGGTCAGGACCGGCGGCAGCGGGTCCTGCTCCGTGGTGATGGAGGAGACGAGGAGCTGGCGGCCGGCCTCGCCGACCCCGGCGGCCCGGGTCTCGCCCCGGTCGACGGCGACGGAGCCGAGCGGCACGGTGCCCTTCCCGAACGGCCCCGGAACCTCGATCGGCGCGTCCGCCTCCTTGCCGCCGACCAGGAGCTTCATCAGCTTGCCGTGCTCGTCGACGAAGTAGGGGTGCTCCTCGCGCTCGGTGTCGCTCACCGCCGCGAACTCGACGGCCTGGCCCTTGCCCAGCCGGCACAGCGACTGCCCGCCCGACCCGAGGAGCTCCACCTGCTCGACCCGTACGGAGGTCAGGTCGCCCAGCGTGAACAGCAGCTGCGCCGCCATCCGCCGGCACGCCTCCGCGCCGGCCCGGTCCGCCTTGCGGTTGAGCGGCACCCTCAGCGTGGACTGGTCGTCCGTGGTCAGGGTGGTGACGCCGCTCTTCAGCTCCGTACCGGAGGGGAACCGCGAGTCGACGGCCGGCTTCAGCCAGTTCGTCGGGCCTTCGAGGAGCGCCTTGACCGTCTGCGTCACCGTATCCATCCGGGTGACGGGGTCCTGCCGCTGCCGGATGTAGATGGGGTCGGCGACGACCCGATCCTCCCCGGAGGCGAAGTAGTACTTGTTGACCGACCGGTAGTTGCGGAGGAAGTCGGCCTCGCCGAGGACCAGGCCGGGCGGGAGGCTGTCGATGCGCCACTCCTTGCCCTTGCCGTTCGGCAACGGCTGCTGCACCACATGGATCGACTGGAGGTACTCGGCGGGGCTGACCGGCTGGTAGGCGTGCCGGGCGTCCACGGTCGCGATCTTGCGGCCGGACAGCGGATAGGCGCGGCCCTGGTTGTCGGGGTCGGCGTTGCGGTCGGTCGGCTCGCGGTCGGGTGCGGTGGTGAGCACGGTGATGCTCTGCTCCGGCTTCCAGCTCCACGCGGCCTTCTTCGTGAGGTACTTGCGGGCGGTGGCGAAGCCGGGGTCGTCACTGGTCATGGCTTCCAGGAAGCCGTCGACGATCTCGTCCGGGTCCGCGTTCTCCCGGGGCGCGACGGCGTAGACCCGCACCTGCGAGTCGCCCGTGTTGGAGCCCTTGACCGCCTGGACGTCCCCGCTGTCGGGCATCGACGCGCAGCCGGTCACCAGGAGCCCGCCGCACGCGGCGAGGACCACCGTGCGTGTACTCCGTCCCCGCCCCGCGTGCTCCGCTCGGGAGTCAGCGCCCACGTGTCCCGTCCTCCCGCTCCAGTTGCCCGTTCCCGCCGGCCGTCGTCGTACCCGCCCCACCGTCACCGTCCGTCGCCGATCGCGCCACGACACGGGCGCCGCTGCCGGGCAGCGCCGTCGGGTCGACGGTAGCCCGCGGCGGCGCGGGCAGCCTCGGCGGTACGGCGAGCGCCGGCCGGTCGCCCGCGGGCTGCGCCGGCACCGAGGTGAGCCGGCCGCTCTCCTGCTCGCGCCTGGCGGCCGCCTGCTCGCGGTTGCGCCGCGAGTCCTCGGGCTCCAGCGGGATCGGGGAGCCCCGCAGCGGCTCGTCCGCGGTGCGCGGCAGGGTGAGCCGGAACTGCGATCCGCCGCCGGCCTCGCCCCAGGCCTGGAGCCAGCCGCCGTGCAGCCGCGCGTCCTCGACGGCGATCGACAGGCCGAGGCCGGTGCCGCCGGTCGTCCGCGCGCGTGCCGGGTCGGCGCGCCAGAAGCGGTTGAAGACCCGGGTGGCCTCGCCGGGCTTGAGCCCGACGCCGTAGTCGCGGACGGCGACCGCGACGGCCCCGCCGGCGGCGGCGAGCTTCACGACCACGTCGCGGCCCTCGCCGTGCTCGACGGCGTTGACGACGAGGTTGCGCAGCACCCGCTCGACCCGGCGGGCGTCCGCCTCGGCCACCACGGGCTGCTGGTCGCCGAGGACGACGATCCGGGTGCCCTTGCGCTCGGCGAGGGGTTCGGCACCGCCGATGACCCGGCGGACGACCTGGCGCAGGTCTATCGGCTCGGCTTCCAGGGCGGCCGCGCCCGCGTCGAAGCGGCTGATCTCCAGGAGGTCGGAGAGCAGCGACTCGAAGCGGTCGAGCTGGTCGCCGAGGAGCTCGGCGGAGCGGGCGGTGATCGGGTCGAAGTCGGCGCGGGCCTCGTGGATGACGTCGGCGGCCATCCGGACGGTGGTCAGCGGGGTGCGCAGCTCGTGCGAGACGTCGGAGACGAAGCGCCGCTGCATCCGCGAGAGCTCCTCCAGCTGCTGGATCTTCAGCTGGAGGTTGGAGGCCATCTTGTTGAAGGCCTCGCCGAGGCGCGCGATGTCGTCCTCGCCGGTGACCTTCATGCGTTCCTGCAGGCGGCCGGCCGAGAGCCGTTCGGCGATCCCCGCGGCCATCCGTACGGGCGTGACGACCTGGCGCACCATGAGCCAGGCGATGGCGCCGAGCAGGACGACGACGAAGAGTCCGGCGGTCGCCAGGGTGCCCTTGACCAGGGTGAGGGAGTCCTCCTCCTGGGTCAGCGGGAAGAGGTAGTACAGCTCGTACTGGTCGCCGTCGGCGTCGTTCAGCCGCTTGCCGATCACCAGTCCGGCCTCGGACGCCTTGCCGCTGGTGTAGTGGATGCGCGTGAACTTCTGGAAGGTCCCGGTGCCCTGGGCGACCGAGGGCCGCAGGTCCGCCGGGATGCTCGTGGTCGGGTCGACCTCGCCGGAGGCGCGGGCGCCGCGGCTCGCGGTGTCACCGGTGTCGAGGGAGAGCGCGACCACGTTGAAGGCGCTCTGACCACCGCTGGCGAGTTGTTCGACCAGCGTGGAGCGCCAGTTCACGGAGGCGCCGGCCCGTCCGCCGTCCTGCTGCCCGGGCGCCGAGGGGGTGGTCGCCGCCCGGTCCTGGGCGGCGGAGAACCCTCCGGCGGCCTGGCTCTGGGCGGCCCTCTCCTTGGCGTCGAGCAGACCGTTGCGGACCTGCCCGATGACGACGATGCCGAGCAGCAGCACGACTCCGAGGGACATCAGCAGGGTGCCCGCGACGATCCTCAGCTGGATGTTCCGTCGCCACAGCCGCACGGCGGGCAGCAGCGGACGGCGCACCCAGCGCGCGAAGAGCCGAAGGACGGCCCTGCTGCGGAGCAGACGGCCGAAACGCGAGCCCCCCCGCCCCGGTCCGGCAGTCCGCCCCGTACGGACTCCCGGGTCCCCGGGCCTCGGAGCAGTACTGCCTGTACTCATGTCAGCTCGGTCCCGCCTTGTAACCGACACCGCGGACGGTGACCACGATCTCCGGGCGCTCGGGGTCCTTCTCGACCTTCGAGCGCAGCCGCTGGACGTGCACGTTCACCAGCCGGGTGTCGGCCGCGTGCCGGTAGCCCCACACCTGCTCCAGAAGCACCTCACGCGTGAACACCTGCCACGGCTTGCGCGCCAGCGCGACCAGCAGGTCGAACTCCAGCGGGGTCAGCGCGATGGACTGGCCGTCCCGCTTCACGGAGTGCCCGGCCACGTCGATGACCAGGTCGCCGATGGTGAGCTGCTCGGGAGCGGGCTCCTCGGACCTCCGCAGCCGCGCCCGGATCCGGGCGACGAGCTCCTTCGGCTTGAACGGCTTCACGATGTAGTCGTCGGCGCCCGACTCCAGGCCCACGACCACGTCGACGGTGTCGCTCTTGGCCGTGAGCATGACGATCGGCACCCCGGACTCGGCCCGGATGAGCCGGCACACCTCGATGCCGTCCCTTCCGGGCAGCATCAGGTCGAGCAGCACCAGGTCGGGCTTTGCCTCTCTGAAAGCGGCAAGCGCCTTGTCACCGTCCGCGACGAACGACGGCTCGAACCCTTCACCCCGCAGCACGATGCCGAGCATCTCGGCCAGTGCGGTGTCGTCGTCGACGACAAGAACGCGTCCCTTCATATCGACATCATCCCATTAGCCAATCGTTACCTGCCGTGACCTGTCCCACAGCGCCTCCCCCAGCCCGGGCCTGATCTTGTGGTCGACGGCCCGCTCGGCCCGCCGGTGCACGGTTCGTGCGACCTGATCGGGCATCCGCACAGTGTGCCGCGTACCGCTCGCACAATGAAGGTCCGGACAAAGGTACGAAGGAGATCACGGCTCCGGCCCACGGGCGGGCCCCGCGTGGCACGATGGCACCCGGCCCGCCGCCGTGTCAGGTGTCGGCCGCCGTGACCGAGCCGGTTCGCCGATCCGGCACCGCGACCATTCCTCCGAGGTGGACGACCGTGAACGACACTCCGGGCTGGACCTCGCCCGGATCCGCCCCCTCCGACGGCCCGGACGGCTCGGGGACCCCCGTGCCCCCCGCCGCGGCCGACGCGAACGGCTCCGCCACCCAGTGGTCCAAGGACCAGCCGCCCGCCGGCCAGTGGTCCCCGCCGACCGACCGGACCCCGCCCTCCGCACCCGGCCAGAACTGGGGAACCCCGCCTCCGAACGTCAACTGGGGCAGGCCTCCGGCCGCGAAGCCCGGAGTCATCCCGCTGCGGCCGCTGGGCATGGGCGAGATCCTCGACGGCGCGGTGAAGACCCTCCGCACCTACTGGCGCACGGTCCTCTCCATCACGGTCACGGTCGCGGTGATCTCCCAGATCGCCGACATCCTGGCCCAGCGCTACCTCGTGCCGGCCGCCCCGGAACTCAACCCGGACGCCACGCCCGCCGAACAGCTGGAGCAGTCCCTGGACTCCGCCCAGGCCTCCCTGATCGGCCTGGGCCCCGCACTGCTCGTGACGATGATGGCGTCGCTCGTGAGCGCCGCCCTGCTGACCGTCGTCATCAGCCGCGCGGTCCTCGGCCGCCCGGTCTCGCTGGGCTCCGCCTGGCAGGAGGCCCGCCCGCGGCTGCTCCAGCTGCTCGGCCTGACCCTGCTGCTCGCGGCGATGGCCGTCGCCATCGTGAGCGTCGGCCTGTTCCCCGGCCTCCTGATCGGCGGCGCCGCCGGCGTGGCCCTCACCTTCCTCGGCGGTCTCGGCGCCATCGTGGCGGTCGTCTGGCTGATGATCCGCTTCAGCCTCTCCTCCCCCGCCCTGATGCTGGAGCGCCGGGGCGTCGTCCCGTCGCTGAAGCGCTCGGCGAAGCTGGTGCAGGGCTCGTGGTGGCGGATCTTCGGCATCACGATGCTCACGCAGCTGCTGATCTTCCTCTTCGCCATGATCATCGCGATCCCGTTCACCGTCATCGGCTTCGCCGTGGACGGCGACGGCTTCGAGGGCCTGCTCTCCGGCACCGCCACCACCTTCGGCTGGCCGTTCCTCATCGTCACGGGCATCGGCGGCGTGATCACCAGCGCGATCACCTACCCGATCTCGGCCGGTGTCACGGTCCTGCTCTACGTGGACCAGCGCATCCGCCGCGAAGCCCTGGACCTCGAACTGGCCCGGGCCGCGGGTCTCCCCGGCTACGGCCCCACGCCGGGCACCGACACCGTCGGGGGCTGATGCGGTGACCGTCACGGGGGGAGCGGCCGCAGCACTGACACGGCTGCGCGCCGACGGCGACACACCGGTGGACATCTCCCGCATCCCCGCCCGCGAGGCGGCGGAGCGGGAGCTGTCCGACCCGAAGTACCACCAGAACGACCCGAACCTCCTCCAGCGCGGCCTCGACCGCTTCTGGGAGTGGCTGGACGACCTCTTCGGCACCGCTGCGGGGGCCACCCCGGGCGGCGTCCTCGGCCTGGTCGTCGTCGTCCTGCTCGTGGCCGCCCTCGCCGCCGCCCTCTGGTGGCGCCTCGGCACCCCGCACCGCTCCCCCGGCACCACCGGCGACTCGCTCTTCGCCGACGGCCCCCTCACCGCACGGGACCACCGCACGGCCGCCGCCCGGCACGCCTCCGCCGGCCGCTGGAACGAGGCCGTCCAGGAACGGATGCGCGCCATCGTCCGCTCCCTCGAAGAGCGCACCCTCCTCGAACCCCGCCCCGGCCGCACCGCCGACGAGGCCGCCGCCGAAGCCGGCCGCTCCCTCCCTTCCCACGCGGACGACCTGCGCCTCGCGGCCCGCACCTTCGACGACGTCACATACGGCGGCCGCACCGCCGACGAGCCCGCATACCGCCGCGTCGAGGCACTGGACACCGCCCTGGAGCGGACCCGCCCCACCCTCGACACCGCCTCCACGGGGACCCCCGCATGAGCCGCCCGGCCGCCGTCACGTCGACCGCCCCCACCGCCCGCCAGGTGTGGACCCGCGTCCGCGGCACCGCCCTCGTCCTCGCCCTGGTCCTGATCGGCGGCCTCGCCCTCGCGACGATCCGGTCCACCGACGCCCACGGCTCCCTCGACCCGCGCTCCGCCGACCCCCATGGCAGCCTGGCCGTCGCCGAGCTCCTCAAGGCCCGCGGTGTCACCGTCACCCTCGCCACCAGCCTCGACGAGGCCACCGCGGCCACGGACACCGGAACGACCCTCCTGGTCACCACCCCCGACCTGCTGACGGACAACCAGCAGTCCACACTCCACAGGGCCATGGAGAACTCCACCGGCCGCACGGTCCTCATCGGCGCCGGCCGTGCCTCCCTCTCCACCCTCGCTCCGGGAGTCACCAGCGCCCCGAGCACTCCGGTACGGGAACGCACTCCCGCCTGCACCCTCCCGGCCGCCACCCGCGCCGGCAGCGTCGACCTCGGCGGCGAACGCTACGAGACCTCCCCCGCCACCACCGCCTCCGCCTGCTACCGCGCCGACGGCCTGCCGACCCTGCTCCAGCTCCCCGCCGACAACACCGGCACCGGCACCGGCACCTGCGACACGGTCCTCCTCGGCTCGCCCGACATCCTCTACAACTCCCGCCTCGACCAACGGGGCAACGCCTCGCTGGCCCTGCAACTCCTCGGCTCCCAGCCCCATCTCGTCTGGTACCTCCCCTCCCTCTCCGATGCCTCGGCCACCGCCGACACACCGGCCGACGACACCACGGGCAACTTCCTCGCCCTCATCCCCTCCGGCTGGCTGTGGGGCGCCCTCCAACTCGCCCTCGCCGCCCTGCTCGCCGCCCTCTGGCGCGGCCGCCGCCTCGGCCCCCTGGTCACCGAGCGCCTCCCCGTGGCCCTCCGCGCCTCGGAGGCCACCGAGGGCCGCGCCCGCCTCTACCGCAAGGCCAACGCCCGCGACCGCGCCGCCTCCGTCCTGCGCACCGCGACCCGCTCCCGGCTCGCCCCGCTGCTCGGCGTCCCCGTCCAGGACGCCCACTCCCCCGACCGTCTCCTCCCCGCACTCTCCGCCCGTCTCCCCGAGACCACCGCGGATCCCAAGAACCTCCTCTTCGGCCCGGCTCCCGCCGACGACGCCACCCTCATCCGCCTGGCGGACCAACTCGACGCCCTAGAAAGAGAGGTACGCACCTCATGAGCGCCCCGACCCCCGAGACCGCCACGCACTCGGACAGCGCCCGCGCCTCCCTGGAGGCCCTGCGCACCGAGATCGCGAAGGCCGTGGTCGGCCAGGACCCCGCCGTCACCGGTCTCGTCGTCGCCCTGCTCTGCCGGGGACACGTCCTCCTCGAAGGCGTCCCCGGAGTCGCCAAGACCCTCCTGGTCCGCTCCTTGGCCGCCGCGCTCGAACTCGACACCAAGCGCGTCCAGTTCACCCCCGACCTGATGCCGAGCGACGTCACCGGCTCCCTGGTCTACGACGCCCGCACCGCGGAGTTCTCCTTCCAGCCCGGCCCGGTCTTCACCAACCTGCTGCTCGCCGACGAGATCAACCGCACGCCCCCGAAGACCCAGTCCTCCCTCCTGGAGGCGATGGAGGAGCGCCAGGTCACGGTCGACGGCACCCCGCGCCTCCTCCCGGAGCCGTTCCTGGTCGCCGCGACCCAGAACCCCGTCGAGTACGAGGGCACCTACCCGCTCCCCGAGGCCCAACTGGACCGGTTCCTCCTGAAGCTGACGGTCCCTCTGCCCTCGCGTGCGGACGAGATCCATGTCCTCACCCGTCACGCCGAGGGATTCGACCCCCGCGACCTGAAGGCCGCCGGCGTCCGCCCCGTCGCAGGACCCGCCGAGCTGGAAGCGGCCAGGGCCGCCGTCGCCAAGGTCTCGGTCTCCGCCGAGATCGCCGGCTATGTCGTCGATATCTGTCGTGCCACGCGTGAATCCCCCTCACTCACGCTCGGGGTCTCTCCCCGAGGCGCCACCGCCCTGCTCTCCACCGCCCGCGCCTGGGCCTGGCTCACCGGCCGGGACTACGTCACCCCGGACGATGTGAAGGCCCTCGCTCTCCCCACCCTGCGTCATCGCATCCACCTGCGGCCCGAGGCCGAGATGGAGGGAGTCACCCCCGACTCCGTCATCAACTCGATCCTCGCCCACGTCCCCGTCCCCCGCTGAGAACGGCGCCCCATGGCCCTCACCGGACGAACCGCGCTGCTCGCCGCCCTCGGATCGCTCCCCGTCGGCATCCTCGCCCCCAGCTGGGCGGGGATGCTCGCGGTGAACGCGCCTCTCTCCCTCGCAATTCTGTGCGACTACGCTCTGGCGGCGCCAGTGCGAACGCTCCAATTCACCCGAAGTGGTGACACATCCGTTCGACTCGGTGACGGAGCCGAGGTCCAGCTCACCGTCACCAACCCGTCCCGCCGCCGCCTCCGCGCCCAGCTCCGCGACGCCTGGCCGCCCAGCAGCTGGCTCCCCGGCACCGAACAGGCCTCCTCACGCCGCCGGCTGACCGTCCCCGCCGGCGAGCGCCGCCGCCTCACCACGAGCCTGCGCCCGACCCGTCGCGGAGACCGCCACGCCGAACGGATCACGGTCCGTTCCTTCGGCCCCCTCGGCCTCGCGGCCCGCCAGGGCCACCACGAGGTCCCCTGGGCCGTCCGTGTCCTGCCGCCCTTCACCAGCCGCAAGCACCTGCCGTCGCGCCTGGCCCGGCTCCGCGAACTCGACGGCCGCACCAGCGTGCTCACCCGGGGCGAGGGCACGGAGTTCGACAGCCTCCGCGAGTACGTCCCCGGCGACGACACCCGCTCGATCGACTGGCGGGCCACGGCCCGGCAGACCGCTGTCGCGGTCCGCACCTGGCGCCCCGAGCGCGACCGGCACATCCTGATCGTCCTCGACACCGGTCGTACCTCGGCGGGCCGCGTCGGCGACGTGCCCCGCCTGGACGCCTCGATGGACGCGGCTCTCCTCCTCACCGCGCTCGCCTCCCGCGCCGGTGATCGTGTGGACCTGCTGGCCTACGACCGCCGCCTCCGCGCCCAGGTCCAGGGCCGCTCCGCCGGCGACGTCCTCCCGGCCGTGGTCAACGCCCTCGCCCCGCTGGAACCCGAACTAGTCGAGACGGACGCCCGCGGCCTGGCCGCGACGGCTCTGGCACGCGCCCCGCGCCGCTCGCTGATCGTCCTCCTGACCAGCCTCGACGCGGCCCCGATCGAGGAGGGCCTCCTCCCGGTCCTCCCGCAGCTCGCCCAGCGCCACACGGTCCTGGTGGCCTCGGTCGCCGATCCTCACGTCACGCGCATGGCCGAGGCCCGCGGCACCATCGAAGCCGTCTACGAGGCCGCAGCGGCCACTCAGACCCAGTCCCAGCGCGCCCGCACCGCGGACCAGCTCCAGCGTCATGGCGTCACGGTCGTCGACGCCACCCCCGACACCCTCGCCCCCGCCCTGGCAGACGCCTACCTGGCCCTGAAAGCAGCCGGCCGCCTCTGAGCCGGACGGCGACGAACGCCCCCTCCGAAAGGGGACGTGCCGTAAACGCAGAAAAGCCCCGCACCATGAGGTGCGGGGCTTTCCCACAATGATTGTTCGGCGGCGTCCTACTCTCCCACAGGGTCCCCCCTGCAGTACCATCGGCGCTGAAAGGCTTAGCTTCCGGGTTCGGAATGTAACCGGGCGTTTCCCTAACGCTATGACCACCGAAACTCTATGAAGTTCACGAACCGCCGCACCCCGCAGGGGGCGTGTTCGTTGCTTCAGAACTAACACAGTGGACGCGAGCAACTGAGGACAAGCCCTCGGCCTATTAGTACCGGTCAGCTCCACCCATTACTGGGCTT
>NZ_JBWKFA010000001.1:1240098-1437825 GCF_056435185.1 Streptomyces sp. NPDC044003 | reverse complement strand
CGGCTACAACGGCTGGCTCGCCCTCGCCTGGTGCCTCGCCCTCGCCACCCTCGGCTACTTCTGGTCCAAGGCGGTGTTCAACCGAGACCCCAAGTGAGCCGACTGATGGGAACCCTCGCCAGGCCCGTCGCCACCACCCACCAGGGTGGCAGCGACGGGCCTTCGGTCTGTGGTGCACCGGGGGCAGAGCATCTCGTCCGCGACGGGCCGGAACAGCATCGTCTGGACGTGGTCACCGGGAGCACTCCCGTGCGCCTGCGAGCCGCGCGGAGGTCCGTGGTCCGGAGTCGGGCGGGGACGGCAGTTCCCGGAGGGGCACGTCCCGGAGGAGGTACCGGACGAGTCCGCCGGGCCGGTGTACGCGAGTCCCGTCACCGGGCAGTCCACGCAGGATGTGTTCGTGGACGTCGGTGGAGGCGTGGCCGGCGTCGAGCCAGCGGGCGGCGAGGCGGGCGAGCTCCTCGCGCATGCCGGGCGGGATGTGCCGCAGAGCGGGGGAGAGGACCGGCAGGGCGCCGACGAGCGCGCGGGCCTCTTCGAGCCGGGGAGGCTCCTGGGCGGGAGGGCGGGAGGTGTCTTCCGCAGGGTCTTTCTGGGCAGTCGGCCCGAACAGGGCATCCGCCGGGGCGGCCGGCCCCTCCCGAACGGGGACTGAACGGCATCTGTCACCGCTTCAGCCTCGCAGAACGGTCGTCCGACGGCCCCCGTCCCGGCGAACCCGTACGGCCACGGCACTAGCTCGTTCGGGCCCGTCGCCGTGCGGGGCGCGGGGGCGGCTGGTCTGCTGGGCGGGAACCCCTTCCCGTACGTACAGGAGCAGGACCATGCGCAAGGGCGTCGTCGTCACCGTCGAGATTCCCGGCGGGACCCAGGAGCAGTACGAGGAGGCCACGCGGCTGATCCAGGCCGCCGAGTGGTTTCCGCCGGCCGGGTTTATCGCGCATGCGTCCGGGCCGGACGCGAACGGCGGCGGGTGGCGGATCACCGACTTCTTCGACTCGGAGGAGAACTTCCTCGCCTTCGTGGAGAAGGCGAAGCCGATCTTCGAGCGGACCGGGATGCCGCCGGCCATGCCGAGCTTCCAGAAGGCCGTGAACATCGTCGCCGGCTGAAAATGCTTTGCGGGGCGGGGCGTACGGCGCCAGGCTCTCGGGCATGACCAGTCACCCCGCCGTCCGCCCCGTCGCGGACCTGTTCTCCGCCGACGGGCGTCTCCAGGCGATCCCGCGCAAGCCGGCCCGCCGTGAGGCGCTGCTCGCGCATCTCGTGGCGACCCTCTTCGAGGCGGACCGGACCTACCGTGAGCCCGAGGTCAACGAGGCCCTGCTCACCGTGCACGAGGACTTCTCCGCGCTTCGCCGGTATCTGGTGACCGGCGGGTTCCTCGTCCGTACGAAGGACGGCGCGGACTACCGCCGACAGCAGCAGCCCGGCTCCCCCGGAGGCGCGATCCCCGCCGTCGCGTGACGGCCGTGGTGGTGGCCGGCCTGCTGGCCGGCTACGGCATCGCGATCCCGGTCGGCGCGGTCGGCGCCTACCTGGTGGCCGTCACGGCCCGGGCCGGGTGGCGTACGGGCGCCGGTGCGGCCCTCGGCGTCGCCACGGCCGACGGGGTGTACGCCCTGATCGCCGTGGCGGGCGGTTCCGCGCTCGTGCCCGTCCTCGCCCCGGTGATGACCCCGCTGCGGTGGGCGTCCGCCGTGGTGCTCGCCGTGCTGGCCCTGCGGGCCGCGTGGGGCGCCCTGGCCGCGTACCGCGACGGCGGCCTCGCGTCCCGCGACGACGGTACGGCCCTGACACCCGCCCGCGCGTACGCGACCTTCCTGGGCATCACGATCCTCAACCCCATGACGGTGATCTACTTCGCCGCCCTCATCCTCGCCACGGGCCCCTCGGCACCCGAGACGCTGCCCGACCGCACGGCCTTCGTCCTCGCCGCCCTCGTCGCCTCCGCGAGCTGGCAACTCCTGCTCGCCCTCGGCGGCACCCTTCTCGGCCGGACCCTGACGGGCGCCCGGGGCCGGCTCGGCACGGCGCTCGCGTCGAGCACGCTGATCGTCGTGCTCGCGGTGAGGCTGGTGATGCAGGGTTGACGCGGGGCGGCCGTCGGGCTTAGTACGGAGCGGTGATGCTTCCCGGGGGACTGCACAGATGGATCCAACTCGGAGGAACGGCAGCAGCGTTGCTGCTGCTCGTGTTCTTCGGGGAAAGCGCCCTCGGGCAGTTCCGCGCCGGAGCGCGGATCGACGCGGCACCCGTGCGGGTGGAGGGCGTGATCAGCCGCGCCATCCCGCTGACCAAGAACGGTCAGTTCTCGTACGTGATCTCGTACGCCGTCGACGGCCGCAGCTACCGCACCAGCACGGACGACGTCCTCCTCGACCCGGACCTGCTACGACAGGCCGGGGTCGGCCTCGCCGTCCCCCTGGAGGTCGCCGCCGACGACCCGGCGACCGCCCGGGCCGTGGGCGCCCGCTACCCGGACGACAACCTCGCCCCCACCTTCGTCCTGGCCGCTTTCGCATCGGCGGTGGCGGCCGCCCTCTGCCTGTGGTTCGGCCGCCGTCCCACGGCGGACTCCCGCTCCGGCGGGTGACCGCCGGGGCGTAGGCCGTCGGCGCGGGGGCCGCTCTCACCCGTCCCGGGACGTCTCAGTACACGGGATCCGCTTGCCGTCCGACGGGGCAGGCGTCAGGCTCCTGCGCTGGTCGTCTGAATTTCGGGGGGAATCGTGACAGGGCGGGTACTCGGAGCCGGGCTGCGGCAGCGGCATCTGGCCATGATCGCGTTGGGTGGGGCCATCGGGGCCGGGCTGTTCGTAGGGTCCGGGGTCGGGATCGCGGCCGCCGGGCCCGGGATCCTCGTCTCGTACGCCCTCGCCGGCGTGCTGACCGTGCTCGTCATGCGGATGCTCGGGGAGATGTCCGCCGCCCGTCCCGTGACCGGTTCCTTCGCCGAGCACGCGCGGACGGCCTTCGGTCCGTGGGCCGGGCTGCTCGCCGGGTGGATGTACTGGGCGCTGCTCGTCGTGAGCGTCGCCGCCGAGGCCGTCGCCGCGGCGCACATCGTCGGCGGCTGGCTGCCCGCCGTGCCCGGCTGGGTGTGGGTGGCCGTCTTCATGAGCGTGTTCACCGCGAGCAACCTCGCCGGCGTACGGAACTTCGGCGAGCTGGAGTTCTGGTTCGCCGGGCTGAAGATCGTCGCCATCGCCGGATTCCTGCTGCTCGGCGTCGTCGTGGTCGTCGGGCTGATGCCCGGAGCGCCCTCTCCCGGGGCCGGGCATCTCCTCCACGACGGCGGCTTCCTGCCGCACGGCTGGCACGGCGTCGCCGTCGGCATCGTCGCCGCCGTCTTCGCCTTCGGCGGGCTGGAGACCGTCACCATCGCCGCCGCCGAGTGCGACGACCCGGTCCGCGCCGTGCGGGCGGGCGTCCGGGCCGTCATGTGGCGGGTCGCCGTCTGCTACCTCGGCTCGATGGCCGTCATCGTCGCGCTCGTCCCGTGGAACGACCCGGCCGTGGCCGACGGCCCGTACGCCGCCGTCATGGGCCGGATCGGCGTCCCCGGCGCCGCCGACCTCATGAAGGCCGTCGTCCTCGTGGCTCTGCTCTCCGCCATGAACGCCAACATCTACGGCTCCTCCCGCATGCTGTACGCCCTCGTCGGGCGCGGCGACGCGCCCCGCGCCCTCGGCCGGCTCGGCGGACGGTCGGGCGTCCCGTACGCCGCCGTCCTCGCCTCCGCCGCGTTCGGGTTCGTCTCGGTCGTGCTCAGCATGGTCTGGCCGCGCACGGTCTTCCCGTTCCTGCTCAACTCCATCGGCGCCGCGATCCTGCTGGTCTGGGCGCTGATCGCCGCCTCCCACCTGCGGCTGCACGGGCCGTCCACGCGCGCTGCCGTCGCGCTCGCCTCCATCGGCGGGGTGCTTCTCTTCATGCTGGGCGACGCCGCCAGCCGTACCCAGCTCCTCACCACCGGTGGCTGGGCCCTCGCCCTGCTGGTCCTCGCGTGGGTCCGCAGCCTCAGGCGCGCGCGTACCGCGCCAGGAACAGATCCACTCCCGAGCTGATCACCCGCGTCAGCTCCGCGTCGTCGATCTCCGCGTCCGGGGAGAAGGTACGGACGAGCTGCGGCACTCCCACCGTCGCCGCCACCAGCTGCTGCACGGCGAGCGCCGGGTCGGGCGCGTCGAGGGTGCCCCGGGCGTTCAGCTCGGTGAAGGCCTCGATCAGCGGGCCGTTGTTCATGTCGTAGCTGACCCGGTACCAGAGCTGCCCGAGCTGCGGGAAGCGGTCGATCTCGCCGATGACCAGGCGCCGCAGCGACATGATGTCCGGGCGCAGCAGGATCCGGGCCCAGTCGGTGGTGAGCCGGACGAGCGCGGCCCGCAGGTCGGGGGCGTCGGCGATGGTCGAGTTGGACGGCTCCAGATCGGCGTACGTCTTCGGCAGGACGCCGCCGATGACGGCGAGGAACAGGCGTTCCTTGCTGCCGAAGTGCTTGTAGATCGTCGCCTTCGAGACGCCGGAACCGCGGGTGATCGCGTCCATCGAGGCCGCCGAGTACCCCTCCGCGAGGAACTCCGCGAGCGCCGCGTCGATGATCGCCTGGCGCTTGCGCGAGGCGGCGTCGGCGGGGTCCGGGATGATCGGGATGCCGTACTCGTCGAGGGCGTCGGCGGCGTCCATGGCGGTGGTCCTTCGGTCGGTACGTACGGTGGCGGCGCGCCTCACTATATGAACTGAACGGTTTGGTCTGCAAAGGCCGCGAGGGCGGGGCCCGCCGCGACGCCGATCAGGAAGGCCAGGTTGAACAGGCCGATCGCCGGCCCCTGCCGGGCCGCCGGCAGACCCCCGGTCGCCGCGCCCGTGAGCAGCCCCTGGCCGCCGGCCGTGACCAGCGCGCTGGTCCCCGAGCCGACGAGGACGGCCACCGGCCAGGGCGCGGCCACGGCGAGGACCAGGGCGGCGGCCGAACCGAGCGCGAGGACGGTCTTGAGCCGGGCGGGGCCCAGCGCCGGGGCCGCGCGGACCAGCTGCCAGGACAGCAGCGCCCCCGCGAGCGCGGCGACGGACGCGAAGGCCCCGGTCTCCACCACGCCCCAGCCGGTGAGCGCGGCGACGCGGCGCGGAGCGGCGTACAGCAGGGCGAAGTTGACGGTGGAGAGCGCCAGCATCAGCGCGGAGGCGGCGAGGAAGCGGCGGTCGCGGAGGATGTCGAGGGGGAGGGACGGGGTGGTACGGGGGTACTCCGCGGCCTCCGGTCGTTCCCGGCCCGCCAGGCGGAGGACCGGGCGCAGGGAGAGCAGGCTCAGGAGCGGGAGGACCAGGGCGCCGCGCCAGCCCACGGCGCCGGCGACCGCCGCCCCCGCGAACAGGCCCACGGTGCCGCCGGTCGCGCTGCCGATCGCGACCAGGCCCGGGAGACGGCCCGAACGGTCCCGCCCGGCGAGCTGGAAGGCGGCGACGTTCAGGCCCGCCGCACCGGCCGCCTCCAGGGCGCGGCCCGCGATCGCCAGGGGCAGGTTCGGCGCGAGGAGCACGAGGAGCGCGCCGAGGGCGACGAGGACGGCGGCGGCCTCGACGACCCCGCGGGGCCCGCGCCGCCCGCCGGCGGTGGCCGAGAGCAGCGGGGTGCCGACGGCCATGCCGAGCCCGAACGCGGTCATCAGCCAGGCGGCGCCGGCGGGGGTGGCGTCGAGGGCCCGGGCGGCCTCGGGCAGCACGAGGCTGGGCCCGGACACCCCCATGGCGGCGGGAGCGGCGAGAGCGGCGAGGAGGAGCCCGGTCCGGGCGGGGGCGGACGGGGGTGTGGGGGCGGGGGTCGGAGTCGAGGTCGGGTCAGGGTCGGGGGTCCAGTCCCTGCCCGCGCCCGTGTCCCTGCCCGCGCCCGCGCCCGTGCCCGTGTCCCCACCCGCACCCGCACCCGCACCCGCGCCCGTGTCCGCGCTCTGCGGTCGTGGCGACACCGTCGTCATACCGGCATCCGCCCCATCCGCCCCTGCCTGAAGTCCCGCTCCGCCTCGCGAAGTTCCGCCGCCGTGTTCATCACGAACGGGCCGCTCCGGGCCACCGGCTCGCCGATCGGTTCGCCCGTCAGGACCAGGACCTCGGCGGCCTCGGCCCGGGCCTCGACCGTGAAGCGTTCGCCGTCCCTCGTGAGCACCGCGAGGTGGCCGTCCGGGAGGTGCTCGCCGGACACCGTGGCCTCGCCCCGCATCACGTACACCATCGCGTTGTGCCCCGCCGGGGCGCCGAACTCGGCGCTGCTGCCCGGCGCGAGCCGCCCGTGGGCGACGAGTACCGGCGTACGGGTCTCGAAGGGGCCGGTCACGCCGTGGCTGGTCCCGGCGAGGACGGTCAGTTCGGCGCCGTCCGGGGTGACGGCCACGGGCAGGTCGCCGGCCTCGACGTTCTGGCTCCGCGGCGGGACGCCCTTGAGGTGGGCGGGGAGGTTCAGCCAGATCTGGAGCATGTGCTGCCGGCCGCCCGAGGCGAGGAACTCCGGTGTGGGCAGGGCCTCGTGGACGATGCCGGAACCGGCGGTGAGCCACTGGACGCCGCCCGCGCGGACGACGGCGCGGTGGCCGCGGGAGTCGGCGTTCGCGATGTCGCCGTCGAGGACGTACTGGATCGTCTCGAAGCCCCGGTGCGGGTGCGGGGGAGCGCCCTTCGCCTCGCCGGGCGCGAGCTCGATCGGACCGACCTGATCGATCATCAGGAAGGGGTCCACGAAGGAGAGTTCCTCGGTGGGGAACGGTCGGCGTACGGGGAATCCGGCGCCCTCGTGCGTGTGGAAGGGGCGGGCTGTGCGGGCGACGGCCCGCTCTGTCGTGAGTGCGTCAGCGGCCATGCCTCGAATGAACTACACCATTCAGTTCACTGTCAAGACTGAACTGTTTCGTTGACAGAATGAACCGATCGGTTTAGCTTCGTGGTCGTCGAGTCCGGCACCCGCCGGCTCACCCGACGAACGGGGGGTTCCCATGTCCGCGTCCACGATCCTCGCCATCTCCGGCTCGCTCCGCGCCACCTCGCACAACACGCAACTGCTGCGCGCCGCCCAGAAGTTCAACCCCGGCGGCCAGGAGATCGAGATCTACGAGGGCCTGCGCGAGATCCCGCCGTACGACCTGGACCTCGACACCCCGGAGAAGCGCCCGGCCGTCGTCGAGGAGCTGCGCCGCCGGGTCGCGGCGGCGGACGGACTCCTCATCGCCACCCCCGAGTTCAACTACTCCATCCCCGGCGTCCTCAAGAACGCGCTCGACTGGCTCTCCACCGACTGGACCAAGACCGAGGGCCTCCCGCTGCACCGCAAGCCCGTCGCGATCCTCGGCGCCGCGCCCACCAACTTCGGCACGGTCCGGGCGCAGCTCGCCCTCCGCCAGGTCTTCGTCTGGACCGACAGCGACGTCGTCGTGAAGCCCGAGGTGCACGTCTTCCGCTCGCACGAGCGCTTCGACGCGGACGGCAACCTCACGGACGAGACGACGATCGAGCTGCTCCAGGGCCTGCTCGGCGCGCTCCAGGCCAAGATCGAGGCCCGGTCGTGAGCGTGACCGCCGCCGGCCCGGGCGCGGCGAACGCCCGGCCGGACACCGTCACCGCCACCTACCTGGGTACGGCGACCGTCCTCCTCCGCATCGGTGACCTCACGATCCTCACCGACCCCGCCCTGGACCCGGCCCCCGCCGACTACCCGGGCGCCCGCCCGCTCCACCGCACCGCGGGCCCGGCGCTGACCGCCGCCGAACTCCCGCCCGTCGACCTGGTGCTGCTCTCGCACGACCAGCACGCCGACAACCTGGACCCGACCGGCCGCGAGGTCCTGGCCGGCGCCGAGCTGGTACTGACCACCCCGGAGGCCGCCGAACGCCTGGGCGGCCGGGCGGAAGGGCTCGCCACCTGGGAGAGCCGAAAGGTCACGACGGGAACGACGACCGTGACGGTCACGTCGACCCCGGCCCGCCACGGCCCGGAGGGTACGGAGCAGGTCACCGGCCCCGTCACGGGCTTCGTCGTCGCGTACGAGGGCGGCACGCTGTACGTCTCCGGGGACACCGTCCGCCACGACGCCCTGACGGAGATCGGCGAGCGCTTCCGTATCGACACGGCCTTCCTCCACCTCGGCGACGCGCACTTCCCGTCCACCGGCGACCGCGCCTTCTCGATGAGCGCGACGGAGGGCGCGGCCCTCGCCCGCACCCTCGGGGCGCGCACGGTGATCCCCCTGCACTACGACTCCTGGGACCACCTCGCCGAGGATCCGGCCCGCATCACGGAGGCGTTCGAGGCGGACCCGGAGCTGGCGGGGCGGCTGCGGTGGCTGCGTCCGGGAGTGGCTGAAAATATGCGATGATCATGTCAACTGTCGGCAGGGGGCCGATATTTGGGGAGTTCGCATGACCATCAAGAAGCGCCTCGCGACGACCGTCGCCGTCGCCTTCGCGGCCACCGCCCTGGCGCTCGGTGCCACGGCCGCCCTCGACACGCAGGGCCCGAAGTACCTGGTCCTGGCCGGCAACGTCTCCAACTGCCCGTAACTCCAGGGGGATTCATGAGCATCAAGACCCGCATGGCCGCAGCCGTCGTCGTGGCCTTCGCCGCGACGCTCCTGGCGGTCGGTTTCGGCACGTTCGGCGAGCAGGGCCCGCAGTCCGTCGTCGCCGGCACCGTCATCAACCGCCCGTAGGGGGAGGAGCCTCCATGACGATCAAGACCCGCGTCGGCGCCCTGCTCGCCACGGCGGTCGCCGCGCTCGGCCTGACGCTGGGAGCGGCCACGCTCCTGTCGAACGGCTCCACCGCCGTCCTCGCCGGCAACATCTCCAACTGCCCGTGAATCCGGGGGGATTCACGAGCATCGAGTAGTAGCCCCGCGCCGCCGCCTCCGGCCCCTTCCGTCAGCGTACGGAGGGGGCCGTTCGCGTCGCCCGTACGGCCACGGCGGTCGCCAGCACCGCGACGGCCCCGGCGGCCATTACGCCCCGGCCGGAGCGGTACGAAAGCACCGACCAGCACGACCGCGCCGACAGCAGCGAGCCGACGCTCGCCCACGACCCGACGGAGAGCGCCGAGGCGGCGGAGCCGATCGACCCGACCGAGAGGAACGACCCGACCGAGCCGATCGACAGGGTCGAGCCGACCGAACCGATGGACAGGAACGAGTCCCGGGACCAGAGCGAAAGACGCGAAGAATCGGTCATGTACCGATCGTAGGCGCTCGTACGAGGATCAGGCGGGCTGCGGGGCGAGCGTCGCCGGAGCGGCCGCGACCTTCCGGGTCTCGTGCAGCATCAGCAGGCCGTTGACCACCATCAGCGTCGCGGTCAGGCCGTGGATGCCGAGCGCGACGGGGACGGAGCCGTGGTGGGCCAGCACGTTGGTCATGTCGCCGTACGCGGCGAAGGCCTCCACCAGCAGCGCCCAGCCCAGCGCCCGGCGGTGGCCCGTCACCAGCAGGATGCCCAGGACCAGGGCCAGGACGACGTCGCGGATTCCCTTGACGACCAGGAAGCCGCCACCGTCGCCGGACGGCCGGCTGGGCAGGCCGTAGCCCGGCGCCGTGGTCTGCGGGCTCAGGATGTACTCCGTCCCGAACCAGAGGATGAAGAGGATGAAGGCGGCGGCGAGAACGGTGTTGATCTTCTTCAACGACATGGTGCGTCTCCTCACGAGTCTTCGTTCGGTGATCGGGCTCAGACGAGGGCGGCGACCAGCAGGGTGAAGGCGGCGATGATGACGGCGACGCGGACGTAGTGGTAGCGGTCCCAGCGGTTCATCTGCTCTTTCCAGTCCGCGGGCCGGTTCTCGGGGGTCCACGTCTTGCCCCGGTTGTTGATCGGGACGAGCAACAGGACCGACATGATCACGCTCACGATCAGCAGCCTGGCCGCGACGACGACGAGTCCGGTGCCGTGGTCCTGCCATCCTGCGACCGCCCAGACCGCGCTCAGGACCAGCGAGCCGATGTACCAGAACGGCATCAGGGCGCCCAGCATCCGGCCCCCATGGGCGCGGGCGAGCTGGTCGCTGTCCTCGGGGAGCGCGCTGAAGATCCGGTTCATGACGAAGGCGACGGCGAACTCCACCCCCACCATCAGGCCGACGATCACGGTGGTGAATACCTGGAGTGCGTTGAGCATGATGACCCCTCCTGGGATCTAGCGCCGCTAGCTGATGAGGCAACGCTAGTACTGCTGCCGCTCGATTGTCTAGCGGTGCTAGGATCGAATCATGTCGCTACAGGAACGCAAGGAACGCGAACGGGCGGACCGTGAGCGCCTCATCGTGGCCACGGCCCGCGAAATCGCCGAGGAGCAGGGCTGGGACGCGGTCACCACCCGCCGGCTCGCCGAGCGCATCGAGTACAGCCAGCCCGTCCTCTACAGCCACTTCCGCGGCAAGCGCGAGATCATCGGCGCCGTCGCCCTCGAAGGCGCCGCCGAAATGGCCACGGCCGTGCGGGCCGCGGCCGCCGCCGCGGACGGCCCGCGCGCCCGGGTCACCGCCCTCGCCCGCGCCTACCTCGACTTCGCCGCACGCAACCCGGCGGTCTACGACGCCATGTTCCAGCTCGACGGCGGTCTGGCGTTCGCGCAGGAGGACACGCCGAAACCGCTGAAGGACGCGTTCGCCGCGCTGCTGGAGAGCCTGGGCGAGGTGGCCGGGGACGACGTCCACCCGGGAGTGTTCACCGAGACCTTCTGGGCGTCCCTGCACGGGCTCGCGACCCTGACCCGCGCGGGACGGCTGCCGGCGGAGTACGCCGAACGGAGAACGGAACTGCTGGTGGACCGGCTGGCCGTACTCTGACGCGCCGGACCGTAGAGCCTCAGCCCGCCTTGACGGCCTCGACGAACGGCGCCCAGGCGGCGACGGGGAGAAGCAGGACGGGGCCGTCCGGGCGCTTGGAGTCACGGACGGGGACGAGGCCGGGGGTGTTGTCGACGACTTCGAGGCAGTTGCCGCCGTCGCCGTTGCTGTAGCTGCTCTTGCGCCAGACGGCGGCGGTCAGATCAAGGGCGTTGCTGGCCATGTCGGTAGTCCTCAGCCGCTTCTTCGAGCAGGGCGAGGGACGCCTCCGGCGGCAAAGCGGCGGCCCTCAGCCGATCGTATGCCTTGCGGTACTGCTTCACGAGGGACGGATCGTCCACCGTCTGGCCGTGGTACGGACCCTCGGTGTACACCAGCGGCGCTTCGTCCTCGAACTCCATGAACAGCAGCGTCAGGGCCGTGAACGGAAGCGTCTGGGCGTTCCACGGCAGGATCTGCAGAATGACCCGGCCACGCTGTACGAGCTGTGCGATGTGCTCCAGTTGCTCGGCCATCTCTCCTGCCGGGATCACGGGATTCCGCACGAGGGACTCGGGCATGACCACCCAGTACTCGGGCTTCTTCGGGTCCTCGAAGAGCTTCGCCCGCTTCAGTCGCGACGCGATCTTGGTGTCGATCTCCTCCGGAGTGCTCAGCGGGTGCGTGGAACGGATCACCGCACGGGTGTACGCGGGGGTCTGAAGCAGGCCCGGAATCAGCGCGTTGCACCACTCGTCGATCGTCAGCGCCCGCTGCTCCGCCTCCGCGATCGGTGCGAAGTACGCCGCGTGCGCACCCTGCTTCGCCTTGCGGACGTCCTCGCAGCCCCGCGCGAAGAACCCGTCCGTCCCCAGCACGCGGTCCACGTGGTGGGCCAGGTCCAGCGGCATGCGGCGCGGGCTCGCGCTGCTCGACGCGGTGGCGGCGCGCTGGGGCGTGGACCAGGGGCCGTACGGCAAGACCGTCTGGTGCGAGCTGCCGGACCCGGGTTAGCGGACGACGTCGAAGACCTGCTTCTGGACGCCGTTGGCGTACGCCTCGTACTCGACGAGCTTCAGCTGCTGCGCGTCCTTGTCCGTGGCGCTGAAGAGTCGCTTGCCGGCGCCGAGCAGGAGGGGGAAGACGAGCAGGTGGTAGCGGTCGATCAGGCCCGCGTCGGAGAGGGCCTGGTTGAGGGAGGCGCTGCCGTGGACGATGATCGGGCCGCCCTCGGTCTCCTTCAGGGCGGCGACCTCGTCGAGGGAGCGGAGGATCGTCGTCTCGCCCCAGTTGTCGACGAGGTCGTCCTCGGTGAGCGTGGTCGACACGACGTACTTCGGCATCACCTTGTAGTCGGCGAACTCCTCCATGTCCGGCCAGACGGGGCTGAAGGCCTCGTAGCTGGTCCGGCCCAGGAGCATCGCGGCGGCCTCCTTCTGCTCGCGGCCCTTGATCTCGAAGGCCTCGGGGAGGAACTCGACGTTCTTGAAGGTCCAGCCGGAGTTGCGGTAGCCGGGCTCGCCGCCGGGGGCCTCGACGACGCCGTCGAGCGAGACGAAGGCGGTGCTGATCAGGGTGCGCATCTGAAGGTCTCCCACAGGTCTCGTGCTTGCTGTCACCCACTATGACCGAGGGGCGTTCGGAAACTCATCGGTCGGCCGGACGAGAGATCCGTGGCGCTGTCAGGATGCGGGCATGACACAGATCATCAAGGGGGGAAACCTTCCGCTCAGCGGTGAGCCGATGCGGGTCGCCGTCGTCCGCCGGTCCGGCGGGGCGGAAGCGCCGAAGGTCGACGCGGCCGCGCTGCTCGTCGACGTGGACGGCAAGGCCAGGGACCGGGCGGACCTGGTCTTCTACAACCAGCCTGAGCACGCCGGGAGCGGTGTACGGCTCCTCGGGGAGGCCCAGGGCGAGGGCGGGGTCGTCGCCGACTGGCTGGAGATCGACCCCGGTCGGATCGAGGACTCCGTGGAGCGGGTCGTGGTGGCGGCGTCCTGCGACGGCGGGACGTTCGGGGACGTCGAGGGCCTGTACGTACGGGCGGTGAGCGCCACCACCGGGGCGCAGTTGGCGCTGTACGCGGTCGAGGACGCGACGACGGAGACCGCGATCCTGCTGGGCGAGTTCTACCGCAGGAACGGGGGGTGGAAGTTCCGGGCGGTGGGGCAGGGGTACGACTCGGGGCTGCCGGCCCTCGCGACGGACTTCGGCTTCTCGGCGTCGGACGACGAGGCCGGGGACGACGAGGCGGGGGACGAGGACGAGATCGTGGTGGGGGCCGTACCGGAGGTCGTACCGCAGGCGCCCGCCCCCGCCCCCGCTCCCCTCGCCGTCGAGAAGGCCGGTGCCCCCGTCCCGTACTCCGGTGCGCCGGTCGCCGCGCCCCTCGGCCGGCTCAACGCCCTTCCCGCCGAATTCGGCCCGGAGTTCCCGTACGTCGAGTACCAGGGGGAGGGGAAGGAGGACGTCGAGACCGGCCTCACCCTGCCTCGTGGCTTCATCGCCGTCGACGTGATGAAGAAGGGTGCCGGGTACCTGGACATCGTCACGCTGACCATCCGCAAGCGCCGGTGGCGGCAGGTCATGCGGAGCCGCATGGACGATCTGCGCGGGGTGGGCATCCTGCACCACGACGGTCAGTCGCCGTTGCGGCTGAGGATCGACACGCGCGGCCGGTGGATGATCAGGCTCCGGCCGGTGTCGACGCTGCGTGCCTTCGACGGGCCGGTGGAGGGGTACGGGCCGGACGTCCTCGCGTACACCGGGGACGAGACCGGCGTCCGGTTCCGGTTCGAGGGCGACGAGGACAAGAAGGGGTACTTCGGCGTCGCGGCCCACCGGAAGGGCGGCCACTGGGAGTACCGGTTCAGCCGGCGTGACCGGGGCCGCGGGAAGGGCGACCTCCCCCGGGGCCCGCGGCTCCTCGTCGTCGAGGCGGACGGGGCGTGGTCCATGGAGCCCCGTCCGGGAGGGAGCGGGGGCTTCTGGTCCCGGTCCGGGCGCTAGAGGGGGCGGACGGGGGCCTGCGCGTGGCTCACCGGACCAATCCGGCCCGCCGCGCGCATCGCTCCAGCGTCCGCCCGTACTCGCTGGATGCACCACGCATCGCATCGCGTAATTGGTCTAGTCCAAGTTTGGTCCAGGCCATTGACGTGCTCATGGTTGCGGGGGTTACTTCGTATCCCAACAGTCGTGCGTCACAACGGCGTTGACGCACGCCCCGCACCCTCCCCCACAGACATGGGATCGCCATGAGACGACGCGTACGTTCGCTCCGTTCGGCCCTCACCGCCGCCGTGACCGCCGTGGCCGCCCTCGGCCTCGGCGCCGTCGCCACCGCCCCCGCCCAGGCCGCGACCCCGCTCCCCGCCCGGGTCTTCGCCCCCTACTTCGAGTCCTGGACCGGCGAGAGCCCCGCCGCCCTCAGCGCCCAGTCGGGCGCCAAGCACCTCACGATGGCGTTCCTCCAGGCCGCCACCAAGGGCTCCTGCACCGTGTACTGGAACGGCGACACCGGGCTGCCCGTCGCCCAGTCCTCGTTCGGTGCCGACATCGCGACCATGCGGTCCCGCGGCGGCGACGTCATCCCCTCCTTCGGCGGCTACACGGCCGACACCACCGGCACCGAGATCGCCGACAGCTGCACCGACGTCAACCAGATCGCCGCCGTGTACGAGAAGGTCATCACGACCTACGACGTCACCCGGCTCGACATGGACATCGAGGTCGACTCCCTCGACAACACCGCCGGCATCGACCGCCGCAACAAGGCCATCAAGCTCGTCCAGGACTGGGCCGCCGCCAACGGGCGCCAGATCCAGATCTCGTACACCCTCCCGACGACCACGCACGGCCTCGCCGCCAGCGGCCTCGCGGTGCTCAAGAACGCCGTGACCAACGGTGCCCGCGTCGACGTCGTCAACCTCATGACCTTCGACTACTACGACAACGCCGCCCACGACATGGCCGCGGACACCAAGACCGCCGCCCAGGGCCTGTACGACCAGCTCGCCAAGCTCTACCCCACGAAGACGTCCGCCCAGCTCTGGGGCATGGTCGGCATCATCGAGATGATCGGCGTCGACGACTTCGGCCCGGCCGAGACCTTCACCCTCGCCAACGCGCGCACGGTCTACGACTGGGCGGTCTCCAAGGGCATCAACACCCTCTCGTTCTGGGCGCTCCAGCGCGACAACGGCAGCTGCGCCGGCGGTGCCGCCGCCGACGGCTGCTCCGGCATCCAGCAGAACACCTGGGACTTCTCGCACATCTTCGCGCCCTTCACCAGCGGGACGACGACCCCGGCCGACGACTTCTCGGTGACCACCACCCCGGCCGCCGCCACCGTCACCGCCGGCGCGTCCACCTCCGCGACGGTGAAGACCGCCGTCACCGCCGGGGCGGCGCAGACGGTGAACCTCTCGGTCAGCGGCCTGCCCGCCGGCGTCACCGCCACCCTCAGCCCCACCTCGGTGACGGCCGGGGGCTCGTCGACCCTCACCCTGAACACCACCGCGGGCACGGTCTCCGGCACGTACCAGATCGTGGTCAACGGAGCGGGCCCCTCGGCCGGTCACGCCGCGGTCTTCGCGCTGACCGTCACCGGCGGCGCCACCCAGTGCACGGCGACGCCGTGGGTCTCCTCCGCCGTCTACACGGGCGGCCAGCAGGTCTCCCACAAGGGCCACACCTGGAAGGCCAAGTGGTGGACGACCGGCGAGGAGCCCGGCACCACGGGCGAGTGGGGCGTCTGGCAGGACCTCGGCGCCTGCTGAACCCCCGCCGTACCTGATGACCTGGGGCCCGCCGCGTGTGGCGGGCCCTAGCGTCGTCCCCAGCCGAAGCGGTCCAGGATGTCGTCCTCCCTGCGCTTCTGGTCCTCGGCCGCGGCCTTGATCGCGTCGGAGAGCGGGCCGGTCAGATGGTCGGCGAGGGCGCGGGAGGCGAGGACGAGGTCGTCGAGGAGCGGGCGGAGGCCGGCGGCGAGCGTGGCGCCGAGGGCGCCGCTCGCGCCGAGCTCCGTCATGTGGAGGCCGGCCTGCGCGAGGGGCTGCGAGGTGGTGTCGCGGATGTGGTCGGCGATCTCGCCGAGCCGCTTGCGCGCGCGGGTGTGCTCGTCCTCGTCGTGGACCAGATCGCCCCACCAGGAGCCGCCGGCGGAGGCCAGGTGCATGCTGTCGGCGCCGCGCTTGTGGGTGCCGGAACCGGCACCGGCGCCTCCGCCCGCGGGCAGTCCCGCGATGGACTTGAGCGCCAGGACGTTGGCGTCGTTCTGTACGCGCTTGATGTGCTCGTTGCCGCGGGTGTTCGCGGAGGAGACCTCGGTCTGGAACCGCGGCCTGGCCTTCTCCGCCTCCGCGGCCTGTGCCTGTCGGGTGGCGTCGCTGATGGACGGCATCTCCCCCTCGCCGATGGGGGAGATCGCCGACCGGAGGTTGGCGACGAGGTCGAGCACGGCGTTCTTGGAGGCCCGGACGATGTCGCCGCAGGACTCCATGCCGTCGGCGATCACCCCGGCCGCCGCGGACACCTGCTTGAACTGGCCTGCCACACCCTTCCAGTGCTCGTCCAGCGCCCGGGTCGCCTCGCCGTCCCCGCTGGACACGAGCCGCTCGACGGCCTTGCCCGCGTCCGCCCGGTCGTTCGCGAACTTGGAGCCGAAGGGGCGGAGGCGCTCGGCGCTCGCCTGGGCGTCGTCCTCGTTCGCCTCCACCCAGGGCAGGGCGTACTCGTCCATCAGCGCCTTGTCCCGGTCCGACCTCTCGATCGCCATGGCGTGAACTCCCCCCAGAATCACGTGCGTTGGTCAGTCACCGTCTCATGCGCTCCCTGAGGCGACAAGGCTCAGTCGATGTGCACGATCTGGAAGGCCTCCGCCATGCAGCCCGGGGGCAGGCCGCCGGCCGTCGCGTGTTCGCCGAGCCAGGTGCGCAGGAGGCCCGCCAGGTCGTCGAAGTGGGCCGTCTGCGAGGTGTGGATGCGCAGGGCCTCCACCTTGCGGTCGAAGACGGAGGTGACGTCGACGTACTGGTTGGGGGTCGGCCCGGTCATCAGCCACAGCTCGTGGACGGTCCACGGCTCCAGGCCCTCCTCCTTGAGGAGTTCCGCGTGCGCGAAGGGGTTGCGGGCCTCGGGGTAGACCGCGCGCAGGCAGGCGTCGCCGACCGCGCGGTGGTCGGGGTGGAGGTCGGCGACCCGCGCCCAGTTGATCTCGGGCGACGGGATGATCGCGCGCTGTGGGCGTACTTCGCGGATGACCCGGCACAGGTCGCGACGGAGCTCCACGGAGGGCTCCACGAAGCTGTCGGGGTAGCCGAGGAAGCGCACGTCGGCGACGCCGCTGAGCTTGGCGGAGTGGACCTGTTCGGCGCGGCGCAGGTCCGCCATGGCCTGGCGGGGGAGCGCTTCGTCGTAACCGCCGGCGCCGCCGTCCGTGACGATGCAGTACGTGACGCGGGTGCCGCGCTCGATCCACTGCATGACGGTGCCGCTGACGCAGAACTCGATGTCGTCCGGGTGCGCGGCCACGACCAGCAGGGACTCGGGGGCCGTCCGGTTGAAGTCCTCCATGGGGCCAGCCTGTTGGGGTGCCGGGGGCGTCGCAAGGCCAAGTCGTGGCGTGAACAGGACATGGCACTTACGCGCCATTCAAAAACTTGGTAGATTCAAATCATTGGGTGAAACGGGTTACGTGACGTGCTTGGAGGGTGACCGGTATGTGCAGGATCCTCGGCTCCTTCGCCGCCGGGGCGGACCGCCCCGAGCCGGCCCAGCTCGCGGCGGTCTCCGCCCGCCAGCGCCACGGCGGCCCCGACGAGCACCAGGTGCTCAGCGGCCCCGGCTGGTCGCTCGGCTGCGACCGGCTCGCCGTCACCGACCCCTGCGGCGGACAACAGCCCTACCGGCTGCCCCACCTCCCCGGCATCCTCGCCGTGCTCAACGGCGAGATCTACAACCACGCCGAGCTCCGCCGTACCCTCGCCGCCCGCGGCCACCGCTTCCCCGACCGCTGCGACGGCACCGTGCTCCCCGCGCTCTACGCCGAGTACGGCCCCGCCTTCGCCGAGCACCTCGACGGCATGTTCGCCGTCGCGCTCCTCGACCTGCGGCCCGGCTCCACGCAACTCGTCCTCGCCGTCGACGACATGGGCATGAAACCGCTCCACCTGCACCACGACCCGTACGACGGGTCCACCCGCTTCGCCTCCGAGATCCCCGCGCTCCTCGCCTTCGAAGGGGTACGGATCTCCCCGCGCGAGGACGCCCTCGACACCCTCCTCGCGACCCGCACCTCCTTCTCCACCCACACCGCGCTCGACGGCGTCGACGTCCTGCCGCCCGGTGCCACCGCCCTCGTACGGCCCGGCGCCGCCCCTGTCGTCCGCCGCCGGGGCCCGTACCGCGCGAAGCCCGCCGGTGACACCCAGGACGTCCTGCGGCACGAGGTGCGCCGGCTCGCCCGGGCCGAGGTGCCCGTCTGCGCCGTCACCAGCGGCGGCCTCGACTCCGGGCTCGTCACCGCCCTCGCCGCCGAACACGCCCGCGAGACCGACGCGCCGCCGCTGCACACCTTCCACCTCACCTACCGGGGCCGGTGGCCCGACTCCGAAGCCGCGTACGCCCGTGCCGTCGCCCGCCGCGCCCGGACCGTCCACCACGAGGTCGCCGTCGACCCCGACGAACTCGGCTCGCTCCTCACCCGGACCGTCCGCCACCTCGGCCAGCCCAACACCGACCCCATCACCCTCTCCACGTACGCCCTCTTCCGCGCCGTCCGCGAGAACGGCTTCACCGTCGCGCTCGCCGGAGACGGCGCCGACGAGCTCTTCGGCGGATACGACCGGATGCGGGTGGCGCTGGCGGCGGGCCCCGAATGGGCCGGCGCCTACACGGACGCGCTCTCGGCGGCGCCCCGCCTTCTCCGCGAGCACCTGTACACCGCCAACTACCGCGCCTACATCGCGGATACGGGCTCCGCCGCCGACCGCATCGAGCAGGAGCTGCGCTCGGCGGAGGCCGTGGGCGCGGACCGGCTCACCGCGATGACCGCCTTCGAGACACGGTGGCGGCTGCCGGCGTACCACCTGCGGCGGCTCGACCACCTGTCCATGGCGTGGGCCGTCGAAGCCCGCCTGCCGTTCTGCCAGCCGTCGGTGGTGGCGCACGCGCGGGCCCTGCCGGTGGGGGAGCGGACGGGGAAGCGGGCGCTGTACGAGGCGGGGGCGGAACTGCTTCCGGCGTCGGTCCTCCGGCGCCCCAAGCAGCCCTTCACGCTCCCGGTCGCGGCGATGCTGGCCCCGGGCGGGCCCTTGCTGGACCTGGTCCGCGAACTGCTGTCGCCGGCGCGGCTGGTCCTCGGCGGCAAGATCCGCGCGGACCGCGCGGCGAAACTCCTCGCCCGGCACCTGACACACCCGACGCAGCACGACGCCCAGGCGCTGTGGGCCCTGGCGGTCCACGAGCTGTGGACGGAGGTGGTTCAGGGCATGCGGATCCCGGTGGGCTGTGCGGCCTGAACCCCCGGGACCTTCCCGTCCCGAACCCGCGCCCACAACGGTCGGCGCCATCGTCGTCCGGGCCCTCGACGCTCCCGGGCCCACCCTCGTGCTGCGGGGCGACCGGCTTCCGGTCGGTGCGCTGGCGTCGGCCGAAGAGCTGACGCACCTGCGACGCGCCCTCGCCGGGACCGCCTACCCCCGCCTCAACAAGATCGCCCTCTTCGACCCCCGCGCCCTCCACTACCGCTTCGTCCAAGCCCTCCCCGACGGCCGTTTCGACTTCCGCGCCGGATGCGGGCACTCCCTCCTCGCCTGTGTCGTCGCCGACGGGCGGCAAGAGCCCCTCACCGTCCGCTCCGTGACCACCGGGGACACCGTTCTCTGTGAGCCGTACGGCGACTCGTACACGCTCAGTTTTCTCCGGGCGCCCACCGCACCCGGCACCCTCCCCACCGGCCGTCCCGTCGACATCCTCGACGGCGGCGTGCCCGTCTCCCTCGTGCGGTACGGCAACCCGTACGTCTTCGTCGATGCACGGCATCTGCCGGAGGCCGACCTCCACCGCCGGCTCCTCGCCCTCCGCGCCGCCGCCGCCCGTCTCCTCGGGCATCCACCGGACTCCGCCCTCCCCAAGATCGCCGCCTTCACCGACGGCCCCGGCGGGCTCTCCGTCCGGGCCCTCACCGTCGGCGGCTGGCATCCCCGGCTCGCGCTCACCGGTGCCGCCGCCCTCGCCGCCGCGGGGGCGATCGACGGGACCGTCGTGCCCGCCGTACGGGCGCCCGTCCGCACCCCCACCGGTACCGTCACCGTCTCCGCCGCACCCGACCGCGTCCGCGTCCACCACAAGCGCGCCGTCGTGCTCGGAAGCCTTGAGCTGCCCTGGCGTATCCACGCAACGGCGTGAATGCGCACCCCTGCCGGAAGGTCCTCACCCCCATTCCTCTGCCACGCTGAAATGGACCGGCCATCGGTATCCGTGGGACGTGGGACGTGGGGAGAGCAGACACACATGAAATTCGAGAATCTGCGTGTCGTCGTGACCGGGGCGTCCCGCTATTTCGGCCGCGCGCTCGCCGTCGGATTCGCGCATCTCGGCGCCGAGGTCTACGTGTCGGCGCGGACCGTCGAGGCCGCCGAGCGGACCCGTACCGAGGTGATGGGCTCGGCCCGTGACCGTATCCACGCCTTCGGCTGCGACCTGAGCCGGCCCGCCGAGATCCGCGAGTTCGCGGCCCGCGTCGGCGAACGCACCGACCGCGTCGACCTGTTGGTCAACAACGGCGCCCGCTGGCTCGACGGCATGGACCTGGAGGCGGCCAGCGACGCCGAGATCGTGGAGACGATCGAGTCGACGGCCGGCGGCACGGTCCTCATGGTGAAGCACTTCCTGCCGCTGCTGCGCGGCTCGCTGCGGCCCGACATCGTGAACATGGTCGCCGTCCGCGACGCCGAGGGCGCCTCCGCGGCGACCGCCGGCGCCGCCCACGAGGCCTTCTGGGCGGCGAAGAGCGCGCAGGCCGGTTTCGCGGACATCCTGTCGCGCCGGCTGCGGCCCTCCGGGGTCCGCGTCTTCTCCCTCTTCCCGCCCGATTTCTCGACCTCGGACCCGCGCTTCGCGGAATGGGACGGATCGAATCCCGACGGAATAGCGCCCGACGAGAAACTCACCACGCAGGCCCTTTTCGAGTGCATCGTCTACGCCGTCGAGCAGCCCCGTGACTGCTTCATCCGGTCCTTCCACTTCGAGCCCCGCTGACAGCCCCGCCGATCACCCGAGAACCACCGCGTCAAGGAGGTCCCATGAGCACCCCTGTCTGGATCACCGCGACCCCTCCCGCCACCCACGGCGAACTCCACATCGGCCACCTCGCCGGGCCGTACGTCGCCGCCGACGTCCTCACCCGCTATCTGCGCGCCGACGGCGAGGCCGTCCGGTTCACCACCGGCACCGCCGACCACGCCAGCTCCGTCGAGGTCCGGGCGCTGCGGCATCACCGCAAGCCCGAGGAGGTCGCGGAGGGCTACCGGGCCGCGATCACCGCCGACTGGCTGCGTTCGGGCGTGGAGTTCGACCACATCGTGCGCCCGCGCCGCGACAAGGGGTACGGCCGCTGGGTGCAGGACCTCTTCGCGAAGCTGTACGCGCAGGGCGTCATCGCTCCCCGGACCCGGCTGCTCCCTTACTGCGAGCCGTGCGACCGATGGCTGCACGGGGCGCACGCCACCGGCACCTGCCCGCACTGCGGCGCGGCCAGCGACGGCGGGATGTGCCACGAGTGCGCCCGGCCGAACGACGGCGGGGACCTGATCTCGGCGCGCTGCGCGCTCTGCGACACCCCGGCGGTCGCCCGCCGCTGCCGTCGCCTGTACGTGCCCCTGGAGCCGTTCCGGGAGACGCTCGCCGACTACTGGGCCACCGCCGGCCTGCCGCCGCGGCTCGCCGCGCTGTGCGAGTCGCTCGTCGAGGACGGGCTGCCGGACATCGCGGTCGGCCACCCCGCCGACTGGGGTCTGGACGTGCCGGTGGAGGGCTTCCCCGAGCACCGGATCGACGGCTGCTTCGAGGCCGCCGCGATGCATCTCTTCGGCTACGACACGAAGGGCCCGCTGCCCCGCCGCGCGATCCACTTCTGCGGTTTCGGGCACGCGTTCTGCCACGCCGTGCTGCTGCCGGTGCTGCTGCTCGCGCAGGACATCAAGCTGCCGCAGGACTTCAACGTCAACGAGTCGTACGTCATCGAGGAGGGCGTCCAGGAGGGCAACGTCTGGGCGCTCGACCTGCTCACCGAGTACGGCTCCGACACCCTGCGCCGCCATGTCCTCCAGGCCCGCCCGCTGGGCCGCCGCACGGTCTTCCAGCGTGAGCGGCTCGCGGCCGCCCGGCGCGAGCTGGACGAGAACTGGAACAGCTGGCTGTCCCGGCTCTTCTCGGCCGTACGGGAGGAGTGCGGCGGCCTCGCCCCGCAGGCGCTGCCCGGAGGCACCGGCTGGGAGATCCTGGAGCGGCGGCTCCACCGGGGCGTGGACGACCTGCGCGAGGCGTACGGCCCCGACGCCTTCGACCCGCGCCGGGCGGTCGCCGTCCTCGACGAGATGGTCCGCTCGGTGGCCGACTTCGGTCACGTCAACGCCCACGAGCGGTGCCGGCCCAGCACCTCCTGCCGTCATCTCCCGGCCCTCGCCGCCCAGTTGGCGGTGGCCTCCGGTCTTGCGGCGTGGTCGCGGCCGGTGATGCCGGAGGGCGCCGGCCGGCTCGCCTCGGCGCTCCGGGTGGAGCCGGGGCGCCCGGTCGACTGGCAGGCCCTGACGGGACCGCTGCCGGGAACCCGGCTGGCGCCGCCGTCCGGTCCGGTCTTCGGATTCTGATCCCACGTCACGACCCCCACTACTAAGCAACTAAGTACTTCCGTAGGAATGCCCCTGCCGCGTGACCGCGCGCGCGACGCGCAGGGACACGTGGTCCCCCACCTCCCCCTCACAGGAGCCCCACGTGTCCCTGCGCGTCGCCATGCTCAGCGTCCACACCTCCCCGCTCCACCAGCCCGGGACGGGGGACGCCGGCGGCATGAACGTCTACATGGTCGAACTCTCCCGCGCCCTCGCCGAACAGGGCGCCGAGGTCGACCTGTTCACCCGCTGCCGGGGCGAGGGCGCGCCCCCGCTCGTCGAGCTCGCCCCGGGCGTCCGGGTCCGTCATCTCCACGCCGGGCCGCGCCGGGCGCTGCCCAAGGAGGCCATGCCCGACCTGGTGGTGCCGTTCTCGCTCGCCCTGCTCAAGGAGGAGCGGCGCTACGACCTGGTCCACTCGCACTACTGGCTCTCCGGGCAGGCGGGCCGGATCGCCCAGGTGGGCTGGCGGATACCGCTCGTGCACACCGCGCACACCCTGGCCCGGGTGAAGAACGCCTCGCTCGCCGAGGGCGACACCCCCGAGCCGGAGCTCCGGGTCCGGGGCGAGCACCAGGTGGTGGGCAGCGCGGACCGGCTGATCGCGAACACGGCGGACGAGGCGGAGGCGCTGCGTTCGCTGTACGGGGCGGAGGGGGCGCGGACGGAGGTCGTACGGCCCGGGGTCGACCTGCGCACTTTTCATCCGGGGGACGGGCGGGCGGCGGCGCGGGCCCGGCTCGGGCTTCCGGCCGAGGCGTTCGTGCCGCTCTATGCCGGCCGCATCCAGCCCCTGAAGGGCCCGGACGTGCTCGTACGGGCGGTGGCGGAGCTGCTGCGGGAGGCGCCGGAGCTGCGTCGCCGGCTCCTGGTGCCGGTGGTGGGCGGGCACTCGGGTGCGACGGAGCGGGGTTCGGCCCGGCGGCTCGCGGAGGAGCTCGGGGTCACCGACGTACTGCGGTCCTGCCCTCCCGTACCGCAGGAGCGGCTCGCGGACTGGTACCGGGCGGCGGACGTGCTTGTGGTGCCGTCGCGGAGCGAGTCCTTCGGTCTGGTGGCGGTGGAGGCGCAGGCCTGCGGGACGCCGGTGCTCGCGGCGGCGGTCGGCGGGCTGCCGACGGCGGTGTGGGACGGGGTGACGGGGCTGCTCGTGCGGGGCCACGACCCCGTGGAGTACGCGCGCCGGCTGCGCTGGCTCGCGGCGCATCCGGAGGCCGTGGAGACGATGGGGGCGGCGGCGGTGCGTCACGCGCGCGGGATGAGCTGGCGGGCGTCGGCCGGCCGGACCATCGAGGTCTACCGGGGGGCGCTGGAGCGGGGGGTGGGGCAGGGGCGGCGGCACGCCCCTGCCCCGGCGGCCTCTCTCTCCTGGAGGAACGAGAAGGCCGTAGCACAAGTCTAGCACCTCTTTTGGTTCGACCAAAGGTATGGCGAGCTCCGGATGCGTCAATTCCGTTGTCCTGATGGCGCATTGACGCATCCACGCCATGGCGGGTCCACGCAGAGAGAATCCCTGGATTCGATTCGGGGGCCGGGACAGAATGGAGATGTCTTCAGGGAACGCCCGGCGGCACGGGCCCCGGAAGACGGAATTGATATTCCAAGTCCTGGAGGAATCATGTCCGTTCAGCAGAGCTCCGGTATCCGCAAGGCCGTCCGCCAGTTCGTGGTCGCGCTGGTGGCCTGTACGGCGGTCGCGGCCGGCGCCGCCTTCGCCGTCTCCCCCGACAGCGCCCCGGTCGCCCCCCAGACCGTCGCCGGTGTCGCGGACGACAACGGCTGGCCGATCGTTCCGCCGAACCCGACCCCCACCAACTGAGCCCGATCACCGGGTAATTCCCCCAGGAATTCCGGAAACGCTTCCCCGCAAGGACCCGCAAGGACCCGCAAGGACCCGCAAGGAACTCGCAAGGACCCGCAAGGACGCGCACGGCCCCGCAATCGCTGCCACGATTGCGGGGCCCTGCTGCGTTCTTGAAACAGCGCCTTCCCGAAAAGAATCAGTCCAGCCAGCCGAGCCGCACGGCCCGCGCGCCCGCCTCGAAACGGCTCGTCGCCCCCAGCTCCTGCATCAGCTCCGAAATCATCCGGCTGACCGTCCGCAGCGACACCCCGAGCGTCCGTGCGATCCGCTCGTCCTTCATCCCCGAGGCCAGCATGTGCAGCGCGGCCCGCTGTTGCTCCGAGAGCCCGTCGCCGCCCGCCTCCGCCACCGCCTCGTTCCCGTACGGGGTCGCCGTGTGCCAGCAGTGCTCGTACAGGCTCAGATACGGCCGTACGAGTGCGCTGCCCCGCGCCAGGATCGCGCCCTCGCCCGGCTCCTCGGGCCGGATCGGCACCAGCGCGAACTGCTGGTCGGCGATGATCAGGTTCATCGGCACCACCGGCGCCAGCCGGATCTCCACCCCCAGCTCGGCCCGCTGCCCGAGGAACTTCTCCATCTGCGGGTCCGTGGCCTCCTGCCGGCCGTAGATGGCGCGCACCCGCACCCCGTTGGCGAGCTGCCGCCGGTCCCGGTCGAGCATCAGCTCCGGGTTCTGCCGGCCCGGCGTCCCCGGGTGCAGCGAGGCCGAACTCTCCTGCATCACATCGGTGATGTCCTCGATGGCCTGCTGGATCCTGCGGTAGTCGGTCAGCGCCTCCACATGCGCCTCCGCCCGGGTCAGCGCCTCGGCCCGCAGATAGGAACCCGCGAGGATCTCCAGCGTGCTGTACGCCTCGTCCGCCTCGGCCAGATGCTCCCGCAGCCGCTCCCGCTCCCGCTCCAGGAGCCGCAACAGCGCGATCTCCGGGTCGATCGCCGCCACCGAGTCCGTCTCGGACCGCCAGCTGCCGTCCTGCACGGCGGCGATGGTGGCGTGCACCTGCCCCGTGGGCACGATCAGGCCCAGGGCGAGCAGTTCGCGGCGACATCGCTCGTACTCCTCCGGAGCGAGCCCGAGTTCCTTGCGGACCTCCTCGAAGTCCGAGACGCCCCGGCGACGTAACTCCTGGTACACGTCCAGCAGGACGCCGCTCGTACCGTCCCCGATGCCGTCGCCCGCGGTGGTCATGGCGAAGTGACTCCCCTCATTCTTCGAGTCGCCCCGTCCCAAGAGGCGTTCAGCAATTCATTGAGTTATAGGTGCGGTACGATCGGTGACGGCCGAGAAGACGGCCAGTGTGAGTCAACCGCGTGAGGTTCTGACCACCGGCTTGCCGGTACAGCGCCTGCGGCAGCCAGCTGAACTGCCGGCCTCTGCTCACCGAACTCCGGACCGGCCCCGAGCAACCCCGGATGAGCCACCGCAAGGTGACCACGCCGGAGCGCCCGGACCAGCCGCCCGGATGCAGTCCGTACCTCCTTCGTGACTTACGGATCAAGTCTTAGGCCACGGGTTCCGGCCCCTCGCCGTCGAGCAGCCCGAGCCGGGCCGCCTTGACGCCGGCCTCGAAGCGGCTGGCCGCCCCCAGCTCCTGCATGACCTCGGACAGGAGGCGGCTCACCGTCCGCAGCGAGACCCCGAGGCTGCGGGCGATCTGCTCGTCCTTGATGCCGGAGGCGAGCATGTGCAGAGCGGCCCGCTGCTGGTCCGAGAGCCCGTCGCCGCCGGCCTCCGCGGGCTCCTCGCCGTACCGGGAGGCGGCCTGCCAGCAGTACTCGTACAGCGCGAGGTACGAGCGGACCAGTCCCGGGCCGCGGGCGAGGATGGTGGGCGAGTCCGGGTCGTGCGGGTCCGTCGGCAGCAGGGCGAAGTTCTCGTCGGCCAGGACCATGTTCATCGGGACGACGGGGGAGAGGCGCAGCTCCACGCCGAGCGCCGCCCGGTCCTCCAGGTGCTGGGTCATCTCGGGCACGGTGCCGACACGGCGGCTGTACATGGCGCGGACCCGCACCCCGCGGGCGGCCCGCGAGCGGTCGCGCTCCAGCTCGGCGGCCATGTCCTCGCGCCGTACGGAGCCGGTGTGCATGACGTGGACGGCGGTGCGGACGGTCTCCGTCAGGTCCGACAGCTCGCGCAGCACTCGCTGCGGGTCGGTGACGATCTCCACCTCGACCTCGGAGCGGGGCGCGGCCCCGGCGCGGAGGAACGGTCCGGCGAGGGCTTCGAGGGCGGTGTGCGCGCGGCTGGTCGCGGCGAGGCGGTCCTGGAGCCGGTCGCGCTCCCGGCGCAGCAGCCGGAGCAGGGCGACATCGGGGTCGACGACCGTGTGGACGGCGGGTTCCGAGAGATCACGGGGGGTGGTCAGCCCTAAGGAGGCGAGTTCGCAGCGACATCGCTCCCGCTCGTCGGCGGAGAGCTCGAAACGGTCCGCGACCTCGTCGAAGCCGGCCTCGGGGCGGGCGCGCAGTTCCTGGTAGACGGCGAGAGCCTGATCGCTACCCGCGCGGGTCACGGCGATGTTTCTGGACACGGCGCAGCAGACTCCCCTCGGATCCACGCGGACCCTGTTGAATCGCCCCGCTAGACCCTGCCACAAATTCGAACGACACGCACGATGTTGACCGCGCCTCAGGAGGCAGTGACGGCCGCCGCGCAGTCGGGGCACAGGCCCTTGAAGACGACCTCCGCGTCGTCCACCCGCCACTGCGGCAGGGCGCCCCGGGGCGGTGCGGGGGCGGTCGCGGAGACGTTCTCCACCCGGCCGCAGGAGGTGCACAGGGCGTGCTGGTGGGCCGGTCCCGAGATCTCGAAGACGGCGGGCAGGCCCGGCCGGTCGAACTTGCTGACCAGGCCGGTCTCCTGGAAGTGCCGCAGCATCTCGTACACGGCCTGGCTGGTCAGCGTGCCGAGCCGCTCGCGGGCGGTCGTGGTGATCGCCTCGACGTCGAGATGGCCGCCGGCGGCGAGCACCGTGAGCACCTCCAGGCGCGGGCCCGTGACCCGCAGCCCGACATCGCGCAGGCGCTGGATCACCGCCTCGCGGCCCGTCAGCTCTTCCACGACTGCCATCTTCTCCGCCCGCCACCTGGTCGGCTCAAACTTTTGTGGGCATCGTACCTCTTGCTCGTCAACGTGGGCAGGTTCGTATCGGTCAGTCGTCCGCCCTGCACACGAGCAGGACGGACTCGGTCCGCTCGTCGATACGGTGCCGCCGCCGGCCCTCGATGTGCAGCCCCGCCGAGTGCAGCTCGGCCGCGAGCCGCTCCGGGTCGACGATCCACTTGTCGGTGGTCAGCACCACCCGCTCCGAGGAGAGCTTGCCGGTCCTGGCCGCGTAGTACGTGATCCGCTCGCTCATCGACGGCAGGTCGAACACCTGCCGGGCCACCACCCACTCGTCGATCCCGTCGAAGCGCGGCACCTGAAAGGCCCAGGTCCGCCGCGGCTCCGCGACCAGCCCCGGCAGCTGGTGCGCGGTGTAGTCGAGGGCGAGCGCCCCGCCCGTCTCCAGATGGGCGGCGACCTCCCGGAGCAGCCCCGGACGGCTGTCCGGCGGGACGGCGGTGACCATGGCGCCCGCGAGCAGCGCGAGCCGGTAGCTGCCCTCCAGACGGAGCTCGGTGAGCTCCGCGCGATGGGTGACGACGAGCCCGGCCACCTGCGGACCGATCCTGCGGGCCCAGCCTTCGAGGCGCTCCAGGGCCGAGGCGTCCCGGTCCACGGCTTCCACGGCGAAGCCGTGCCGGGCGAACGGGACGGCGAGCCGCCCGGCGCCGGAGCCGAGGTCGAGGACGGGTCCGCCGGTGGAGCGGGCGAGGCTGAGATAGCGGACGATGTCCGCGCTGTGCGGGCCGAGCAGGGCGTCGTGCAGCCAGACCGAGTTCTCGTCGGCGGGGGAGACCGATTCGAGCCCCGGGAGGGTGTCGGCGGTGACCCGGATGCCGGCGCCGGGGCCGGGCTCCTGGTCGAGGCCGTATCGGGACGGCAGGACCGGAGCGAGCGCTGCGGGCACCACGGGCAGGGAAGTGCCGATCGGTGTGTGCATCGCTCCTCCAGGGGCTCGCTCGGTCCATGCCGTCCGGACGAGGAACCCGTGCCGCCGGGCCCGCGCCGCTGAACCCATCCTGACCTGGGGAACGAACCCCGATCCACCGGATCGGGCTGCGTGAACACGCGATGGCGTGGATCTGCCACGGTGGGCTTCAGGCGAGCGGCCGGCTCCACCGTCTCTCGGAGAGGGCGGCGAAGCCCAGGCGGGAGTAGAAGGGGAGCGCCGGATCGGCCGTCGCCGGGAGCTCCACCCGCTGCTCCCGGGCGCCGTAGCCGCGCATCCGCTCGGTCGCGGCGGCGAGCAGGGCCGTACCGACCCCGGCGCGGCGCGAACCCGGCTCCACCGCCAGCGCGTACACCTCGCCCTCGCCCGGCACGGGGACACCGCCCGCGGCGACGCCGACGATCGTGCCCTCCGCGTCCGTGGCGACCAGCCAGCCGAGCCATCCGGGCGCGCCCCCCGGAATTTCAATTTCCGCGCGTATGCGGGGGAGTGCGCATTGGGCCGAGATCAGCCGCCGCATCGGGATTTCGTCCAGTATTCCGGCATAGCTGCTCCGGATGATGTCGGCAAGCAGTCTGGATATCGTCGTCGCGTCGCCGGCCGCTGCCGTACGAACGCCAGCGAGCTGCATTGGTTTTGCACCCTTCGACGTGCCGAGTCCGAGCCCCAACGTACCTACAATAGCGGCGTATTACGTAGTTCGTGACCGATGCGAAATCTACGAATTCGCTTAGTAAATAACGGTGTTCACGATTACTGGGGGAACGAGCAGCAGGCGACGATCAAGGGGGCCATCGCGAGGGCGGCCGCCGCGATCGTGAGGAGCCCGCGCAGCACGGGGTGTCCGGCGCTGTGCGGGGTGAGGATGCGCCGCATGCGCAGCGCCGCCGACGGCCCGCCCGCGGCGAACGCCGACCGCGGCGCCCGCCCCGAGGCCAGCGCGTACAGCGCCGTCGCGAGCGCGTCCCGCGTACACCGGCGCAAGGCCCGGTCGTCCGCGGCCATTTCGAGCAGCAGAGGTACGGCGGTCCCGCCCTGGCGCGCGAGCGGGAGGTGCGGGAAGACGGCCGCGAAGGCCTCCGCCGCCGCGACCAGGAGGTGGTGCCGCCCCGCGATGTGCGCCCGCTCGTGCGCGAGGGCCGCCGCCAGCTGGGCGGGGGTGAGGGTGTGCACCGCACCGGAGGAGACGACGACCCGGCGGGAACGGCCCGGCAGGCAGTAGACGGCCGGCCGGTCGTCGTCCAGGACCGTGGCCCGCAGCGCTGGGTCGTACCGGCCGACGAGCCGCAGCACCCCGGCGTGCCGCGTCCGCACCCGCCGGGCCCTGGCGAGAGCGCGGGCGAACGCGGCGGTGGGCAGCGAGAGGACGAGGAGCGAGAGGGAGAACGCGAACAGCTCGCGCCCGTCGAGGTTCCGGAGCTGGCCGAGCGTGGGCGGCCGGAGCGTGAACAGCATGTCCGCGAGACGGTGGCTGCTGTCGGCCGTCAGGACCAGCTGGGCGGGCAGCAGTGCGGCCGCGGCCGCGAAGCCGGCGCCGCACGCGGCCCACACGGCGAGCGCGAGCCGCGGCACCTGCTGGGCCCACCGGGCCCGGACGAGCAGGAGGGGCACGAGGAGTCCGGTGAGCAGCGCGAGCCCGAGCGGCACGAGCAGGTGATGGTTCACGCGCCGGCCCCGTTCTCGGGACGGGCCCCGCCTCCCGTCCGCGGGCCCTGGTCCGCCCGTGTGGCGCGGAGGGCCGCGTCGAGGGCGGCCATGTCCTCGTCCGAGATGACCTCGACGAAGCGGAGGAGGGCGGCCGGGCGGTCCTGGCTGTCGCCGAGGGCGTCCCGCATCAGGCCCGCCGTGTACTCCTCGCGGCTGCGGACCGGCTCGTACAGCCAGGCCCGCCCGGACTTCTCGCGGCGGAGCCAGCCCTTGCGGTGCAGGATGTCCGCGACCGTCATCACCGTCGTATAGGCGACCCGCCGTCCCCGATTGATGTCGTCGACGATCTCGCGGACCGTGGCGGGCCGCTGCCAGGCCCACAGTCGGTCCATGATCTCGGCCTCCAGCTCTCCCAGCCGGCGCACGTGCATCCCCTCCCCTACGGGCGGCTCATCGTACGGGCCGCTTCCCCCGCCCAGGTATACCCCCCAGGGGTACGATGGCAGGATGTCGACCCTCATGAAGAACCGCCCCTGCGCGAAGGTCTGCGACTCCGGTCTGCCCGGATCGGTGGAGCTGGTGCTCCTCCGCCAGCTGCTCGGCCTCTGTCTCCGGCTGAGTCTCACGCTGTCCGCCGACTGCCCTTCACGCAAGAGCGGTTGACACTGCGAGGTCCTGCTTCACTGCGTCGTCACGTCCGGATCAGCCGGGCGATCGCCTTCGACGCCTCGCCCACCTTCACCTTCGCCTGGTCCCCGCCCTGGGCGATGGCCTCCGTGACGCAGCAGCTGAGGTGCTCGTCCAGGAGGGCCACCGCGCAGGACTGGAGGGCCGCGTTGATGGCGGAGACCTGGGTGAGGACGTCGATGCAGTACACGTCCTCGTCGACCATCCGCTGCACGCCCCTGACCTGGCCCTCGATGCGCCTCAGGCGTCTGATGATGTCTTCCTTGTGCTGTCCGTAACCGGCCACGGCGGGCTCCTCGGAGATAGGCGCGGAAGGGAGTTCGTCAGCGGTCGGCGGCCTGGAAGCCCCGCAGGCGGAGGCTGTTGCCGACCACGAAGACCGAGGAGAAGGCCATGGCCGCGCCCGCGATCATCGGGTTGAGCAGTCCGGCCGCGGCGAGCGGCAGGGCGGCCACGTTGTAGGCGAAGGCCCAGAAGAGGTTCGAGCGGATGGTGCCGAGGGTCTTGCGGGAGAGCCGGATCGCGTCGGCCGCGGCCCGCAGGTCGCCCCGTACGAGGGTCAGGTCGCCGGCCTCGATCGCGGCGTCCGTGCCGGTGCCCATCGCCAGACCCAGGTCGGCCTGGGCGAGCGCGGCGGCGTCGTTGACGCCGTCGCCGACCATGGCGACCGAACGCCCCTCGCCCTGAAGGCGCTTGACGACGTCGACCTTGTCCTGCGGCATGACCTCGGCGATGACCTCGTCGATGCCGACCTCGGCGGCGACGGACTCGGCGACCGCCTTGTTGTCACCGGTGAGCAGGATCGGGGTGAGACCGAGGGCGCGGAGCCGCCTGATCGCCTCGGCGCTGGTCTCCTTGATGGCGTCGGCGACCTCCAGGACCGCGCGCGCCTCGCCGTCCCAGGCGACCGCGATGGCGGTCTTGCCGGCCTGCTCGGCCTCGTCCTTCGCGGACTTGAGCCCGGCCGGGAGGGCCATGGCCCACTCTTCGAGGAGCTTCTCGCGGCCGACGAGGACGGCGTGGCCCTCGACGATGCCCTGGACACCGAGACCGGGGACGTTCACGAAGTCCTCGGGGGTGGGCAGGGTGCCGACCTTGGCGGCGGCGCCGGTGGCGACGGCCTGGGCGATGGGGTGCTCGGAGGAGTGCTCCAGGGCGCCGGCGAGGCGCAGGACGTCGGTCTCGTCGACTCCGTCGGCGGTGTGGACCTTGATGAGGGTCATCCGGCCGGTGGTGACGGTGCCGGTCTTGTCGAGGACGATCGTGTCGACCTTGCGGGTGGACTCCAGCACCTCGGGGCCCTTGATGAGGATGCCGAGCTGGGCGCCGCGGCCGGTGCCGACCATGAGGGCGGTCGGGGTGGCGAGGCCGAGGGCGCAGGGGCAGGCGATGATCAGGACGGCGACGGCGGCGGTGAAGGCGGCGGTGAGGCCCTGTCCGGTGCCGAGCCAGAAGCCGAGGGTGCCGAGCGCGAGGGCGATGACGATCGGCACGAACACGGCCGAGATCTTGTCGGCGAGGCGCTGGGCGGCGGCCTTGCCGTTCTGGGCGTCCTCGACGAGCTTCGCCATGCGGGCGAGCTGGGTGTCGGAGCCGACGCGGGTGGCCTCGACGACGAGGCGGCCGCCGGCGTTCAGGGTGGCGCCGGTGACGGAGTCACCGACGGAGACCTCGACGGGCACGGACTCGCCGGTCAGCATCGAGGCGTCGACGGCGGAGGAGCCCTCGACGACGGTGCCGTCGGTGGCGATCTTCTCGCCCGGGCGGACCAGGAAGCGGTCCCCGACCTGGAGTTCGGCGGTGGGTACGGTGACCTCGCGGCCGTCCTTGAGGACGGTCACCTCCTTCGCGCCCAGCTGCATCAGCGCCTTGAGCGCGGCGCCCGCCTTGCGCTTCGAGCGGGCCTCGAAGTACCGGCCGGCCAGGATGAAGGCGGTGACGCCGGCCGCGGCCTCCAGGTAGATGTTCCCGGCGCCGTCGGTGCGGGCGATCGTGAACTCGAAGGGGTGCGTCATGCCCGGCGTACCGGCGGTCCCGAAGAACAGCGCCCACAGCGACCAGAGGAACGCGGCGATCGTGCCGACCGAGATCAGGGTGTCCATGGTGGCCGCGCCGTGCTTGGCGTTGGTCCAGGCGGCCCTGTGGAAGGGCCAGGCGGCGTAGACGACGACCGGCGCGGCGAGCGTGAGGCTCAGCCACTGCCAGTACTCGATCTGCAGCGCCGGGATCATCGCCATCGCGATGACGGGCACGGCGAGCGAGACGGCGGTGATCAGCCGCTGCTTGAGGGGCCGCAGCTCCTCGTCGGCCTTCTCCTCGTCGGAGGGGCCCTCAGGCCCGCCGTCGGCGGCCGGGCGCTCGGGCTGCGGCTCCTGGGCGGTGTAGCCGGTGGCCTCGACGGTGGCGATCAGGTCGGCGACGTCGATGTCGGCGTCGAAGGTGACCTTCGCCTTCTCGGTGGCGTAGTTGACGGTGGCCTCGACCCCGTCCATGCGGTTGAGCTTCTTCTCGATGCGGGCCGCGCACGAGGCGCAGGTCATGCCGCCGATGGCGAGCTCGACCTGGGCGGTGCCCGGAGTGGTCGTGGTCATTTCCTGCTCCTCGGTGTGGCGGGGTTCGGGGGCCGGGGCCCGGGCGTGGGGGTACCCCCTGCTCGAGCGAAGCCGAGAGCTTGGGGGAGGTCGGGCCCCGGCGGCCGGGGTGGTGCGGGCGGTGTCCGCCTGCCGGGCGGACCGTCGGGTACCGGGACGGGGGACGCCGGTGGGGTGTCGGTCTGCCCGGCGGCGGATCAGGCCCGGCCGGTCAGCTCGTAGCCCGCGTCGTCGACGGCCGCGGTGATCGCGGCGTCGTCGGGCTCGCCGCCGGTGGTCACGGTCACCAGGCCGCCGGCGACGTCGACGTCGACGGAGATGACGCCGTCGAGGGCGCTGACGGACTTGGTGATCGCGGACTTGCAGTGGCCGCAGGTCATGCCGGAGACGGCGTAGACGGTGACGGTGCTGTCGGCGACCGCGACGGCGGTGGTCTCCGTGGTCGAGCAGCTGTTGTCGGGGGTGCAGCAGGAGCCCATGGCTTCCTCCTCGGTCGGTTCCTGTGACCGATACCCTCGGGGGGTATTCGGTTGTGAGGTCATGTATACCCCCCGGTGGTATCCGGCGCAAGTGCGGGACCGACTTGACTTGATACCCCCCAGGGGTATGGTGAAGTGCATCGGGTGAACGAATGCCCCCTCACGTGCCACCCGCATGCCACCCACGGACCCACGCACCCACGTACGGGAGAGCAGTCATGAACACCGGAGTGAAGATCACTGCCTTTGCCGCCGCGCTCGCCGCGACCTTCGGGACCGCGTACGGGGTCGGCAAGGGGGTCGGCCCCGTCGAGGAGCCGCAGAAGGCGGGTCACGGCGAGCACGCGGCGCAGGAACCGCAGAAGAAGACGGAAGGCGGCCACGCGGGCCACGGCGAGGAGGCGGCGACGGCGGCCTCGTCGCTCCCGGGCGGCCTCCAGATCTCCCAGGACGGCTACACCCTGGCCATGGAGACGCCCGCGCCCACCACGGGCCGGAGCACCCTGAAGTTCTCCATCAAGGACGCGGCCGGCAGGAAGGTCACCGCCTTCACCACCGAGCACGGCAAGGAACTGCACTTCATCGTCGCCTCGCGCGACCTCAACACCTTCCGCCACCTGCACCCGGTGAAGGCCGCGGACGGCACCTGGTCGGTGGACGCGGACCTGCCGGCGGCCGGCGGCTACAAGGCCTTCGCCGACTTCAAGCCCGCCGCGCCCGGCGCCCAGGGCATCACGCTGGGCGCGGACCTGTCGGTCCCGGGCGCCTACGCCCCGAAGCCGCTGCCGGCCGTGGCCCCGACCGCGACGGTCGACGGCTACCAGGTCCGCCTGGGCGGAGTCCTGGACCCGGGCAAGGCGGGCGAGCTCCGCCTCACCGTCACCAAGGGCGGGAAGCCGGTCACCGACCTGGAGCCGTACCTCGGCGCGTACGGCCACCTCGTCGCCCTGCGCGACGGCGACCTCGCCTACCTCCACGTGCACCCGAACGAGGGCGGCCCCGGCCCGGACGTCTCCTTCACGGCGACGGCCCCCAGCGCGGGCACGTACCGCCTGTTCCTCGACTTCCAGCACGAGGGCAAGGTCAGGACGGCGTCCTTCACGGTGACGGCGGGCGCGAACGGGAAGGCACCGGCTCCGGCCACCACCGAGAAGGGTGGGACGGGTGAGGCGGGGCACGATGCGGGAGGTCACGCGCACGGCTAGTCTGGTCATTGGACTAGACCTGTAGTCGTCATTCATGGAGGAATGGGCGAGATGAGCAACCGTGCTGTCCTTGAGGTGATCGCCCTCGACGAGGAAGACGCGGTCGCAGCCCAGACCGGTGGCGCCGACCGGCTCGAACTCGTCACCGACATGGCCGCGGACGGCCTCACGCCGTCCACGGCGTCCTTCGCCGCGATCCGGGCCGCCGTGGACATCCCGCTGCGCGTGATGCTCCGCCTCGCCGACGGCTTCGCGGCGGGCGACGTCGACGCCCTGGTCGCCCGGGCCGAGGAGCTCCGCTCGGCGGGCGCCGACGAGTTCGTCCTCGGCTTCCTCACCGCGGACGGCGAGCCGGACCTCGTGGCGGTGGAGCGCCTGATCGCCGTCCTGGACGGCTGCCGCTGGACCTTCCACCGGGCGATCGACCGCGCCGCCGACCGCGACGGCCTCCGCAAGCGCCTCGCGGACCTGCCGGGCCTCGACACCTACCTGACGGCGGGCGCCGCCACGGGCGTCGACGACGGTCTCGCCACCCTGAGGGCCGAAGCGGCCCGCACGGGCGAGCCGGGCTACGAGCCCCAGATCCTCGTGGGCGGCGGCCTCCGCCTCGACCACCTCCCGACCCTCCGCGCGGCGGGCCTCACCGCCTTCCACATCGGCGGCGCGGCCCGCCCCCAGGGCTGGACCGCCCCGGTCTCGGCGGCGGCGGTCCGCACCTGGCGCGAGGCGGTCGACACCCTTTAGGGCCTGTCCGGCGGATCAGGGTCGGACAGGCCCTGGCCGCTACCGGAGCAGCCGGTCCCGGTCGCGCCAGGCCGCTTCCCACTGGCGGGACATCGCCGGGTAGACGATCGCGTACCGGAAGGGTGCGATCAGGGCCATGTAGAGGCGGCCGAAGCGGCCGTTGGGCTTGACCAGGACCGCCATGCGGAGTTCGTGGCCGCCGTCGGCGGTCTCCACCCAGCCCAGGTGCATGACCCCGTGGACGGTCTTGTTCGCCAGCTCCCGGGCGCACTCGTCGTGCAGCTCGTACAGGGAGGTGAACGGGCCCGGTCCCGGGGTCGGGTCCGCCGTCGCCGTCAGGTCCTCCGGCATGCGCTCGCGCAGTGACCGGACCCGGGGGCCGAGGCCCTCCTGCGGCTTGTCCCAGCCGAGCAGGGCACCCAGCTTCCAGCGCACCGCGAACAGGAACGCGGTCGGCCCGGACTGCCTCGACGGGCCGGCGCCGGCCCTGATCACGTCGAGCGCGAGCCGGAAGTCGTCGGGCCCCGCGCCCGGCGTGCGGAAGGACCAGACGTCCAGGGTCGTGAAGTCGGGGACGTACTCGTGGATCCGCCACGGCCGACCGGTGTGCTCGCTGACGGGAAGCCTCATGACCGCCGCCGCCTTTCCCCTGCGTTCTATACGCTTGCGTATAACGACGAGGTCAACCATGCCAGACCCGATGTACGGAGGCGTATATTCGGTCGCCGAGTGAGGGAGGACACACCGTGGGCGCCGCACGCACACCACGCGAACGCTGGGTGGAGGAGGGTCTGACCGTCCTCGCCGACAGCGGCCCCGACGCCGTCCGCGTCGAGGCCCTCGCCAAACGCCTCGGCGTCACCAAAGGCGGCTTCTACGGCTACTTCGCCGACCGCGACGCCCTCCTCGCCGCCATGCTCGACACCTGGGAGCGGGAGGCCGCCGACCAGGTCATCGACCGCGTCCGCCAGGACGAGGACGGCGACCCGAGGGCCCTCATCACGCTCGCCGGCATGCTCACCTTCTCCGGCGACCGGCTGCGCCCCATCGACCTCGCCGTCCGCGACTGGGCCCGGCGCGACGAGGCCGTCGCCGAGCGCCTGCGCCGCGTCGACAACCGGCGCATGGAGCTGCTCCGCGAGATGATCGGCACCTTCTGCGCCGACCCCGACGAGGTCGAGGCCCGCTCCCTCCTCGCCTTCTGCGTGGCCATCGGGCACCACTTCCTCGCCGCCGACCACGACGGCCGCACCCGCGCCGAGGTCCTCGCCCGCGCCGGCGATCTGATCCTGGACCGGCCGAGGGAGCCGAAATCCCGTGGCCCGCACAGTGGTTGATCGCTAGCCTCGCGCGCATGACCTCCACCGGTATCGACGTGGCCCTCGTCGAGCGGCTGATCGCCGCCCAGTTCCCCGAGTGGGCGGACCTTCCCGTACGGGAGGTGAACTCCGCCGGCACCGACAACGCGATGTTCCGGCTCGGGGACGACCTCGCCGTACGGCTGCCGAAGGCCGACTGGGCCGCCGGGCACGCCGAGAAGGAGCAGCGCTGGCTGCCGCACCTCGCGCCCCACCTCACCCTCCCCGTCCCCGTGCCCGTCGGTCACGGTCGGCCCGGGGAGGGGTACGACCGGGGCTGGTCGGTGTTCGCCTGGCTCGACGGCGACGACGCGTACAACGCGCCGATCGCCGATCTCGCCCACGCCGCCGTCGCGTTGGGCCGCTTCGGCGTCGCCCTGCGCGGTGTCGACGCGACCGGCGGACCCCACGCGTCCCGCGGCGGCCCGGTCACCGACTGGGAGGAGGGCGCCATGGTGCCCGCCGTCCACGCCCTCGGCGCGGACGGCACCCTCGACGCCGAGGCCGCCACCGCCGCCTGGGAGTCGGTGCTCCGGCTCCCGGCCTGGCAGGGCGACCCCGTCTGGCAGCACGGCGACCTGCTCCCCGGCAACCTCCTCACCCGCGACGGCCGCCTCCACGCCGTCATCGACTTCGGCGCGCTCGGTACGGGCGACCCGGCCGTCGACCTCATGGCCGCCTGGTCCCTGCTCACCCCCGACACCCGGCCCCTCTTCCACGAGGCAGCCGAGGTCGACGACGCCACCTGGGCCCGCGGCCGCGGCTGGGCCCTGTGCTGGGGCGTCGTGACGGAGCACTACTACCGCGGGAAGAACCCGGTCCTCGCCTCCGTCGCCCACCGCACGTGGACGCAGGCGCTGCCCGAGTTCACGGCCTTGCTCTGAGCCCTCAGGGCCTGTTCGACGGATCACGGCCCGGTCCTCGCCGGTCGGGGCGGTTGGCCCTCCCAAATATGGCGACTTGTCGCCAGAGAGCCGTTGGTGTCGATGGCCCGTTCTAGGGTGGCCGTAGCGGCTTGAGGGGGGTGGGTCGGATGATTCGTGCGTACAAGTTCCTCATGCGGCCCACCGTGGGCCAGCGGATCGCGCTCGGCGGGATGCTGCGTGATCACTGCTTCCTCTACAACGGGGCGTTGCAGGAACGACGCGACGCCTGGCGGCACGCTTCGAAGACGAGTGTCGCCCGGCCGGAGGCGGTCGTGCCGGTCCGACGTACGGGCCGGGGACTGCTCGACCACCAGGTAGCAGGAGCCGAGCGCCCAGCTGCGGCCGCCCTCCCAGGACTGGAAGGGCGCGTAGCCGAGAGCCCCGAGCAGCCAGCCGAGGCTCCGCTCGGCCCGCTCCAGGTCCTCCATTCACAGCTCGACGTGGTGCAGCGCTCCGACGCGCGGGGTGGTCACAGCGCGCCCAACTGCTCCGGAATCGGCGCCGAGTGAACGACCGTCAAGCCCGACACCGCACGGGTCAGCGCCACGTACAGGCGTCGCAGGCCGGTCCGCTCGTCCGGTTCGCCGTCGACGACGGCCGCCGGCTCGTCCAGGACCACGTAGTCGTACTCCAGACCCTTCGCGAGCGAGGCCGGGACGAGGGTGAGGCGCGACTCGGCCGTCGTCTCCTCGCCGGGGGAGAGGTACGCCAGACCCGCCGCCGTCAGCGCCTCCGCGAGCGGCGCGATCCGCGCGTCGGCGGCGATCAGGCCGATGGAGCCCTCGTGCGTCAGCGCCTCCACGCAGGCGGCGACGACGTCCTCGTCGAGCGCGTCGCTGGGGACGACGGAGAGCGAGCCCGGGTTCTCCCGGACCGACTCCACCGCCGCGAGCCCCGGCGACATGTGCGGGAGGAGCCGCGAGGCGTACGCGATCACCTCGCGCGGCACGCGGAAACCGGCGGTCAGCTCCTCCACCAGCGCCTCCGGCTTCCCCAGGTGCGCGAGCGCCTGCGCCCAGCTCTCCGTCGCCCACGGCGTCGTGCCCTGCGCCAGGTCGCCCAGGACCGTCGCCGAACCGGTCGTGCAGCGGCGGCCCACCGCCCGGTACTGCATGGGGGACAGGTCCTGCGCCTCGTCGAGGACCACGTGTCCGAGCGAGTGCGTCCGCTCCACCAGGTCCTTCGCCTCGTCGATGAGGACGGCGTCCGCCGCCGACCACTTCGCCGTCCTCACGCTCCGCGCGGGCTTCGCCCACAGCAGCAGCTTCTGCTCGTCCTCGGTGAGCAGCCCCTCGGCGTGCTCGGCGAGGAAGTCGGCGTCGCTCAGCAGCCGCAGCACCAGCTTCGCGGGCTCGACGAGCGGCCAGCACTCCTTCACGACGGCCTTCACCGCCGTGTTCCGCGCGACGGCGTTCTGCACCCGGTCGTCGGGGGCCTCGCCGGCCTCCTCCATCCGGACCAGGACGGCGTGCGCGATGCGCTGCGGGAGGGCCTCGCGGGCGGCGCCGTACCGGATGTCGCGGCCGAGCAACTCCCGTACCATCTCCTCCAGTTCGTACGCCGGGACCCGCCAGCGCCGGGATCCGCGCACCACCATCAGGGACTCCGTCGGCAGCGTCACGTGCGAGCGGACCGCCCGCCGCAGCACCTCCGCCATCCGGGCGTCGCCCTTCACGACCGCCGTCGCCGCCTCGTCCGTGCCCCGCACCTCGACGTGCGCGACGAGGTCGTCGACCGTCGCCTGCTGGACGTCCAGCTCGCCGAGGGCGGGGAGGACCTGCTCGATGTACTGGAGGAAGGACCGGTTCGGACCGATGACGAGCGTGCCGGTACGGGCGAGCCGGTCCCGGTACGCGTACAGCAGGTAGGCGACTCGGTGCAGACCGACGGCGGTCTTTCCGGTCCCCGGGCCTCCCTGCACGCACACCGTCCCCGACAGGTCGGAGCGGACGATCCCGTCCTGCTCCGGCTGGATGGTGGCGACGATGTCCCGCATGGGGCCGACGCGGGGGCGCTCGATCTCGGCCTGGAGCAGCCGGCTGGTGTGTTCGAGCTCTTCCGGGTCGGAGAGGTGCTCGTCCTCGTACGCGGTGAGGTCGCCGCCCGTGTACCCGAAGCGGCGCCGCAGCCCGACGTCCTGCGGGTCCTTCTTCGAGGCCTGGTAGTACGGCTGCGAGACCGGCGCACGCCAGTCGATGACCATCGGGTCGCCGTCGGCGTCGTGGACGTGCCGCCGCCCGATGTAGAAGCGCTGCCCCTCCTGCGTGGTGTGCAGGTAGTCGAGCCGCCCGAAGAACAGCGGGGTGTCCGCGAGGTCGGCGAGCGCCTTGATCCGGTCCTCGATCTGCCGCCCCAGCACCAGGGAGTTGACCCAGTTCGCGGTGACGTCCTTGATGTCGAGCGCCTCGACGTCCTCGCGCATCGCGCGCAGCGCGGCGCGGGAGGAGGTCAGATGGGCGCGCTCACGTGCGAGCGGATCGGATTCGGACACGGACACGGTGCAGCCTCCGGGCAGGTGGATACGCGGACACGACAAGGTGGCCGCCGGTTTCCGACCGGGCGGCGGCGCGCTCCACGAGCGGGAGGCGGGGAAGCCGACGAGTTTAACTCCGGGCGGTCGGCCGGGGCGAATCACTTTCCCCCTAGGGGGTGGGATCCGACGCGAGGCGGACACCGGTTCACCCCCCAGACCGATGTGTCGACAATGTCCGGATTCCATCATGGAGACATGACCGCGACGACCTTCACCCTCGTGACCACCGTCCCCCGTCCGCACCGCCTCACCACCGCCCTGCGCGCGATACGCGCCTTCGGCGGCGCGGCGGCCTCGGTCGCCCTGCTGGGCGACCACGGCCCGGCCGAGGCGGGCGTCCGCGACCCCCGCCCGACGCACCGGAGCCACTGAATCCGCTCCGGCGTGCAACTCTTCGCCGCCCTCGACGGTCTCCTCATCGCATCGCTCCGTCCCCGAAGCAGTGAGGAACACAGGAGATCATGAGGAAGTCCTCCTTCGGCCGTCTCGCGCGGCTCGCCGCGTGCGCCACCGCGGCCGGCCTGGTCACCGTCGGCGTGACCGCCGCACCGGCCGCCGCGAACAGCGACCAGCTGTGGATCGTGTCTCCCTGGGAGCTCGCGCTGCCCAAGGGCATCGACGGCGGCGAGGCCCAGACCGTCACCCTCGGCCTGGGGCTGTACCACGACAACCCCGATGTCCGCGTGACCGACGGCGAGCTCACCGTCGACGCCTCCGGCCTGACCGGCGTCGCCGACATCACCTGGCCGGACACCTGCGCCCCGGTGGGGATCACCTACATCTGCTCCTTCCCCGAGGTGCCGCTGACCGGCGAAGCCCCCGTGGAGCTGAAGCTGCGCGCCGCCGCCGGCGCCGGGGCGGGCGTCACCGGCCAGATCACGTACGGGGCCACGGCCCACACCGACAGCGGTGCGATATCCGCGTTCGGGAGCTCCACCACCGTCCGGGTCGCGTCCGGCCCCGACCTCGTCGTCACCCAGGCCGCGCCCGTGACCGGCGTCGCCGCGGGCAGCACCGTCCCCGTGCCGGTCTCCGCGGTGAACAAGGGCAACGAGCCGGCGAACGGCGTCCAGGTCACCCTCTACGTCACCCGCGGCCTCGACCTCGGCACGGTCGCCCCGCAGTGCACCAGCGAGCCGCTCGGCGAGGGCACGATCAAGCCGCTCACCAAGATCGACTGCGCCTTCGACGACGTCGTGGCCCCGGGCGGCTCCTTCACCCTGCCGACGGCGCTGCAGGCGAAGACCGCCCCGTACGCGCTGTCCGAGCGCATCGACATCGGCGTGAACGCCCGCGGCGGCGCCGAGGACCTCGACCCGGGGAACAACGGCACGGTCGCGTCGATCGGCGTCACCAACACCGCGGACTTCGCCGTCCGCGGCGCGCGGCTCACCGCCGCCGCCGGCGAGACGGTCCGCGCGGACGTGACCTTCCGCAACCGCGGCCCGGCCTGGATCGCCAACCTCGGCTCCGGCGACCCGGTCGGCTCCGTCGACGTCACGGTCCCGCAGGGCGCGACCGCCACCACGGTGCCGGACGCCTGCGAGCCCCGCACCGCGGACGGCGGCTGGTGGGAGAGCGAGGTGCGCACCGGCGCGCCCCGCTACGTGTGCCAGCTGCCGATCTGGGTGGCCGAGAAGCAGACCGTGACGTTCCCGTTCGACCTGCGCGTCGACACCGTCGTCACCGGCGCGAAGGGCGCGATCGCCCTGAAGCCGCCGTACGGCACGGGCTTCCCGTTCGACCCGAACGCGGACAACAACCAGGCGAAGCTGGTCCTGAACCCGGCGGTCTGACGAACGACGTGGAGGGCCCTCGTGCGGGGCCCTCCACGTTTCTCAGCCCAGCAGCTCGTCCGCGTCGACGATCCGGTACGCGTACCCCTGCTCCGCCAGGAAGCGCTGGCGGTGGGCCGCGAAGTCCTGGTCGATGGTGTCGCGGGCGACCACCGAGTAGAAGTGCGCCTGGTGGCCGTCCGCCTTCGGACGCAGGACCCGGCCGAGGCGCTGTGCCTCCTCCTGGCGCGACCCGAAGGTGCCGGAGACCTGGATCGCGACCGTGGCCTCCGGGAGGTCGATCGAGAAGTTCGCGACCTTCGACACCACCAGCACGTTGATCTCGCCGTTGCGGAAGGCGTCGAAGAGCTTCTCCCGCTGCGCGTTCGACGTCTCGCCCTTGATGACCGGCGCGTCCAGGTGCTCGCCGAGCTCGTCCAGCTGGTCGATGTACTGCCCGATGACGAGGATCTGCTGCCCCTCGAACTTCTTGACCAGGGCCTCGGTCACCTTCCGCTTCGTCGCCGTCGTCGCGCAGAAGCGGTACTTCTCCTCCGCCTCGGCCGTCGCGTACGCGAGCCGCTCCGAGTCGGTCAGGTTCACCCGGACCTCGACGCAGTCGGCGGGCGCGATGTACCCCTGCGCCTCGATCTCCTTCCACGGCGCGTCGAACCGCTTCGGCCCGATCAGCGAGAACACGTCGGACTCCCGCCCGTCCTCGCGGACGAGGGTCGCGGTCAGCCCGAGGCGCCGCCGGGCCTGCAGGTCGGCGGTGAACTTGAAGACGGGCGCCGGCAGCAGGTGCACCTCGTCGTACACGATGAGGCCCCAGTCCCGGGAGTCGAAGAGCTCCAGGTGGGGATAGATCCCCTTCCGCTTCGTCGTGAGCACCTGGTAGGTGGCGATGGTGACCGGCCGGATCTCCTTGCGCGTACCGGAGTACTCGCCGATCTCGTCCTCGGTCAGCGAGGTCCGCTTCACCAGCTCGTGCTTCCACTGCCGGGCGGAGACGGTGTTCGTCACCAGGATCAGCGTCGTCGCCTTGGCCTGAGCCATCGCACCGGCGCCGACCAGCGTCTTCCCCGCGCCGCAGGGCAGCACGACGACACCGGAGCCGCCGTGCCAGAAGCCGTCGACGGCCTGCTTCTGGTACGGCCGCAGCGACCAGCCGTCCTCGGCGAGGTCGATCCGGTGCGCCTCCCCGTCCACGTACCCGGCGAGGTCCTCGGCGGGCCAGCCCAGCTTCAGCAGCGTCTGCTTGATCTGCCCCCGCTCGGAGGGGTGCACGACGACGGTGTCGGGGTCGAGCCGCGCCCCGACGAGCGGCTGAACCTTCCTCGACCGCAGGATCTCCTCGAGTACCGGCCGGTCGGTGGAGGTGAGGACCAGCCCGTGCGTGGGGTGCTTGGAGAGCGTCAGCCGGCCGTACCGGGCCATGGTCTCCGCGATGTCCACGAGCAGCGCGTGCGGCACGGGATACCGCGAGTACTCGACGAGCGCGTCGACGACCTGCTCGGCGTCGTGCCCGGCGGCCCGCGCGTTCCACAGCCCCAGCGGCGTCACCCGGTACGTGTGGATGTGCTCCGGCGCCCGCTCCAGCTCCGCGAACGGCGCGATGGCCCGCCGGCAGGCCTCGGCGAGCTCGTGGTCGACCTCCAGGAGCAGCGTCTTGTCGCTCTGGACGATGAGTGGCCCATTCACGTGCGATCAGATCCTTCCCGGGCCGCGTTCGGTGACGGCCAATCCTCCAGTCTGCCTGATCCGGGGCCGTTGTCGGAGTGGGCCGCCCCCCCCGACATCGTCGTCGTGGAGGCGGCGGCCCGGACGCGAGACGGCGATCGAGGCGCCGTTCTCGATGAAGATCGATCCCGGCGCCCTCGTGAACCCCAGGCGCTAGACCTGGTCGTCCGCCAGTTCCGCGACGCCCGTGATGCGGTGCAGGGGGTACGTGCGGACCTCGTCGGCCGTGTGGTCGTAGCCCGTCACGAAGCCGCCCTCCACGCGGACCGGGGCGATGACCCGCTGGCTCGCCGCGCCCTCCGCGTTGACGTAGCCGATCCACACCGCCGAACCCGTCATCGCCGCCGCCTGGACCGTCGCCAGGGTCTCGGCGGCCGAGGTGCGGGGGAGGCCGCCCGCCGCCGTCGCGGGGGTCGCCGGCTCCTTCCGTACCGCCGTCGCCGCCCGGTCGCCCGCCCGGATCGCCTTCACCGCCGCGCCCAGGAGCGTGGTGTCGGGGGCCGGCGGGCCGTCGGGGACGGGTACCGGGGCCGTACGGGCGGGGGTGCGGTACGCGTCGGCGCGGGTGATCAGGACGTCGCCCTCCGCGGACTCGGCGGCCGGGGCGTACCCCATCGACCGCAGCCCGTCGAGCAGCGACGCCGGGTCCGTCTGCGCGGCCAGCACCGTCGGCGCGAGGCGGCGCAGGCCCAGGGCGGCGGAGCGCCGGTCGGCCAGGATCTCGCCGAGGACCGTGTCGTCGTCGCAGCGGACGTACGCGGAGGCCGCCCCGATCCGCAGGTGGCCGTGCTTCCTGGCCACGTCGTCGATCAGATACGCCAGCGGCTGCGGCACGGGCGTACGCGAGTGCGCCGTGAGGAAGTCGTGCAGGTCGGAGGCCGACCGCCCCGAGTCGAGCGCACGCCGTACGGAACCGGGCGTGAACCGGTACACCGTCGCGCCACCCTTCGATTCCACGTCCGCCAGGACCGCGAGCGCGTCGGCGAGCGGCCGCCGCAGCGGCCCCGGCGCGACGGCCGTCAGGTCCGCCTGGAGCAGGACGTGGTCGACGGCCTCGGGGAGCAGCGGCGCGAGCAGGGTCGCCGCCCGCCCGGCGGCCACCGACAGTTCGACCCGGCCGCCGTGGTCGGCGGGGGCCGCGGCCTCCGCGAGCGGCAGGTTGAGCAGCGCCCGGGCGGGCGCCGCGAGCGCCGCCCTGCCCGTGAGCCCGAGGAGCTCGGCCTCGGCGAGCGTCCAGCGTGCGAGCCGGGAACGGAGGTCGGTGGGGAGGCCGGGGTCGGGGGCGGCGTCGAGGGTGGTCGCGGTGGCCGGGGAGTCCTCGGAAGCTGCCGCGCCGCGCGTGGTCGCGCCGGCCGCCGTACCCGTCCCCGTACCGGCCGTCGGCCGCGGCGGGCCCGCCTGCGTCGTGCCCCGCAGCGGCCGCTCCCAGCGCAGCCGCGCGAACAGCGTCTCGGAATCCACCGCGGCGCCCGGCGGGAGGGTCGCGAGGAGTTCCAGGACCCGGTGCCGGACCTCCGGCGCCGGCGCGCGGTCCAGGTCCGGGCCGAGCGCGGCCAGCGTGCGGCCCTTCGCGTCCGCGCCGCCCACCAGGCCCGCGACCCGGGTCGCCATGAGCCAGGGCGCGACCAGCCGGGCCCAGCGCTCGGCGGCCGGCAGGTCGAGCCAGTCGTCGTACGCGGGCGTCGGCGCGTACCGCTCGTCCGCCTCGCCGTCCGAGGCGAGCAGCCCCGCCCCGAAGCACAGCTCCAGCCAGAACGCGGCGAGCTGCTCCGACACGTCCAGGGCCGCCGCGGTCCGCTTGAGGTCCCGTACGGCCATCCCGCCCGCCCGCAGGACCTGCGGCCCGCCCTGGTCCCAGGACTTGAGGAGCTCCTCGACCGTCGCGAGCGTCGCGTACGCCTGCCCGGCCGCCGCGCTGTCCACAACCTGGGGACGGTACTCGCGCGCCACCCCCACCACCGGCGCCACCGGCTCCGGCGCCCGGTGCGCCCGCCCGCCCCGCAGGTGCAGCGCCACCTCGCGCGGCAGCACCATCGTCCGCGCCGACACCGGAAGCAGCAGGCCCCGGTCGCGCAGCCACTGCACGGGAGGCGCCGGGTTCGCCGTCACCTCGCCGTACGGCGGACCCCACACCAGCCGGTCCAGGACGGAGAGGGCCTCCGGCGACGCCTCGTCGAGCAGCGCGCCCATCCGCGCCCGGTCGGTGAACAGCTCCGTCAGCGACGCGACCGCCGACACCGGATCGTGCGTCGGGGTCAGCCCCGCCGTCGCGATGATCTCCTGCACGCGGCCCGGCGACATCCCCGCCGTCGCCTCCGCGACCGTCGGTCCGAGCCCGGTCGGCGACGGGTGCTGCGGCGAGGGCGCGAGGAGCTCCCGCGCGGTCCGTACGAGCCGCAGCCGGTCGTCCTCGCCCCACACCAGCGCCTGCTCGCGCAGCAGCGCCACCGCGCCCGGCAGCGCCGCCTCGATCTCCGGATCGCCCTCGTCGCCGGTGAGCAGCGCGAGGAGCACGGAGTACGGGGCGGGGTCCGGGGCCACGGCCAGCGCCTCGGCCGTCTGGAGCGCGAAACGGTCGAGCCGCTCCAGGGCCCGCACCACCGAACCGCGGGTGCCGGCGCGGGTCGCCAGCTGCGTCAGGTCGTTCGGTACGGGGCTCAGCAGGTCGGGGCGCGCGCGCAGCAGCGCGGAGAGCCCCTCGTCGCCCCGCGCGCGGAGCGCCTCCGCGAGCGTGCGGTGCGCCGCGCCGGCGCCAGTTACCTCGGGCACGTGCGCCTCCCGGTCGAGCTCACCGATCCCCATCCGGACCACGTTAGCCGCTGTCCAGGCGCTAACGTCGGGCCGTACCGGGCGAACCGGCCGTGGAGGGGCATCGTGGGGATCGAGAGCGACCGTCTGGTCTACGACTATCTGAGCCGGGTCGGCGATCTGGCCCAGCAGCGGCAGCTGCCGGCGAGCGACCGGATGAAGCTGGTGTCCGGCCTGCGGAACGAGATCGACCGCCGGCGCGCCACGCACGGCGAGGAGAGCGAGGCGGCGGTACGGGGCATCCTCGGGTCCCTGGGCACCCCGGACGAGGTCGTGGACCGCGCGGGCCCCTCGGACGAGCGGCCGATGCCGAAGCCGCGCACGGGGCCCGACGGTCCACGAAACCCGCACCCGGCTTCGGGCGCGTCGACGTCAGGAGCGGACCCGGACCGTGAGGCGCGGGGCTCCGGCGCGGCGGGCCCGGGCCGGCCGGGCCGCGAGGGGGGCGCGCGTCCCGGTACGGCGCGTCCCGCGATCCCCGCGCAGGACGACCGAGGCCCCGACGGCCCGGTCCGCCGCCGCTCCGGCGGCGCGGCGGACTGGTGGGGGACGGACCCCGACACCGACGACCCCGACGCCGACGACGGCTTCCCGGGCTTCGTCGGCGGCATCGAGCGCCCCGACCTCTTCACGCCGCCGGCCCCGCCGGAGGACGAGGACGACGCGGCCGAGGACCCCGCACAGGGGAAGCGCCGCCGCCTGGCCCGTCTCCTCCGGCGCCGCAAGGCCCCGGAGGAGGCACCGGAGGCCGGGGAGTCCGGGGAGGCGAAGGCCCGCGCCCGCCTCGCGAACCCCTTCGTCCTGCTCGCCGCGCTGCTCCTGGTCGGCGGCGCCGTCTTCGGCTCGCTGGTCGCCCTCGCGGCGGGCTGGCTCCTCGCGTACGCGTCCCGCCGGCTGACCCCGGGCGAGGTCAAGGGCGCGGTCCTCGTGATCCCCGGCCTCAGCGCCGCGACCGGCGTCCTCTGGCTGTGGGGCCGTGTCCAGGGCCGCTGGGGCGAGGCGGTGGCCCCGGGCGGCGAGGCGATGGGCGCGGCGATCTCCGAGACGTGGCCGTGGGTCCTCCGCTCCGCGGCCATCGCCTCGGCACTGTTCCTGATCTGGCGCTCCCGCCGCCACTGACGCCCCGCCGTTGTGGGCAATCGTTCCGCCGGGGCGGTGCCCACCCACCCCCGTTGTGGGCATACGTTCCGCCGGGGCGATGCCCACCCCCACCCCGTTGTGGGCAGGCGTTCCGCAAGGGGCGGAACGGGTGGGCACAACGGACCCGCGCCCTGCCGGCGCCAGAGGCTCCCGTGCCTGGACCCGCACCACATGTGCGCCGACGCTTGGGGTGCGGGTCCAGGCACGGAACGCGGAGGCGCCGCTGAAGGGCGCCGTCCCGTGTGCCCACCCGTCCCGCCCCAGCGGGACGATTGCCCACACGGGCGGGGGCGGAGGGCACCGCCCCCGCAGGCGCGCGGCCACACGGGGGTGGGCCCGGGGCGATTGCCCGGGCGGCGCGCGGTCAGATCGGTACGGTCGCGTCCGCCGACCACGGCGCCCCCGGCACCACCAGCGGCGACCCCGTCACCGGGTCCGGGACCACGACCGACGACAGGCCGAAGACGTCCCGTACGAGCTCCGCCGTGACGATCTCCGACGGCGGGCCCTCCGCGACCACCCGGCCCGCCTTCATGGCGACGAGGTGGTCGGCGTACCGGGCGGCCTGGTTCAGGTCGTGGAGGACGAGGACGACGGTCCGGCCGCGGAGCCGGTTGAGGCGGCGGACCAGGTCGAGGACCTCCACCTGGTGGGAGATGTCCAGGTAGGTGGTGGGCTCGTCGAGGAGGAGCAGGTCCGTCTCCTGGGCGAGGGCCATCGCGATCCACACCCGCTGCCGCTGCCCGCCCGAGAGCGCGTCGACGGACCGGTCGGCGAGCGCGGCGACGTCCGTGCGGTCCATGGCGTCGGCGACGGCCCGCTCGTCCTCCTCCGACCACTGCTTCCACCAGGCCTGGTGCGGCTGGCGGCCGCGGGAGACCAGGTCGGCGACGGTGATGGCCTCGGGCGCGACGGGCGTCTGCGGCAGCAGGCCGATCGAGCGGGCGATCCGCCTGGTCGGCAGCTTCGCCAGGGACTCCCCGTCGAGGAGGACCGCGCCGCCCGCCGGCTTCAACAGCCGCCCGAGCGCCCGCAGCGTCGTGGACTTCCCGCAGGCGTTGGGGCCGACGATCACGGTCACCTTGCCGTCGGGGACCGCGAGGTCCAGCTTCTCGACGACGGTCCGCTCCTCGTACGCGAGCGTCAGCTCACGGGCCTGCAGTCTGGTCACGAAGCACCTCCAACGGCTCGGCTCCGGACGATGAGCCAGATCAGATACGGGGCGCCGACCGCCGCCGTGAGGACACCCACAGGCAGTTCGACGGGGGAGAAGAGCCGTCGGCCGAGCAGGTCGGCGACGACCACGATCACCGCGCCGGTGAGCGCGGAGCAGAGCAGCGGGATCTGCGCCGTCCGGGTCATGCGGCGGGCGATCTGCGGGGCGAGCAGCGCGACGAAGTCGACGGGCCCGGCGACGCCGGTCGCCACCGAGGCGAGGACGACGCCGACGGCGACGAGCCCGAGCCGGACCCCGCCGAGCCGGGCGCCGAGCGCGGTCGCCGTGTCGTCGTCGAGGGACACGGTCCGCTGGGCGCGGGCCGCCCAGAGGACGGCGGGCAGCAGCAGGAGCAGCGTCCAGCGGATCGGCGCGGACTCGTCCCAGCCGCGCCCGTTGAGGGAGCCGGTCATCCAGATCTGGGCCTGCTGGGCGACGAGGTAGTCGCCCTTCGTCATGAAGAGCGTGATGAGGGACCGGAGCGCGATCGCGATGCCGATGCCGATGAGGACGAACCGGGTCGCGTGCAGCCCGCCGCGCCAGGCGAAGGCGTACACGAGCGCGGCGGCGAGGATGCCGCCCGCGATGGAGACGTACGGCAGGACGGTGTACGAGGTGAGGCCGAAGGTCATCGCGGCGACGGTGACGGCCCCGGCGCCCTGGCTGATGCCGATGATGTCGGGGCTGGCGAGCGGGTTGCGGGCCACGGTCTGGATGAGGCCGCCCGCGATGCCGAACGCGGCGCCGACGGCGAGCGCGACGACGAGCCGCGGCTCGCGGAGCTCCTCGACGACGAACGCGGACGGCAACGGCTCGCCGAGGAGGATCCGTACGACCTCTCCGGGGGAGACGGTCTTCTCCCCGACGCAGAGGTACGCGACGCAGGCCGCGGCCAGGAGCAGCAGCAGGCCCGTGGCGATCAGGGCCGAGCGGCGGTGGACGAGGAAGGAGGCCCGCCCGGCGCGCACGAGCCCGTATCCGGCGGGCCGGACGGCATTGGTCGTACTCATGCGCACCCCCGCCCGGCGCGCACGAGCCCGTGTCCGGCGGGCCGGACGGCAGCGGTCGTGCTCATGCGCACCCCCGCCCGGCGCGCAGAAGCCCATGTCCGGCGGGCCGGACGCCAGCGGTCGTACTCATGCGCACCCCCGCCCGGCGCGCAGAAGCCCGTGTCCGGCGGGGCGGACGCCAGCGGTCGTACTCACGCGGGCACCGCCTTCCGCCGTACCAGGGTGACCAGGAACGGCACGCCGATCAGCGCGGTCATGACGCCCGCCGGGATCTCGCCCGGCGGGAACACGATCCGTCCGGCGACATCGGCGACGAGCAGCATCACCGGCCCGATGACGGCGGCCATCGGCAGCACCCAGCGGTGGTCGGAGCCGACGACGGCGCGGGCGATGTGGGGGACGGCGAGGCCGACGAAGGCGACGGGCCCGGCGGCGGCGACGGCCGCGCCGGTGAGGACGGTCGCGCCGAGCCCGCCGACGATCCGTACGGTCGCGACGCGCTGCCCGAGGCCCTTGGCGACGTCCTCGCCGAGCGCGAGCGCGTCGAGCCCGCGGGCCACGGAGAGCACGAGGACCGCACCGAGCAGCAGGAAGGGCCAGATCTGGCCGACGATCTCGGTGTCGCGGCCGTCGAGGGAGCCGATCTGCCAGAACCGGAACTCGTCGAGCGCCGAGGCCCTGGTGGTGAGGACGCCGGTGGTGACCGAGAGCAGCAGCGCGTTGATCGCGGCTCCGCCGAGCGCCAGCTTCACGGGCGTGGCGCCGCCGCGCCCGGCGGCGGCGATCGCGTACACGGCGACCGAGGCGAGGGCGGCGCCGGCGAAGGCGAACCACACGTACCCGCTGAGCTCGTGCACGCCGAGGAAGGCGATGGCGAGGACGACGGCGACCGAGGAGCCCTGGCTGATGCCGAGGATGCCGGGGTCGGCGATCGGGTTGCGGGTGATGCCCTGGAGGGCGGTGCCGGCGAGTGCGAGGGCGGCGCCGACCATCAGCCCGATGAGGGTCCGGGGGACGCGGAGCTGCCGGACGACCTCGGCGTCGTCGCCGGTCGCGCCGTGCAGCAGGGCGTCGAGGACGGTGGAGGGCGCGATGGGGCGGGCGCCCACGGCGAGGCTGAGGAGGACGGCGAGGAGCAGGGCGACGAGGGCCGCCGAGGTCGCGAGGACCCGTCTGGTACGGAAAGCGGCTGGCATCGGGACCCATCGGCGGAGTGCAGGTTTGGTTAGGCTCGCCTCAGTTTAAGCAGCGCCCCTGTGCGAACATCTGTGCACCCGAGGCCCCCGACAATGGGCCCATGACCACCACACCGCCCGCGAACGCGCCCACCGTCGGCTTCGACCTCGACCTGACCCTGCTCGACACCCGCCCGGGCATCAAGGCCGCCTTCGTCGCCTTCTCCGCCGAGACCGGCGTCCCGATCGACGCCGACCTCGTCGTGAGCCGCCTCGGGCCGCCCCTGGAGCAGGAGATGGCGCACTGGTTCCCGGCGGAGCACGTCACCGAGATGACCGCCCGCTACCGGGCGCTCTACCCCTCGTACGCGATCGAGCCCACGGTTCCGATGCCGGGCGCCCGGGACGCGATCGAGGCCGTGCGCGAGGCGGGCGGCCGCACGATCGTCGTCACCGCGAAGAACGGCCCGCACGCCGAACTGCACCTCGCCCACCTCGGCATCGAGCCCGACGCGGTCGCCGGCGGCCTGTGGGCCGAGGGCAAGGCGGAGGCCCTGCGCGCGCACGGCGCCACGGTGTACGTCGGGGACCACGTCGGCGACGTCCGGGGCGCCGCCACGGCGGGCGCCCTCTCGGTGGCCGTCGCGACCGGCCCCTGCCCCGCCGAGGAGCTCCGGGCGGCCGGCGCGGACGTGGTCCTGCCGGACCTGACGGACTTCCGTGCCTGGTGGGAGGGGTACCTGGCCTGAGCTCAGGCCGTCCGGCCGGAACGGGCCTGCCGCCGCTGGGCCGCGACCGACCGCAGCACCCCGGCGGCGGCGACGAGGAATCCGACCCCCATCAGCATCGACACGAGGTACGCGACGGTGGGGAACGGGTCCGTCCCGAGGAACAGCGGGGCCACCGTGACCAGCGTCGCGACCGCGCCGACCGCGAACAGGATCACACCGGCCTTGACGAGTCCGTCACCCGGGGCACTGTCGTCCACCGGCACGGCGGGGGTTTCACTACGCATCCCGCCAGGGTAGTTCCCAGGCCGGAGGAACACGTCGGCGGCGTCTTGTCACCGGCCTCCTGACCATTAGCCTGGTGCCGGCGGGTCGGCCGACGACCCGCCGTTCGCCATCCCCATCGACGAGGACGAGGACGAGGACAGACGTGCCTACCGGCAAGGTCAAATGGTTCAACAGTGAGAAGGGCTTCGGCTTTCTCTCCCGCGACGACGGCGGCGACGTCTTCGTCCACTCGTCGGTGCTCCCTGCCGGAGTCGACGCGCTGAAGCCTGGTCAGCGGGTGGAGTTCGGGGTCGTCGCCGGTCAGCGCGGCGACCAGGCGCTGTCCGTCGCGATCCTCGACCCGACCCCGTCCGTCGCCGCGGCGCAGCGCCGTAAGCCCGACGAACTGGCGTCCATCGTCCAGGACCTGACGACGCTCCTGGAGAACATCACGCCGATGCTGGAGCGCGGCCGCTACCCGGAGAAGGCGGCCGGCAAGAAGATCGCGGGCCTGCTGCGCGCGGTCGCCGACCAGCTCGACGTGTAGGTCCCCCTCAGGGGAACGCGAGCGCGTCCGGGCCGAGGGGCGGTACGAGTCCCTCGGCCGCGGCGCGCGTGAGCAGCCCGCGGACCGCCGCGTAGCCGTGCTCGCCGAGGTCGGCCGTGAACTCGTTCACGTAGAGACCGATGTGCTGGTCGGCCACCTTCGGGTCCATCTCCTGGGCGTGCTCCAGGACGTACGGCCGGGAGGCCGCCGGATCGTCCCAGGCCATCCGTACCGACGCGCGGGCGGACTCGGCGAGCAGCTCCAGGGTCTCGGCGCCCAGCGAGCGGCGGGCGACGATCGCGCCCAGCGGGATCGGGAGGCCGGTCGTGGACTCCCAGTGCTCGCCCATGTCGGCGAGGCAGTGCAGCCCGTAGTTCTTGTACGTGAAGCGGGCCTCGTGGATGACGAGCCCCGCGTCGACCTTCCCGTCCCGTACGGCGGGCATGATCTCGTGGAACGGCATCACGACGACCTCGCCGACGCCTCCGGGCACCTTCTCGGCCGCCCACAGCCGGAACAGCAGGTACGCGGTCGAGCGCTCGCTCGGCACCGCGACCGTCTTCCCGGCCAGGTCCGCGTCCGCCATGGGGGTCCCCCCGCTCGAGCGAAGCCGAGAGTGGGGGAGGGTGAGCACCAGCGGGCCGCAGCCGCGGCCCAGGGCGCCGCCGCAGGGCAGCAGGGCGTACTCGTCGAGGATCCACGGCAGCACCGCGTACGACACCTTCAGGACGTCGTGCGTGTCGGTGCCGCTCTCCGCCCACCCGTTGGTGACGTCGATGTCCGCGAACGTCACGTCGAGCCGGGGCGCGCCCGGGACCCGGCCGTGCGCCCAGGCGTCGAAGACGAAGGTGTCGTTCGGGCAGGGCGAGTAGGCGATCTTGAGTTTCACGCGTGCGCCTCCACGAAGACGGTGCTGCCGAGCAGCTCGAAGGTGTGCCGGAGGGCGCCCAGGGCCTCGCCGATGCGCCAGGCGGCGCGGTCGCGGGGGCCGACGGCGTTCGACACGGCGCGGATCTCGACGACGGGCACCCCGTACGGGGCGGCGGCCTCGGCGACGCCGAAGCCCTCCATCGCCTCGGCGGCGGCCGTCGGATGCCGCTCCACGAGCTCGGCGGCGCGGCCGGCGGTGCCGGTGACGGTGGAGACGGTGAGGACGGGCGCGAGGGCGTACGGCGGGCCCCCGGCGGCCTCCAGGGCCGCGGTGATCCGCCGGGTCAGCGCCTCGGGCACGGGGTGGACGGACCGTCCGAAGCCGAGGTCCTCGACGGCGAGGTACCCGTCCGGGGTCTCGGCCCCGAGGTCGGCGGCGACGATCGCCGACGACACGACGACGGACCCGAGCGGCGCGGCGGGCTGGAACCCGCCGGCGATCCCGGCGGAGACGACGAGCCCGTACGTGTCCCCGGTCAGCGTCCCGTGGGCGAGCGCGGTCCCGGTCGCGGCGGCGACGGCCGCGGGGCCGACCCCGCCCACGAGCACGTCGAGGCGGTCGTCGTGACGGCGCAGGGTGAAATTCCCCGGCAGCGCGAGGAGCTCGGGGTCGCCGAGGCCGAGGCCGGCGGAGACGGAGTCCGCCTCCGCCGCCACGGCCGTCACGATCAGGATCCGGTGGACCACCGGCGGATCAGGAGTCCTTCTTCAGCTGGAAGTGCCAGATGCCGGTCAGCTCCTTGCCGGTGTTCTCGACGATGGTCACCTGGGTCTTGTCGGTGGCCTCGCCGGTCTGGGTGGAGAAGAAGGCGCTGGCCGGGATGGTCCGGTACGTCTTCTTGTACGGCTCGGGCTCGGCCTGCTGGCCGCCGAGGAAGATCGTCCAGCCGTGGTCCGCGATCTCCGGGTCCACGCCGAAGCGGATCTTGTCGTCCGTGGAGACCGTGATGGTCTTCTCGGCCTTCTTGTTGAGGCACTGCTGGATCTGCGACTCCTTGATGGCGTCGCCGTCGTTGTAGCAGGCGGCCTCGGAGTGCACCGAGTCGGTCCCGACCGTCAGGGTCGCGAGCGGAGTCGGCTTGTCGCAGGCGGAGAGTACGAGGAGCCCGGCGGAGACGGCCCCGAGGGCGACGGCGGCCCGGCGGCGCGAGCCGGAGAAGAACGCAACGGTCATGAGCCGAAGGCTATCGGGCCGCCGCGCCCGCGCCACGCGGGGGTACGGCGTGCCGCCACGGCGTACCGCTTCGTGCGGAGTGTCCGGGGCCGCGTACGGAGGGTCCGCGGCGCTTCCTCGGAGCGGCTCCGCGGCGCTTCCCCGGCGCGGCTAGGCCACCTTCGCCTTGGGCCGGCCGCCCTTCGGGCCCGGGCGGCGGCGGGCCGCCGACAGCAGGCCGCGGACCGAGAGGAGCGCGCCCACGGCCAGGATCCCGGCGGCCACGGCCATGCCGAGGGTGCCGTTCAGGGGCAGGGCGATGCCGATCCCGCCGCCCACCACCCACGCCATCTGCAGCGCCGTCTCGGAGCGGGCGAACGCCGAGGTCCGCACCAGCTCCGGCACGTCGCGCTGGATCAGCGCGTCCAGGGACAGCTTCGACAGGGCCTGGGTGAGCCCGGCGACCGCGACGAGGACGGCGACCATCAGGCCGCCGAAGAAGATGGCCGCGCAGATCGCCGTACCGCAGACCACGCTGATCATCGTGGCGATGATCACCTCGGGCCCGTGGCCGCGGTCCCGCAGCAGCGAGCCGGCCGCCGTACCGCACGCGTTCCCCACACCGGCCGCCACGCCCACGATCCCCAGGGAGACGGCGGCGCTCTGCCCGGACAGCGGGTGCTCGCGCAACAGGAACGCCAGGAAGAAGATCAGGAAACCGGACAGCATGCGCTGCGCGGAGTTCGCCTCCAGGCCGTGCAGCACCGCCGGGCCCACCGTCCGCAGGCTCGGCTTCTTCTCGCCGTGCGTCAGCAGGTGCGCCCGCCGCTCGCCCTTCGCGGAGTCCACCTTGTGCGGCATCCGCAGCGCCCAGAACGTACCGAGCAGGAACAGGGCGCACGCCCCGTACAGCGGCCAGCCCGGCCCGATCAGCTGGAGCCCCGCCCCGATGGGCGCGGCGATGCCGGTGGCGAGCAGCCCCGCCAGGGTGACCCGCGAGTTCGCCTTCACGAGCGAGAAGTTCGGTGGGAGGAGGCGGGGCACGACGGCGCTGCGGACGACCCCGTACGCCTTCGAGGCCACGAGGACACCGAGCGCCGCCGGATACAGCTCGAGGCCGCCCGTCGCCACGGCCCCCGACATCATGATCGCGAGGACCGCGCGGGTCAGCATCGCGCCCGCCATCGCCGCGCGCCGCCCGTGCGGGATCCGGTCCAGGAGCGGGCCGATCACCGGGGCGAGGAGGGTGAAGGGGGCCATCGTGACGGCGAGGTAGAGCGCGACGCGGCCGCGGGCCTCGTCGGTCGGCACGGAGAAGAACACGGTGGAGGCGAGGGCGACGGTGATCATGACGTCGCCGGCGCCGTTCACGGCGTGCAGCTCGATCAGCTTCCCGAGCCCGGACTCGCCCGCGCCGTGCGCGTGCGTCGCCCTCCGGATGCCCTTCGCGGTCCCGGTGAACGGCAGGTGCAGGGCGCGCCCGACCTTCCGGCCCGCTCGGCGGAGCGGCCCGGCGGGATCATGCGATCGTACGGGGGACCGTGCGGCTGCCACTCCGTCATAGTGCCCCACGGGCGCGCCCGACGAACCGTGGCACGACGAGGGACCGCGTACGGGACGGGGTCGGTCACGGCCCGGGTACGGCTCGGGTACGGCTCGGGTACGGCTCGGGTGCGGTCCGGATACGGCCCGGGTACGGCCCGGGTACGGCCCGGGTACGGCCCGGGTACGGCCCGGATACGGCCCGGATACGGCTCGGGTGCGGCCCGGGTACGGCCCGGGTACGGCCCGGGTACGGCCCGGGTACGGCCCGGGTACGGCTCGGATACGGGTCGCTGCACGGGGCGTACGGGCGCCCGCGTCCGGCCGGTTCGGCCGCGCGCGTCGTCCGCGATACGGGCCACTTGGGACGGGCAGGTGGGCGGAGGCCCGCGAACGGGGTAGCGTGCGTAGCGCGTCACCGGCGGAATCTCTCGGCCGCGCGCCTCTTCGGCATCCCGCAGAATGGATGACGTTAGGTGTGCCCGAGACGCGCGAGACAAGTCGGGTGCGGACGTCGATGCGGCCCTCTGGTCCGCTCCGCCCGCCGCCCGTGGCTTCGCTCCCGCCCCTCGGCCGGCGCACCCGTGAGACGGCGTAGGAGAGAAGCGAGACCTGTGAGTGCTGCGACGACGCGAAGCGGTACCCCGCGTACCCCGCGAGCCACGCGTACCCCCGACCGCCTGTGCGCCGAGGCCGTAGACCTCGCGCGGGAGGCCGCCGAGGAGGCGGCCGCGCCCGGGATCGTCGGCGCACACGTCGAGGTGGTCGCGGAGGGCGACCGCGTCGTCACGCACTACTTCGAGTCCAAGGAGCCCGGCTACCGCGGCTGGCGCTGGGCGGTGACCGTCACCCGCGCCTCCCGCGCCAAGAACGTCACGCTTGACGAAACCGTCCTGCTGCCGGGCACCGACGCGCTCATGGCCCCGGAATGGGTGCCGTGGAGCGAGCGGCTGCGGCCCGGCGACATGGGGCCGGGCGACCTCCTCCCCACGGAGCAGGACGACCTGCGCCTGGAGCCCGGCTACTCGGGCGAGGACGCGCCGCCGCCGAACTCCGCCGTGTCCGAGGAGATGTCGGAGCACCTCGACGAGGAGGACGCCGAGCTGACCTCGCGCACCCCGTCGCGGGGCGCGATCGCGGCGGTCGCCGAGGAACTGGGCATGCGTCGGGCGAGGGTCCTCTCCCGCTACGGCCTCCACGTGGCGGCGGACCGCTGGGACGAGGCGTTCGGCGCGAAGACGCCGATGGCGCAGGCGGCGCCGGCCTCGTGCGAGTCCTGTGCGTTCCTGGTGCCGCTGGCGGGCTCGCTGAAGCAGGCCTTCGGCATCTGCGCGAACGAGTTCTCCCCGGCGGACGGGCGGGTCGTGTCCCTCGCGTACGGCTGCGGTGGCCACTCGGAGGCGGCGGTCATGCCGAAGCCGCCGCGGCCGGCGCCGCCGGTCCTGGACTCCATGGCGGCCGACGCCTTCCCGCTCCGCCCGGCGAAGGACTCCGGCTCCACGACGGAACCGGACGCGGCGTCGGAGGACCTGGGCCACTCGTAACCGGGGGCAGCACCGGCGGCTCGGCGCCCCTGCCTGGGCCTTGCCCGGGGCACAGGGCCCAGGGCCCCGGGCCCCGGGTCCCTGCGGTCCCACGCCCACAGGGCGGCGCGCCCTAGTGGGCCCGTGCCCCGGGGCGGTGCACCTGCCCGGGGCTTCACCCCGCCCCGCGCGGGACCCGCAGAACACCGCTCCCGCCGTACGGGCCCGCGCCCAGAGGCCGTGGCACCGACCCGGGGCGGGCCCGCGCCGGTGCGGGACGGCGCCCCAAAGTCGTGTGGGCCCTCGACCGTGTGGGCCCGCGCCCGTGCGGGACGGCGCCCATGTAGGGCGTTGCCCCCGCCCACGCCCGTGTGGGCAATCGTCCCGCTGGGGCGGGACGGGTGGGCACACGGGACGGCGCCCTCTAGCGGCGCCTCCGCGTTCCGCGCCTGGACCCGCACCCCAAGCGTCGGCGCACAACGTGGAGCGGGTCAGGGCACATGAGCCTCTGGCGTCGGCAAGGGCGCCGTTCCGTTGTGCCCACCCTCCCCCAAGCTCTCGGCTTCGCTCGAGCAGGGGGGACCCCCATCGCCCCGGCGGAACGCATGCCCACAACGGCGCGGCGAAGGCGCAGCCAGCAACGGGCGCAGGCCCGAGCCCCAGGCCGCCGCGGGGCGGAGGCACGGCGCCCGGGCCCGCGAGGGCGTCGCTCGGCGCGGGCGCGGGGGCGACGGACGGGTCCGTGAGGGGGACGTTGCCGTGGTCTCGGGCCCGGTCGGGGGGACCCCCGGGCGAACGACCCCGCGCGCCCCCGTCCACCGACGCGCCCCGTCCGCCCCCGTGCCGCAGCGCACGGTACCTTCGGGCCCTGCATCATCCCCGCCCCCGCAGAGTGGAGTCAGACGTGAGCGTCAGCGTCCGGACGACGACCGACGGAACCGATCCCTTCGGCACCGCACGGCTGCGGCGGGGCGTGCTCGACGCCTGGGGCGCGAGTCCGGCCCGGTTCAGGGAGGACGCGAACGCCGAGGAGGACCTGGCCCTCGGCGGCTACCGCGACCGCCTCGTCGTCGAGCTGGCGCAGAACGCCGCCGACGCCGCCCACCGCGCCGGCGTCACCGGCCGCCTCCGCCTGACCCTGCACCCCGCGGACCACGAGGGCCCCGCGGTCCTCGCCGCCGCGAACACCGGCGCCCCGCTGGACGCCGCGGGCGCCGAGTCGCTGTCGACGCTCCGCGCGTCCGCCAAGCGCGAGCAGACGCACGGCGCCGTCGGCCGTTTCGGCGTCGGTTTCGCCGCCGTTCTCGCGGTCTCCGACGAGCCCGCCGTCCTGGGCCGGCACGGCGGCGTCCGCTGGTCCCTCGCGGAGGCGCGGGAGCTGGCCGCCGAGGCCGCCCGGTACAGCCCGGGCCTCGGCGACGAGCTGCGCCGCCGCGACGGCCACGTACCGCTCCTCCGGCTGCCGCTGCCCGCCGAGGGCACCGCGCCCGACGGCTACGACACCGTCGTGGTCCTCCCGCTGCGGGACACCGCCGCGGAGGATCTGGCGGAGCGGCTGCTCACGTCCGTCGACGACGCTCTGCTGCTCACTCTTCCGGGTCTCGCCGAGATCGTCGTGGAGACGGCCGAGGGCGTACGGACCCTCCGCCGCTCCGAGGACGACGGCTACGTCCGTATCGACGACTCGGCCACGGGCAGCCACCGCTGGCGGACCGTCAGCCACGGCGGCCCCCTCGACCCGGGTCTCCTCAAGGACCGCCCGGTCGAGGAGCGGCTCCGCCCGCACTGGTCGGTGACCTGGGCCGTACCCGTGGACGGGGAAGGGGCTCCGCGCTACCCCCGTACGACCCCGGTCGTGCACGCGCCGACCCCCACCGACGAGCCCCTCGGCATCCCGGCCCTCCTCATCGCGTCGCTCCCGCTCGACACGGCCCGGCGGCACCCGGCGCCCGGGCCGCTCACCGACTTCCTGGTGCAGCGGGCGGCCGACGCGTACGCCGAACTGCTCGCCGACTGGCACCCGGTGACCACGGCGACCCTCGACCTGGTCCCCGGCCCGCTCGGCAAGGGCCATGTCGACGGGGCGCTGCGCGAGGCGATCCTGGACCGGCTGCCGAGGATCGCGTTCCTGGCGCCGGCCGCGCCGTCCGAGGAGCTGCCCGCGCTCCGCCCGATCGAGGCGGAGGTCGTGGAGGGCGCGGGCGCGGAGACCGTCGACGTCCTCGCCGAGGTCTTCCCGACGCTGCTTCCCGCGGGTCTTGAGCGCCGCCCCGAGCTCCGTACGCTCGGTGTCGGCCGTGTCCCGCTCACCGAGGCGATCGACCGGCTGGCCGGGGTGGACCGGGCGCCGACGTGGTGGTGGCGGCTCTACGACTCGCTCGCGGGCGTCGACCCGGACCGGCTGACGGGCCTCCCGGTGCCGCTCGCGGAGGCGGAGGAGGGCGCCAGGATCCGTTCGACGATCGGCCCCCGCCAGGTCCTCCTCCCGCAGGACCGCACTCCTGCCGAGCTGACCCGTCTGGGCCTGAAGGTGGCGCACCCGGACGCGGCCCACCCGCTCCTGGAGAAGCTGGGGGCCCTGCCGGCCACGCCCCGCGCGGTCCTGACGACCCCGCAGGTGCGGGCGGCGGTCGCCGCGTCCCTCGACGCGGGGGAGATCTGGGACGAGGACGCGGACGCGCTGGACGCGGAGGAGCTGGCCGACACGGTCCTGGCGCTGGTCCGTGACGCGGAGCTCGGCCCCGGCGAGGAGCCGTGGCTCGGCGCGCTCGCCCTCCCCGACGAGGACGGCGAACTGTCCCCCGCGGGTGAACTGGTCCTCCCGGGCTCGGCGTTCGCGGCCGTGATGCGCGAGGACGAACTGGCCTTCGTGGACGCCGAGCTGGCGTCCCGCTGGGGCGAGCAGCCGCTCGCCGCCTGCGGGGTCCTGGCGAACTTCGCCCTGGTCCGCGCGAACGATCTGGTCCTGGACCCGGACGAGGTCGAGCCGCGCGAGGGCGACTACCCGGAGCCGGACGACGCCGGGCTGCTCGACGCGGTCGACGTGTGGTGCGAGGACGTCCTGGACCGGCTGCCGATGACGGCGGTGCCCCCGGTGGCGACGGAGATCGTGGCCGTACGGGACCTGGACCTGGTCGACGACGACGCCTGGCCGCAGGCCCTCGCGCTCCTCGCGCAGCCGCCGCTCCGGGACGCCCTGACCCAGCCCGTACGGATCCTCCTCCCGGACGGCACGACGCAGACCGTCCGCTCGTACACGGCCTGGTGGCTGCGCGACCACCCGGTCCTGGACGGCCGCCGTCCGGCGGGCCTGCGCGCGGAGGGCTCGGACCCGCTGCTGTCCGGGCTGTACGACTCCGCCGACGCGACCGGCTTCGAGGACGAGCAGGTCCTCCGCGCCCTGGGCGTCCGCACCTCGGTCGCGGCGCTCCTGGACGAGCCGGGCGGTGCGGCGGAGCTCCTGGCCCGTCTGGCGGACCCGTCGCGGGAGGTGACGGCGCCCCAGCTGCACGCCCTGTACACGGCCCTGGCGGACCTGGACCCCGACCAGGTGACGCTCCCCGACGACCTGCGCGCGGTCGTGGACGGCGCCCTGGTCGTGGTCGAGGCCTCGGAGGCCCTGGTGGCGGACGCCCCCGACCTCCTCCTGCTGGCCGGCGACCTCCCGCTCCTCCCGGTCTCCCCGACCCGCGCGGACGACCTGGCCGACCTCTTCCAGGTCCGGCGCCTGAGCGAGGCGGTCGAGGCGGAGGTCACGACGGTCGGCGAGGAGCACGAGGTCCCCCCGTCGGTCCACGCCCTGCTCGGTCCGGCGACCCCCGCCTCGTACATCGAGCACGAGGAACTCCGCGCGGGCGGCGTCGAGCTCGACTGGCGCCGCACCCCCGACGGCGTCGTCCACGCCGCGACCCTGGAGGGCGTGGCGGCGGGCCTCGCCTGGGCGGCCGGGCAGTGGCCGCGCCGCTTCGAGGTGGCGGCGCTCCTGGAGGACCCGTCGAGGACGGCGGAACTGGCGAGGGACCGCTGGTTCGACTGACCGGGGGCGGTGGCGGCGCGGCGGCGGGCGGGACACGGAACGGTGCTGGTAGAGACCTGAGCGGTGGCGGGCGTCACGCCCCGTCGCCCCACCCGCCCCGAGGAGGCACCGCATGCCACAGGTACGCGCCAACGGCGTGGATCTCGCCTACGACTCCGTGGGCGAGGGCGAACCACTCGTCCTCGTCCACGGTTCGTGGACCGACCGTACGAGCTGGCAGGGGGCGATCGAGGCGGGCATCCGCGCGTCGTTCACCGTGGTCGCGTACGACCGCCGTGGCCACGGCGACAGCGGGACGGTGCCCGGCCAGGGCATGCGGAGGCAGGACGAGGACGACCTCGCCGGGCTGATCGAAGGGCTCGGCCTCGCCCCCGCGCACGTCGCCGGCAGCTCCTTCGGCGCGTCGATCGTCCTCGGTCTGGCGGCCCGCCGGCCGGAGCTGTTCCGCAGCATCACGGTGCACGAGCCCCCGCTGGTGGGCGTGGTGGCCGACGACCCGGAGACCATGGCGCAGCTGCAGCAGACGTTCGTCTCCTTCGACGCCGTCCTCGACCACCTCCGCAAGGGGGAGGACGAGCAGGGGGCCCACGCGTTCGTGGAGGAGGTGGCCCTGGGCCCGGGCATGTGGGACCGGCTCCCGGTCGCGATGCGCGAGACGTTCGTACGGCACGGGCAGACCTGGCTGGACGAGCAGAACGACCCGTCCTGGCCCGAACTGGACCTCGAAGGCCTCTCCGCGTGCACGGTCCCGGTCCAGCTGAGCCGCGGCACCGAGAGCCCCGCCTGGTTCGGCACGGTCCTGGACCGCCTGGCCGCGGTCCTCCCGCACGCCCGGCACCAGACCTTCGAGGGCGCGGGCCACATCCCGCACATCACCCACCCCGAGGAGTACGCGACGGTCCTCAAGGACTTCATCAGGACGGCTTCGTCGGGCAAGTGAAGGCCAGGTCCGCAGCCTGAGTGAGGCCGTATGCGCTCACGGGCTTCCTCAAGTCGGCAGGTCGCAGGTGGTCCGGCCCGGCTAGGCTTCAGCGACGCTCCGCAGAGTCCGGGGGCGTGAATCCGCGGTCGGGGGGGCCAGGGTGAGGCGAGGACGCGTCACGGCAGGGGTTTGCGTGGGAATGGCGGTGATGCTGCTCGCCGGGTGCGACACGGCGCACGGCAGAACCCGGGACGAGGGCGCCCCTGCCCGGCAATCGGCCACGGCGGGATCCTCTGCCCGCCCGAGCAAGGCCGCGCCCTCCGCCGAGCCGGGTGCCGACGTGCTGACGTTCACATATCACCGGAAGAGCGATTCCGAATACATCGACCAGGCGCTCGAAATCAACAACAGCGACACCAACTCGGTCGTGCCTGTACTTGAGTTCACCGCTCTCGATCGGAAGCACCACCCGCTGTCCGGCGTACGGGTGCGAACGGTCTACGGAAGTGACAGCGGCCGCTTGGTGGCGCCGTACGGGGTGAGCTTCGACATCCTGCGTTTCGCGGGAACCGGGCAGCATGAGGTGTACGACGTCCGCGTCACGGTTCGCCATCTGGCTACCGCACGGGCGCGGGCCAACATCCACCCTGTCACCGTCCAGACGCTCGACGCCGCCGGGCATGACGTCAGCAAGTTCACCCGTTTCGCGGCCGTCCGTGTGAAGAACTCCGACCCCTTCGCCGTCTCCGTGCGTGTCGCCTACCTTGTCTATGACCAGCCGGCCGAGGGCGATTCCCAGCAGGCCGTCTCCGTGACACCCATCGGCGGGCTGATCCGCGTCCCGGCTCAGGGCACTGCGGTGCTCGAGGTGACCGGTGAAGCCGGGCGGGCGGTAGTCCGGTACTCGGACGGCCCGGCGGTGAGCGTCAAGGCGTACAACTCCCAGTGAACGGCGACGGCCTCGGAGCGTCGGCTCCGCGCGGAACTACGCCGGGAACCTGCGGTCCACCCATCGCCACGCCAGTTCCAGCGATGAGCATTCGTTCCGTGTGGGCGTCATCGGCGCCGTCCTGGCGATGACGGAGGGTGTGGACCCCGCCAAGGTCGCCCTGATGTGTCTGTTCCACGACACGCAGGAGACCCGGATCGGAGGCATCCAGCACATCGGGCGCCGCTACATCGACGCCGCGACGGATCAGACGGTCACCGCGGACCAGGTGTCCGCCGCGCACCCGGCGGCCGCGCTCACCATGTCGCCGCTGGAGTGGCGGAAGACCTTCCTGAGCTGACGGGCTTCGCCCCAGCCACGCGGAGGTCACCTCCGCGCTGCGTCCAGCTCTTCCCGGATGGTGGCGACCCGGGTGTGGACCTGGGCGGCCGGGAGGTGAGTACGCGGTCGGGGGAGGGTTTCGCCCCGGCAGGGGCCGCAGTCGCCGCCCTGGAGGGTGTCGGCGTATCCCGGTGCGCCGCACGTGCCGCATTCGAGGATGCGGGGCGGGGCGGGGTGACGACGGACGGGGATCGGCGGCAGCTTGTCGGTGAGGCGGCGGCGGACGAGGCCGGCGGGGTGGTGGACGGGCTGCGGCAGGCCGGTGGTGAGTGCGCGCAGGACGTGGTCGTCGGTGGCGTCCCGGGCGAACCACTCCTCGACGAGCGGCGTGAGGGCGTGGCATTCGGCATGGGACAGGGAGAGGGTGGAGTTCGAGCGGCCGAGGGCGGCGAGGAGGACGTAGGCCCGGGAACGGGTCGGCTTCTTCTCGCGGGGGACGTCGCCCTGCTGGAAGGCGGCCCACCAGGCGCTGTCGCGCGGCGTCCGGGTGAACCACGTTCGGGTGATCCAGCGCCCGTTCAGGCACTCGCGTCCGCGCCGCAGGTGACCGGCCCGCTGGATGCGGCCGAGTGCGGTCCGCAGGGCGCACTGCCCGTACGGCGTCTGCTTGGCCAGCGTCTTTACCGAGATGTCGCTGCCCTCGGGCAGTCGGTCGATGTACGCGGCGATGGCGGCCTCGCGGGCCGGAAGGTGGGCGAAGTCCTGAGGTCCGCGCGGCTCCTGGTGCGGTGCGGAGCGCTTTCCGTAGCCCGGGCTGGCGAGGGGGTGGAGGGCATCACTAAACTCGGCGTCAGCCATGAGGATCGCTCTTTTCGATCTTGATGGTGAGACCCCCTCAGGTGTTCCCGCACCTTGTGGGGGTCGCTTGTCTTCCACGCTTGCCCGTCACGCTAGAGGCATATGACACTGCGTGGCAAGTCGGCGACTCTCGGTCAACTCGCGGGGTGGGCGGGTGGGTTGAACTCCAGGCCCGACCCCATTCCGTCAAACACCGCTCGAAGCGCGAACCTTGAGCTTCGGGCCTGAGAGTGCGTCACGCCGGGCGGCGTCTATGCGGGGAATCTCCGGTCCACCCAGCGCCACGCCAGTTCCAGCAGGCCCGCGCCCGCCGCCGCGATCGCCACCGCCGTCCACGGCATCGTCACGCCCACCAGTTTCAGGGCGAAGAAGTCCTGGAGCCAGGGGACGGCGAGGACGAGGAGGAAGGCGCCGGCCATGGCGGCGACCAGGGTGATGCGCCACCAGGTGTAGGGGCGGGCGATGATCGCGAGGACCCACATGGAGACCAGGAAGAGGGTGAGGGTGGCCGCGCTGGTCTCCGCGCCCAGGGCGTCCTCGCCCTTGTAGTAGTGGCGGGCCAGCAGGTAGGTGGTGAAGGTGGCCGCCGCCGCGACGATGCCGCCGGGGATGGCGTACCGCATGACCCGCCGTACGAAGTTCGGCTTCGCGCGTTCCTTGTTGGGGGCGAGCGCGAGGAAGAAGGCCGGGATGCCGATCGTGAGGGTGGAGAGCAGGGTCAGGTGGCGGGGGAGGAAAGGGTACTCCACCTGCGAGACCACCACCAGGATCGCCAGGAGGACCGAGTAGACCGTCTTCGTGAGGAAGAGGGTGGCCACGCGGGTGATGTTGCCGATCACCCGGCGGCCTTCCGCCACCACAGAGGGGAGCGTCGCGAAGCTGTTGTTCAGGAGGACGATCTGGGCCACCGCCCTCGTCGCCTCCGAGCCCGAGCCCATCGAGACGCCGATGTCGGCGTCCTTCAGGGCGAGGACGTCGTTCACGCCGTCGCCCGTCATGGCGACCGTGTGCCCGTGGGACTGGAGCGCCGCCACCATGTCCCGTTTCTGCTGCGGGGTGACCCGGCCGAAGACCGCGTTCTCGTCCAGGACCTTCGCCATGTCCTCCTGCGCGGTGGGCAGGTGGCGGGCGTCCACCGTGTTCTCCGCGCCCGGCATGTCGAGCTTTCCGGCCACCGCTCCGACCGAGACCGCGTTGTCACCGGAGATGACCTTGGTGGCGACGTTCTGGTCGGCGAAGTAGGCGAGGGTGTCGGAGGCGTCGGGGCGCAGTCGCTGTTCCAGGACGACGAGGGCGGTGGGGTGGGTGCCGGTGACCACCTCGGGGGAGTCGAGTTCATGGGCCGTACGGGCGAGGAGGAGGACCCGCAGGCCCTGTTCGTTGAGGTGGTCGATCTCCGTGAGGGTGGTGTCTTCCGCCGGGAGGAGGACGTCCGGGGCGCCCAGGAGCCAGGTCGAGTTCTCCCCGCTCCCCTCGCTGAACGACGCCCCGCTGTACTTGCGGGCCGAGGAGAACGGCAGGCTCTCCGTGCAGCGCCACTCCACGGTGTCCGGGTAGGCGTCGATGATGGCCTGGAGGGAGGCGTTCGGGCGCGGGTCGGATTCGCCCAGGGCGCCGAGGACCTTCCGTACGTAGGTCTCGTCGCTGCCGTTCAGGGCCCGCAGTTCCGTGACGTCCATCCCGCCCTCGGTGAGTGTGCCCGTCTTGTCCAGGCAGACCACGTCGACCCGGGCCAGGCCCTCGATCGCCGGCAGCTCCTGCACGAGGCACTGTCTGCGGCCGAGGCGGATCACGCCGATCGCGAAGGCGACGGAGGTGAGGAGGACGAGGCCCTCGGGGATCATCGGGACGATGCCGCCGACCGTGCGGGCGACCGCGTCCTTGAAGTTGTTGTCCTTCACGACGAGCTGGCTGATGACGAGCCCGATCGCGGTCGGGACCATCATCCAGGTCACGTACTTGAGGATCGTGGAGATGCCCGTGCGCAGCTCGGAGTGGACCAGGGTGAAGCGGGAGGCCTCCTCGGCCAGCTGGGCGGCGTACGCCTCGCGGCCGACCTTGGTGGCGGTGAAGGCGCCGCCGCCGGCGACCACGAACGAGCCGGACATCATGCGGTCGCCGGGCGTCTTCACCACCGGGTCCGCCTCGCCGGTGAGCAGTGACTCGTCGATCTCCAGGCTGTCGGCCTCCGCCACCTCGCCGTCCACGACGACCTTGTCGCCCGGGCCCAGCTCGATCAGGTCGCCCAGGACGATCTCCGAGGTGGACAGCTCGGCGGCGACCCCGTCGCGCCGGACGGTGGGTTTCGCCTCGCCGATGACCGCCAGACCGTCGAGGGTCTTCTTGGCGCGGAGCTCCTGGATGATGCCGATGCCGGTGTTGGCGACGATCACGAAGCCGAAGAGGCTGTCCTGGATCGGCGCGACGAACAGCATGATCACCCACAGCACGCCGATGATCGCGTTGAAGCGGGTGAAGACGTTGGCGCGGACGATCTCCGTGGTCGAGCGGGAGCTCCGTACGGGTACGTCGTTGACCTCGCCGCGCGCGACGCGTTCGGCGACCTCGGCGGAGGTCAGTCCGGCGGGGCGGTGCACGACGGGCGGCCCGGTCGTCGCCGTCCCGCCGCCGTCCGTGTCGATCTTCGCCCGCTGAGTCATGTTCTCGACGGTACGACCGGATGCGGTCGTTCACCTGCCGAGCAGGGCGAAGATCAGACCGGGGGAGGAGGGGGATCGTCCCCCGGTGCTACGCGCCGCCGCCCGGGTGCGACTCGGGGCTCTGGTCCGCGTGACCCGCCTGCTGACCCGCCTGCCCCGCCTGTGCCGCCGCGTGTCGCTTGATCGCGGCGTCCCGCTTCCGTACGTACCAGATGCCGATCAGGCCGAGCCCCGCCCCGGCCAGGCACGTCCACACCCACCAGGTGAGGTCCCGGTCGTCGAACCAGCCGTAGAACGGGACCTGGACGAGGAAGAGGACGAACCAGAGGATCGTTCCGCCGGTGATGGTGGCGACGACCGGCCCTTCGAGGGGCTCGGGTGCCTCGTGCTTCGGTGTCCACTTCGCCATGGGGCTCAGTTTAGGCCGCGCGTTTTCGTGTCTACGCGCGGAGATGGACTCGCAATCGTTCATGTGTTCATACTGAAACGGTTTGCCTCTGGCGGGTTCCCCTCGTATGAACCGCCAAAAAAGGACTTTCTGAACCTCCGAAGAGGAACCCCCATGAGCTCGACGGCCACCGCCAAGGCCACGCCCCCGGAGACCCCCCAGGACCAGCTCCCCGTCTCCGGCCTCGACCGCTACTTCAAGATCTCCGAGCGCGGCTCCACCGTCGCCCGCGAGATCCGCGGCGGTTTCGCCACCTTCTTCGCGATGGCCTACATCATCGTGCTGAACCCGATCATCCTCGGCAGCGCCAAGGACATGTACGGGCACCAGCTCGACAGCGGCCAGCTCGTCACCGCCACCGTCCTCACGGCGGCGTTCACGACCCTCCTCATGGGTGTCATCGGCAACGTCCCGATCGCCCTCGCCGCCGGCCTCGGCGTCAACACGGTCGTCGCGCTCCAGCTCGCGCCGAAGATGTCCTGGCCGGACGCCATGGGCATGGTCGTCCTCGCCGGCATCGTCGTCATGCTGCTCGTCGCCAGCGGTCTGCGCGAGCGCGTCATGAACGCCGTCCCGGTCGGCCTCCGCAAGGGCATCGCGATCGGCATCGGCCTCTTCATCATGCTGATCGGCCTCGTCGACTCGGGCTTCGTCTCCCGCATCCCCGACGCCGCGCACACCACCGTCCCGCTCCAGCTCGGCGGCGACGGTCACCTCACCGGCTGGCCGGTCCTCGTCTTCATCCTGGGCACGCTGCTCACCCTCGCGCTGATCATCCGCAAGGTGCCGGGCGCGATCCTCATCTCGATCGTCGTCATGACGATCGTGGCCATGGTGATCAACGCGGTCGCGAAGGTCCCCTCCTGGGGCCTCACCACCCCGGAGTGGCCGGGCAACCCGGTCGCCTCGCCCGACTTCGGTCTGGTCGGCAAGGTCAGCCTCTTCGGCGGCTTCGACAAGGTCGGCCTGCTGACCGGCGTCCTCTTCGTCTTCACCGTCCTGCTGTCCTGCTTCTTCGACGCCATGGGCACGATCCTCGGCGTCGGCGACGAGGCCAAGCTGATCGACAAGGACGGCAACTTCCCCGGCATCAACAAGGTGCTCCTCGTCGACGGCCTCGCCGTCGCCTCCGGCGGCGCGACCTCCTCCTCCGCCACCACCTGCTTCGTGGAGTCCACGGCGGGTGTCGGCGAAGGCGCCCGCACCGGTCTCGCCTCGGTGGTGACCGGCGGTCTGTTCTCGGTGGCGCTGTTCCTCACGCCGCTCGCGACGATGGTCCCGTCGCAGGCGGCCACGCCCGCGCTGCTCGCGGTCGGCTTCCTGATCCTGGCCGGGTCGGTCAAGGACATCGACTGGAGCGACTTCACCATCGCGGTGCCGGCGTTCCTGGCCATGGTGATGATGCCGTTCACCTACTCGATCACGAACGGCATCGGCATCGGCTTCATCGCCTTCAGCGTGCTGCGTCTCGCGGCCGGGCGGGGCCGTGAGGTCCCGGTGGCCATGTACGTGGTGTCGGCGGTCTTCGTCTTCTACTACGCGATGCCTGCGCTCGGCCTGACCTGATCCCGGGGCGCGTCGGACGCCCCGTAGAACTTCTCCGTCTCGTCGACGGCGGTCTTGAACCGCTCGTCGAAGTCCTCTCGAATGAGCGTCCGGGCCACGTAGTCCTGGACGCTCATTCCTCTTTTCGCGGCGTGACTCCTGAGCCGGTCGAGCAGCTCACCGTCGATGCGCAGGCTGAGCACTGTCGATCCCATGCCGTTCAGGGTCGGGGCAGCCGGGGCCTCTTTGCGTCACTTTCCGGATCCGACTCACTCATTTGGGTGATACATGGATGCCGAAGCGTGATCTGGCGTGTGCCGTGCTGTCACCTCGCGCGGGAGTTGTGGGTGTGATGCGTGTGACGCCCGCCTGTTCCTGTTGGTATTTAGACAGAGTAATGAGTTAGGCTAAAGACATGCCAGATCTGTCCCACGGCACCGCCGACGACGCCGCGGCCGTGAACGCGCTCCGCTCCTCCGTCATGCGACTGGGCCGACGCCTCAAGCACCAGCGCGTCGACGAGTCGCTGAGCCCCACCGAGATGTCGGTGCTCGGCACCCTGTCGCTCTGCGGCTCCGCCACCCCCGGTGAGCTGGCGCGCAAGGAGCACGTCCAGCCGCCGTCGATGACCCGCATCGTCGCGCTGCTCGAAGCCAAGGGACTGGTCCGGCTCGAGCCGCACCCCGACGACCGCCGGCAGAAGGTGGTCAGCCAGACCGAGCAGGCCGAAGCCATGCTCGAAGAGTCCCGCCGCAAGCGGAACGCCTGGCTGGCCTCCCTCGCCGAAGGCCTGGACGAGGACGAATGGGCGAAGCTGCGCGCGGCCGCCCCGGTCCTGGAGAAGCTCGCCCACCTTTAACCGAGGCGCCAAGGAGGCGACGCACTTTGAGTACGGGACCCGGAGCAGACTCCGCACCCGTCCATAAACCCACCCTCAACACCCGTGGGCGGGGAGGAAGTCTCTTCGGAGACACCTTCTCCTCGCTCCGCATCCGCAACTACCGGCTGTTCTTCACCGGAGCCATCGTCTCCAACACCGGTACCTGGATGGCCCGGATCACCCAGGACTGGCTGGTCCTGAGCCTCACCGGCTCGGCCGCCGCCGTCGGCATCACGACGGCCCTGCAGTTCCTGCCGATGCTGCTCTTCGGGCTGTACGGCGGTGTCATCGCCGACCGCTACCCGAAGCGGCGCCTGCTCCTCGTCAGCCAGGCGGCCCTCGGCCTGTGCGGGCTCGCGCTCGCCGCCCTCACCCTGTCCGGATCCATCCAGGTCTGGCACGTCTACCTGATCGCCTTCCTCCTCGGGATGGTGACGGTCGTCGACAACCCCGCCCGGCAGACCTTCGTCTCCGAGATGGTCGGCCCCAAGCAGCTCCGCAACGCCGTCTCCCTGAACTCCGCGAACTTCCAGTCCGCGCGCCTCATCGGACCGGCCGTGGCCGGTGTCCTCATCGCCGGGGTCGGCAGCGGATGGGCCTTCCTCCTCAACGGGCTCTTCTTCCTCGGGCCCATCGTCGGCCTGCTGCTCATGCGGCCCGCCGAGTTCCACCCGGTGGAGCGCGTCCCGCGCGGCAAGGGCCAGCTGCGGGAAGGACTGCGGTACGTGGCGGGCCGACCGGACCTGATCTGGCCGATCGTCCTCGTCGGCTTCATCGGGACCTTCGGGTTCAACTTCCCGATCTGGCTCACCGCCTTCTCCGGCGACGTCTTCCACGTCGGCGCCGGGTCGTACGGCCTCCTCAACACCCTCATGGCCGCCGGCTCCCTCGTGGGCGCCCTCGCCGCGGCCCGCCGCGGCTCCACGCGGCTGCGGATGCTGGTGATCGCGGCGGCCGTCTTCGGTGTCCTGGAGATCGCGGCGGCCCTCTCGCCGGCGTTCTGGGTGTTCGCGCTGCTGCTCGTGCCGATCGGCATGATCGGCCTGACCGTGAACATCACCGCGAACTCGGCCGTCCAGATGGCCACCGATCCCGCCATGCGGGGGCGGGTCATGAGCCTCTACATGATGGTCTTCGCCGGCGGTACGCCGATCGGGGCCCCGCTGCTCGGCTGGGTCACCGACACGTACGGCGCACGCGTCGGCTTCGCCACGGGCGGCGTGATCTCGCTCGCCGCGGCGGTCGTCGTCGGCCTCGTCCTGGCGCGGGTCGGCGGCCTCAAGGTCGCGATGGGCTGGCACCACGGGCACCCGCAGGTGCGGTTCGTGGCGCGGGAACGGCTCGCGACGGCGGCGTAGCCCTTGGGCGGGCGGCTTCGGTCCGGGGTGGTGCGGCACTGTGTCCGGGTGCGGCTTCGGTCCGGGGCGGTGCCGTGCCCGGGGCCGGGGCCTCCGCGGGGGAGGTGGTGTCCGGACTGCGTCTCACCGCGCTTCGCGCGAGTTCAAGACGCTTTTACGTCCGGACACCACCTCCCCCGCTCCGGCCCCGGCCCCTCCCGCCGTCGTTCTCAGAAGCGTCGTTCGAGGACCTGTCCCGGCCAGTCGCCGACCTGGAACGGTTCGGTGCGGGTGAAGCCCTGGCCCTCGTAGTACTCGACCAGGCGGCCCTCGCTGCCCGCGAAGCAGTCCACCCGGAGCAGCGACACCCCCTGGCGCCGGGTCTCCGCCTCCGCGTGCGCGAGGAGGGCCGCTCCCACACCGTGCCCGTGGAAGCGGGTGTCCGTCGCCAGAAGGCGGACGTACACCTCGGGCTCTCCGGCGGGTTCGATGTACTGGCCGGGGTGCGGCGTCAGCGTCATCGTGCCCGCCGGTACGCCGTCGATCTCGACGATCCACGGATCGCCCTCGGACATCGTCCGCGTGACTTGTTCGACGGCCTTGGGGCGTTCGGAGAAAGAGTCCGTACCCCATTGGGCGGTGATTCCCTTGCCGTTGAGCCACACCACGGCGCTGTCGAGTATCGCGAGTATCGCGGGGAGGTCCTCGGCCCCGCCCTTCCGGATCTTCATCCCGTCGACATTAGCCGTACAACCTTTCGGTCGGACGGGGAGTCGAGTAGGGCGTATCCGTTGGGGTTGGGGAGGAATGCGTCTTGCGTAGTCATTTGTCTTTGCGTCGTCTGTCGGTGTCCGTGGCGGTCGTCCTCGCCGTCGCCGCGGCCACGCCGGCCCTCGCGCAGGCCGCCGTCGCCGCTCCCGTGTCCGCGTCCGCGCAGGCCGCCACTCCGATCCAGGTCCCGTTCCTGGCCTCGGGCGGCACCATCACGGGCGCAGGAGCCACTGGTTTCCTGTCCGTGGACCCCGACGGCGTGTCACGCTGGACCAAGTACGCGGACGGGACCTCGACGGTCGTCCCGACCGGCTTCCTCGAATACGCCATCGGTTCGGGCTCGGACTACGTGGCGGTGGTGAAGCAGACCTGGCACACCTACGAAGACAGCCAGGTGACCCTGTACGACATGGCGAACGGCACCGCGCCCGTCACCATCGGCCTGTGGGGCGACGCCCGTGGTCACGTCGAGGGAGTGGTGGGCACGGACGTCGTGGCGCAGGAAAGCGACGGACCCGTCTTCGGGAAGATCGTCAGCAAGGAAGGGGCCAACGTCTCCGTCCGTGCGGTGACGACGGCGGACGGCAGCCTGGCCGGCGGCGTCTCGGTGGGTGACTACCTGCCGGGTGTCGTGTTCAGCGGCAAGCAGGTCGTCGACCTGAAGAGCGGTCGTGCCGTCGAGACGTACAAGGCCAACCCCAGGCCGCCGGGCACGTGGGGGTGGGGCGATGTCGAGGTGATCTCGCCCAGCCATGTCGCCTGGACGGAGCGCGCGGACGGCAAGGTCGTGCTCGCCTCGGCGGTCCGGGGCACGGACGTGGTCAATCGGACGCAGCTCGACTACGACGGCGACGCGCTGCTCGTCGGTGGTCTGCTGGGTGACTGGTTCATGTCCGACGACACCGCCCCGGCCGACGGCGGCACGCCCCCGTCCGGGTTCACGGCCCGCTCGCTGACGGACGGGACGAGCTTCCCGCTCCTCGCCCACGCAGAGAGCGTCAAGAAGGGGCCCGGTGGCACCCTGCTCGCCCTCGGCACCACCGCCGCGCACGGCGAGGGTGTCTACCGGATCGCGCTCGGCACGGACGGGAAGCCGACGGCTGAGCTGATCGCCTCCACCGGCGAGACGGGGGACACCACGCCTCTCGAGTACGTCGGCCACTCCGTACCGGCCACGATCGATCTCGACGGCGTCGCCAAGACTCCCCTGAGGTGGAAGTTCTCCACGACCAGGGCGGATCTGTCGGTGACCCTCACGCACAAGGAGACGGGGAACCAATTCACTCGGACCCTCCGGCCGTCTTCCGGCGCCGGTGCCTACCCGGACGGCTCGCTCGGTCTCGACTGGACGGGCGATTTCGGAGCGGAGGACGGCCTGGGCGAGAAGGCCGCCTTCAACGGCGACTACACCTGGAAGGTCACGGCGCGGCCGTGGAACGGGCTGGCCCCCGTCACCGCCTCCGGCAGCTTCACGCTGGTCCGCAGCCCCAAGGCGCACGACTACAGCGACAACGGCTCGCCCGATGTGTTCGCCCGGGACAAGAACGGCGCCCTCTACCCGATCGACACGCGCTGGGACGACGCGACGGGACGACTCGTCCCCGCCTCCGACTGGAACGACTCTTCCCCCATCGACCTGAACTACGACATCTACGACCGCTTCGAGTCCGTGGGGGACGTCGCCGGCTCGAACGTGCCCGACGCGGTCGGCCGAGACGCGGCGGGCGACCTCTGGCTCCACCAGGGCACAGGGAGCGACCACGGGTCCTCCTTCCAGCGCCGGGTCCGCATCGGCTCCGGCTGGTGGCGGTACTACGAGATCGCGGGCGGCAGCGACCTGACCGGTGACGGACGGGCCGACACCGTCGCCGTCGAGGGCGGGGGCGACCTGTACCTGTACGCGGGGACGGGGAACGCGACCGCGCCCTTCGCGCCCCGCAAGAAGATCGGCTTCGGCTGGAACATCTACAACCAGCTGGTCGCCGTCGGGAACGTCGCCGGCGCGCCCGCCGGTGACCTGCTCGCCCGCGACAAGGCCGGCGTGCTGTGGCTCTACCTCGGCAAGGGCGACGGCACCTACGCCCCGCGCGTCAAGGTCGGTGCCGGCTGGGGTGTGTACAGCGACATCGTCGGCATCGGCGACGGCAACAAGGACGGCCGCCCCGACCTGTTCGCACGCGGCCCGCAGAACACCTCGTACTTCTACGCCGGTACGGGCGACTGGCGCGCCCCCTTCAAGCCCCGCGCGTCCACCCAGGTCGGGGTGTACCGGGAAGGCGCCTACGGCATGCCGTTCAACAAGTTCGCCTGATCCGGGCGACCCGCCGTACAACCGTTCGGCGGGGCGGCGGGTCTTGCAGTGCGTATTCATGAGGTTGGGGAGGGAACACACCTTGCGTACTGCTTTGTCACGCCGTGTCTCGATGTCGGTGGGGGCCGTCCTGGCGGTGGCCACCGCCACCCCGTTCCTGGCGCCGGCGGCCACGGCCGCTCCCGTGCACGTGGCGGCAACGGCCCCGGCGGCCGCCGAGGCCGCCGCGCCGATCCCGGTGCCGTTCCTGGCCGACGGCGGTCGGGTGCTCGGTGCCGGGACCACCGGATTCCTGTCCTCCGACGCGGGCGGCACGGTCCGCTGGACCCGGTACACGGACGGCGTCTCGACGGTGATCGGGACGGGCGATGACGACTTCGCCACCGGCTCCGGATCCGATGTCGTCGCCGTCGTCACCGAGGTGTACCACCGGGCCGGTGACGCGCGGGCGAAGCTGTACGACATGGCCATCGGCGCCGCGCCCGTCACCATCGAACTGAACGAGGGAGACGCCACCGGGGACGTCGTGGGGGCGGTGGGGGCGAGCCTCGTCGTGAACGGCGTCGAGCAGTACCCGAAGATCATCAGCAAGGTCGGGGGAACGGTCACCGTCCGCAAGGTCGCCGACCCGTACGGCGGCTACTACAGCTACTTCAGCCTCGGTGACAGCCTGACCGGCACCGCTTTCGGCAGTCACTACTCCTATGGCCCCTCCACGGGCGAAGTGGAGGACAAGGTGGTTCTGGACGTCGCGACCGGCCGTGTCGTCGAGACGTACAAGTCGCCCTTGGGGTCGAGCTACCAGGACCTCATGCTCCTCTCGCCGAGCCATGTCGCCTGGACCGAGCGCGTGGACGGGAAGGTCGTCCTCGCGTCGGCGGCCCGGGGTGCGGACGAGGTCAAGCGGACGGAACTCGGCTACGACGGCGGGGCGGCGCTCGTCGGTGGCCTGCTGGGTGACTGGTTCATGTCCGACAGCATCAGCCCCACCGGCGGCGGCGCGTCCGCGCCGGGGTTCACGGCACGTTCGCTGACGACAGGGGAGACCGTTCCGGTGCTCGCCCACGCGTCGAGCGTGAGGAAGGGGCCCGGCAACACCCTGCTCGCCCTCGGCGTCACCGCCGAGCACGGCAAGGGCGTCTACCGGATCGCGGTCGGCGCGGACGGGAAGCCGGCCGCCGAGCTGATCGCCTCCACCGGCGCGAGCGACGGGGACACCACCCCCCTCACGTACGTCGGCCACTCCGTCCCGGCGGTCGTCGATCTCGACGGCGTCGCCAGGACCCGCCTGGCCTGGAAGTTCTCCAGCACCAAGGCCGACCTGGTCGTCGAGCTCAGGCACAAGGAGACGTCGCGGCGCTTCACGCAGACCGTCCGGCCCGGCACGACGGGCAGCGGGGTCTTCCCGGACGGCTCGCTCGGCATCGACTGGGCCGGGGTGCTGGGGGACTACCCCGACTGGATCGAGGAGGGCGCTCTCGGTGGCGCGTACGACTGGAAGGTGACGGCCAAGCCCTGGAACGGCATGCCGGCCGTCTCCGCCACCGGCGAGTTCACCGTCACCCGTACGCCGATGGTGCACGACTACACCGGCAACGGCTCGCCCGATCTGTTCGTGCGTCCGGCGAGCGGCTACCTCGACCGGGTCGACACCCTCTGGGACGACGCGAAGGGCCGGTTCGTGCAGGCCCGGCCCGGCTGGTCGTCGACGTCCGCCATGGGCAACTGGAACGTCTACGACCGCATCGAGTCCGCCGGTGACCTCGCCGGCTCGACGGCGCCCGACGTCATCAGCCGCGACAAGTCCGGCGTGCTGTGGCTGCATCTGGGGAACAAGCAGGGCTTCATCGAGGCGCCCGCCCGGAAGATCGGCGGCGGCTGGGGCACCTACAACCTGCTCGCGGGCGGCAGCGAACTCACCGGTGACGGGCGGGCCGACCTGGTCGCCGTCGACAAGGCCGGGGATCTCTACCTGTACAAGGGGACGGGTTACGCGTCCGCTCCGTACGCGCCCCGCAAGAAGATCGGCTTCGGCTGGGGGATCTACAACGACCTCGTCGCCGTCGGGAACGTCGCGGGCGCTCCCGCCGGGGACCTCCTGGCCCGGGACAAGGCCGGTGTCCTCTGGCTCTACCTGGGCAAGGGCGACGGCACGTACGCGCCTCGGGTCAAGATCGGCGGCGGCTGGAACGAGTACCGGGACATCGTCGGTATCGGTGACGGCAACAGGGACGGCCGTCCCGACCTGTACGCGCGGACCGCGACGAACAAGGCCTACTTCTACGCCGGTACGGGCAGCTGGCGGGCGCCCTTCGTGCCCCGGGCCGTCACCGAGGTCGGGGTCGCCCCGGCCGGGACGACGTACAACCAGGTCTTCTGACCGAACGGGCCGCCGGGCCGGGGACGGAAAGACCGCTCCCCGGCCCCGCGGCCTGCCAGACTTTCCCCATGAGGCTTTTCGCCGCGGTTGTGCCGCCCGCTGAGCGGCTCGACGAGCTCGGGCACGTCGTCGGCCGGCTCCGTCAAATGCCCGGGGCGGAGCGGGTCCGCTGGACCACGCGGCCCGGTTGGCATCTCACGCTCGCCTTCATGGGGGAGGTCGACGAGGAGCTGCTGCCCGAGCTGCGGGTGCGGCTCGGGCGGGCCGCGCACCGGACGCCGCCGTTCTCCCTGCGGCTGCACGCCGGCGGACACTTCGGGCGACAGACGCTGTGGGCCGGGGTCGCCGGGGATCTGGACACGCTGAGACTCCTCGCCGAGCGGTCCGACGCCGCCGCGCGCCGGGCCGGGGTCGCGATGGAGGAGCACCGCCGCTATCAGGCGCACCTGACCCTTGCCCGTGCGCGGGGGGCGGGGGTGTCGCTCGGTTCCTACACCGATGAGCTGGGCGGTTTCGAGGGCACGCGCTGGCCCGTGACCGAGCTGGCGCTCGTCCGGTCGAACCTGCCGGGGGGCGGGGTGCCGGGCGCGCAGCCCCGGTACGAGACGATCGGCGCCTGGCCCCTTGAGGGGCGCGAGGGGCACTCGGGTTAACCTCGTCGGGTGGACCCGAAGACCCGTAACCGGATCATGGCCGGCGTGCTCGTACTGATGTTCGCGATCATCGCGGTGGCCTCGCTGACCGGCCAGTAGCCTCCCGTACGCCGCCCGTACCCCTCCCAGCCCATGCCGTGGAAAGGTCCTTGCTTCGAGTGCGCTCGAAGCAGTTGGCTTGACGGTCATGGAGTACACGCAGCTCGGACGCACCGGACTCAAGGTCAGCCGACTCGTCCTCGGGACGATGAACTTCGGACCGCAGACGGACGAAGCCACCAGTCACGCCATCATGGACACGGCCCTCGACGCGGGGCTCAACTTCTTCGACACCGCCAATGTGTACGGGTGGGCGGAGAACAAGGGGCGGACGGAGTCGATCATCGGCTCCTGGTTCGCCCAGGGCGACGGGCGGCGTGACCGTACCGTCCTCGCCACCAAGGTGTACGGGAACATGGGCCCCGACGGCGAGGCCTGGCCCAACCACGACAAGCTCTCGGCGCTCAACATCCGGCGGGCCGTGGAGGCCAGCCTGAAGCGGCTGGGGACGGACTACATCGACGTCTACCAGTTCCACCACATCGACCGGTCCACTCCCTTCGAGGAGATCTGGCAGGCCGTCGACGTCCTCATCCAGCAGGGCAAGGTGCTCTACGCCGGTTCCTCGAACTTCCCCGGCTACAAGATCGCCCAGGCCAACGAGGTCGCCGCCCGGCGCGGCTCGGTCGGGCTCGTCAGCGAGCAGTGCCTCTACAACCTCTTCGAGCGGCGCGCCGAGATGGAGGTGATCCCGGCCGCGCAGGAGTACGGCCTCGGGGTCATCCCCTGGTCGCCGCTGCACGGCGGGCTGCTCGGCGGCGTCCTGAAGAAGGAGGCCGAGGGCAAGCGGCGCACGGAGGGCCGGGCGGCGGCCACGCTCGCCGACCCGGCGGCGCGGGCGCGGCTCCAGGCCTACGAGGACCTGCTCGACAAGCACGGCCTCCAGCCGGGCGAGACGGCCCTTGCCTGGCTGCTCACCCGTCCCGGTGTCACCGGTCCGATCGTCGGGCCCCGCACCCCGGAGCAGCTGGCGGGCGCGCTGCGCGCCCTGGAGCTGGAGCTGAGCGAGGAGGTGCTGGCCGGTCTGGACGAGATCTTCCCGGGGCCGGGGCCGTCTCCGGAGGCCTTCGCCTGGTGATCCCGTAGGGGTCAGGGGGTTCCCAGCCAGCTCGTGGCGTCCAGGCGGAACGCCGTCTCCGGGGGGACGACGTTCCGCAGGGCCGCCTCCATGTCGCGGACGCGGTCCACGCCGAGGGTCGCGGCCCACTCCGCCCGCAGGTCGTCGAAGATCGCGGCGGAGCGGGCGAGGGCGTCGTATCCGCGCGGGGTGAGCCGGATGAGTTTGCGGCGGGCGTCGGCGGGGTCGTCGGTGCGCTCGGCGTAGCCGACGGCGAGCAGCCGGTCGACGGTCTTGCCGGCGGCCTGCTTGGAGACGCCGAGACGTCGGCCGATGTCGCTGGCGGTGGCGCCGTGGAGCCCGATGGCCTGCATGGCGAAGCCGTGGGCGGGGCGCATGTCGGGGTGGCCCTCGTCGGCGAGGCGGGCGTGGAGCCGGTCGATGAGCGTGCGGAAGCCGCCGAAGAGGAGCAGGGGCAGTTCGTAGCCGGGGGTGTCGTTCCCGGGTACTCCCTTGGGTGCTCCCTTGCGCACATCGACAACCTGGTTTACGTTTTCTCCAGCGACATGGTCAACCATGTTGTCCATTCTAGTCTTGGGGGAACCGCCTTGTCCGCACCGCTCGACATGTCCGCCCGTATCGCCGCAACCGTCGCCCTCCTCAAGGAGACCTCCCCGGAGACCCTCGACGGCTTCCTCAAGCTCAGCGCGATCTTCGAGTCCACCACCCTCGACCCGCACTCCCGCGAGACCGTCATCCTGACCGTCGCCGAACGCAACCAGTGTCACGTCTGCGTCGACATGCACGAGGCGAAGATGGCCGCCCTCGGGCCGGCCCCCGACGCCGAACGCCTGGCTGCGGTAAGGAAGTTCACGCTCCAGGTCCTCGCCTCCTCGGGCGCCGTCACCGACGAGGACCTCGCCGCCTTCGAGAAGGCCGGCTACACCCGCCGCAACGCCCTGGAGGTCTGCCTCGGCATCGGTACGTACACGGTGTCGACCTTCGCGAACCGCCTCGTCCGCGCCGCCTGACCCCTCGGCCGGAGGGCGCGCCGCCCGACCCCTCAGCGGAGTACGCGCGGCCCGACCCCTCAGGCGGCGTACGGGCCGCCCAGGCCCCATGCCTGGTGCATCGCGTCGGCGAACGCGGCGGCCATCTTGCGCTCCCCGGTGGGGCCGGGGTGCGTGCCGTCGTACGTGTCCTCCCGGAGGTCGTACGACTCCGGGACCGTCGCCAGCAGCAGCGGCGAGGCGGCCGTGTCCAGGTCGGCGACCGCCTTCGCGAGGAGCTCGTTGAAGCGGGCGCACTCGGCGGCGAAGGCGGCGTCGTACCCGGCGCGGACGTTCGGGATGACCGGCAGCAGGACGGCCCGGACGCGCGGGTTCGCGGCCCGCGCCGCCGCCACGAACGCCCGGACGTTCTCCTCCGTCTGGTCGCTGTTCGTGTAGAAACCCAGGTCGATCAGGCCCAGGGAGATCAGCAGGACGTCCGCCCCCGTCGCCGCGACCGTCTCGCCGATCACCGGCGCCATGTGCAGCCAGCCCTCGCCCCAGCCGGCCAGATGACGCCGGGCGGCGGCGGGGAACGCCGGGTCGGGGTACGCCTCCGAGGCCGGGGCGTCGGCGGCGGGGTCGTACAGGCCGGAGCGCGGGCCGACGATCTCGTACCCGCCGGGGAGCGTCGCCTCCAGGTGCTCCCACATGCGGTAACGCCAGGTCCAGTCGCCGGCGCGTCCGATGGTCATGCTGTCGCCGACGAACAGAAAACGCATGGTCACATCATTGCGGACGGTGTCCCGGACCTGCGACGTGATCCGGGACACCGTCGGCTCATGCCAGGAAACCGCCCACCGTCGACGCGACCCACTCCGCGTCGTCGTGCCACGGGAAGTGACCCGCCCCCGCCAGGACGGCGAGCTCGGCCTTCGGGAAGAGACCGGCGTACGCGGTGGCCGTCGGCACCGGCGTGTTCGCGTCGCCCTCCCCGGCCACGACGAGCACCGGACGGTCGAACTCCGCGAACACCGCGCGCGTGGCCGCCGGTTCGAAGGCGCCCTCGCTCGCGTAGACGCCCGCGGCCTCCCCGTTCCGCTGCCGGTGGTTGTCGGCGTGCCGCTCCTGCGCGGCCTCGTCCCAGGTCCCGTGGAAGAACGGCGCGACGGCCTGGAAGGTCTCGGCCGAACCACGCCCCGCCGCCAACTCCTCCAGAGCCGCGTACGCCGGACCGAACCACGGCTCCTGCTCGCGCCACGCCTGCCGCGCCGCCGCGAGCCGCTCCTCCCCGCTGGTGTCGAGCGCGACGGCCGCCGTGCCCGGCGTGAGGAGCACAAGACGCGCCACCCGCTCCGGATACCGGGTCACGTACAGCGCGGCCAGGTTCGCGCCCGCCGAGTGCCCGAGGAGGTCGATCGTGTCGAGCCCGAGGTGCACGCGCAGCGCCTCCACGTCCTCGACGAGCCGGTCGCAGCGGTACGAGGCCGGGTCCTCCGGCACAGCGGACCCGCCCGTGCCCCGCAGGTCGAGACGGATCAGTGTCCGGCGGGCGTCGAGCCCGCCGAGGTCACCCAGATAGGCGGAGTCCTGCATCGGGCCGCCGGGCAGGCAGATGAGCGGGTCGCCGGAACCGGACGCGTGGTACGCGAGCAGGGTCCCGTCGGGAGCGGAGAAGGTAGGCATGGGCGCGACCATGACAGTGCCTCCGATGCTGGTCAAGCGGGTTTCCCCGCCCTCATGGCACGCTTGATCCATGCGATCTGCTCTGTGCGCCCTCGGCGCGGCCGCTGCCCTGGTGCTGCTCCCGGCCGGTCATGCCCGTGCCCAAGGGCAGGAACCCGACCGGGACTTCACGATCGAGGACTCCCGGATCACCGAGTCCAGCGGCCTCGCCGCGAGCCGGGCCCACCCCGGGATCTACTGGACGCACAACGATCAGGACGCGCCCCTGATCTACGGCATCGACTCCCGTACGGGAAAGACCGTCGCGACCCTGACCATGACCGGCGTCGGCACCCCCCGCGACATGGAGGCGATCGCCGTCGGCCCGGACGGCGACATCTACGTCGGCGACATCGGCGACAACCTCGACGGCTCCTGGGACCACGTCTGGATCTACCGCTTCCCCGAGCCGGAGACGCTCAAGGACCAGACCGTCCGCGCCCGGCAGTACGTCGTGAAGTACGCCGACGGGGCCCGCAACGCCGAGGCCCTGATGGTCCATCCGAAGACCGGCCGGGTGTACATCGCGAGCAAGAAGGAGGACGGCGGCGGCCTGTACGCGGGCCCCGAGCACCTCTCCACCTCCGGCACGAACGTCTTCCGGCGCGTCGACGAGGTCCCCTGGGTGACCGACGGCGCCTTCTCCCCGGACGGCGACCGGCTCGTCCTGCGCGGCTACTTCAGCGCCAAGGAGTACGCCTGGAAGGACGGCCGCCTCGCCGACGAGGGCACGGCCGTCGGGGCCCCCTTCCAGGGCCAGGCGGAATCGGTGACGTACACGACCGACGGCTCGGCCCTCATGTTCGGCTCGGAAGGCAGGAACAGCCGGGTGGTGCGGGTGGACCGGGCCTCCGGCGCGCCGTCGCCGAAGCCGACGGAGGCGCCGGGCGGAGCGCCGAAGTCCCCGTCGGCGGGAGGCCGGGGCGGCGAGGAGAACGGGAGCGTCACCACCGGCTTCCTCGTCCTCGCGGGCGCCACCGTCCTCGTGGTCGGCATCAAGCGCCTGCTCCGCAAGGGGTAGCCGAAGGGCCCGGCGCGGACGATGTCCGGCGCCGGGCCCTTCGTACGCTCTCGTACGGGGTCAGAGCTGCCCGATGACGTAGTCGATGCAGGCCGTCAGGGCCCGCACGTCCGCCGGGTCGATCGCGGGGAACATCGCGATCCGCAGCTGGTTGCGGCCCAGCTTGCGGTACGGCTCGGTGTCCACGATCCCGTTGGCGCGCAGCACCTTCGCGACCGCCGCCGCGTCGATCTCGTCCGCGAAGTCGATCGTGCCGATGACCTGCGAGCGCTTCGCCGGGTCGGTGACGAACGGGGTCGCGTACTTCGACTCCTCGGCCCACGTGTACAGGGCGTCCGAGGACTCCTTCGTCCGGGCCACGGCCCAGTCCAGACCGCCCTGGCCGTTGATCCACTTCAGCTGCTCGTTGAGCAGGAAGAGGGTCGACAGCGCCGGGGTGTTGTACGTCTGGTTCTTCAGCGAGTTGTCGATCGCCGTCGGCAGGGAGAAGAACTCGGGGATGTGCCGGCCCGAGGCGTGGATCCTCTGCGCCCGCTCCAGGGCGGCCGGGGAGAAGGCCGCGAGCCACAGGCCGCCCTCGGCGGCGAAGGACTTCTGCGGGGCGAAGTAGTAGACGTCCGTCTCGGTGATGTCGACCGGGAGGCCGCCCGCGCCGGAGGTCGCGTCGACCAGGACGAGCGCGCCCTCGTCGGCGCCCGCGACCCGCTTCAGCGGGGCGGCGACACCGGTGGAGGTCTCGTTGTGCGTGTACGCGTAGACGTCGACGCCCGCCTCGGCCACCGGCTCCGGGTGGGTGCCCGGGTCGGAGGAGATCACGGTCGGCTCGGCAAGCCAGGGAGCCAGCTTGGCGGCCTTCGCGAACTTGGAGGAGAACTCGCCGAAGGTGAGGTGCTGCGACTTGTTCTCGATCAGACCGTGGGTCGCGACGTCCCAGAAGGCGGTGGAGCCGCCGTTGCCCAGGATCACCTCGTAGCCCTCGGGCAGCGAGAAGAGGTCGGAGATGCCGGTACGTACCTCGCCGACCAGGTTCTTGACCGGAGCCTGGCGGTGGGACGTGCCGAGGAGGGAGGTGCCGGTGGCGGCCAGGGCGTCCAGCGCCTCCGTACGCACCTTGGAGGGGCCCGCGCCGAAACGGCCGTCGGCGGGCTTGATGTCAGCGGGAATCTGGATCTCAGCCACGAGGCGGAGAGTATCGGGTCGGGGCGGGGCCGGTCGCCGGATGTCCGCCCGATGAGACGAGGACTGAGACATCCTGGGCTTGTGGGAAGACACGAGGAACACGCGTCCGGACTGGCCTCCGACCTGCGCGCGGCCGTCGCCGGAGAGGTCGACTTCTCCGTCGCCGCGAGGGCCCTGACGACGATGGACGCCTCCAACTACCGCCGCGTTCCGGCCGGTACGGTCGCGCCGCGCGACGCCGCCGACGTCGCGGCCGTCCTGGAGGTGTGCCGGGCGCACGGCATCACTCCGGTCGTCGCGCGGGGCGCCGGGACCTCGATCGGAGGCCAGGCGACCGGCACCGGCGTCGTGCTCGACCTCACACGGCACATGGGCGGGATCGTCTCGCTGGACCCTTCCGGGCGCACGGCCGTCGTCCAGCCGGGGCTCGTCCTGGACCGGCTGCGGGCGGCGGCCCGCCCGTACGGCCTGACGTTCGGCCCCGACCCGTCCACGCACAGCCGCTGCACCCTCGGCGGCATGATCGGCAACAACGCGTGCGGGGCGCACTCCGTCGCCTGGGGGACCACGGCGGACAACGTGCGCTCGCTGGAAGTAGTGACGTACCGGGGAGAGGAGTTGACGCCGGGGCGGGGCGGGCAGGGCGCGCCCGCCGGACTCCTCGACCTCGTCGACCGCCATCTCGCCCTCCTCCGGACCGGCTACCCGCCCGGTCTGCCGCGCCGCATCTCCGGCTACGCCCTCGACGCGCTGCTCCCCGAGCGGGGCGTGGACGTGGCCCGCTCCTTGTGCGGCAGCGAGGGCACGCTCGGCGTGGTGACGGAGGCGACGGTGTCGCTCGTCCCGCTGCCCGCCGAGCCGGTCCTCGTGGTCCTGGGGTACGCGGACGAGACCGCGGCGGCGGACGCGGCGGCGGGCCTGTTGGAGCACGGGCCGCTGACGGTGGAGGGCATGGCGGCCGATCTCGTACGGGGTGCTTCGGGGCTGCCTCGGGGTGGTGCGTGGCTGTTCTGCGAGGTGGACGGGGAGGCGGCGGTGCGCGAACTGGTCCGGGCGGCGGATGCGGTCGACGCGGCCGTCGTACGGGAGGCGGCCGGGCAGCGGGCGCTGTGGCGGATCCGGGAGGACGCGGCGGGGACGGCGACCCGGATGCCGGGGGGCGGGGACGCCTGGCCGGGGTGGGAGGACTGCGCGGTGCCGCCGGCCCGGCTGGGCGCGTACCTCCGTGACTTCCGTGCGCTGCTGGCCGATTTCGGCCTCAGGGGAGTCCCGTACGGGCACTTCGGCGACGGCTGCGTGCACGTGCGGATCGACTTCGACCTGTGGACGGGGAAAGGCGTACGGGACTTCCGCCGCTTCTCCGAGGCGGTCGCCGACCTCGTGGTCGCCCACGGCGGCTCGCTCTCCGGGGAGCACGGCGACGGGCAGGCGCGGGCCGAGCTGCTGCCGAGGATGTACGGGGAGGAGCTGGTCGGCCTCTTCGGCGCGGTCAAGGACGTGTGGGACCCGGACGGGGGCCTGAACCCGGGGATGCTGGTGCGGCCGCGGCGGCTGGACGAGGGACTGCGGTTCGAGGGCCTGCCGGTGGTGGGGGTGGGCAGGGCTGCCGCCCGCTGCGTGGGGGTGGCCAAATGCCGGGTGGAGGGGCCGAGCACGGGCCCGGGCGTGATGTGCCCCTCGTACCGGGCGACGGGGGAGGAGAAGCACTCCACCCGGGGCCGGGCGCGGCTGCTGCACGAGATGGCGCTGGGCGAGGTGATCACCGACGGCTGGCGTTCGGAGGAGGTCCGGGAGGCGCTCGACCTGTGCCTGTCCTGCAAGGGCTGCCGCAGTGACTGCCCGGTGGGGGTCGACATGGCGGCGTACAAGGCGGAGTTCCTCGACCGGCACTACGCGCACCGGCCGTTCGCGCGACCGCGCTCGCACTGGACGATGGGCCGGCTGCCGGGCTGGCTGGCGCACTTCGGGCGGGGGCTGAACGCCGCGATGCGGCTGCCGTTCGCGGCGGGGCTCGCGGGGGTGACGCCGGAGCGGACGATGCCGCGGGTGGCGGAGCGGTCGTTCGTGTACTGGTTCGCCCAGCGTGCCTCGACCCGCCCCCCGTCGCTCACCCTGTGGCCGGACACCTTCACGAACCACCTGGCACCGGAGGTGGGCGAGGCCGCCGTCCGGGTCCTGGAGGACGCGGGGCTCGGGGTGGAGCTGCCGCCGGGGAGGGTCTGCTGCGGGCTGACATATGTGTCGACGGGCCAGCTGGGCGCGGCCCGGAAGGTGATGCGGAGGACGCTGGACGTCATGGGAGAGGCGAACGGCCCGGTCGTGGTCCTGGAACCCTCCTGCGCGGCCACCCTCCGCACCGACCTGCCCGAACTGCTGCCGGACGACCCGCGCGCCGCGCACCTGGCGGCATCGGTCCGCACCTTCGCGGAGGCCCTGGAACAACTGGCCCCCGACTGGACCCCACCCCGCCTCGACCGCCCGGTCACCGGCCAGACCCACTGCCACCAGCACGCGGTCCTGGGCGACGCGGCGGACCGCCGCCTCCGGGAACGAGCGGGCCTGACAGGCGACCTGGCGGGCGGCTGCTGCGGCCTGGCAGGCAACTTCGGCTTCGAACCGGGCCACTACGAGGTGTCGGTGGCGTGCGCGGAGGACCAACTCCTGCCGGCGCTGCGAGCGGCCGGGGACGCGACGGTCCTGGCGGACGGCTTCTCGTGCAGGACCCAGATCGCGGACCTGACGGACGCGCGGGGGCGGCATCTGGCGGAGGCGCTGGCGGAGGGGTTGGACGAGGGGCCGGGGCCGTCGATGCCTTGACGCCGAACTCCTGAACGTTTGAAGATGCACGCACTGTCGGGCGCGCCCCTGCCGAGTGCGGGTGAGAGCGTCGCCGACTCGTTGCGTACGGGGGCGTGAGCCCCTTCTGTTCCGGGGGGAACGACTCTTGAGCAAGCGCATGCGCCGCGCGGCGGCGATGACCGGAGTGGCCGGGCTGCTGGCCGTCGCGGGTGTGACGGCGGGGGCGGGGGTCGCCGCGGCGGAGGACCTGAAGCTGTCGGGGCACGACTCGGTCGCGGCGCCGGGCTCGGTGCCGCGCTTCTACCCGATCGTCGAGTCGGGCACGACTTTCTGGGGGAAGCTCGTCATCGCCGTCGGGACGCAGCCGCTGACCGGGGCGGCCGGTGACGGGGCCGGTGTGCCGCCGGGATACCGGATCCAGGCGGACGGCTGTGACCAGCCTGCCGGACTCGTCGGCGTGTACGTGTGCGACCAGCAGGTCGCCTACAGCAACCCCAGTCTCGTCGTGCCCAAGGACGCCAAGGACACGACGCTGTACTGGGGTTTCTCGTACGTGTCCAGGAGCGGTGACCTGACGGCCGCGATCGAGGCCGCCCGCACGGCCGGAGCGCGGCCCGCCGACGCGACGCACGGCACCGGCAGGGTCATCGTCAAGTCCGCTGCGTCCGCCGCCCTGAACACCGTGGCCTTCGACCTCCCGGACGTCCCGACCGGGGGAACGGTACGCCACCAGCTCCGCGTACACGCCGTCGACGCCGGAGACGTGTCCCTCTCCTTCAGGGCCGACGAAGGCCAGTTGTGGGACTGGCCGGGGAAGATCCCCCTCGGCAACGTCACCACCGATCCCGGGGTTTCCTGCTCGTACCGCGCGGATCAGCTCTACCTCGACGCGATGAACCTGGACTGTCGTGTCGAACCGGGTGACCACGTCATCGGCTACGAGCTGACGAGCCCTGCGAACCAGAAGGCGCTGCGACTTGAGGCCCGGTCGCGGTACGACATCTACGACGCCGGGACCCCGGACAGCGACGTGGTCCAGTCGGGGACGCCGTTCACGATGCACGGTAAGGAGGTTCTCCCGTGGCACGGCCTCCACGCCCGCGACACCACCGGCACACTGTGGAGGTACTACGGCACCGGCAGGGCCTCCGCTCCCTTCTACGCCCGGGACGAGGCCGGCCCCGGCTGGCAGACCTACAGCACGATCACCTCGTTGTCGCCGTACAGGCAGGGCCTTTACTACCGGGCCGACGTGAAGCCGTCCGCGGTCACGCGCGGCCTCGGCGACCTCGTCGCCCGTGACGCGACCGGCACCCTCTGGTACTACGACCGCCAGCTCGGCTACCAAGCCCCCTTCGCACCCCGCGTCAAGGTCGGCGCCGGCTGGAACATCTACGACCGGATCACCGGCGCCGGAGACCTCGACCGGGACGGCTACATGGACCTCCTGGCGCGCGACAAGGCCGGCGTGCTGTGGCTCTACAAGGGCACCGGCAGTTTCACCAGCGCACGGTTCAGGACCCGGGTGAAGGTCGGCGCCGGCTGGGGTGTGTACGACCAGCTCGCCGGTGGCGCCGACGTGACCGGTGACGGCCGGGCCGACCTGCTGGCCCGGGACGGGGCCGGGGTGCTGTGGCTGTACCGGGGTACGGGCAGCGGTACGGCCCCGTACGCCACCCGCACCAGGATCGGCGCCGGCTGGAACGCCTACAGCCAACTGGTCGTCACCGGAGACCTCACCGACGACGGCAAGGCCGACGCCGTGGCCCGCGACAGCGCCGGGGTGCTGTGGCTGTACCAGGGCACAGGCACGGCGGCCGCGCCGTTCGCCCCGCGGACCAGGATCGGCAGCGGCTGGAACACGTACAACCGCCTGTTCTGACCTCCGGAGAGGAACGGCATGGGCGCGGTGGACCGGCGTACGTCGTCCGACCGGACCCGGGTCGCCGGGGCGAGGGCCGACGAGCGGCGAGAGCTCCCGTACCTCGTGGAGGGGCACGGGCCGGCGGCCGTCCGGCTGCTCGGGGAGGTCGGGGACCGCGACCACGTCCTCGGTCGGTTCCCGGTGCCGCTGCCCGTCGCGGTCCGTACCGACCTCGACGGCGGTGTACGGCACGCCTTCTGGACCTCGCCGGGGGACTCCGGGCGTCCGTGGCACGAGCTCACCGCGTACGTGGTGGAGCCGGACGGTGCGGCCGTCGGGCTGTACTGCTCGCACGAGGGGGCGGAGGCGCACTCCTGGGCCCTGCACGTCTGGCGTTCCCTGCGGCGGGAGCCGGTCACGCCCCGCTGACGATCTCCCGGGCCATCGTCACCAGTTCCTCCGTCGCCGGGTGCGGGAAGGCGTCGCGCCAGGCCAGGACGACCGGGAGCGGGGGTGCGTCGGGGAGGGGGCGGTAGGCGACGCCCGGGTGGGGGTGGAGGGCGGCCGTGGAGGCGGAGGAGACGCCGATGCCCCGGCCGGCGGCGATCGCCGTGAGCCAGTCGTCGGTGTTGGCGACCGTCAGGGTCGCCGCCGGGCGGGCGGTGGCCGGCCAGAGGGACAGCGTGGTCGTGCCCGAGACGGTGTTGAGGACGACGGTCTCGCCGGTGAGGTCGTCGAGGGCGAGTCGGCCGCGGTCCGCGAGCGGGTGGTCGGCCGGGAGGGCGGCCACCCGAGGTTCGGTGGTGAGTTCCGCCGTGACCAAGCCGGGTGCCTCCACGGCCCCGCGCAGCAGCGCCGCGTCGACCTCGCCGCGGGCGAGGCCGGCGGTGCGGTCGTCGATGCGGAGGAGTTCGAGCGGGGTCTCGGGGTGGGCGCGCTGCCAGCGCCGGAGCAGGGGAGTGGTGTACGGGCCGAAGGCCGACCAGGCGTGCCCGAGGCGCAGGGGGCGGTGGCGCAGGCGCGCCGGGTCGACCGCGGCGTCGAAGGCGGCGAGGGCGGCGGCGGCCCGGTCCTGGAACGCGCGGCCTTCGGCGGTCAGGGCGAGGTGGTGGGTGGAGCGGTCGACGAGCCGGGCGCCGAGGTGCTGCTCCAGGGCGGCGAGGGTGCGGGAGACGGCGGGCTGGGTGAGGTGGAGCCGGGCGGCCGCCCTGGTGAGGCTGGATTCCTCGGCGATGGCGAGGAAGCAGCGGAGGTGACGCAGCTCGATGCTCATGCGTCCGGAGCATAACCGCAGCACAATCGGCATTTCCGGTGCCGCGCTGGGGCTCGTAGCGTGGGAGGGGAGTTCCGGGTGTGGCTCGGACGGGGGTGCATTATTCTGGACTTGAGGTTCAGTTCAGTGAACTAGCGCGTGTGGGTGAAGGAGTCGTCGGTGGACAGTCCGGTCAAGGAGGCGGCTCCGGCCGCGGCGCCCGTGGCTGCTCAGGCGCCGGCGCCGGCGGCGCCCGCGGCGCACCCCGGAGCAGCCCCGTCCGCCGCCGGTCACCGGCTCGGGCCCGTCGCGCTCGTCGTCGCCGGTGGGCTGTCCGTGCAGTTCGGCTCGGCCGTCGCGGTTCTGCTGATGCCGCGCGCCGGAGCGCTCGGGGTGGTCACCCTGCGGCTCGTGCTCGCCGCCGCCGTGCTGCTGATCGTGTGCCGGCCCAAGGTCCGGGGCTACGGCCGGGCCGACTGGGGGACGATCGTCGCCTTCGGCACCGCCATGGCCGGCATGAACATCCTCTTCTACCAGGCCGCCGACCGGATCCCGCTGGGTGCCGCCGTGACCCTGGAGGTCCTCGGCCCGCTGATCCTCTCCGTCGTCGCCTCGCGCCGCCTCGTCAACCTCCTCTGGGCCGGGCTCGCCCTCGGCGGCGTCGTGCTGCTCGGGGGCGGCGGCTTCGACCGCCTCGATCCGCTGGGTGCGGGCTTCGCGCTGGCGGCGGGGGCGATGTGGGCGGCGTACATCGTCTTCAGCGCCCGTACCGGCCGCCGCTTCCCGCAGGCGGACGGGCTCGCGCTCGCGATGGCCTTCGGCGCGGTCCTCAGCCTGCCGCTCGGCATCGCGGAGGCGGGCGACAAGCTCCTCGTACCGTCGACGATCGGCCTGGGCCTCGCGGTCGCGCTGATGTCCTCCGTCCTCCCGTACACGCTGGAACTCCTCGCGCTGCGCCGCCTGCCCGCGCCCACGTTCGCGATCCTGATGAGCCTGGAACCGGCCATCGCGGCGGCGGCCGGCTTCCTCGTCCTGAGCCAGGCCCTGTCCGCCACCGACGCACTGGCGATCGCCCTGGTCATCGGGGCGAGCATGGGGGCGGTCCGCACCCAGTCCCGCCGGACCCGGGCGGAGTAGAAGCGGCCGGCCGTCCTCGTTCGGGCCGAGGCCGCTTCAGGGCAGGGGATGTCAGTGCGTCGAGACCTGGAAGCAGGCCACGTCGTACTGGGACACGGAGTGGGGGTTGACGGAGTTCTGCGGCTGTTCGCCGGCGTAGTGGGTCCCGGCGACGCCGTCGGGGTTGAAGGCGGAACCGGGGGCCGACTGGGACTGACCCGGGCGGACGGGCTGCTCTTCGCAGGACTGGTTGGGCTGACCGGCGAAGGCGGGGCCCGCGGCGATGCCCGCGGTGCCCGCCGCCGCGAGGGCGACCGAGGCCACCGCGAGCGCTGCACGCTTCAGCGGATGCATGACCACTCCTCCTTCCGCGGAGTGCCTGTCTATGGGTACGTGCGCGGGGAGGGGGATGGATTGCCCGGCGACCGACGTCCGGGCGGGCGCGGGGCGCCGGGCCGGGTGACCTCGGTGCCGCGCATCGCGACGCGGCTCCGGTCCGGTCCGGCTCTGGCCTGGTCCGGCTCCGGCCCCGCCCCGCCCCGCCCCGCCTATGATCCGCCCATGATCGCCGACCTCCAGTGCATCGTCCTCGACTGTCCCGCGCCTCGCGAACTCGCCTCCTTCTACCGTGCGGTGCTGGGCGGGGACGTCGACCGGCCCGACCCCCGCTGGTCCCTCGGGGAGGACTGGTCCACCCTGCACACCCCCGGCGGGCTCGTCCTCTGCTTCCAGGGCGTCGCCGACCACCGCCCGCCGACGTGGCCGGACCCGGAGCTCCCTCAGCAGTTCCACCTCGACTTCGGCGTCGCGGACCTGGACGCGGCCCATGAGCAGGTCCTCGCGCAGGGCGCGAAGCTGCTCGACGGCGGGTCGGGCGCGCGGAGCTGGCGGGTGTACGCGGACCCGGCGGGGCATCCGTTCTGCCTGGTCAGGCACTGACCCGAATCTGTTGATCTTTGGCCGCAGGCCTGTTTCGGCCTGTCGGGCGGGCGTGGACGATGGAGTCGTTCTCAGTCGTTCTCAGTTGTTCTCAGTCGTACGAGGAGGGGAGCCGATCATGGCCCTGGAGATGCGAGACCGGTGCGAGCGCTGCGAGACGGCGACCCTGACGGCCGACGGGCCCGCGCGGATCTGTTCGTACGAGTGCAGCTACTGCGTGCCCTGCGCCGACGCCATGAACGACGTCTGCCCCAACTGCGGCGGTGAACTCGTGCCCCGTCCGCGCCGCGCCGCGGCCTAGCCACGAGCTGTCATCGCCGCTGGTCGGCCGGGGGGTCCTCCCGGTCGTCCATCAGCTTCACTGATGATAGTTGATACCTTCGCGAAGGTTTTTATTTCATGGGTCCATGACCGCATCCACCAGCTCCACTCCGGAGCCGGCGACACTGCCGGCTCGTCCCGGGGCCTACCGGGACGGCAGGACCCCCCTCGCTGACGCCGTGCTCGCCGTCGCCCGACGTGACATCGCCACGTTCCACGCGCTGCCGCTCTCGCACGGCCGGTCTATCCGCGACTCCCACATGCGGGAGACCTACGAGGCGCTCTTCGGCGCCGCGCAGCTCGCGGCCGACGTGTCCTACAGCGGCACGATGCTCGACTCCTTCTTCCGGCCACGGGGGCCGCTTCGCGAGGCCCAGCGTCTCGCGGCCCGCAGCTTCGGCGCCGACGCCACCTTCTTCCTCTCCGCCGGCACCAGCACCGCCAACCGGGTCGCCCTGACCGCGCTGACCCAGCCCGGCTCCCGCGTCCTCGCGGACCGCTCCTGCCACCAGTCGGTGCACTTCGCCCTCAACTCGCTCGGCGTCCAGGTCGCGTACGCCCCCATGCAGCGCTGCTGCGACGGCTGCCCCCGGACGTACGCCGACCTGCCCCGGCTCCTGGAGATGTTCCGCGCCGCCGCCGCCGAGGGCCGGCCCTTCGACACCGTCGTCCTCTCCGCCGTCTCCTACGACGGCGTCCGGTACGACCTGCCGACCGTCCTCGCCGAGCTCGCCGCCGTCCACCCCACCGTCTCCGTCCTGGTCGACGAGGCCTGGGGCGCCGCCCACCGCTTCCACCCCCGGCTGCGCCCGCTCACCGCGCTGCACGCCGTCGAGGCGCTGCGCGCCGCCGACCCCCGGTTCGCCATGAACGTGGCCGTCACCCACTCCGCGCACAAGTCGATGTCGGCGCTCCGCCAGGGCTCCTACCTGCACCTCATCGGCGACGGCGAGGCCCAGGAGCGCACCGCGCAGGCCCTCTTCCAGCACCACACCACCTCGCCCAGCTGGCCCGTCCTCGCCAGCCTGGACCTGGCCCGGCTCCAGGCCGAGACCGAGGGCGAGTCGCTCCTCGGCCGCTCCCTCGGGCTCGCCCGCACCCTGCGCGTCGAGCTCGCCACGGACCCGCGGCTCTCCGCGTACCGCCCGCTCGGACCCGACGGCCACCTCACCGACGCCGCGCAGCTCGTCAGCGACGACCCCACCCGGGTCCTCGTCGACATCAGCGCCCTCGGCATCACGGCCGCCGACTTCCGCCGGATGCTCTTCGACGAGTACGCGCTGTACGTGGCCCGGGAGAGCGGCGACGCCGTCCTCTTCCACATCCACATCGGTGTGGACGAGGCCACCCTGCTGCGCCTCCTCGACGCCCTGCGCACCATCCAGCGCACCTACCGGAGCGCCTCCGCGGCCCTGGCCACGGGCACCTCCGAGCACTTCATCATCGCCTACCCGCCCGGCATCCCGATCACAGTGCCCGGCGAGAAGCTCTGCGAGCGGACGCTCAGTCAGATCGACACGCTCCGCTCCAGCGGCTGCGAGATCTACACGCTGCGGAACCCGACCGTCTCCGCCCGTGAGCTCGCCGTCCAGGCCGCCGCCACCGGCTCCGTACCGGCCACGGCCGACCACCTGACCGTCGAGAGCCTCACCACCGAGGGCCTCACCACGGAGGGCCTCACCACGGAGAGCCTCACCACGGAGGGCCTCACCACCGAGCAGCTCGCCGGTGCCGCCGCCGCCGTCTCGGCCACCGGCACCACCGCGGCCACCGTCACCGCCGCCGCGACCGCCGTCGCCACCAGCTGATCCGCCACCCCCCGATTACGAGGAGAGCACCTCCATGATCAAGATCGCGGACATCCGCAAGCACGCCGCCCGCTGGCCCCAGCGCGTCGCCGTCGTCGACGGCGAGACCCGCATGACCTGGGCGAGCTTCTCCGACAAGGTCAGCCGGGTGGCCTGCGCCATCCAGGACCTGCTGCCCGAGGCCCGGCCGGCCCGCGCGGTCTTCCTCGCCGAGAACAGCTGGGAGCTGGTGGTCTCCATGGCCGCCGTCAGCTCCCTCGGCATCCCCTGCGTCGGCCTCGACTACACCGCCGGACCCGTCGCCACCACCGCCGCGCTCGACCAGCTGGAGCCGACCGTCGTCATCACCTCGAAGGCCCACCGCGGCCTCGTCGAGGAGTGCGGCTGGCCGGGCGGCCAGGACATACTCGACATATTCATCGACAGCGAGCCCGTGGGCCTGCCCGACGGCCAGACCGTCTCGGTCAGCTTCACCGACCTCCTCGTGTCGGCACCGGGCGAACCGCAGCCGGTGGAGCAGCCCTTCGAGGCCTTCTCCTTCACCTCCGGCACCAGCGGCGTCCCCAAGATGGTCGTCCGGCGCACCTCCTTCGAGGCCCGCCGCTTCGCCGACCTCGTCGACCAGTACGCCTTCGACGAAGAGGACGTCCACCTCGTCACGGTGCCGCTGTACCACGCCTCCGGGCCGGGCTGGGCGCGCATCTTCCTCACCCTGGGCGGCACCGTCGTCCTCGGCCCGCACGACGACGCCGAGGAGCTCATCCGCATCATCCAGGACGAGGGCGTCTCCACCACCCTCATGGTGCCGCCCGTCCTGGCCCGGGTCGTCGCCCACCCGAACTCGGAGCACCTGCACAAGACCTCCCGCCTGCACTTCGTCCTCTCCGGCGGCCGGCACCTCAACCGGTGGGTCATCAACAACGCCTGGGACCGCCTCGGCCCGGTGCTCCACCTCTACTACGGGACGACCGAGACCGGCGTGAACGTCATGATCGGCCCCGAGGAGCTGCACGTGGCGCCCTGCCGCTCCGGCCGCCCCATGCCCGGCAACACCGTCGTCGTCCTCGACGCCGACAACAAGCCGCTCCCGAAGGGCAGTCGGGGCCGGGTCGCCATCGCCAGCTACCAGCTGATGGACAGTTACGCGACGAGCGAGCCCGACTTCATGACGCTGGACTACGGCGGCCGTACGCAGCGCTTCCTGCTCACCGGCGACAGCGGGCTCGTCGACGAGGCGGGCCGGCTCGAACTCACCGGCCGCAACGACGGCGTCGCCAAGGCCGAGGCGGGCAAGCCCCTCGACGTCAACATCTTCGGCCTCGAAGCCGATCTGATGGACCTGCCCTGCGTCCGCGAGACGGCCGTCCTGCGGACGAAGCTCCCCGGCGCGGGTGAGGTGCTCGTCGTGCCCTTCACCCCCGTCGCGCCCGAGCGGCAGGAGAGCGGCTACCGGGCGGTCAGCGCCGCCTGCGCCCGCCGCGTGCCCTGCCTCCCGGCGTACGTCGTCCCCGTCGACGCCATCCCGTACAGCCCGACCGGCAAGGTCCGGGCCGCCCAGCTCCTGGAGTCGGTCCTGCCGCTGCTCGACATCCGGCCCGCGGAGTCCCGCGAGCCGGAGCCGGTCGGGGTCTGATCCCTCCGTCCCCGCCCGGGGGGCCGGGTTCCACCCCCTCCGCAGGACCCGGCCCCCCTCCCCTCCCCTCCCACACCTCCCACTCCCAGCCGGCTCAGGCCCGACAGGAAGACTCATGAACAGTCAGAACACGTACACGCGAGGCGTTCTCCTCTGCCTCCTGGCCACGGTGTCCTGGGGCGCGATGTTCCCCCTCATGGACTCCACCCTGAAGCACATCGACCCCTTCACCTTCACCGTGATGCGCTACACCATCGCCGGTGCGATGTTCCTGGTCTTCCTCCGGATCCGCGAGGGCAAGGCAGGGCTCCGTCTCAAGGGCGAACGCATCGGTCTGGCCTGGCTGTTCGGCACGGCCGGCTTCGCGGGCTTCCAGTTCCTGGTCTTTTTCGGCCAGGACCTCATCGGTGAGCGGGGCGCCCTGAACGCCTCGATCATGATGGCGACCATGCCCATGATGGGCTTCCTGGTGAACTGGGTGCTGAAGAAGGTCGTTCCGCCGAAGTTCTCGCTCGTCTTCATCGCGATGTCCTTCGTCGGCACCATCCTCGTCGTCTCCGACGGTGACATCGGCTCGCTGATCGCCGACCCGAAGACGGCCGGCGCCGACGCCCTGCTGCTCTTCGCCGCGCTGTGCTGGGTCGTCTACACCTCGGGCGCGAGCTACTTCCCGACCTGGTCCCCGATCAAGTACACCGCCATCACCACGGTCCTCGGCCTCGCCAGCGCCGCCGTGATCACGGCGATCATCCTGGCCGCCGGCGGCGTCCCGGTCCCGACGGCGGGCGCCGTGGGCTCGATCCTTCCCCAGCTGGCCTACATGAGCGTCATCGCCGGCTTCGTCGGTGTCCTCGGCTGGAACTTCGGCAACCGCTACCTCGGCCCGCTCAACGGCGTCCTCTTCATGGACGTCGTGCCGATCACCGCGTTCGTGATCTCCGCCCTGACCGGTGTCGTCCCGGCCGGCATGCAGATCGTCGGCGCCTCGCTCACGGCGGCCGCGCTGGTCTTCAACAACCTGTACCTGCGCCGGGTGGCCGCCAAGGCCGCCGCGGCCGCACCGGCCCCCACTCCGGTCGTGGCCTCCGGTTCGTCCTCCGGTTCGGCCTCCGGTACGAGCTCCGCTTCCGCCCCGGCGCCGGTCGGCTCGGGCAGCAGGTCCTGACCGCTTCCGACCCGCTGAACGCGTACGGCGTGGCCTCCCACACCCGTGGGGGGCCACGCCGTTCTCCTGTCTCTCACGGCGGGCGCGCGGCTGATCAGCCGCGCAGCCCGTCGAGGAGGACGGACCGCAGCTCCTCGTGCCGCTCGGTGAGGTCCTTGCGCCGGCTGAGGACGTCCGAGATGTGCTGCATGCCGAAGAAGGCGGAGACCAACACGCGGGCCGCCGCCCGCGGTTCCACTCCGGCCCGCAGTTGTCCCGCGTCCCGGGCCTCCGTGATCAGCCGGGTGAGGTAGTCCTCCCAGCCGACGTACGGCTCGGGCAGCTCGGCGTCGATGAGCGCCCGCTCGATCTGGAGCCGTGCGCCGGCCTGGACGACGATGTCCGTCGCGAACGCCCGGGTGACCGTGTCGAGGACGGCGGCGAGCGTGTCGAACGGCTCCTCGTGGTTGCCCTCCGCGCCCTTGAGGATCTCGGGCCAGCGCGCGTAGTGCTCCTGCACGACCGCGACGGCCAGGGCCTCCTTGTTCGTGTAGTGGAAGTACACCGCTCCCTTGGTCATCTCCGCGCGTTCGGCCACGTCCTGGAGGGTCACGGTCGCGTAGCCGCGCTCGGCGAAGAGCTCGGCGGCCGACTGGAGGATGTGCACCTTCGTGCGCCGGGCACGCTCCTGCTTCGGTTCGCTGCGCTGCTTCGGGTCGGCGCTTCGTTGCTTGGGTTCGCTTCGGGGTGTCGCCATGCCTGTCCGCCTCTCTCGTTCCTATGCCTTGCAATATACATTCTCGAAGGTATATTTCTTGCTGCCGAGGGGCCACCGAGGTCCCTCGTCGCCACGATGCTTCACCTTGAGGGGGATAAGGATGTCCATCGGTGTGCTGCAGACCGTGTTACCCGTCGAGCCGCTCGCGCCCGTCGAGTCCCTGGAGTCGCTGATCCGGGAGGCCAAGGAAGGGCTGAGCTTCGACCGCACGATCTCCCGCAGGTTCGTGCACCGCGCCTCGGTGACGGAGGTCTTCCTCACCGACGCGGTCGTCGCCGGGTCCGACCGCTTCCTGGTCGGCGCGCAACTGCCCCGGAACCACGCGCTGTACCGCCCGGAGGAGACCGGGCAGGCCGACTTCATGCTCCTCGTGGAGACCGTCCGGCAGGCCGGCATCTTCCTGAGCCACCGCTACCACGACGTGCCGCTCGGCCACCACTTCATCTTCAAGGCCCTGTCGCTGCACATCAGCGACCCCGCCGCCCTCCGGGTCGGCTGCGGTCCGCTCGCGGCGGTCCTCGACGTCAAGGTCGTGACGCCCGCCGGAGCGCGGAACCCGCGCCGCTTCGACGCTCGCTTCGACATGGTGATCGAGGTCGGGGGGCGGGAGTGCGCCCGCGCCTCCGCCGGCGTCGTCGTCATCGACGGCGTGCGGTACGGGCGGCTGCGGCAGCGCGGCCGGATCGCGGAGACCTCCGGCTCGGACACCTCCGCGTACGGGGCACCCGAGGGCGCCGCCGACGACCGGGCCGTCCTGCGCCCCGTACCCGCCGAGGAGGCCCTGACCAGGCCGGCGGGCACGCGGGAATGGCGGCTGCACGTCGACCCCACCCACCCCGGCTACTTCGAGCACCCCTCGGACCACGTGCCCGGGATGCTGCTCCTGGAGGCCTTCCGGCAGGCGGCCCTGCAGACGGCGGGAGACACGGCGCTGACCACGCTGACCTCCCTGAACGCCGACTTCGCCGTCTTCGGCGAGCTCGCCGAGGACGTGGCCGTCGAGGCCGCGCCGACGGTGGACGGCCGGGTGCGCCTCTCCGCGACCCAGGGAGGACGCGTCCTCGCCACGGCCGTGGCCCGGTGCGCGTGACGGTACGACGGCACGGTCAAGGGAAGAACGGACGAGCGTAGAAAGGCAGAAGGATGGAACTCCAGCACTTACGGGCCTTCCGCGAAGTGGCCCGGGAACTCAGCTTCACCCGCGCGGCCCACAACCTGCACTACTCCCAGCCCGCGGTGACCGCGCAGATCAAGGGCCTGGAAGAGGACATGGGGGCCTCGCTCTTCCAGCGGCGCGGCAACCGCTCCGTGGAGCTCACGCCGGCCGGTGCGCGCCTGCGCCCGCTGGCGGAACGGATCCTCGAACTGGTCGAGACGGCGCAGTACGAGATCGCCGACCCGGCACCCTCGGTGGTGGACCGGCGGATGGCCCCGCAGACTGGCATGCCCGGCCGTTTCGGTGAGGCCCGCCACGCAGACACCCTCCGCGCCGACAGCCTCCGCGCAGACACCCTCCGCGCCGACAGCCTCCGCGCCGACACTCTCCGCGCCGACACCCGTCGCGTCGACAGCCGTCTCCTCGGCAGAGGAGGCAGAGCATGAGCATCGCTCCCGCCCGGGCCGCGTTCTTCGACGTGGACGAGACCCTGATCACCTGCAAGAGCATGGCCTGCGTCCTCGCCCGGTACTGGGGGCGCGGCGAGGTCGCCGCCCGCCGGCTGGCCGCCGCGCGCGCCTCGCTCCAGCGCCAGATCCGCGAGGGCGTGCCCCGCGAGCAGGTGAACCGTTCCTTCTTCCGCTTCCTCGCCGGCAGTCACCTCGACGACCTGGAGGCCTCCGGCCGGGAGTGGTACGAGAAGGCCCGCGCGGGCGGGCTGTTGCACACCCCCGTGCACGAGGCGCTGCGCCGCCACCGGGACGCCGGCGACCTGATCGTCCTCGTCTCCGGAGCCTTCTCCGCCTGCCTCGACCCCCTGGCCCGGGAGGTCGGCGCCGATCTCGTGGTCTGCACCGTGCCCGAGGTGACCTCGGAAGGAGTGCTCACCGGGGAACTGTCGGGACCGCCCATGATCGGCGAGCCCAAGGCCGAGGCCGCCCGCCGCGTCATGACGGCCTTCGGTCTCGCCGCCGAGGAGTGTTTCGTGTACGCCGACGACGAGAGCGATCTGCCGCTGTTGCGCTCCGTCGGTCATCCGGTCCTGGTGGGCGACGGACCGATCTCCGCGCCGCCGTCGGAGACGGCGTCCTGGTCCTGGCTTCCGGGCCCGGCGCCGGTGACCCCGGCCGCCTCCCCAGCCGCTTCCCCGGCGGCCGCGCGGCCCGCGCGCACTCCGGCGCCACGGGCGGCTTGAGGCTCCGGACCGGTGCGCGGACCTTTCCGCCGCCGCCGCCCGTCACGGACGCCTTGCCCCTCGCCGAAGCCTCGCCCGTACGAGAGCCCCGCCGCCACGGTGGCTCCGGGGGAGCGGTACGCCTCCGCCGCGAGCGGAGCCCGCGAGCAGCGTGAGCCGCGTGACCCGCGTGACCCGCGTGAGCCGCGTGAGCCGCGTGAGCCGCGTGAGCCGCGTGACCCGCGTGACCCGCGTGAGCCGCGTGACCTGTGGGCCCTTCCGTAACCCGCGGATCCCCGCCGCGGCGCCTGCGGACCTCCCGTGACCCGCGGACCTCCCCTCCCGTAACTCCCTTGATTCCACCCCCACATGCGCAGCCCCACCTGCGCACCCCCAAATGCGTAGTCCCACATGCGCAGCCCCCCACGCGCACGCCCCGCCCCCGGGTCCTTCCTCCCTCCTCCGGCCGTCTCAGCCGCCGCGGGAACCCGACAGTGCGGGCTCCAGCAGGTCCCACACCTCGCTCACCAGCTCGGCGGGACCCGTCGCGTCCGTCGCCGTCACCACGGCGGGGGCCCCGACGAGGAGGGCCACGACGAGCCGGGCCAGCAGGTCGGCCGGGTGGGCGGTGCGGACGGAACCCTCCTCCTGGCCCTTGCGGACCAGGACTGCCACGACACGACAGAGCTCGCCGAGCGGGACGGGCGAGGTTCCCTCGGCGCGGGCGGCGTCCATGACCAGGCGCAGTCCGGCGGCGAAGGGCACGTCCTCGGACACCCGGCGGGCGAGGTCGACGAGCAGTCTCCGCAGGGTGGGCAGTGCCGCGCCGCTCTCCTCCGCCTCGCCGGCGGCGGTGGCGAGGGCGTCGGCCCAGGCCGCCTCGAAGGAGCGGGTCAGTTCGCCCGCGAGATCGGCTTTCGAGGAGAAGTGCCCGTAGAGGGCTCCCTTGGTCAGTCCGGTGCGGGCCGTGATGTCGGCCAGGTTCGTCCCTGCGAATCCGTGCAGGGCGAACTCGGCGGCAGCCGCGCCGAGCACCAGGTCATAGGTCATGCGGGCCCTGTCCTGTTGCCTCACCGAGCGTCCGCCTCCTTCTGCTGTAGCGGCCCTCCATGGCTTTCATGACGGCCTCTCAGAAAATACCTTCCGGACCGAATCTTTTTCTACTCGCATCAGTACCACCACTGAACCTCCACGCAAGGAGTCTCGTCATGACCGTCGTCGACGCCCCCGCCTCTCTCGCCTCTCTCGCCGACCCCGGCCACCTCCGGGCCGCCGCCGCGCGCCACGCCGAGGAGGCGGAGCGGACCGGCCGGCTCCACCCCGAGGTCGTCGGGGCGATGACCGCCGTCGGCCTCGCCCGGCACTTCGTGCCCCGCCGCTGGGGCGGCACGGCCGGAGGCTTCGTCGAGCTGCTCGACACCGTCGCCGGAGCCGGCGCGGCCTGCGCCTCCACCGCCTGGTGCGCGGTGCTGCTCGCCGCCCACGGCCGCCTCGCCGCCCACCTGCCGTACGAGGGGCAGCGCGAGCTGTGGGGCGCCTCGCCCGACGTGCGCGTCGCGGCGGCGATCGTGCCCCCGGCCGGCCGGCTCGTCCGGGCACCCGGCGGCTGGAGCCTCTCGGGGGAGTGGGCCTTCGCCAGCGGGGTCGAGCACGCCGACTGGGTCCTGCTCGCCTCCCTCGACCACTCGGGGGGCGGGGCCCCCGCGTACCGGGTGTTCGCGGTGCCGCGCGAGGAGATCGGCATCCGGGAGACCTGGGACGCGGTCGGGCTCCGCGCCACCGGCAGCCACAGCGTCACGGTCGACGGGGTGTACGTGCCCGAGCACCGCACCTTCCTCCGCGAAGCCCTGGTGACCGGCGTCGCCGACACCGACGCGGCCCCCTGCCACCGGGTGCCGTACCAGCTGGTCGCCGCCCTCCTCTTCGCCCTCCCCGCGCTCGGCGCGGCCCGCGGGGCCCTGGACGCCTGGACCGGTCTCGTCGGCCCGCGCCGCCTCCCCGACGGGCGGCCGCTCACCGACGACCCGACGGTCCAGCAGACCCTGGCCCGCTGCTCGGCGGAGATCGAGGCGGCCCGCCTGCTCCTGGAGAAGGCGGCGGCCAGAGCGGACGGGCGGGACCTGCGCCCCGACTCGGCCGGGGCCGCCCCCGACCGGCGCGACGCGATCCTCGACGCTGCCCCCGACCGGCGCGACGCGATCCTCGACGCTGCCCCCGACCGGCGCGACGCGATCCTCGACGCCGCCCCCGACCGGCGCGACGCGACCCTCGACGCCGCCCTCAACCAGCGTGACGTGGCCCTCGCCGTCGACCTCCTCACCGGTGCCGTCGAGCGCCTGATGCGCACCGGCGGCGCCCGTGGCCTCAACGCCGGTGGCGGCCTGGAGCGCGCCTGGCGCGACATCCACGCCATCGCCGCCCACGCCGCCCTCCAGCCCGCCCCGGCGGCCGCGGCCTACGCGGCGACGGTCTTCCCGCCGGCCTCCGTCCCGGGGGTGTGACCGCCTCCCCCGGTGGCGGGCGGCTGCGGGGGCCCGCCGTTGCCGCGCCAGGCGGCGTAGATGCCGGACACGGCGACGGCGATCGTGGCCAGCGACTCCGGTGCGACGCCGCGCAGGACGAGGACAGCGCCGGTGACGAGCACGGCGAGGAAGGCGACGAGGTCCTGAACTCGCTTGTTTCCTTTGGGCATGGGAGGGCTCCCGCCTCTCGGTGGATGATGGGGTGACCAGGCTCTCCGAGGGGTGGGGTGCTGCGGCAGGTGCAGCAGGTGCTGCCGGACGACTGGCAGCACGCGCGGATGCGGGAACGGGGCGGTGGGATGACCGAGCTGAAGCCGATCGAGGGCGCGAGCTCGCCCGAAGTGCAGGCACTCGCCCGGGCGTTGCGGGATCTGTTCAAGGGGCTGCGGGTCTCGGCCCGCCGCTACGGGATCCGGCGTTCGTACGACTCCGGCACGGTCTCCCGCTACCTCGCCGGGCGCCGGCTGCCACCGTGGAAGTTCGTCCTCGACCTCGTTCACGACGTGGCCGAGGAGCGGGGTGCCCTGCCGACCGAGGAGACCGTCGCCATGCTCCGGGCGCTGCACACGGCGGCCGTGGACTCCGGCAACGGCACCACCCACAAAGTGCAGTTGCTGGAACGCCAGCTGGCCGAGGCCGATCGCGCGGCCCGCGGGGCGGCCACCCGCGAGAGGGTCCTGGAGGAGGCCCTCCAGGACCGGGAGCACCGCATCCGGGACCTCCAGCTGCGCGAGCGCGAGCTACGGGCGGGCGAGGCCTCGTTCGGTGCCGTGGGCGGGGAGCCGTCACCCGACGAGTACGCCCGGCTGCGCGAGGAGGTCCAGGACCTGACGGCCGAGCTGAACCGCGTCCGGGACCTCCACCGCCAGGCGGAGGAACGCTGCGAGCGGCTGGAACGGCGGCTGGCGGAGGCGGAGTCGGAGGCCGAAGGGGAGGTGGAGGTACGGGCGATCGCGGCCGAGGCGCATCCGGCGTACCGGTTCGAGCACGTCAACGGTGACGTCACGGTCGTCACGGACGGCTGGCAGGTGGACGAGGACTTCGTCGCGGCGGTGAGCGTTCAGGTGTCCCGCGGTGAGGGGCCGCCGACCAACGGGCTCCTTCTCGACGCCGAGACGGTCGTCGTCGCGGAGTGGACGCACGATGTGGATCTCGCCGCATTCTCGAAGCGTCAACGGACCGTCGTCGTCGGAGGGCGAGCGGTGCCGACCACGGCGCGCGCGGTGGTGCCCGTCCGGAAGATGGAACAGGAACAGGCCGCGACGCCCGTGCTTGCGGTCCTGCATCTGCTCGAACCGGTTCCGGTCCCCCCGGCCCCGCTGGTGTTCGACCCGCGCCCCATGCCGGGCGCTCGCCTCCTGGTGAGCGCGCACTCCTATCAGGAGCGGTACTCCTGCCTTCTCGAAGTGAAGGGCCGCTCGGGCAGGCTGCTGCGTGTGGCCGGTGAGTTGGCGAAAGGCCTGTCCGGTGCGCCGGCGTTCTCCGGAGCGGGGGCGCTGGTGGGGGTGCTCCTGATGGGCGGGTCGAGGGAAAGGGGCTTCGTCATCCCCATGGCCGTTCTGGACGACGTCCTCGCTGTTGCCCCGGTCCACTAGTCCGTGAGCAGCCCGTATGTGCGGGGGACTCCCCGCAGGGGGTCTATACACACCATGTATACACCGCGCGTATAGTCAGTGCGCATGGCACCGTCCACACCCACCCCCCTCGCCCCCCGCCTCCTCAAAGCGCTGATCGTCTCCACCCTCGGAGTCGCCGCCGCGCACCTGATCCTCTCCGACACGCTCTACCTGTCCTTCGCCGGTCAGGCCGCCACGGCGCTCGGGGCCGGGCCCGGGTACTCCGCCGATCAGGCGTTCACCTCGGCGCTCATCAACACCTTCCTGGTCATGCCGCTGGTCCTGTGGATCGGGATGCTCGTCGCGGGGGAGCGGCGGGTGGGGCCGATGGTGCTCGTGGGGACGGTCGCCTGGGTCACCGCCGTCGGGAACGGCGTCGACCTGATCGACGACGCCCCCGGCACCCTCCTCCCCTTCCACTCCCTCGCTCTCGTCGTCGGCGTCACCGCCCTCGCCTCCCTCGTACGGAGGGAGAAGAAGGTCGTCTAGGCCGCCTGGAGCGCGTCCACGACCACCATCCGGCGGACCCTGCGGGCCGGCAGGACCGAGGCCGCGACGCCCGTGAGGACGGTGGCCGCGAGGATCGCCAGGATCGTCAGGGCCGTGCCGCCCGAGGAGGCCAGGGCTTCCAGGGGCGAGACGTGGCCCGTCAGGACGGAGCGGGCGGCCAGCGTCCCGTACAGCAGGCCGAGGGCGGTGCCGGCGAGCGCCCCGGTGAGTGCGAGCAGCACCGACTCCAGGGTCAGCATCCGGCGCAGCTGCTCGCCCGCGAGGCCGATCGCGCGGAGCATCCCGAACTCACGGGTGCGTTCCTCCACCGTCAGCATCAGGGTGGCGGCGACGCCGAGCGCGGCGATCGCGATCGAGAAGCCGAGCAGGACGGTGACGACCAGCATCATCCGGTCGAGCATGGAGCGGATGAGGTCGGCATCGGACCCGGTGTCCGCGATCCGGATCTCCGGGTGCGTGGCGAGCGCCCGGTCCACGGCCGCGCGGGCCGCGTCGTGGCCGGTGTCACCGGCCGGATTGAGCAGCACGGTGGAGACAGTCGAGGCGCGCGGCGCGAGCCGGTCGAAGGTGGCCCCCGTGACGTACACCGTGGCCTCCGGACAGAGGGAGACGGGGAGGGTCGCCGCGCCGGTCACGGGCGTCAGCCGGGTGCCCGAGACGGTCAGCTCCCGGCGCTGCGTGAGGGTGATCGCCTCGCCGTCCTTGAGCGCGCGGGCCGCGCCCACGCCCTCCGCTTCGGGGTTCAGCCCGGCCGGGTCCGCGGCGGCGACGACCGTCTTGCGGCCGTCCACCGTGAGGGTGGCGGTACGGACCGGGGTGACGGTCAGCCCGTGTTCGGCGCGCAGCGCGGCGATCGCGTCGGCGGGCACCCGGCCGGCGTCCGTGTCGAGGGCGAAGACGGCCGGCATGCGGTTCGCGAGCATGCTGTCCAGGCCGCCCTTGGCCGCTCCGATCGCCGTCACGGCGGAGACGGCGACGGTCACGCCGACGAGCATCGCGGAGGAGGCGGCGGCGGTCCGGCGGGCGTTGGCCCGCAGCTGCTGCACGGACAGCCTGCCGACCGTGCCGAACGGGCGGCGCAGCGCGAGCCCGAGCAGTCCGACGAGCGGAGGCAACAGGTACCGGGCGTACCGGAGTACGGCGAAGAACGTGAGGATCGCGCCGACCGTCACGGCCAGGAGGGAGAGCGCCGAGCCGCCGAACGCCCCGAGCACGAGCAGCGCCGTGCCGACGACGAGCATCAGCACCGACACCGCCTCGCGGACGGCCCGGCTGCCCGGCTCCGGCAGCTTCGCCGAGCCGCTCGCGGCGAGTGCCGCGACCGGCGGCACGGCCGCCGCGGCCCGGGCCGGCTTGCGGACGGCCCACAGGGTGAGCAGCACCCCGAAGACCCCGGCCAGGCCGAAGGTCCACGGGCCCGGCACGAGGGAGACCTCGATCGGCCCGAGGTCGGCGAGGCCGTTGATCGCCGCCGTGCCGAGCGCGCAGGCCGCCCCGCCCGCCGCGAGCCCGGCCGCGGAGGCGAGCACGCCGAGCAGCAGGCCCTGGCGGCGGATGATCCGGCGGAGCTGGTCGCGGTCGGTGCCGACGCAGCGCAACAGGGCGAGCTGGCGGGCGCGTTGGGCGAGGACGACGGAGAAGGTGTTGGTGACGACCATGCGGGCCACGGCCATCGCGATGAGGACGAAGGACAGGGCGGCGGTCATGACGACGGCGTACATGGTCCTGGCGCCCTGGAGGGCGTTGCCCACGGCGCCGTCGTGGGTGTACGCGGAGACCTTGCCGCCCAGCGCCTTCTTGGTCGCCTTCGCCACGGTGAGCGCGTCCGCGTCCTGGGCGACGGAGAGGTCGAGGTGGGTGGCCCGCACCCCCGTCGCGTACGTCTTCGTCTGCGCGTACGGGACGCCGATCGCGGGCTGCGAGCCGAGGGCGGCCGACGCGGAGGTGTCGAGCAGGCCGGTGAGCCGGACGTCCGCCGCGCCGCCGTCGGCCTGCGTCACCCGTACGGTGCCGCCGGGCTCGGCGCCGACGCGTTCCGCGCTCTCCCGGTCGAGGACGACCTCGCCCGGGCCCTCGGGCCAGCGGCCGGTGGCGAGGCGCTGCCAGCGCAGGGCCGGGTCGGCGGCGATCGAGGTGACCAGGGCCCGGTCGTCGAGCGGGCGCCCGGAAGGGGCGATCACATTGGCGTGGCCGGCCAGGCGCTCCGCCACCGACGTCACCTGCGGCACCCGCGCGGCGCGCGCGGCCGAGCCGGCGGGCAGCGACCCGTCGGTGCCGTCCGCGACGACCTGGACGGCGGCGTCGCCGACGTCGGCCGCGGCGGACTGCTCGTACGACTGGACGAGCGCGCCCGCGCCGCCGACGGAGAGGACGAGGAAGGCCACACCGACGGCGACGGCCGAGCCGGTCAGCACGAGGCGGCGCAGCTGGGCCCGGAAGTCCTTGAGGGTGAAGGTCAGCAGTGACGACGACATGGCGTCCACGCTAGGAGGGAGGGCGGGGCGAACACGGCCCCACGGAGCAGGATTCGGGGTCATCCCGAAGGGGCCCCGCGACGCCCCTACGTACCTCTGGAGGATGACGCCCCGCGCCCCGCGCCGGTGTGGGCCAGCGCCCGCGCAGGGCGGCGCCCCGGCCCACCCGCCGTGTGGGCAATCGTCCCGCTGGGGCGGGACGGGTGGGCACACGGGACGGCGCGCCCAGCGGCGCCTCCGCGTTCCGAGCCTGGACCCGCACCCCCGGGCGGCGCACGAGTCGGTGCGGGTCAGGGCGCGGAAGCCTCGGGCGCCGGCAGGGCGCGGGTCCGTTGCGCCCACCCGTTCCGCCCCGGCGGAACGATTGCCCACAACGGGGTGGTTGCCGCCCCGGCGGAACGGCTGCCCGCAGCGAAACTAAAGCAAGCACGCTTGATTGTTTCTGGTCCCGCTGGCATGCTCCTCCGCGAAGGCCCGTGACCGCCCGTCCCCCGAGGGGAGCGCACCGTGTCCGACCCCGTCGACGTCCTCGACGACCTGCGCGACGAGAGCGAGGAACTCGACTCCCTCGTAGCGGAGTTGAGCGAGGAGCAGTGGGGCGCCCCGACCCCCGCCCCCGGCTGGACGATCGCCCATCAGATCGCCCACCTCGCCTGGACCGACCGCGCCGCCCTCCTCGCCGCCACCGACGCCGACGCGTTCGCCGCCGAGACCGAGAAGGCCCTCGCCGCCCCCGACCGCTTCGTCGACGAGGGCGCCGAGGAAGGCGCGAAGCTGCCGCCCGCCGAGCTCCTCGCCCGCTGGCGCGCCGGCCGCGAGCGGCTCCGGGAGGCTCTGCGCGCCGTCCCACCCGGGGTCAGGTTCCCCTGGTACGGGCCGCCGATGAGCGCCCCCGCCATGGCCACCGCCCGGCTGATGGAGACCTGGGCGCACGGCCAGGACGTCGCCGACGCCCTCGGGGTCGTCCGCGCGCCCACCGACCGGCTCCGGCACGTCGCCTGGATCGGCCACCGGGCCCGCGACTACGCCTTCCTGGTACGGGGCATCCCGGCGCCCGCCGAACCCTTCCGCGTCGAACTCGTCGCCCCCGACGGCCGGTTGTGGACGTACGGCCCCGAGGGCGCCGCCCAGAAGGTCACCGGACCGGCCCTCGACTTCTGCCTCCTCGTCACCCAGCGCCTCCACCGCGACGACACCGCCCTGGTCGCCGAGGGCGCGGACGCCGAGCGCTGGCTCACCATCGCCCAGGCCTTCGCGGGCCCGGCGGGCGGCGGCCGCGCGCCTCACGGGGCCGCCGAATGATCCGCATCGGCAACGCCTCCGGCTTCTACGGCGACCGCTTCGACGCCGTCCGCGAGATGCTCACCGGCGGCGAACTCGACGTCCTCACCGGCGACTACCTCGCCGAACTCACCATGCTCATCCTCGGCCGCGACCAGCTCAAGGACCCCACCGCCGGGTACGCGAAGACCTTCCTGCGCCAGATGGAGGAGGGCCTCGGCCTCGCCCACGAGCGCGGAGTCCGGATCGTCACCAACGCCGGCGGCCTCAACCCCGCCGGACTCGCCGACGCCCTGCGCACCCTCGCCGCGAAGCTCGGTCTGCCGACCCGGATCGCCCACGTCGAGGGCGACCGGCTGCCCGCCCGCGACGGCGCCCTCGCCGCCAACGCCTACCTCGGCGGCGCCGGCATCGCCGCCTGCCTCGCCGCGGGCGCCGACGTCGTCGTCACCGGCCGCGTCACCGACGCCGCCCTCGTCACCGGGCCCGCGCAGTGGCACTTCGGCTGGGGCCCGGAGGTGTACGACGAGCTCGCGGGCGCGGTCGTCGCCGGGCATGTCCTGGAGTGCGGCACCCAGGCCACCGGCGGCAACTACGCCTTCTTCCGGGGGCACGACGTGCGCCGCCCCGGCTTCCCGGTCGCCGAACTCCACGCCGACGGGTCCTCCGTCCTCACCAAGCACCCCGGCACCGGCGGCCTCGTCGACGTCGGCACGGTCACCGCCCAGCTCCTCTACGAGACGGCCGGCGCCCGCTATGCCGGCCCCGACGTGACCGCCCGCCTCGACTCCGTACGGCTCACCCAGGACGGCCCCGACCGGGTCCGCATCGAGGGCGTACGGGGAGAGGCCCCGCCCCCCACCCTCAAGGTCGGGCTCAGCCGGCTGGGCGGCTTCCGCAACGAGGTCGTCTTCGTCCTCACCGGCCTCGACATCGAGGCCAAGGCGGCCCTGCTCCAGGAGCAGATCCACGACGCCCTGGAGAAGTCCCCTCCCGCAGAGGTCCGTTGGGAACTCGTCCGCACCGACCGGCCCGACGCGGAGACCGAGGAGACCGCGAGCGCCCTGCTCCGCCTCGTCGTCCGCGACCGGGACCCCGAGAAGGTCGGCCGCACCGTCACCGGGGCCGCCATCGAACTGGCCCTCGCCAGCTACCCGGGCTTCCACGTCACCGCCCCGCCCGGCAAGGGCGCCCCCTACGGGGTCTTCGAGGCCGGGTACGTACCGGCCGGCGAGGTCCCGCACACGGCGGTCCTCCCCGACGGGAGCCGCCGGGAGCTCCCCGTACCCCCGAGGACCGCAGACCTGGCACCCGTACCCGACCCGGAGCTGCCCCGGCCGCTCCCGCAGGGGCCGACCCGGAGAGCACCCCTCGGCCGGATCGCCGGGGCCCGCAGTGGTGACAAGGGCGGCGACGCGAACGTCGGCGTGTGGGTCCGGACGGACGAGGAGTGGCGCTGGCTGGCCCACACCCTCACGGTGGGGAAGCTCGCGGAACTCCTGCCGGAGACCGCCGGCCTGACCGTCACCCGGCACCTTCTCCCGAACCTCCGCGCGGTGAACTTCACGATCGCCGGGATCCTCGGCGAGGGCGTCGCCTCCCAGGCCCGCTTCGACCCCCAGGCCAAGGCCCTCGGCGAATGGCTCCGCGCCCGCCACCTCGACATTCCGGAGGAACTGTTGTGACCGTCCTCGCCTCCGCCCTCGACACCGGCGGACCCGACTACGCGTCCCACCGCTCGGCCATGCTGGACAGGCTCGCCGCCCTCGACGCCGAGCACGCCAAGGCCCTCGCCGGCGGCGGCGAGAAGTACACCGCACGCCATCGGAAACGCGGCAAGCTCCTCGCCCGCGAGCGGATCGAGCTGCTCGTCGACCCGGACAGCCCCTTCCTCGAACTCTCCCCGCTCGCCGCCTGGGGCAGCGACTACACCGTGGGCGCCTCGCTCGTCACCGGCATCGGGGTCGTCGAGGGCGTGGAGTGCCTGATCACCGCCAACGACCCGACCGTGCGCGGCGGCGCCTCCAACCCGTGGACGCTGAAGAAGGCCCTGCGGGCCAACGAGATCGCGTACGCCAACCGGCTCCCCGTCATCTCGCTCGTCGAGTCAGGCGGCGCCGACCTGCCCTCCCAGAAGGAGATCTTCATCCCGGGCGGGGCGCTCTTCCGCGACCTCACCCGGCTCTCCGCCGCCGGCATCCCGACCGTCGCGGTCGTCTTCGGGAACTCGACGGCGGGCGGCGCGTACGTCCCCGGCATGTCCGACCACGCCGTGATGATCAGGGAGCGGTCGAAGGTGTTCCTCGGCGGTCCGCCGCTGGTGAAGATGGCGACGGGGGAGGAGAGCGACGACGAGTCGCTCGGCGGCGCCGAGATGCACGCGCGCACCTCCGGTCTCGCCGACCACTACGCCGTCGACGAGGCCGACGCGATCCGCCAGGCCCGCCGGATCGTGGCCCGGCTCAACCACCGCAAGGCCCACCCCGACCCGGCGTTCGCCGAACCCCCGAAGCACGACCCGGAGGAACTCCTGGGGATCGTCCCCGGCGACCTCAAGACCCCCTTCGACCCGCGCGAGGTGATCGCCCGGATCGTCGACGGCTCGGACTTCGACGAGTTCAAGCCGCTGTACGGCACCTCGCTGACCACGGGCTGGGCGCGGCTCCACGGCTACCCGGTCGGCATCCTCGCCAACGCGCAGGGCGTCCTCTTCTCCGCCGAGTCGCAGAAGGCCGCCCAGTTCATCCAGCTCGCCAACCAGCGCGACATCCCGCTCGTCTTCCTCCACAACACCACCGGCTACATGGTCGGCAAGGAGTACGAGCAGGGCGGCATCATCAAGCACGGCGCCATGATGATCAACGCGGTGTCGAACTCCCGCGTGCCCCATCTCTCCGTCCTCATGGGGGCGTCGTACGGCGCCGGGCACTACGGCATGTGCGGTCGCGCCTACGACCCGCGCTTCCTCTTCGCCTGGCCGAGCGCGAAGTCCGCCGTCATGGGCCCGCAGCAGCTCGCCGGCGTCCTGTCCATCGTGGCGCGCGCCTCGGCGGCGGCGAAGGGGCAGCCGTACGACGACGAGGCCGACGCCGGTCTGCGCGCCCTGGTGGAGGCGCAGATCGAGTCCGAGTCGCTGCCGATGTTCCTCTCCGGCCGGCTCTACGACGACGGGGTCATCGACCCCCGCGACACCCGCACGGTCCTCGGACTGTGCCTCTCCGCGATCCACACGGCACCGGTCGAGGGCGCGCGCGGCGGCTTCGGCGTCTTCCGAATGTGAGGCCTCTTCCGATGATTTCGACCGTACTGGTCGCGAACCGGGGCGAGATCGCCTGCCGGGTCTTCCGCACCTGCCGTGACCTGGGCATCTCCACCGTCGCCGTGTACTCCGACGCGGACGCGGGCGCGCTGCACGTCCGGGAGGCCGACGCGGCGGTACGGCTGCCGGGGGCCGCGCCCTCGGAGACGTATCTGCGCGGCGACCTCGTGGTGAAGGCGGCGCTCGCGGCGGGCGCCGACGCCGTCCACCCCGGGTACGGCTTCCTCTCCGAGAACGCCGACTTCGCGCGCGCCGTGACCGACGCGGGCCTGATCTGGATCGGCCCGCCCCCGGCGGCGATCGAGGCGATGGCGTCGAAGACCCGCGCGAAGGAACTCCTCGGGATCGCCCCGCTCATGGATGTCACCGCGGCCGACCTGCCCGTCCTGGTGAAGGCGGCGGCGGGCGGCGGCGGCCGGGGCATGCGGATCGTACGAGAACTCGCCGATCTCTCCGATGCGTTGAGGGCGGCGTCGACGGAGGCGGCGAGCGCGTTCGGCGACGGAGAGGTGTTCGTCGAGCCGTACGTGGAGAACGGCCGCCACGTCGAGGTGCAGCTCCTCTGCGACACCCACGGCACGGTCTGGGCGCTCGGCACCCGCGACTGCTCCCTCCAGCGGCGGCACCAGAAGGTCGTCGAGGAGGCCCCCGCGCCCGGCCTGCCGCCCGGCCTCGTCGAGTCGCTGTACGAGCAGTCGGTGGCGGCGGCGAAGGCCGTCGGCTACGTCGGCGCGGGCACGGTCGAGTTCCTCGTCGCGGACGGGCGGGCGCACTTCCTGGAGATGAACACCCGCCTCCAGGTCGAGCACCCGGTCACCGAGGAGGTGTACGGCGTCGACCTCGTCGCCCTCCAGCTGGCCGTCGCCGAGGGCCGCCCGCTGCCCCCGGAACCCCCGGCCCCGCACGGCCACGCGATCGAGGCCCGGCTCTACGCCGAGGACCCGGCGCGGGGCTGGGCCCCGCAGACGGGCGTCCTGCACCGCTTCGAGGTCGCCGGAGGAGTGCGCGTCGACACCGGATACGCCTCGGGCGACACGATCGGCGTCCACTACGACCCGATGCTCGCGAAGCTGATCGTCCACGCCGAGACGCGGGAGGCGGCCCTCCGCAAGCTCACCCACGCCCTGGAGCGGGCGGTGGTCCACGGCCCGGTCACCAACAGGAACCTGCTCGTCGCCTCCCTGCGGCACCCGGAGTACGCGCGGGAGGAAGCTCTCGACACGGGCTTCTACGACCGGAACCTGCCCGGCCTGACGGCCCCGGCGCAGGGCGAGGAGTACGCGGCCGTGGCCGCCGCCCTCGCCCACGCCTCCTCCCGCACGGGCCGGTTCGGCGGAGGGTGGCGCAACCTCCGCTCGCAGGACGAGACGCGGACGTACGGAGACCACGAGATCCGCTACCGGCCGACGAGGGACGGCGGCTACGAGGTCACGTCCCCGGAGGGCGTGCGGGTCGTGGAGGCGAAGCCCGACTCCGTCAGCCTGGAAGTGGCGGGAGTGGTACGGCACTTCGCCGTCGCCGCATACGAGAACACCGTCCACGCGGGCGGCCACCGCCTCGCCGTCCGCCCCCGCTTCACCGACCCGCGCGACCAGTCGGCCCCCGGCTCGCTGCTCGCCCCCATGCCCGGCACCGTCGTCCGGGTCGCGGACGGCCTGGCCGTCGGCGACCGGGTCACCGCCGGGCAGCCGCTGCTCTGGCTGGAGGCCATGAAGATGGAGCACCGCGTCATCGCTCCCGCCTCCGGCACGCTCACCGCGCTGCACGCCGTCCCCGGCCGCCAGGTCGAGGTGGGCGCCCTGCTGGCCGTCGTACAGGAAAACGCCCCGACCGAAGCACAGGAGGAAGACCCCGCATGAGCACCCTCATCGATTCCCCCGAGCACACCGCACTGCGCGCCGCCGTCTCCGCGCTCGGCCACCGCCACGGACCCGGCTTCGACCGGGCCGAGCTGTGGGCCGAGGCGGGCAAGCTCGGCTACCTGGGGGTGAACCTGCCCGAGGAGTACGGAGGCGGGGGCGGCGGCATGGCCGAGCTGTCGATCGTCCTGGAGGAGGCGGGCGCGGCCGGCGCGCCGCTGCTGATGATGGTGGTCTCGCCGGCGATCTGCGGCACGGTCATCGCCCGCTTCGGTACGGACGAGCAGAAGCGGGCGTGGCTGCCGGGGCTGGCGGACGGGTCGAAGACGATGGCGTTCGGGATCACGGAGCCCGACGCGGGCTCGAACTCGCACCGCATCACGACGACGGCGACCCGCACCGAGGAAGGCTGGGTCCTGAACGGCCGCAAGGTCTTCGTGTCGGGCGTCGACATCGCGGACGCGACGCTGATCGTGGGCCGCACGTCCGACGCCCGCACGGGGAACCTGAAGCCCTGCCTGTTCATCGTCCCGCGCGACGCACCCGGCTTCGGGCGGCGGCACATCGAGATGGAACTCGACGCGAACGAGAAGCAGTTCGAGCTGACCCTCGACGACGTGCACCTGCCCTTCGAGGCGCTGGTGGGCGACGAGGACGCGGGCCTGCTCCAGCTCTTCGCGGGCCTGAACCCGGAGCGGATCATGACGGCGGCCTTCGCCATCGGCATGGGCCGGTACGCCCTCGCGCAGGCGGTGAAGTACGCGAAGGAGCGCCAGGTCTGGAAGGCCCCGATCGGCTCCCACCAGGCCATCGCGCACCCGCTGGCCGAGGCCCACATCGAACTCGAACTGGCCCGCCTGATGATGGCGAAGGCCGCGGCCCTCTACGACGCGGGCGACGACATGGGCGCCGGCGAGGCCGCGAACATGGCGAAGTACGCGGCGGCGGAGGCCTGCGTGAAGGCCGTCGACACCTCGGTCCACACCCTCGGCGGCAACGGCCTCACCCGCGAATTCGGCCTGGCCCGCCTGATCACGGCGGCCCGCGTGGCGAGGATCGCCCCCGTCAGCCGGGAGATGATCCTGAACTTCGTCTCCCACCAGACACTGGGCCTGCCCAAGTCGTACTGACCGGGACGGGGCGCCCGCCCCGGCCCGGCGGGCGCTCCGCGCTTCTCCGACCGCGACGGCGTGGCCTGCGAGAACTGAGACGCGCCGAGGCGTTCTGCGGCCCGCTCCTCTCCCAGGGGCGGGCCGTCGGTCGTCCCAGGAACCATGCAAGCATGCTTGATTGTTTTTCGGGGTACTGACAAGGTTCCGTACCGAGTCTCCGTACGGACAAGGTCTCCCCAAGTACCGCCCGCAGCAGCGATCCTGGCGATCACCTTCCACCTCCCCAGGAGGCACACGCATGGTGTTCCACAGCGCGTACGAGCCCGTTCCCACCGTCTCCCTCCCCATCCACGACGCCGTCCTCGGGCGCGCCGCCGAGTGGGGGGACACGCCCGCCCTGATCGACGGGGCCGGGGAGCTCGGCCTCACGTACGGGCAGGTCGACACGTTCCATCGGCGGGTCGCCGCCGGGCTCGCCGAGGCCGGGGTGCGGAAGGGGGACGTGCTCGCCCTGCACAGTCCCAACACCGTGCTCTTCCCCATCGCCTTCTACGCCGCCACGCGCGCAGGGGCCTCCGTCACCACCGTGCACCCGCTCGCCACGCCCGAGGAGTTCGCCAAGCAGCTCCGCGACTCGTCCGCGCGGTGGATCGTGACCGTGTCCCCGCTGCTCGCCTCCGCCCGCGCGGCCGCCGAACTCGCCGGCGGGATCGAGGAGATCTTCGTCTGCGACCGGGCCGAGGCGGGGGACGGGGCCCGGTCGCTCCAGGACTTCCTCGGGTCCACCGGGCCCGTCCCCGCCGTCGACATCGACCCCGACCAGGACGTCGCCGCCCTCCCGTACTCCTCCGGCACCACCGGCGTGCCCAAGGGCGTCATGCTCACCCACGCCTCCATCGCCACCAACCTGGCGCAGCTGGAGCCCGTCATCCCCATGGGACCGGGCGACCGCATCCTCGCCGTCCTTCCCTTCTTCCACATCTACGGGCTCACCGCCCTCATGAACGCCCCCCTCCGCTCCGGCGCCACCGTCGTCGTCCTGCCCCGCTTCGACCTCGACACCTTCCTCGGCGCCATCCAGACCCACCGCATCAACGGCCTGTACGTGGCCCCGCCGATCGTTCTCGCCCTCGCCAAGCACCCGGCCGTCGCCGACTACGACCTGTCCTCCCTGGAGTACATCGTCAGCGCCGCCGCCCCCCTCGACGCCGCCCTCGCCGAGGCCTGCTCCGCCCGGCTCGGTCTCCCTCCGGTCAGCCAGGCGTACGGCATGACGGAGCTGTCGCCCGGCACCCACGTCGTCCCGCTCGACGCCCCGACACCCCCGCCCGGCACCGTCGGCAGGCTCCTGCCCTCCACCGAGATGCGGATCCTCTCCCTCGACGACCCCGCCAAGGACGCCGCGCCCGGCGAGGAGGGCGAGATCGCCATCCGCGGACCCCAGGTGATGAAGGGCTACCTCGGCCGCCCCGACGCCACCGCCGACATGATCGACGCCGACGGATGGGTCCACACCGGCGACATCGGGCGCGTCGACGACGACGGCTGGCTCTTCGTCGTCGACCGCGTCAAGGAGCTGATCAAGTACAAGGGCTTCCAGGTCGCCCCCGCCGAACTCGAAGCGCTCCTCCTCACCCACGAGGGCGTCGCCGACGCCGCCGTCATCGGCGTCACCGACGCCGACGGCACCGAGATCCCCAAGGCCTTCGTCGTCCGCCAGCCCGCCGCGCCCGGCCTCACCGCCGAGGAGGTCATCGCGCACGTCGCCGCGCGTGTCTCCCCGTACAAGAAGGTCCGCGCCGTGGAGTTCATCGACACCGTCCCCCGGGCAGCGTCCGGGAAGATCCTCCGAAGGGAACTGAGGGACCGCGCATGACTCTGCCCCTGATCGACGTCACCGAGGAGCGGGGCATCACCACCCTCGCCCTGAACTCCCCGGACACCCGCAACGCGCTCTCCGCCCCGCTCGTCACCGAGCTCGCCGACGCGCTCACCACCTGCGGCAAGGACCCGGCCGTACGGGCGGTCGTCCTCACCCACACCGGCTCCACGTTCAGCGCGGGCGCCGACCTGAAGGCGCCACCCAGCCCGTACGCCTTCGTCGACCTGCTCCGGCAGATCGTCGAGCTGCCGAAACCCGTCGTCGCCCACGTCACCCCCGGCAGCCACACCCGCGCCGGCGGCCTCGGCCTGCTCGGCGCGGCCGACATCGTGGTGGCGGGCGAGGGCGCGGACTTCGCGCTCACGGAGGTACGGATCGGGGTCGCGCCCGCCGTCATCTCCCTCACCCTGCTCCCCAGGCTGGAACCCCGCGCGGCCGCCCGGTACTACCTGACGGGCGAGCGGTTCGGCGTCCCCGAGGCGGTCGCCATGGGCCTCGTGACCGCCCCCGACCAGGAGAAGGACCGCATCCTCGACGCCCTCCGCGCCGCCTCCCCGCAGGGCCTGCGGGAGGCGAAACGACTGGTCACCGCTAGAGTCCTGGAGACCTTCGAACGCGACGCGGAGGACCTGGTGCAGAGGGCGGCCACGCTCTTCGCCTCCGCCGAGGCGCGCGAGGGGATGACGGCCTTCCTCGAACGACGGGACCCCGCATGGCGGCTCTGACCGCGCCCAAGCCCGACCGGAACCCCAAGCAGGACCGCAGCCGCGCCACCCGGCAGCGGCTGCTCGAAGCCGCCGTGTCCTGCCTCGCCGAGCACGGCTGGGCGGGCTCCACGGTCGCCGTCGTCGCCGAACGCGCCGGCGTCTCCCGGGGCGCCGCCCAGCACCACTTCCCCACCCGCGAGGACCTGTTCACCGCCGCCGTCGAGTACGTCGCGGAGGAACGCTCACAGGCCCTGCGGGCGGTCCGCACGGACGACCGCGAACGGGCCGTCGCCGCCCTCGTCGGCCTCTACACCGGGCCCCTCTTCCGGGCCGCGCTCCACCTGTGGGTCGCCGCCTCCGGCGAGGAGCAGCTCCGCGAGCGGGTCACCGAGCTGGAGGCCCGCGTCGGCCGCGAGTCCCACCGCATCGCCGTCGAGGTCCTGGGCGCCGACGAGTCCCGCCCCGGCGTCCGCGAGACCGTCCAGGGCCTCCTGGACATGGCCCGCGGCCTGGGCCTCGCCACCCTCCTGACGGACGACCGCGCCCGCCGGGAACGCGTGGTGTCCCAGTGGGCGCGGCTGGTGAGCGAGGCGCTCAGCGACTAGAGCGGTCAGACGCCCGGGATCTCCCGCGCCCGGAAGGCGTCCCGCACGGCCGCCGCGGCCTGCGTCCCGTACATCTTCTGCGCGGTCGCGACCGTCGTCAGGGCCGCGTCCTTGAAGCTGGTGTCGGCGGCGAAGCCGAACTGCGCGTTCACGATGATCCGGTCCGCCGTGCGGGCACCGAGCTTGTTCCGGATGTCGAAGAGGGCGCGGGACCAGATCTCGCCGTCCGCGTGGACCTCGCCCGCCCGGTCCGCGTAGGTCTTGGTGCCGTCGATCCGGCGCAGGCAGTGCGGGGCCGCGCTGTAGCCGGTGGAGTCCCAGTCGGCGACGCAGGCCAGGTCGGCCTTCATCGGCCAGCCGTACTTGCCGACCGCGTTCGAGCCGACCTCCACGGCCAGGTAGTCGCCGAAGGCCTCACCGATCGCGCCGGCCTCCGCGGAGGTGCCGAAACCGGGCACCTGGGCGTTGTGCACCGCGTGACCGTACTCGTGGACGATCACCTCGGCGTCCTCGGCGTCGTCCACGCCGCCCTTGCCGAAGCGGATCTCGGCCTTCTTGTCGGTGAAGAAGGAGTTGTCGGCGCCCCACTGGTTGAGGCGGACCGGCTGCACCCGGTCGTTCGCCCCGCGCAGCTCGGTGCCGAAGCCGAGGCCCTGCAGGTACTCCTGCGCCTCGTTGACCCAGAAGTACGCCATGACCTGCTCGAACTCGTCGTCCGAGCGGTCGTACGCGGCGGCGTCGGCGGCCTTCGCGGGGTTGCCGGTCTCCGAGCGGACGGCCGCCCACTTGCCGGACAGGGCGCCGCTCGCGTCGAGGTTGCGCAGGGTGGCGGTGGCGTACGCGGAGGCGGGGACGTCGCTCACCGCGTCCTTGTGGTCGGTGAGGGACTGGTCGCCCGAGGACTGGACCGGGTTCACCATGAAGACGCGGGCCTGCGGCGCGGTGGCGGCGGAGGCCCCCGCGGACGGGAGCAGCGCCGCGGTGGCCGTGGCCACGGTGACGGCGGCCGCGGCGGCCAGGCCACGAGAGGTGCGGCGGGTCATGGACATCCTCCTGCGATGGGATGCGGTGACGGGAAGCTTGGCGTGTACTGAACACGCAATGGCGGCGATCTTCGCGCAAGCCCGCCACTTTGAACAGACTTTGAGCCATCCCGGGACAGGACGTGACGGGGACCACAGTCGCCCGCTCACCACCGCAGTACGCTGACTCCATGCCTCTGCTCGTACGCCGTCGCCACGTGGACTACGTCCGCGTCACGAGCATGGGCTGTCGCCGCTCCGCCTGACCTCCGGGGTACCACTCCACACCCCCGCGGTCCCTCGTCCGAGCACCAAGCCGACCGGCACCCGTGGCCCCTGCCCCACCCTTGGCGGCCGCCCCGGGCACCCGTATACCCCGCGGATGCATACACATGACGAACAGCTCGTACTCCTCGCAGCTCCCCATCGTCGACCTCTCGGCGGCAGACCGAGACCCCCAGGCCCGGAAGCTGCTCCACGCGCAGCTCCACTCCGCCGCCCACGACGTGGGTTTCTTCCAGCTCATCGGGCACGGCGTCACCCAGGCCGAGACGCAGGCCCTGACCTCGGCCATGCACGCCTTCTTCGCCCTGCCCGAGGCCGACCGGCTCGCCCTCGACAACATCAACTCGCCGCACTTCCGCGGATACACGCGCATCGGCGACGAGCGCACCGCCGGCGCCCGCGACTGGCGCGACCAGCTCGACATCGGCGCCGAGCGGCCCGCGCGCGAACCGGCACCCTGGGAAGCCCCGTACTGGTGGCTCGAAGGCCCCAACCAGTGGCCCGCCGCCCTCCCCGAGCTCCGCACGGCCGCCCTGCACTGGATCGACCGCCTCAGCGGCGTCGCCGAGCGCCTCCTGCACGAGCTGCTCGCCTCCATCGGCGCGCCCGAGGACTTCTACGACGACATCTTCGGCCCGCGCGCCCACCCGCACCTCAAGCTGGTGCGCTACCCGGGCAGCAGCGGCGAGGGCGACGACCAGGGCGTCGGCGCGCACAAGGACTACGGCTTCCTCACCCTGCTGCTCCAGGACCAGGTCGGCGGGCTCCAGGTGCAGCGCGAGGACGGCGAGTTCCACGACGTGCCGCCGCTGCCCGGCGCGTTCGTCGTGAACCTGGGGGAGCTCCTGGAGGTCGCCACGAACGGCTACCTGATCGCCACGAACCACCGCGTGGTCTCGCCGCCCGGAGCGACGGAACGATTCTCCGTGCCGTTCTTCTACAACCCGCGCCTGGACGCCCGGATCGCCCCGCTGGAGTTCCCGTTCGCGGACCGGGCGCCCGGCGTCACGGCCGACCCGGCGAACCCGCTGTTCGCCGAGTACGGCCGCAACGAACTGAAGGGCAAGCTCCGCGCCCACCCGCTGACGACGGCCCGCCACCACGCGGACCTGCTGCTCGCACACGAGCACCAGGCCCAGCTGGTCTGACGGCCTCAGCCGGAGATGTCGGCGTAGCCCTCGATCTCGCGCGGGTCCCGCTGGCCGGGACCCGTGTAGCGGGCCGACGGGCGCACGAGGCGGCCGGTGCGCTTCTGCTCCAGGATGTGGGCGGACCAGCCGGCCGTACGCGCGCACGTGAACATCGACGTGAACATGTGCGCCGGGACCTCCGCGAAGTCCAGGACGATCGCCGCCCAGAACTCGACGTTCGTCGCGAGGACCCGGTCGGGGCGGCGGTTGTGCAGCTCGTCCAGGGCGGCCTTCTCCAGCGCGGCGGCCACCTCGTACCGAGGGGCGTCCAGCTCCTTGGCGGTACGGCGGAGCACGCGCGCGCGGGGGTCCTCGGCGCGGTAGACGCGGTGGCCGAAGCCCATGAGGCGCTCGCCCTTGTCGAGGGCCTGCTTCACGTACGCGGTGGCGTCGCCGGTCCGCTCGATCTCCTCGATCATGCCGAGGACGCGGGAGGGCGCGCCGCCGTGCAGCGGGCCGGACATGGCGCCGACGGCACCGGAGAGGGAAGCGGCGACGTCCGCCCCGGTCGAGGCGATGACACGCGCGGTGAAGGTCGACGCGTTCATGCCGTGCTCGGCGGCCGAGGTCCAGTAGGCGTCGACGGCCTTGACGTGCTTCGGGTCGGGCTCGCCGCGCCAGCGGATCATGAAGCGCTCGACGACGGACTCGGCCTTGTCGATCTCGCCCTGCGGGACCATCGGGAGGCCCTGGCCGCGCGCGGACTGCGCGACGTACGAGAGGGCCATGACGGCCGCGCGGGCGAGGTCGTCGCGGGCCTGCTCGGCGGAGATGTCCAGGAGCGGTTTGAGGCCCCACACGGGGGCGAGCATCGCGAGCGCGGACTGCACGTCGACGCGGATGTCACCGGAGTGGACGGGGATCGGGAAGGGCTCGGCTGCCGGCAGGCCGGGGTTGAACGCGCCGTCGACGAGGAGACCCCAGACGTTCCCGAAGGAGACGTGACCGACGAGGTCCTCGATGTCGACCCCGCGGTAGCGGAGGGCGCCGCCCTCCTTGTCGGGTTCGGCGATCTCCGTCTCGAACGCGACGACTCCCTCGAGCCCGGGTACGAAGTCGGACATCAGGCGGCTCCTCTATCGATGATCGATCAACCAGGTTGGTCGATGGTGGGGAATCAACAGTCATCCAGCGGAAGAGTCTGTACGGTTCCGATGATGCGGGGAAGCGTGACATCCGGCACACTGCGCCGATCCGGGCGGAGAGGATTAGCGCCCGGCGGTGCCGGGCAGACTGGGGCGCTGCGGCAGGATGACCCTGTGACCGACGCCCTGGATCCCGCCGACATGCGCGAGCAGTACCGCACCCTGGAGCTGTCCGCGGCCGACCTCGCGCCCGAACCCATCGGACAGTTCGCACGCTGGTTCAAGGAGACCGCCGCGAACCCGGCGATCCACGAGCCGAACGCGATGATCGTCTCGACAGCGACCGCCGAAGGCCGCCCGTCGTCCCGCACGGTCCTCCTGAAGCACTACGACGAGGCCGGTTTCGTCTTCTTCACCAACTACGAGTCCCGCAAGGGAAGGGAACTCTCGGCGAACCCGTACGCCTCGCTGCTCTTCCCCTGGCACCCGCTGGCCCGCCAGGTCATCGTCACCGGCCGCGCGGTCCACGTCGGCCGCGACGAGACGGTCGCGTACTTCCGCACCCGCCCGCACGGCTCCCAGCTCGGCGCCTGGGCGAGCCCCCAGTCCCAGGTCATCGCCTCCCGGTCGGACCTCCTGGCCCGCTACGACGAACTGGCCGCCCGCTACCCGGACCAGGAACAGGTCCCGGTCCCCCCGTCCTGGGGCGGCATCCGCGTCGTCCCCGAGACGGTCGAATTCTGGCAGGGCCACGAAAACCGCCTGCACGACCGCCTCCGCTACGTCCACGAGGACGACGGGACGTGGCGGGTGGAGCGACTGGCGCCGTGACCCTCAGAATGCGTAGGAGCTCCACCACACGGGGTCCTGCTGGACCTCCCTCACGGCTGCGTAGAGCACCTGGTGGTACTCGGTGAACCGCTGCGCTTCGAGCGCCGCTCGCAACGCGTTCGCCGCCTTCTCCGAGCCGGCTCCGCCGAGCCGGTCGTCCAGGAAGGACGCGCTCGCTCGCCCACGTGTCCTGAAACGCAGACGACCCGTGGGTCTGGTCCCGTCCGCCTAGGTTCGGACAGGAGCCGGCCGGACTTACCGGCGACCCACGGGTCGGGTGACTGCGTTGTTCTTCGGCAGTTCGGCCTGCCGAGGTGCACAGAGTGCGACGGCAGGCCTCAGCCCGCAGTCACCTCGCTGGTCCGGTAAGAAATCACTTCCGGATCACCTCCTTTCATGCGTGGCTCACACGTTACGAACCCCGCTCAGGGCGCTCAACCGATTTATTTCGGCGAGTGCGGCTTCGCTGCGCCAGGAGTACGTGAATCCGTCGGCCCGCTGGAGCAGGCGCAGGTTCTCGTGGGACGCGTTGAACCGCCCGAGGGGCGTGGCGACGCTGTGCCGCCCCGTACTGCGGACCGAGACCCGACCGGTCCAGACACCTGTCCAGCGGCCTTTCCGGACGGCGGCCCGCACGAGAATCGCCGCTGGCGAAACCCTGGTGCCGCTTCTGACGAGGGCGCAGCAGACGAGGAAAGCCGTAGCGGTCCGGTGTGGTGCGGGCGTACGAACCGCGGCCCGTGGACGCGAAGACGTACACGGAGGTCGCATGACGGACGATCGCGTCGTCCGTTCCAGTGCCCAGTGGCCCCACACACAGCGCGTCGAGCGTGTGAGATTTCGCCAGGCCCGTGGCAGCGCGATTCACCGAGGTCACGGCCGCCGGCCAGCTGTGCACGGGCAGACCCGTTCCCTGAAGCAGCAGGATGAGCCGTGCTCGGGTCGCGTTCATGGCGGCCGAGTCGCCGAGGGGGGACCGCAGCTGGCTCAGGACGGCGGCCAGGCGTTCGGGCCGATGGGCCAGGAACTCCTCGACGGGACGGGCTGCCTTGGCCTGATTGCAGGGCAGGCACGCGAGGAGCAGGTTGGCAGGGCGGTCGGTGCCACCGCGGGCGCGGGCCCGGACGTGGTCGACGTTGAGCGGAACGCCGGACGCTCCGCAGTAGGCGCAGCTCTCCCGCGACCGTACGCGTGAGCGGGCGCGGCCATGAGGTGTCCCTCCTCCCTCCGCCGCGCTCAGAGAGGGGATGTCGAAGGAGTTCTCCTCGACGTGGATCCCGACGACAGGGGCGTACCGGCACAGCCGGGCGACGACCGAGAGGACCGAGTCGGCCCGGTGTCGCAGAGACGGCGCGAGCCAGCCAGGCCGCCGGGCCCGGTTGGCGAAACGGGCAGGCCGGTATCGGAGCCCAGCCGATCGTCGTCTGCGCCGGTACCCGGCACGGCGCACCATCGCCTGGTGGATCTGTGGCCCACGGTGCCGCAGTTCGATCGCCACCAGCCCCCGGCGGACCGTGGGGGCACGGCCATCAGGGGACGACTGCCTCCGCGTCTCTGTGAGTGCGAGGCCGGTGCCGCGGGAACCCGGGTCGATCCGCAGCTCGACACCCGGGACCTCGGCGTCGGCGCGTCTGCGGTCCTTCAGCCGGATGGTGAAGGGCGTGTGGCGTGCCACGGCCGCCCGCCCACGGGCCAGCAGTGCGCGTGCGCGGGCCGGATGGCACGGCATGAGGGGCTGCCCGTCCTGGGAGAGGACGAACACGCGATGGCTACCCCTTCCGGTCCGCGCCTGTGGGGCGTCACCGCCCCTGTTCTCTGCCTGTTCGGCGTGACGCCGACGAGCCCGGGTGCCGCGCCCGTCGGTCTCCCCTCGCCCATGTCCCCGGCCGGTGCCTCGCGTGTCCGCGAGGTGTCCGCGAGCCGTTTCGTCCCTGCTCCCAGGGGTGTCTGCGCTCGCGGATTCCAGAGCAGGCTGCTGAGGAAGCACAGCCTGGTGGGTCTTCCGGCCTGCCGGGAACGTAGTCATCGAAGGCACCCGCTTCCGATCCGACGATCATGATGACTGGGGCTGGTCACTCCGATTCCGCGTGGGAGTCCGGCATGCGCCGGGGAGCGAGTGACCTCACGAATCCGTGTGATCAGCGTAGGGAGGCGCACCAGCGAATCTCCGCGTGAAGCCATCCGTGTGATATGGGTCACATCCCATTCGTCGGGCGGGGTGGCTTGCCGGAGAAGGCTCCGCGATCCGTGCTTCTGATGCGACGAATCCCGCGAAGGTGATGTGCTCTGGGTCACGTTCCAGTTGAATGGTCGCAGTATGGGGGGTGCCTGGATGAGTGCATTCACGGGGGCCACGAGCGATGACGTGTCCGTCCCGGGCGCGGGGGCCGATCTGCTGGCCGCGTTGCTCGACGGGATGGACGCGGCGCTCTGCGCGTTCGACGCCGACGGGACGGTCACGCACTGGAACCGGGAGGCCGAGCGGATTCTCGGCTGGTCCGCCGGGGAGGCCGTCGGGCGGCGCGGGTTCGAGGGGTGGGCGGCGCGGAGCGCGGACGCCGAGGAGACCCTGGGCCGGCTGATGGGGGCCATGAAGGGGCCCGGGCGGCAGGTCCACGAGTTCGTGCTCCTGCGGAAGGACGGCGGGCGGGTCCTCGTGCGGAGCCAGGCCGCCGGGGTGCGGGGCGCCGACGGCACCCCCGCCGGGGTGTACTGCGCGTTCAGCGAGGTCCACGTCCAGCTCGACCTGGAGCGGTCGGTCGCCCTCAGCGAGGCGCTGTTCGAGGACGCCTCCTGGGGCGTCGTGCTCGTCGACGCCGATCTGCGTCCCGCCGTCATCAACGGTCACGCCGCCCGCGCCTTCGGGACCGGCCGTACGGCCCTGCTCGGGCGGCCCCTCGGGGACGTCGTCGTGCACGGCGCGGAGGAGCTGGAGGGCGCCCTCCAGCACGTCCTGGCCGAGGGCACCCCGCCCGCGCCCGCCGAGGTGTGGGTGACGCTCAGGACCTCCTCGGGGGAGCGGCGCCGGTGCTGGCGCAGCGGCTTCCTGCGGCTCTCGTCGCCGATGGCGGAGGAGCCCGTGCCGCTGGGTGTCGCCTGGCTGTTCCAGGACGTCACGGAGGAGCGGCTCGCGGCGCGCGAGGCGGACCGGCTGCGGTTCCGGTGGAGCCAGCTGCACCGGGCGGGCGCGGCGGCCGCGGAGTGCGAGGACCCGGCGGAGGCGGCGACGGTCCTGCTGGACTTCGCCCTGGCCGGGTTCGCCGACCACGCCCTGGTGGACCGTCCGGCGGGGGAGCGGCGCCTCACCCGGGCCCTGGCCACCCCGGCGGGCGGCGCCCCCGGCCCGTCCTCGCCGGTCGTGGGCGGCGGCATCCCGCTGCGGTACGGGCCGCGGCACCCGGCGCTCCAGGCCTGGGACCGGGTGGGCACGGTGCGGGCGAGCGCGGGCCGGACCGCCGAGGTGTGGGCGGATGCCCATCAGTGGCCGGGGGACGCGGCGCACGCCCTGTGCGTGATCCTGCGTTCCCGGGGCCGGACCCTCGGCGTCCTGACCTTCCTGCGGGCCGCCTGCCGGGCGGCCTTCGAGCGCGAGGACGTGGTGTACGCGGAGGCGGTGGCGTCCCGGGTGGCGGCGACGCTGGATCTCGGCGACCGGGACTAGGCGACCGGGACTAGGCGACCGGGACGAGGCGACCGGGACGAGGCGACGGGGCCCGGGGGACCCCGTACACCCACTTTTTTGTGGGTACTTGTCCGCTGTCCCGGGTCCGGGAGAGCCTGGTCACGGCCCGGACGGAGAGGGGAACGACAGGGCCTAGGAGGCGGCCCGCGCCGCCGTCAGCCGGTCGAGCCGGCGATGGCCCCAGTCCGACAACGGGCCGAGCAGTACGGAGAGTTCGAGCCCGAACTCCGTCAGCGAGTAGACGGTCTTCGGCGGCAGCACGTCGTGCACCTCGCGGTGCACGAGACCGTCCGTCTCCATCTCCCGCAGCGCCTGCGTCAGCACCTTCTCGCTGATCTCGGGGAGCCTGCGGCGCAGTTCACCGGGCCGGTGCGGGCCGGATTCCAGCAGCCACAGCAGCGACGTCTTCCACTTCCCGTCGATCACGGCGATCGCGGCGGTCACGCCGCAGACGTTCGTGTCCTGGGCCCGGAGGCGTGTCATGCGCGTCCCTCTCCTTCGTCAGTCACCTCTGTATCTCACGTATGTGCAAGGGAGTTCCGTCATGTCTTCTTCCGACGAGCAGTTTTCGGTCACCGTCCTCGGTCTCGGGCCGATGGGCCGGGCGCTGGCCGGTGCGTTCCTGGACGCCGGGGTGTGGACCACCGTGTGGAACCGCACCCCGGGCAAGGAGGGCGACCTCGGCGCGCGGGGCGCGGTCCTGGCCGCGAGCGCCGAGGAGGCGGTCGCGGCGAGTGCGCTCACGGTGATCTGCCTGGTCAACTACGACGCCACGGACTCCGTACTGCGGCAGCCGGCCGTCACGGACGCGCTCAAGGGCCGGACCGTCGTCAACCTGAGCGCCGACACCCCCGAGCGGGCCCGGGACACCGGCCGCTGGGCGGCGGAGCACGGTGTCGGCTACCTGGACGGCGCGATCATGACCCCGACGCCGGACATCGGGACGCCCGCCGGGGTGTTCCTGTACAGCGGACCCGAGCCGCTGTACCGCGAGCACCGGGCGGTGTTGGACGCGCTGCGCGGTGCCCACACCCACCTCGGCGAGGACATCGGCCGCGCCGCCGCGTACGACGTGGCGCTGCTCGACATCTTCTGGACGTCGATGACGGGGTACGTGCACGCCCTCGCGGTGGCCCGCGCGGAGGGGATCTCGGCGCGGGAGCTCGCGCCGTACGCCCAGGGCATCGGGGCGATCCTGCCGCCGCTGTTCCAGGAGTGGGCCGAGGACGTGGACGGCGGCTCGTACTCGGGCGAGGGCAATCCGCTGACCTCGGCCGTCTCGACGATGGGGCACGTCGTGCACGCCGCCGAGGGGCACGGCATCGACGCGAGCGTCATGCGCGCGGCCGAGGCGCTGGCGCTCCGGGCGGTGGACCGGGGGTACGGCGCGGACGGCTTCACGCGGGTGACGCAGGTCCTCGACCGCCACTGACGGGCAACGAAGAGGGGCCGGAACCTGCCGGGTTCCGGCATGGCGGGACCGGTGCGGCGGGACGACGATGGGCTCACTTTCTTGAACTCTGTGGGGGCCGTCATGGTGGCGTGGCTGATGGGTGTGTGCGTGCCTTTGGGCGTGCTGGCGATCGCGATGGGCGTGGCCGCGTTCCGTACGGGATGGATGATCCCCCCGGCGCGCCGGAGCGTCCGGCAGCCCCGGGTCTACGGCGTCGGCGCCGTACTGGTGGGCGTGGGCCTGCTCACCTCGGTGGTCACGTACTACGCACTCCACGTCGGTGCCGTCGAGCGCGACCCGTGGCTCGCCTTCATCGGGAACTTCCTGGAGCTCATCGGCATCGCCCAGATCGCGGCGAGCCGGCGGAGCCCGCGTCACGGGCGGGCCCCGCACCCGGCGGCCTAGTCCGTACGAGACTCGGCGCCGGTCCCGGCCTAGTCCGTACGGGACTCGGCGCCGGTCCGGCCCAGCGCCGGTCTGCCCCCGGCGCCGGGCCGGCCTAGCGCCGGTAGAAGATCCGGTCGCCGTACTCGCTCATCACGCGCCCGTTCCACTCGTGGCCGCCGTCGACGTTGCCGGAGCGCAGCAACGGCGGTTCGATGCCGAGGCGTACGAGTTCCTCGGCGGCGGCGGCCATCGTGGCCTGCATGAGGGCGCTGGTGACGACGGTGGAGGCGGGTGCGAAGGGCGCCTCGATGCCCTCGTGGGTGAGCTCCGCGTCCCCGATGGCGATCTTCGAGTCGAGGACGATGTCGCAGTGGTCCTTGAGGTACGTCCCCGAGACGTGCCGTGACTTCGTCTCCGTGGCGTACGCCACCGAGGTGACGCCGATGACGGTGAGGCCGAGCGCGCGGGCGTTCATGGCCATCTCCACGGGCAGTGCGTTGCGCCCGGAGAGGGAGATGATGATCAGGACGTCGCCGGCCTTGGCGGGGGAGGAGTCGAGGACCGCCCCGGCGAGGCCGTCGACGCGCTCCAGGGCGGAGCCGAGCGTGGCCGGCATGACGTCGACGCCGACGACGCCGGGGACGGCGAGCAGGTTCATCAGGGCGAGGCCGCCGGCCCGGTAGACGACGTCCTGGGCGGCGAGCGAGGAGTGTCCGGCGCCGAAGGCGAAGAGCCGGTTGCCGTTCGCGACGGCTTCGGCGATCGCGGCTCCGGCCGCGGCGATCTCGGCGGAGTCCCCGTCGCGCACCTGCTGGAGCAGGCCGATCGCGGCGTCGAAGAACTGTCCGGCCAGCTTGCTCTCGCCCATGGCGGCGGCTCCTTCTCGTCCTCGTGGTCGCCGATCACGGTGCGGTCTGGACCATTGCTCTGTCAATACCGCCTCACCCGGCGCGGCCCGGTTGTCGGTCCGATGCGCAAGAATTGGTGCAGGGCCAGCGCACGACTCATCGAGGGGCACGTATGTCCGGACTGATCGACACAACGGAGATGTATCTCCGCACCATCCTCGAGCTTGAGGAGGAGGGTGTGGTCCCGATGCGTGCCCGCATCGCCGAGCGGCTCGACCAGAGCGGCCCGACGGTGAGCCAGACAGTGGCCCGGATGGAGCGCGACGGCCTGGTGGCCGTGGCGAGCGACCGCCATCTGGAGCTCACGGACGAGGGCCGTCGTCTCGCCACCCGGGTGATGCGCAAGCACCGGCTCGCCGAGTGTCTGCTCGTGGACGTGATCGGCCTGGAGTGGGAGCAGGTCCACGCCGAGGCCTGCCGCTGGGAGCACGTGATGAGCGAGGCCGTGGAGCGGCGGGTCCTGGAGCTGCTGCGGCACCCGACGGAGTCGCCGTACGGGAACCCGATCCCGGGTCTGGAGGAGCTGGGCGAGAAGGCGGAGGCCGAGGCCTTCCTGGACGACTCGATGGTGTCCCTCGCCGACCTGGACGCGAGCGGCGGCAAGACGGTGATCGTGCGCCGGATCGGCGAGCCGATCCAGACGGACGCCCAGTTGATGTACACGCTGCGGAGGGCGGGCGTGCAGCCCGGCTCGGTGGTGTCGGTGTCGGAGTCGCCGGGCGGTGTCCTGGTGGGCAGCAGCGGCGAGGCGGCGGAGCTGGACGCGGAGGTCGCGGCGCACGTGTTCGTCGCGAAGCGCTGAGTCCGCGCGTCGTCCGTACGTGACGGGGGCGCCCCGCCGGTCCTGTGAGTGACCGGCGGGGCGCCCCGTCACGTATCAGAGGTACGGGGCGAGGACTCCCCACGGGCCGAGCGCGAGGATGCCGAGGGCGATGCCGGCCGGGTCCCGTTCTTCGGGCAGGGCGTTGTTCAGGGCGGTGAGGAAGGCGCTGGTGGCGTAGGCGTTGCCGCCCTCGATCCGGTGAGCATGACCAGATGGATCCCCGGTCCGGGGTGTTGGTTGTACGGGGCGGGGTCACGAACCCGTATCGGCTCGGCCTCGGCGGGTCAACGAACCGTCGCGCGCCCCGTTTTACGCCGGAATCGCCACGCCCACGCCCTTGCCGTGCCACGCTGGTGGGAGCGGGGCCTGGAGCGGGTGCGGGGGTGGGGCCATGAGGGCTACGGACGGCACGGGATCGCGGACCGCGGACGACAGAGGGCCCCGGCGCCTTCCGGCGCCGGGGCCTGTCCTCCCCTGTGCTGACCTGGAGCCCCGAGCTCTCAAGGTCATTCCCCTCGGACCGTTTTTCCCCGAGCGGTCCGCCTCCCGCTCAAGATCTCCCCTCGGCAGCGCGCGTCAATCCTTGAGCCCTGTCACTCGAACGAGGGGTGTTGCGCGGCAGGAGCGCATTTTCGAATGCGAGTTCGATAGTCTGGCGAGGTTCGACGGAAAAGAGGGGGTGCCGGATCCATGGCGCGACGACTCGACGTCACCGGGGCCGACGGCGTCCGGCTGGCGGCCTGGGACCACACGGCCGGGCCCGGCGGCGGGCCGGGGATCGTCCCGCAGCCCGGCCCGGACACCACGGGGCGCCCCGGCGGCCGGCCCGTCCCCCGCCCCGCACGAGCCCCGCAGGCCCCCGGCCCGCACGCTCCCGCCCGCCCCGGGGTGTTACTGCTCCACGGCCTGATGGGGCACGCAGGACACTGGGCCCCCGCCGTCCGGCGCCTCACCGGCGGTCATCGGATCGTCGCCCTCGACCAGCGCGGGCACGGCGCGAGCGAGAAGCCCGCCGGCGGTCCCTTCACACGCGAGGCGTACGTGGCGGACGCCGCCGCCGTCGTCGAGCAGCTCGGACTCGGCCCCGTCACCCTCGTCGGCCACTCCATGGGCGCCCTGACCGCCTGGCAGCTGGCCGCCGAGCGCCCCGACCTCGTCCGCGCCCTCGTCATCTGCGACATGCGCGCCTCGGCCCTCGGAGCGGCCTCGCAGCGCGCCTGGCAGGACTGGTTCCGCGGCTGGCCCGCGCCCTTCCCGTCCCTGGAGGCGGTCCACCGCTGGTTCGGCGACGAGGACCCCTGGGTGGAGACCCCGAACCCGGCGCGGGGCGCGTTCTTCGCCGAGGTGATGGCCGAGCACCCCGACGGCTGGCGCCCGGTCTTCGACCCGGAGCAGATGCTGACCTCCCGCGAGACCTGGGTCCACGACGCCCACTGGGACTCCCTCGCCCAGGTCCGCTGCCCCACCCTCGTCGTCCGCGGCCTCGACGGCGAGCTGGGCCGCGCCGAGGCCCAGGAGATGGTCCGGGTCCTGCCCCACGGGGCGTACGCGGAGATCCCCGACGCCGGCCACCTCCTCCACTACACCCACCCGGAGGCCTGGAGCGAGGCCGTGGAGCCCTTCCTCAACGGGGTGCTCACGCCCTGACGCGGAGGCCCCGGGAAGCAGGCATTCCGGAAACGGGGCCCCAGCGGTGACGCGGGAGAACCGGCACGGTACGGTCCCTGCCACGGCGCGTCGAGCAGCACGCCTCCGCGCCGGTTGGAGGGAAACCACATGCGCAATTCCATGCTGCGGCGCGTGGCCACGGTGGCCACGACGCTGGGGCTCACCTCGCTCGGCCTCCTCGGCGCGGGCGTGGCGCCGGCGCAGGCCGCCGTCAGCGACTGCCCGTCCGGCTACTTCTGTGCCTGGAAGACCGACAACGGCACCGGCACGATGTACAAGACGAACGTGAACACGGCGACGCTCGGGACCTGGGACAACACGTTCCGCTCGGTCGTGAACCGCACGAACAAGATCGCCTGCCTGTACGACGACCCGAACTACGGCGACTCCACGGGCGCGACCGTGATCGACCCGAGCCCGTCGGGCTCCGAGTGGGGAGGTCCGGGCAGCAACACCGTCAGCTCGCTGAAGTTCGTCCCCACCGAGCGCGAGTGCGTCCTGCCCGCGTACCCGGAGTGGCACGCGTACGCCGCCCCCAACGCGGCGGGCTTCGGCGACATGAACGCCGACAAGACGTCGGACGTCATCGTCCGCGACAAGGCAGGCCGCCTGTGGTTCCTGCCGGGTGACAACACCGGCCGCCTGATCGGCTCGGGCGGCTGGAACGCCATGAACGCCCTCAGCCGCCACGGCGACTTCACCGGCGACGGCCGCGAGGACGTCATCGCCCGCGAGGCCTCCACGGGCAAGCTGTGGCTGTACCCGGGCACGGGCACCGGCGCCGTCGGCACGCGGAAGCTGATCGGCTCCGGCGGCTGGAACGGCATGAACCAGATCACCGCCTTCGGCAACCTGACCGGCGACAGCCGCTCGGACCTCCTCGCCGTCGAGAAGTCCACGGGCAAGCTGTGGCTGTACCCGGGCACCAGCACCGGCATCGGCGCGCGGAAGCTGATCGGCAGCGGCGGCTGGAACGCGATGAACGCGCTGGTCGCACCGGGCGACATGAACGGCGACGGCCGGGCCGACCTGATCGCCCGCGAGGGCTCCACAGGCAAGCTGTGGTTCTACCCGGGCACCGCCACGGGCGGCGTCGGCTCGCGCGTCCTGATCGGCTCCGGCGGCTGGAACGTCATGGCCTCGTTCCTCGCGGTCGGCGACTTCGGCGCGGACGGCCGCAACGACCTGGCGACGATCACCACCAGCAGCTACTCGGGTGAGGGCTGCCGGGGCGTGGGCTGCCTGGTCCTGTACACGGGCAAGGGCACGGGCGCGCTGAACGCGGGCGTGCCGGAGGACGGCAACTGGTGGGGCCTGAACGGCGCGTTCTGACCGGCGAGCTTGACGAGGGCCTCCACCCCCGGCCGGGGGTGGAGGCCCTCGGCGTTCACAGCGCCGCGACGAAGGAGTCCCAGGCGGCGGGGGAGACCTCGAAGGAGGGGAGGGCGGTGTCCTTGGAGTCACGGACGTGGACGGCGTCGGGGCAGGAGGCGACCTCGACGCAGGCGCCCCCCTGATCGCCGCTGTAACTGCTCTTGAACCAGTTGAGGTCGGTGCTCATAGCTCTCGTGCCACCTGTTCGATGAGTCGTACGGAATCCTCCGGCGTGTGGGCCTGCGCCCGCAGTGCGCTGTAGCGGGCGAAGCAGTCCCCCACGTCGGGCTGTTCGCTGAGAAAGTACCTGCCGCCCTGTCCCTCGACATAGACGATTTGATTGCGGCGCTCTTCGGTCTCAAGCAGGATGAACGGCCCGTTGAGCCCGGCGTGATTCCACCGGTCCTCAGGCATCAACTGAACGGTGACGTTCCGCAGGTCGGCGCACTCGCGTACGTACAGCAGGTTCTTGCGGAGGACGTCCTGTCCGCCGATCGGCTTGGTGAGCGCGGCCTTCTCCAGGACGAAGGTCACGACCGGTGCAGGCTTACGGAAGTACAGCTCCTGCCGCTTGATACGCGCGGCGACGCCGGCCTCTATGTCCTCGTCCTCCAGAGCCGGTACCGCGCAGTGGAAGACGGCCCGCGCGTACTCAGGGGTCTGGAGCAACCCCGGGATCAGATGCGTCTCGTACCAGTGAATCCCTGCCGCCTTGGTCTCCTCTTCCAAGTAGTCCTCGAACCAGGCGGCAACACCGCTTGCCGTCAGCTGCTCCGCGACCTCCAGAAGTGCACCTTGTGCACCTAAGAACGGGTCCGCGATCTCGACGAACCGGCCCCTCGGGCGTCGCTGGCCGCGCTCGATCATGGCCACCTGGGACTTGGAATAACCGGTCTCCTTGCCCAGGGCCTCCTGCGATACCCCGGCCCGCTCCCGGTAGAACCGCAGAAGCGCGCCGAAGGCCTTCGAGGCCCCCTGACCCTTCTTGTTCTCGTTGTTCACACCCGACCTCCCGAGTGCACAGTCCTGCACAACCGGACTGCGTCGCTGGTCACAGGAGACCACGGTCGCCAAGCTGGCCGCATGAATCTGCGCAAGTCGCTTGACAGCGTGCCCTCTTGGGTGCCCGCTTCCGGTCACGCCCTCCGTCACGCCGGGGTGCACTTCGACGCCGTACGGATCGGGGGGTTCCTCGGTGAGGACGTGGCGTACCGCCTCATGGCGTTCACGGACTTCCAGGCGGGGCCGATCGTCCGTGAGGCGACAGGGGAGAAGAACCACTACTTCCTGTTGCCGCCGCAGACCGCCGCCGCGCACGCGTGGCCGGCTCCGGCGCGGGCGCTGAGCCGGAACGGGCGGGGCGAGGCGTTCGTAGGGATTCCGGCGCTGCACGGGGTGACCTGGCCGCTGGACTGGAGGTCGCGGCCGACAATCGAAGATCCGTTCGTGGAGCCGGAGTTGTTGCATCACACGGTGAAGTGTGCGCTACGGTGATCGCATCATCACGCTCCGTAAAAACGGAGCGGCCCCCGGTGGTGCGCCAACACCAGTGACCCGGGGACCTTCACTCCAGTGGAAGTCAGAGGTCCACCAGAAATGCTTCGGCATGCTATCGCTCCCGTTCAGTCCTTCACCAAGGTTTCGAACGGTGTCGTGCGTCATCCGCGTCTGAACAGTGACGCGAAGATCCTCCTGATGTACGTCCAGAGCCTCCCCGCCTCCGTGTCGTACAAGCCGCTCGGCGAGCACGCGGCGGACCTGGGGATGAAGCCCCGGGCGTACCACCGGGCCAAGGAGTGCCTGGTCCAGAACGGGTACCTCCACGAGTGGCGGTGGCAGAGTCGGCGCGGGCACTGGATCACCGAGCAGCTGATCTCCAATGTCACCCTGACGCGTGACGAGGCGAACGGGATCAGGGACGGGGTGCCGACCGAGTCGCCGAGTGTGCGGGAACGGGCGGTCGGTTCGACAGAGAGCCGGAAGCCGGTGGCCTCTTCTCCGAAAGACAAAGACGGAGAGAAGACTTCTCCCCACCCACCCACCAAAGAGCCGGCGCCGAGGCCGGAAGCGGAGCCGGAGCCGGAGCCGGAGCCGGAGTCCGCTGTCGACGACACCCCCGAAGTCGTCGAGGCCGAACGCCTGTTGCTGTCGCTCCGGCATCAGAACCGGGATCTGCTGCTCGGCGTCAGGGAGGCCCGTGGTCTGGCCGAGGCTGCGGCGGAGTGGCTGCGGCGTGGGGTGTCCGTCGCGGACCTCAGGCACGCCCTGACGGCCCATCTGCCGCGTAACGGCGTCCGTTCGGCGGTCGGGTTCCTGCGCCACCGCCTGACGGAGAAGCTCCCGGTCCCGCTGCTGCCTCCGACGCCCCAGGAGCGCCCGGCCGAAGCCCCGCGGCCGGGCCTGGTCACCTGCGAGGGGTTCGGTGACGAGCACGTCTTCCGGCCGGTCGGCGACGAGACGCACTGCGGCGGCTGCCGCATGGAACTGGCGCGGCAGGCCCACGGAGTCCGGCTCCGGGAGCCCGCCGCAGGCGCCTCCTGGCGGACTCGCGTCGAGCAGGTGGTGGCCGAGGCCGCTGGTTAGGTCCGTACTCCGCGGGTGGCCCACCAGTGCGGCGCCCGAGGTGTCTGGGACGGAGCCACCCCCTAGGGTCGGCTCCGTCACGTCCATCGAGAGGGGTGCCAGGTTGGCAGGCGCGACGACGCAGGAGTTCGGCCGGCGGATCGACCCCTACCGGTCGGAACTCCTCGCTCACTGCTACCGGATGCTCGGCTCGGTGCACGACGCCGAGGACCTGGTCCAGGAGACCTATCTGCGGGCCTGGCGCGCGCGGGAGCAGTACGACGAGGGCAAGGCCTCGGTCCGGACCTGGCTGTACCGGATCGCGACGAACGCGTGCCTGACCGCGCTGGACGGCCGCAGCCGCCGACCGCTGCCGTCCGGCTTGGTCGAGCCGAGCGATCCCACCGGGCCGCTGGTGTCCGGCGCGGACATCGCCTGGCTGCAACCGTTCCCGGACGCGCGGATCTCGGATGCCGATCCCGCGGCGGCGCTGGTCGCCCGGGGCAGCCTGCGGCTCGCCTTCGTCGCCGCGATGCAGGTGCTCTCGGCCCGCCAGCGTGCGGCGCTGATCCTGCGTGAGGTGCTCGAGTTCTCGGCCGCCGAGACGGCGCAGATCCTCGACACCACGACGGCAGCCGTGAACAGCGCGCTGCAGCGGGCACGCGCCCGGCTCGGCGAGGCCGGAGTGTCCGAGGCGCGGATCGAGGAGCCGCCCGAGGCGGAGCGGCGCGCGATGGTCGACCGGTACGTGGAGGCGTTCCTGAAGGCCGATGTGGCCGCGCTCAAGCAACTGCTGACCGACGACGTGCTGATGGAGATGCCGCCCGTGGTCAACTGGTTCGTCGGCCGGGAGGCCTACGGCCTGTTCATGGAGTGGGTCTTCGCCAAGGCCGGTACCGACTGGCGGCTGCTGTCCGTGTCGGCGAACGGGCAGCCGGCGGTCGCTGCCTACGTGCGCGGGGCGAGTGGGTCGTACGAGATGCACACGCTGCAGGTGTTCACGGTCACGGCCGACGGGATCAGTCGTAACTCGGTGTTCCAGGATGCCGAGGTGTTCGCGGCGTTCGGGTTGGCGCCCCGGCTTCAGGACTGAGGGCGCCAACCCGAGGGCGCTGATCAGCCCGCGTTGGCCGGGCTGTTGTGGTAGGCCGCGACCAGCCAACCGCGGTCGCGCCGCTCCAGCACCCAGGTCGCGTGGGCGATGCGGTCGGCGGGCACCTCGGTCTCGCCGGGGAAGAGGATGCCGGTCTCGCTGACCACGACGGCGGCGTCGGCGCCGAGGAAGCGGAGCTGGTCGATCCGGTTGGTGGTCGTCGAGCCCTTCAGGTAGCTCGCGAAGCCGCCGGCCATGGTCTGGCGGATCTCCTCCCGGCTGCCGCGGTAGCTGCCGGGCAGGATCGCGCTGGCGTCCTCGGTGTACTCGGCGACGAAGGCATCGGCGTCTCCGGCGTCCCACGCCTGGTAGACGCCCGCCAGCACGGCGTGGATGGCGGCCTCGTCGGCCTCTCGGGACTCGTTGACGGTCACGGCCTGGTCGGTGTTCATGGTCTGCTCCTCGTCGGTCTGCGTTCGCGGGCCCTTCGACGGGCCCACGAGTACCTACCGAGCCGACTGCCGGAACTCATCGCACCTGGAGCGCGGATTTCAGGCGAGCCGCAGCCGCTGCGGCTTCGGCAGGCCCGTCCATCAGCCCTCAGCTCTCGCAGTCGGTCGGCTCTCCCCAGGCGTCCGCCGTCGCCGCGACGCGGAAGCCCGAGCCGGTGGTGAGTTCGGGCGGAAGCGAGTCGCCCTCCGTCGCGTGCTTCTCGGGGTCGAGGGAGTAGATGTTCAGGACCGTCGGGGTTCCGTCCACGTTCCGGGTGAAGCACAGGTCGATAGCCGCCACGGGGTCCGAGGCAGACCACGGGCCGGGTCGCCAGCCGTCGCGGGCGGCCGCCGTCCGGTAGTACCGGATCACGTCGGCCGGGGTGCCGGGGAAGGCGTAGGTGCGGTTGGCGTACACCCACGCGTCCCCGCTGTCCGCCCAGCAGCCCGCGTCGACCTTCTCGTACCCCTTGGCGAACGTGGCTTCCTCGGGCCCGGAGCCGAGGATCGCGAGCGCCCCGAGCCGCTCCACCCGCTCGTCGCTGCCCGCGCAGCCCTTGACGTCCAGGCCGCCCGTGACGGCCGAGCAGCCGGTGAGGCCCCCGGCCGTCAGGACGACCGCGAGCAGGAGGCCCGTTCTCTTACGTATCGGCAACGCCGTCTCCCTGTCAGATCTTTCCCGCGAGCAGGCGGGTGCGGTGACCGAGGAGCCCTCACAGCTGTCCGCGCGGGTCCTGGCCGCGCGCCCTGCGGGCCTTGCGGACGTCGTGGCGGAGCTTGACGAATCCCTCGCGGAGATTGAGGAGATCAACGGCGAGGCCCACACCGCGAGCGACCCATGTGACTGCCCTCACCAGAACGTCGTCCACAGTGGCGCTTGCTTCCACGGCAGGTGTTTTCCCTTCAGACTCCGGCACCGCCAGGAAGGTTGCGCCAACGGGTGCGGGCGGCCCTCAGCCCTCGCCGTCGTCGAACGACGTCGCCGCCCTCAGCCCCTCGACGAACGTCCGGAAGTCCCGGGCCAGGGGCAGCTCGGACGCGTCGTCCGCGTCGAACCACGTGACGGACGGCTCCCCGTCCGCCCCGCACGCCCGGTAGTCGAGCGCGATCCACGTATGACCGTCGCCGGAGAGCAGGACGCAGGGGGACGGCAGGTCCCACTCCTCGATCAGGTAGGCCGAGTCGACGATCGACAGATGGTGGCCGTCGGCCTCGCCGATGCCCATCAGCACGTCGAACGGGACGTGGCCGTCGCTCCACGAGGTCGGTACGGCCGTGGGGTACGCGTTCCACGACTCCGCCACGTCACCGCCGTTGCGGAGCCGTAGGAGCTCAAGCAGCGGCGCCGGCAGGCGGACGCCGAGACGGGCCTCCGCGTCCCGGACGGCCGTGTCGGTCAGCGGCGCCTGGACCCCGTACCGGCCCTCGCCCCAGAACGCCGTCTTCACCTCGTCGAATCGCGCCACCCGCGCATCGTAGGGAACGCCGTTCACCGGCTCAGGCGCCACACCTGGTCCTCGCCCGTCTCCGCCGGGGCCGTGGGCTCGTGCGGGCGGCGGAGGTGGGCGGTGAAGCCGAGGCGGGAGGGGACGGCGGCGCTGGCGTGGTTGGCGACGTCGTGGACGACCTCGACGGCAGTGACACCGGGGAGGCGGAACGCCTGCTCGACGAGCGCCCGCGAGGCGCGCGTCGCGAGGCCCCGTCCGGTTGCCGCCGGGTGCAGCCAGTAGCCGAGCTCGACCGTGCCGTCCGGCGTGTCCTCGTGCCGATGCAGCCCGCAGGAGCCGACGACCGCCCCGTCGAGCACGATCGCGTAGCTGTACGCCTCTCCGCTCGCCCACAGGTCCGCCCGGGTCGCCAGGAAGCGGGCGGTCTCCCCGCTGCCGTGCTCGGCGACCCACGGCATCCACGGGCGCAGGTGCTCCAGCGACTCGTCGACGACCCGGAAGAACTCCGGAAGGTCCGCCTCGCCCTCGAACGCGCGGAGCACGAGCCCGCCGTCGACCTCGATGACTGTCTCAGGTGAAGGGTTCATGCCCGGAGGATCCTCCGCACCGATCACCCGGGCAAAGGGATTTCGGTGGGTACGGGCGCAGGTTCCGGCGTCCGCAGCCGTGCGATGCGTACGCTCCAAGCCGGTCGACGATCGGACGGAGAGTCATCATGGGGGACGCCATGGAATGCGACGAGGGGCTTGTGCGGGCGCTGCTCCGCGACCAGCACCCGGACCTGGCGGAGTTGCCGCTCCAGCGGGTGCCGGGCGGCTGGGACAACCAGATGTGGCGGCTCGGCGACGAGTTGGCGGTACGGATGCCCCGTACCGAACGGGCCCCGGGCCTGCTGCGCAAGGAGTACCGCTGGCTGCCGGCCCTGGCGCCGCTGCTCCCGCTGCCCGTGCCCGCCCCCGTACGCACCGGGGAGCCGTCCGCGCGCTTCCCGCGGACCTGGGCGGTCGCCCGCTGGGTCCCGGGCGAGCCGAGCGACGTCGTGCCGGTCACGCGCGGCGACCACGCGGCGGAGGCCCTCGGGCGTTTCCTGCGGGCGCTGCACCGCGAGGCGCCCGAGGAGGCTCCCGCCAACCCGGACCGGGGCGTTCCCCTCGCGGAGTTCGTGGCGGGGTTCGAGGCGGGCTTCCCGCTCCTGGCGGAGTTCGCCGACCCGGAGGACGTACGACGGGTGTGGCAGGACGCCCTGGCGGCCCCCGGCCCGCAGGGCCCGCCGGTGTGGCTGCACGGGGACCTGCACCCCGCGAACGTCGTCGTCGCGGACGGCACCCTCGCCGGTGTGCTCGACTTCGGCGAACTCTGCGCGGGCGACCCGGCGACGGACCTCTCGGCCGCGTGGCTGCTGCTGCCGGAGGGCGCGGCGGGACGGTTCTTCCGGGCGTACGGGGGCGAGGACGGCCACGCGCGCGTGGAGGGCCCCGAAGAGCCCCACGCGCGCGTAGCCGGTTCCGACGAGACCCACGGTCCCAACAAGACCCACGGCTCCGACAAGACCCACCGCCCCGAAGAGACCCACCGCCCCGACAAGACCCACGCGCGCGTGGACGAGGCCACCGTCCGCCGGGCCCGGGGCTGGGCCCTGCTCCGGGCCGCCGGTCTCATCGACATCGGCCGCGCCGGCGACCGCGGCCTCCCGGGCGGGAAGCCGACCTGGGGTCCGGCCGGCCGCGCCGCCCTCGCGCGCGTGCTCGCGGATGCCGCGCCCCGGGCTACCCCTTGCTGACCGACGCCAGGATCTCCGGCAGCCGCTTCGCCGTGCGCGGGGCCGCCAGCTTGAGGCCCGCGAGGACGAGCAGCGCGCCGTAGAGCGTGCCGGCGGGGAGGATCAGCCACAGCAGGGAATGCCGGTCGGAGACGTGGAAGTAGATCGTCGCGGCGATGAGCGGGGAGCACAGCACACCGGCGGTGATCATGCCGCCCATGATCGACAGCCAGGCCAGACCGCCCTGCCCCGGCGCGACGTTCTTGTAGCCGCTGTCCTGGGGGATCGAGTACGGGAAGCTCGCCGAGGTCACCGCGCCCGTACCGACCATCGCGCCGAGCAGGCCGAACGCGAGCCCGAAGGCCTGCGGGAGCTGCGCCCACGCGCCGAGGATGCCGGCCGTCACCGCCGTGGTGAGCATCGTGAAGGGGACGGTGACCGAGAGCATGGCCAGGGCCCGCGCCCGGAGTTCGGCGTAGGCGTCGGCGGGCGACGAGATGGTCTGCGCGACCATCCAGAACGCCGAGCCGTCCTGGCCGAACTGGTTGTACATCTGCATGCCGAGCATGCCGGCGGCGAAGCAGGCGAAGTAGACGGAGCCTCCGCCCTGGATGGCGTTGAAGAGAGGCACGATCAGACCGACGGCGAGCGAGGTCACCCAGGCCGCCTTCGTCTTCGGGTCGCGCCAGATGTACCGCAGGGTGCGCTCCATGACGGTGCCGGTGCGCCCGGCCGGCAGGATCCGGGCGAGCAGCCCCGTACCGCCCTTCTCGCCGGCCTTCGCGTCGGAGGCCGCGCCGATCGTGGAGCCGTCCGGCTCGACCATCAGCCGTACCAGGCTCCGCTGCCACCAGTACAGGAGGCCCGCGAGGGTGGCCGCCGTGAGCAGCAGACGGGCTGCGGCCACCGCGTAGTCGCCCTGGCTCGCGGCGTCGACCGCGCCGATCGCGGCGGCCGGCGGCAGCCAGCCGACGACGGCCGTGGCCGGTTCGAGGGACTCCAGGCCGCCGGCCTGGCTGAGGCGCTGGGCGCCGAAGTTCACGAACTGCATGCCGACCGCGATGACCAGGCCGCTCAGCAGGGCCAGGTCGCGGCCCTTGCGGGAGGTGAGGAGCCGGACGTTGGCGGCGGCGACGGCCCGGGACAGGGCCACGCACGTCACCGCCGCGAGCGGGACGGCGAGGACGGCGAGGACGGTGCCGGCCGCGCCGTGGGCGACGGCCAGGGCCGCGCCCAGGACCAGCAGGAAGGTGAGGACGGGCCCGACGCCCACGAGGGAGGCCACGAGCAGCGCCCGGACCAGCGGCCGGGGCCGCAGCGGCAGCATCACGAGCCGCGAGGGGTCGAGGGTCTCGTCGCCGCTCGGGATGAACAGCGGCATGAACGTCCAGGCCAGCGCGAGGACCCCGGTGACGAGGACCGCGACGGTGTCGGCGTCCGCGTTGCCCCGCAGCAGCACGAAGGCCAGGAGCAGGGCGATGACGAGGAAGCTGCCGAAGACGATCGAGGCGATGTACGCGGCGGTCCGCCCGCTGGACTGCCGCAGCCCGTTCCGCAGCAGCGACAGCTTGAGCCGTACGAAGACGGACGTGAGGGACGGTACGGGCGCGCTGGTCGCCGGTACGGCGGAGGTGACGGCGCTCATCGCTGCGTACCGCCCGTGCCCGCCCCGCCGCCCAGCCAGTCCAGCGAGTCCCCGGCCGCCGCCCGGCCGTTCGCGCCGACGAGCTCCAGGAACGCCTCCTGGAGCGAGGACGCCGAGCCCCGCACCTCGGCCAGCGGGCCCTGCGCCCGGATCTGGCCGCCCGCCATGACGGCGACCCAGTCGCAGAGCGACTCGACGAGCTCCATGACGTGGCTGGAGAAGACGACGGTCGCGCCGGAGGAGGTGTACCGCTCCAGGACGCCGCGGATGGTCTGCGCGGAGACCGGGTCGACGCCCTCGAAGGGTTCGTCGAGGAAGAGGACCTCGGGGTTGTGGAGGAGCGCGGCGGCGAGGCCGATCTTCTTCCGCATGCCGGTCGAGTAGTCGACGACCAGCTTGTTCTGCGAGCCGGTCAGGTCGAGGACGTCGAGGAGCTGCGCGGCCCGCTTGTCGACCTCGGCGCCGGGCAGACCGCGGAGCCGGCCGCTGTAGGCGAGGAGTTCACGGCCCGAGAGGCGCTCGAAGAGCCGCAGGCCCTCCGGCAGGATGCCGATGCGTGCCTTGACCTGCGCGACCGACTCCGGGTCGGCCCACACGTCGTGCCCGGCGACGAGGATCCGCCCGTGGTCGGGCCGCAGCAGGCCGGTGATCATGGACAGGGTCGTGGTCTTGCCCGCGCCGTTGGGCCCCACGAGCCCGATGAACCGTCCGGCGGGCAGGACGAGATCGATCCCGTTCACCGCGATCTGCTGTCCGAAACGCTTCCACAGCCCCTCGACACGCACGGCGGGCACCGCACCGTCCCCCGGTGCGGCGCCCGCCGTGTCGAACGCTCCGTCAAATGCCTGGTCAGGCATGGTCCGTCAACCCTTCGATGGTCCCCGTACTACTTACGGGGGCCACCCTACGACCGGGCCGCGCCAGGCCGCCGGGTCATTGCGCGCGGCCCCTCGCCTCCGCCGCTTCCCGGCCACACGCGTACGCGAGGGCGCTGACCAGCTCCTCCGCGTCCGGCAGCCAGCGGTTCGCCGGGGTGGGGCGCCGCGCCCACTGCACCGCGCCGAAGCCGCCGATCCGGGTGGGCGGGGCCGCCACGTAGTGGCCCTCGCCGCGCGTGACGAGGTCGATGGAGGCCGGGGCCCAGCCGAGCTTGCGGACCAGGTCCGGCACCTTGGTGGCGGCGCCGGGCAGCACGAAGAAGTACATCCGGCGGTCCGGGGTGCAGGTCACGGGGCCGAGCGTCAGCTCCATGCGCTCCATGCGGGCGAGCGCCAGGAAGCCGGCCGTCTCCGGCACCTCGATCGCGTCGAAGGTACGGCCGGTCGGCAGCAGGATCGAGGCCTTCGGGGTCTTCGACCACATCCGCCGCGCCCCGACGCCGCTGCCGGTCGCCTGGGTCGACCAGTCCGGCCTGACCGCGTGACCGCCGGGCACGGCGCACGCGTCCGCGCCGCAGGAGCAGCGCTCCTTGCCCTCGACGACTTCCAGCCAGGTCCCGGGAAACACGTCCCAGTGCCGCTCTTCCGCGTACCGCACGGCGCTGTCCAGCAGCTGCTCGCCCCGCTGCTTGGGGATCTGTGCGGCTTCCGTGACTCCCATGGTCTCTTCCACGGTGAGCACAACTTCCCCCGCCACCTGGGGTTACGGGCGTGACGGAGGGTGTGTTGACGCATCGATCCTGCACGCGGGGCGCATGGGTGCACTGGCGGGGGCGCGCGGAGGGCCGGGGAGCGGGGGGTGGGTACGGACAGGTGGGGGGCGCCGGCGGCAGGGTCGCGGCCGACGTGTCCGGTTTCGCGTGTTCACATCTGCATTGACCGCATATTCGCCGGGCATTGATCAGTTCTCTTGTGATCACCGCACGGCCTCAGGGGGTACTCATGGCAGCCAGGCCACTCGTTCCGCGTCAGCTCAACGAACGGCTCCAGGCGCTCATCCAGGAGGCCGGCTGCTCCAACGCCGGCCTCGCCCGCAGGGTCAACATGGTCGGCGCGGAGCGCGGCCTCGACCTGCGCTACGACAAGACGTCCGTGGCGCGCTGGCTGCGCGGTCAGCAGCCGCGCGGCCGGGCGCCCGGGATCATCGCGGAGGCGCTGGGCCGCAAGCTGGGCCGTACGGTCACGATCGACGAGGTCGGCATGGCCAACGGCCGGAACCTCGCCGCCGGGGTGGGGCTCCAGTTCGCGCCGACCGTGCCCGGGGCGATCGAGCAGGTCTGCGAGCTGTGGCGCAGCGACGTGGGGCGCCGGGACTTCCTGAACGGTTCGACCGTCGCGGCCTCCGCGCTCGTCGAGCCCAGCAGGGACTGGCTGATCACAGGGCCCGACGCGCACGTGGCGCGGATGGCGGGGGCCCGTGTCGGGGTCGCGGACGTGGCGGCCGTACGGGAGATGACGGCCGCGCTCGTCGACCTCGACCGGCGCTTCGGCAGCGGCCATGTGCGGCCGGTGGTCGTGCACTACCTCAACAGCGTGGTGTCGGGGATGCTGTCGGGCTCGTACCGGGAGGCGGTCGGCCGGCAGCTGTTCGCGGCGGTCTCCCGACTGACCGAGCTCGCCGGGTACATGGCGGTGGACACCGGCGAACCGGGGCTCGCGCAGCGGTACTACATCCAGGCGCTGCGGCTCGCGCAGGCGGCGGGGGACCGGGGGTACGGCGGCTATGTCCTCGCCGCCTCGATGAGCCACCTCGCCGCGCAGCTCGGCAACCCGCGGGAGATCGCCCAGTTGGCGCGGGCGGCCCAGGAGGGCGCGCGCGGGAAGGTGCCGCCGCGCGCGGAGGCGATGTTCCTCGCGGCGGAGGCGCGCGGCCACGCGCTGATGGGCGACGCGCGGGCCTTCGAGGCGGCGGCGGGCCGCGCCGTACGAGCGCTCGACCAGGCCGATCCGGAGGCGGGCGACGACCCGGCGTGGATCGCCCACTTCGACGCGGCCTACCTCGCCGACGAACTCGCGCACTGCCACCGGGACCTGGGGCAGGCGGAGGCGGCGGCGCGGGCGGCCGAGGAGTCCATCGCCGGGCACCCGGAGACACGGGCGCGGCGGCGCGCGATCGGCCTCGCGCTGCTCGCCTCGGCGCAGGTCCAGCAGCGGGAGGTGGAGCAGGCCTGCCGGACGGGCACGCAGGCGCTCGAACTGCTCGGCACGCTGCGGTCGTCGCGGGGCGCGGAGTACCTGGACGATCTGAGGGAGCGCCTGGAGCCGTACGCGGGGGAGCCGGTGGTGCGGGAGTTCGGCGCGCGGATGGAGCTGTATGCCGCCTAGGGACGTGGACGCCCGGGGGCGTTTCGTCAACGGGTTGTGTAACCGGTCTCACACGTGTGTGCGGAGCCCAGTCGGCACCCGGTAGCGTGAGCCGACGATTCCGTAGGTTGGTCCATCAGTGGGAGTCCCGGTGACGCAGAACGGACAGGGTCCGGAGCATGGCGGCGGTCAGCCGTGGGGCGGCGCCTGGGGTCCCGCTGGTCAGCAGGGCGGGCAGCCGCTGCCGCCCGCGCAGCCGCTGCCCCCGGAGGCGCCGCAGGGCGCCGCCGACATGCAGTCCACCCAGTACCTGCCGCCGATACCGCCGCAGCAGGCCGCGCCGCAGCCCGGCTACGGCTACCCGGGCCCCGGTGCCCCGGCCGCCGCCGACATGCAGGCGACCCAGCACATCGCGCCGGTCCCCGGCGGGATGCCGCCGGTGCAGGGGATGCCGCCGCAGCCGGGCGGGATGCCGCCCGCGCAGGCCGCCCCGCAGCCGGGGTACGGCTACCCCGGCCCCGGCGCTCCGGCCGCCCCGCAGCAGCAGGGGTACGGCTACCCGCCGCCGGCCGGCGCCTCCGACGCGACCCAGTTCATCGCCCCGATGCCGCCGCAGCAGGGCGGGGGCTCCGACACCCAGTTCCTCGGCACGGGCCCGCTCGCGCACCAGGGGCCCGGTCCCGCCGGCGCCTCGGACGCGACCCAGTACATGGCCCCCGTACCGGCGGAGACGCCCGGTGAGCGGCAGCCGCCCGCCGAGTTCGACAACCTGTTCCGTACGGAGGCCCCGCGGCCGCCCCAGGGCTTCCAGCAGCCCGGCCCCGCCCCGTACCAGCAGCAGACCCAGCACCACCACCACCAGCCGCCGCAGCCCCCGCAGCAGCAGTACGGCTACGAGGACGCCTACTACGACGACGAGCCCGCGCCGCGCCGCAAGTCGCCGCTCGCGCTGATCGCCGCCGTCGTGATCGGCTGCGCGGTCGTCGGCCTCGGCGCCGGGGCGCTGCTCAGCGGCGGGGACGAGGAGAAGGACCCCAAGGGGGGCGGCCAGAACGTGGCGGCGAGCTCCGCCGCGCCGTCCGCCTCGGCGGAGCCCTCGGAGAAGCCGGCCGACCCGGCGGAGCCGCAGGCGCAGGAGCTCAGCAAGCTGCTCGCGACCAGCAGCAGCAGCCGTGAGACGGTGATCAGCTCGGTCGCGTCCATCAACCAGTGCAAGAACCTCGACAAGGCCGCGACCGATCTGCGGGGCGCCGCCGAGCAGCGCCGCGGGCTGATCACCAAGCTCGAGGCGCTGTCGGTCGACAAGATCCCGGACAACGCGGCGCTGACGGCGGCGCTCACCAAGGCCTGGCAGGCCTCGGCCGCCGCCGACGACCACTACGCGGCCTGGGCCGACCAGATGAAGAACAAGAAGGCCTGCAAGGGCGGCCACGCCCGCTCGACCAGCCAGAAGGCCGCGGGCGACGCGAAGAGCGGTGAGGCGAGCGCCGCCAAGAAGACGGCGGCCGGGCTGTGGAACCCGACCGCCGTGAAGTACGGACTCGAGAAGCGGAGCTGGACGCAGCTCTGAGCAGGCTTCGGCCTGAGCAGAACCAGGCCTGAGCAGACTCAGGCCTGAGCCGGCTTACGGGGCGCTGAGGACGGTCTCGCCGACGTCGACGAAACCGGGCTTCTGCGCCACGAGCCGTCCCTCGCGCACCACCTGGAACGTCACCTCGTGGTTGACGATCCGGGTGAAGCCGGGGGCGCCGAGCAGGTCCTCGTACTTCCAGCGCAGGCTGGGCGTGAGGCCGCCGGTGTCGATCCGCTCGCCCCGGTCGAGGGCGCGGGTGATCTGGCCGGCCGTGATCGTGTCCTCGTCGAGGGACTCGATCACCTCCTTGAGGACCGTGTACGCGATCCAGGTGGTCTGCACGCCGGTGTCGGCCGGGTCGACCCGGTTGTCGGCGAAGGCGTGCTCCTGGATGACCTTGCGCATCGGCGCCCAGCTCTTGTCGCCCGCCGCCGGGTACCAGCCGGTGACGAACGCGCCCTCGAAGGGGCTGTGGGGGCCGCCGGTGCGGTCGATGACGGGCTGGTCGACGCTGCCGAGGACCGAGGAGATGCGGACGGCGTCGCGCTTCTTCGCCTCCTCCTGCTGCGCGGGGAGCCGGCGGAAGGAGTCGAAGAAGGTCTGGGTGCGCTCGCCGAGGACGGCGGTCACGCAGCCCTTCTCGCCGCCGGCCCGGGTGCGGGCGCGGCCCGCCTGCTCGGTGTACTCGGCGGCGTCCTCCAGGGCCGGGATGTCGACGGCGCTCCGGTGACTCGCGTTGCGCAGGCCGGAGTTGAGGAAGTCGGGGAGCTTGTCCCCGGCGGTGGTGTCGGGGCGGACGAGGGAGACCTTCTCGCAGGAGTCGGCGAGCTGCATGCCGTGCCCGGCGACGAGCGAGGCCACCCCGCCGTTGACGGGGTACGAGAGCGTGCTCGTGAACTCGTCCTCCGCGATGCCGTAGCCGCCGATGTACGGGATGTCCGCGGCTTCCAGGGGGGCCATGAAGGCGCGGCCGTTCTGGCTGTACGAGCCGACGACGGCGACCGCCTTCTCGTGGACGGCCCGGCGGGCGCAGGCGGCGGCGCCGGCGCTGGTGTTCTGCTCGTTGCAGGTGAGGACGCGCAGTTCGTGCCCGTTGATGCCGCCCTGGGAGTTGACCCAACGGGCGAAGGTCTGTGCCATTGCGGGCATTCCGGGCATGTTGGTCGCTCGGGTCTGGTCGGGAGCCCAGGTCATCACCGTGACGGGCTCCCTGGAGCCCCCCGTGGCCCCAGGGAGCACGCCACACCCGGTGAGCAGCGACGCTCCGGTCGCCGCGGTCGTGACGTACGCGAGGAGTGAGGTCAGTCGCCTACCGGTCATGGGCATGCACATTTCCGCCCCACGGGTAACGCGGGAGTGAGCGCGGTTCAACGGTGGGTGACGCGAAGGTGAATTACGGGGGCGGCGGCCGCATGAGGAGGGGGCGAGTCCGCTTACCGGACAAGGGAACGTACGATCGAAACGTGTCCAGTCCAGTCTCCGGTTCGGTTAACTCTTCCCGTCGCGGCCGTCGCTCCTCCACCATGGGCGGCATGCCGCTCAACGACATGCCCTGGTGGCGCTGGCGCAGCAACGTGCGCTCGGCGCTGCACATGCTCTCCGACCCCGGATTCCACGAGACGACCTGGCTGGCCGGCCAGGACGGGTACGGCGACGTCACCGACGCCGTCTACCGCCTCGTCGAGGACACCTGGCTCGACAGCTGGTCCGCCGAGAAGTACGTGGGCTCGATCTTCCGGGACTCCGGCGAGGCCACCCTCGTCGACGTCGCCGTCCTCCGGGTGCTGCGGATCATGCACCAGGTGGGCCCGGACGCCCCCGTCTCCGTGTACATGCAGCACCCGGGCTGGCCGGAGGCCGTACGCGCCGCCCGCGAGGCCCACGTCCGCCTCGCCCAGGCCGACGGCGAGGACCCCGACACGCCCCCGCGCTCCCTCGACGTGCTCCGTATCATGACGCGGTCCTGAGGCGTTCCGCCTGCCGGACGGCGATCCTCCCGGCGGGGCGCTTGTGGCAGGCTGACGGGATGACCGACCAGTACGTCCTCACCCTCTCGTGCCCCGACAAGCAGGGCATCGTGCACGCCGTGTCGAGCTATCTCTTCATCACCGGCTGCAACATCGAGGACAGCCAGCAGTTCGGAGACCGCGACACCGGCCTCTTCTTCATGCGGGTCCACTTCTCGGCCGAGGCCCCGGTGACGGTCGACAAACTCCGGGCGAGCTTCGCCGCCGTCGGCGACGCCTACGCGATGGACTGGCAGATCAACCGCGCCGACCAGCCGATGCGGGTCGTGCTCATGGTCTCGAAGTTCGGCCACTGCCTGAACGACCTGCTGTTCCGGTCCCGGATCGGGGCGCTGCCGGTCGAGATCGTCGCGGTCGTCTCCAACCACCGGGACTTCGAGGAGCTGGTGGGCTCGTACGGGATCCCGTTCCGGCACATCCCCGTGACGAAGGAGACGAAGGCCGACGCCGAGGCGGAACTCCTGGACCTCGTCCACTCGGAGAACGTCGAGCTGGTCGTCCTCGCCCGCTACATGCAGGTCCTGTCGGACGACCTGTGCAAGCAGCTCTCCGGCCGGATCATCAACATCCACCACTCCTTCCTCCCCAGCTTCAAGGGCGCCAAGCCCTACCACCAGGCGCACGCGCGCGGCGTGAAGCTCATCGGCGCGACCGCGCACTACGTGACGGCCGACCTCGACGAGGGCCCGATCATCGAGCAGGAGGTCGAGCGGGTGGGGCACGAGGTGACCCCGGACCAGCTGGTGGCGATCGGTCGCGACGTCGAATGCCAGGCGCTCGCACGGGCGGTCAAGTGGCACGCGGAACGCCGAATCCTCCTGAACGGCCGCCGCACGGTGGTCTTCGCGTAAGGGTCCGCCCCCGTTGTGGGCATGCGTTCCGCCGGGGCGGTGCCCACCCCCGTTGTGGGCATTCGTTCCGCTGGGGCGGAACGGGTGGGCACAACGGACCCGCGCCCTGCCGGCGCCAGAGGCTTCCGCGCCCTGACCCGCACCACGATGTGCACCGTCGCTGGTGGTGCGGGTCCAGGCGCGGAAGGCGGAGGCGCCGCTGAGGGCGCCGTCCCGTGTGCCCACCCGTCCCGCCCTGCGGGACGATTGCCCACACGGAGGTGGGCGGGGGCACCGCCCAGCGCGGGCGCGGGCCCCACACGGGGGTGGGCGGGGGCACCGCCCAGCGCGGGCGCGGGCCCGCACGGCGGTGGGCGCCGCCCAGCCCGGCGGCCTACAGCCTGCTCAAGGACGCCGCCGCCGACAGCACGTCCCGGATCGCCTCCCGGTCGCCGTCCTGACCCGCCGCCGCCTCCTCCGGCGTGATGTGCCCCGCCACCAGCTGGCAGAACTCGACCCCGTCCATCGCCACCTGCGCCACCGCCCGTTCCGGTGAGCCGAGCGCCGCCGGCGAGTCCAGGGAGATGTACCAGTGGCCGCCGCCCGCGCCCTCCACCTCCAGGTGGAGCGAGCGGCCCGGCGCGCCCGCCGCGACGAGCTCCTTGGCGGGGCCGGCCAGGCCCGTGCGGCGGCGGTCGGCGAGGGCCGCCGGCAGCTGCCGCGCCGCGAGGTCGATCATCCCGTGCAGGTGCGCCCCGCTGGGCGGCGCGTACGGGTAGGCCACCGCCGTCGCGATGTCGTCCGCGTGCAGCCAGCACTCGAAGGCCCGCTCCAGGAGGGAGTCGCGGAGGGGGAGGGCGAAGTCCTTGTAGCTCACCGTCAGGTCCGCCACGCCCCTCCCCGCGAAGGCGACCGTCCGGATCAGCGTGTGCGACTGGTCCCGCCACGGCCCCCGCAGGGACCGGTTCGGAGGCCGGTCCAGTGCCGACCAGAACGCTTCCGTGCGCTCCGTCGGGGAGAGCTCCGGGACCCCCGCGCCCAGCGGGTCGTCCAGGCCGAGCGCCGCCGACACCAGGCCGTCCACCGCCAGGAGGTGGCCGATGACCGACGCGACGGTCGCCTTGCGGCGCACCACGTGGTCCTCCTCGTACCACTTGAGCCGTACCGGCGTGTGCCACTCGGACTCGCCGATGTCCCGGAGGAGCGCGTCGAGCCGGGCGGTCTCCGCGTCGTACGGCGTGACCCAGTCGGGGACGGGGATACGGGCGGGGCGGCGGCCCAGGCAGTTCTCCAGGACCCGGGAGCGGAGCAGCGGGTCGAGGTCCAGGTCCCGGTCCTCGTGGAGGAGCGCGACGGCGTCGCGGAGCCGGAGGGCCTCGTCGGCGCAGGGCGCGCATGCGGTGAGGTGGTTCTCGACGGCCTTGGTCTCGCCGGTGGAGCACGCCGAAAGCGCCCAGGCCCCGAGCAGGGACTTGAGCACGTTGTGGGTGAGGACCGGTACCTCCGGTTCCTCCACCTCCGGCTCCGCCGCCTCCGGCAGCCGTGCCGTCAGGTCCGCGTGGTCGTCGGCCGACAGGCGCGGTCCCGGTATCCAGGGGGCGCGTGCGACGTCGTCCGCGTCGTCGTTCGCCCCGGTCACGGCGTCCGTCCGTAGCCGGGCGGCGAGGACCCTTCGAGCGGTCGGGTGTTCGCGGAGGAGAGCAGCTGGAGTCCGAGCCGGAGGCGCCGGCGGGCCTCGTCCTCGGTGACGCCGAGGTCGGCGGCGGTCTGCCGGTAGTCGCGCCGCTGGAAGTACGCCAGTTCGAGTGCGGCTCGCAGCGGGGCGGGCATGGAGGTCACGATGTAGTCGGCGCGGGCGGCGACCGAGGCCCGGTGGACCTTCTGCTCCAGCTCCTCGGCGGAGCCGAGGCCCGTCTCCGCGTACGCCAGGGTCTCGGCCTGCCGCAGCCGGTGCACGGCCTGCCGCTGGGTCAGCTTGGCGACCCACGAGCGCATGTTGCCCTGCTTCGGGTCGTAGGAGTCGGGGTTCTCCCAGATGTAGCCGAAGACCTCGCGGGTGACCTGGTCGGCCGCCGCGTCGTCGTCGAGGACCCGGTGGGCGAGGCTGTGGACGAGGGCGGCGAACCGGTCGTAGAACTCGCCGAGGGCGGCGGCCTCCCCGCGCGCCAGCCGCTGCTGCATTCTGCGGTCCCAGCGCGGTGGTGTGTCCATCGCCATGAGGGCCTCCGTCCCGGTTCTCCTCCAAAGTAATGCGCCGCTCGGACAACGCACTCCTGTTTGCCGCAAGTGCGCCCTTGACGCGGACGCGGATGGTAAGGAAAGCGTCATCCCTGACGACGGGGGTTTCGGCGCCTGCTCGTGGGGCAGGCGGCGTCCGTGACGACGATCGAGGTCGACGAGGACGAGCACGGCCCCTGGACGGTATTCCGCGTCCGGGGGGAACTGGACCTGGTCACCTCCCCCCTGATACGCCGCCGCGTCCACGACGCCGTCGCGGGCGGCCGCCACGACCTGGTGATCGACCTGTCGGCCGTGCGCTTCTGCGACTCCAGCGGTGTCGGCGTGCTCATCGCGTCCCGCCGTCTGCTCCGTTCCTGCGGCGGCCGGCTCCGCCTGATCCTGCCCGTGGACGCGGAGGACCGGGACGGCGGTCACGTCGGCCGGGTGCTCTCCGCGCTGGGCGTGCGGCGCCTGTTCGACGTGTACGAGGACGTGCCGGAGGCCCTGGCGGAGGTCACCGGGGCGCCGCGCCGAAGCGCTCCCTGAGCTTGTACTTCAGCACCTTGCGCAGGGTCTCGTTCCGGGGGAGGGCGTCCACCACCTCCAGCTGTTCGGGCAGCTTGTGGACGGAGAGTCCGGCCTCCCGCAGAAAGGCCGTGACCTGCGGAAGGGCGAGCGGGGCGGCGTCCGGGGGCTGTTCGACGACGGCGCAGACGCGTTCGCCGCGCTCGGCGTCGGGGAGGCCTATGACGGCGGCGTCGCCCACGTCCGGGTGCGTGTGGAGGAGGTCCTCGATCTCCTTGGCCGAGATGTTCTCTCCCTTTCGGATGATGATGTCCTTGATGCGGCCCGTCAGGACGAGGTGGCCGCCGGCCGTGAGGTGCCCGACGTCGCCGGTGATGAGGAAGCCGTCCTCGTCGAAGGCGGCGGCCGTCTGCGCCGGGTCGAGATAGCCTCGGCAGACGGCCTCGCCGCGGAGCCGGACCTCGCCGTCGCCGGTGATCCGGATCTCCATGCCGGCGGGCGGGCGGCCTTCGGTGGAGGCGAGGTTCTCGACGGTGTCGTCGGGGGCGCCCATCGTGATCATGGGGACCTCGGTCATGCCGTATCCGTGGGTGAGCTGGCAGCCCAGCTCCTTCCGTACCGCGTGGTAGATCTCGGGCGGCTTGGGCGCCCCGCCGCCCGCGAGCAGGCGGAGGGTGGGGATGACGGGCTTCCCGGGCTGTTTGCGCTGCTCGGCGAGGAACATCGAGTAGAAGGCGGTGGAGCCGCCGGCGACGGTGACGCCGTGCCGGTTGTACTCGTCGAGGGCCTCCGGCAGCGCGAAGTGCTCGAACATCACGGCGGGGAACCCGTACAGCAGGAGCATCACCGTGTAGTCGGGCCCGGCGATGTGCGCGTACGGGAAGGCCATCGAGCCGATGTCCTCGGCCGTGAGCTGCAGGGCGTGGGCGAGGCAGGAGCCGCCGGCGAGGAGCGAGCGGTCGGTGTGCAGGACGCCCTTGGGGTCGGAGGTGGTGCCGGAGGTCCAGTAGATCCAGCGGACGTCGGTGCCGGAGGAGGGCGGCGGCGGCAGGACGGCCGGGTCGCCGTCCGGCAGGTCCTCGTAGGCTTCGAGGATCCCGCGCGCGCCGAGTCTCCGCGCCATCTCCGCATGGTCGAATCCACGCCAGATTCCGGGGACCGCGAAGAACTCCGCCTTCGACTCGCGGAGCGCGAAGCCGACCTCCTTGTCCCGGTAGAAGGGGATCACCGGGGACTGCACGGCGCCGATGCGGGCGAGCGCGAAGGAGAGCACGGCGGTCTCGATGCGGGTGGGCAGCTGCCAGGCGACGACGGTGCCGGGACGCACGCCCCTCCCGTAGAGACCGGCGGCGCAGCGCTCGGCGCGCTCGCGGAGTCCGCCGAAGGTGAGGACGCGGTCGCCCTGGAGGAGGACGGGCCGGTCGGGGGTGAGGGCGGCGCGGCGCTCGACGAGCTCCCAGAGCGTCCGGGACCCGCCGAGCGTGTGCGCGGTCTCGTTCATGACCGTACTCCTCTCGTCCGTACTCCGCCTGGCTGACGTTCCGTCAGATCGTGCGGTGAGCGTAGAGGTCCGGCGCTTGTCGGTCCAGGGGTGCGCGGATAGCCTTATGCCGTCAGATCTGACGGGTCATCAGAAACGGGCCGGGAACGGTCCGCCGAATCCGGGAGAGGCTCCATGACGGAACTGCCCCGCATCATCAGCGTCGACGACCACGTGATCGAGCCTGCCCACCTCTTCGAGACCTGGCTCCCGAAGAAGTACCGCGACCGCGGGCCGCAGCCCCTCACGGCCGGCATCGGCGAGCTCGCCTACGTCGCCGGCAAGTACCAGATCACGATGGACCCCGAAGGCCCGCCCACCGACTGGTGGATCTACGAGGACCTCAAGTTCCCGTACAAGCGGAACATCGCCGCCGTCGGCTTCGACCGTGACGACATGACGCTGGAGGGGATCACGAGGGAGGAGATGCGCCGCGGCTGCTGGGATCCGAAGGCCCGCCTCGCCGACATGGACCTCAACCACGTCGAGGCCTCCCTCTGCTTCCCCACCTTCCCCCGCTTCTGCGGGCAGACCTTCGCCGAGGCCCACGACAAGGAGGTCGCCCTCGCCTGCGTGCGCGCCTACAACGACTGGATGGTCGAGGAGTGGTGCGGCGACAGCGGCGGCCGGCTCATCCCGCTCTGCATCATCCCGCTCTGGGACATCGACCTCGCCGTCGCCGAGATCCGGCGCAACGCCGCGCGGGGGGTGAAGGCCGTGACCTTCTCCGAGATCCCCACCCACCTCGGGCTGCCGTCGATCCACTCCGGCTACTGGGACCCCTTCTTCGCCGTCTGCCAGGAGACCGGGACGGTGGTGAACATGCATATTGGATCCAGTAGCCAAATGCCGGCCGCGTCCCCCGACGCCCCGCCCGCCGTCCAGGCCTCGCTGAGCTTCAACAACGCCATGGCCTCGATGATGGACTTCCTGTTCTCCGGCGTCCTCGTCAAGTTCCCCCGGCTCAAGCTCGCCTACAGCGAAGGCCAGATGGGCTGGATCCCGTACGCCCTCGAACGCGCCGACGACGTCTGGGAGGAGCACCGGGCCTGGGGCGGGGTGCGCGACCTGATCCCCGAACCCCCGTCCACGTACTACTACCGGCAGATCTTCTGCTGCTTCTTCCGCGACAAGCACGGCATCGCCTCGCTCGACGTCGTCGGCCGCGACAACGCCACCTTCGAGACCGACTACCCGCACGTCGACTCGACCTTCCCCCACACCAAGGACGTCGCCCTCGACCACGTCCAGGGCCTCGACGACGAGACGATCTACAAACTCATGCGCGGCAACGCCATCCGCATGCTGGATCTCGGGATCGTCTGATGGACCTCTCCTGCACCGACGAGGAGGAGGAATACCGCGCCCGCCTGCGGGAATGGCTCGCCGCCACCCTGCCAGGCCTCCCCGAACGCCCCGACCCGCTCGACTGGCCCGCCCGCCGCGCCTACGACTGCGGCTGGCAGCGCCGCCTGTACGACGCCGGGTACGCCGACACCCACGGGGACGCCTCCCCGACCCAGCGCCTCATCTTCCTGGAGGAGACCGAACTCGCCGGCGCGCCCTACGTCGGCGCCAACTTCGTCGGCCTCCTCCACGCCGGACCCACCATCGCCGCCGAGGGCACGGCCGCGCAGCGCGAGCGGTGGCTGCCGCCGATCCTGCGCGGCGACGAGGTCTGGTGCCAGGGCTTCAGCGAACCCGACGCCGGGTCCGACCTCGCCTCCCTCCGCACCCGGGCCGTACGGGACGGAGACGCGTACGTCGTCACCGGCCAGAAGATCTGGACCTCGCACGCCGAGGTCGCCGACTGGTGCGAGCTGCTCGTACGCACCGACCCCGAGGCCGCCTCGAAGCACCGCGGCATCACCTGGCTCGCCATGCCCATGGACGCCCCCGGCATCACCGTACGGCCGCTGCGCACCCTCGCCGGGTCCACCGAGTTCGCCGAGGTCTTCCTCGACGAGGTGCGGGTGCCGGTGGCCAACCGGGTGGGCGAGGAGAACGACGGCTGGCGGGTCACCATGGTGACCCTGTCCTTCGAGCGCGGCACCGCCTTCGTCGGCGAGGTCGTCGCCTGCCGCCGCCTCCTCGGCGAACTCGCCCGCACCGCCCGCAAGAACGGCACCTGGGACGACCCCGTCCTGCGGCGCCGGCTCGGCAGGCTCTCCGCCGAGTTCCGGGCACTGTGGCGGCTCACGCAGGCCAACGTCAGCGAGGCCCAGGCGACCGGCGGGGTCCCCGGCGCCGGCGGCTCCGTCTTCAAACTGCACTACTCGCACGCCCGCCAGGAGCTGTACGACGCGGCCGCCGCCGTCCTCGGTCCCGACGCGCTCGACCTCGGCCGCGACTGGACCCTCGACCGGCTGTCCTCGCTCTCGTACACCATCGCGGCCGGCACCTCCCAGATCCAGCGCAACATCGTCGCCGAGCGCATCCTCGGCCTGCCGAAGGGGCGGTGAATCTGTCGTGGACTTCCGACTCACGGAGGACCAGCGGGCGCTGCGGCGCGGGGTACGGGAACTGCTCGCGCGGCTCTTCGACCGGGAGGCGCTGCGGGCGGCGGTCTCCGCGCCTCGTGTCGACCGGGAGCTGTGGCGGGAGCTCGGCGACGCCGGGTTCTTCGCGTTGTGCCTCCCGGAGGCGGAGGGAGGTGTCGGGCTCGGGCTGCCCGAGGCGGTCCTCGTCTTCGAGGAGGCGGGGAGGGTGCTGCTGCCGGGGCCGCTGGTCTCCACGCATCTGGCGGCGGGGTCCGTGCGGGGCGCGGCGGAGGGGGCTGTCGTGGTGACCCAGGTGTCGGAGGGGCTGGTTCCCTGGCTGGACGAGGCCGATGTGGTGCTGGGCGATGTGGGCGGTGCCGTGCCGGTGCGGTCGGTCGATCCGCTGACGCCGCTCCATCGGGTGCCCGGCACCGGGGGTTGTGCCCACCTGTTCCGCCCTGCGGAACGCCTGCCCACAACCGAAGTCCTTCTCACCGCCGCCGAGCAGGTCGGCAGCGCTCAGGCCACCATCGACATGGCGGTCTCCTACGCACGCACCCGGGAGCAGTTCGGGCAGGTCGTCGGGGGGTTTCAGGCCGTCAAGCATCTCTGTGCCGGGATGCTCGTGCGGGTCGAGCTCGCTCGGGCCGCCGTGTGGGCCGCCGCCGTCACCGGCGACCCCGTCGAGATCGCCGGGGCCAAGCTGCTCGCCGACGACGCGGCCGTCGGCAACGCGCGGGACTGTCTTCAGGTGCACGGGGGGATGGGGTTCACCTGGGAGGCCGACGTTCATCTGCATCTGAAGCGTGCCTGGGTGCGGGCCGAGCTGGGGATGACCGCCGCTCAGGCCGAGGAGACGGTGGCCGGGGGACTGTAGCGCTGCGCGTGCGACACGTCACGGAATGTTGATATCGGGTTGTGTCCTTCGGCGGGGCCGTCACGGCCCGGAGTCGGCCTCCGCCTCCGGTACGCTCCGTGGGATGCGAGTGCTCGTTGGCCCGGATCGTCCCGGTGTCGCCCCTGCGGCGGCTCCGTGGCCGGGAATGCCCGCCGCTCGCGCCCGGCGTTCGACTACCCGCAGCGTGCGTCGCACAGTATGGACCATGCGTACTCCTTCGCGCTGGAATATGCCCGAAGCGCTTGTTGCGGTGACTGTACGTCAACCATGCTGTCCCACAAGGGAATCACGTTCCGTAAAGGTGTGTCCGCCGGTTCGGATGGTGTGAGCGGTGCAGGTGCTTCAGGTTCAGTTGGAGGTCGGGCCGGACCCGGCAGAGGTGGGACGAGCCCGGAGGTGGGCCCGGTCGCGGCTCGCCGGGTCGGGCATAGGGGATGACGAGCCGCTCGCCGAGACGCTGGTGCTGCTCATCTCCGAGCTCGTGACCAACGCCGTGGTGCACACGGGCTGCCCGGCCGTGCTGCGGATGCTGTTCGCCGTGGAGGGCGGCGGGGTGCGGGTCGAGGTCGCCGACACGAGCGACCGCCCGCCGCAGCCCCGGCACGCGGAGGGCGACGACACCAACGGGCGCGGCCTGGAGCTGGTGGACGGCCTCGCGGACCGCTGGGGCTGGCAGCCGGAGGGTGTCGGCAAGAGCATCTGGTGCGAGGTGGACCGGGTCGCGCCCGTGTCGACGGCGGTGTCGACGCTGTCGCCCGGTCGGGTGCGCTGTTGACGATTCGTTCCGTTTTGCCCACCCTGGGGTGAGCGATTCGTGGCGAGGGGAGCCGAGGGCCGTGGCCCTCGGCGTGTGCGGGTCGCGTTCGGGCGGCGGCGGTCCGTGCCGTGCTCGGGGCGCGTGCGAGCGCGCCGCCGCCCGCGGGGGGTTCAGAGGATCGCGACCGGGGCCACCGGCGTGCCTGTGCCGCCGACGAAGGGTTCCGGCATGGCGGAGAGCAGGAAGGCGTAGCGCCTTTCCTGTGCACAGGCTGTGGACAGAGCCTCCAGATTCCAGTTCTGCCCCTGGAGCATGCCCATCTCGACGAGGTCGAGGGCGTGCACGGGCAGCCAGAGGTCCTCGATCTCGGGCGGGAAGATCTCGAAGGTGAGCGTGTCGTTGGCGACGGCCGCGACATCGTGGGCGTGGAACCACTCCGGCGTACGGACCGAGAGGCCCGGTGACGGGAACGCGTAGCCGTGCTTGTCCCCGGCCAGGTACGCCTGGATCTGCCCGGTCCGTACGAGGACGATGTCCCCGGACCGTACGATCACCCCGCCGAATTCCGCTGCCTCGTCGAGGTCTTCGGGGGTGACGGCGTGGTCCCCCGGCAGCCGGTCCACCCCCTTCGCCGCCGCCACGTCCAGGAGCACCCCGCGGCTGACGATGTGGCGGGCCGTGTGGATGCCGCTGAACTCGGAGCGGCCGTGCGGGGTGATGGTGGCGGCGGGGCGGCCGTTGTAGATGCGGCCCGAGTGGGAGACGTGCGTCAGGGCGTCCCAGTGGGTGCCGGCCTGGAGGCCGAGGGTCACGGCGTCGTCGCTGGTGGCGACCGTGCCGGGGCCGAAGAGCTCCTGGTTGACCTGGACCATGACGTGGAGCGGATTGACCCGGCCGGGGATCATGCCGGTCTGTACGCCGTCCTGCTCGAGGTCGACGGCGAGCGGGACGCGCAGGCCGGCGCGGACGGTGGCGACGGCCTTGCGCACGACCTCGTCGGTGACCAGGTTGAGCGTGCCGATCTCGTCGTCCTGGCCCCAACGGCCCCAGTTGTTGACGCGCTTGGCGATCTCGTGGAAGGCGGCGGGGAGAGACATCGGGGCCTCCGGGGTCTTGTTTTCCGGTATCTGACGGACCGTAGAATCCTGACGACGAACGAATCTAACGGACCGTCAGAAAGTGCGGGAAGGGGCCGGGCGTGGGGAACTTCTTGGCTGGCAAGGTCGTCGCCGTGACGGGGGCGGGGCGCGGCATCGGCCGCGCCGTCGCCCTCGCGTGCGCGGCGGAGGGCGCGAAGGTCGTCGTCAACGACTACGGGGTGTCGATCGAGGGCGGCGAGCCGACCTCGGAGGTCGTGGCGGAGGTGGTGAAGGAGATCGAGGCCGCGGGCGGGACGGCGATCGCCGTCGCGGACGACATCTCCACCATGGCGGGCGGGGCGAGGGTCGTCGAGACCGCCCTCACCGCGTACGGGCGGATCGACGGGGTCGTCTGCGTCGCCGGCATCCTGCGCGAGCGGATGCTCTTCAACATGTCCGAGGAGGAGTGGGACCCCGTCGTCGCCACCCACCTGAAGGGCACCTTCACCGTCTTCCGGGCCGCGTCGGCCGTCATGCGCAAGCAGGGCACGGGGACGCTCATCGGCTTCACCAGCGGCAACCACCAGGGCTCCGTCGCCCAGGCCAACTACTCGGCGGCGAAGGGCGGGATCATCTCGCTCGTACGGAGCGCGGCCCTCGGCCTCCACAAGTACGGCGTCACCGCGAACGCCGTCGCACCGGTGGCCCGCACCCGGATGTCCGCGAACGTCCCCATGGAGCTCAAGGAGATCGGGGAACCGGAGGACGTGGCGGCGCTCGTCGTCTACCTGCTGAGCGAGCGGGCCCGCGAGGAGAGGATCACCGGCCAGGTGTACACGATCGCCGGGCCCAAGATCGCGGTCTGGGCACAGCCGAGGGAGCTGCGCGCCGGGTACGCGGAGGGCGGCGGCTGGACCCCCGAACGCATCGCGGACTTCCTGCCGGGGACGGTCGGGACGGACCCGATGCCGATGCTGGCGCAGCTGGAGGAGATGGCCAGGGCGGCGGCCGCCGGCGACCGCCCGAACTCCCGTAAGGAGAACGGATCATGAGAGGCGTCGTCTTCGACGGGAAGCAGGTCCGGGTCGTCGACGACCTGGAGGTGCGGGACCCCGGTCCCGGCGAGGTGCTCGTGGCGATCGCCGCCGCCGGGCTCTGCCACAGCGACCTGTCCGTCATCGACGGGACCATCCCGTTCCCCCCGCCCGTCGTCCTCGGCCACGAGGGCGCCGGAGTCGTCGAGGCCGTGGGCCCGGGGGTCACCCATGTCGTCCCCGGCGACCACGTCGCCCTGTCCACGCTCGCGAACTGCGGCGCCTGCGCCGACTGCGACCGGGGCCGGCCGACCATGTGCCGGAAGGCCATCGGGATGCCGGGGCAGCCGTTCTCCCGCGACGGGCAGCCGCTGTTCCAGTTCGCCTCGAACTCGTCCTTCGCCGAGCGGACCGTCGTCAAGGCCGTCCAGGCCGTGAAGATTCCGCAGGACATCCCGCTGACCTCAGCCGCCCTCATGGGCTGCGGAGTCCTCACCGGCGTCGGAGCCGTACTCAACCGGGCGAAGGTCGGCCGCGGCGACACCGTCGTCGTCATCGGCACCGGCGGCATCGGCCTCAACGTCCTCCAGGGCGCCCGGATCGCGGGCGCGCTGACGATCGTCGCCGTGGACACGAACCCGGAGAAGGAGGCGGTGGCCCGGCAGTTCGGGGCGACGCACTTCCTCGCCTCCGCCGAGGGCGTACGCGACATCCTGCCCACCGGCGCCGACCACGTCTTCGAGTGCGTCGGCCACACGGGCCTCGTCCGGACCGCGATCGACCTCCTCGACCGGCACGGCCAGGCGGTCCTGCTCGGCATGACCGCGCCGAAGGCGGAGGCGAGCTTCCTGCCGGCCGCGATGTTCCTGGACAAGTCGATCCTGGGCTGCCGGTACGGCTCCTCACGGCCGCAGAAGGACATCGCCCTGTACGCGGAGCTCTACCGCTCGGGGACCCTGCTCCTCGACGAGCTGGTGACGGCGACGTACCCGGTGGAGGAGTTCGCGCGGGCCGTGGAGGACGCGGAACGGGGGAAGGTGGCGCGGGGGGTGCTCACGTTCTGAGCTGTACGGAACCAGGACCGGCGGCGGGCTACGGTCGTGGCCATGCCCTACCGCGAGCTCGCCACCCGTCCCGTCCTCGCCTGGTCCGCCGTCATGGTCACCGGCCGGCTGCCCGTCGCCATGGCGCCGCTCGCGCTCGTGTTCCTCGTGCGCGAGCGCCCCGGGGGCTACACGCTCGGGGCCGTCCTCGCCGCCGTGTACGTCCTCGGGGAGATCGTCGCCGCGCCCGTCCTCGGCATGCGGCTGAAGCCCGAACGGGCACGGCCGCAGCTCGTCGTCGGGATCGCGGCCGGCGCCGCCGGGTTCGCCGGGCTCGGGCTCGCGCCCGGCGCCCACCCCGTCGTCCTCGCCGCCCTCGCGCTGCTCGCCGGCGCGGGGCCCGCCGCAGTGCCCGGCGCACTGCGGGCCATGCTCACCAGCCTCGTCCCGGAGCGGGCCGTCACCCAGGCGATGAGCATGGAGTCGATGCTGACCTTCGGCCTCTGGGCGGCTGCGCCCGCGCTCACCACGGGGCTTGCGCTCGGCGTCGACCCTGCCGTGCCGCTGCTGCTGCAAGGCGCCCTGATGGGGCTCGCGGTGGGCGGGATGTGGCTGCTGCCGGCCGGCTGGGCCGCCGGGCCGCAGGAGAAGGAGGCCTCCCTGCGGCGGGCGCTGCTGCGGGCCTGGCCGGTGTACGTCCTCGGGGCCGCCGGTCTCACCCTGCTCGCACTCGCCGAACTGATCCTGCCCGCGCTGCTGGAACAGCGCGGGATCGGCATCGGCTGGGCGGGCCCGCTGCTCGCCGGGTTCTCGATCGGCTCGGCGGTCGGCGCCTTCGTGTACGGCCTCCGGGGGAGCTGGCCCGGCCCGCTGGCCCTCCAGTCCCTGGTCCTGATACTCGCGGTCGCCGCGGGCGTCGCGCTGGTCGCCGTACTGCCCTGGACGGCGGCGATCGCGGTCGCCCTGGTCGCCGCCGGGCTGCTGCAGGCCCCCGCGAGCCTCACCCGGAACCTGGCCCTTCGGCAGACCCTGCCGCCGTCCGCGCTCGCCGCCGGATACTCGGTCATGTACGCGGCGGTGGGCGCCGGTTACGCGGCCAGCGGCACCCTCGCCGGCGGGCTGCTCAAGGTGGTGGCCCCGTCGACGGCGATCCTCTGGGGGGTGGGCCTGACCGTGCTGCTCACGGCGATCGGCGCGGTGGGGGAGCGGCGGCTGCCCCTGCGTACCCCCGGCGTACCGGACGCGGGCGTTCAGGCCGAGGCCGCCCCCGTGCGGAAGGTCCGCCGGTAGGACGTCGGCGTCACCCCGATCGCCGTCATCAGATGCACCCGCAGCGACTGCGCCGTGCCGAAGCCCGCGTCCTGGGCGACCCGGTCGACGGGCAGGCCGGTGGACTCCAGGAGGTGCCGGGCGCGTTCGACGCGCTGCTGGGTGAGCCACTGGCCGGGGCTGATGCCGACCTCGTCGCGGAAGCGGCGCGTGAACGTCCGTACGCTCATCGCCTCCTTCTCCGCCAGGTCCCGCAGCTGGATCGGCTCGTGGAGGTGGGCCAGCGCCCAGGCCCGTGCGGAGGTCGTGGTGTGGGTGCCGGCGTCCGGCAGGGGCCGCTCGATGTACTGGGCCTGGCCGCCGTCCCGGTGCGGCGGTACGACGGTCTTGCGGGCGACGTCGTTGGCGACGGCCGTCCCGTGGTCGCGGCGCACGATGTGAAGGCACAGGTCGATCCCGGCGGCCACGCCGGCCGAGGTGAGGACGTCGCCGTCGTCGATGAAGAGGACGTCCGCGTCGACGAGGATGCTCGGGAAGAGGCGCTGGAAGTGCTCGGCGTGCGCCCAGTGGGTGGTGGCCGGGCGCCCGTCGAGGAAGCCGGCCGCGGCCAGCACGTACCCGCCGGTGCAGATGGAGACGAGACGCGTACCCGGCCGGATGTGCGCGAGCGCCGCCGCCAGCTCCTCGGGGAGCCTGCCCTCGTCGTAGACCGGACCGAGCTCGTACGAGGCGGGAACGACGACCGTGTCGGCGGTGGCGAGCGCCTCCGGGCCGTGCTCGACGTGGATCGAGAAGTCGGCGTCCGTCCGCACGGGACCGGCGGCCGGGGCGCAGGTCACGATCTCGTACAGCGGGCGTCCCCCGGGATCCTTGGCGCGGCCGAAGATGCGGTGCGGAATGCCCAGCTCGAAGGGGAGGATGCCGGGCAGGGCGAGAACGGCGACGCGGTGCGGCGACGACGGCACGGGCGGTGCTCCCTCCGTAATTCGGTGGTGGTCCAGACCATATGACTGGTACGAGTACGTGTCCGTGACGGACAACACGTACAAGTCTGAGGCCCCGGAGCGGATTCCCGACCCGGTCGCGCCGCCCGCGCTGTGGAACCGTAACTTCCGGCTCTTCTTCGTCGCCCGGGGCGTCGCCGTCTTCGGCGAGGGCATGGTCCCGGTCGCCTTCGCCGCCGGACTCCTCGGAGCCGGCCACCCCGGCTCCACCGTCGGCTACGCGCTCGGCGGCTGGACCGCCGCCTTCGCGGTCTTCGTGCTCTTCGGCGGCGTCCTCGCCGACCGGTTCACCGCCCGCCGCATGATGATCATCGCCGACCTGCTCCGGCTGCCCGGCGCGGCCGTCCTCGCCGTCTCCTTCACGCTCGGCGGTCCACCGCTCTGGGCCGTGTACGCCCTGTCCGTGCTCAGCGGGATCGGCGCCGCGCTCTTCCAGCCGGGCGTCGCCTCCACCATCCCGCGCATCGCCCCCGACGTGCAGCGCGCCAACGCCGTCCTGCGGGTCGTCGAGGCCCTCATGACCATGGCGGGACCGGCCGCCGCGGGCCTGCTGGTCGCCGTGTGGAGCGCGGGCGCGGCCTTCGCCGTCAACGGCGTCACCTTCGCCGTCAGCGCCGTCTGCTTCCTGCTGATACGCCTCACCCCGATCCCGTCCGACACCGCCCGGCGCGACTCCCTCGCCGCCGAACTCGTCGGCGGCTGGCGGGAGTTCCGCGCCCGGAACTGGCTGTGGGGTGTCATCTCCATCTGGACGGTGTACGGACTGACCGTGGCCGGACCGATGGTGCCGCTCACGGCGAGCCTGGTCACTGAGGACCACGGCTCGGCCGCGTACGGCGTGCTCATGGCCGTCAACGGCGCCGGCAGCGCCGTCGGCGGCCTCCTCGCGATCCGGCTGCGCCCGCCCCGCCCCCTCGCGGCGGGCGCGGTGGCGCTCCTCGGCCTCCCGGTGAACCTCGTCCTGCTCGGCACGGGCGCGCCGGTGGCGGCCCTCGGCGCGGGCCAGTTCATCGGCGGGGCGGCCTTCGCCTTCTGGCTGGTGATGTGGTCCACCTCGGTCCAGACGCATGTGCCGCAGGAGGCCCTGAACCGGATGCACGCGTACGACGTGGCCGGCTCGCTCCTGATGATGGGCGTGGGCCGCACCCTGTCGGGGCCGGTGGCGGCGGTGGTCGGCACGGAGGAGGTGCTGCTGACGGGGGCGGGGATCGCGGTGCTCGTGGTGACGGCGCTGCTGCTGGCGAAACCGATCAGAACGCTGCCGCGCGCCTAGCGAGAGTGCGTGTCCCGATCCTTGTGTCCCGATCCCTGTGTCCCGATCCTTGTGTCCCGATCCTTTGGAAACTTGTCATTCGGGCCAATGGTCGGGGGAGGGGACGGACCGGGATGCTCGATGGCATGGCCCAGACAACCGAGCCCCCAGCCCGTACGCCCGAGACCCGTACGCCCGAGAAGTCACCCCGCCGCCGCGTCCACCGTGCGTGGTTCGTCGCGGCGGTCACGTTCGTCACGATCATCGGCGCCGCGGCCTTCGCCTCCCTGCCGGGCCTGCTGATCGAGCCGCTGCACGAGGAGTTCCACTGGTCGCGGGGCACGATCGGCTTCGCCGTCTCGGTGAACCTCGCCCTGTACGGCCTGACGGCGCCGTTCGCTGCCGCGCTGATGGACCGCTTCGGCATCCGCAGAGTGGTGGCGGTTGCCCTGACGATCATCTCGGTGGGCTCGCTCCTCACCGTCTGGATGACGGCGGCCTGGCAACTCGTCCTCTACTGGGGCGTCCTCGTCGGCCTCGGCAGCGGCTCGATGGCGCTGGCCTTCGCGGCGACGGTCACGAACCGCTGGTTCGTGGCGCGGAAGGGCCTGGTCACGGGCATCCTCACGGCGGCCGGCGCCTCGGGCCAGCTCATCTTCCTCCCCCTGCTCTCCTGGCTGGTGGAGCACCACGGCTGGCGCCCGGCCGCCGTCACGGTGGCCTTGGCGGCCCTCGCGGTGGTCCCCTTCGTCTGGCTGCTGCTCCGGGACCACCCGGCGGACGTCGGGCTTGCCCCGTACGGCGGGGAGTACGCGGCGAAGCCGGCCCCGGTCACGGGCGCGGCGCGGCGCGCGGTCACGGTCCTCCTCCGCGCGGCGCGCACGGGCCCTTTCTGGCTCCTGGCGGGCTCGTTCGCGATCTGCGGAGCGTCGACGAACGGCCTGGTCAAGACGCACTTCGTCCCGGCGGCGCACGACCACGGCATGCCGGTCACGGCGGCGGCGGGCCTCCTGGCGGTGATCGGCGTCTTCGACGTCGTCGGCACGATCGCGTCGGGCTGGTTCACGGACCGCTTCTCGCCGCGGCGCCTGCTGGCGGTCTACTACGCGCTGAGGGGAGTCTCGCTGCTGTTCCTCCCCATGCTCCTGGCGCCCTCGGTGCACCCGCCGATGCTCTTCTTCATCGTCTTCTACGGCCTGGACTGGGTGGCGACGGTGCCGCCGACGATCGCCCTGTGCCGCGAGCACTACGGCGAGGACTCGGCGATCGTCTTCGGCTGGGTCCTCGCGTCCCACCAGGTCGGGGCGGCGGCCGTCGCCTTCGCGGGCGGCGTGGCCCGCGACGTCTTCGGCACGTACGACGTCGTCTGGTACGCCTCGGGCGCGCTGTGCGCGGCGGCGGCGCTGATGGCGCTGGTCATCAGCCGCCCCCGCACGGAGCCGAGCCTCTTGCCGACGACGTGACCTCCGCGCCCGTGCGGGCCCGCGCTTCGGGCCTCAGCCCCGTGCGGGCCATCGCCCCGTAGCCCACCCCCGTGTGGCTGCGCGTCTGCGGGGCGGTGCCCTCCGCCCCCCGCCGTGTGGGCCGCGCCCGGCTGGGCGGCGCCCTGCCCACCCGCCGTGTGGGCAATCGTCCCGCTGGGGCGGGACGGGTGGGCACACGGGACGGCGCCCTTCAGCGGCGCCTCCGCGTTCCGAGCCTGGACCCGCACCCCTGGGGCGGCGCACATCGTGGTGCGGGTCGGGGCGCGGAAGCCTCTGGCGCCGGCAGGGCGCGGGTCCGTTGTGCCCACCCGTTCCGCCCCAGCGGAACGATTGCCCACAACGGGGTGGGGGTGGGCGCCGACCCGGCGGAGCGCGTGCCCACAACGGGCGGAGCCCGCTACGCGCTGAAGCGGCCGAACCGCCCCCGGTGGAAGAGGAGCGGGTCGCTCTCCTGCTCCGCCCCCAGGGACTCGACCCGGCCCACCACGATCAGGTGGTCGCCGCCCGTGTGCACCGCCGTGATCGCGCAGTCGATCCACGCGGGCGCCCCCGACAGGCGTGGGGAGCCCGTGGCCGGGGCCGGGGTCCACTCCACCCCCGCGAACTTGTCGGCGCCGCTCACCGCGAACGACCGGCACAGTTCGCCCTGGTCGGCACCCAGCACGTTGACGCAGAAGGTCCCGGCAGCCGCGATCCGGGGCCAGGTCGTCGACGTCCGGGCGACCATGAAGGCGACCAGGGGCGGGTCGAGGGAGAGCGAGGCGAAGGACTGGCAGGCGAAGCCCGCCGGCCCGTTCGCGTCGAGGGCCGTCACGATCGTGACGCCGCTGGCGAAGTGCCCGAGGACGCGGCGGAACTCGCCGGGGTCGACGGGGGCTCGCTCGTCTTCCCGTACCGCGCGCAGGGCCGGCCGGGGCAGTGGTTCGACGGCCGTCGGCGAACCGGCCGCTCTCAGGTGTCGGACGACGGTGGCCGCCATCCCCGCGTGTCCCATCACACCGTCCATTGAAACTGACGGTGCGTCAGATGGGAAGCCCTCGGGAACGACGGCCATCGGCCTATCCGGCGACCGCCACCGTCGCCCGGGTCCAGGCCACACCCGCCGTGTGCCCGGTCCGGTAGGCCGTCACCCGGACGGTGATCTTCATCCCGCGCTGGTACTTCGTCAGCGTGAACCACGACTTCGTCGCCCCGCTGATCGCCCGCCCGTTCGCGTACCACTGGTAGGCGTACGAGGTCGGCGCCGGCGTCCACGTACCCCGGTTCAGGGTGAGCGTCCGCCCGACCCGGACCGTGCCCGTGACGTACGGAGCGACCGTCGCCTTCGGCGCGAGACCCACGCCGACGACGTACCAGCCCGTCGTGTACGCCCCGTTCAGGTGCCCGGTCCGCAGCGCCGTCACCGTCAGGGTCAGCTTCTTGCCGAGGACGGACGCGGTGGGCACGTACGAGGCCCCCGTCGCACCCGCGATCGCCACACCGTCGGCACGCCACTGGTAGGCGTACGAGGTCGGTGCCGGCGACCAGGTCCCGACGACCGCCGTCACCTTGTTCCCGACCCGCACGGTCCCGGAGACGGACGGCACCTGGGTGGGCTTGGGCGCGACGCCCTTCACCACCACGGCGGCACTGGTCGCGGTGAAGGCCGGGTGCCCGGCCTTGCCCGCGGTCACGGCCACGGACAGCTGCTTGCCCTGGAGCGTGGAGGGGATCGTGTACGTGGAGGCGGTGGCTCCGGCGATGGCGACGCCGTCGGCCCGCCACTGGTACGCGTACGACTCCGGCGTCGGCGACCACGTCCCGGCCTGCGCCGTCACCTTCCCGCCGATGACGGCGGTGCCGCTCACGACGGGGGCGGCGGTGGCGCGGAGGGGCGCGACGACGGTGACGGTGCCGCGGGAGTACCGCACGCCGTCGTGCGTGAGCACGCTCAGGCTCAGCGCGGTGCGCGGGGCGCTCGTCAGGTCCAGGGAGACGTCCATGCTCCGCCGGTCGGGCGCGACGGAGACCGTCGTCGACCGGGCGAGGTAGCCGCCGCCGGAGACCTCGACCACGTCCTTCTCGTGCAGCGCGGCTCCGGTCACCTTCATCGTGATCTTCCCGGCGCCGACGGTGCCGGGGGTGACGGCGGTGACCGCGCGGGTCACGGTGCCGCAGCCGTACGGGCAGTACGCCGTCGCCCGTACGTCGGTCGGGGCCTGCGAGGGAACCGACGGCAGCCCGATCACGAGCGTGGTCGGCCGGGCCACGCCGCCGTAGCCGTCCTCGGACGGCACGCCGCAGCTGTAGTAGCTACTGGCCCGGTCGCAGACGCTCTGGCCGGCCGTCCCGTCGTACAGCCACGGCGTCGGCGACTTCGAGAGTTCGAGCGCGGGCGTGAACGACAGCTTGAGCCAGTCGTTCGACGCCGTCGGGAGCACCACGCAGAGCGCCGGCTTCTGCTCGCTCAGCGTGCCGGCGAGCGGGCCGAAGCCGTAGGTGACGTCCAGGACCCTGACGCACTCGGGCGCGGGCCCCGCGGCGGTGCCGATGCGCAGCGCGTCGAGGCCGTAGGCGGGGGCGGTGGTGTCGCCCGCGCCGACCTCGACGATCGCCTGGTAGCCGGTGGACCCGGTGACGGAGCAGCCCGAGGCGAAGTCCTCGCATGCGGCCTCGCCGTTCGCGTCGTACACCCCGAACCCGGTCGCGCGCCCCGCCGCCGTGTACCGGGCGTTCAGGTGCAGGGTGTCCCGCGCGTCGGCCGTGGTCACCCGGTGGCACAGGAGCGTGCCGGGCTCGGCCGGGACACCGGCCGTGGCGGGGGTGCCCACCGCCGTGGCGGGGGTCTCGACACAGCCGCGTGCGGTGCCGGTGACGTCCCGGCGGGTGAGGGTGTACTCGGCGGGCCTGCCATCGCCCCGGACGAGGACCGTGTACGAGAGGCCGGGAGCCAGGACGCAGTCGAGCTGGTCGTCCCCGTACGCCTGGTGGGCGCAGGCCTGCTCGCCGTGCTCGTCGAGGACGCTGACGTCGAGGGCCCCGCTGCCCGACACGCGGGCGAGGGTCATCAGCTCGCGCGCGGAGTGGTCGTCCGCGGGGATCGTCAGGCAGTCGGCGAAGGCGTCGGCGCCGGTGCTCAAGGCCGCTCGGCCCGAGTCCGCGCCGAAGTCGCCCGCGGGGAAGGCCCGGCAGTCGCTCGGCGTGTCCGTGCGGCGGACGACGAGTTCGTAGGAGCCGGTGCGCGCGCTCGCGTATGCCCTGTCCACGATGGCGTGGTAGGGGGCCGTGCCGCTGAGGGCGCAGGTGCCCGAGGTCAGCACCGTCTGGGCCCAGCAGAGGGGGGTGCCGGTGGCGTCGATGACCTCGAAGTCGGGCTTCACGCCGTCGGCGGAGGTGCTCGCCAGGATCGCCACGTGGGCGCCCTGCGGCACGGGCAGGCGCACGCAGTCGATCTCGGTGGGCGCGGTGAAAGCGCCTCGATGGGTCTGGCCGAGCGACACGTCCTCGCAGCCCTCCGCGGCGGAGGTCCGGTCGAGGATCCGCACGGTGTCGCCGGTGACCAGGGTGTACGTGACGCCCGCGGTGAGCGCGCAGGAGACCAGGTACTGGCAGATCCGTTCGGTCGGCCCGTAGATGCCGATCCCGCCGGTGCCGCCGGACGCCGGGAGGCTCTCCAGTACGTACGCGCCCGTCGCGGCCGGCGTGAAGGTCTTGCACTCGGCCGGGGGCGAGACCTCGGCGGGCGCGGAACCGTAGGGCGTCACGCCCACGACCGCGCATCCCGCCGGGTGGGAGAGCTGCCGGACCGTCAGGGTGTACGGGACGGGGTAGATGCCGGCGTTGGGGTCGAGGTGCGCGAGGACGCGGTAGCCGCCGACCCCGGCGGGCAGGACGCAGTCGTGGTTGACGCCGCAGAGCGGCTTGCCCGTGCCGTCGGTGATCCACCCGTTGACGTTGGCCGACGCGCGCGGCCCGAGGGTCGCGTGGATCAGCTCGCCCTGAGTGGCGGTGAAGGGGTGGCAGACCATGCCGAGGTCACCGGAGGAGGTGCCGGTCACCGGGGCCGTACCGAAAGCGGTGTCGGCGGGGTCGGAGCAGCCGGGGCCCGCCATCAGCGGGACGACCGCGACCTGGGCGCTCGTCGAGCCGCCACGGAGGTCGAGCGTGTACGTCCCGGCGGCGAGCTCGCAGGGGCTGCTGGTCAGCTCGGGGCAGGCGACCCGCGTCCCGCCGGAGAGGAACGCGATGGACGAGATCCCGCCTTCCACGAGCACCTGGTGCAGGCCCGGCTTCTCCACGGTGACCGTGAAGCAGGCGTGGCCGCTCGGGTCCACCACGATCGGGCGGGCCGCGTCGCCGGGGCCGTTCAGCGGGGCGAGGGGCAGGGCGGGGCAGGGATCGGCCGTCGGGTCCGGTGTCGGGGTCGGTGTCGGCGTGGGTGTCGGGTCCGCCGTGGGTTCCGGCGCCGGAGCCGTCGTGGGCTCGGACACCGACGAGGACACCGACGGGGGCGCCGCCGAGGACCCCGACGGGGGCGCCGCCGATGCCGCGAGCGCCGTGCCCGTCGGGAGCAGGGGGCCCAGGAGGGCCGTCAGCAGGGTGGGAACCAGAAGAAGGGATCTTCCGGATCTTCGTGATCTGTTGCGCGAGCGCGCGGGGTTGGGCATTCCGTTCCCCCCGGAGCGGTGTTTGGCATATGCACGGCACACCCTAGGGCTCCGGTACGACAGCCTCCGCTACCGCCCCTCGTACCTACCGCCCCTCGTACCTACCGCCCCTCGTACCTACCGCCCCTCGTACCGCGCCTCCCGACGCTCCACGAAGCTCGCCACCCCCTCCTGCGCGTCCCTCGTCGTCATGTTGATCTCCTGGGCCGTCGCCTCCGCCGCGAAGGCGACCGAACGGTCCACGTCGAGCGACGTGTTCACCAGCTGCTTCGTCAGGGCCAAGGCCCGGGTCGGTCCCTTGGCGAGGCGTTCGGCCCATTCCCTGGCCGTCTTCGACAGCTCGTCCGCGGGGACGACCCGGTTCACCAGGCCCATCCCGAGCGCCTCCGCCGCCGGCAGCGCGTCGCCGAAGAACATCAACTCCTTCGCCCGCTGCGGCCCGATCAGCCGGGGCAGCAGATACGCGCCGCCGCCGTCGGGCACCAGGCCCCGTCGTACGAACACCTCGATGAAGCGCGCCGAGTCCGCCGCGAGCACCAGGTCGCAGGCGAACGCGAGGTGCGCCCCGATCCCGGCCGCCGTGCCGTTCACCGCCGCGATCACCGGCTTCTCGCAGTCCAGTACGGCTCCGATGAAGCGCTGTGCGCCGAGCCGGATCATCCGGGACACGTCCCCCGCCACCCTCCCCCGGCCTCCGGCCGGGGGGACCCCCATCTCGCTTCGCTCGCCGGCGGACGGCGCGCCCCGCAGGTCCGCGCCCGCGCAGAAGCCGCGTCCGGTGGCCGTGACCACCACGCAGCGCACGTCCGGGTCGGCGGAGGCCTCCGCGAGGAGGGCGATGATCCGTTCCCGCTGGTCCCAGGTGACCGCGTTCATGGCTTCCGGGCGGTTGAGGGTGATCCACGAGACACCGTTCTCGACGGTGTGCAGCACATCCGGCACGGGCTCTCCTATCGGCAGACCGCCAGCGCGTCCAGGGCCACCGCCCCCTGCCCGCGCGGCAGCACCATCAGCGGGTTGATGTCCAGTTCGGCGAGGTCGCCGTCGAGTTCGAGGGCCATCCGCTGGACCCGGAGCACGACCTCGACGAGCGCGTCGACGTCGGCCGGCGGGGCGCCCCGTACGCCGTCGAGCAGGGCCCGGCCGCGCAGTTCGGCGAGCATCGAGCGGGCCTCGCGCTCGCCGAAGGGCGGGACGCGGACGGCGGTGTCGTTCAGGACCTCCACCAGGACCCCGCCGAGGCCCACCGTGACCGTCGGGCCGAAGAGTTCGTCGTGGGTCACGCCCACCACCATCTCGACCCCGCGCCCGACCATCTGGCAGACGAGGATGCCGTCGAGGTCGATCTCCTCGAAGCGGGCGATGTCGGTGAGCTCGCGGTAGGCGTCCCGTACCTGGCTGGCCGAGGTCAGGCCGACCTTCACCAGGCCCAGTTCCGTCTTGTGCGCGAGCTGGGCGCCGGAGGCCTTCATCACCACCGGGTAGCCGACGAGCCCCGCGGCCCGCACGGCGGCCGCCGCGCTGGTGACGAGCTGCTCGCGCGGCACCCGTATCCCGTACGCCCGGAGCAGCTGCTTCGCCGCGTGCTCGCTGAGCCGCCGGCCGGGCCGCATGAGGGCCTGGGCCTTGCGGAGGGAGGGGGAGGGGGTGCGGGGGGCCTCGTCGAAGGGGGAGCGGTAGGCGGCGGTGAAGCGGTGGTGGTCGAGGTAGGCCTTCACGGCCCCGATGCAGTTGGAGAACGTACGGAAGGTGGCGACGCGGGAGGAGCCGAGGAGGGTCTCGCGGTAGGCCGCCTCGGTGCCGACCGGGGACCCCCAGACCACGCACACCAGCTTGTCGCTGGCCTCGGCCGCGTCGACGAGGTCCTGGGCGAGCTTGTCGCTCATCGGGGGGAAGGGCCCGGTGATGGGACAGATCAGGACCCCCACCGACGGGTCGGCGAGGATCGCGTCGATGATCTTCCGGCCGCGCCAGTCGCCGACCGGGTGCCCGCCGTTGTCGACGGGGTTGGCGACGTTCAGGTACTCCGGGATCCACTGGTGGAGTTCGTCCTGCTTGGCCTGGTGGAGGGTGGGGAGTTCGAGTCCCGCCGCTGTGGCCAGGTCGGCGAAGTGGGCCCCCGTACCGCCGGAGATGGAGTAGACGACGACGCCGTCGGCGAGCGGCCGGCGTGCGCGGGCGAGGAGGGCCGAGGTGTCCTGGAGCTGGTCGAGCCCGTCGACCCGGATCACCCCGTACTGCCGCATCGCCGCGTCGACGACCCGGTCCGCGCCGGTGAGTTTGCCGGTGTGGGAGGCGGCGGTCCTGGCGCCGGTCTCGGTGCGGCCGACCTTCACGGCGACGACCGGGACGCCCTGGCGCGCGGCCCGGTCGGCGGCGAGGAGGAAGGACCTGCCGTCCTTCAGCCCCTCCACGTAACAGGCGATGGCCCCGACCTCGGGCCGCCCGGCGAAGTACGAGAGGAAGTCGGCGGTCTCCAGGTCGGCCTCGTTGCCGGTGGGTGCCCAGTGGGAGAGGCGGACGCCGAGCTCCTGGAGGGTGAAGACGGGCCGCCCCTGGTGGCCGGACTGGGTGATGAGGGCGACGGCGGGGCCTTCGAGGTCGTCGCGGAAGCGCTCGAAGGCGTTGAGGTTGGTGTTGGGGCCGAGGAGCCGGAGCCCGGAGCGGCGTACGGCGGCGGCGAGGCGTTCCTGCGCGGCGGCGCCGGCCTCTCCGGTCTCGGCGAAGCCGGAGGCGAAGGCGACGGCGAACCGCACCTTGGTCTCGGCGAGTTCCTCGATCACGGGCAGCGGGTCGGCGACGAGGAGGACGGCGAGGTCGACGGGTTCGGCGAGCGCGCCGACGGACGGTACGCAGTCGATCCCGAACACGCTCGTACGGGTCGGGTGCACGGGCACGAGCCGGGCGCCGACCCGCTCGGCCCAGGCGAGCAGCTGCCGGGTGATGCCGGTGTTGGGCCGCCCCTCGGCGTCGGAGGCGCCGATCACCGCGACGGACTCGGGCCGGAAGAACCGGTCGAGGTCGGGGACGGGCAGGTGCAGCGGCCGCCCGCTGACGTCCAGGTCGCCGGCGACGGCGGTGACGCCGTGCACGGCACCCCCGGGCGTCTCTCCGCAGGCGACCACGCGGGCGCGGAGATCGGTGGTGAAGGTGCCGTGTGTCGATCCAAGCATGTGTGTCGCCCGCCCTTCACCCATCCGTATACACCTGACGCTCAGTCAGATTACAGAACTGACGCCTAGTCAGGAATGGGTGTGCGGAAGGTAGTACGAGCCGTGCAGGTCAACCGTCCTGATCCGGCCCCGGCCCCGGCCTCGCCGTGGCCCGGCTTCCCGCATCGCCGTTCTCCGCCTTCCGGCGTCCTGCTTCGCGATCCGCCGCGCGGTCAGCGGCGGGCGATGCGCCGCGTGGTCAGCGGCGCGCGATCCGCCGCGCGATCCGCTCCGCGTCCAGCGCCAGCTCCCGGAACATCCCGCTGATCGGGTTCGTGAAGCCCGTGAAGTACAGGCCGGGCGTCTCGCGCGGGCTCCGGGACCCGTGCACCACCGGCAGCCCGCGGCCGTCGAGTACGTCCAGGTGGCCGAGGAGCGGTTCCAGGGCGCGGCGGTAGCCGGTCGCCGCGATCACCGCGTCCGGGGCGATCCGGCTGCCGTCCGCGAGGACCACCTCGCCGTCCTCGAAGGCCTTCACCGCGGCGACGATCTCGACCTTCCCGGCCCGTACCGCGTCGATCAGGCCGACGTCCTGGACCGGGATCGCGCCCTCCCGCTGCCGGGTGGCGAGCCCCTTGTCGGGGCGGGGCAGCCCGTACGCCGTGAGGTCCGGCACGGCGAACCGGGCGGACAGCGCGCCCAGCCGGTCGACCAGCGCCACCGGCAGCCGCCGCACCAGGATGCCGTTGCGCTGGGCGGGCCAGCCGAGGGTCGTACGGCGCACGATGTGCGGGACCGTCCTGACCGCGAGCCGCACCCGCGCGGCGCCGCCCCCGGCGAGGTCGGCGGCTATCTCCGCGCCGGTGTTGCCGATGCCGACGACGAGGACGTCCTTCCCGGCGTACGGCTCCGGGTTGCGGTAGGTCCGGGCGTGGCTCAGCTCGCCCCCGTACGTATCGCGGCCGGGCCACTCGGGCAGGTGCGGGGTGTGGTTGTACCCGGTGGCCACCACCACCGCGCGCCCGGTGAGCCGGCGCCCGCCGGTGGCGTGCAGGACCCACTCCGCGCCCGCCCGCTCGACGCGGTGGACCTCGACCCCGGTCACGACCTCCAGCTCGTGCTTCTCCGCGTACGTCTCCAGGTACCGGACGACGTCCGCGCGGGCGACCCAGCGGCCGAAGGAACGGGGCATCTTCAGGCCGGGGAGGGCGGAGAGGCGCCGGGTGGTGTGCAGCCGCAGCCGGTCGTAGTGCGCGCGCCAGGAGGCGCCGACGGCGTCGGACTTCTCCAGGACGACGGCCCGGACGCCCCGCGCGCGCAGCGCGGCGGCGACGGCGAGCCCGCCGGGTCCGCCGCCGATGACGTACACGGGGTGGACGGGAGGTGCGGGGGGTGTGATGGCCATGAATGCTGAGCGTAATGACGTGTACACGCAGTGGGTCTCGGGCGAGAGGGGATTTCGGTTGCGAATCGGTCACGCGGACCCGCTCGGGCGTGCAGCTCACCCCTTGCGGCCGGGGCCGGTCTGCGCTGAACTGACGTACCGTCAGATCCAGTTCATGGGGAGGGTCCGTATGCAGACCGTCTGGCTCACCGGCGCCGAATGGCTCGCCGTCCTCCGCATCGGCCTCGGCCTGTGGTGGCTGGAGAGCTGGCGCCACAAGGACAAGAAGGGCTGGTTCGAACGCGGCACCGGCATCGCCTGGGCCGCGGACGTGGCCGGCAAGCACAAGTGGCCGGCCGTGAAGAACGGCTTCGACACCGTCGTCGCCCCCCGCCCCCGGCTCATGGCGTATGTCGTCGTCTACGCCGAACTCGCCCTCGGCCTCGGCCTGATCACCGGCTTCCTCACCCCGATAGCCCTCGTCGGCGGCCTCCTCCTCAACCTCCTCTACCTCGTCCTGATGATCCACGACTGGGCCGAACAGGGGCAGAACGCGATGATGGCGCTCATCTCCCTCGTCGCCCTCCTCGCCGTCTCCTGGCAGACCTGGTCCCTCGACTCCGCGATCGGACTCTTCTGATGACCGCGACGCCCGACATCGACGCCTTCACCCGCCCCTACTGGGACGCCACCGCCGAAGGCCGGCTGCTGCTGCGCCACTGCGCCGCCTGCGACCGAGCCCACCACTACCCGCGCGAGTTCTGCCCGTACTGCTGGAGCGAGGACGTCCGCTGGGAGCCGGCGAGCGGCCGCGCCACCCTCTACACCTGGTCGATCGTCCACCGGAACGACCTCCCGCCCTTCGGCGACCGCGTCCCGTACGTCGCGGCCGTCGTCGACCTCGCCGAGGGGCCGCGGATGATGACGGAGATCGTGGGGGTGGCGGAGGAGGACCTCCGGATCGGGATGGACGTGCGGGTGGGATTCCGGAGGGACGGGGACGTCACCGTCCCCGTCTTCGGCCCGGACCGGTCTTAGGCTCCCGGACCCGTCTCAGGTCCGGACCCGTCTCAGGTCCGGACCCGTCTCAGGTCCGGACCCGTCTCGGGTCCGGACCCTTCCTCCGCCCGGACCCTTCCTCCGCCCGGACCCTTCCTCGGTCCGGACCCTTCCTCGGTCCGGACTCAGATGGGCGAGACGTTCCGCCAGAGCTGACGGAGGTCGCCCGGGTCGCAGGTGGCCGACATCATGAACGGGGGCCCGGCCACCATGCACTGGCCGTTGCCCATGTTCTTGAACGTCCGCCCGTTGGCCGTCGTCGCCTGGATGCGCCACGACTGCCCGCTGGAGCCGTCGCAGGGGGCTGCGGTGGCGCCGGGGTTCCCGTTCGGCTGGAGGCAGTGGCCGCTCTGCCGGTTGACCAGCCGGAAGGTGCCGTTCGCGCCGGCCTGGTACGTCCAGCTGTACCAGATGGGCTTGCCGCTGCTGTCCGCTGAACCGCAGTCGTACGTGTTGGCGAAGACACCGAAGCCCGCGTTGTACTCGCCCAGACACTTGCCGTCGGACGCGTTCTTCAGGGAGTACGTCCCCGAGGGCGTCGAGCCACCGGTGGGCGGCGGGGGCGCGGGCGCGTTCGTCGTCGGCTTCGGGGCCGGCCCGGTCGTCGAACCGCCGGAGGAACCGGAACCGGAACCCGAGCCGGAGCCGGAACCGCCCGAGGACGTGGAGGAGTTCGACCCGCCGCCCGTCACGGAAGCGCCCCCCGTCACGGACCCGCCCCCGCCGGAGCCGGAGCCGCCGGGCAGGGTGCCGGTGCCGCCCGCGCCGCCGCCGGAGCCGTCCGCGGGCGGGGCCGTCGACCCGGCCGGCGGCTTGGCCGACGGCTTGGCGGAGGGCTTGGCGGACGGCGTCCCCGTCCCGCTCGACGTCGGTACGGAGGCGGGCTGCGAGGCCACCGTGGACGGCGACGCCTCCGGGGTCGCGCCCAGCCGGCCGACGTACGGGCTCAGGGCGACGGTCAGGGTGGTGCCGGTCGCGACGACGACGGGCACGGCGATCATGACGAGCCGGTTGCGGCGCCGCTTGTCAGGGGCGGCCGCGCCCGTGAGGGCGACCGCGTCGGGCCCGGCCGTCACGGGCTCCTTCGGGACCTGCGGGGTCAGCGAGGCCGTCGCCACGTCCTGCGTCGGGTCGGTCCGCTCCAGCTCCGCGAGCTGCTCGGCGGTGGGAGCACCGGCGGCGAAGACGGCCCGCTCGGCGATCCGCTCGGCGACGGCCGCCGGCCAGACGGCGCCCGCCGCGCCCTCCTCGGCGAGCGCGACGAGCTCGTCGGCCGTCGGCCGGTCCGCCGGATCCTTGGCGAGACACTTCCGTACGAGCTCCGCCAGCTCGGGGTCGCCCTCGGTGAGGCGCCCGAAGTCGGGCTCGCCGTGGACGACCCGGTAGAGCAGGTCGGGCCCGGAACCGTCCCCGAACGGAGGCCGTCCGTTCGCCGCGTACAGCAGGAGGCTGCCGAGGCCGAACACATCGGCGGCACCCGTCAGGTCGCGGTCGGCGACGGCCTGCTCGGGCGCCATGTAGGCGGGGGTGCCGATGACCATGCCGGTCTTCGTCAGCCGGCTCTGGTCGGCCGCGCGGGCCACGCCGAAGTCGATGAGCGAGAGGCCGTCGCCGGTCAGCATCACGTTCGACGGCTTGAGGTCGCGGTGCACCATGTCGGAGCCGTGCACCACCCGCAGCCCGGCCGCCGCCTCCCGCAGCAGCCGCCACAGGGCGCCGCCGGCCAGCGGGCCGCCGTTGAGCCGGATGGCCTCGTTGAGGGTGATCCCGGGGATGAACTCGGTCGCGAACCACGGCGGCTTCGCCGTGCGGTCGCTCGCGAGGAGCTTGGTGTTGGCGCCGGCGGGCAGCCGGGCCAGGTTGTCGAGCTCGTGCCCGAAGTGGCTGAGGAAGTCGGCGTCCTCGGCGAGCACGGGAAGGACGCGCTTCACCGCCGCGAACTTCCCGGGCACGGCGCCGAGATACACCCGCCCCATCCCGCCGGACCCGAGCACGCCGAGCAGTCTGAACGCCCCGATCTGCCGCGGGTCGCCCGGCTCGAGGGGCATTGCCCCACTGCCGCTCAAACTGTCCGGAGCGGACTGGTCTTCCGATTCCCCCTGCATGGGCCACACAGTAGCCGAGCGGGTTTGCAACCTGAATGGAGCTCAAGTTCTTGTTGTGTAACGGTGGTTGAGGCGGAGAGAGCGCCGGGACCTCGCGACGCGTGGCACCTTCCGGGCGATGGCCTGAAGGGCTCGCTCGGTCGGGTGGTGGACGGAAAGGTCCAAGGCTCCTTCGGTCCACCCGGAAGCTCTTCCCATGCCTCTGACCAGCGACGAAAGTAGTGATCGCCGGCAGGGAACACCGACCGGCGGGCAAGGACCGGGAACGCGCCACCGCGGGATGCAGACCGGTTCGGGCCACCCGAACGCTCCGACTCCGTTCGGCTCCGTTCGGCGCCCCATCTCCTTCCGTCCGGGTTCGCCCTGACCGCTGCTCCTGCAGGGCAGCAGTCATGCGAACCGCGCCGGTCTCACGACCTCCGTCTTCCCGGTAACACCTGACCCCCGAGGATCTGTCATGTCCATGTCGCTTCGCGCTCGCCGTACCCTCTCCGCCACCGGTGTCACCCTCGCCGCCATGGGCTGCACCCTGAGCCTCGCCACGGTCCCCGCCTTCGCCGACACCACCGCGGAGGCCGCCGCCCTGGCCCGGGCCCAGGTCGGCGACAACGCCTGCTCGACCAACTCCCTGGGCGGCACGGGCTTCCTGACGAGCTGCAACACCTCCAGCGGCACCCAGGCGGAGGCCTGGTGCGCGGACTTCGTCAAGTGGGTCTGGAAGAACTCGGACTTCAACGTCAACGGGACGTCCGCGGCGGCTTCCTCCTTCTACTCCTACGGTCAGGCGAACGGCACGCTGCACACCTCGGCCTCGTACCAGCCCCAGGTCGGCGACGCCGTGGTCTTCGAGTACTCGGGCGGCTGGGCCCAGCACGTCGGCATGGTCACCGCCGTCAACGCGGACGGCTCGATCCTGACCACCCACGGCAACTGGGGCGGCAAGGTCGCCGACGTCACGGTGAGCGCCTCCCAGAAGCAGGTGGGTTCCACGCCCAGCGGCATCAGCCAGCGCATCAGCGCCTACGTCTCGCCGCTCGGCGCGACCCCGGCCTCGTACAGCAAGGGCGAGCGCGACTTCACCGGTGACCTCAACGACGACCTTCTCGGCGTGAGCGCGAGCGACGACAAGCTGCGCATGTACGCCGGCAACGGCGACGGTGATTTCGCCTCGCACGAGGTCGGCCCGGGCTGGGGCGGCATGGACAAGATCAAGGCCGCGGACTTCAACAACGACGGTGACGGCGACCTGGTCGCCCGGCAGACCTCGACCGGCAACCTGTACCTCTACCTCGGCAACGGCAACGGCGGCTTCAAGAGCCCGACCCAGATCGGTACCGGCTGGAACGCCATGTCGGACTTCGTGGCGGGCGACTTCACCGGTGACGGCAAGGCGGACATCGCGGCGGTCCGCAAGGACGACGCCACCCTGCGCCTGTACTCGGGTACGGGCACGGACGTGACGTACACCAAGCAGATCGGCTCGGGCTGGTCCGGCATGTCCAAGCTGGCCGCCGGCGACTTCAACGGCGACGGCCGCGCCGACCTGGTGGCCCAGGACGCCGCCGCCAACCTGCAGCTGTACGTCGGCACCAGCACCGGTGTCGGCTCCGCCATCCAGATCGGCCAGAACTGGGGCGGCATCGACAAGCTCACCCTCGCCGACATCGACAGCGACGGCCGCGCCGACGTCGTCGCCACCATCGAGAGCACCGGCGACCTCTACCTCTACAAGAGCCAGAGCAACAGCCTCAAGGCGGGCGTGAAGGTCGGCCAGGGCTGGGGCGGCATGAGCCACCTCATCTGAGCGGCATCCGAGCGGGGGCCCGGGGCCCGTCCTTCCAGGAACGGCCCCAGGCCCCCCACCCCCGCCCCGCCCCGCCCTCCCACTCCGAGACCAAGGACCGCCCCGCCATGACCTCGCACGCCCTGCGCCGCTCCGCCCTGACGCTCCTCGCCGCCTCCGCCCTCGGCACCCTGATCCCCCTCGCCGCCGCGGCCCCCGCCTCCGCCGCGTCCGTCGCCACCTGGGACAAGGTCGCCCAGTGCGAGGCCGGCGGCAACTGGGCCATCAACACCGGCAACGGCTACTACGGCGGACTGCAGTTCCTGAAGTCCACCTGGGACGCCTACGGCGGCGGCGCCTACGCCGCGTACCCCCACCAGGCCTCCAAGACGGAGCAGATCCTCATCGGCGAGAAGGTCCTCGCCGCCCGGGGAGAAAGCGCCTGGCCCACGTGCGGCCCGGCCGCCGGCCTCGGCTCCGACCACCAGGACCCGTACCCGACCCAGCCGGCCGTCCAGCGCGACCACGACTTCACCGGCGACGGCAACGACGACCTTCTCGGCGTGAGCGCGGCCGACGACAAGCTGCGCCTGTACGCCGGCAACGGCGAAGGCGGCTTCGCCTCGTCCGAGGTCGGCCCGGGCTGGGGCGGCATGGACAAGGTCAGGGCCGCGGACTTCAACAACGACGGCGACAGCGACCTGATCGCCCGTGCCGCCGCGACCGGCGAGCTGCACCTCTACCTCGGCAACGGCGGTGGCGGCTTCAAGTCCCACACCGTGATCGGTACCGGCTGGAACGCGATGTCGGACTTCGTGGCGGGCGACTTCACCGGTGACGGCAAGGCGGACATCGCGGCGGTCCGCAAGGACGACGCCACCCTGCGCCTGTACTCGGGTACGGGCACGGACGTGACGTACACCAAGCAGATCGGTTCCGGCTGGTCCGGCATGTCCAAGCTGGCCGCCGGCGACTTCAACGGCGACGGCCGCGCCGACCTGGTGGCGCAGGTCAACTCGACCGCCGATCTGAACCTCTACGTCGGCACCAGCACGGGCATCGCCTCCGCGATCCAGATCGGCCAGAACTGGGGCGGCATCGACAAGCTCACCCTCGCGGACATCGACAGCGACGGCCGCGCCGACGTGGTCGCCACCCTCACGAGCAGCGGCGACCTGTACCACTACGCCAGCATGAGCAACAGCCTCAAGGCGGGCGTCAAGATCGGCCAGGGCTGGGGCGGCATGAGCCACCTCGTCTGACCGGCCGCCCACCCACGAGAAGCCGCCCACTCGGGCGGCTTCTCGCGCTCGGCACCCCTGTGCCCCCTGCGCCTACAGCGACCAAGGACCCGACAGCAGCTCCGCCACGCTGCGCCGGTCCCGGCCCTCCGGTGCCTCCCCGGCGGCCTTCCCCAGGGCGATCATCGAGACGATCGCCCATCCCGGGTTCGGACTCAGCTCCTTGGTGAGGGCCTCCATGTCGAAGGCCCGGAACTGGTGGGAGGCCAGGCCCAGGGCCTCCGCCTGGAGGGTCATGTGGGCGATCGCCTGGCCCAGGTCGTAGTCCGCGAACTCGGAGTACAGCAGCTCCGTGTCGTCGACGTACCGGCGCGTCAGCGTGACGACCAGCAGCCCCGCGTCCGTCGCCCACCGGGCCGAGCTGGGCGCCAGGTGCCGGACCACCCGCTCGTGGTCCGGCTCGCCCGGCCGGCTCGCGAAGAAGCCCCACGGCTGGGAGTTCCCGGCGGACGGCGCCCACCGCGCCGCTTCGAGCAGCAGACGCAGGGACTCGTCGTCGACGACGGCCGACGGGTCGAACCGGTAGGGGCTGAACCGTCCGGCCAGCAGAGGATGTATGCCGCCGCCGGACGGTTCCTGATCACGTCGCATGTTCCGCTGCAACCGGGCGCCGTACAGGCCTATTCCAGCGCCGCACCAGCCGTCCTAGTACCCGATCGCCTCCCGCAGGAGCAGCACCGTGCCCCGCCCCGGGCGCGGTTCCGCGTTGAGGACGAGCAGCCGGTTGACCGCGCTGTCCATCCCGTACACCGCCTGGCAACGGGAGTTCTCCAGCGGGAGTACGTACTCCTCGATCCGGCGCAGGGCCGCGCTCAGGTCCGGCACCACCTTCTGCGCGCCCACGATCCACACCGCGTGCGCGGCGCCGCCCGCGTTGGCCGGGAGCTGGCTGCCGCTGCCTGAGGCGAGAACGAGCGACCCGCTCTCGGTGACGGCGGCGACGCTGTTGACGACGAAGTCGGGGCAGGCGGCCAGCCTGCGGATCTCGTCGGCGCCGGTCGCACGGTCGATCGACCGGATGCGCGGCCTGACGGCGTCGTACCGGCCGCCGTCGTTGAGGTCCTCGTCGATGCCGGAGAGCCGGAGGGTCTCACTGGCTCCGGTGAGCACACTGGAGCCCTCCGGGATCAGACCCTTGATACGGGCCCGTGCCTCCGCGACGTCGTCGAGTACCTCGGCCGCGAAGCCGTTGGCACGCAGCGCGGCGGCCACCCGCTCCAGCCGCTCGTCCGCCGCCGCGTCGGCGAAGGACACGGCCGGAGCGGAGCCCTGCGGCGCCGCGCCCGTCAGCGGGGAGGTGTCCAGATACCTCACCTCGTACACCCGCTCCGCAAACCTCCAGCCTTCCTCCGTCCGCCGGTAACGGTCGTGGTAGACCGCGTAGTTCAGCCCCTGACGCCCGTCGAGGGCGCGCGCGATCTCCTGGATGTACGCGCGGCCGGTCGCCGTGTCGCCGTCGAGCGTGATCGTGCCGGGGTGGGTGTTCTGCACGAAGAAGTCCCACTGGGCCTGCAGCCGCTCGCCCCCGGCGAGGATCTCCTCGCGGCCGATCTGCTCGACGGGGATGTTCGGCATGCGCAGGGCACCGTCCGGCGTGAACAGCGCGGCCAGCCGGGGCCGGTCGCGCATCATCGCCGCGTCGGTGAACTCGCCGCGCAGCGCCTCGATCTCGACGCGGTCCGCGATGGCCTGGAAGTCGTTCATCGGGGTTCCCCTCTCCGTCCGGTTGCCGCCCTCGGCAGGGCGACACCGGGAAGACAACGCAGCCCCCCGGAATGTGAGGCGACGCGACGGCCTCACATTCCGGTGCGCTGTCCTGTCGTATGGGTGGAGGCACACACACGAGCGAGGGAGACGGCCGACCATGACCACGGGAGCCGAGATCATGAGCGAGCGGCGTCGGCTGATCAACCTCGGCTATCGACTCCTCGGCTCCCTCGCGGACGCCGAGGACGTCGTGCAGGAGACGTACGCCCGCTGGTACGCCCTGTCCGCCCGCGAACAGCAGGCCATCGAGCAGCCCGGCGCCTGGCTGATGACCGTCGCCGGCCGCATCTGCCTGAACCTGCTCGGCTCGGCGCGGGTCAGGCGCGAGACGTACGTGGGCGACTGGATCCCCGAACCGCTGCCCGAACCCACCGCGGGCGCCGGCGGGAACGACCCCGCCGACCGGATCACCCTCGACGAGTCCGTGACGATGGCCTTCCTCGTCATCCTGGACGCCATGACCCCGGCCGAGCGCGTCGCGTTCGTCCTCCACGACGTCTTCCGCTACCCCTTCGGCGAGGTCGCCGAGATCGTCGGCCGCACCCCGGCCGCCTGCCGCCAACTGGCCTCCTCCGCCCGCCGCCGCGTCCGCACGGCACAGAGCCCGGCGGGCCCGAGCGCCGGACAGGAGGGCGTCGTGAGGCGGTTCAGGACGGCGTGGGAGGCGAAGGACATCGAGGCCCTGGTCGGCCTGCTCGACCCCGCCGCCGTCGCGACCGCCGACGGCGGCGGACTCGCCGTCACCCACCCGCGCCCGATCGTGGGCGGCGAGAGGATCGCCCACGCCTACGCCGAGATCGCCCGCCTGTGGGACGGCCGTACGACCTTCCAGGAGCGCACGGTCAACGGCGTGCCCGGCCTGGTGGCGTGGCAGGACGGCGACCTCGTGACCGTGTTCGCGTTCGAGATCGCGGGGGAGCGGATCAGGCGCATCTGGGCGGTACGGAACCCGGAGAAGCTGCGGCCGTGGAGGGTCGGCTGAGGGTGCGGGTCTTGAGGCCGCCCTCGGTGTGATCCGGCGGCGAGGGTGTGGGTCTTGAGGCTCTCGGAGTGCCCGGCGGCGAGGGTGTGGGTCTTGAGGCTCTCGGAGTGCCCCGGCTTCGCGGGCTTCTGGTGCGGCCGCCCTCTTTCCGAGTGTGGCGGCCTCCACCACCGCGTCAAGGGCGCTCCTTCGTCGCGTCGGCTTCGCCGATTCCGCTGCGCTCCACCCTTGACCCGGCGGCGGAGGCCGCCTTTTCACACTCGGAGGGCGGCCGGGGGCGGGGCCGCGCGGGGGGCCGGGCAGTGTCCGGGGCCGGAGGGCGGCCGGCGGGCCGGTGGGGTGGGGCTGGGTTTGTGGCGGGGGTGGGTGGGACCGTTTGCCTCGTCTGTGGGTGCGCGGCAGTTGAATGGGGCGGCCCGGCCGGGCTCTGCGGCCGGCGGCCGTCTTGGGGCCGGGCTTCAGGCCCCGCTGGTCATTCCCGGTGGGGGGGAAGGGTGCCGGCGGCCGCCCGCCATGAGACGGACCCCGCTCCGAGCAGGAGCTAGGCAGACACGGCCGCCGGTCTGTTCCCCGAGCTTGTCAGCACCCGGGGTAGGGGGAGCGTAGTCGGGGGTGGGGAGGGTTGGTACGTGAATAACGTCTGCCTACTCGCGGTAACCGGAAAGGAAGAAGCGGCATATCGGGCATCTCGGCCTCCTTGGCGGGAGTTGTCGAGCGTTTCCTCGCCCGAGACCCGCCCAACCCCCACCGGGAGTGACCGGCGGGGCCTGAATCCCGGCCGAGAGACGGCCGTCAGCCGCTGAGCCCGGCCGGGTCGCCCCATTCAACGACCGCGCACCAAGAGCCGAGGGAACTGGTCCCGTCCACCCCTGCCGCGAACCCAGCCCCCACCCACCGGCCCGGCGGCCGGGCACCGGCCCCGGATACTGCCCGGGCCTCTCCGGGGACCCCGGCCCCCGGACCGCCCTCCGAGAGGTCTTTCGCTCCTGGAGGTGGCGGGTCAAGGGTGGGCGCAGCCCATCGCGAAGCGACGCCGTAGGCGCCCTTGACGCGCCGCCGGAAGGAGCGACTCTCGGAAAGAGGGCGGTCCCACCCGAGGCCCACGAAGCAGGCCCACCCCGAGAACCCGACCCGCACCGCGCATGGCCCTATGTCGACTGTGACCAGGGGGCGGACAGCAGATCGGCGACGCTGCGCCCGAGCGCCTCGGCCTGGACGGTCATGCGGGCGATGGCCTGCTGGGGGCCGCCGGCGGCTCCCGCCGCTCCGGGTCGTACAGCGCCCCCGACACGTACTCCATGGCACGGGTGAACACGGGGTCCGTCATCCGTCGGCCCATCTCCTCCGCGTCGACGTCCTCGATGTGGGTCTGGATCCACCACAGGTTGCCGAAGGGGTCGCGCACGCGCCCGACCTTGTCACCGAAGAACAGGTGAGTGACCTCCGTGACGGAGGTCCCGCCGGCCTCGACCGCACGCCGGTGAACGGCCTCCGCGTCCTCCACGTACAGTCGGATGAATGCGGGCGTCGGTGCCCAGCCGGGCGGGCTGTCGAAGGCCATCAGCCGCCCGTTCCCGATCCTCAGCTCGGCGTGGCCGATGGTGCCGTCCTCCAGGACGAACCGCCCCAGATCCTCGGCGCCGAAGGCCCGCTCCACGTAGTCGATGAGCCCCGCGGTGTCGCTTCCGATGATCCAGGGCGTGACGGTGGTGTAGCCGTCCGGGACGGCCTTGACCGGTTCGTTGGCGTTCATGGAGCGAAACTAGGCGGCGTGTAGGCCAGTTCCCGACCTACACGCCCTGGGCGAGGGCGCCCGCGATGTGCGGCGCCGCCTCCGCGAGGGTCGGGAAGTGGCGGTGGGCGTCCGGGTGCGGGGCCGGGGTGTTGACGGTCCAGACCGTCATCCCGGCGTCCAGACCCGACCGGACCCCGGACGGCGCGTCCTCGATCACCAGGCACTCCGCCGGGTCCGCGCCCAGCTTCCTGGCGGCGGTGAGGTACGGGACGGGCGACGGCTTCCCCTCGGCGACGGAGGCCGCGTCGATGATGAGCCCCGGGAAGCGGAGACCGGTCCGCTCGAACCGTCCCCGCACCCGGTGCTCGTAGTTCGACGTGACGAGCGCCCACCGGTCGGCGGGGAGGCCGGCGAGCAGTTCCGCCGCCCCCTCGAAGGCCGTGTACGAACCCGTACGGACGTCCTCGTCCTCCAGCGCGTGCAGCAGGGCGAGGCACTCGTCCGGGTCCTCGCCCGGCACGACGGCCGCGAAGGTCTCCACGGGCCGCGTCCGCAGCGCCGTGGCGTACACCTCGGCGCCGTCGAGCCCGTACCGCGCGGCCCACTTGTGCCAGACACGGCGCTGATTCTCGACGGCGTCCATGAGGGTGCCGTCGACGTCGAAGAGAACGAACTTTATGGAGGTCACGCCCGGGATGCTACGTCCAGGAACGCGGCCCAGGAGGAGGGGGATACGGCGAGCTGGGGGCCGTGGGGGTTCTTGGAGTCGCGGATGTGGACGAGGGTGGGGTGGGCGGCGACCTCGACGCACTCGCCACCTTCGCTGCTGCTGTAGCTGGACTTGCGCCAGTTGTAGGCGACCTCGATGCAGTTGCCGCCTTCGCCGCTGCTGTAGCTGCTTTTGAACCAGGCCAGATCCGCGGTGCTCATAGCTCTCCCAGCATCTTTTCGATCAACTCCAGGGACTCGTGGGGCGAGAGTGCCTGTGACCGCAGGATCCCATAGCGCTCGGTGTACACGCGCACCTCTTCTGGGTCGGTGATCAGCCGAGGGTGCCCGTAGATCTCGGTATACGCGACCTCTCGTCGCCCCTTGGGGGTCAGGAGTGTGAAGGCGCCGTCGAGGGAGGGGTGGTCATCCTTCGTCAGTGGCATTACCTGGAGATGAACCGTGCGGCGGCCCGCGACGTCAGCGATGTGTCGGAGCTGTTCGCGATGGATCCGCAGGCCCCCGGTGGGACGGCGCAGGACGACCTCCTCAAGGACGAAGCTGACCGTCGTCGGCGGCCACTTGTCGAGGAGTGTCTGCCGAGCCATGCGGTCTGCTACCCACTTGTCGATCGTCTCCTCGTCCCAGACGGGTCGACGGTGTCGCATGACGGCCCGCGCGTACGCGTGTGTCTGCAACAAGCCTGGGACGGCCTGCACCTCGTAGTAATGCAAGGCCACCGCCTCCGCCTCCGCCTTGGCGAAACTCCGGAACCAGTCCGGGTGCCGTACCCGCGCCCGCGCCAACGCCTCCCGAACATCATCCGCCGCAGCCGCCAGCACCCCGCCCGCCCCCAGCAGCGGGTCGACCATGACCAGAAAGTCCGGCTGGGGGACTCGTACACCCCGCTCGATCGAGGAGATCAAATCTTCACTGCAATGTGTGATCGAGGCCAGCTCCGCCTGGCTCAGGCCCGCGTTCCTGCGCAGGGCCTTCATCTGTTTGCCCAGCGCCCGGAAAAGGTGCGCCGTACCGTCCACCTCGGAGGGCCGTTCCGGCCGCTCCTCCTCGTTCCCCGACATCCGTACCGCCCTCTTGGCGTACCCGTACAGTTACCCAGCGTCGTGGCGTCGCTGCTGGTCAGCGTACGGCCGGGGGCCCAGGCTCGGGGGCATGAAATCCGAAACCGCCACCCCAACCGGTGAGTTCACGCTCCGGCTCTCGGCAACGCGCCGGGGCGCACGCCTGGCGCGGTTACTCGCCGTGCAGCAGCTCCACGACTGGGGCGTCACGGGAACGGCGGCCGATGCCACCGCCCTGGTCGTCGCCGAGCTCGCCAACAACGCCGTCCAGCACGGGTGGGTGCCGGGGCGGGACTTCGAGGTGCGGATGGAGCGGGGCGACGACCACGTACGGGTCGAGCTGTCCGACGCGCGCGGGGAGCGGCGGCCGGTGCCGGCCCGGGAACCGGACGAGGGCGGCTACGGGCTGCTGCTCGTCGCCGCCCTCGCCACGGCGTGGGGTGTGAGGGACCGGTCCGTCGGCAAGACGGTCTGGGCGACCGTGCCGACGGACCGGCCGTAGACCGTCGGGTCAGAAGAGTTCGACCGCGCCGTCGCCCAGACCGGGGTTGTACAGCGCCCGGCGGGGCTTGAAGGGGGCCCGCCAGTCGCCCGTGCCGTTGTACACGTACAGGGTGCTGTAGAAGCTGCCGTCCGTCTCGTACGCGATGAGGTCGTTCTTGCCGTCCTGGTCGACGTCGCCGACGCGGACGAGGCTGTTGTACGGGTTCCAGCCGGCGCCGACCTTCACGCGGGACGCGAAGGTGCCGTCGCCCTTGCCGAGGTACAGCCAGAGGACGCCTGCGCTGTCGCGGGCGACGAGGTCTCCGGCGGCGCCGCCCGCGAGGTTGCCCGTGGCGGTCAGCTGGTTGTAGATGCCCCAGCCGAAGCCGATCTTCTTGCGCGGGGCGAAGGGCGCAGCGGTGTTGCCCGTGGCCTTGTAGAGGTACAGGTCGCCGGCCTTGTCGGTGGCGAGGAGGTCCGGGCGGCCGTCGCCGGTGAGGTCGGAGCCGGCGGTGAGCTTGTTGTAGATCTGCCAGCCGCCGCCGATCTTCGTACGCGGGCCGAGACCCTTGCCGTTGCCCTGGTGGAGCCAGAGCACGCCGGTCTTGTCGCGGGTGACGACGTCTCCGGCGGTCGTGCCGGCGATGTCGCCGGTGGCCGTGATCCGGTCGAACGTGGACCAGCCCGTACCGAGGTCCACCGGGTCCGGCTTCCTCCCGGTCGTGGGGGAGCTCTCGATCTGCTGGACGTCGTACGAGCGCAGATGGCCGGTCTCGTCCCGGGCGAGGAGATCCGGCGAGCCGTTGTCGTCGAAGTCGTGCGGCCTCGGCGCGCGGGTGAGGGTGAAGGCGCCGGTACGGACGATGCTCGGGCCGATGCCGTTGGCGGGCTTCGCCGTCATCTTCCAGGTGTAGTCGCCGTTGTACGCCGGGAGGCCGTTGTAGAAGGTTCCCTTCCATGCGAACGGGAAGTCGGTCACCCCCGGACTCGGGAAGAGGTAGACGCGGCCGCCGGTCTGGCCGGACGCGGTGTGGGTGATGTTCAGGCTCACGGTCGCGTTGAACCGGCTGAACGACCACGACGCCTTCATCACACCGCCGTTGCTGTCGAAGTCGACGACGCCGCTCGGCGGGAGGGTTTCCTTCTCCACCGTGAGGACGGTGGGCCGCCCGGCGCTCGTCACCAGGGTCGCGGCCGGGGTGGCGTCGCCGCCGGGGGCGATGCGGTAGAGGCCCTCGCCGTGCTCGACCGTGCCGCCGAGGACGAGCAGGTTGCCGTCGGCGTCGACGGTGCTGGACTGGACGTGGTCGAGGAGCCTGACCGTCTCGCCGGTCTTCAGGGAGCGGGCGGTGAGGGGGTGGAGCGTGTCGGTCCAGGTGGCGGTGCCGCCGCCGTCCCGGTCGTACGTCACCCAGTCGCCGACCTGCCGGAGCAGGACTTCGTCCGTGCTGCCGTAGGGATCCAGCAGCGTCCGTTCGACCTCCGTGGTGCCCCGGCGGACGACGGCGAGGATCGAGCCCCCGCCATAGGGCGTCTCCATCCAGGCCACGTGTGTCGGGGCCACGACGGTGGACCATACGGAGGCCGTGGATGTCGGCGTGTCGTACGTCTCGGTGACCGCCCCGGTGGCCGGGTCCACCACACACACGTGCTCCGGCCCGACCCCGTTGACCGTGTAGTGGAGCGTGAGGGTGCCGGGGCCGTTGGTGTACGCCTTGTACGGTTGTGCGCCCCCGGGCAGGACGACCTTGCGGTTGACGACCTGGCCGTCCTCCTTGGAGACCAGGTGGAACTCCAGGACACCGGCCACGCTCGTCGTCATGACGAGGGTGGAACCGACGACCCTGTTGAGGGTGTACGGGGTGGCGGCCGTGTTGAAGGCGGAGGTGTCGATCGCGACGGGCTCCGAGGCCCCGCTCATGTCGGTGAGCGTGTACGCGCTCCCGTTCTGCGTGACGACGGTGTCCGTGCCCTGTGCCCCCGCACGACTGCCGGACAGTGTGGTGGTGACGCCGTCGGAGAAGCGCGTCCAGCGGTAGGTGAGGGCCTGCCCGTCGGTGACGCTCAGCATGCCGGAACGGCCGGCGCTGATGAGCTTCGAGCCGGCCGGGAGCGTGAGCAGGGTGTCTTGCTCACCCATGACGGCCTGTACGGGGGCGGTCGGCGCGGCGGCGAAGGCCGGGGTCGCGAGCCCGGCGGTGGTGGTGACGGCGAGTACGGCGGTGACGGCCGCGGCGAGTCCGAACCGGGTCGTACGTGGGTGAAGCAAGGTGGTGCCTTCCTGAGGTGCGAACGGTTCGGACGGTCAGAACAGGGTCACGGCGCCCGTGCCGAGCGGCTCGGGGTTGTAGACCCCCTTACGGGAGCCGAAGGGGGCTCGCCAATTGCCAGTGCCCCGGTAGAAGGCGAGGGTCTCGGGCGTGCCGCCCGTGCCGCCCTGGACGACCAGGTCGGGGCGGCCGTCCCGGTTGACGTCGCCGACTCCGACGATGTCGATGTACTGGTCCCAGCCGGAGCTGATCTTGACGCGGGGCGCGAAGGTGCCGTCGCCCTTGCCGAGGTAGAGCCAGAGGACACCAGCCGTGTCGCGGGCGACGAGGTCTCCGGCGGGGCCTCCGGCGATGTCGCCGGTGCCCGTGATGCGGTTGTAGATGCCCCAGTTGGTGCCGATCTTCTTGCGGGCCTTGTAGGGGGCGCTGGAATCGCCCGTGCCCTGGTAGAGCCACAGGACGCCGGCGTTGTCGGTGGCGAGGAGGTCGACCCGGCCGTCGCCGGTGAGGTCGCTGCCGCCGGTGAGGTGGCGGTAGATGCCCCAGCCGGTGCCGATCTGCTTGCGGGGGGCGAGGGCCTGGCCGGTGCCCGAGTGCAGCCAGAGGCGGCCGTCGCGGTCCCGGGTGACGACGTCGGCCTGCGGGGAGGCGTCGAAGTTCCCGGGGGCGAGGACGCGGTCGTAGATCTGCCAGCCGGTGCCCATGACCACCGTGGACCGCTTCGCGGGGTCGCCGTGCTGCCCGGTCTCGTACAGCGTCTGGCGGGCGTCGTAGTTGATGATCCGGCCCGCGCTGTCCCGGACGAGGATGTCCGGGACGCCGCTGTCCGAGAAGTCGTGCGGGGCGGGCTTGGCCGTGACCTTGAGCGTGCCGGTCAGTTCCTGCGACGGCCCGATGCCGTTGGTGGGCTTGGCGGTCAGCTTCCAGGTGTAGTCGCCGAGCGGCGCGGAGGTCTTGTCGTCGAGCATCCCGGTGAAGAACACCGAGCCACCCTTCGAGCCCCGCCCGAACTCCGCGGTGAAGGACCTGCCCGTGGTGTTGTGGGTCCAGACGACGGTTGCGTTCGCAGCCCTGCTGAACTCCCCCACGACGTAAGCGTCTGCGCCGGCGGCGAAGTCGACCGCCGAGGAGGCTGTGCGGACCTTCGCGTCGAGCGCGGTCGGCACACCCGTGCTCGCCACCATCGTGGCGGCCGGGACGCCGTCGGCCCCGGGGGCGATCCGGTAGACACCCTCGCCCTGCTCGACGGTGCCGCCGGTGGCGTACACACTGCCGTCGGCGCTCTTGGTGGCGTTCGCGACGTCGTCCAGGAGCTTGACCGTGCGCTGCGGGTCGGTGAGCGAGCGGGCGGTGAGGGAGTAGAGCGGGCTGGGGGAGGTGGCAGTGGCGCCGTTGAGCCGGGCGTAGGCGACCCAGTCGCCGACGAGTTTGACGGACATGGAGCTGGAGTTCGCCTCGCCCAGCGGGGTGCGCGTGATCTCCGTGGTGCCCCGGCGGGCCACCGCGAGCGTCGCCATGGTGGAGGAAGGCCATTCGATCCAGGCCAGGTGCGTCGCCGACAGGGCCGAGGCGGAGGCGGCGTCCGTCGCCTGCGTGTCGTACGTCTCGAAGACCTTCGCGGTGGCGACGTCCACGAGCGCGATGTGGTTGTCGTACACGCCGTTCGTCGTGGTGCGGTAGCGGACGACGAGGGTGCCCGGGCCGCTGGTGTCGAACCGCATGTAGGTGGCACCGGCGGGTATGTCGGTGAGCTTTCGGTCGACCGTGACGCCCTGCTCCTTGCTGAACAGGTGCACCTCGCGGGCGTTGTTCACGTAGGTGGACGCGACGAACGTGGTCCCCATGTAGCGGAGCGGGCTGAAGGTCCCGGGGCCGAGTGTGCTGGTGTCGTAGGACGCCACCTCGGCGCCCGTGGACATGTCGACGTACGTGTAAGTGGTCCCCTCGATCCGGACGACGATGTCCGTGCCGGGGCTGCCCCCGTACCGCTGCCCGGGAAGCCTGGTCCGGGCGCCGTCCTCGTGCCGCGTCCAAGTGAAGACGGGCGTCTCGCCCTCTATGTGGACCGTCAGGTAGCCGGTGGGGCCACTGGTGACGACGCTCGTGCCGGCCGGGACGGTGAGGACGTCCTGCTGCTCGGCGGCCACGGCGGCGGGGGTGTTCGAGGGCGCCGCGAAGGCCGGTGCGGTCAGTCCGGCGGTGGTGACGGCGAGCGCGGCGGCGACGGCTGCGGCGAGGCGCAGCCGGGACGTGCGGGCGGTGCTCAAGGTGTGACCCTCCTCGGCGGTACGGGCACGGTGGATGATCCACCGTGCCCGTACCTGACCCGTGGGGGGCCCGAATGGTTGTACGGAGGGTGCGTCAGAGGATGTTGGTGTACTTGATGCTGGTGTTGGTGAAGGCGTCCGTGGGGACGCGGGTGGCGAAGGGTGCGCTCCAGCCGCCGGTGCCGTTGTAGACGTAGGAGGTGTTGTCGGGGCCGAAGACGTAAAGGTCGTTGCGGCCGTCCATGTTCGCGTCGCCGACGCCGACGATCTGGCTGTACTGGTTCCAGCCGGCGCCGACCTTCACGCGGGAGGCGAAGGTGCCGTCGCCCTTGCCGAGGTAGAGCCAGAGGACGCCGGCGGAGTCGCGGGCGACGAGGTCTCCGGCGGTGCCTCCGGCGAGGTTGCCGGTGGCGGTGAGCTGGTTGTAGATGCCCCAGCCGTAGCCGATCTTCTTGCGGGCCGCGAAGGGGGCGGCGGTGTTGCCCGTGCCCTTGTAGAGGTACAGGTCGCCCGCCTTGTCGGTGGCGACGAGGTCCGCGCGGCCGTCGCCGGTCAGGTCGGAGCCTCCGGCGAGCTTGTTGTAGATCTGCCAGCCGCCGCCGACCTTGACGCGGGTGCCGAGCGGGTTCCGCCAGTCGCCGGTCCCGGGGTGCAGCCACAGGACACCGGCCGAGTCGACGCCGATGACGTCGGGCGCGTTGGTGCCCGCGACGTCGCCGACGGACTCCATCTGCGGGTAGTTCCAGCCCGAGCCGATGTAGGTCGGGTACTCCGCCGGGGCGACCTTCGCCTTCCACGCGTCGTAGACGGTGTCGAGCCGGAACAGGGTGCCGTGGGAGTCGCGGCCGAGGAGGTCCGGCGAGCCGTTGTTCGTGTAGTCGTGGACCTTGGGGGAGCGGGTGACGGTGAAGTCGCCGGTCTCGTGGAGGTCGCCGCCGATGCCGTTCGTCGGCTTGGCGTTGAGCTCCCAGCGATAGTCGCCGTTGTAGGCGTTCTCGCCGGGGTCGGCCTCCGAGTAGGAGAAGTTCCCGCGCCAGAGGAAGTTGAAGTCCTTGCCGTAGCTCGACTCCATGCTGTAGCGGTACCGCTTGCCGGTCGCCTTGTGGATCAGGCTCACGTCGAACGTGTAGCCCTTGTGCGAGAGCTCCCACGACAGCCGGACCCGGTTGTTCATCGGGTCGAGGTCGACGACGGGGCCGACGTTGGTCTTCTTGAACGTGAGCGCGGTGTCCTCGCCGGTGGAGGAGACGAGCGTGGCGGTCGGCTTGCCGTCGGCGCCCGGGGCGACCTTGTAGATGCCCTCGCCGTGTTCGACGGTCCCGCCGCGGGCGAGCAGGGTGTTGTTGGGGCCCGGGACGACGGTCGACACGCGGTCGAGCAGCTTCACCGGGTCGCCGCCGGCGATCGGGCGCGCGGTGAGCGGAAGCTGCGGGTCGCCGGCCGTGCCGCCGCCGACGCCGGTCGCCGTGCCGTAGGCGACCCAGTCGCCGAGGAGGCCGACGGTCGGGGCCTCGGCCCGGTCGAGGGCGATCGGCTTCGGGGAGCCGCCGGTGGTGTCGGCGACCACGAGGGTGGTGTTGTCCTGCCACCAGGCCGTGTGCGTCGCGTCGACGACGGCGACCGAGCTGTTCCAGCCGGACGGGACCGCCGTGTGGGCGGTACCGGCGGTGGCCGTCGCCAGGTCGACGGTGACGACGCCGTACGTGCCGCTGGTGGTGCTCCGGTAGGCGAGGAGCGCGGTGCCGTCGGTGGCGCGCACGTTGTCGACGGTGTCGATGTCGGCGGGCAGGCCGGTGATCTTCGTGCCGGTCTCGCCGGGCTTGGTGAGGAGGCGGAGCTCCTTCGCGCCGCTCGTGGGCGTCACCTGGACCAGGAGCTTCGAGCCGATCGTGGCGACGTACGAGTACCGGGCGGTCGGGGTCGACAGTGCGTTCAGGTCGAAGACGACGGGCGCGGTCCCGGCCGGCGCGGACATGTCGCGGAGCCGGATGATGCGGTTGTCGTAGTTCTGGGGGACCGGCACGATGTCGGACACGGCGGTGTTGGGCAGCGCGCCCCCGTTGCCCCAGGCGGCCACCACGAGCGTGGAAGTGCCGTCCGGGCGGCGCCAGTAGTAGTCGTACGAGATATAGCCCTCGGAGTTGTACTGCTCGGTGGACGTGAGATACCCGCCCGGTCCCGCGCTCGTGATCTCCGATCCGACCGGCAGCTCGGCCACGGCCTCCGCGTTCGCCGTGTCCCCGGCCGCTCTGACGGCGGCCGGGGCGACTGCCGTGGCCGCGCCCGCGGAGGGCGCGGACACCAGCGCAGTACCCGCCGTGACGGCGAGTACTGCGGTGATCGCGGTGGAGAGCCGGCGCCGTGCCGTGCGTGAAGTCACGAGTGTTTCTCCTCAGCATCGAACGGCACGCACATGCGTGCGTACCGTTCTGTGAGACACGCGAGCAGGCCGAAGGGTTGCATTGCCTCCGGTTCACCCGGCCGGTTCCGTCAGGACACGTGGTTGTAGGTCGTGGTGCCCGCGTTCAGGAGCAGGCCGGAGGCCCGGCGGGCCACGAAGGGCATGCTCCAGAGGCCCGTACCGGCGTAGTAGTACGCGGTCTTGTTCGGGCCGTAGACGTACAGGTCGGCATGCCCGTCCTTGTCGACGTCGCCGATGCCGACGATTTGGCTGTACGCGTTCCAGCCGGCGCCGACCTTCACGCGGGACGCGAAGGTGCCGTCGCCCTTGCCGAGGTAGAGCCAGAGGACGCCGGCGGAGTCGCGGGCGAGCAGGTCTCCGGCCGGGCCTCCGGCGGTGTTCCCGACGGCGGTGAGCTGGTTGTAGATGCCCCAGCCGTAGCCGATCTTCTTGCGGGGCGCGAAGGGCGCGGCGGCGTTGCCGGTGCCCTTGTAGAGGTAGAGGTCGCCGGCCTTGTCGCGGGCGACGAGGTCGGCGCGGCCGTCCCCGGTCAGGTCGCCGCCGCCCGCGAGCTGGTTGTATATCTGCCAGCCGCCGCCGACCTTCACCCGGTCGCGGAAGGGCTTCTCGCCGACGCCCGTGCCCTGGTGGAGCCAGAGGACGCCGGTCTTGTCACGGGCGATGGTGTCCGCCACGCCCGTGCCCGCGACGTCGCCGACCGATTCGATCTGGTCGTAGATGTTCCAACCCGTACCGACGGCCACGGGGGCACCGTTCGGCAGGGGCTCGTACCCCCACGTGGTGTACGCGAGTTGGCTGTCGGCGCGCCACAGTTTGCCGGCGGCGTCCCGCGCGAACAGGTCCGGGGTGCCGTTGCCGCTGTAGTCGTGCGCCCGGTGGGTGTACGAGAGCGTGAAGTCGCCGGTGGCGTGCACGTTCGGGCCGATGCCGTCCGAGGGGACGGCGTTGAGCTCCCAGGTGTACGCGCCGGGGGTCCAGGGGCCGGTCAGTCCCCCCTCGGCGGGGTCGAAGTTGCCGTACCAGATGATCTGGAGTGTTTCGAGCCGCCCCCAGGTGCCCCGGAAGACCTTCTTCTGTCCGTTCGCCTTGTTCGTGAGCGTCACGTCGTAGGCGAAGTTCGGGTGCGAGAAGGTCCAGGTGAACTGGGGACCGTCCACCTGCGGGTCCAGCACGACGGACGAGCCGAACCCGGTCTTGGTGAGGGTGAGGGCGGTCGACCGGCCGCTGTCGAACGCCTGCCGGACCGAGGGGACACCGTCCGGCCCGAGCGTGATCCGGTACAGCCCCTCGCCGTGCTCGACGGTCCCGCCCTGCACGTACAGGGTGCCGTCGGGCCCGGTCACGGGGGCGCTCGTCACGCGGTCGAGGAGCTTGACGGTCTCCCCGCCCTTCAGGGACCGCGCGGTGAGCGGCGCCAGCCGGTCGGACGGGGAACTGAATCCCGGCGCGTTGTAGGTGCCGTAGAGGACCCAGTCGCCGAGGGGCGCCGACAGCGTGGTCCTCCGCGACTGGTCGGGGAAGTCGAAGCGCTGTGTCTCCTTCGTCGCGCGGTCGGCGACGACGAGGGCCGAGGTGGTGGCGGTGTGCTCCCACCAGGAGACGCGCGTGGCCGAGAAGGAGGGCTTGTCCCAGCCGTTCTGGCCGGTCGGCCGGGCGTACGTCTCGGTCGCGGCCGCGGTGCGGGTGTCCACCAGGGCCAGGCCGCTGCCCGCGGCGGACGTGTAGGAGATGAGCGCGATGCCGTCCTTGTCGGCGGTCTCCACGCGGAAATCGGTCAGCCCCGTCGGAAGGCCGTTGATCGTCCGGGCGGTCTGCGTGCCGCCGGTCTTGCTCACGAGGAGGGGGGTCTGCTTCCCGTCGCCGTCATAGCGCCGGGCGACGACGGTGGCGCCGACCGCGGCGACCGCGGTGATGGACGTGGGCTGGATGGCGGTCAGGTCGATCAGAACCGGAGGAGTGCCCGCGGGCGCGGCCATGTCACGCAGCGTGATCTGCCCTCTGTCGTACCGGTACGTCGCGACGATGTCGGACGGGGCCGCCGCGTCGAGCACGCTGCCGTAGCTCGACCTGTCCTGGAGGACCGAGCTGCCGCCGGAGTACCGGTACCAGACCTTTTCGTACCACGGTCCGGACTCCGCCTCGACATCGTGCCCCGTGACCGCCAGATATCCGGTGGTGCCGAGCTGCGTCACCTCGGCACCCGGGGTGAGGACGATCGGATCACCGGCCTCCGACGCGGCCGCGACGGTGGCGACGGTCTGCGGTGCGGCGGCGACC